>JBJMOW010000001.1:0-113682 GCA_045803545.1 Gemmatimonadaceae bacterium | reverse complement strand
CATGCGTCCGAGATGGAACGCTGTATACGATCTGTATACGTGAGGGGGCGGTTTTCGGGCGCGTTTCGGAGCGCAGGGAGCGCAGTAGTGTTTCCGTAACTGCTGAAATGGAGCGACGATGCTCATTTGCAGCGTTTGCTAACCGCGCCTGGAAAGTGTGTGTACGTTAAAAGCGTACCGTGGGTTCGAATCCCACCCCGTCCGTTCAACCAGCCACATCGCCTTAGAAAAAACTCCGGAAAGTCGTGACTTAGCTCAGCCGTTTCACGTCTACATAGACGATGGCCGAGACCCCGCTTACTGGCGCAAAAGCACGCACCGCGTGGCTTAAACACACTGCGAAGCTGATCGCTGTCACCGCATCATCGGGGGCGGCGCTCGTTTCGATCGTCACGGCGCTGGTTTCCTACGGCGTAATAGGTCAGTCCGAGTCCCATCAGTCCATCGGCAATCTCGGCGCGGCATGGGTTGGACTCCGCCCGGCAATCGATACGGCGACCGCCTTGGGCGACACAGTTCATTACGCGGCCACAGTCACCGACAAAAACGGCAGCATACTCGTCGGCGCGCGTCCGACATGGACGACCGGGGACTCGAGTATCGCAGTGGTGCTTCCGGACGGCTCGGTGATCGCACGGGGCCCGGGCCGCACGATGGTGAGCGTAGTGGTCGGGAGCCTGGTGACTCACTCGACGGTCATCGTGCGCCAAAGTGTTGCCAGCGTGGAAGTTGGACGTGCGTCGAGCGACAGCCTGATCGTACTATCCGAGGGGACCGACTTGCAGCTGAGGGCTCGCGCCCTCGATGCGCGTGGCCATCCAATCAATGGACTCGAAGCCACCTGGCATATCGAGGATAACTCGATTGCTTCGCTCGACAGCGCCGGACTATTGACTGGAAAGTCGGCGGGCCGGTCAACAATTGTCGCGAAAGTGGAAGGCGTTCTCGGCAAAGCTGGCGTGTCAGTGGTGACGCCGGCGTCAGCTATCGCGCTGGTGGCGGGGACAAATCAGCGGACACTTGCCGGTCGCCAGCTTCCGCAGGCGGTCGTCGTGAGGGCGACCAATCGTCGCGGCGGACCGGCATCGGGCAAGCGTGTCACGTTCAAGGTCGAAGGCGCAGGGTCGGTCGATCCAGCTATCGCGACAACCGACGCAGACGGCAGGGCCCGTGCGGCGTGGACTCTCGGCAATGATCCAGGGCGTCAGACTCTGTTCGCGTCGGTGGAAAATGTGGATAGCGCGCTACCGATTGTCGCGGAGGCAGATCCAATCGCGAGCAACACCCGAGTAGCGCCGCTCGTGGACAAGCTGAGCGCTCACGCGGGCGAGCAGTTGCCGGATTCCGTCGCAATTCGGGTTACCGATTCCGTCGGCCGCGTGCTGCCGGACGTGCCTGTTCGTTGGGCGGCCCTGGACGGTGGTATGATCAGCGACGCCTCAACGCGGACGGATTCCCTGGGGGTGGCAACAGTTCGCTGGACCCTCGCGAAGAAGACCGGCACCCAGCGCTTGCGTGCCCAGATCGGGCTCGGCCCCGGCCTGGGGATTCCGCCGGTTACGATCGGCGCTGCGGCGTTGGCGGGTGCCCCAACCGCGGTGACGGCCGTGTCCGGAGACAACCAGAAGGCAGCTGCCGGCGCAAAGCTCGCAAAGCCGTTGGTATTCCGAGTTTCCGACCTCAACGGCAGCGGCGTGAGTGAGGCAGTACTGAGCTTGTCGGTGTCGGGAGGCGAGCTCGCCGATACCGCGCTTACTACCGACTCAAGTGGGGTTGCCCGAACGACTTGGACGCTTGGCCATTCGGCAGGAGACTACTCTCTGGGTGTGCATGTAGAGGGTATCAAGAAGCTGCTCAAAGTGACCGCCAAGGCGATGCCTGCGGCTGCCGCAAACCTGGCGTTTGACGATGTCCCGGCTGATCGGAAGGTGCGTGACGCAGGCAAAGTGAAGAAGCTGTTCGCGCTGGTGACGGACGTCTACGGAAACCCAGTTCCTGATGCGCGCGTCAACTTCTCGGTGAAGTCTGGCGTTGTCACCCCGACCCGGGCCGTGAGCGACGGGAAAGGACGGGCGGCTCTGACCTGGAAGCTCGGGTCAAAAACCGGCGAACAGGCGTTGAAGGGTATGGTCCATGGCACCGACGTCACTGGTGAGTACCTGGTCCAGATCGGAGTACCAAGGGAGCCTCTGGCGAAGACCGCATCGAACCACTCCGCGAGCAACAAGTAGGTCTCAGTACATCAGTTTTTTCGCAGTTGATCTGAGCCGAACAAAGACCGTCGCGCGTTCTCGCGCCGCGTTTCGCTCAAAGTGATCATGTACTTCAAATATCACGGCGCATGCTCAGCCATCTCAGCGGCTTAAGCCTCGTGACTTAGAGTACTTAGTGAGCAGGGTTTAACCTCTACAGTTACATAAACCCTTCCCCAACAGTCAATTTATTGTTCGCGCCCAGCTGAGCTTGCGGGCGCCTCCGAAAACCGGCAAACCCGCTGAAAAGCGGCGACGCAAAGCCCCGAGACTACCGCGACTGGAACCAGTCGTTACGTCAGTCGAGCTACCGAAGAGGAGCCAGTTTAGTGAATTCAGTTTCGAGCAGAATCAGCTTTGCCCTTGCGATCCTCGCCGCTCTTTGCGGGATCGTCGCCCCCCTCCCGGCTCGCGCCCAGATTTTCGTGCGCGCCAACCGGGCTAGCTCGAATGCTGTCGCCACTCACGCTGATTCCCTGATCAACCCCCCAGTCGCCAACGGCAGCGTCTCCCCGGATAGTCTGACTCCGGCCGACAAGAAGTCCCTGATGTCGTCGGCGGGCGATCACGGTACGGGTCTCAGTGGGAAGGTTTTTGCCCGCTTCGTGATGCCGGAAGACTGGATAGCGATGGGTACCACTCCGCCGACCTCGGTCGGTAGCGCATCTCTGGCATCGACTCCGGCCGCCTCAGCGGAGACGGTGTTCACCATGCGCTCGTTCGGTCAAAAAGTTCGCGCCTGGCTCAACGGGTACCGACTCGGCTACTGGCCGCAGGAAAAAGGCAGACTCAGATCCGAGGCGTATCGGAATCCTGAAGGCTTTATCGAAGTGACCCCGGAGAACGAGGATACACGCGTCTCCGAGCACTTCCGGCTCCGCGACTTTGTTTCCCACGACCAGAAAGAAGTCTGGCCGAAGTACCTGGTTCTTCGCGAGCCGCTTCTCGACAAGCTGGAGCTGGTGATCGAGGATCTTAACGCGCACGGCGTCGACGCCGAGGGCATGAGGATCCGTTCAGGTTTCCGCACGCCGGCCCACAATTTCGCCGTCCGCGGCGAGGGCAGCGCTCGCGACAGCCGTCACCAGTTCGGTGACGCGGCCGACGTCTTTATCGACCAGCAAGGGAACGGCAAGATGTCGGATCTGAACGGCGATGGGAAAGTGAGCTTCGCCGACGTGAAGATGATCCTCGATGCAGTGGACCGCGTCGAAGCCCGGTACCCTGAACTGGTGGGCGGTACCGGTCTATATGCGTATTCGGGTCGTAGCGGACCGTTCGCCCACATCGACGTTCGTGGCACCAAGGCGTTGTGGGTACGTGGGGTATACAAAGGCCGTTCCCGTCGCACGGTTCGCCGGAAGCCGACCGCCAAAGCGGCCTCGGCGAAAAGCTCCGTGGTGAAAAGCGCCTCGGCCGCCAGCTCTAGAGGGTCGGCAACTCCGGAGTAATCTCCCTTACCTTCCGATCCAGTAAGTCCCCTTGATCTGGAAGATATTGGTCGGCCGATCACGAAACAGCGCCGACCGATCCCGTGAAAAGTTGAAATCGCCGAATTGATCGAACCCGCTCCGCTCCTGGGTCCAGACGAAGTACAGCGTCGAGCCTGGCCGGTATTCCCAGCGTAGGACACCTGTCCCGCGCAGCGATCTCAGATTGAAATTCGGGTCATCGAAAGTGAACGGCGCGGCCGTCCCTGGTCCGTCAGGATCGACGGTGTAGGTAACCGCTCCCGTCTGCGGATCCGTATTGGTGGCGATCGTGCTGCCATTGTCCCGGCCGTAGAAGTTCATGTTGCGCGATTTCACTTCCGCGAATTCCTTGAAGCTCGAGTACTTGCCGCTGGCGAGGAAGGGCTGCGCGAACATCTCCAAGGTGAGGTTCGGCGTGAAGGTCATGTTGACGCGCGTATCCATCGACAACGTTTTCTGCTGCAGCCGGCCGAACACATAACGGTTTCCGGCGAAAGCGGTCGGCGCCGTGGGGTCGGCTTGCGTCGTCACGTACTGCTGCGATGTGTTGTTGAGATCGAGAGACGGCGAGAGGCTAATCAGCAGTCTCGACGAGGGCTTAACGGTCACACCCGGTGCGTAGAACCAGCGGCCGCCCTCGGTGTTGTCGCGCGGAGTGCTGCGCTGAACTGTGAAATTCCCGACGATCCGCTTGCGTGAATCCGTACTGAAATCTGTCGAGTACAGATTGTATCCGTAGTGGATGACTGTCGGTCCCCCGCGCGTAAGGCGTTCGTCGTAATAGCTCGGGTGTGACATCACGAAGCCGTCCCAAACCATGTAGTTCTTGAATGTCGCTTGCGCCCAGGCGTGGTAATCGACGTCATTGCGATCACCGTCGAAGTTGTGTTGTTGCTGCGCGCCCCAGATGGTGTAAAGGGAGCGGTAAAACGGACCCGGCGTGGTCCATTGCCGAAAGACGTTGAACAACATGAACTTGTAGTCAGCGCGATTGAGCACGCCGAGGTCATTGGCCTCGAAGCCGGGACTCCGCCAGTTCTGTGTCGCTTCCCACAGCCAGTTGCCAGTCTCTTTAGCCAGTCGAGTGTAAAACCCGTATCCGTACAGGTTGCGCCGCGTTGGGTCGAGCGCCGTGGAGAAAAGGCCGTCGGTCGTGTTGGTTCGTCCGGGGCGCTGGTAGTAACGCGCGCTGGCGAACTGTGCACGACGAATAGCCGCGGTGTCGCCGCCGATATGACTAATAGCCGTCTGGACGTTGAACGAATATGTCCGATTGGCCCAGTGATGATCGAGATCGAGACCGCCCGCCTGTGCATTTGAACGGAGTCGCGCGACCTCGTCCGGATTTGTCAGCGAGCGGTTGACCATTGTAGTAATCGTACCGACGCGCGTATTGCCGCCGTTGAAATCCTGCCGAAGCCGCGAGACGAAATAGTTGGTCAGCGGCTCGACTTCCTGTGTCGCGTCGGTCGTACTCCCAATGGGGCGGTAACGCGCATCTTCCTTGGCCGTCAGAGCGTCCATCACTCCGACACTCAACCCACCTGCGGTACGGCCGGTGACCTTGCCGGCGCCGAGAATCGTCGTTGCATCCGCCGCATCCATGAAATCGGATTGATCGGCGACGAGACCCGACAATTGCGGCGACCGTCCGATGCGGCGGGTATAGATCAAGGACAAACTCGAAACGTTACTACAGAAGTAGCAACTGAACCCCCCGGTGGAGAAATACCCGGAATTGGACACAAAGAATGGTCGCTTTTCGCTGAAGGTCGTTTCGAACACCGACAGGTTGACGACTGCCGGATCCACTTCCACCTGACCGAAATCGGGATTGACCGTTCCGTCGAGCGTCAGGTTCGAGGTGAGGTTGAGCTTCACATCGCCGCCAGCGCGGTAAAGCATTTCGTTCGTCGAGTGGTAAGGATCGCCGGGCCGCGCGCGCTCGAGCTTGCTGCGTGTCGTTGCGTAGGGCACGATCTCCACCTGGCGCGGTTGCGAAACGACCTTGATTCCTTGAAGGGTTCCGAAGTACGCGGGCCCGCCGTATTCGTTGCTGCGCCAGAATGCCCACATGTCCTGCTCGGCGCGGCGATTGATCTCGCGCCAGATCTGCATTCCCCACACCTGGTCGGCAGCGCGCGAAAACTTCAGCTGAGAGAATGGAATTCTGAATTCGGCGGTCCAACCGAGCGAATCCACTTTGGCAGCCCCGTCCCAGACCGGGTCGAACGACGCATCGCCGTTCTGGTGGTCGCCCTTCACACCATCCGGGTTCAGCTCGAACCACGTGCGGCTGTTCTTGTCGCGGAAGGTGTCGAAAACGAACGCGATTCGGTCGGAGGTGAGATTGTTACCTCCGTTCATCACCTGGTCACGGCGTGCGAGCGCCGATCGAACGCCCTTTGCGCCGAGCGAATCGTACATGCGGGCAGCGATGTAGAGCGCACTCGCATCGTATAGTATGCGGATCTCGGTTCGCTGGCTGGGCGCCTTGCCCTCATCCGGTGTCGACTGCGACAACTCGGTGATTGGTTTTGCCGCTGCCCACGCCGCTTCGTCGATGCGGCCGTCGATAGTGATCTCGCCCTGTCGAAGCATCGCCTGGGCAACGGGACGCGGATCGTTCTGTGAGCGAGTAGTCGTCTGCGCGCTGGCCAGGGAGGGAACTGTAAGCGCGAGCAACGCTGCTGCGATGCCGGTGATGGACGGAAGTACGGGCATGACGGCTCCTGCGGGTGAATGCGCTAGGCCAGCGGCAGCGGAGCGGCCGGCGTTCGATCCTTAGACCGTTGGAAAGGCGAAATGGTTGGAACTACTTAGATCGTGCTATCTTCTGCGCTCACCATACGTTGCGCGAAAAACCGCGGTGTCAGCCGTTTGTATAGAAAATGTTTAGGAAATTTGAAATTCTCGTGGCCGGGCTTGTCACCGCTGGATCCCTGAGCGCCCAGGGCGCCCCGCTTCCGATCGCGCTGCAGCCCGAGCCGGGCGAGAATCACCTCCGCAACATCCAACAGCTCACCGACGGTGGTGAGAATGCGGAGGCCTATTTCAGTCATGATGGGAAGCGGCTGATTTTCCAAAGCACCCGGGAAGGCCGCACCTGCGACCAGCAATACGTGATGGCCATCGACGGCTCTCACGTTCGCCGCGTCTCGAGCGGAGTCGGTAAGACGACCTGCGGCTACTTCATGAATGGCGACCGGCGGATCTTTTTCGCCTCCAGTCAGGCGCTGGAGACAAGCTGTCCACCGCGGCCGGACCCGTCGAAGGGCTACGTGTGGCGACTGGATCCCTTCGACATCTACACGAGCGGCTCCGATGGGACACGGCCGCGCAGGCTCACCAACTTCGGCATCTACACCGCCGAGGGGGTTCTTTCGCCCGACGGAAAGAAGATTGTCTTTACGTCCCTCAAAGGCGGGGACCTGGACATCTACGTTATGAAGGTCGACGGGACCGATGTTCGCCAACTGACGCACCAGCTCGGATACGATGGCGGCCCGTGGTGGTCGCCCGACGGCAAGCGAATCGTCTACCGCGCCAATCACCCGCAGACGCCTGATGCGATCAGCACGTACAAGGACCTTCTTGTCCAGCGCCTGGTGCGACCGAACAAGATGGATCTGTGGATCATGAACGCCGACGGCAGCGATCAGCATCAGATCACCACTCTCGGCGCCGCGAGCTTTGGCCCATCGTGGACTCCGGACGGAAGGAAAATCATCTTCTCGTCGAACCACCACACCGATCCGAAGCTCGGAAACTTCGATTTGTTCCTGATCAATCCCGATGGGTCAGGGATCGAACAGATCACTACAGCGTCGACCTTCGACGGCTTCCCGATGTTCAGTCCCGACGGCAAGAAGCTCGTTTGGGCGTCAAACCGGCATGACGCCAATCCTCACGAGACGAACATCTTCATCGCCGACTGGGTGAATTAGTCGGGAAAGATCTGAGTGAGATGATGTTTGAGGTGGTCGACGTAGTCGTTCATGAAATAGTCCAGCGTCGCCGGCTTGTCGGCGGGCACGGGCTGCCACGCGAGTTTGTCGAGATTGTGCTTCGATCGCGGCGATTTTCTCACTGATTCCGGAGAGTTTTCCATAATCCGCGCGATCTGAATGTTGAAAGTTTTCCAGAGTGTGACGAGCTCAACCCAGTGCGCGTCCCCGTAGGCTTGAAATAAAACCCAAGCGTCCTGATCGTATCCCGGAAAGACCAGATCATTCTGAAACTGCGCGCGCACGAATCGCTGATGATTGTTCGAAGCAGAGTCAATTAAGTGGCCGATGATTTCGGCCGGCGACCATTTTCCCGGTCGCGGACGACGCTTCGCATCTGCATCGCTCAGCGCCATCAGCCGCGGTGTCGCATCGGCGACGGCCCGGCGAAGGTCTTCCGCGTACGAAGGCGTGCTTTCGTGCTCGGATTGACGCATAATCACTTTGGCGCGATCCTTTTCAATGGTTACGGGGTAATTCCCGGTTAGCGCGCGTCCCTGAACTTACTTATTTAACGAAAATGAGACGTATTGCTCTTTTATTTGTTCTGGTAACTGGCCTGGCGGCGGCATCCGCTGCGCGTTCCCAGCAACCGGCCAGCAGCCACGCCAAGTCGGCGACACCCAAAGACTCGGTCGTGTTCAAGCCCTCGCCCGAGCTGCAGAAGTCGCTCGATCAATTGGCGGCCTCAGTTCAGGCGCTCGCCCAGCGGATTGCATCGGACCCCGAGATCAAAACGGCAGCGATGAACGTCGCATCCGGATTCGTGACGACGGCGCAACAGGTTATCGCCGAGCAATCAGGAGTCCTTGAGGAGGCGCTAAAGAAGGCAGCGCAGCAGATCAACGCCGCCCAAAAGGACCGGCAGACTCCTACGAAGAAGTAGCTTCCCAAGCCGGCCGAGATTGGCCGGCTTAAATTTTTCGCCGTGCTGGACGGCGCCCGAAATCAGAACGTTGCGCGACAATTAGCGACCGGAGCGGTCCTTGGGCTCTTGTGCGCCGTCGCCGCCTACCTCCTCGGCGTCCAGCAGCTCACGCGCAAACCAGAGATAAGTTTCTTTCTTCCCGCTGCGATCATCGGCGCGGCCCTGGGTGCGACCCGACTGCGCACGCTCCTATGGATCGGTGCCGGCTTGCTCGGAGTCGTCTGTGTCCTGGTAGCGTATACGCCGCTGGTTCGAGACGCGGCTCGCCCATTAATTCGTAGCGATTCCGCAGCGCAAAGGGTCGACGCGATTGCGGCGTTGTCCGCGGGCGTCACCCCCGATGGTCTCGCGCGCAACGAATCGCTCGATCGCCTGCTAAGTGCGATAGAGCTGCTGCGCAAAGGTGTCGCGCCAATCCTTATGGTCTCGCGCGAACGCGTTCGTCTTGCCACCGCCACGGTCTCCGATTCGGCGGATCTGGCGACAATTGCTGAACTGACGGGGAGTGCCCCGGCGATCGTCTTCGTCGACTCAATTTTCACAACGCGAACCGAAGCGCTACAGATGAAAAAGATCGCCGACGCCAGAGGTTGGCGGCGCATTGCGGTAGTCACGTCGCCCATGCATAGCCGTCGGGCGTGTGCTACCTTCGAGGCGGTCGGCTTCCAGATTGTTTGCGTACCAGCTGCGCTGCGTGGATCGGGTATGGATCCGCATAGCACCCCGGAGGATCGGTTCCGGGCTTTCCGTTCCTGGCTCTACGAAACGTTTGCCACTGATTCCTACAGACGCCGCGGCTGGATACGCTAAGGCGAGAGGAAGGGGAGGGAGCACTCACGATGACATCCGGAGTTACGTCAGCGTCGGCAGTCACCGGCAGCGATCGAAGGGAAATACGCGGAATCTGGAAGGTGATTACCGCATCCTCGGTCGGCACGATGATCGAGTGGTACGACTTCTACATTTTCGGAAGCCTGGCCGCAATTATCTCGACTGAGTTCTTCCCGGGCAGCAATCCGACTGCGGCCTTTTTAAAAACTCTGGCGACTTTTGCCGTGGGCTTCGCCGTCCGCCCGTTTGGGGCGCTGGTGTTCGGCAGAATCGGTGATCTGATCGGACGGAAGTTCGCGTTTCTCGCGACTTTGTTAATCATGGGTGGGTCGACTGCGGCAATCGGTTTTCTGCCCGGCTATGCCACGATTGGAATCGCCGCTCCGATCATTCTGGTTCTCCTCCGCTTACTCCAGGGTCTCGCTTTGGGCGGGGAGTACGGTGGGGCGGCCGTTTACGTTGCCGAGCACGCGCCAGATGGGAAGCGCGGTTATTACACGAGCTACATCCAGACAACGGCTACGTTGGGCCTGTTTGTGTCCCTGGCGGTGATCCTGATAGTACGCGCGATCGTTGGCGAAACAGCGTTCAAAGCCTGGGGCTGGAGAGTTCCGTTCATCCTGTCGCTCCTGCTGCTTGCGATCTCGTACTACATTCGGGTGCGGTTGCGGGAATCGCCGTTGTTCGCGGCGCTCAAGGAATCCGGTCGAACCTCGCGCGCGCCGATCCAGGAAAGCTTCGGCACCTGGTCGCGTTGGAAGATTTTTTTCGCGGTTCTTTTTGGAGCTACAGCGGGGCAAGCGGTAGTGTGGTACACAGGGCAGTTCTACGCGCTGCTCTTCCTGCAAACCGTGCTGAAGGTGCCACTCGTCACCTCCTATGTTTGCGTCGCAATCGCGCTGGTCCTGGGCGCGCCGTTATTCGTGTTCTTTGGCAGCCTCTCGGACCGCATCGGACGCAAGAAGATCATGATGGCTGGGAACCTTCTCGCCGCGACTCTCTATCTGCCGATCTATCACGCTATGAAGGCGTATTCGAGCCCAGTGAACGCGGTCATGCTCACATTGCTGGTGTTCGTGCAGGTGGTTTTCGTGACGATGGTGTATGGGCCGATCGCCGCGTTTCTCGTAGAGGCGTTCCCGGCCAAAATTCGGTACACGTCACTCTCGCTTCCTTATCATTTCGGTAATGGCTGGTTCGGCGGATTTCTTCCAATCATTGCAACGGCGCTCGTCGCACGGACGGGAAATATCTACGCGGGACTCGCGTTTCCGATTGGGGTCGCAGTCATCACGTTCGTGGTTGGCTCTCTCGTTCTGGATGATCGGCACAACGAAAGCATTTGGGCAGAGGTGGCGCCAGGCGCGGCACCGGTAACGATTCCGTCTTAACGGCGAACCGGCCAGATGACGTTCCTGATGGCAGCAGCGTTGCTCGTCGCAACACAGAGCAACGATTCACTGCTGCGGCAAATCGAACAGCGGGTTGCTGCTGATTCCGGGGCGTACGTCGGAGTCGCGTATGTGGACCTGGGTTCCTCCGACACCCTTCTCCTTAACGCGGACTCCGGCTTTCACGCCGCAAGCACCATGAAGGTGCCGGTGATGGTTGAGCTATTTCGTCGAGCTCGCAGCGGATCGTTTCGCATGGATCAGGAGCTGCTCGTCGTGAATCAGTTTGCTTCGCTGGTGGACGGCTCACCATTCACTCTCGATGCAGGATCTGATAGCGATTCGAGCCTATACAAGAGAGTGGGGGAGCGTGTAAGGGTCGATTCGCTGCTGTGGCGCATGATCACGCGCTCGAGCAACCTCGCTACGAACACGTTGATCACGCTCGTAGGTGCGGATGCCGTTACACGCACCATGCGTGAGCTCGGAGCGAATCGGATACAGGTTTTGCGCGGCGTCGAAGATGGCAAGGCGTTCGAGCGGGGCCTGAATAACACAACGACGGCAAGGGATCTCGCGATCGTCCTCCACGCAATTCAGGACGGGACGGCTGCGCCCGGCGACGCATCGAGCGAGATGCTCTCGGTGCTGCTCGCGCAGGAATTCAACGACCGCATCCCGGCGGGCTTGCCTCCCGGAATCCGGGTTGCGCATAAAACCGGCGACATCACAGCCGTTGCACACGACGCTGCGATCGTGTATCCGCCTGACCGCGCTCCCTATGTCCTGGTTGTACTGACTCGCGGGATTAAGGATGGCGCGAGGTCCAGCAAGTTGATCGCCGACATCTCGGCGATGGTCTACGCCCACAACACGGCGTTTCACTCACGCACACTCAGGCAAACGTCAGCGCAATGAAAGTTGCTTTCCTCGGGCTTGGCGACATCGGCGCGCCAATCGCGTCGCACCTTGCACAGCCCTTCGATCTGGTGGTCTGGAACCGCACCGGTTCCAAGGCTGAAGAGTTTGCCCGGAACTACAGAGCGCGCGTTGCCCGGACTCCCGCTGAAGCAGTCGACGGAGCGGATGTAGTCATCACATGCCTTCCTTCGTCGGCCGAAGTCGAGTCCGTCGTGCACGGCGAGAACGGCATTCTCAATGCGATGCGCAAAGGTGCGGTGCTAGTGGATTGCACTTCCGGGGATCCGCCGACATCGCGCTCGATTGCGGCGGAGTTGGGTGGCAGAGGCGTCGATTTCATAGACGCGCCGGTCAGTGGGGGAACTTCCGGCGCCAAGGCCGCCACGCTGACTGTGATGTGGGGCGGGGAAGAGACGGTCTTTCAGCGCGTGAAGCCGGTAATCGAGGCCTTCGGCAAGAAGATCGTACACGCCGGGCCAGTGGGGAGCGGTGACGCGCTCAAGGCGGTAAATAACGCACTGCTCGCGGTGCACATCCTGTCGACGGCCGAGGGGCTGGCAATCCTCGCGAAGGCCGGTGTCGATCCCAAGATCGCGCTCGATGTCATTAATGCATCGAGCGGACGTTCGAATACATCGGAGAACCTGATTCCCCAGCGCGTGCTCACCCGGGAATTTCCGCGCACCTTTCGCCTCGCCCTGCTCGACAAGGACATTGGGATTGCTTCAGTGCTGGCGGAAGATCTGGACGTTAGTACCCCTCTGATCACGCTGACCGCCGACAGATTCCACGAAGCGCGCATACAACTTGGGGATCAGGCGGATCACGTCGAAGCGGTCAAGCTCGTCGAACAGGAGAATCGGCTCGAGCTGAAATAACTAAGGAGCACTCAGGAACGCTTTTCGAGTGCGGATCGATCGACCGCCGCGATCCGCTCGGCGGCGAGGTCGGGGTCGATGACGGGCGCTACTTCTTCATCGGCGAGCTCAATAGTCTGCTGCGCACGCTCGATCACTTTCTCGCCACCCGGCACCAGCGCGCCGAACTCCAGCTCGGCGCGGCGGCAAAACCTCTCCTGCCGGGCGCGATCCTCCATCTCGAGAGGAAAGCCCAGGCTGTCGAGACGCGCGTGCATGGCCTCGTGGAGTATCGTCGCTGCAACTTCTGCATCCGAGAAGCTCGGATTGACGCAGAACGTCAGCTCGATGAGGCAGGCGTTCTCGTTGTGAAAATACGCGCCGCGACAGGCGAATCTTTTGGAGATGATGTACCTGAAGTCGCGCTGCAAGTGACGGAAATGATGCGGGACATAGTGCCGGATCAAATCGAGGCAACGTTCGATGCGACCCAGGACTTCATCGCTATCAATGTCTGGACGCGTATTTTCGACGAACACCGGAATCCCCAACAGCGTTGTTTTGCGCAGGGCCGGTGAACCGGTGGACTCACCCAGCCACCTCAGGATTCGATCGATCATAAGCGAATATTAGCGACGCAATTGTCTTGGATCTCTTCAATTAAACGAGGCGTCTCGCCATATTTGTGCACCAATGGCTACGAAAAACGCGACGGTCCTCGACGCCCGGGCTGTCGAGAGAACGTTGAAGCGAATGGCAGTCGAGATCGTCGAGCTTAACAGAGGTACGGACGATCTGATCATCGTTGGAATTCAGCGCCGCGGAGTTCAGCTGGCTGACCGGCTTGTGAAGATGATCGAAGGCGGCGAAGGAGTCACGGTGCCGCAAGGTTCTCTCGACATCACGCTGTATCGCGACGACCTGCAAACGGTTGGACCGCGGCCGGTCGTGGGGCCAACTTATTTGCCCTGGGAGCTGGACGGCAAGCACGTCGTCATCATCGACGATGTGCTCTATACCGGTCGCACGGTGCGCGCCGCGCTCGATGAGCTGGCT
This sequence comes from Gemmatimonadaceae bacterium, assembly GCA_045803545.1. GTDB lineage: Bacteria > Gemmatimonadota > Gemmatimonadetes > Gemmatimonadales > Gemmatimonadaceae > UBA4720. Next base: position 99,967 of record JBJMOW010000001.1, on the reverse strand, counting down.
GACTTCGGGCGACCCGCAAACATTTCGCTGGCCGTACTGATCGATCGCGGTGGTCGGGAGCTGCCGATTCAACCGGATGTCGTTGGAAAGAAAGTGGAGGTCGGCGCCGATGAGCGTGTTGACGTGATGGTTGCCGAGCTCGATGAACGCACCGAGGTCGTAATCGTGCCCAAATCGGCGGCGTGACGGAGACGATCGGTAAAGACCTACTCGACCTCGAGTCGCTGACCGGCGACCAGATTCGACTCATTCTCGATACCGCCGAGCCGTTCAAGGAGATCAGCGAACGGGCGATAAAAAAAGTGCCCGCGCTCCGCGGCTCGACGATCGTCAATCTCTTCTTCGAAAACTCAACGCGGACGCGAATTTCTTTTGAATTCGCGGAAAAGCGACTGTCAGCGGACACCGTCAACGTCTCGGCTTCGGGGTCGAGCGTTTCGAAAGGAGAAACCCTCGTCGACACCGCACGGAATCTCGAGGCGATGCGCATCGACATGGTGGTGATCCGACACTCCGCATCGGGTGCAGCGAAATTCCTTGCCGACCGCATTCAGTCCAACGTCATCAACGCCGGCGATGGTACGCACGAGCATCCGACGCAGGGACTACTGGACATACTCACGCTACGCGATCGGTTCGGCGACTTGAAAGGCCGTCGGGTGTGTATCTGTGGTGACATTCTGCACTCACGCGTCGCGCGCTCGAACATCTGGGGTTTGACGAAGCTCGGCGCTGAGGTGGCGGTGTGCGGACCGCGATCGCTGTTGCCGAACGCGATCGACGAGTTCGGTGTGCAGATATTCGATCGCATCGAAGAGGCAATCGAATGGGCCGAGGCGCTCAACGTGCTTCGACTTCAATTCGAGCGGATGACGGCGGGGTACATACCCTCCGCGCGCGAGTACAATCGGGTATTCGGCATTTCTCGCGAACGGCTGGAGCGCGCAAAGCGGGACATACTGATTCTCCACCCCGGTCCAATGAATCGCGGTGTGGAGATCGACTCTGACGTTGCCGACGGTGCGCAGAGCGTGATCCTCGATCAAGTCACTAACGGGGTCGCCGTGCGCATGGCGGTCCTTTATCTGCTGGCGGGTGGGAAACCAGAGTTGGCGGAGGCCGCGAAGGGAGGAACCTCACGCGGCCGAGAGGACCGGGAATGAAGCCGCTCCTCCTTCGCGGTGGGAGATTGGTCGACCCGTCTCAGAACCTGGAAGAACGCGGCGATCTGCTGATTACCGGCGGAGACATCGCTGCCGTCGGTGGCAAGATCAGCGGTCCCGAGGAAGCCGAGGTTGTGGACTGCGAAGGATTGATGGTCGCGCCCGGTTTTATCGACGTGCACTGTCACCTGCGTGAACCTGGCCGCGAGGACGTGGAGACGATTGCCACGGGTGCGCGCGCAGCTGCCGCCGGTGGATTTACCGCTGTGTGTGCGATGCCCAACACAGATCCGGTCACCGACAATCAAGCCGCGGTCGGGTTCATTGTCCGGCAGGCGTCGCGCGCCGGAGCAGCGCGAGTCTATCCGATTGGCGCCATTTCCGTAGGCCAGGAGGGCAAAGCACTCGCCGAATTCGGCGAGATGGTTGGCGCAGGTGCAATCGCAGTCAGCGATGACGGGAAACCGGTCGCCAGCGCGCAACTGATGCGTACCGCGCTCGAGTACGCGCGAACCTTCCGAATTCCGGTGATCGATCATTGTGAGGAGCCGACTTTATCCGTCGGTGGAACGATGAATGAAGGAATCGTGAGCGCGCAGCTCGGGCTCAAAGGAATTCCCGCGGAAGCCGAAGAGATCATGGTGATCCGCGACATTCTGCTGGCGCGACTCACGGGTGGGCACGTCCATCTCGCGCACATTAGCACCAAGGGTTCTGTCGAATTGATTCGCTGGGGCAAGGAGCGCGGCATCCGCGTGACGGCGGAAGCGTGTCCGCATCATCTGTCGCTGACCGAGGAGAGTGTCCGCGGCTACGACACCAACGCGAAAATGAATCCGCCGCTGCGCACGCAGGAGGATGTCGAGGCAGTGCGTGAAGCGGTGAAGGATGGAACGATCGATCTCGTCGCGACCGACCACGCACCGCACCACTACGACGAGAAAGAGCGCGAGTTCGCCGACGCACCAAATGGCATCGTCGGCCTCGAAACAGCGCTTGCCGTGATCGTCACCAATCTTGTTGACACCGGCCAGCTCACGTTTTCGGATGTCGTGAACCGCATGTCGTGCACTCCAGCGCGTCTTTTCAACCTGCCCGGCGGAAGTTTGAAGCGCGGAGCCACAGCAGACATCACAGTGTTCGATCCTAAGATTCGCTGGAAGGTGGATCCGACGACGTTCCTCTCAAAGGGTCGCAATACGCCGTACGTTGGAATGACTCTCGTTGGGCGCACGGCTTGTACTATTGTAGCGGGCTCGGTCGTCTATCAGACAACCCTCCCTGTGCACGGGCGGGAGTCGATGAATCGAGTTAGGGGATGAGCTACAATGGCTGACAGAGAGCCGGTTTCGCTGGACGCGCTCAATGGACTGCTAAAAGAAAGGCAGCGTTATGAAGAATGGTTGACGGCGCTAGAGCAAAAGCGCGGTGTAACCTCCGACGGTGTCTATCAGCGGGTCCAGGCCGACTATCAAACACGCTTGCGCGAAGTCTCGAGCAAGCTCGCCGAACGTGCTGGTGAGCTGCGCGAGAGCATTGTCACGCTCAGCACCAGGCTCGACGAGATTACACGGCAGGAGCAGCAGCAACGCGACGCCCGCCAGGAGGCGGAGCTGCGCGCCGCCGTCGGCGAGTACACCGACAAGCAGTGGAAAGAGATCGGCGGTGCATGGGACAAAGAGTTGACGCGACTGGTCAAGGAAAAGAACGCGATCGACATACAGCTCACAGAGCTGAATCGGATTTTCGCGCTCAGCGTCAAGGAGCGACAAGCAGAAGCAATTGCGATGGGTCGTGGCCCTTCCGATGGCGACATGCGCGGCAATACCGGAACTCCGATTTCCCCAGTGGTTCCGCGTCCAGCAGTTCCAGAACCGCCGACGCTCAACCCGCCGTCACGCGTTGATCAGCCGGCTGCTGCTCGCCAGCAAACTCCAGCGCCCATACCCGCGAGATCACCGTTCGATGAGTTTCCGGTGCTCCGTCCGGGCTCAGGGACGGTTTCGCCGCCCTCGACCACGGCAGTCGCAACGCCGCCGTCAGTGCCGAAAAGCGGCAGCGCCAACGATCCAAGATCTGAGCAGCACAAGACCCTCAAGTGTCCCGAGTGTGGAGCGGCAAACTATCCCACCGAGTGGTACTGTGAGCGATGCGGTGGCGAGCTGGCCACGATGTAAAAAAGAAAGGGCGCCGAATCCGGCGCCCTTTCTTTTTGATTGCGTTAGCCCGACTACTTGCCGGCGCGCGCGAGCTGACTCTGATGGCGAGCGGCCGCGTTCTTGTGAATGAGTCCCTTGCGGGCGGCGCGATCGAGCAGCTTGACCGCCTCGAGCCGGTCTGCTGCCGAGCCCGACGAGGCGCGCTTTAGAGCTGTACGCAACGCGGATTTCTGGGCGCGATTGCGGATAGCCGCCGCGCGTGATTTCCGCATGTTCTTTTTCGCTGAAGCGAGATTTGGCAAAACTGGTTCTCCAAAAACACTGTGACGTAGCCGGGAAATTTCGCCGCAGAGCGCGGTTAAATCAAGCTCGCCTCCCGCGGTTTTTACCCAGCCGAAGTGTTACACCGGACGAAGTCGTGCTAACTTCAAGCGCAACTCGATCTTCCGACAATTGGATAAATCCTTTGAACAATTCATCCTCGTCGCCCCGGTGTTGTTGTTCTCAATGGTGGCGCACGAGTACGCGCACGGATATGCCGCCCTCAAGCAGGGCGATACTACAGCCTATTCGCTGGGAAGGCTGACCTGGAATCCGCTGCCTCACATTGATCTGTTCATGACGATCCTGTTGCCGCTGATCACCTACTTTACAACAGGAATCGCTTTCGGCGGCGCCAAGCCAGTCCCCGTAGTGCCGCGCAACTATCGCAACTTCAAGCGCGGCGACATCGTCGTCTCGCTTGCGGGTGTCACCACCAATTTCATCATCGCCATTTGCTGCGTTCCACTCATTATCGTCGTCGGACTGCTTGGACGCACGGCGCCAGTCCTCAGTGACACAGCGGCAATTTTCCAGGCGATGTTGCTTTACGGAATTCTCATCAATCTCGCGCTGGCGGCCTTCAACCTGATTCCGATTCCGCCGCTCGACGGGTCTCATGTCTTCAAGTACATCCTCCCGCCTGCCTGGGCTCTCAATTATCAGCGACTCGGCGCACAGGGATTGCTGATACTTTTCCTGCTGATAAGCTTCGGGTCGCCGATTTTAAATATCTGGTTCAAGCCGGTGTTCCTGCTGTCGAGGCTCGCGACTCGCGCCGTATTCCCCTATATCCTGCCAAGCCCATGGACGATGTAGAGGTGCTGCCCCCTTCTGTGATGCCGCATACCGAAGCGGCGGGATCCGAAGTGTTCGTCGTCGAGCTGGCCGAGTATTCGGGGCCGCTCGACTTGCTGTTGACGCTCATTCGGGATGAGCAGATCGACATCTACGACATTCCGATCGCGCGCATTGCCGAGCAGTTCCTGGCGCGCATCTCGTCACTCAAGCTGGACGAAGCCGCCGACTATCTGGAGATGGCTGCCCGGCTGCTGCGCATAAAAGCGCAAACCCTGCTGCCGCGTCGGGAAGGCGAAGATGTGTGGGAAGACCCGCGCGCGGAGCTGGTCCGCAGGCTCCTCGAGTATCAGCAGGTACGCGAAGTGGTCGATGTGCTGGAACGGCGCAGCGAGGGTCGGCGGTCGCGATTCGCGAGGGCGTATATGCAAAGCAGCGTGACCATTCCCGTAGCCGGGCCGCTCAAGATCTCGCTGCCCGAGCTCTTGTCGGCAGTCGATCGCGTGTTGCGTCTTGCTCGGCGCCCGCACGTTCATGACGTCGTGCCGCGCGCGCTCGATGTCGACGGAGCAATCGGCATTGTGCGTGCGTTGATGACGATTCGCGCGATCGCCCAGTGGAAAGACGTGGTGCCAAAGAAAGCGGAGCCCTGGGAGATTCTCTCGTTGCTTCTTGCGTTACTGGAGCTCGCCAAACGCGGCGAGCTCCGACTAAATCAACCGCGTGCATTTGCCGCCTTCGAGATCCGACGTGAGTCCGCTGGCGAAGCTGCTTGAGGCCGCGCTCTTCGCGAGCGCGATTCCAGTTCCGGTCGATTCATTGCGATTGATGGCGTCGCACGTCGATGACAGTGAAACGACCTTGGACGAAGCGCTCGACGAGTTGCGCACACACTACGACTCGGACGGTCATGGCGTAGAGCTGGTCGAAGTAGCGAGCGGCTGGCAGATCCTTACGCGACCTGAATACACTGAGGCAATCGAGCGCGCGCAGCTGGCCGCGCGGCCGCAAAGATTGTCGGCTGCCGCACTGGAAACCTTGGCGATCATCGCATACAGGCAGCCGATTGGCCGCGCGGAGATCGAGGAAATTCGTGGCGTTGGCGCAGGCGCGATCCTGAAATCGCTGAACGAGCGCGGGCTGGTCGACATCGTCGGCAGAGGCGAAGGACTTGGGCGCCCGCTCCTTTACGGAACTACACCGTCATTTCTCGAGCAATTCGCGTTGCGTCATCTCGAGGAGCTGCCCCGCGCCGACGAACTTGCGATCGCTCTGCGCGCACCGCGCCAGGCGACGCCTACAGGCGCCGCTGCGGCTGCAACCGACAACGGAGAGGCGCCCCCTCGGGCAGATTGATGCCCGAATCAATGCGCATTCAGCGCGCACTGGCGCGCGCGGGTGTGGCTTCGCGTCGCGCCGCCGAAGATCTGGTCGCGGCGGGCAGGGTAAGAATTAACGGAGAAGTAGCTTCCACCGGCCAGAGCGTCGATCCCGCGACCGACAGTATCACCGTCGACGGCAAACTCGTTGCTGCACCCACTGGTGTAACCTGGCTGGTTCTGAACAAGCCGACGGGAGTGATGACAACCCGGGCTGATCCACGCGGGCGGCGCACTGTATTCGACATCGTTGAAGATGCGCCGGGTCTGACTTACGTCGGTCGCCTGGATTACATGACCGAAGGTGTCCTTTTGCTGACAACCGACGGCGACGCGGCGCACAAATTGACGCACCCGAGCAGCGAAGTCGAGCGAACGTATGTAGCTACGGTCCGTGGCGATGGGGGTGCGGCGGCACGAGAAGCAACAAGAGGGGTAGAGCTGGAAGATGGTCTCGTCATGCCTCGCGATGTCGTGGCGCGGCGTATCGACCGCGGGCTGTGGGAGCTGGAGCTCACGATCGCCGAGGGAAAAAAGCGGGAGGTAAGAAGGCTGTGCATGGCATTGGGTCTCACTGTCGAGCGCCTGGTGCGAACGAGGTTTGGGCCGGTGAAGCTGGGATCGCTCCCATCCGGCAAGACGCGGCCACTAACTGCGCGCGAGGGTGAAATCATCACCGCGCTCACGAAGACTGGCAGCACGAGAAAGAACATCACCAGAGGAACGAGACGTGAGCGCACAAACGGTTATCGCGGCTGATGCATCGATAGTTAACGAGGTCGTTCATCAGGTCGGTCGTCGTATCGTCGGTCAGGACTACATGGTCGAGCGGCTCCTTATAAGCCTGCTTACCGGCGGTCACGTTCTCCTCGAAGGCGTGCCCGGACTTGCCAAGACCCTCACCGTCCGTACGCTGGCCGAGACGATCAATACATCGTTCAGCCGCATTCAGTTCACGCCCGATCTGCTGCCCGCCGACGTCGTCGGCACGCAGATCTACGATCAGTCGAACGGGCGGTTCTCGGTGAAGAAGGGACCGATCTTCGCGAACATCATTCTCGCCGACGAAATCAATCGCGCGCCTGCCAAGGTCCAGGCCGCTCTGCTCGAGGCGATGCAGGAAAAGCAGGTTACCATCGGCGGCACGACTCATATTCTCGAGGAGCCGTTCCTTGTTCTGGCGACCCAGAACCCGATCGAGCAGGAGGGAACGTACCCGCTACCCGAGGCGCAGGTCGATCGGTTCATGCTCAAACTGCACGTTGGTTACCCGTCGCGCGAGGAAGAGAAGGAAGTGCTGCGCCGCATGGCGAGCGGCGAGCCAATCCCCGTCGAACGGGTCGCGTCGCCGAAGCAGATCCTCGATATGCGCCGCCATATCGCCGAGTTGTACATCGACGAGCGAGTGGTGGACTACATCGTCGAGATCGTCCATGCCACACGCAACCCCGACCAGGCGGGTCTCGCCGAGCTCAAGCCGTTGATCGAGTTCGGCGCCAGCCCACGCGCGACCTTGTCGCTGGCGCAGGGCTCACGCGCACACGCATTCCTCCGCGGCCGCGCGTTCGTGACGCCTGACGATGTCAAGGCGATCGCACCCGACGTCCTTCGCCATCGCGTGCTCCGCACCTACGAAGCCGAAGCCGAAGAAGTCACCAGCGACGAGATCGTCGGCCGGATACTGGGGGCGATTCCGGTTCCGTGATCGGGATCTTCAAGCGGCGTCGCAAGCGCAAGGAGGCTCCGAAGCGCACCCCAGAAAGACCGATGGGGGTGCCGCCGGAGATCCTGCGTCAGGTCAAGCTGATCGAGCTGCGGACCCGCGGCCTGGTCAACTCTGTTTTCACCGGGGAATACCGCTCCGTGTTCAAGGGGCAGGGAATGGAGTTCTCCGAGGTGCGTGAGTATCAGCCGGGTGACGAAGTTCGGTCGATCGACTGGAACGTCACCGCGCGCATGCGACGGCCATTCGTCAAGCGCTACATCGAAGAGCGCGAGCTGACGGTGATGCTCGTCGTCGATCTCTCGGGTTCCGAGCGCTTCGGGACTGTCAATCGGTTCAAGAGCGAGCTGGCCAGTGAGTTGGCGGCGGTACTGGCGATGTCGGCAGTGCGCAACAACGATCGTGTGGGCGTGTTGCTGTTCACCGACCGCATCGAACACGTCATTCCTCCGCGTAAAGGCCGCCGTCACGTTTTGCGCATCATCCGCGACATTTTAGCGTTCGAGCCGGTCGGCAAAGGCACGGACATGGTCCGTGCCATCGACTACGTCGCCCGAATGCTGAACGAGCACGCGATTGTCTTCATCGTTTCTGATTTTCTCGAGGAGGACATCTCGCATCCCCTCAAGCTGCTCGCCCAGCGACACGATGTTGTCGCGGTGACGGTCGACGATCCCAGCGAGCGCAATCTTCCCGACATTGGCATTGCCCGGCTGCTCGATCCGGAGACCGGCGAGACGGTCGAAGTCGATACCAGCAGCAACACGGTACGCGAGATGTATTCGCAGCGCGTTACCGCCGAGCGCGAGGAGAGGAAGCATCTGCTCCGCCGGCTCGCCATCGACGAGGTGGCGGTTCATACCGAAGGCGGGGTCGTCGAGCCGTTGCTCCGGTTCTTTCGCCAACGCGAGACGAGGCTGCGGCGGTGAATCTGATCGCGCTTGCGCTGCTGTTGCAGCAGACAGTCACGACGATCCAGCCGTCGGCAAACCTGAATCAGCTGCCGGTGCAGATGGGCTATCGTGTCAAGCCAGACACCGTCCTGATCGCGCAGCAATTCGACCTGTTCATCAAGGTTCTCGCGCCGAAGGGTGTGCGGTTCGACTTCCCACTCGGGCCTGACACCACCGCCCAAAACGGTATCCGACCGATCGAACTGGGTGGCGAGAAACTCGTGTCGATGCTCGGCGACACGGCGGTCGCGCTCTACCATCTTGTAGCGTGGGACATCGGGACACAGTCGTTGAGATTCCCCGATGTGCGCGTGACCTACGGGGGTCAGGAACGGCTCGTGCCGCTCGCAGATGCGACAGTTTTTGTGAAGTCGGTGCTGCCAGCAGACACCTCGTTGCGAATTCCGAAGCCGCCGCGGCCGCTGATCATCCTGCCTGTGTTCAACTGGCTGTTGTGGGGTGGCCTGCTTGCGGCGGCAATTGCGTTGGTGTTGCTATGGTGGGTATGGCGCAGGTGGCGGAACCGTCCTCGGCCGCCGATCGACCCTTATGTCCGCGCGCAACAGGAATTCGCGCGCATTGAGGCGCGGAAGCTCCTCGATAAAGGCGAAGCCGAGGATTACGTCGCCGCGATGGTGGACGTCGTCCGCGAGTATCTCGCGGCCAGAGTTCCGGGAGTTCGTCGGTCGAACACGACGACCGAGCTGGTGCACTCGATGCGACCGAGCGCCGGCGTGGAAACTGAACTGCCGGGGATTCTCGAGCAGGCCGACATGGTGAAATTCGCGCGCGCAAGCGTCAATCGGGATGAAGCTGGACGCACTGGAACCCTCGCAAGGGAGATCGTCGACCACGTCGAGGCTCGCGTGAAGCCCGACTCAGAGCCGGCGAAGCGCTTGAACGCGACGAAGGAGAAGGCAGCGTGAGTGTCTTCGGCCTTTTCGAGTTCTTTACTCCGGAGGCGCTTTGGCTGCTCGTGCTCCTTCCGGCGTGGTGGCTGTGGAGACGCTTTCGTCGCAAAGACGCGATCGTGTTCTCCAGGACTTCGGTGTTGGCATCCGGCCCCCGCACTGGTGGCTGGATCCCGCGCGCGATCTTCCTCCTGCGGAATCTCGCGTTGTTCTTTTTGATCGTCGCTCTCGCGCGGCCACGCTCTGGCGCGCATACCGAGACCCAGACGAGCGAAGGAATCAACATCGTGCTGGCGATTGATCTCTCGAGCTCGATGCTCGCACTCGATTTTCGTCCGAACAATCGCATCGAAGTCGCGAAGGCAAAGGTGAAGCAATTCATCAACCGCCGGACTTCAGATCGGATCGGGGTGGTCGCGTTCGCGGGAGAAGCGCTGACTCAGGTACCGCTAACCACTGACTACCCGGTTGTGCTGCAGGCTGTGTCGAATCTTCAGGCTGGTCAGCTCGAGGACGGCACCGCGATTGGAAACGCGATCGCAACGGCCGCGAACCGGCTGCGTGACGCACCTGGCAAATCACGCGTGCTGATTCTCCTTACCGATGGCGTCAACAATCGCGGCTCGATCGAGCCGCTGGTCGCGGCGAAAGCCGCGGAAGCCTACGGCATCAAGGTTTACGGAATTGGCGTTGGAAGCGTCGGCATGGCGCCCGTACCGGTGGGCCGCAATGCGAACGGCGGACTGCGCTACGAATACCAGCCTGTGGAGATCGACGAGGCGCTATTGAGCAACGTTGCGCGCATGACTGGTGGCCGCTATTTCCGCGCTCGCGATGCAGCTGCGCTGCAGAACATCTACTCCTACATCGATCAGATGGAGCGGGCACCGGTGCACACGACGACGACCGTGCGGTACCGTGAGCTGTATCGGTGGCCGCTCACCATCGGACTGCTGTTGCTGTTCGGAGAGCTCGCGCTCGTCGCGTGGAAGGCGCCGCTACCATGACCTACACATACTATCTCCGCTATGTGCAGTGGCCGTGGGCACTACCACTCCTCGTTGTGCTGCCAGTTGTTACTGCGTGGCTGGTGCGGTGGGGAATTCGCGCGCGGCGGGAGCGCCTCGCCCGCCTTGGCACTCCATCGATGATCGCGCGCCTGGCGCCGTCGATCGCACAGCAACGAACGTCGTCCGCAATTCTTCGCTCGGGCCTCGCTACCTGCTTGCTCGCGGCGGCCGTTGCCGGACCGCGATGGGGTCTCGAACAGACAGTAGTCAAACAGCAGGGAGTAGATGTCGTACTTGCGCTCGACGCTTCACTATCAATGCTGGCGACCGACGAGCGACCCAGCCGGCTGCAGGCGATGAAACAAGAGATCAACCGGTTGCGCGATCTCTCGCCTGGCGATCGGTTCGCGCTTCTCGCCTTTGCCGGTCGCAGCTACATCCTAACGCCGCTCACCGTCGATCAAAGTGCGCTCGACCTTTATCTCCAGAATCTCGATCCGTCAATTGTTGGACAAGGAGGCAGCTCGCTGGCGAGTGCGCTTCGTCAGGCAACCAACCTGCTCGCGCTCAACAGGTCTCAGGGTGACAAGGCCATCGTTCTGATGAGCGACGGCGAGGGTTTCGACAATCCCGAGGAAGTGCTGAGTGAAGCGCAGCGGGCCCGTCAAATGGGCTTCACCGTCATCACGGTTGGCTTTGGAACGCAACAGGGATCCACGATTCCGGTAATCGAGAATCGCGTCGTCACGCAAAAGCGTGATGAGAATGGCAATGTCGTGGTGTCGCACTACGACCCAACACTGCTTAGGGACATCGCGGCACAGTCCGGTGGGGTCTTCATTGATGCGGCGACGGCCGACAAGGCAGGACGGATGCGGCTCGCGCTCAACAATCTGCACGCCAACCCGCGCTCGGTGGTGTCCGGAGAGAACCTCGGAGTCCAGTATCAATGGTTCCTGCTCGCCGCGCTCTTGTTGCTGGCTCTCGATACGTTTCTCCAAACGAAGCGTCGGCGACGCCGCGCAATCGCCGCTGCTGCGGCCACTGCGACAATGCTCATGCTGACTATCTCGTGTCGTAGCGCGCCACGCGACAAGGCAGCGATCGCGTTGTACAACGCGGGAACCCGGCAGCTGCGGCGCGACTCGTTACAGCAGGCGATTCCACCGCTCACGAAGGCTTCGGAGACCAGAGATTTGGAGGCGAGGCATCACGCGCGATTCAACCTCGGTCTCGATTACCTGGTGCAGGGACGGCGCTCCAAAGATTCTTCGGATGCAAAGCTCGATAGCGCGCTCTTCCGCTACAAACAAATCCTCGAGGTTGCCGTTGCTGACTCGGATGCGCGGTGGAACTACGAGCTTGCCCTTCGTCAGAAAAAGGGAGGTGGGGGCGGCGGAGGCGGCGGTGGTGGAGGAGGCGGTGGAGGTGGTGGCGGCGGTGGTAAGAGTCAGAGTCCGAATCCGGCGCCTAGTCCGATTCAGTCGCAAGCTCCTAAACCGGTGCCGGGCATGACGCCCCAGCAGGCCGAAGCTGTGCTCAATGCGGCGGAGGACAAGGAGACCGACGTCCAGGGGCAGCATCAGAAAAAAAATGTCCCCGCTCCGCCGAGGGGCAAGGATTGGTAGCTTCGCTGTTGCGATGCCCGTAATCTCGATTCTCCCCAGCTCGGTCGCCGATCAGATTGCTGCCGGCGAAGTCGTCGAGCGGCCTTCGTCGGTAGTGAAAGAGCTCGTCGAAAACGCGATCGATGCGGGCGCGGGCATCATCGACATCGCGCTGGAAGATGGAGGCCGCAAAACCATTCGCGTGAGTGACGACGGCAGCGGGATTACCTCGGAGGAAGTGCCGGTGGCATTGGCCCGCCACGGTACTTCGAAGATTCGCGCTGCCGCCGACCTCGTAGGTGTGCCGACCTTCGGATTTCGCGGTGAAGCGCTCCCGGCGATTGCATCCGTCTCCCATCTCGAAATAGAAACGGCGACTGAGGATGGGGAAGGTACCCGGATGCGTGTCAGCGGCGGTCGGCCTTCGCCTCCGGAGCGGATCGCACGGCAGCGCGGGACAACCGTAAAAGTTGGACAGCTGTTCTACAACGTGCCGGCGCGACTGAAGTTCCTGCGCAGCGCGCGATCGGAGTGGAGAAGCTCAGTCGACGCACTCACCGCGCTGGCGCTGACCCAGCCCTCTCTGCGGATTCAACTCTCACACGACGGACGCTCGGCGCTGACGCTGCCGCCGGTGAGCAGCGTGCGCTCGCGCCTCGGCGCGATCTGGGGTGGGCGATACGCAGAAGACCTTGTGGATGTCGACGACGTTGCTGGACCAATTCACACCAGCGGACTCGTGCAACGTCCGGCCGACGTCGGCACTTCCACCCGTCGCGTCTTTCTTTCCGTGAACGGGCGGGCGGTTCGCGACGGCGGCATTGGCCGCGCTGTCGAAGCCGCGTATCGCTCGACGATTGTGGCCGGTGTTCGTCCATCATTTTTCCTCAATGTGACTCTCCCTGCCGATGCCGTGGATGTGAACGTTCATCCGGCGAAAGCAGAGGTTCGGTTTCGCGATCGGTGGACGGTCGAACGCGCGGTGGAGACAGCAGTGCGCCGTGCGCTGGGCACACTTGACAGCGCCCAATCGTTTGGCTGGCGTGGCAGCAACTTCGGGTTCACACCTGTCGCACCCTACCAAAGTCCCGGCAGCGAAATTCTTCGTCCGGGGCCGATGGAGGATGGGCCGCTCTTCACACTAGCCGCAGAGCCCGCTGAGATTCAATCCGCAGAGGCTGTGGCCGAGCTCGAGGCACCTCCAACACCTCAGGTAGTTCCGCCGCTTTTTCAGTTGCGGCGCACCTACATCGTGTTTGAGCATGAGCAGGGTCTGGTTCTGATCGATCAGCATTCTGCCCACGAGCGCGTGCTCTACGAGCAGTTCATGCGCACGCTCGAAACCGGGTCCTCATCCGCCCAGCGACTCTTACTCCCGCTCACGCTGCACCTCGGTCCCGCCGAGGCTGACGCGTTCGAGTCGAATCGCGAGTACCTCGAGCGCATCGGATTCGAGATCGAGGGTTTTGGCGGCCATACCTTGATCGTTAACACGGTGCCAATGCCGCATCCCCGGTTCGACGCCGAGCGATGCCTGCGCGAATCGCTCGACGCTCTCACCGGAGACCGAATCGCCGGAACCGCGGCTCGCCACGAGCGACTCGCCGCAACCGTCGCGTGCAAAGCGGCAATCAAGGGCGGCGACGAGCTGTCGCAGAGCGAGATGCGATCGTTATTCGCCGCCCTGCGTGATACCACACTTCCCGCGCACGACGTTCATGGTCGCTCGACTATCGTGCATCTCACATGGGACGAAGTGGAGCGTCGCTTTGGTCGCCGGTAAACTCCGCATCGTCTGCGGTCCGACGGGGGCGGGGAAGTCACGTGTTGCGATGATGCTGGCGGAAGAGTACGAAGCCGCAATCGTCAGTGCCGACTCGCGACAGGTCTACTGCTACTTCGACATCGGTACGGCCAAGCCAACGCGTGATGAATGCACTCGCGTGACTCATTATGGTGTTGACGTTGCGGAGCCAGGCGAGCGTTATTCCGCCGCGCGATGGGCGCGCGAAGCAGTCGAGTGGATAGAGTGCGCGGGCGAGCTCGATAAAGCCGCCATCGTGGTGGGGGGCACCGGCCTTTACATAAAAGCGCTCGTGCAACCGCTTTTCGACGCGCCGGCAATGGATCCTGTCGTACGATCGCAATTGGAATCGCAGCTGTCTGAGAAATCGGTCGACGAGCTGCGGCGGTGGTGCGAAGCGCTCGACCCTTCGCGCGCACACCTCGGACGCACCCAACTGCTGCGGTCGATCGAGACAGCATTGCTCGCCGGCGGTCGAATGAGTGAGCTCCATGAAGTGCACGCAGCGACAGCTGTCGCTGCCGATGTTCAACCCACGTATCTTGTCGTTGATCCGGGGGATGGGCTCGCATCGCAGATCGAGCACCGTGTCGATCAGATGCTGGATCGCGGCTGGATAGACGAAGTAAAGCGATTGCTCACCCGAGTGCCGACTGATGCGCCGGCCTGGAAAGCGTCGGGCTATGCCGCGATTCGAGACCATGTCGAGGGCAAAACCGGTTTGTCAACGACGCGCGAGCGGATCATTATTGAGACACGCCAATACGCGAAGCGACAGCGTACCTGGTTCAGACATCAGTTGCCGGCAGACGCCGTCACGAAATTGAATCCACTCGACTCTCGAGCGGCGGCAATTGCACGAGAGTGGTGGGAGAGAGCTGAGTGAAGATTGGCATCACCTGTTATCCGACCTACGGCGGATCCGGCGCAGTAGCGACCGAATTGGGCATAGCGCTGGCCGAGCGCGGCAACGAAGTCCATTTCATCACTTATCGCCAGCCGTTCCGACTTCCGTCATTCCTGCCGCGGATTTTCTTCCACGAAGTCGACGTCGGTCGCTACCCGCTGTTTGAGTTCCCGCCCTACGATCTGGCGCTTGCTGTCCGCATGCACGAAGTCGTAATGACCCATGGACTGGAGCTGCTCCATTGCCATTACGCGATTCCGCACGCAGCCAGCGCCTGGATTGCGCGCGAGATGCTGCGCGAGACAAATCGCGACGTGACCCTGGTAACCACCCTTCACGGCACGGACATCACCATCGTGGGTCAGGACCCCTCGTTCTATCCGATCACAAAATTCTCGATCGAGAAATCGGATCGTATTACTTCGGTCTCTCAGTACCTGCGTGAGGAGACCTGCCGAGCTTTTGGATGCGAAGGTCCTGCCATCGAGGTGATCCACAACTTCATCGATCCGACGATTTACAACCGCGAGCTATACCCGCCGCTGCTGAAGAAGGAATTTGGATCGTCCAGGCCGATTCTGATGCACGTCTCGAACTTCCGTGCGGTGAAGCGCGTTCGCGATGTCGTCCGGATTTTCGCCGAGGTCAATCGGGAGCTGCCAAGCGTGCTGGTCATGATCGGTGATGGCCCCGATCGCCCCGCAGCCGAAGAAGAGGCGCGACTCCTTGGGGTCGAGGAGTCTGTTTCGTTTCTCGGAAAGCTCGATCAGATAGCTCCATTGCTCGCCGCAGCCGATCTCTTTTTGCTACCGAGCCAGAGCGAGTCATTCGGCCTCAGTGCGCTTGAAGCCCTCGCGTCCGGCGTTCCCGTTGTGGGAAGCGATGCGGGAGGACTTCCCGAGGTAGTCAGGGATGGAGAGACGGGATTTCTTTGCGAAATTGGGGACATCGCCGGGATGGCGGCTGCGTCGCTCCAGATTCTATCAGATCGTAAGAAGTGGGCGGAGATGAGCCATCTTGGTGCCGCGGACGCACGCGCGCGGTTTTCCAGAGACGCAATCGTCGAGAAATACGAATCGCTGTACCGTCAATCACTCTCACCAGTTACGTCATGACACCACTACAGGCAGCGGTACTCGGCATCATTCAGGGATTGTCGGAGTTTCTGCCAATTAGTAGCAGTGCACACCTGACGCTTGCACCATGGCTTTTCGGCTGGGACGATCCGGGACTGGCGTTTGACGTAGCGCTTCATTTCGGTACCCTACTCGCCGTGCTGTGGTACTTCAGGATGGAGTGGATCGCCCTGATCAAGGCAGCTTTCGGAATCCTTCGCACCGGACGAATCGAGACGCCGGAGAAACGGCGCGTCATTTATCTGATTCTGGCAACCATACCGGGCGCGATTGGCGGATTCCTGCTGCAGTCGCGCGCCGAGTCGGCATTTCGCTCGCCGCAGGTCATTGCGATCGCCCTGATCGTCATGGGCATCATTCTCTGGATCGTCGACAAGGCCGTCGATCAAGCCAGAATACTCGGCGAGATGCGCTGGATAGACGCCCTGCTGGTTGGTTTGTCTCAGGTGATCGCGCTGATCCCCGGTGTTTCGCGCTCGGGCTCGACGATTACCAGCGCGCGTGGGCTGCGTTTCGATCGCGAGAGCTCGGCGGAGTTCAGTTTTCTGATGAGTATGCCGATCATCGCGGCTGCCGTGGTGCTCGAAGGTCCCAAGGCTCTGCACGAGGGTGGGCTGACCAATGAGTTGATGGCCGGCATCGTGGCGTCTGCGGTGTCCGGCTGGCTGGCGATTTCGATTCTGATGCGGTATGTCAGCCGTCATAGCTATGGAATATTCGCGTTCTATCGTGTCGTACTCGGTCTCGCTGTCCTGGCGGTGATTTACGCTCGTGGGTAGTGAGGTACTGTTCGACGGAGCGACCAGTGAAGACATCGAGCGGATGCTTGGGTTGCCGCGCGTCGAGTTGTTCGCGTCGACGACCTCGACTCTTGATGTTGCGCACCGCCTCGCTGGCGAGGGCGCGCCCGCCGGAACTCTGATCATAGCGGATGAACAAACCGCGGGCCGTGGGCGGGGCGGGAAGAGTTGGGCGTCAGCACCAGGTGCGGGCCTGTGGCTGACGTTGGTCGAGCGGCCCGCCGACACTTCCGGACTCGACGTATTGTCGCTGCGGGTTGGGCTCGCCGCGGCTCGGGCGCTGGACCGATTCGCGGCGGAGCCAATTCGGCTGAAATGGCCGAATGACCTGTTCATCGACCACGGTAAGCTCGCGGGGATTCTCGTCGAAGCGCGTTGGCGCGAGAGCTCGCTCGAGTGGGTGGCGATCGGCCTCGGTGTCAACATTCTCGCCCCGGAGGGCGTTCCGGGGAGTGCCTGGTTAGAGCCCGACACGAACCGGATCGATGTCCTGGCGGACGTCGTCCCCGGTGTAAGGGCGGCACTCGCTGAAACGGGTCCGCTGCGCAAGGACGAGATTGAGGAGTTTGCGGCCAGAGACATGGCGCGCGGTCGGAAGTGTGTCACGCCTGCCCTTGGAAGGGTGGCAGGAATCAGCGAGACCGGCGAACTGCTCGTCGCTCTAGCCGACTCGTTGGTGCGGTTCCGGTCCGGTTCGCTCGTTCTGGAGAGAGAATAGTGATTCTCGCATTCGACGTCGGTAATTCTGAAATAACTGTCGGACTGTTCGACGATAGCAAGTTGACGTCGCACTGGCGACTGACTACGGCGGCGCCGCGTACGTCAGACGAATACGCTCTACTGATTCGCTCGATACTCGGCGGGGATTTCAGCACACCGGGTCGTGTGCAGGGCTCGGCAATTTGCTCGGTGGTGCCATCGGTGACTCCGATGCTGGCTTCAGCTTGTGAGATTTCGTTCGGTCACAAGCCGGTAATGATCGACGGGCGGGCGAAGCTCCCGATCAAGCTCGACGTCGAGGAGCCACTTACGGTAGGTGCCGATCGAATTGCCAACACCCTCGCGGCAAGTCGCATTCACAAGCGGGACGCAATCGTTGTCGACATGGGGACGGCGACGACTTATGACTGCATCACTGCCGACGGCTCCTTCCTCGGTGGAGTGATCCAGCCTGGAATCATGATTTCGGCTGACACCCTCTTTCGGCGCACGGCTCAATTGCCGGCGACCGATATTGTCGCGCCGAGGCATGTCATCGCACGTCGCACCGACGAGTGCATTCGCGCGGGCGTGTTGTACGGCGCGGTCGACTCGATAGATGGGATTGTCCGCCGAATCAAGAAAGAGTGGCCAACCCGAACCACCCCTTTGGTGATCGCGACCGGCGGGATGGCGGAAACAGTGCAGCCCTTCACTTCTGAATTGGAGCTGGTCGACCCTTTTCTGACCTTAAAGGGCATTCAGATAGGGTATAGCCTTCTGACCGATTAGCTGCTTCGCGGCGATTCGGCTACAGTCGAAATGCTTGGGTTGACTGCGGGCGGCAGGGATAGTTAACTTGGTGACTTAGCACTCACCACGGTTGAGTGCTAACAAGCGGTTTGCTTACCTACCCATTTAACCCCGCAGAAGGGCAGCTAACTATGGCCACCAAGACACAAACCAGCACCAAAGTCGCTCCCCTAGCCGATCGCGTCGTCGTCAGGGCGCTCGAGGATACGGAGCAGATGCGCGGCGGGCTGTTCATCCCCGACACCGCCAAGGAAAAGCCGCAGCAGGGCGAGATCATCGCCGTCGGACCCGGTCGCTACGAGAAGGATGTTCGCGTCCCGATGGAGCTCAAGGTCGGGGACAAGGTTCTTTACGGGAAGTACAGCGGCACCGAAGTCACCATCGATCACGAACAGCTCTTGATTCTTCGCGAGTCCGATGTGCTCGCGGTCGTTAACTAAACCCATCAGCTAACAGAGCGAACATATGGCAGCCAAGGAACTACACTTCAACACCGATGCGCGCGCGGCACTGAAGCGCGGCGTCGATCAGCTCGCCGAAGCAGTCAAGGTGACCCTCGGCCCTAAGGGCCGGAACGTCGTCATCGACAAGAAGTTCGGCGCGCCGACGGTCACCAAGGACGGTGTCACCGTCGCTAAGGAGATCGAGCTCTCGGATCCGCTCGAGAACATGGGCGCCCAGATGGTCAAGGAAGTCGCCACCAAGACGAGCGATCTCGCTGGTGATGGCACGACCACCGCGACTGTTCTCGCGCAGGCGATTTTCCGCGAAGGTCTCAAGAATGTCACCGCCGGCGTCAACCCGATGGCCCTCAAGCGCGGCATCGACTCCGCCGTTGCCGCCGTCGTTGAAGAGCTCAAGAAGATGAGCGTCCCGACCAAGGGCAAGAAAGAAATTGCACAGGTCGGTTCAATCTCGGCTAACAACGACAAGGAAATCGGCGATCTGATCGCCGAGGCGATGGAGAAGGTCGGTAAGGACGGCGTCATCACTGTCGAGGAAGCGAAAGGACTCGAGACCACTCTCGAGACTGTCGAAGGAATGCAGTTCGATCGCGGCTATCTCTCGCCGTACTTCGTCACCGATCCTGAGAAGATGGAAGCGGTGCTCGAGGACGCACTGATCCTTGTCCACGACAAGAAGGTGTCGTCGATGAAGGACCTGCTCCCGATCCTCGAGAAGGTCGCGCAGATGGGCAAGCCGTTGCTCATCATCGCCGAGGATGTCGAGGGTGAGGCGTTGGCGACGCTGGTCGTCAACAAGCTGCGTGGAACGCTCCGCGTCTGCGCCGTCAAGGCGCCTGGCTTCGGCGATCGTCGCAAGGCGATGCTCGAGGACATTGCGAATCTGACCGGCGGTCAGGTCATCTCCGAGGAAGTCGGCTTCAAGCTCGAGAATGCGGTGGTTACCGATCTCGGCCGCGCCAAGCGGATCGTCATCGACAAGGAAAACACCACCATCATCGATGGCCAGGGTGACGAGGAGAAGATCAAGGGACGCATCAAGGAGATCAAAGCAGCGATCGACAAGACAACGTCCGACTACGATCGCGAGAAGCTCCAGGAGCGTCTGGCGAAGCTTGCCGGCGGTGTCGCGGTGATCAACGTCGGTGCCGCAACCGAGAGCGAGATGAAGGAGAAGAAGGCAAGAGTCGAAGATGCTCTGCATGCCACTCGTGCGGCAGTCGAAGAGGGAATCGTCCCCGGCGGCGGCGTCGCACTGGTTCGCGCGCAGAAGGCGCTCAAGACGGTCAAGCTGGCCGAAAGCGATGAGCAAATTGGTGTCGATATCATCCGCCGCTCTCTCGAAGAGCCGATGCGTATGATCGTCCAGAATGCCGGCGGCGAAGGATCCATCGTGGTCGAGAAGATCCGTACTTCGAAGGAGAACAACTACGGCTACAACGCGCTCACCGACGAGTACGAGGATCTGGTTGCGGCCGGCGTCATCGACCCGACCAAGGTCACTCGCACCGCGCTGCAGAACGCAGCGTCGATCGCGGGCTTGCTGCTCAC
Organism: Gemmatimonadaceae bacterium; assembly: GCA_045803545.1. Lineage (GTDB taxonomy): Bacteria > Gemmatimonadota > Gemmatimonadetes > Gemmatimonadales > Gemmatimonadaceae > UBA4720. Next base: position 79,769 of record JBJMOW010000001.1, on the reverse strand, counting down.
GACTGAAGCGCTGGTCGTCGAGAAGAAGGAGCCTGCTTCCGCAGCCCCCGCTGGTCCTCCGGGCGGAATGGGCGGGATGTACTAGCCTCCTGTGGGAAACTGTAGAAAGAGGGACGCTCCTGCGTCCCTCCTTTTTTTTTGTTTATGTAAGTAAACGCGGGAGTTTGCAGAGAGCTCAGATCAGAGTTCCCAGTTGTTATGCATGCGTCGATGGCGCAATGCGCTCTGACGCCTGTAGTACAAACTCCGAACTGCTAACAGTTAGACTGCCGACTGCCGACTTTAGTCTTCGAGATTTGAAGGCGCGCTTGACGATCGCAACCTGCGCATATATAATCCGAAGACAATCGATGCACCCTGTGGTGATTTGCCGCGTATTGCAGCCACGTTAAATAAATGCTAAAAAGCGAGGAACGCCCGCGGCCACACTGCCACGGGCGTTCTGCTTTATGCGCGGAGTCTTTTTAACGAGGATCGGGCAATGACTCCGAAGCGCGATGTACGACTGGCTCTGGCAGGTTGTGGTGTGGTGGGAGGCGGTCTCGTCAGACTCCTCCATGATGCGCGAGACGAAATTGCGTCTCGGTTCGACGTGAGCTTCTCCGTCGCCAGCGTATTGGTGAGGAATCCGACGAGGGAACGTCACGTTCCCGTTCCGGATTCGCTGTTCACCAGCGATCTCGACGCTTTTCTCCGGACTGACGCCGATGTGGTTGTCGAAGCCATTGGTGGAGAGGAGCCAGCCGAAACAATCGCCGCCGCTGCACTGCGCGGTGGGCGGAAATTCATTACCGCCAACAAGGAGCTGATTGCCGGCGCCGGCGACCGACTCTGTCACCTGGCGCGAGAGACGGGGACATCTCTCGACTTCGGTGCGGCTGTCGGCGCCAGTGCTCCTGTCATCTCGACGCTGCGCGACCTGCTTGGCGCTTCGCCACCGCGATCCGTTCGGGGAATTCTGAATGGGACGTCGAACTTCGTCATCACAGAATTGGAGCGAGGCGTCGACATCGACCGCGCCATCGCCGCTGCGCGCCAGCGTGGCCTCGCCGAAGCCGATTGCTCTCGCGATCTGGATGGTCGCGATGCAGCAGCGAAGCTCGCGATTTCGGCATGGATCGCATTTGGAATCGCGCCGTCGGCACTCCGCATTCGCCGGACGAGCTTGTTGCCTGGGTTGGCGAATCTCGCGCAGGCTGCCATTGGCCTCGGCGGGCGCCTGCGGCTGCTCGCGGAGTGTATTCAGCTCGACGAGAACCTTGTTGCCGCCAGCGTCGAACCCACGGTCGTGAGTGTATCCAGCGGATTCGCTCGCACGCTGGGAGAAGAGAATCGAATCGAAATCGACCAGGGCTGGACGGCACCGCTTTCGGTTTCCGGTCCTGGTGCTGGCGCCGAGCCGACGGCTTCGGCGCTGCTCAGCGATTTGCTGAGAACATCACCCCCGCCAAATGCGCGCGGTACTCGAGGCAGGATCTTTGTCTCCGCGGGCGATGACCGTCCCCACCGCTGGTTGCTGCTAGCCAGGAACGGGACTGGATTCGTTCAACGCGCGGTTGCGCACGGAGTCACGGTCGAAAGAAGCTGGGCCGATACCAACGGTGTTGGTGCGCTCACCAGTCGCGTCGAGTGGAGTCGCATAGAGGCGCTGGCTGATGCGTTACGTGCGTCGACCGAGACGGTGGCGATCGCGCGGGTCGAGCTGTCCGATGCGGAGGTGCAGGTCCAATGACCAATCTCGCCTTCGCCGCCGAGCCAGCGGCCAGGATCGACGCACAGGCCAACAAGACGAGCGATGGAGTCGCATATGAGCTGGTTGGTCCGGCCGGAGCGCCCGTTGTTGCCGTCCTCGGTGGAATATCTGCCAACCGTCATGTCACCTCCAACGCGTTCGATCCTCACCGGGGATGGTGGGAGGACGCGGTCGGGGCCGGGAGGGCAATAGACACCAGGCGGTTTCTGGTGATCGGCGTCGATTACGTCTCGACGTTCCGCGGTTCGTCCGCGGTTACGACTCGCGATCAGGCCGACGCCTTGGCCAGTGCCCTCGATCACGCGCGCGTTCGGTCACTGCATGCCATTGTTGGCGCATCCTATGGTGGAATGGTCGCGCTGGCATTCGGCGCAGCGTATCCGACGCGGTGTCGTCGGCTCATCGTCATCAGCGCGGCGCACGAGAGCGATCCACTGGCCACAGCATTGCGGCATCTGCAGCGACGAGTGATCGAGCTCGGAGCGAACATCGGCCGCGAGCGCGATGCGCTTACAATTGCGCGTGGCATTGCGATGACGAGTTACCTCACGCCGAACTACTTCAAGGAAAGGTTCATCGATTCCGAGCCCGTCGATTCGCGCACCATCGAGGACCGCATCGGCAGCTATTTGAGGAAGAAGGGCGAAGATTTCGCAGACAGCTGGACATCGGAGAGGTACAACGCGCTGTCGCTTTCCCTCGATCTACATCGAGTACGACCGGAAGACATCGCCGTGCCGACCACTGTGATCGGTGTCAGCAGTGACCGTCTGGTTCCGATCGAACAATCGCGTCAGCTGGTGAATCGTTTGAGCGGGCCCGCGCAACTAATCGAGATCGATTCTGCCTTCGGGCACGATGCCTTTCTCGGCGATTCCGAGCGCGTCACACCCTTCATCGAAGAATTGCTCAACGTGGAGCGGAGGCTGACCGCATGAGCGAGCGTCGCGAAAGAGCTCAGCGCGCGAAGCACGCTGTGACGCGCGCGGTACGGGCCGGGATCGCAACCGACTTGCACCATGGTGCAGTGGTGGCGCCGATCCATCTCTCCTCCACGTTTGCGTTCGACGGGTTCGGAAAAAAACGGACCTACGATTACACCCGCACCGGAAATCCAACCCGCGATTACCTCGCGCAGGCATTGGCCGAGCTCGAGGGAGGATTGCGCGGCGTGGTCACCAGTACGGGAATGGCCGCCGTAAATCTTGTGCTGCAGCTGATTCGTCCGGGCGATCTCGTTGTCGCCGCACACGATTGTTATGGCGGAACCCATCGACTTCTGCGATCACTCGCGGCGCGTGGCCACTTTGAGGTCCTATTCACCGACCTCACTTGCGACGGCGCGCCGGATCTCGTTCGCGTCGAGCGTCCGCGCCTGCTGTGGATCGAGACGCCCAGCAATCCGTTGCTGCGCATCACCGATCTCGAGCGTGTAATCGCGGCCGGACATGATGCGGGTGCAATCGTCGCGGTCGATAACACCTTTCTCTCGCCAGTGCTGCAGCGGCCGCTGGAGCTGGGCGCCGATCTGGTCGTGCACTCGACTACCAAATACCTGAACGGCCATAGCGACGTCGTCGGGGGCGCGGTCGTGACTGCCGATGCGTCGCTCGGCGAAGAGATGGCCTGGTGGGCGAACTGTCTTGGCATCACCGGAGCGCCGTTCGACAGTTTTCTGACGCTGCGCGGCCTGAGAACATTGCACCCGCGCATGGACGCTCATGAGCGCAACGCCAAAGCGGTCGTTGCGGCGCTGGCGGATCATCCCGCAGTACGACGGATTTACTATCCGGGCCTCACCTCGCATTCGGGGCACGAAATCGCCTGCAGGCAGCAGGATGGATTCGGAGCGATGGTCAGCGTTGAGCTCGAGGGTGGTATCGCTGGCGTCGAGACTTTCGTCAACGCACTCGGCTGCTTCACGCTCGCCGAGTCACTGGGTGGCGTGGAGAGCCTCGTAGCGCATCCGGCAACGATGACTCATGCGTCGATGGATGAAGCGGCCCGCCGCAACGCCGGCATCGACGATTGTTTGGTTCGCCTGTCTGTCGGAATCGAGCACGTGGATGATCTCGTCGATGATGTCACTGCCGCGCTGGATGCGGTAGCTGCTTCCGCCCAAGACGATGTCGGGGAAGTGCGGCTGGGCGTCGAAGCGAGTGTCTGAGCGTTGCATCTCCAGTGCACTCGCTGCAGTATCAGGTGCTCACATTCAGCGCACCCTCGTTTGCCCCAGGTTCTACTTATGTCACTCCGACTCGCAGCACTAACTCTCCTCTGCGCTCCTGTCATCGCGCAGGCTCAGACTCCGACCTACATCGTAACCAGACTTGGCAACGATACCGTCGCAGTCGAGCGGTATACGCGTAGCTCCAGCAAACTGGAGGGCGATTTGGTGCTCCGCTATCCGCGAGTGCGCACGATCCATTACGTTGGCGACCTCGCGTCGAACGGCACGTTCAAGTCGCTGTCAGCCACTGTTCTTCGGGCTTCGGCCGCAGCGGGTGCGCCACCGGTAATGCAGACCGTCGGCAACTTCGGCGACACCGTCGCGGTTATCGAAACAACCCGCAACGGTCAGCGTGATACGGCTGCCAGCGGAAGACGGTTCTATCACGGCGTGGCATCGCCTTTCATCGGAACTGAACCAGCGGCCTACGGCATCTATGAGCAGCTGCTCGCCGCTTCGAAGCTCGGACGCGACAGCGTCTCCTATGTCCTGGTCGCACCAGGCTCCGATCCCTCGCCGTCGATCATTCTTCGTCGACGCGGTGCCGACTCGGTGGCCTTCCAGAGCACGTTCTTCCCAGGCTGGATCGAAGTGGCGCGCGTCGACTCACGCGGCAGAATCCTGGGAGTCGACGCAACACCAACGACGATCAAAACAATCGCGCAGAGCGTGCCGACCCTCGACGTCGATGCGCTGGTCAAGAACTGGGCGGCAGTTGAAGCATCGCGTGGCGGAGCAATGGGCCAAATGTCCCCGCCCGATACCGTTCGGGGTGCGGTGGGCGGTGCGAATGTCTCTGTTGCCTACAGCCGGCCGCTCAAACGCGGGCGCGTAATCTTCGGCAACGTCGTTCCGTGGAATCAGGTGTGGCGGACGGGGGCCAACGCTGCGACGGTCTTCACCACCGACAAGGATCTGTCGTTCGGGTCCACTGTGATTCCGGCCGGGAAATACACACTTTGGACGGTCCCTACACCAACCGGCGCTCAGCTGATCTTCAACAGTGAGACTGGGCAGTGGGGCACTGACTACCACGCCGACAAGGATTTTGCGCGCGTGAATCTAACCCAGGCGATAGCCAATCCGGCCGTCGATCAGTTCATTATCGGAGTGCAACCTGCGGGCAGTGGTGGAGTTCTCAGTTTCGCGTGGGACGACCGTCGATGGACGGCCCCCTTCAGCGTTAAATAATTGACTGCGACTCCCGCTCACATTGATCGTAACCGCTGGCTTGCCGCCCTCGGCTATGGTCTGCTCGCAGAAGTGTGCACGGTCGTCACGATCATCCTCATTACGGTCACTTACAGGTTCGTCATCGCGCGAGGCTTGCCTGGCGCCGTGTATGAGGCGTTCAACCAAAGGACAGGCGGCATAGTTGGAGTAGTCGGCGGTACGTTGTTCACGTACCTGTTCGCGCGCGTTATAACGCGTCGGGTAACGGCGAACTTCGTTGCCCACGGACTCGTGGTTGCTGTGACCGCGATCGTCGTTTCAGTAGGCGGTTCGATCGCCGGACATCAGGGCGTTCCCTCCGCCTATATCCTCGCCTCGATTCTCAAGATCGTCGCTGGATGGTTCGCCGGCTTCCAGGGACGGAAGCCGGCCGTCGCTTAATCCGTGATGGTTATTGGAACCGGGCTGTCGAGGTAAACCTCTTTGGTCTCGCGACGGAAGTGGACGATTCGCCAGAACCAGTTGTCCTCTCGCGGCTGTCCGCCTTCAGTCATAACCAGCTTGGCCAGATCAGCGACCTCCTCCGGATCCATGCGCAGACATCCGTGAGATGCCGCGGAGCCGAGGCTTTCAACGTCGCCGGTACCGTGGATGTAGTAGTCGGGATCCTTGAAGAAAATCTTCACCACCTTCATTGGGTTAGCGGGATCGCCTGGACCCTTGGCCGTTTTACCCTTCGCCCACTCCGCGTCCGGTGGCGGATGCCAGGTCGGATTCCAGACGATTCTGCGGATGTCGAAAGTGCCGAGCGGCGTCGGGTAGCGATCCTGTCCAACCGCGACCTGATATGTCTTGATCACTTCGGGGCCGCGCTTCACGGTCAGCATACGCGTTCTCAGATCAGCGTGTAGAGAGATCGGCGCGAAGTGGGTGCTTGTGTCGCGTCCGGCGGTGGGTGCCGTTTCGGGTACGCCGATTTGTGCGCCTGCGGTCCCACCTGCCAGCGCAAAAGCGATCAGGGTAATTACCGCTAAGTTCTTACGAGATACGATCATTTTGAGCTTTGTCTCACGTTATTTGTCGAATATCTAGCTACGGATGATTATTACAAATGCCGTTCCACTGGGGCGAATATTTTCGCGAGCTCAGCCGGGAACAATTTTCGCCAGATGTGGACGCCTTCCGATTGAACTCTTGGTGGCCGTCGAAGGCTGGCGCCTCCATTTTTTCGGCGAGCAAACCCGGAGCTTCAACTGACTCGTTCCGTTCTGATCACCCTCGCCGCGGCCTCTGCACTGGCACTCAGGTGTCATAGCGCCGGCGCGCAGACTCTCGATCCTTCTCTGTACTCGAATCTCGAGTGGCGAATGATCGGACCGTTCCGCGCCGGTCGTACCGTCGGCGCGAGTGGAGTCCGTCAACAACCCAACGTCTTCTACATCGGCGTTAACGACGGCGGTGTTTGGAAGACGAATGACTACGGGCGTGTCTGGACACCGATCTTCGATGATCAGCCTACTGGCTCGATTGGCGACCTCGCGGTCGCGCCGTCGAACCCGAATGTGATCTATGTGGGATCCGGAGAAGGTCTCCAGCGACCGGATCTTTCCACCGGGGACGGGATCTACAAATCGACCGATGCTGGGAAAACCTGGCGGCACCTCGGGCTGCGGGACGGCCAGCAGGTTGGGAGCATCATCGTCGATCCTCGCGATGAGAATCGGATCTTCATCGCGGTGCTTGGCCACCCGTATGGACCGAATCCGGAGCGCGGTGTTTACCGCTCGACCAACGGTGGCGAAAGCTTTGAGAAAGTCCTCTACAAGGACGAGAACACAGGTGCGATCCAGGTCGGGTTCGATCCAAAGAATCCCGATATTGTCTACGCAGCGCTTTGGGCAGGCCGTCAAGGACCGTGGGAGAATTCTTTCTGGAATGGCCCGCTGAGTGGTCTGTTCAAGTCACTCGACGGCGGGAGCACCTGGCGTCAGATCGGCAAAGGATTTCCGACGGCCGCTCAGGGACTAGGCAGAATTGGATTCACGATTGCTGCCAGCGATCCGAATCGGATGTACGCAACGATCGACGCGCCGACACTCGGCGGCATCTATAGATCGGACGATGCAGGTGAGAACTGGCGAAGAACCAACCACGAAGTTCGCGTCTGGGGACGCGCCAGCGACTTCGCCGAGCTGAAAGTCGATCCGCGGAATGCCGATGTCCTATACTCGGCCAACACATCGACGTATCGCTCGGCCGATGGAGGAAAAACTTTCACGGCGATCAAGGGGGCGCCGGGCGGTGATGATTACCATCGCATTTGGATCAACCCCGACAACCCCGACATCATCATGATCGCCGCTGACCAGGGCGCGATTGTGACAGTGAATGGTGGCCAGACGTGGAGCTCATGGTACAATCAGCCCACCGCGCAGTTCTACCACGTCATCACGGACAACCAGATCCCGTACTGGGTTTACGGTGGCCAGCAGGAGAGCGGCTCGGTAGGAACGACAAGCCGCGGTGACTACGGTGCGATCACATTCCGTGAGTGGAATCCAGTCGGAGCGGAGGAGTACGGCTATATCGCGCCCGATCCGCTCGACCACAACATCATCTACGGCGGAAAAATCACGCGCTTCGACCAGCGTTCGCGCGAGGTTCAGAACGTGAGTCCCGAGGCCGTTCGCTCCGGCAAATACCGATTTTTACGAACGGCGCCGATCATTTTTTCGACGGTCGATCCGCACGTGCTTTACTTCGCCGGCAATGTCCTCTTCAGAACCACGACCGGCGGATCCCGATGGGACGTGATCAGTCCGGACCTTACCCGAAAGGATTATGACGTTCCGGCGAGTTACGGAATGTTTACGGAGGGTGACCTCTCGCGCGCGAGGAACCGGGGAGTGATCTACACGATCGCGCCGTCGTTTCGTGACTTGAACGTTATCTGGACCGGATCCGATGATGGTGCCATCAACATTACCCGTGACGGCGGAAAGAGCTGGACCAACATCACTCCCGCCCCGCTCACGCCGTGGTCGAAAGTCTCGCTGCTGGAAGCATCGCACTTCGACGATCAATCGGCCTACGCGGCGATAAATCGCATTAAGCTCGACGACCTGCATCCGCATATCTATCGGACTCATGACGGCGGAAAGACCTGGAAGGAGATCGTCGACGGAATTCCGGCGAACGAGGTTGTGAATGCGGTGCGCGAAGATCCGGCGCGACGCGGCCTGCTGTTCGCCGGCACCGAGCGCGCCGTGTACTTCTCACTCGACGACGGCAATCATTGGCATCCGCTGCGACTCAACATGCCGGCGACGTCGATTCGCGATCTCGTGATTCACGATGATGACATCGTAGTGGGAACCCACGGCCGGTCGTTCTGGATACTCGACGACATGACACCCCTTCGCCAGCTCGACACCCGCGCGGCGACGCAGGATTACTTGTTCAAGCCCAAGCTCACGTATCGATTCCGTCGCGATAAGAACACCGACACACCCCTCCCACCCGATGAACCTGCGGGCAAGAACCCGCCGGATGGCGCGATTATCAACTATCGCCTGGCTCGCGATGCTACCACACCTGTAGTTATCGAGATCGCAGACGCCAACGGCCGGGCCATGCGCACGTTTGCAAGCGCCGATTCTATCGAACCGATCGAGACAGACCTGAACGTTCCCACCTACTGGGTGCGGCCGCCGCAGCGCGTTGCGACGTCGCGCGGGACGCACCGATTTGTGTGGGACTTGCACTATCCGCCACCGAAGGTTCTGGGACACGATTACCCGATCTCCGCGATCTACGGCGACACGCCACGCGGGCCGCTCGGCCCCGCGGTCTTGCCAGGCGACTACACGGTTCGCCTTCGTGTGAACGGAGAGACCTTCGCGCAGCCGCTGACAATCAAAATGGATCCGCGTGCGCCGATAACTGCCCCCGGCCTTCGCCAGCAGCACGACATCGGTGTCCGCATGAACGCCGCCATTGATCGCGACTTTGCCGCATTGACAGAGCTCCGCGCGCGCCGCGGTACCCTGCGTACGCAGCGCGAAGGAGCCAAAGCCAGAGAGGTTGCCGACTCGCTCGTCGCACTCGACTCCGTGCTGGCGCGTGTGGAAACTGGAACGGGGGCTGCCGGTGTCGGCCTGGCCCGGCTTAACGAGCAACTCGCAACCATCCTCGACATCGTCGAAAGCGCCGACATGGATCCGACGACTCAGACAATCACCGCCGCCGCCGAGTTGGAGAAGTCGCTCGACAAAACGCTCGCGCAGTGGGCCGACATCAAACGAACCAGATTCTCTCCATCCACCAAGTAGGATTTGACCGGAGGCGTGCAGTAACATGACGACCAGCAAAGAAACCGAGTGGATGAATCACCCGCGGTTGCGGAAGCTCGTGACGTCGATCAACGAGCTCACTCTCGCTGAACGAATCACCCTCGTCAAAGGACTCGTTCCGGCGATCGCGGACGAGCTATCCGACACTGAGTATGAGAAATTCGTCGACGCGATTCGGCTCAAGGGCGAACGCTTTCACGAAGCGCAGGCGCATCCGGGTGAGGGGAGAGCCGAGCGAAAGATTCCAGGCGAACGCGACGTCGAGGGGCGCTGACGATGAATTTCTATTTGTTATTCGGGATCATCATCGTTGCCGCGCTCGTGTTTGCTTTCGTCGCGGGCAACCGGCGCCCAAAGCCGTAGCTAGATGCCTAGCGCGAGCTGAAGTGATACGGCCGAAACCGAGCTTGCACCGACGGAAATTGGTCCGATGACCTTGTCCTGAGATGCAGCGGTCAGCCGGCCTTTGAATCGACCGCGGCGAAGCGAATCGCCAACAGTCGACATCGCCACTCGCGGCGTGTTGTTCTCCTGGCTGAGATGGGCGAGCACGATGTTATTGAGACCTGAGTGAACACACTGCAGTGCAGTTTGCGCCGCCGCCGAATTGCTCAAATGTCCGAACTTGCCCCTGATCCGCGCCTGGAGCGATGGGGGATAGCGTCCCGCTCGCAACATTCCCTCGTCGTGATTCGCCTCGATTACAAGTACATCGAGCTTGTCGAGGGCGCGATAAATCGTCTCGGTGACGTGGCCGAGGTCATAAATGATTCCCGCTCGTGATCCCTCGCCCAGGGAAGTCACGATCACCCCGATTGGCTCGCTGGCATCGTGGGAAACCGGAACTGTTTCAAGTCTGAAATCACCAATGGTGACTTCGCTTTTGCGCGGCGTCAGGATTGTCCGCACCTCCGTCCAATCAGGACACATCATCCGCGTTCCAGCGGTTGAAACGATAGTCCAACCCCATTTGCGAGCGGCAGCAGCTGCGCCCTTCACGTGATCAGTGTGCTCGTGGGTCACCACCAAAGCGTCGATGGACTCGGGCGCAAAGCCCGCGATTCCAAGTCGCTTCTTCAGCTCGCGCGGCGAGAATCCCGCATCAACCAGGATGCGCGAGCGTTCTGTCTCCACCAGCACTGCATTTCCGTTACTGCCACTTCCCAGAACCCACAACCTCATCAAACGCTCCACCTTCTCTTGTGCGCTTCCGTCAGCTGCTTGCGAGCCTTCTCGCCGAGCTCGACGTCACGCCGCGACATGACCCGCTCGGTAACCGCAAGAAATTTAGTCACGTCGTACGTATCGTACGGCTCATCACTACCCCAGGCGAAAGGCGGAACCGCCTTCGGTGGAGTGTTCGCGCCGAAGACATTGGCGCCGGCTCCCAGCAAAGTGCCGGTGTTGAGCATTGTACCAATGCCGGTCTTCGCGTGATCCCCGAATAGTGTGCCGAGAAATTGTTGTCCGGTATCGCGCACCCCGGTCGGTGTCCAAAGCTGAACCGGTCCGTAAGTATTCTTGAGGTTGCTGGTGGTGGTTAGCGCGCCGAGGTTCACCCAGCGACCGAGGTAGGAGTGTCCGATGAACCCGGCGTGTCCCTTGTTGCTGTGACCGAGCACGATCGAGTTATTGAACTCTCCTCGAACTTTGCAGTGATCGCCAATCGACGACGCAGCGACGCGCTCACCGAGAATCTGCGATCCACGACCAACCGAGATTGGGCCCACCAGATAGGTGAACGGTGCGATCTTAGCGCCTTTTCGAATCAGAATCGGGCCGCTGGTCGAATCCAGTACTACCTGCGGGCCGATATCGGCGCCTTCCTCGACGAAGATCCCATGGTCTCCCATCGTCGCTGCGCCGGTTTTGGCTGTTGCCTCGAGTGATTTTCCGCGTTGCGGAATGTCTTCCGTCAGCTGATCGGAAAGCGTACCGATGAAATCCCAGATTTCGTTCATCCAGCGGCCTGCCACTTTACGGCCGCCGAGACTGGTCTGGATCGAGCCGATGTCGACTTTGCCCTCCGCGAATTGTGAAACGGGCATCGCTCTCGCAAGGCGCACGGCGCACGCAATCCCATCGCACATCAGCAAATCGAAATGGTCGATCTTGAGGTCGAGAGGAATCACGCAGCGGGAATTGACGAGGATCGACCCTGCCGGGATCTCCGACTGAGGCGCCACGGCTGGTGGCGCATCGCCTTCTTCGAAGTGCGCGAGATGACCGCCGCTGATAAAGCCAGCGCTGCGCATCGAAGTAGCCCGCTCCCAACGGTGACGGATCAGCGATGTTCCGGCCCGCAACTCCGATACAGGGCGCGTCAACGCGAACGGCTCGAACTGCCGCGCGCGCGTATCGTCGTAAAAGAATAGAACGCTCACGCTTTTGCCCGGTCTGCTTTCGGCAGTGACTCTACCAACCGCTTCAGATCAGCCGCTTTCTCCCGCGTAGTGACGAGCGTCAACCCATTGTGGACGACGACGATGAGATCTTCGACGCCGTACATCACGACCCGGCCACCGTCAGCGTGCACGACATTGTCGCTTGAGTCAAGCAGGTGAACGTCACCGGTCGTCGTATTGCCAAACTCGTCCTTGTCACGCACCCGTGCCAACGCACTCCACGTGCCGACATCGTCCCAGCCGAAATCTCCACGCAAGACCGCGACTTTTTTGCTGCGCTCGAGCACTGCGTTGTCGACTGACGCTGGCTTCGCAACGCTGGAAAAGAAATCGGCAGCATCGGCATCTTCGTTGAGACCCATTGCTTTCTTGAGTTCGACTGCGTGCTGGCTGACCTCTGAAAGGAAGTCACCGACGGTCCAGATGAAGATTCCGGAGTTCCACAAATACCCCTCCGCGCAAAGCTTCTCCGCGGTTGAGAGGTCGGGCTTCTCGACGAATCGTTTGACAGGCGATGCGGACTTGCGCGGGTCCTCCGGCTGGATGTAGCCGAAGCCGGTGTCCGGTCGGCTGGGAACTACGCCTACCGTGACCAGCGTGTGGGTTTCCTGCGCATGCTCTTCGCCTGCCTCCAGAACTTCACGGAAGCGTTCGTCGTTGCCGATAGCCCAGTCGGCGTGTACAGAGATCATCGTCGCGTTCGCGTCGTCGCGTGCCTCGATCGTTCGCGCCGCCCACGTCAGCGCCGCGGCCGTTCCGGCCGGTTTCGGCTCGGCGATGATGTTTTCCCGAGGCAAGGTCGGCAGCAGCTTGCGGATCGGCTTTACCAGCTCGGCGTTGGTCAGCACCAGCATGTGCTTCGGATCGACCATTGGAGAGAGCCGGTCGAAAGCGTCCTGCAAAAGGGACTTCTTCGTGACGAGTGGCAGTAGTTGTTTCGGACGCTCCGGAGTACTCAGCGGCCAGAACCGCGAGCCGATGCCGCCCGCGAGAATGACTATCCAGCGGCTCACTCGCCGGTGATTCCGGCTTCGTCCGGTGCGCCGGTGAGACGCGCGACCAGCGCGTACAATTTCTTCGGGCTGAAGGGCTTGGTCAAAAACTGAGTTGCGCCGAGCGCCAGTGCGTCGCGCTCATGCTTGGCGTCACCGCCGGCGGTGAGGATGATGCACGGCAGAGTCTTGAATCGGTCCTGCTCGCGCACCTGGCGAAGCACATCGAGACCGCTCAGCTTGGGCATCATCAGGTCGAGCAGCACCAGGTCCACCGGATCCCCGTTATTGATGAATGCGAGCGCTTCTTCACCGTCGTAGGCGATGCTCACGCGAAACGGGCCCTGTTCCAGCTTCATCTTGATGATGCGGCCGATATGCGGCTCGTCGTCAGCGACGAGGATGTGCGAAGTCTGATTCTCTGTCACGTCAGATTAAGGATGCGATGTTGCCACGATACCGACGCACGTCAAATAACAGTCCACCAAGATCAGCCGAGGGCCGCAACAGGATAAGAAGAAGCGTGTCATCAGCAAGTGCAGCTACGATCGCGTATCCCTTCTGATGCTCGAGTATTGCGGTATTGAGGCCTCCCTGAACCGTTGCCTTGCCCAGCGCTTCCGCTTCGGCGACGAGCGCAGGGACGCGGGCCGCCAGGTCTTCGTTATTCAGACCTGGAGCTGCAAAGCCTTCGATCAGGAGTCCGTCGCGGCCAAGCACTAGAACAGCATCGACTCCCGGACGCTGACGGAGGGCGCTCGTGAAATCTCGGATGTTAGGCATTGGTGGTGAAGAAAGTGCGAAGCTAGGAATCGCCACTGGTGAAGTCAAGCCGCCAATCGCTTGAACTGTCACAAGTTACGGGGTATTATCGAAAGCAACCCCGCCTCTATCTCTTCTGTCAAATCCAACGCATGAAAGCGCGTATTGCAGTTATTGCGGTCGGCCTCACGGCTGCGTTCATCAGTGCCTGCGGCGATCCGACCGCTCTGAAAGCGACATTACTGAATTCAGTCGACTCGCTGTCGGTGTTCGCTCTGTCGGGAACTCCGCCAAACTACCCGAGCGGCGTCGCGTTTCTTTCGCGCCAACCCGTTCACGTCGACGGCTTCGCGCTCTTTGACGTCGCCTTTGACATCAACGCTGACGGTAACGCCGTTGTGTATCCCGTGAAGATGATTGTCGCTTCAGGGGCATCGCGACCGGTGGCGATGCAGAAGCTCGCGCAATCGTTTGACGCAGTCACCGAGGCTCCGAAAACGAACTATCAGTCGGACTCGGCGCTGGTGGCGACGATCGGCGAAACCATCGTCGTTCAATCAGCGCACAACGCGCAGGCGGACCTCTGTCAGTTCGCCCTTAATCCGAACATCTACGCCAAGCTCGCAGTCGACAGCGTAAACCTCGCCTCACGCACTATCTATTTCCGAATGGGACTCGATCCGAACTGCGGGTTCCGGTCGTTCGCCGACGGTATACCAACCTTCTAATCCGTGCACGATTTGCGGATGGTGCGCGAGAATGTCGACGCACTGCGCGCCGGCATGGTTCGGCGCGGGGCACTCGACGCGCTCGGCCCCGCGATCGATCGTGCGGTAGCCCTCGATAAGGTCCGCCGCGACACCATTCAAGCCGTCGAAGAGCGCAAAGCTGCGCGTAACGCGGTAAGCCAGCAGGTCGGTCAGCGTAAGCGGGCAGGACAATCGGCTGACGATCTGCAACAGCAGTCGCGCGCACTCGGCGACGAAATCGCGCGACTCGACAGCGAGCTCGCTGAAACCGAGAAAGAGCTGACGTCGATTCTCCTCGAAATTCCGAATGTCACGCTGGAACAGGTTGCGGCCGGCGGGGAGGAGAACAACGCGGTCGTGAGAACCTGGGGCTCGCCGCGCGAAGGCGTGAAGCTCCTCCCGCATTGGGAGATCGGAGTGAAGCTGGGTTTAATCGACTTCGAGCGCGGCGCCAAAATCAGTGGCTCTGGTTTCATCGTCTTTCGCGCAGCCGGCGCGCGTCTGGTTCGTGGACTCATGAACTTCATGCTCGATTTTCATACGCGCGAGCATGGTTACGAGGAAGAGTGGATTCCGGTCGTCGTCAATCGCGAGAGCATGACGGGCACCGGACAGCTGCCGAAGTTTGCGGAGGACATGTACGCTCTCCGCGGGGATGAGGGTTATCTCATTCCGACGGCGGAGGTTCCTCTCACCAACCTTTTCAGGGACGAAATCCTCGCCGAGTCGGATCTCCCGAAGGCGATCACGGGCTATTCGCCCTGCTTCCGCCGCGAGGCGGGCGCAGCTGGAAAGGACACCCGCGGCTTGTTGCGCGTTCACGAGTTCGACAAGGTAGAGCTCGTTCGCTTCGTCAGTCCCGAGAGCTCGAACGATCAGCTGGAATTACTGACGGGTCACGCTGAACGAATCCTCCAGCTGCTTGAGCTGCCCTACCGGGTGGTGCGTCTCGCGTCGGGTGATACGGGATTTGCCAGCGCCCATACCTACGATCTCGAGACTTTCGCCCCCGGTGTTGGGAAGTGGCTGGAAGTCTCCTCGTGCAGCAACTTCACTGACTTCCAGGCTCGGCGCGCCAACATTCGTTATAAGCCGGCCGAGGGCGGCAAGCCGCGCTTCGTCCACACCCTGAACGGGTCAGGTCTTGCGTTTCCCCGCGTCATTGCCTCTATCCTGGAGCATCATCAGCAGGAGGATGGAAGCGTGCGCGTACCCGCTGCGCTCGCAAAATATCTTGGCGCTGAGCGCCTGAGCTGAGCATGCGCCGGCTGGCACCGGTCACTCTCATCTCGATTGGCGTACTCGCACTACTCGTGTGGTACGTCATCTACACGCGAACGGTCGTCCACGAGCTGCGTCAGGAAGCATCACGCGTCGGCCTGATGTACGCGCGCGTCTACAACGGGCTGAGTGATCCCAACCCCGACGCGGCGAACGCCGCGCTGCTCGATCTCTCCCGGCATATCAGAGAGTCGGGCGTGCCGATGATTCTTGCCGATCCCAACGGAGTGCCCACTGATACCGCCAACATCCCGTTCACTGCGCCGCTCCGCTCACGTGATATGAGGAACTACATCGCCGAGCTGGATCGCCAAAACGTGGCGATTGTCGAGCCGGGTATCGGCACCGTCCACTTCGGCAACACTCCGCTGGTGCGCGGCCTGATTCTGATCCCGGTGTTGCAATCGATCATGATCGGGCTCGTTCTGATCGCGGGCGCATACGCCTTGCGTACGCGCGGCCGTGCCGATCGTGAGCAGATCTGGGCGGGGATGGCGCGCGAGTCCGCGCACCAGCTCGGCACTCCGCTCTCCAGTATCAGCGGTTGGATCGAGCTACTTCGCGAGACCGATCCCGAACCATCGACCGCCGGCGCGCTCGATCACATGGAAGCCGACCTCGAGCGCCTGAAGCGAGTCGCGCACCGATTCGAGCGAATCGGCCGGCCGCCGCATCAGGAGTCCGTCGATCTCGGGGACCTCGTTGATCGCGTCGCGACTTATTTCCGGGCGCGAGTACCGACTCTGGCCCAGCGTGTGACGGTTTCGGCTACACATCAAGGCGATCTGACGGTGCAGGGAGATCCGGTACTGCTCGAATGGGCGCTGGAGTCGCTGACCAAGAATGCGATCGATGCCCTCGCCGGCCGGGATGGACGTGTCGAGATCTCGGCGGAGCCCCTTCCAGAGGGTCGGGTCCGGGTTCGAGTCTCGGACGACGGGCCGGGTGTTCCGCGCGAGATTCGCCACCAGATTTTTGACCCGGGCTTCTCGACTAAAGAGAAGGGTTGGGGGATTGGACTCTCTCTCGCCCGTCGCATCGTGCGGGATAGCCATCGCGGCGAGCTGGTGCTTGTTCCGTCGGATCGCGGCGCGACATTCGACATCGTGCTCGGATAAAGTCAAACGAAGGTTCAAGCGGCGCACCATCCCTGATATTTTCATTAGATGTCAGAAGCAACCAACATCGCGACCGCCACCGAAGCCGAGCCTCTCGCTGGGTTGAATCCCGCGCAGCGTGAAGCGGTGCTTCATTTCGAGGGCCCGATGCTGGTGCTCGCCGGTGCAGGCTCGGGAAAGACGCGCGTGCTTACGACGCGCATCGCGCGGCTCATCGAGCATCACGGTGTTGATCCCTCTCGTATCCTCGCGGTCACTTTTACCAACAAGGCAGCCGGCGAGATGCGCGAGCGCATAGGCCGGCTGCTCGGCGAAGAGCCGAAGGGAATGTGGAGTGGGACTTTCCACGCCATCGGCGCCCGCATTCTTCGCGCAGCGGCACCCCTCGTTGGTCGTACATCGAGCTTCACCATCTACGACGAGGATGACACCCTCAGCCTGATCAAGCGACTGATGGATCAGGAAGGCATCTCGCCGAAGCAATGGAGCCCGAAGGTCATCTCCTCGCTCATCTCCGACGCCAAGAATGCCCTTGTCTCGGCGCCGGAGTACGAGAAGCTGGCGATGGACCCGGTCTCACGTTCGGCGTCCAAAGTCTACGGCAAGCTCGAGGCGGCGTTGAGGACGGCCAATTCGGTGAGCTTCGACGACTTACTCGTGCTGCCAGTCGAAATCTTCAGGAAGGACGAGCGGACACTTGCGCGATATCGCGATCGCTTCCAGTTCATTCTGGTCGACGAGTATCAGGACACCAACCGCGCGCAGTTTCAGTTCATCAAACTGCTCGGCAGCAACCACGGAAATGTCGTCGTTGTCGGAGACGACGATCAGTCGATCTACGGCTGGCGTGGTGCGGACATTCGGAACATTCTCGATTTCGAAAAGGAGTATCCGGCGGCGCGCGTAGTGCGACTCGAAGAGAACTATCGGTCGACGCCCGACATTCTCGAAGTGGCTAATGCTGCAATTACGCCGAACCTGGGTCGCAAGGGAAAAACCCTGCGGCCGACGCGACCGGCGGGCGAGGCTGTTACGCTCGTCGCGGCGCTGGATGAGCGAGACGAAGCTGATTTCGTGCTCGAGGAAGTGAAGACCCGCCAGAACCAGGAAGGCCGCGGTCTCGCCGACTTCGCGGTGTTGTATCGAACCAATGCCCAGAGCCGCGCTTTTGAAGATGCGTTGCGACGGGAAGTGATACCGTATCGCCTCGTCGGTTCGGTACGGTTCTATGATCGCCGCGAGATTCGCGACTTGATGGCGTATCTCAAGCTGATCGCCAATCCAGCCGACGAAGAGGCGTTCCGTCGCGCGATCTCGGTGCCGAAACGTGGTATCGGAGACACTACGCTAGACATGCTCGTCGCGCGCGCGCGCTCCGGCAAGATTTCGCTGATGAACACCATCTCCGATCCGGAAACGCAGACCCTGTTGCGGCCCGCTGCGCGCAAGTCGCTCGCCGATTTCATCAACATGATCTCGACACTGCGCGAGCGCGCCAAGGATACGAGTGTTGACGTGTTGATCCAGGATCTGCTCGGCGAGATCAAATATGTTGAGTATCTGCAGGCTGAAGGGCCTGAGTCCGCTCGGGATCGAATCGAAAACGTCAGCGCGCTGATCGATGGTGCCGCGGAAACGGTAATAGACGACGGTGGTGAGGTCGGGCTTACTCCGCTAGATCATTTCCTGCAGCGAGCGATGCTGGTGGCGGGAGCCGACGCGGTGGACCCGACGGCAGACGCGATCACTTTGATGACGTTGCACAACGCCAAGGGACTGGAATATCGAGTCGTCTTTCTCACTGGACTCGAAGACGGCCTGTTCCCACTCTCTCAGTCTTTCGACGATCCGCCGAAACTCGAAGAGGAACGACGCCTGTTCTACGTTGGAATCACCAGGGCCCAGGAGAAATTGTTCATCTCGCACACTGAAGTGCGACGGCGGAACGGTGAGCTACTACCCTCGATCAAGTCGCGTTTCCTGGCCGAGATCGCCGCTGCCAATCTCCAGGAGCGGAAAACGCTCAAGGCGTCAACGCTCGGACGCGGCTCGCGCGCGAGCGGCGGGACGGGCTTCAGCGGAGCCTATCCGTCGCGTCGTACTTACGATGTACCGAGCTGGCGGCGCTCGACACCTGTCGCGGAAGCTGAGATGTCACAGGATGAACCACGCTACGTGAAAGGCGAGCGTGTTCGTCATAAACTTTTCGGCGAAGGATCGATTGCCGAGCTTTCCGGCGTCGGCAGAGAAGTGAAGGCGGTCATCGACTTCGACGACGAAGCAGTCGGACGGAAAACCATCAAGCTGGCTTACACTACGCTCGAGCGCGGACAGGACTGATGGCAGTTACCCGTGAGGATGTACTTCACATCGCCAATCTGGCCCGCGTTGGCGTGGACGAAATGCGCGTCGAGGAACTCACCCGCGAGCTGAGCTCGATCCTGGGGCACATGGAAGTTCTGGCGCAGGTGGATACTGCGAGCGTGCCTTTGGCTGCGGGCGTGGGAGCCGGGGGTACTCCATTGCGCCCCGACGATCGCGTTGCGCCGCTGATGGAGGGCACGCTCGAGTCTTTTGCTCCTTCGATGCGAGACGGTTTTTTCATCGTTCCTCGTCTGGCCACCCACGAAGATCCCGCCGAGAGCGGCGCTTGACCATCGACGAATACACGCGACTGGGCGCGGCTGAGATCTCGGCGAGCGTTCGCGCCGGCGAGAACACGCCGTCCGCGTTGGTCAATGCGGCCTTCGATCGCGCCGACACGATCAATGCGGGGCGTGACGGACTCAACATCTTCCTTCATTCGGATCGTGACGCGTGCTGTAAGGAGGCCGATCTGATTAGCGGTCGTCTCGAAAAGGCGACCGACATCGGCGTACTCGCGGGCGTACCGATCGCGATCAAAGACAACATCGCATCACTCGGTCTGCCGACCACCTGCGGTTCGCGGATTCTGAAGGACTATGTGAGTCCGTTCGAGGCGACGGCGATCACGAGGCTCCGCGCCAACGGAGCAATCATCGTCGCGAAAACCAACATGGATGAATTCGCGATGGGCTCGTCGACGGAGAACAGCGCTTTCGGTCCGACGCGAAATCCACACGATGTGCGTTGCGTACCGGGCGGATCATCCGGTGGATCTGCCGCCGCGGTAGCTGCGGGAATCACACCGATTGCCCTTGGCTCGGAGACCGGCGGATCCGTTCGCCAACCCGCTGCGTTTTGCGGCGTCGTTGGTGTGAAGCCGACGTACGGACGTGTCAGCCGCTACGGTCTGGTCGCCTTCGCGTCTTCGCTCGATCAAATCGGCGTGTTAGGTCGCACCGTCGACGATGCCGCGCTCGCACTCGAGACGATCGCCGGCTTCGACAAGATGGACTCTACCAGCTCCGACGCTGACGTCCCGATCTACCGCGTGGCAGCGCTTGGCAAGCCTGCTCCCTCCTCACGCGAGCCTGATACCGAAGCGATGCGAATCGGCCGCAGTCCGGTCCCGCTGCCGCCGCCGCCGAGCGAGACGACTCTCAAGGGCGTAGTGATCGGAAAACCAAAGGAGTATTTCCCGGAGTCGCTCGATCAGACTATTCGCGATCTATGCGATCGCGCCTTCGAAAAATTCCGTTGGATGGGCGCAACGATTCGAGACGTGTCGCTGCCTCGTTCGCCGCTCGCGATTCCGGTCTACTACATCATCGCGCCGGCGGAGGCTTCCTCGAACCTGGCGCGTTTCGATGGCGTTCGATACGGGCTGCGCGTCGATCCATCGAAGGGTTTGCGAGCGATGTACGACGCAACCCGCTCGGAGGGATTCGGACCGGAGGTTACGCGACGGGTTCTACTCGGAACGTACGTGCTCTCCGCTGGTTACTACGACGCCTACTATAAGAAAGCACAAGCCGTCCGCACGCTCATCGCGGACGACTTCCGCTCGGTGTTCGCCGGCGGCGTACACGCGATCTTTACACCGACGACGCCAACGCCGGCGTTTCAGGTCGGCGCAATCAGCGATCCTTACGAGATGTACCTGAACGACATATTCACCGTGACCGCAAACCTCGCCGGAGTTCCAGCGATGTCGGTTCCAATCGGTCGAGTACGTAACCTTCCAGTTGGCGGTCAGATCATCACGCCGCACTTCGACGAGTACTCAATGTTCCGGGTTGGTTACGCACTCGAGGCAGCGCTCGGCGCGGACGCGCACCGATGAACGAGCGGTACGAGATGGTCGTCGGACTGGAAGTCCACGTCCAGCTCAAGACGCGCACCAAAGCGTTCTGCGGCTGCTCGACCGATTTCGGCGCGCCGCCGAACGTCAATACATGTCCTGTATGCCTCGCGCTGCCCGGCGCTCTTCCAGTTCTCAACGAGAAAGCGGTGGAGCTCGCGGTACGCGCAGCGCTGGGACTCGGTTGCGGCGTGAATCCGATCTCGGTCTTTGCTCGCAAGAATTATTTCTATCCCGATCTGCCGAAAGGCTATCAGATCTCGCAATTCGATCAGCCGTTGGCGACTGGTGGCCACATCGTCATCGGAAAAACCAAAGACGATAAGGACGTTCAGATCGGCATCACCCGCCTTCACATGGAGGAAGACGCCGGCAAGTCGATTCACGATCGCTTTCCCGGTGCGACCGCGATCGATTTGAATCGAGCGGGAGTACCCCTCATCGAGATCGTCAGCGAGCCCGACCTGCGGAGCGCCACCGACGCGGGTGCATATCTGCGGACGCTCAAGCAGATCCTTCAGTATCTCGATGTCAGCGACGTCAGTATGGAGGAGGGAAGTCTGCGCGTCGACGCCAACATAAGCGTGCGGCCATTTGGTCAGACGAATCTCGGTACAAAGACTGAAGTCAAGAACATGAACTCGTTCTCTGCCGTCGAGCGCGCCCTGGACGCGGAGTACGAGCGTCAATGCTCGCTGCTGGATTCCGGCGGCAAAGTCGAGCAGCAAACGTTGCTGTGGGATGCAGCTCGTGAGACGGTAAGACCGAGTCGCACAAAAGAGGGAAGTCACGACTATCGGTACTTCCCGGAGCCAGATCTGCGACCGCTGCTACTGGATCAAGGTTGGGTCGGGGACGCGAGGCATAAGCTTCCGGAGCTCCCCGATGCGCGCAAGAAACGGCTCGTCGAGGAATATGCGATCTCAGTCGCGGAAGCGGAGCAGCTTACGGCGACCCCCAGCCTTGCGGATTACTACGAAGGGGTGGTGCGCGCGAGCAGCGATGGCAAAGCTGCATACAACTGGGTGATGGGCGAGGTGCTGGCAGCGCTTCGCACCTCAAACACAGACATCGCACTGTTCTCACTGCGACCTGCCGACCTTGCCCAACTGCTCAATCTCGTTCGCGACGGGACGGTGAGTCACACCGCCGCCAAGCGAGTCTTCTCGAGGATGCTCGACACTGGCCAGCCGGCGGCACAGATCGCGGCCGAGGAAGGGCTGCTGCAGATCGGCGACGAGAGTGCGCTCACCACATGGGTAGATGAAGTCCTGCACGAGCACCCGGACGAGGCAAAGCGATATCTGTCGGGCGAGAAGAAACTGCAGGGCGTGCTGGTCGGCTTCGTAATGAAGAAATCGAAAGGACGCGCCGATCCAAAACGCGTCAATCAGTTGTTGTCGTCGCGCGGCGGGTAGAGAGGCTCCGCGAGCGAGATCGCGAATTTCAACTGAGAAAGCGGCATGCCAAAATGCTGCTGCGCCTGTTCTAGAACGTGCTCCTCGCCACCGCGCCGCAGCGCCGCGCGCCTGACTTTCTTCGCTTCGCGCAGCGGGACTGTTCCTGCGGGATCGAGTCTGTGGGGCTCGGAACGATCCATACGGCTAAGGAAATCGACGATGTAGTCGAACGCGCGAACCATGTATTTGCCCACTTCCTGATCTGTCAGGTCCCAGCGGCTTTTCTCCTCGACCAGATGGAAGATGCGCTGCCACGATTCCGTGTCGGCAACGTACACCATGCCGCGAAAAATTCGGCGATTGGTCGGGGTACTGAAAATCGTCGGGCTCAGGATGCGATCGAGATGATCGTCAGAGTGCGAATGATCGCGCAGAATGAGCTGCTTGGCGGTGCGGCTGAATCTCTCGCCGATGTGCGTGTCGAAACGGCTCTCCCAGTAGCTGTGCCCCAGCGCGGCGGTCGACGATGTGATGGCGAGCTGGTGAGGAACGAAGTAGTTGTGCGCGACTGCGTCGGCTGCCAGGTGCGACAGATAGCCGAACGCAAAGGATTTGAGCGGCTCCGAGTCAGCGGCGTCGTGGATCTCCAGCCCAACGTTCCACGAGTGACAATGTCTGCCGGCGGCCGCGTATTTCTTGGCGATACTCGTATCAGCGGCGATCGATCCGTAGAGGAAGTCGTAGGGGAACGCTGCCAGCAACTCGGCGATGCTCGACGGCACCAGGCTAAGCGAGCGAAGTATTGCTTCGCCGAGGAAGATGTGGGTGCCGGGAGTCCAGGCGTGGGCCACACCCGGTGTCAAAAGCAAAGCAAGCAGGACCGCTAACGCGACCCTGCTGGCAATGGAAGCGCGCGATGAAGCGCGCGACATACTGCTCCTAGATGCCGATCCGCTTACGCTGGCGGCGAACTGATTTGCGTAGATCGTTGAGCTCGTCTCTGACGGCGTCGTTGATTGCCTCACGCGCTGTGTCGACGTAGTTGCGAACCTGATCGGTCATCTCGTCGACCGGGATCCGATCGATAAGCTCGCCACCCCGTTCGACCGCAGTTTTGAAGCCCCGCTGCGCGCGAGGTCCGGCCCAACGGGCTCCTTCCATTGCCCGCTCGCCCGCCCAGCGCGCGCCGTCGAGCCCGCGCTCGGCTGCCCAGCGACCACCCTGCATTCCGGCGAGGCCGGCCAGAGCGGCGCCGCGTCCGGCGTAACGCATCAGCGGCCCGACCGGGCGACGACCCGAGGGCCCGCGTCTCATGAGCAGTGTGATGCCGGCGCCAACCGCAGCGCCGATCAGTGCCGCCGTCAGCAGGTCGTACTGCTGCTCACGCTCCGCGTCCAGTTCCATCTCTGGGTCTGACGCGTGGCCGCGGTTTCTCCCAGCCGTCGGCTCTGCTTTCGTCGATGTCCCCATCGCTCCAGTCCTCCTCGTCAAATGCCTGAATTCCTGTCTTTACTCCACGAATAGTGGAGGCAGTAACTACAAACGCCGATTCCGCTTCTTCCTGCACGACGTCGAGCAGCGCGTTCAGCTCGTTGATGCGTGTCTCCGCCGCTCCCACCGCCTGTTGCAGCCTTTGATTCACGGCAGCGACTGTCTGACTCACCTGCTGCACGTCAACGCGCACCGAAGTCGTGATGTAGTCGACGTTGTCGGCGATCGCGCTGGCGTGACGCATTAGAGGATTGATGTCGCCGTACACCTTGTCGAGCATGTCGCTCACTTTCTTGTAGCTCTTACGGAAATTCCACGCCGCCGGAACCAGTGCGACAGCGAGAATCATTATCGTGATTGTGAGAAGACCGCTGGCGATGCTTGTCACCTTTTCGAAGGTGCTCGGCGCCGTCGCAAGCTGTTTCGTGTACAGCGTGTCGGGCAAGGTGCGTACGGCAGTCTGCAAGAGAAACTCAGCGCCGCGTATCAATCCCATCATGCGTGTTGGGTGTGCAAGGGAGAGGCCATCTACTGTATAGCTTTACATCGCGGTACAAAGAGTGCTGAGAGCGATATATTTGCGCAACACGTAATCACCACCAGCGAAATTTCATAATGCCTGCAGTACAATTTGTAGTCGAGGGCGGCCGAACCCTCAATGGCACGATTCGTCCCTCCGGCAACAAGAACGCGGCACTGCCGATCGTTGCTGCGGCGCTGATCTCGGAAAATCCTGTTCATCTGGAAAATGTCCCCCGCATCCGGGACATCGAGACGCTCGTCGAGCTGATAAAGTCGGTCGGAGCGTCGATGGAGTGGGTCGGGCAGAACTCGCTCAACATCCACGCCAAGGAACTCAGGCCTGCCGACCTCAACCCGACACTGTGCGCCAAGATCCGCGCTTCGATACTTCTCGCTGCCCCTCTTCTCGCGCGTTGCGGAGAGGTGACTTTGCCGCCGCCAGGTGGTGACGTGATTGGAAGACGCCGCCTCGATACCCACTTTCTCGCTCTCGAGCAGCTAGGGGCCGAATTCAAGCACGGCCCGATGATCGAGATGCGAGTGAACGGATTCCGCGGCGCTGATGTGTTTCTCGACGAGCCGAGCGTCACTGCGACCGAGAACGCGCTGGTCGCTGCCGCCGCCGCATCGGGTACCACCGTGTTGCGCAATGCCGCGAGCGAGCCTCACGTCCAGGATCTCGCTCACTTTCTGATCGCGCTCGGCGCGCAGATAGAGGGCGTCGGCACCAACACCATGACCATTCACGGCGGGCGTACACTCGGCAGCAGGCCTGTGACGCATACGATTGGGCCCGACCACATCGAGGTCGGCTCATTCATCGGTCTCGCGGCTGTAACGCGCTCGGATTTACGGATCCAGAATGCGGGCGTCGAGCACCTTCGCTCAACACGAATGGGATTCGAGCGACTGGGGATTGAGTGCAAGATTGAAGGACCGGATCTCATAGTTCCCGCCAAGCAGTCTCGTCAAATCCAGAGCGACATGGGTGGGCACATCCCCAAGCTCGAGGATCAGCCGTGGCCTGCGTTCCCCGCCGATACGATGTCGATCGCGATCGTGACGGCCACGCAGTGCGAAGGGCTCATCATGATGCACGAGAAGATGTTCGAGTCGCGGATGTTCTTCGTCGACAAGCTCGCGACGATGGGAGCTCGTATCGTGCTTTGCGATCCACACCGTGCACTGGTGTACGGGCCGACGCGCTTGCGTGGCGCCTTTCTCGAATCGCCTGACATTCGCGCCGGCATGGCAATGTTGCTCGCCGCGTTGTGCGCGGAGGGCACCAGCTTCATCAACAACGTCGGCCAAATCGAGCGTGGCTACGAGCGCATTGACGAACGCCTCAACGCTCTCGGCGCCGCAATCACCCGCGTTGACGACCGTCGACACTGAGCTGGCGGAAGTCCCCAAGGAAGTCGTCACCGATTTCGAGCAGTGGGGAATCCGCGCCTTCACCACGACCCGGGATGCCGGATCATTCGGGCTCTCCGGAACTGATCCAGTCAATGAGGTGATGGGCAGATGGAGCGCGGTGCAGCGAGAGCTTTCAACGACTGCACGCCGGCTCGTTTCCATTCGACAGGTTCACGGCACCCGTGTGATCGTGCACACCGGTGGTTGGGAAGGCTGGCTCCGCGGCGGCGAAGCTGACGGCCACATCGCCGCCGAGCGCGGAACGGGCCTCGCTGTCGGCGTCGCCGACTGCGTCCCGGTATTCATCGCACATCCATCGGGCGTCGTAGCACTCCTTCACTCCGGGTGGCGGGGGACCGCCGCCCACATCACCCCCGAAGCAATTCAGATGCTGGCGCGTTTCGGCCTTGCACCCGACGAGCTGGCGATTCACCTCGGTCCCGCGATTTGCGGCCGCTGCTACGAGGTAAGCGTAGATGTACGTGAGCAGCTTACCGGCCAGCCTGTGACCCGTCCGGGCCACGTTGATCTGCGCTCGCTGATCGCCGAACACGCGTCTGAGCTCGGTGTGCAAAAGATCACGGTCAGCGAATACTGCACGCGGCACGACAACGATCGATTTTTCTCGCATCGGGCGGGAGATAACGGCCGTCAGATAGCGGTTATGGCCGCTGCAGTCTCGGCGTAAAGTCAGCCACCCCAAGCCGACCATCTAGAATACAAAAGCCCGGAGCTGCCAGCTTAGGGAGCAGCTTAGCTTCGAGCTCAGTCCAAGAACGCGCCGTCATCGAGGTCGCGAGGGAAACCCAAGAGCGAGCTCGGCGCTAAATAGCTCCCTAAGCTGGGAGCTCCAGGCTTTTGTATTCTGGATGTCAGTCGAAGGCGCTCGAGTCTCAACGCCGAGCAGGTTGACGGCCCCTCCCCGCGCGTCTACATTGAATCGGGCGTTCAACTCGGCGGCCAACCGGAATGTGGGGATACCCCCACATTTTTTTGTCCCTCGAACTAACCTCGAAGCTGTATGAACGAAACGCTGGAAGCCATTGTGGCAGAGCAAATTAAGCCACTCGGTCTTGAGCTTTTCGATCTGAAGGTCGGAGGTAGTAAGGGCAGGCCCGTTCTCGATGTCAGAGTCGAGCGGGGGGATGGCCAACAGGTGACGGTCGAGCATTGCGCGGCAGCATCGCGGGCAATCGAGGCCAGGCTCGACGCCGAAGATTTTGGCGGCAAACGGTACGTGCTCGAAGTGTCGTCGCCCGGTATTGAGCGACCGCTGCGCAACGCGAGGGATTGGCGCCGGTTCAGCGGTCAGAAGGCGGTAGTGACGACGAATGTTCCCGGTGATCCGGCGGGTCGACGAACCGACGAAGTGGAAATAGCAGGTGTCGAAGGTGAGGACGGTAAGGAAACAATCACGGTGTTGAACGAGCGTGGCGACGAGCGGCGCTTTCCGCTGTCCGCGGTTGAAAAGGCGCGGCTGGCGTTTCACTGGAACAGGTAGGGCTCAATCAATGGCAGCAGCTTCCATAGAGATCCTTTCAGCGATCCGCGAGTTGACCAACTCGAAGCAGATCGACCGCGCCGAATTGCACGGTCTGCTCGAGGACGGCATCAACGCGGCCCTCGCCAAAAAGCATGGACCAACCGTCCAGGCCGAAGTGGACATCGATGAGAACAAGGGCCAGATCCGCATCGTTCTTCTCAAGACCGTAGTCGAGGCAGTCACCGACTCGGCGAGCCAGATATCGCTCGAGGAAGCGCGCTACGAAGATCCCGACTTCCAGATCGGCGACCAGATGGAAATCCCGGTTGACTTCGCCGAGTTCGGGAGGACCGCGGTCCAGGCTGCCAAGCAACGCATCATCCAGCGCGTACGAGAGGGCGAGCGCTCAAAGATTCGCGATGAATTTTCGAGTCGCGTCGGCGACCTGCTGTCTGGCGAAGTTCAGCAGATCGAGCGGGGCAAGCTCGTCATAATGCTCAACAAGTTTCGCGAAGCGGAAGCGATTATTCCTTATCGCGAGCAGAACCATCGCGAGCATTTCCACCAGGGTGATCCGATCCGCGCTGTCCTCAAGCGCGTCGAGGAGACTCCAAAGGGTCCGCGTCTCGTGCTCAGCAGAGCAGACTCGCTGTTCGTAAAGGCGCTGTTCAAGCTCGAGGTTCCCGAGATTCAGCAGGGGCTCGTCGAGATCCGCGCCAGTGCGCGCGAAGTCGGCAGCCGCACCAAGATTGCCGTCTTTTCACGTGACGATTCGGTTGATCCGGTCGGCGCTTGCGTCGGTCTGAAGGGCTCGCGGGTTCAGGCTGTCGTAAATGAGCTCGGTGGCGAGAGAATCGATATCGTGCCGTGGTCTGCTGATCCAGAGCGCTTCGCCAAGCTGGCGCTCGCGCCGGCGCGCGTCGCACGTGTCTTCAGTGACCCAGCGACCAAGACCATTCAGGCGATCGTCGACGAGGATCAGCTCTCGCTCGCGATCGGCAGAAACGGCCAGAACGTGCGGCTTGCTTCGGAGCTCACCGAGTGGAAGATCGAGCTTTACTCGAGCCGCGAATGGATGGAGCGGGGAAGCGATCAGCCGATCTTTGCACCGCTGCCGACCGATGAGGCTGTTTCCGGCGTCAACCCCCGGCTCGGAGATATCGACGGAATGCAGCCGGCAACGGTTGCGGTTCTCGAGGAAGCAGGCTACCGCACTCTCGATGACATCATCGATCTCGAGCGGGAGGATTTTCTCCGGCTCCCCGGCATCGCTCCCGAAGAGGCAGATCGTTTGATGGCGATCATCAACGAGCTGACGACTGACGAAGCACCTGAATCTGGCGAAGAAGCAGTCGCCAGTACTTCGGCCGATGAGCAGGCGAGTAACGCCATGACATCGGAAGGTGACTCCTCGGCTGCAGAGGCCGGCAGTGAGGGCGGGCGCACGGAGTAGGGAATGGACACGCACCAGCAACGCAAAATGCTTAGCCTGATTGGGCTCGGCGTGCGGGGCAGGCGCGTCGTCGTGGGAGTGGAAAGAGTTCGGGACGCTGCCAAGCGGGGAAAACTACATCTCGCTATTGCGGCACCCGATGCTTCTAGCAACAGTTTGAATAAAGTCGTTCCGCTGCTTCAGGCTCGGGGAATCACCGTTCTCGCCGGTCCGTCGGCAATCGAGCTTGGTGAAGCAGCGGGCCGCGAAACAACTGCAGTTGTCGGGATTGTCGATAAGGGTTTGGCAAAAGGAATCCGGGCGTTGAGCGCGGAGCCGATGCCGAGAGTCGTTAAGGAGGATGTTGTTTGAGCAAGCTTCGAGTGCATGACCTGGCCAGCGAATTTGGAATCTCCAGTGATGAAGTAGTAAATCTGCTTCGCCAAATGGACGTTCCCGTTCGCAGCCATTTAAGCCCGTTGAGTGACGATCAGGTCGCCCGCATTCGCGCCCGTTGGGAGCGTGAGAAGCGGGCGCGTGTCGCCGCGCCGCCGGCGACTGCACGTCGTCGTCGCGGAGCAGCGACTGCCGCTCCGGCACCAGAAGCGAATGCGGAACCCGCGCCGAGTGCCGAAGGTTCCGTTCGCCGGCGTCGTCGCGTTATGCCTGAGGCTCCTGCCGAGCCGACACCTCCGCCCGTGAGCGCCGCTCCGCAAGCGAAGGCGGCAGCGTCGTCCCCGCCAGTTGCTCCGGCTGCGGCGCCGTCGATTGCAGCGTCTTCGGAGGCTGCGGTGATCGAGCGGCCCAGACCCGCTCCTCCGCAGCCGCGGCCGAGTGCACCGCCGCCCTCAGCTGGAACCCACAGCAGTGGAGGCGAACGCACCGACAGTCGCGAGCGTCAACGCCCGCAACCCGTCGTCCCCGGTGCGCCGCGCCCTCGGCCCATCGCTACCGGCGCTCCATTCACTCCGCCGCGCCCCGTTGCGTCGGCGGCCCCGGGCGTTCCAAGCGCTCCGACCCGTCGCGACGATCGAGGTGGTGCACCTCGCGGTGAGGATCGTGGTGCGCGCCGCGGCAAAAAGGGCAAGCGCGGCGTCGATCAGGAAGCGGTGCAGGCGAACATTGGTAAGACGATGGCTTCGATGCGCGGTCCGATCAGACGCGGACCTGCGCGACGCGACGACGGCTCGCGCGAAGAGCTTGCCGCTCAGCGCCAGGCAGAGGCCGAGCGCGAGAAGAAGACAGTTCGTGTCAACGAGTTCATCACCGTCAGCGAGCTGGCGCAGATCCTCAAGGTTCCTGCCGTCCAGATCGTCGGCTTCGCATTCAAGAATCTTGGCCTGATGATCACCATCAACCAGCGCCTGGACTTCGATCAGATCGAATTGATTGCTGGTGAGTTCGGATTCCAGGCAGTGAAGGAAGAGGAGTACGCTGCCGACCTGAACACGACGCCTACTGAGGACACCGCTGAGCAGTTGGAGTCTCGTCCGCCGGTGGTCACGATTATGGGACACGTCGACCATGGCAAGACATCGTTGCTCGACTACATCCGGAAGTCGAATGTGGTGGCGGGCGAGTCGGGTGGTATCACGCAGCACATCGGCGCGTATCACGTCACGTTGCCAGGCGACAAGTCGATCACCTTCCTCGACACGCCGGGTCACGAAGCGTTCACCGCCATGCGCGCCCGCGGTGCGCAAGTAACGGACATCGTCGTACTCGTGGTCGCAGCAGACGATCAGGTGATGCCGCAGACCATCGAGGCGATTTCGCACGCCAAGAACGCGGGCGTGCCCATGATCGTTGCCATCAATAAAATTGACCTCCCTGGCGCAAACCCGATGAAGGTGAAACAGGATCTTCTTCAGCACGGCGTCGTGCTCGAGGAGTTCGGCGGCACCGTTCTGTCGAGTGAGGTGTCCGCTAAGAAGGGAACGAACATCCAGGGGCTGCTGGATCAGCTTCTCCTGCAGGCTGAAATCCTCGATCTCAAGGCCAATCCGAACCGCGCCGCTGCCGGAGCGGTGGTCGAAGCCCAGCTCGATCCGGGCAAAGGGCCCGTCGCAACGATTCTCGTCCAGAACGGCACGCTGCACGTGGGCGATGACTTCATTTGCGGCATGTACTCCGGTCGCGTGCGCGCGTTGCTCGATGAGCGTGGTCGCAACGTGAAGGAGGCTGGTCCGGCGATCCCGGCTCAAGTCCTCGGTATCGGTGGCGTACCGGTCGCCGGCGATCAGTTTGTCGTCGTCGAGGATGCGATCGAGTCGCGCGAAATTGCTCAGCGTCGGCAGCGGCTCGATCGCGAGGCGAAGAGCCGTCGTACCGCCAAAGGCGTCGTGTCGCTCGAAGACTTCATGTCGCAGACGGCACCAGGCCAGAAGCGCACGCTGCGCATAGTCATCAAGGCGGACCAGGGTGGACCGGCCGAAGCACTCGCCGACGCACTCGCTCAGTTGTCGAACGACGAGGTGTCAGTCGATGTAATTCATCGCGGTGTCGGTGCGATTACGGAGAGTGACATTCTGCTGGCTCGAGCCTCCGGCGCGATCATCGTCGGGTTCCACGTGCGGCCGGACAACAACGCGCGTGCCGCCGCGGAGCGCGAAGGCGTGGAGATCAAGCTTTACAAGATCATCTACGAAGCGATCGAGGACGTCCGCGCCGCGCTGGAAGGCATGCTGCGGCCGGAAGAGAAAGAAGTCGTGCTCGGGGAGGCGGAAGTGCGCGAGCTGTTCAAGGTCCCGCGCATGGGCGTCATCGCCGGCTGCTCCGTGCGGAGCGGTGTGATCAATCGGCAGGGCCGCATTCGCGTCATTCGCGATAGTATCGAGCTTTACGATGGCAATATCGGCTCTTTGCGCCGCTTCAAGGACGATGTCAAAGAAGTGCGTGAAGGCTTCGAGTGCGGCATCGGCGTCGAGAACTTCAACGACCTTAAGGTTGGAGATGTGCTCGAGTGTTATCGGAAGGAGCAGGTTGCTCGTACCCTGACTTCAGCGGCGGGCGCGTCTGCGTAATACGCGTCGAGCGGACCGCGTCGCCGAAGCGATCCGCGTCGAGGTAGCGACCTTCCTGACCGAATCGGCAAAGGATCCACGGATCGTTGGCTTCGTGACGGTGACAGCCGCCGAAGTCACGCCCGATCTCCGCCATGCTCGCGTCTACGTCAGCGTGCTCGGCAGCGACAGCGAAAAGCAGGCGACGTTTGACGGTCTGGACAGCATCGCCTCGCACCTCCGCTCACACCTCGCGCGTCAGCTGCGACTCCGCGTCGCACCCGAGATTCAGTTCAAGGAAGACGACACCATCGCGCGCGCGGCGCGGATAGAGTCGTTGCTCGCGGACGTCAAAAGGCAGGATGATGCGGCAGCGCGTGGACGAGAAGAGGACTGACGCGCTCGAAACGCGGAACGGGCCGGTTCAGGGATTGTTGCTGATCGACAAGCCTGCGGGCATGACGTCGCACGACGTTGTTCAGCGTGTACGACGCGTTTATGGCGAACGCAGCATCGGCCATCTGGGAACGCTCGATCCTTTTGCAACCGGCCTTCTGATTCTCCTGCTCGGCCGCGCTACCCGCCTGGCGACGTTCATCGACGCCGAGCCGAAGGTTTACGAGGCGGTGATCAGTTTCGGAGAAGAGACTGACACCGATGATGCCACCGGAACCGTGATCCGGACCGCCGATGCGCCGACCGAGGCGCTCGTTAAACGCGCCATTTCAAATCTCAGCGGTGCGGTCTCGCAGGTTCCCCCCGCGTACTCTGCGAAGAGTGTCGACGGAACACGGGCCTACGATGCTGCCCGTCGGGGCGACCCGCTCGATCTTCCTGCCGTCGACGTCACCGTTCACTCATGGCAACTCGGGCCTTACACCGATGGAAGATTGTCGGCGGTGATAACGTGCAGTGGCGGCACTTACATTCGTGCACTCGCTCGCGACCTTGGCCGTCTGACATCGTCTGCCGCGCATCTCTCGGCGTTGCGTCGGACACGCGCCGGCCACTTCGACGTCGCTCAAGCCGCCACTCTGGAAACTCTTTCCAAAGATCCGGCGCGAGTGAAGTGGTTGCGTGTCATCGCCGATGCCTGAGCGTCTCGATCTGGACGCGTCAGGTCTGCCACCCCACGTCGGCGCGACAGTCGTCACGGTTGGCACATTCGACGGCGTTCACCGCGGTCACCGCGATGTAATCGAGCGGCTGGTGCGTCGGGCACAGGACCTGAGCGTGCCGAGTGTGTTGGTTACGTTCGAGCCCCATCCGCTCGAGGTCGTCAATCCGGCCGCCGCGCCTCTGCTGCTCACGCTGCACGACGAGAAGCTCGAGGTACTCGCCGAAACGGGACTCGACTATGTGGCAGTGATCCCGTTCACAGCATCACTCGCGGCCTACTCGGCCGAAGAGTTCGTCGAGCTGGTGCTGCGCCGGTGCTTTCGGTTGCGCGAGCTGCTGATTGGGTACGACCACGGCTTCGGTCGCCAGCGCGCCGGAAATGTCGGTGTGCTCAAGCAGCTCGGTGAGCGCGATGGTTTCAAGGTCGACGTGGTGGAACCAGTGTCCACCGCTGAAGGGTTGTCCGTGTCGTCGACGTCGATTCGGCGAGCGATCGCCGGCGGCGACCTGGTTCGCGCTGCCGAAGCGTTGGGCAGATCGTATTCGGTTAGCGGTAAGGTTGTGCCCGGCACTCAGCGTGGGCGCACCATAGGGTTTCCAACCATTAACCTTGGTCCACCTCGTCCGCGGAAGCTTCTGCCGCCCGAAGGTGTATATGCGGTGCGGGTGCAGACTCCCAGCGGTCCATACGGCGGAATGATGAATCTCGGCCCGCGTCCGACGTTCGGTGATTCCGCGACTTCGCTGGAAGTGCACCTGTTCGATAAGACCGGTGATCTGTATGACGAGCGGGTGCGAGTTGATTTCGTCGCGCACCTGCGGGAAACGCGGAAGTTTGCTTCGGTAGAACAGCTGACAAATCAGCTCGCGCACGACGAGCGCGATGCAAGAAATGCGTTGACTCTCCAGTAGAGCGCCGGTAACCTTACAGGCTAGTCTCGAACTGTAACTTCTTCTTTAAGTCACGATGAGTTTGAAGGTCAGGATCGCCATAATTCTCGGCTTGATCGCGCTGTCGGGATGGTTTCTTTTTCCGCGCACCGTGGTCGAGCGCGTGCAACGCAACGGCGTCTACGTTTACGACACGGTCAGCCGGGTACCGCTCAAGCGCGGACTGGACCTGCAAGGCGGAATGCACCTGAGGCTTGAGGTTGACGAGTCCAAAGGAGCTGTCCCCGACAAAGCGAAGGCAATCGATAATGCGCTGAAAGTCGTTCGCAACCGCATCGACGAGTTTGGCGTTTCAGAGCCCGTCGTCCAGAAAGTTGGTAGCGACCGAATCATCGTTGAGCTCCCGGGCATCGACGATCCGCAACGCGCGCAGGATGTCGTTCAGAAATCAGCATTCCTGCAGTTCCAGATCACCGACAAGACCCAGGCTCTCGAAAAAACGCTGCCGCGACTCGACGCGTTATTGAAGGACGCCAAGGTCACCGTTGCTTCCAACGCGGGCACAGCTACGGCAAAAACGGATACAGGGAACGCAGGCTTGCAGAATCTTTTTTCTACGGATACGTCGAAGAAAGCCGATTCCACCAAAAAGGATACGACCGCAGCTGCTGCCGCTACGATTGGCGGGCCGGGAGCTTTCACGAAGCTGGTTCAGCAGGGCTCAATGCCGGGCGAGTACTACGTCGCCGAGACCGATGTGAATACCGTCACGCAGTATCTCGCGCTACCCCAGATCCAGGACGCGCTTCCGCCAGGCAAGGTTGTTCGCTGGAGCAGTGACACGCTTTCGCTGGGTAATCGCGTTTACCGTCCGTTCTACGTGCTCGATGCGAAGCCCATTATTACCGGTGAGTACCTCACCGACGCCAAGCCCAATACGTCTCCGACCGAAGGCAACATCGTTGAGTTCACGCTGAACAACGAAGGCGCGCGTCGTTTCCGCACCGAGACCGCCAGGCACGTCAAGGACTTCATGGCGATTGTACTCGACGATCGAGTGATGGGACATCCGCCGGTCATTCAGAACGCGATTGGCCAACGCGGACAGATCACCATGGGCGGCAGGGATCTGCAGGCGGCTCAGGATCTGGCGCTGGTGCTGCGCGCGGGCTCGCTCCCGGTCCCGCTCAAGGTCACTGATTTCCATCAGATCGGGGCCAGCCTCGGCAAAGACTCGATTCACAAGGGAATTACGGCGGGCATCATCGCGATCGTGCTGGTGGTGGTTGTAATGCTTGGCTACTACCGGTTCTCGGGCGCGCTCGCGGTTGCGGCCCTCGCGCTTTACATCCTGTACACGCTTGCCGCGCTGGCTGGATTTGGCGCGGTGCTTACGTTGCCGGGGATTGCCGGCTTCGTGCTCTCGATCGGTATTGCGGTGGATGCGAACGTGCTGATCTTCGAGCGCATTCGCGAAGAGCTCGCGCACGGCAAAACGGTCCGCACCGCGATCGATGAAGGCTTCCGCCACGCGATGAGCGCGATCGTCGACTCCAACGTCGCAACCGCGCTGACTGCGGCGGTGCTTTATCAGTACGGTACTGGTCCAGTGCGCGGATTCGCCGTCACACTGCTGGCGGGTATCGCAGCCTCAATGATTACCGCGATCTTCGTCGTCCGCACCTTCTACATGATCTGGCTCGATCGCACGCGCGAAGCCCAGACAACTCTGAGCATCTAATGCTTCGCATTCTTCACGACACCACATACGATTTCATCCGCTGGTGGAAAGTGATGGCCGCGATCACGATCGCGTTCATCCTTCTCGGCCTTGGCTCTCTCGCGATCAAGCCACCGAACTACAGCATCGAGTTCACTGGCGGCACGCTGATGCAGCTGCAATTCGCAACTCCACCTGATGTTGCCCAGATCCGGTCCGCGCTCGACAACGCCGGTATTCGCGGTGCCGAAATTCAACAGTTCGGTACAAACCGTGACTTTACCGTCCGCGCTCAGGAGGAGTCACAGGTTGCCGCTCAAGCCAATGGAGCACAGACCATCGCTCAAAAAATCACGGGGGTGCTCCAGCAGCGCTTCGGCGCCAACGATGTGAAAGTGGTGCGCACCGAGGCGGTCGGCCCCCGCGTCGGATCCGAGCTCAAGCGGGGCGCGGTCATCGCGATCCTGCTCTCGTTCCTGATCACACTCGTTTATCTGTCGATCCGTTTCGAATGGCGCTTCGCTCTTGCCGCTGTCATCGCCACCAGCCATGACGTGTTCACGACGATCGCATTCCTCAAGTTGATGCATTTGGAGATCTCCCTGACCGTCGTCGCGGGTCTGCTGACGGTGCTTGGCTACTCCTTGAACGACACCATCATCATCTTCGATCGTGTGCGCGAGAACCTGCGCAAGGGCCGGAAGGAAAGCCTGTACGACACGCTCAACCGGTCGATCAACGAGACCTTGCCGCGTTCGGTGTTGACTCACGTCACCACGTTTGCGGCCACGCTCGCGCTGTTGTTCTTCGCTGGTGAGGTCATTCGCCCCTTCGCCTGGGTGATGGCGTTCGGTATTGTTACCGGAACTTTCAGCTCCATCTACGTAGCAGCGCCGGTACTCCTCTGGATCGAACGCAAATGGCCGCGTCAGACGGGCGGCATCCGCCCATCTTCGTCGACAGCCACGCCCACCTCGCGGACGCGGCGTTCGACGGCGACCGCGACGACGTAATCTCCCGCGCCCGCGATGCGGGCGCGGCTGCCATCGTCTGCATCGGTGAGTCGCTGGCGGCCGCCAAGGTCGCCGGCGAGATCGCCCTGGAGAATCCCGGCTTCGTCTTCGCCACTGCCGGTATCCATCCCCACGACGCCGCCGGATTCGACGCCGCGCGTGATATTCCGATACTGCGCTCGCTGCTCCGCGAAGCCGTCGCCATCGGCGAGTGTGGTCTCGACTATCATTACGACAATTCGCCTCGCGCTGAACAGCGGGCAGCGTTCTCGGCGCAGATAAAGCTGGCCCAGGAAACAGGCAAGCCAGTCGTCGTCCACACTCGCGACGCCGAGGACGATACAAGAGCGATACTTCGAGAAGCGCGAACCGCTGGTGTACACGGCGTCCTGCACTGCTATACCGGAAGTGCGGCGCTCGCGGAATTTGCAATCGACGCCGGGTGGTACGTCTCATTCAGTGGCATCATCACTTTCAAGAAATGGACAGACGATGCGCTGCTGAAATTGGTGCCGAGTGACAGGCTGCTGGTTGAATCGGACTCGCCGTATCTGGCGCCCGTTCCGTTTCGCGGGAAGCGTAACGAACCGGCGTGGGTGACACACACCATTGTCCGCCTGGCGACCGCTCGGGCGGAGGATCCGATCGCTCTAGGAGAGGCAACTGCGACCAACGCACACCACCTTTTTGGACTGGCTTTCGACGCGGCGCAGTGAGTAACATTCGCGCTCTAGTGACCTCTCGCGCACAATCATCGGAGCGTTGATGCCTTCGAAGAAGATCAGTACTGAGAAAGCGCCGTCGGCGATCGGTCCGTACTCGCAGGGCATCGTCGCCAATGGTTTCCTTTTTACGGCCGGACAGATTCCGCTGGATCCGACCAGCGGCAAAATGGTTGAAGGGGGGATCGTCGAGCAGACGGAGCGCGTAATGCAGAACCTGCAGGAAGTTTTGCGCTCCGCCGGTGTCACGTGGAACGACGTCGTCAAAACGACGGTCTATCTTCACGACCTCTCGAACTTCCCGACGGTGAACGAGGTTTATGGAAAGTGGCTCGGTGACGCGCGCCCCGCCCGCTCGACGGTGCAGGTGACGGCGCTTCCCAGAGGTGCCATGGTAGAGATCGACGCCATCGCCGCTTTGGGAAGCAAATAGCGGTTCCGACATGAACGCATCCCACACACGCGAGGAGTTGTTTCGGTTGACCGAATTCGCGCAGTGCGCGGGTTGAGCGTCAAAAATGGGTCCGGGTGACCTTTCCCGCGCGCTGGCCGCGCTCCCAGTAAAGAACGATCCACGCCTGCTCGTAGGTCGCGAGACCTTCGACGACGCCGGGGTCTTTCGACTGTCCGACGATCTTGCCCTCGTGCAGACGGTGGATTTTTTCGCGCCCATTGTGGACGACCCGTTCGATTTCGGCCAGGTCGCCGCTGCGAATGCATTGTCCGATGTCTACGCAATGGGCGGACAGCCGCTTACTGCGTTGAACATCGTCGCGTTTCCAACCAGGGATCTGCCGCTGGACGTACTGACCGCAATTCTTGCGGGCGGGCAGGAGAAAGTGCACGAAGCCGGTGGGCTCATCGTTGGCGGGCATACAGTCATTGACACTGAGCTGAAGTACGGCCTGGCCGTCACTGGACGCGCACACCCTGATTTTCTTCTCACCAATGCCGGTGCGAAAGCTGGTGACAAACTCGTGCTCACCAAACCAATCGGAAACGGAATTCTCGCGACGGCGTCCAAGCGAGGTAAGCTTGCGGCGGAATCACAGCGCGTGATGCTGGAGCGCATGAAAGAGCTCAATGGCAAAGCGAGTCGAGCTGCGCTCGCGATTGGCTCGCGGTGCGCAACGGACATCACTGGTTTCGGATTGCTTGGCCATGCCTCGCACATCGCGCGGGCGAGCAAGGTCACCCTGACGATTGATCTCGCAGCCGTTCCAGTACTGCCCGGCGCGCGCGAAGCGGCAACGTCGGGCATCGTCACCGACGGTGGAAAGCGGAACGGTGAGTATCTGCGAGAGCTCGTTCACTGGAACGCCGGCGACGACGTCGAACGTGCGCTGTTGTTCGACCCGCAGACCTCGGGCGGTCTGCTCGTCGCCATGAGTCCGGGTCGCGCTGGTGACTATCTTTCACGCGTCGAAGGCGCGGTACTCGTGGGGGAGGTCATTCATCGGGGAGACGTTGCGATCGAAGTCGTCTGACTGGAATGGGGGTGGATGGGGCCTGGTGGCTTCCGTGATCTTCAAAATCACTGTGACCCTACGTCGTAGGGCCGGGTGGGTTCGATTCCCACACTCTCCCGCCATCCCGTTCCTTCTCGCGCTCACGATCGCACTCGGCTCTCCTGCCATGGCGAGCTCGCAGCAGCGCGACAGCGCGCGGGCTGGAGTCGCGCTGCCAAAGCAAAACATCGATACACCTAAACCGCCGCTTAGTCCGCGACGAGCTTTTCTCAGCTCCTTGTTGTTGCCAGGATATGCGCAAACGGTTTTCGGGCGGAGCAAGGCAGCAATGCTGTTCGCCGTGATCGAGGTTGGCTCCATCGGAATGGCGAGAAAGTCCGCGATCGATCTGCAGGAAGCAAAAACCTTACGTGGTGACAGTGTCGTTGCCACCTACAAGGTAGATCCCGAGACGGGCCTCGCCCAAGTCGATCCGAAAACGGGACTGCCAATTCCCGACACCTACATTGCGAGCCGGTTCACTGACGATCGCGTGGACGCGCGTCGCACCCACTACGAAGACTGGATCGCCGCAATCATCTTCAATCATCTCTTTTCGGGCGCGGACGCGTATGTCGCGGCGAACCTCTGGGACTTTCGCACCAACATCGGTGTGATCGCGCAGTCGCGTGCGGTTGGCGTCTTCGGGTCGGTGAGCTGGCGATGAGCAACCCAGCGCCGATCGGCGTTTTCGACTCTGGCATCGGTGGGCTCACCGTGGTGCGCGAGCTAATCCATCAACTGCCGAACGAGAGCATCATCTACTTCGGTGATACCGCGCGCGTGCCGTATGGACCGAAGAGTCCCGATACAGTACTTCGATACAGCCGCGAGATCGTCTCCTTCCTAAAGGAAGAAGGAGTCAAAGCGCTCGTCGTCGCTTGCAACACTGCCACCGCCCATGCGCTTCCCGCGTTGCGCGAGGAGTACGATTTTCCGATCATCGGCGTGATCGGACCCGGCGCACGTGCCGCGGTCGCCGCGACGAGAAAGCAAAAGGTGGGTGTGATCGGTACCGCCGGTACGATTCGCAGCGGCGCCTACGAGAAGGCAATCCGCAAGCTGCTTCCCGATGTGAACCTGGTTGCTCAAGCATGTGCTCTGTTCGTGCCGCTGATCGAAGAAGGTTGGGTTGATACCGAGCCGACCCGAGCCATCGCGCGCAATTACCTGGCACCGATGGTCACGGCGGAAGTGGATACACTCGTTCTGGGCTGCACCCACTACCCGCTGATGAAGGATGTCATTGGCAACGTCGTCGGTCGTGACGTCAGGCTGATCGACAGCGCTCAGGAGACCGCACGCGAAACAGGTGACAGGTTGCGTGAGAATGACATCGCCAATGACTCGGCGAACACCGCTCAATACCGTTTCATTTCGTCAGACGCGCCCGAGACGTTTCTTGCGCTCGGGCAACGTTTCCTCGGCTCAGCGATTGACC
Organism: Gemmatimonadaceae bacterium; assembly: GCA_045803545.1. Lineage (GTDB taxonomy): Bacteria > Gemmatimonadota > Gemmatimonadetes > Gemmatimonadales > Gemmatimonadaceae > UBA4720. The sequence goes on along the minus strand of JBJMOW010000001.1, from coordinate 39,569 downwards.
GAGTTGAGACACGCACCCTCGGCTGATCCATCCCATTCACGCAGCTCCAGCGCTTCGTCGGTGAGGCGCAGAAATGTAGGAGCATCGAGCCACGAGCCGGCATTGGCGAAGACACGGCCATTGTCCATCCGCTCGAGCGCGGCAACATGCGAGTGACCGTACACCAGGATGTCGAGCTCCTTGCATCGTTCGAGCTCCTGCTCGGCGTGCGCTCTCAGCCCGCGACCTTCATCACGCGCCCGATAGTTCCGGCTCGCGTTCGAGCTGCCGTGCGCGAGCCCAGTGGACCAATCGGGGTGAAGGAGCCTGAACGCCCGGATTGCCCATTGATTGCGCATGATGGGCCGAATAATTCGATAGCCGCGGTCTTCCTTGTCGCGCAAACCGTCGCCGTGCTCGACCCGCAGTCGCCAGCCGGCAATGGTTCCTTCCCACGGTCCGATGATGTAGTCGACGCCGACGTCTTGCCGCAAAACTTCTCCGCCCCAGCAATCGTGATTGCCGGCGACCCAGAGGATATCCATCCCGCTGTCACGGAGCTCAGCGAGTGCGGCGAGGGTGCGAAAGCTGCGACGGGGGATGACCGACTTCCACTCGAACCAGAAGTCGAACAAATCGCCGTTGATAATCAAAGACTTCGCCTCGCCCTCCAGACCGCGAAGAAACGAGACAAAGGATCGCTCGATTTGTGGACTGGCGACGCCGATGTGCGCGTCCGAGACGATATAGCAGGGCGCCTTGAGCACGGCACAAGTTACTGATGCACACGAGCTTTACAAAGCATTGGCCGGATCAAACCTTCAACGTCTGCCGATGACGTCAGCAAACAACGCCCACTCTATCGAGTTCCGCGTCCGCTATGCCGAGACCGACCAGATGCAGGTGGTTTATCACTCGAATTATCTGATCTGGTGCGAGATGGGGCGCACGGAATTCATTCGCTCACTGGGTACCCCGTACTCAGAGCTCGAGCGGCAGAACGTCACGCTGGCGGTGGTCGAGGCGACGATGCGCTTCCACGCCGGGGCGCGTTACGACAACCTCATTCGCGTCACAACTACCGTCAGCGATGTGAGATCACGAACGATCAGCTTTGATTACGTGATCACTAACGCTGAGACAGGGGAGAAGTTCGTGACCGCGTCGACGAAGCTCGCTTCACTGACACGCGATAACAAACTGACGACCTTGCCCGATTACCTTCGCAAACTACTCGAAGATGCAGTCACGCCATCTCGTTAGCGTTCTCATTCTGGCTGTTGCTGCGCGCGCAATGCCCGCACAGCAGACTACTCTGACCGCGAGCGAAATCTCGCTCTACGGCCAGCTGTTGGCGATGACGGATACGCGGCAGCTCGACACCGCTTTGATCGATCGTCTGCTCGCGTCAAACTCGCGACCGTTGAGAGCGGCTGCCGCTCTGGCGATTGGGCAGGTGGGAGCAGAACAGGGATTGCGTGGCGCAGCCCGCTTGCGTGCGCTGCTGCGCGATCCGGATGCGAATGTCGCCGCGAAAGCAGCGTATGCACTCGGCCTGCAACGGGATTTGGTGGCCGTTTCGCCGCTCGTAGCCGCGCTGTCGACGCGCGGGGAGATCGCGCGCGAAGCGGCATGGGCGCTTGGGGAGATTGGGGCACCGGCCAGCAACGCGATCACGACGGCTCTCGGTTCAATGCGTGACGACGGTACCACAATCCAATTGCTGCTCGCAGCGGCGAAGTTGCGGCCAATGCCGGTGGCCGCGGTCAGGCCATACTTGAGAGCGGCCAATCCGTCGGTGGTGTGGGCAGCCGCTTACGCGATAGCGCGGCAGCGGGCGCCGTCTGGATTGCGCGACCTAATTGCGCTGGCAGGATCTCCGTCGGTTCGTCAGTCACGTACCGTTTCGAGCTCGTCGAGCGCGCCCTATGCTGCGTCCGCAAACGAGGCCGGGCTGATCCGGGCTGAAATCGCGCGTGCGCTTTCGAAATCTGCAACTGGAGATTCGCTTGGAAGACTTGCTCTGAACGTGCTGCGTAGCCTTGCCTCCGATGGAGACCCGCACGTTCGCATTAACGCCGTAAGATCACTCGGTACCTATGGAGCGCAGGCGCGAGCTACGATCGTCAGCGTGACGGGTGATAGAGATCCGAACGTGCGCATCGCAGCGGCGCAAAGTCTTGGATCCGCGCTCACATCGACCAGCTCCGATTTCGAAACGCTCTGGGCGCGGGACACCGGAACTGGATACAGGGCGTCTCTGCTTGCCTCGGCCGCGCATGCGGGACTTCGCCCCCCGCAGCTCGGACAGTGGGCGACGAGCTCAAATTGGCGGCTACGTGCCAGTGCGGCGTCCGCCGAGGGCGACAGTCTCGACCGAGCGTTCGCGTTCGCGCGCACGGTTCCTTTGCTCAACGATCCTGACCCGCGCGTACGGGAAGCTGCGTACGGCTCCATCGCACCGGCAGCCTCAATGATGATCGAAGATTCTGCGCACGCGATTCTAATCCGCGGCTTACAGGATCCTGACTTCTACGTGCGCGCCACTGCGCTGGCTGCGCTCACTGAACGACCTGCCGCGAGAGATTTGCCCGCGGTTATGAAAAGCTATCGCATGGCGTCGCGCGATTCTGCAAACGATGCGCGACTTGCCGCATTACAGTACGTTGCCGCTACCTGGAAAAAGGACAGCGTGTCCGTCGACGCAACCCAGCTGGCAGAGCTCGCGCGCGTGACTCCTCCCGCCGATCCCCTCGAGCGAGCAGTCGGTAAGGATCTGCCATTCTGGAAAGGCTGGGCGTCAGTTCGCCCTACGGCGCGGCCGGGGTCATGGTATGAGAGCGTTGTGCGGTCGATCGTCATGCCATCTCTGAGTGGAAAACGTCCGCGCGCAACGATCAGAACCATCCGCGGTCCGATCGAGCTCGAGCTATTCGGCGAGGACGCGCCAATCACGGCGTGGAATTTTCTTAGTCTGGCACGATCCGGGTACTATCGGAATACGCGGTTTCATCGCGTCGTTCCGAACTTCGTCGCACAAGATGGCGATCCGCGCGATGATGGAAACGGCGGACCCGGCTATGCAATCAGAGACGAGATGAATCAGCACCGTTACGAGCGCGGGGCAGTAGGAATGGCGCTCTCAGGCCCGGACACCGGCGGCAGCCAATACTTCATCACGCATTCTCCGCAGCCGCACCTGGACGGACACTACACGGTGTTCGGCAGAGTCGTCGCAGGGTACGACGTCCTCGACCAAATCGTACAGGGCGATTTGATCACGCGAATCGATCCAAAATGAAACCAATGTCGTACGCGACGGCGCTGCTGCTCGTCGCATGTGTGCCGTCCGCGGCGCCTTTGCCAGGCGTGCTGGCGCCTGACCGCTCATTGCCTTCTCTCGCACTGCCTCCTGACCACCGACACGTTGTGTTCAAATGGGAATATCAGGAAGGCGAGCTTGCCGCGCGTGGCGACGGTTCAGTGCGCATCGCACCACCAGACAGCGCGCGCCTGGATTTTTTTCTCGGTGGCGGGCTCGGCGGCGGCACCGCAATCCTGATCGGCGATTCGCTCCGCGCGCCGCACGCGGACCTGGTGCGGCGCTACATTCCGCCGACGCCAATGATGTGGGCCGCGCTCGGCCGGCTTGCCATCCCGGCGCTGCCGGACACCGTCGTCAAGCTCGACGGTGATTTGCTCCGCGCCGATGTCGGTCGTCCGGTTCAATGGCGAGTGGCTATTCGCGGTGACACCATCGTTGCGCTCGAAAGAATCGACGGCGGAAAAATCGTGGAGCGATTGACTCGCAACGCCACGGGATCCGCGGTGTACGAAGCACCCGGCGCGAGACGTAAACTCGAATTGACCATTCTGAAGGAACAACCTGGATCTTTCGATGCTTCGATTTGGAGCTTATAGTCTTGTCCTGGTTGCGCTGACTGCCTGCATCCCCTACGGCTTCACGGGCGGCGGGCTGCCCTCTCACATCAGGACGGTCGCGATCCTTCCGTTCGACAACCAGACCGCGGCGACAGAGCTACCGCGTGAGCTCACCGAGGCAATCCGAACCGGTCTTCACGATCGGCTCGGTCTCCGCGACGCGTCCGAGGCGAAGGCGAACGCAATTGTCCGCGGCACCATCCAGCGCTACGAAGTCGACATCCCGATTGGCTACAGCGCCGCCAACAAGCAGGTGACGACCGCCGCGCGCCAGCTGCAGCTCGTCGTCGACATCGAGCTGCTCGATCAGGTAACCGGAAAGACGCTATGGCAACGGAAAGGATTGCTTGCGGAAGGCCAGTACCAGGAGCGCGGCGAAACAGAAGGTCGTAAGAAAGCGATTGCTACCATCGTTCAGAACATGATCGACGGGGCGCAATCACAGTGGTGAATCGTCGCGGGGAGACCAGACTCGGCTGCCTCCTCGGCCTGCTGGTTCTCGTCATCGGAATTTATTTCGGCATCGATTTCGGCGAGGCTTACTTCAAGTACTATCAGTTCAAGGACGCGATGGGCCAGGAGGCGCGCTTTGCCACCGACAAGACCGATGACCAGATCACGACTCGCCTCGCCGCGCTTGCCGACACCCTGCAGCTTCCGTCCGGAGCCGAGGCCGTTCAGATCCAACGATCACAATCTGTCATGACGATCTCCAGTGACTACGACGAAGTGATCAAGCTGCCCTTCAATAAAGAACAGGTGCTGCACTTCCATCCAATGGCGGCGAGCAGACTCTGAAGCCACGCGATCCGACCAGCAAAGTGGCGACGTGGGTCGATGCGGAACGCTGGCGCGCGGCACAAAAAGGAAAGGTCGCATTCACCAACGGCGTGTTCGACCTTCTTCACCCCGGCCACGTCGACGTTCTTACCGCCGCGCGACAGACGGCAGATGCGTTAATCGTTGGGGTCAACAGCGACGAGTCAGTGCGTCGCCTGAAGGGACCGAGTCGCCCAGTGCGCACGGATGCTGAACGAAGCTATGTCCTGGCCAGCCTTGAATGCGTCGATCTGGTCGTGGTTTTTCCGGACGACACGCCCTTGAATCTCGTTAAGCTTCTGCGTCCCGATGTGATCGTGAAGGGTGGAGATTATTCTGAAGACACGATTGTGGGCGCGACCGAGGTGAAGCACTGGGGCGGGCGAGTCGTGGTCGTGCCGCTGACGCCGGGACATTCAACCACCAACATCATCAGGAAGCTGAGTGAAAGCCGTTAAAACCAGCCGCAATGGTCGCGCAACATCCGAGCTGCGCGCGATAACCCTCGAGCGCGCCGTGGCGCCCTACGCCGAGGGGTCGTGCCTGATCTCGTTTGGCGCGACACGGGTGCTTTGCACCGCTTCGGTCGAGGACGGAGTTCCGGGCTGGCGACGAGGCAGCGGCGAAGGATGGCTGACGGCGGAGTATGCAATGTTGCCGCGTGCGACAAGAACGCGAACCGCACGTGAGCGCGCTCAGCTCGGCGGTCGCACTCAGGAAATCCAACGGTTGATCGGCCGCAGCGTACGCGCGATGCTCGATGACTTCAAATTCGGCGAGTTCACCGTAAAACTCGATTGTGACGTGCTCGTCGCTGACGGAGGCACCCGCACCGCAGCAATTACCGGTGCGTGTGTGGCGATTGTCGATGCCTTCGACTGGATGGTCGCGAACGGCAAGTTAAAGGTGACCCCGATCAAACGACGGGTCGCGGCGGTAAGCGTCGGGGTGATCGATGGGGAGGCGCGCCTCGATCTGGACTACGAGGAGGACGTTCGGGCCGAAGTGGACATGAACGTCGTCATGAGCAACGAAGGGAAATTCGTGGAAGTGCAGGGCACCGGAGAGCACGGCACCTTCGACCGCCGCCAGCTGAATGACCTACTGGATCTGGCGATCTCTGGAATCCGCGCGCTGGACGAGGCTCAGGCGAAATCGCTGGCGGAGTGACGCGGGGTCCTTATTTGCTCGCGACGCGCAGTCAGGGAAAGCTGCGTGAGCTGCGAAAGATTTTTGCCGATTTTCAGCTCGAGGTGATCGATCTCGCTGACGCAGGAGTCGAGCGTCGGGCAGAAGAGGATGATCTGGAGCGCTACGAGACTTTCGAGGAGAACGCGCTGGCGAAGGCGCGCTATTTCTTCGAGCGCGGTGGTGGAACTCCAACGTTCGCGGACGATTCGGGTCTCTGCGTCGATGCGCTCGATGGCCAGCCTGGGGTCTACAGCAAGCGCTGGTCAGGGCACACTGACTCACCGGAGTCGAGGATCGACATTGCCAACAACGACAAGCTGGTCGAGTCCATGTGTGAAGCGAGTAAGCAGCAAGGCACCCGGTTCACCGACTCGGCAAAGTACGTCGCGGTTGCTGCGTACAAGGATGCCAGCATTGAAGTCCTGCGGCGCGGTGAGATAGCGGGTCGCATTCTAAAGAGTCCACGGGGGAGCGACGGTTTCGGTTATGACCCTTTTTTCGAGTCACCAGACCTCGGGGGCACATTCGCCGAGTCCGCGTTGCCGATTACCGCGGCGATGAGTCATCGCGCGCGTGCGTTTCGCGCACTACTCAGTGCGTTGCGCGTCGAAGGCCGGTTATAGTAGCTTGCCGGACGTCTTACGGGGCGTAGCGTAGCCTGGTATCGCGCCTGCTTTGGGAGCAGGAGGTCCCCGGTTCAAATCCGGGCGCCCCGACTCATTCCGTAGTTCGCATTAGTCGCTAGTCGCTGGCCGAAAGCCGCCAGTTGCCAGCGGCTTTTTTGCTTGCATTTGGCCTTGGGCAGACTGCAATCCCAATCGCAAATTGCAGCCAAAGTACATGCTAAACTGCTTTAATGATATGGCCTAAGCTGTGCGACCACATCGCGTTAGACCTACACGCGAATCTGGCCATGACATTGCCATTACGAGGGTTGCGATACTGCGAAACGTCCCGTCTTGAAGGTGTTGACGGCACAGCGTCTCGCCGTCATCAACTGGTTCAGGAGACCTTTAATGCGGAACAAGAAAGGCTTTACCCTAATCGAGCTTCTCATCGTCGTTGTGATTATTGGTATTCTGGCGGCGATTGCAATTCCTAAATTTGCCAACACGAAGGACAAGGCTTACGTCGCGCAGATGAAGTCTGACCTACGCAACATGGCGACCTACGAAGAGCAGTACGCGGCTGACAACGGTGGCGCTTACTTTGGTGGGACCGCGACGATGGCGGCACCACTACAGGGTTTCACACCGTCGCAGAACGTCACGGTTGTAGTTACGAACGTTGCCGGCCCGCCGCCTTCATGGAGCGCGACCGCTACGCACTCGCAGTCGGCTAAGACCTGCGACATGACCAATGGTGTGATTACCTGCGTGTAATCAGCCTGATCTTATAGGTAGGAAAGGGAGCGTCTGGCGACGCTCCCTTTTTTGTTTCATCCCGGCAGCTGCTTCGATTGCTCCGATTGAAGCCGCGCGCTGAAGCGCTGGGACTCCGAGATCCGCTCGACCTCGACCGCGATCGCATCAACGGCCGCTTCGATTTTCTCCAGTCTCCCGCTGATCGATGACAGCTCACGCGGCGGCACGGGCCTCGGCTCCAGCCATTTCGTGATCAGTCGAACGATGGGGAAACCCAGCACGATCGCGACCAATCCCGGAATGGCGTAGGACAGGACTTGGTGAACTATAAAATTCGGGTCTGGTGGCATCTAAAGTGGTCTCGCGCGCTGGTGAGCTATTCCCTCTACGCAACCAGCACTTTCGCGTTTCAAAACGTAGCTCTGACGGCAAACGAATTGCACGTTTCAAGGTGAAAGCGCAAGCTCATTCAAGCTCGGAGGATCAGTGGCCCGGCTCGTCGCCAGTTGTCTTCTTGTCATCGCAGTGTCCGCGGCATGTGAGAACAGCACAGACCCCTTGCTGGGCTTCCCAGGCGGAGGCGGCGGCGCGGTAACCCAGGCGCAGGCATCTGGAACCTGGTCCTTATCGCTCACTAAGACGACGACGCTCGCCTGTTCCGGTGCAGTACTCACCGACGGCAGTCTCATTATCCTGAACCTTACGGTGCAGAGCGATGGTACGGCTGCGACTACCAGCACGTGGCGCAGCCCTACTTCGGGCGCGCTCCTTCCGCTCACCGGAACTGTGAGCTTCACTGACGGTACGACCGATTTGGTGCTCAGCGGGGGCGGCTCGACGGCGATGGAGGTTCGCGGAACGATTTCCAGCGCGGGCACTTTTAGCGGAACGGTCACCGATCCCGCCGCCGGGTTCACGCCGGTCTATGGGACGAGCGGCTGCGAGTACAGCTCACCGGGCAGTAAGGGCTGACGTTCGCAAGCGAGGCATCCCCGTCGAAAAAACGACATCTTTCCGGAAACGGGGGCCTTTGATGAAAGCAAAAGACGTTGTTTACCTGAACGGCGAGTTCTTCCCGCGGGCCGAGGCGCGCGTTTCCGTCGAGGATCGCGCGTTCGTATTCGGCGACGGTGTCTATGAAGTCCTGCGCGCAATCAACGGCCGGTTGTTCGCTACCCGGTTTCACAACGATCGGCTGAGAAGAAGTCTCGACGGAATTCGAATCTCTCTTGAAGAATCAGATTCGCCGGAACGCTTCACGGAAATAGGCAGTCAGCTGTTGCGCGAAAACGGGCTGCTGGAAGGTGAGGCCACGGTTTACATGCAGGTGAGCAGGGGAGTCGCTCCGCGTCTGCACAATTTTCCGTCGCCGCCGGTGCCGCCGAGCGTCTACATCTCCGTCTCGCGGTTCAAGCCGTATTCTGATTTGGCGCAAACTGGCGCAACAGCGATTTCGCACCCCGATTTGCGTTGGGGACGCTGCGATCTCAAAACGCTGAACCTGTTGCCGAACGTGCTCGCTGCGCAAACAGCAAAGGAGCGCGGCGCATTCGAGGCAATGCTCATTCGCGACGGGGTGGTCACCGAAGGCGCGAAGACGAACTTCTTCGGGGTTGTCGATGGGACGCTTCGTACGCATCCGTGCGACAACCACATTCTTCCCGGCATTACGCGTTCGGTTCTCCGTGATCTGGCCGACGGGCTCAACATCGGGCTCGACGAGAGTCCGATAAAAGTTTCGGAGATGCCACGTGTCAACGAGCTGTTTTTGACGGGCACCACCACCGATGTGATGCCGATCGTGAGAGTTGACGACCGTCCGATAGCGAACGGAAAGCCCGGTGAGCTCACCCGGCGTTTGCAGATGGTGTTGAGCGAAAGCCTCGCTTCCGGCGGCGCGTGAAGCTCGCTAACTTTCGGCTCGTTACGCGCCAGTAGCTCAGTTGGATAGAGCAACAGCCTTCTAAGCTGTGGGTCGGGGGTTCGACTCCCTCCTGGCGCGCCAAGCGATCGAAGCGCCGTTAGCTCAATTGGCAGAGCAAATGACTCTTAATCATTAGGTTGTAGGTTCGATTCCTACACGGCGCATGACTGATGATGGAGTCTCACTTTTAAAAACCGCTCGGCGTTCCCGAGCGGTTTTTTTTGCTGTTGGCGCGGCGGACGCGCGCGAGCTTCGATGAAGAATTTTGTAAGGGGCGGGACAGGATTTCCCCCGAGAACCCCTGGCCGATCAGAAGTAGCCGCTCACCGCCGGTGGGCCCGCCCAATCAAACTCGTACTTGACAACGGAAAATCGCGGCCGTAATAGAGTGTGTCCCAAGTCCATAGTTTCGAGTTTCGCGTTGCCTGACCAGACGACGCGATTTGCACTAGACAGAATTTCACCCGATTCCGTCTCGAGGAGAGTCGTACGCGGCTGCTTCGTTCGTTCGCCCTGCTCCTGTTAGTTGACTTGTGGGTTGCTGCCACGCCGGGTCGCGGCGTTGCGCAGAGCTTGTCTTCTACTCGGCCGACTGCGGCCGAGCCGATCTATCTCGTCGTCCGCACGGACGATGGCGGGATGAGCCACAGCGTCAACATGGCGCTCGAGAAAATTATCTCCAGCGGCATTCCGGTTTCGGTTTCGGTGATGTTTCCGACGCCGTGGTATCAGGAGACCGTAGACAATCTCAAGCACCACCCGGATATCTCGGTCGGTATTCACCTCACGCTGAATTCAGAGTGGAAGAATTATCGCTGGGGTCCCATTCTTGGTCGTACTGCCGTTCCATCGCTGGTTGATGCGGACGGCTATTTTTTTCAGAGCGTAGAAGCGCTTCACCGCAACCATCCCAACATCGGTGAAGTGGAGAAAGAGCTGCGGGCGCAAATCGAACGGGCGCTGCACTCCGGGTTGAAGATCGACTACGTCGATTCTCACATGGGTGCTGCAGTCAGTTCGCCGGAGTTCCGCGCTCTTACGGAGCGGCTTGCCAGGGAGTATGGTCTTGGCATGTCGCAGTATTTCGGCGAGACCAGAGGCAATCCCCAATACGAAGCATCCCCACCTGACAAGGCCGACAGCCTTGTGGCGATGATCGCTCGCCTCAATCCGGGGATCAACCTCGTGGTCACGCATCTTGGGATCGACAACGCGGAGCTGGGCGCGTTGGTCGACATGAACACCGACGGTGCGCTCGCCGACATGAGCAAAAACCGCCAGGGTGAATTGGATGCGATCACATCGCAACGCGTGCGCGATGCCCTCAAAGCGCGCGATGTTCGACTCATCACGTATCGCCAGCTGATCGCGATGAAAGGCCTGGGCTCAATGCACAGGCCGCAGGCAACCAACTGATAGCAGCAACTGGGAGGAAGACCATGGAAAGGAAGTCGTATGGAAGTGATGCAGTCCGAAACGGACGCTGGCGCTCCATCTGCGCAGCGGCGCTGAGCTTTGTTCTGGCGCTCGTAATCAGCGGAACTGCATTCGCGCAAAACGTCGCGGTCACCGGAACCGTGACATCAACAGGCGGCACTCCGCTGCCAGGCGTGACGGTACGCGTGCAGGGCACGGATGCCCGCACGATCACCGACGCCAGCGGAAAGTATCGCATCACAGCGCCTTCGGACGCTGTGCTAACCTTCTCACTCGTCGGACAGCGCCCTGTCCAAACGACAGTCGCTGGACGCGGCACGGTCGACGTCACGATGGCCCAGGTGCCATACCTGGAAGAAGTCGTCGTAACCGCTTATACCGAGCAGCGTCGCGGTGACATCACTGGCGCGGTGTCCAGCGTCAATGTCGAGTCAGCGACGAAGCAGACGCAGGCGAGTGTGCTCAAGGCGATGGACGCAACCGTTCCCGGCGTGACAGTGACGACGAGCGGTGCGCCAGGCGCTCGCAATACAGTTCGTATCCGCGGTATCAGCTCGTTCCAGAACAACGATCCGCTTTATATCGTCGATGGAATGGCCGTTTCCGACTCTTACCTCGATTTCCTGAATCCTAACGACATCACCTCGATTCAGGTCTTGAAGGACGCGTCGGCGGCATCGATTTACGGCTCGCGCGCCGGTAACGGCGTGGTACTAATCGAAACAACGAAGAAGGGTATCACTGGCGCGCCGCAGACCACGCTGCGCTTCAGGACCGGTGTGCAGACGCCGGTACGTGGTTTGGACGACATGCTGATGACGAACTCGCTCGATTACTTCCAGGTCATCAAAGCCGGCTACGACAACGCCGGCAAGCCGGTAACGCCCGCACTTCAGGCGATTTGGGGCGATCCGAATAATCCGTCGATCCCGTTATATACCTACGCGTCTCCCGACCTGGTGCTTGCGAGGGATGCGTTTGGTCGCCCAACACAAGTCGATCTTACTGGCTACGCGTACCCGAACACCCTGATCGAGCCCGGCAGCGCCGGCACCAACTGGTGGAAGGCAGTGTGGGGCTCGGCTCCGGTCAACGATTACAATCTCGACGTCAGAGGCGGCAGCGACGCCAACGCGTATACGGTGTCGGGCAACTATTTCGACCAGAAGGGAACGGCGGCCTATACCGATTACCGCAGAGGAAGCCTCCGCGCCAACACCTCCTTCAATCGCAGCAAGTTCAACTTCGGCGAAAACGTGGCGTTGACGTTGGCGCGTCAATATGGTGGTACTGGCACGTTCGACGACACCAACGGAGAAGGCGGGGTTCTCGGTAAAGACATTCTGACCCAACCGATTGTCTCGGTGTACGACGTCGCCGGAAATTTCGCGGGTGGTAGAGGTGTCCCGGGTATCAATAACACCAACCCGCTTCAGGTTGCGTTCGCACAGAAGGACAACGTCAACAAATTCAACACGGCGTTCGGCAACGCATTTGCGTCCTACGACATCCTGCCGGCGCTTGTCTTCAAGACAAACCTCGGCTTCGATCTCAGGCAGAACAACTGGACCGGCTTCAACGATATCACGCCCCAGAACAACGAAGCGAACTTCACGAACTCGATTTTCGAGGGCGACTATAACAAGTACAACTGGTCGTGGTCCAATACAGCGAGATATCTGAAATCGCTGGGTAGGAGCAGCTTCGACCTTCTGGCTGGGCAGGAAGCCAGCCACGGCACATTCCGACAGATCGACGCCGGGATGTCCTCCCTGCTCAATTCGGGCCTTGACTCGCGGTATCTGCAGGATGCCCTCGGTAATCCGACCACGAAATTCGTGAACAGTTTCGGTGGCAAAAACGCGCTGCTTTCGTTGTTTGGCAAGATCGGATACAACTTCGGCGACAAGTACGTGGCGAGCTATACGCTGCGCCGCGATGGCTCGTCCAATCTCGCGCCCGGTCACCGTTGGGGTACGTTCCCGGCTTTCGGGCTTGGGTGGCACATCACCAACGAGCCATTCCTTTCCGGCAACAGATTCCTTTCTGACGTGATGCTTCGGTACGGTTGGGGCGTCACCGGTAACCAGAACATTCCGTCGGGTCGCATTGTCTCGACGTACGGTGGAGACCGCGGCGATACGTTCTACGACATCACTGGCTCAAACCAGAGTATCGCTCCCGGCGTCCGTCAGGCCGCGCAGGGAAATCCGGACCTGAAGTGGGAAGAGAACCGCTCCAGCAACATCGGCGCTGACATGGTCCTCCTCAACGGCATGTTCAACGTCGTAGTTGACGTCTACAACCGTAAGACGAACAACCTGCTGTTTGACCCGAGAACGCCGGCGACAGCTGGTGTCGCAAGCCCACCAATCGTCAATATCGGCAAGATGGAGAACAAAGGCTTCGACTTCTCCGTCGGGCACACTGCATCGTGGTGGAACATCGCGTTCAACGGCAGCCACTATAAGAACAAGATTGTTTCGATCGACGGTATTCAGGACCACTTCTTTGGACCGAATCCGTTGCGCGAAGGGCAGGCCGTCATCAATCAGGTTGGTCAGCCGATCGGTTCGTTCTACGGCTTGGTTGCGGATGGCTACTTCCGCGATCAGGCGGATGCGACGGCACACCTCGCCGCCGGCAATTGCGGCGTGGGAACCGGCCTGACTGGCACACCCTGCCAGGACGGTGCAGCGCCGGGTCGCATCAAGTTCAAGGATGTGAACGGCGACGGCGTCGTCGACAATCTGGACCGCACGGTCATCGGCAGTCCGCATCCGAAGTTCACGATGGGTATCGATCTTGGCGCCCATCGCGGGAGCTGGGATGCAAGTGCGACAATCTTTGGCACCTACGGAAACAAGATCTTCGACAACCAGAAGGACTTCTATGTCTTCCGTGACTTCCAGACGAACGTTCTGAAAGACCGGCTGTCGGCCTCGTGGTCGCCGACGAACCAGAATGCGAAATATCCGATTCTGGACATCAACGACACTTATAGTGGCGTACCAAGCAGCTATTACGTCGAGGATGGGTCGTACACGCGTCTGCGCAACGTCCAGATCGGCTACACGCTGCCTGGGGCTGCGAGATATCTGCCGGGCGCGCGTGTCTATCTTCAGGGCGACAACCTCTGGACGCACACGAACTATCCTGGCTTGGACCCAGCAATTCCGCCGGGCAACCAGACAGGCGCGGCCGGTGACATTCGCGACCAGTTCATGGGTGTAGACCGCGGATCGTATCCGACGAACAAGGTCTTCAGCTTTGGCATTTCGACCTCTTTCTAACGCAGCTCACACAAGGATGAAGCAAACAATGGAATTCACTTCAAAAAACTCACTGCTCCGTAGTTCGGCGTTAGTGATCCTTGCGTCAGCCGCGCTGTACGGATGCAAGGACTTCCTGCAGAATGCGGCCGAGCCGCAGGGAAGCGTCATCGCCGCTACGCTGGCTACCAAGTCAGGCGTAGAGGGAAGCTTGGTTGCCGCCTATCGCACTCTGGATTGTACAGATGCGACAAGCGGTAACTGGGGATGTGCGGCCAGTAACTGGGTCTTCGGTAGCGTCGCTAGCGACGACTCGTATAAGGGATCGGACGGACTCGATCAGCCGCCCATCAATGATATCGAAGGCTATCACTGGGGCTCTGGCTCGGCTGCAGAGTACCTCAGCGTCAAATGGCAGCAGGTGTACGAAGGCGTCGTTCGCGCGAATTCAACGATTCGGTTGCTGAAGCAGGTTGTCGCTGCGAGCCCGAATGAAATTGCACTCGTAGATCAAAAGGGAATCGAGGGCGAAGCGATCTTCCTGCGGGCCCATTACCACTTCGAAGCTTATCGGATGTGGGGGAACATTCCGTACTATCGTGAAGATGATACGGACTTCCGCAAAGCAAACGAAGATTCGACCGTAGTCGTCACCGATATCCTGAAGGATCTCGACGCGGCGATCGCGCTGCTCCCGACTACCCCGCGTAACGGTCAGAAGGGACGGGCGACGGTCTGGACGGCAAAGGCATACAAGGGGCGCGTCTTGATGTACGACCATCAGTACGCCGCCGCTCGCACCGTGTTTGAGGAGGTTGTAGCGAGCGGTGTGTATGGCCTTGAGACAAGCTTTGATCGCGTCTGGTCGGCGTATTCGGATGCTCAGAACGGTCCGGAAACAATCTTCGCATACCAGGCGTCGTCGCAGGATGGCGAGCCAAATGCTGCAAACTCGAACTTCGGCGAGCGTTTGAACTTCCCATATGCGCCGAGCCACTTCCAGTGCTGCGGCTTCGATCCGCCCGCGATCAACCTTGTGAACTTCTTCAAGACAGACGCCGCCACCGGACTTCCCCTGGCGCTGACATCACCGACGACATGGAACAGTCAAAGCAGCGCGTTTGTCGCAGGTGATATGCAGCCTGTCGATCCGCGCCTGGATTGGACAGTTGGTCGCGACGGCGTTCCGTTCAAGGATTGGGGCAAGTACAGCATTACCTGGGTTCGCGATCAGGCGAACGGCGGACCCTACATGCCCAAGAAGATCATTCACGAAAAAGGCAGTGGGCAGGAGGCTACGGTTGGTTGGCAGCCGCAGCAGCAAAGCTCGATCAACATCCACCTCTATCGCTACGCCGATTTGCTCTTAATGCTGGCGGAAGCCGATGTGGAAACCGGCAATCTTCCTGGCGCACTGGCTATCGTGAACCAGATCAGGACACGCGCGGGAGTCACTGCGCAGGGTCCCGGAACTAATCGCGCCGATATGGCTATTTCGCCGACTGACACAAGAATTACGTGGGCGACGTACCGGATTGGCCTGTATCCGGCATTCCCGGATGCGAACTACGCTCGTGAAGCTGTACGCATGGAGCGTCGTCTCGAGCTGGCGATGGAAGGTCAGCGGCTATTCGACCTCCGTCGGTACGGAATGACGTACGCGAAGGCCGTCATCAATGGATATCTGACCGGCACCGGAGCGGCCCCCTGGGGAAGCAACGGTGGTCGCGAAGACACGCGGCGCACATACAAGACATCCGCGGAAGCTTTCGCAGATCGTCACCGCTTCTACGCGATTCCGCAGGATCAGATTGACATCAGTAAGCAAGGCGGGGAGTTGACGCTGAAGCAGAATCCGGGCTGGTAATAGTCCGGCGGCAAGAAAAAGGGACGGCGAAAGCCGTCCCTTTTGTTTTGCACAGCTGGTGACCTCAGCGTCTGCGAAGTCGGAAGATCTGTAGAGAATCCGCCACGTTCGGCACGACAATCATTTCACCCTCAGGGGTTCCCAGCAGCGACAGCCCCCATGCATCGCGAGGCGCCAGAAAGCCGCTCTCGACAGAGGAAATCGCTAAGAAGCGGCCTTTGCCGTCACCTCTCAGCCACAGGCCGTTGCTTGCGTCAGCTCGCGGAGTATTCGGCTCCGTCTCGTACAAGTTGCCGGCGACCACGAGATCGAGGTGACCATCGCCGTCGATGTCGCGCGCGACAATGCCTTTGATCGGTGAGATCTGCGCCGCGCTCGGCAGCTTCGTCATGGTGAACTTTCCACCACCATCGTTGTGCAGGAATACGCTGGCAAACGTATCAACCTCATAATGCAGCGACTGTTTTAACTGTTCTTGACCGAACAGCTGATTCAGGGTTGCCACGGCGTATGAGCCAAAGGTTGGGAATCTTATTCCCGTTGTGTAAACGTCGCGTCCGAGCGGTGACATGCCGGCGAGAGAGTACGAAGTGCCATTGATTCTGTCTGCGAGCACGACGTCTGTCGTCTGATTGCCGGTGAAGCTGTTTGCGTAGACTTCAAAAGTTGTATCCTTCGATGTCCCGTACGTGTAGTTCAAACCGAGATTGCCGGCGACGATGTCAGGACGGCCGTCGCCGTCGAAATCGCCGGTGGCGATGCTGAACCACCACCCCCGATCGGAAGAGAGACCGGTCGACGAAGTGACATCTGAAAAGCGATTGACTTCGTTCTTCATGAACTGAATCGGCATCCACTCGCCGACTGTCACCAGGTCCAGCCGCCCGTCTCCATCGAAATCGACCCAGGCGGCGTCAGTGATCATGCCGCCGGGATTCAACAGCATCGGCGCGAGCTGCTCCGTGACGTCGGTGAATCGGCCGCCACCGTCATTGCGAAGGATGTAGCTGCGCGTCGGATACGGATACTTGCGCGGCGTCAACCGGCCACCCACAAACAAATCCGGACGCCCGTCGCCATTGTAATCGCCGACGCGCACGACTCCTTTGCTCGTTAACATTGGCGGGAGCGCGTTGGAACTCCGAACAAACCGGCCACCGCCTTGATTGATGTAAAGGCGATCCTGCAGTAATGGTGAGCCATTAGCCTGGCTGTAGTTGCCACTCGCCACGTAAAGGTCGGGTTTACCATCTCCGTTCGCGTCGAAGAAGACCGCGCACCAATCGTCAAACGCTTTGTCGGCTTCCCATGGCTGGCCTTGCGCCGACTCAATGAAGCCGCCGTTCTTTTGCTGGATGAACAGTCTCCCGGCGACGCCCGGACTACCGCCGATGTAAATGTCGTCCAGGCCATCGCCATTTACGTCTCCGGCGGCGAGGGCCGGCCCATGGGCGGAGATCATGTAGGGAAGCAATGGCTGAATCGTAAAGTCAGATCGAAACGCCGCGGGTTGTGTGTAGGCGAGACCAGGCAGCCGAACTTCTTCAAACCACTTGGCCACGGCAGCTGGATTTTTGACAGCTGGAGGAATTTCGGCGGGCTTCACACCGGCCTGCCTCACTACCAGCAGTCGGTCCGCGGGAACATTGGTTAGAAGCTGTCGCCGCCCATCGGGCCAATCGACTTCGAGCGTATCGACGCGAGTGGCCTTGCCGAGTCCGATGTGAAGTCGACTGTCCATCGACGACATGAAGCCGCGGTATGGCGAGCTGTAGAGATATTGTTTTCTACCCGCCGTCGTCACGATGACCTGTGCTCCAATGCCGGCGGTGAGCAGTCTCGGGGAATCGCCCTTCAATCCGAGTTCGAGGTAGTGGTCCGCGTCGCTCGTTGGTAGCACGTTCTCGTAGACGAATGCTGGTCCGTTGATGTTGTTGACGACTAAATCGAGTTTGCCGTCGTTGTTAAGATCGGCGTACGCAGCACCATAGGAGAGGCTCGGCTGATCCATTCCCCAGAGCTTGGTCTTATTTGTAAACGTGAGATCCCCGTTGTTACGAAAGACGTAATTCGGAAATGCGTACTCTGGAAGTTCTCTGATCATCCGTCGTGCGAGCGCGTTATTTCCGCTCCGCATTGCACTGTACGCCGGGGCCATGTAGTCGAGGTCGTTGACCGCTTTGGGGTAGCCGTTGCCGATGAAGATGTCCTTGTATCCATCGTTGTCGAAATCGGCGAACAAGGCGCTCCAACTCCAGTCGGTGCCGGATACGCCGGCCATGCGGCTAATCTCGCTGAACACGGGCAGCCCATCCGTCGTTGTGCCGTTGTTCAGCTGTAAAGCGTTTTGCGAGTAATCAATCCGGTACCCCCGGCGCAACGCGTCAGTAGCGCTGCTCATCGTTGTGGTTCCGTTCGTTCTCTTTCGGCGCGGCAGATCGCCCGGCAACATATCCACCTGCAGAATGTCTTCGCGCCCATCGTTGTTGAAATCGGCGATGTCAACGCCCATTCCGGCCTGACTCGTGTGCCTAAATGATTTCGCCGCGATATTGGTGAATGTGCCGTTGCGATTGTTCAGATAGAGGACATCGTTGGGCATTCCGTCGTTCGATACATAGATGTCCGGCCAGCCATCTCCATTAACGTCGCCAATGGCCACGCCTAGTCCGTACCCTGCGTCGTGAAGAATCCCGGCATCCGCTGAGACATTCGTGAAATGTCCCGGCTTCCCCTCAGGACAATCGTTGTGATAGAGCTGATTCACGCTTCCCGGCGTCGAATCGCGGACTGCGGTGGGGTGGCTCGCTACCCCGCGCGTGAAATCCCTCGGAGAGTTGTTCAGTACGAAAAGGTCGAGACACCCGTCACGATCGTAGTCCAGAAATGCCGCATGCGTTGTGAATCCTGTGTCTGCGATGCCGTATCTGGCGGCCTCCTCGGTAAAAGTGTGATTGCCGTTGTTGACGAAGAGAAGGTTCGCCCTGTCCGCTGCTCTCAAGCGCTCAGGACCGGAGACCGACACGTAGATGTCGAGCAGGCCATCGCCGTTGATATCGACCATGCTGGCGCCGGTCGCCCAGCGCGTCGTCGCAACGCCGGCCGATTTGGTGATGTCCGCGAACTTCATCGAGCCTTTGTTCAGGTACAGCCGGCTCGAAACCATGTTGCCGCTGAAGAAAATGTCGGGCAGCCCGTCGTTGTCGATGTCTCCGACGGCGACCCCGGCGCCATTGTAGATGTAGACGTCGGTTTGAACGTTGAACGAATCAGTCGCGGTAATGGTGTTCGCGAAGTCGATGCCTGTTTCGCTCGGCGTTAGCAGCCTGAAGACAGTGGGCTCCGATGAGCGAGAACACCCGGCGATCAGCAGCAGGGTAGCAGGAAACAAGAGCTGCCTGCGAAGATGCAGCAGACATGACCAGGGAGTATTTTTTGGCATGACCCAACAACATTTATCTCGCGTCATCAACCTGATATCTGAGAGATCACAGCGATTCTGGACGATCGACGAATCTGAGGCGAGGCGCCGGTTGCTCGCTAGTGATGCCGATGGCGTTCTTGAGATCGATGGCTCCTTCGCTTTAGTGGTTCAGGACGGCGAGCGTGTTCTCCTGGCTCGCAGTCTCGATCGACCCCTGCGTTACTTTCTGGCGAAGGCAGTAGAAGGGCCGGCGCTAATTGTTGCGGAACGAATCGACGAAATTGCTGCGGAGCTCGCCCGTCGGGGGTGGGGAGATCAGTTTCATCCTTCTTATACGCGAATGGTCCCCGCTCACCATATCACTACGTTGCGGTTAGTCGGCTGCCCAGATCCAAATCCCGTCTATCGCCGCTTCTTCGATCCCCCGCGCGGAATTCTCCCCGCCGATCTCGACGTCATTGGCAAGCGCTACATCGAAGCGCTTTACTCCGAGATTCGCCGCTGGCTCCAGGTTCAGGACAGGTCGGCTCCAATCGGTGTCCCGTTCTCCGGTGGGATCGATAGCGGGTCGGTCCTGCTCTGTCTCTACAGAGCGATGTTGGATGAGGGACAGTCCCCGGCGCGCCTCAAGGCATTCACTCTTTCGATCGACGGCGAGGGAGACGATGCCACGCAGGCCCGTGAGTTTCTTCGTCGAACCGATCTCGAGATGCTGGGCGAAGTGGTGGAGGTCCCGTCCACCGCGCTCGATCCCTTGCGAGCGATCGCAGTCATCGAAGACTACAAGCCGTTAGATGTCGACTGCGCTGCCGTGAATCTCGCTCTTCTCGCGTGCATCAGGGAGCGCTATCCCGACTGGAAGCTGCTCGTCGACGGAGATGGCGGTGACGAGAATCTGAAAGACTACCCGATCGAGGCTAACAGCGAGCTCACCATCCGCAGTGTCGTCAACAACCGGATGCTCTATCAGGAAGGCTGGGGAGTCGAGTCGATCAAGCACTCGCTCACTTACTCCGGTGGCTACAGCCGCGGCTGCGTACGTGGCTATGCGTGCGCTCGTGAATTCGGCTTCACTGATTTCAGCCCCTACACGAGGCCGGCCGTGATTGCAGTCGCCGAGGCAATTCCTTTCGCCGAGCTGACACAGGGATCGCACGAGCGCCTGTATGCGCTCAAGGGAGAAGTGGTGAAGCGCGGCATTCGAGCAGTACTCGGTATTGATATGCCGGTGTACGAGAAGCGTCGCTTCCAACACGGCTCCGTAGCGGCGGACAAGATCTCGCGATTCTTTCCGGAGAACGAGACCCGTTACCGGCGTCATTTTCAGGGGCTCCACGCCGTCGTAGCGTGAATCTGGAGACGGCTGATAACCGTATCAGGAGCCTTCGTCCGCCCAAGGCGCGCGTCGATCCTCACCGTGCGCACGGGACGCTGTTGGAGAAAGAGCGACGCCCTGACGGAAGGATCGAGCAGTCACTCACCGTCTTTCTTGTCGGCGCAGAATGTCCGTTCGCCTGTTCATTCTGCGATTTGTGGCAGTGGACCATCGACGGTCCGACCCCCAGCGGCGCGCTGACGGCGCAGCTGGAGCAAGTGCTCGCTTCGCGCGAAGGACCGATGCCGAATCGCGTGAAGCTTTACAACGCCAGCAACTTCTTCGATCCGCGGGCTGTGCCGCCCGCTGACGTAGCAGGCATCGCCAGCCTGCTCAGCGGAATTGAGGCGATCACCGTTGAATCGCATGCCGCGACGATTGGTCAACGCGCCACAGATTTCGCTGATTCGATCCCTGGCCGTTTGGAGGTCGCACTTGGATTGGAGTCGATTCACCCGGTTGCGCTGGCCGAAAGTAACAAGCGATTGGATTTGGCTAGGTTCGATCACGCAGTAACGCTTCTCAACGCGCATGAAATAGACGTGCGCGTGTTCGTGCTGCTCGGTATGCCGTACGTTCCGACATCGGAGAGCGTTGAGTGGACTGTGCGCACAGTGGAGTACGCTGCGTCGGCGGGCGCTTCAATGGTCTCCATTATCCCGGTGCGCCCAGGAAACGGAGAGCTCGAGCGCCTGCAGCAGCTTGGATTCTTCACGCCACCGACATTGCGTCAGCTTGAAGAAGCGATGAAAGCGACGATCAGCCAATCCAAAACCGTCGTCACAGCGGACCTGTGGGACATTGCGCAGCTGGACGCTTGTGATGAGTGCAGAGTAGCCCGCGTCAAGCGACTGCGCGCCGCAAATCTCAGTGGGGTGCTGGAGTCCGGTCCGCCTTGTCAGGCGTGCGGTCAATTGTGAAGTCCAGGTATGAAATAGCCATTGTCGGCAGCGGCTTTGCCGGCTCTCTGCTGGCGCGAATTCTTACCAGCATTGGCTACGACGTCGTCCTTCTCGAGCGTGGGATGCATCCACGTTTTGCAATCGGAGAATCATCCACGCCCCTAGCCAACCTTTCTCTGGAGAGAATCGGTCTGCGCTACGGTCTCGAAGACTGTTATGCGCTGGCAGCACATGGGCGCTGGGTTAAGCGATTCCCGCAGCTGCGCCGCGGCTTGAAACGCGGCTTCACCTTCTACCGCCATCATCCCGGCCAACGCTTCGAGGATCGCGGGCCTGATTCGGAGCGACTGCTGGTCGCTGCCAGTCCCGGCGACGCCATCGCCGATTCACATTGGTTTCGCGCTGACGTCGATCAACATTTTGTCGATCAAGCTGTTGCCGCAGGCGTCGATTACTTCGACCACGTCGATCTAAACTCTGCTTCGTTCTCCCGTAACCATGCGACGCTTGGTGGAACGCGGCTCGGTGAAGTCGTGCAGTTCGACGTTTCGTTTGTCATCGACGCTTCGGGACCCGGCGGTTTTCTCGCCCGCCAGCTCTCGCTGGCTTCCGATCTGGCGCGTACTCACACTCGTGCCGCGCTCGTGTTCAGCCATTTCGATGGCGTAAGCCTGATGCAGGACTCTGTGCCTGGTTTGCCTGTGGGACCATATCCTGAAGATTGGGCCGCAGTCCATCACGTGATCGACGAAGGCTGGATGTACTCCCTCCGGTTTGATCACGGCACAACTAGCGCTGGATTCCTGCTCAATCCGCAGATCGTGGGCTCCTTGCCGAGTGGCACGTCCGTAAGCGGTGAAGCGTTTTGGCAGACGTTGCTTGCCCGCTATCCAACCATCGGTGACCTGTTCTCTGATGCGAAACCCTCGATGCCAATCGCGTTTCGGCCGCTCATTCAGCATCGTCTCGCGCAATCCTCCGGAGACCGATGGCTGTTGATGCCGCACGCATTTGCCTTCGTCGATCCATTGTTCTCGACAGGAATATCCTGGAGCTTGCGCGTCGTCGAACGTATCGCACTGATGTTCGAGGCAGTCGCATCTGGCTCGCGCGTTCCTTCGCCATCAACCCGCGATCGGTACTCGGCTGCGCTTTTGGCCGAAGGCGATCAGATCGACCTGCTGGTTGCCGGCGCTTATCGGGCGATGGCGAGTTTCGATCTTTTCAGCGCGCAGGCGATGCTTTACTTCGCAGCTGTATCCTTCGCCGAAGCGAGTCAGCGATTACAGCCTGATGACTCGATCGCGTGGCGCGGCTTCCTGGGTGTTGGCGATCCGGTGCTCGAGCCGTTGCCCCGGGAATCGCTGCGACGGCTCGAGCACATTCTTGCGCAAGGGAAGCCAATGGGGGCACAGGATGCCCGCCGTGGATTTGTTGAATGGGTCCATCGGTCGATCAAGCCACGCAACGTGGCTGGACTTGGAGATCCGAAATACCAAAATCTCTATCCGGTTGATTTCGATGCGTTGCTCGATGCGCACACGCTGCTCGGGATGTCGCGTCATGAGCTGCTGGCGGCCTTGCCGGCGCTTCGGGGTTCGCCCTTAGCCGAGGCGATTTTCAGCTTGACGACCGCCACCCCTGACCGCATAGTTGGCGCACCGAAAACCCAACTTTAGAGTCTGGCGCATGACCGCAACGACACCCGACATCCATCCACTTTCAAGCGCCCTATCGTCCGGGTTTGTCGAGAGTCTGAACACTCGCTACCACAAGCTCGCGTTGCAGGGGTTAATGGTCATCGTGCTGCTCCATTGGGCCGAGCACATCATCCAGGCTTACCAGTTCTACGGCCTCCACTGGTCGCGCCAGATGTCGATGGGTTTGCTCGGTATGTACTATCCGTGGTTGATGAAGACTGAAACGCTACACTACGGCTTCGCCCTGGTGATGCTCGTCGGCCTTTGGATCCTCCGCAAAGGATTCGTCGGCACATCGCACAAGTGGTGGATGGCGTCGTTCTGGATCCAGTTCTGGCACCATTTCGAGCACTTCATCCTGTTCTACCAGGCGAACACCCATCACTACTGGTTCGGCGGCAACGTACCAACGAGCGTCGGCCAGATCTGGTTTCCGCGCATCGAGCTCCACTTGTTCTACAACACCATCGTCTTCATTCCGATGGTGATCGCCATGTACTATCACGTGTATCCGCCGGCACGGGACGCCGTGAAGATGATGTGCACCTGCGCGCACCATCGCCCGTCCATCGCCGCTGCAGCCTGACCGTGTGGCAAGACCCTTCTTAAGAAGGGAGATCTATAACTGGCTTCGCGCGGCGGTGAAGGCTTCCGTCGTTGTTGCTTTTTTCGCGCGCCGCAGATCGAGCCACTTTGCGATTGGGCCGATGGTGGCCAGCGCATAAAACGCAGGCGCGGCAGTTACTCCAATTGGCAGTGACCATCCCTCGTCAGCCGCAAATCGTATCACCGTTTCTGCAACAGCGATCAGAACGGCCACGACGATTTGTTTCCTGCGCCCTCGCACGACCGTGCGTGGGTCGGTGATCATGAAGAACACGAATAGCTGGTACATCGGCCCGGTGATTGGGGCGATCTCGGGAACTACGGGTTGCCCAAGCAGCGTCGCTCTGGCGGTATTCAGCAGCAGGAAGCTGATCACATAGGTCAACGTGATGTGCAGCACCCCAACGCGCGCGGCGATGATCAAGCCGAAAATCCATATCACCAGATTGGTTGTGACGTCGTTGCCGAACTGATGACTCAAGACTGAAATGCGATCAGGCGCCGCCAACAGCAGTGCGGCGATCGCGAAATTGGTGGGATTCCAGAGATGGCTCTCGCGGTAGCGAAGGACGTACTTCGATGCGATGGCGATGAAACCACCGATTACGAACGGCCACAATGCGCCGCCCTGCGGCTTGATCAAAAGCGTGAGGCTGATGCCGCTGATGTAGGCGCTGAGCAGATTGACGACCTTTCCTCGATCGAACCATGACAGCAGCGCTTCTGTCGCCATGCACACACCGAGGGCAATGACGAGCCGGTCATAGCCGCCGAGCAGGTGGTAGCGCAGTTGGCCCACGACGAGTACGAGCGTGATGAGAAACGCGATCAAATACCGCGGATCGATCTTCGACGCGCGCTGCCAGGTGCGGACCACCGCGTTCTGCGATGCGACGCTGGCGGTTGCTTCGCTCATCGAGTTACCGTTGCGGTTCGACAATGGTGTTGAAGCGATCGATGGGCGGCCGTTGCAAAATCTGTTGTTGTCCTGACGGCCAGTTGATTACCACCCGATCGACCCACTCGTGTTTGCCAAGTCCGAAATGGAGGCGACGATCATTCTGGCTGGCGAAGCCTGAACCGCCGTCGACAACTCGACGCTGCGTTAAGTCTCCCGCCTCCAGCAACAGCTCGGCTCCGATTGCGCTGCGGTTGCTGCGCGTTCCAATCAACTTGAATGCGATCCAGTGGTTGCTGCTGTCGGGAGAATCACGGTAGACGACCGCTGGTTGATTCTGGTTTGCAACGATGATGTCTACCTCGCCTCGATTCCACAGATCGGCAAGCGCGACGGCGCGTCCGTCATATAAATCAGTCGCGCCCACTTCGCTCGCGACGTCGACCCAACCAGCTACTCCACGATTGAGGTAGACTCGCGACGCCTCATATCCAGAAAGGCTCGCATTCCCGAAGGCAGGCCACGTGGCGGCATCTTCGAACAAGCGGCTGTTGGCCCCCGCGATCTTCGACATTGCGTACCAGTAGCTCTTGTTGCGATCAGCAGAAATGAATCCGTTAGCGACGAAGAGCTCGTTCGCGCCGTCGTTATTGAAATCCCCGAACTGTGCGCCCCAGGCCCACCCCGCATCAGCCACCGCGCCTTCGGCGACATTCCGGAACGCGTTCGATCTTGCCATCTCGTTGACGCGCAGATTGTTGTTCTGAAAGAGATATCCGCGCTCAGAGATGTTGGTGACGAATGCATCGATCCGCCCGCGGTTGAACGCGTCCCCGAGAGTTACCGACATTCCGCTCTTTGATTCGCTCTCCAGGCCTGCAGTCGTCAGTACGAACCGGTGGCCGTGATCATTGAGGTACAGTTCCTCCGGTCCATAGTCGTTGGCGAGATAGATATCGGGCCAACCGTCGCCGTTGAAATCCGCCGAGGAAGCTGCGAGAGTCCAGCGCGTGCTCCCCACCCCCATCTTGTCGGTGACGTCCTCGAATTTTCCGTTGCCGAGGTTGCGGAATAACAGATTTTTGCCGCCGTTGGTGGCGAACTCGAAGCTGTTATGCATGATGCGGGTGGTAGTGAGGTGCCAGAGATCGATGTCGCTGCGGAAATAGGCGGTGACATACAGATCCAGCAGTCCATCGCGATCGAAGTCGATCCAGATCGCGCCGTTGCTGTTTACCCAGCGGCGGAGGCCTGCTTGCTCCGTGACATCGACGAAGCGCGTGCCGTCGAGGTTCTTGAACAGCGCCAGATAGCCATACCTGTAGACGAGCAAGTCCTCTCGGCCATCGTTGTCGAAGTCGCCCCACACCGCGCCCATCGAAACGCCCTCGCCCGGTCTATTCAGATCCGCAACCCCGGCGCGCGACGCGACTTCCTCAAAGGTGCCGTCTCCACGATTTCGATAAAGTCCGTTGGGTTCGCCGAACTTGCTGTTGGTGAAGTAGAGATCAGGACGGCCGTCGCCGTCGAAGTCGGTGACCGAGACCGACGCGCCGAGCGCGGCAACATGAGGCTCGATGCCGGCGATCTTCGCGTCGAAGGTAGGTCGGTGATGCACGAAGCTGATGCCGGCGTTCGCGGCAACATCTCGCAATGCAAATCCTGGATGTCCAGCATCGGTCGCGGATCTTATCGGACCGCGATCCAATCTCATCGCCAACAGAATCGCTGCGAGGAAGGGAATTGCGATGATAGCTCGGCGTATCGCCGGCTTCGGACGATGGGTCACCACGACAGTATAAGGCGCGGTCAGCGCACCGTCGACAACCGCTTGTCGACCATTCGCGTGTTGTACTCTTGCTGGTAGCGCTGATGTACCGAATCGGTCGGATACGCATCACCTGCAGCGTATGGGTACGACTTGATGCTATGGTAAGGCAGCGGGTTGACCGTCGTTCCGAACGCGGTATTCAAATCCGAGTCCTTGATCCAGCCGTCGGTGTAAAGCAGAAAGTCACGCTTCCATCCGACCGGCAGGTGAGTTGCTGAACTGGCGTCGAATTGGAGCGTGGCCTCATCACCGGGACCCATGATGACGTACATGTCGTCGGCCTTGCGTAGCAGTGGAAGCACATCTCCGAAACGAGTGAACGAGCCTTCTATCGGTCGCCAAGGTGACTCCTTGGTCACCTGCGAATAATCGAACCAATACGGTCCGTAGCGTCCTCCTTTGCGGTACATCCTGGAGAACCCACGCAGATGCAGATCCGCCGACGCTGGCTCGAGCTCGGTGATGCGGCTCGCCGAACGGGGGAGAGCCCGCCCAACGAATGCTTGATCCCAATAGATCTGCATGTTCGTCCGCAGACGAACGTGATGATCGGCAGTGGGGAACTTGCCGGCGAGGTCGATCACCATCGTCTTGTCTTTCCCGGAAGGGAATCCAATGCTGGGAATCACTGTCTTCCAGACACCTCTCGCATCACGCACTTCGAGCGACGGGGGCGCGAGAGAAATCGACGACTGCTGAGAAAGTGCGACGTTGATACTGGCGTCCGTCGGGTAGATCCACCCGCGCAGGAACAAGAACGAACCGGACTGGCCTGCTGTCGCGCCGAGATCGAGAACCAAATCGTGTTTGGCCACGGCGCCCTGATACTTCTCCGGATTGAAGTTCGATACGTAGTTGTCGTCGGCGTTGAGAAGCGCAGGCAATACGTTATCGCCGCGCTCGTCGGTGGCCGAAAGTGGTGGATACCGCTGCGAGATCTCGTACAGATGGAGGGTGACCGGTCCAGGTGGCACGAACCGCTCATCTACAAAGACGTCTACTGAATCCGGGTGATCTACAGCGACCAGCTTCACTTCGTCAGCATACGCCGTCTCCCAGAGCTCCTCGGTCAGCTGAAGAAAGTACTTGCCGTCACGCGGCTTGAGTGCATCGCCGGAGATGCGCACGTACTCCTGCGATGCACCCGCCGGCGCAAAGGCGCTGTTACCGCCCATCAGGCCGAGGGGCATACCGAGTGCGCTCCGCCACATCGCGTCGGTGACGAAGCGGTATTCGTTGCCATCCCACGCGTAGGCGAGCGCGCACGATCCTTTGAGCATCTCACGCTCCACTACGTCCTGGTCATTGCCGGGGAAGTAGATCGTCTGTGGCACACCGTTCGGCCATTCGATCCGTAAGACATCTGCCTTGAGGTGAGGACCGAGTCCGAAGTGTGTGACGCGTCCGGTGGCGACCTGGGTTTGGTAGATATTGCCCGCGCGAAGGTTCAGGCGAGATCCAATGCCGAGTGCGTTGTTCTTTCCACTGCCGGTGCGCAAAGCTTTCAGCTCCACGTTCACTGCGAGATTGGCGTTACCTCCATCGTTTCGAAGTAGACGGGGGGCGCCCGCGCCATCAATCAGCCAAAGATCGACATCGCCATCGTCATCGACGTCGGACGGCGATATCGCCACTGCTCCCGCTTCGCGTGCGCTCGCGGGGAGCAGATTCGATCGGTCGAGATACCGCCCGCTGCCATCGTTGCGGAACACGAACAGCGCCGGCCCTTTTTCCCCGGCGGCCGGCTTGGCGCCAACCACCAGGTCGAGCCAACCGTCGTTGTCGAAATCGACAAATGTCGCTGCCTGGACGTCGTCGGACTGCGCCACCCGCAATATCGACGCGGATCTCGTGTCGCGCGTGAATGTGCCATCGCCCTTGTTGAGCCAGAGTGACGGCTCGACATTGTGGCCGCCCAAAAAGAGATCCAGATATCCATCATTGTTGTAATCGCCCACCGCGGCGACCGTCGCGGCAGCTGCTCGCGCTAATCCCGAAGGGCCCGTCGCATCAGTGAAACGCTGAATACCGGCATTGTGAAAAAGTTTGCCAGCGCCGGCCGCGCTCGCCACGAATAAGTCTGTTCTGCCATCGCCGTCGAAATCCGCAAAAACAGCGTCGGAAGCATTAGAGACTCCGGCAATGTCAAAGCTCGCCGAGCCATCCGTGAATGTGCCGTCAAGATTGTTGCGATACACGGTCAGCTTATCGCCAACGAGCAGGAGATCGAGATCACCGTCGTGATCGAGATCGACGAATACTCCTTTGCGCGCACCGTTGACTTGGCCAACTCCGGCCTTCGCTGTCACATCCTCGAACGAGCCGTTGCCCCGATTGTGAAAAAGGAGGCCCTTGCCTCGCGCATCGATGACAAATAGATCCAGCCAACCATCGTTGTCGTAATCGACGAACGTTGCGTAGGCGGCTCCGGCGCTGAGCGCAATTCCAGATCGATCGGTGCCGTCGCGGACAAATCCGCCCTGAACACGATAGAGGTGTGTCTCCGGGCGCCCGTTTGAAACACTCGAGACAAAAATGTCATCGATTCCATCTCCATCGACGTCACCCACAGCAAACGCCGATTGTGCAGGGCCGCCTCCGCTTCGCAGGCCGGATTCGTCGGTGGCATCAACGAACTTTGCCTGATCGACGGTTGCTTTTTCTCGAACCTTATTGAGAGACACGAAATACTTTGGCGCGAAGGTCAGTACTGGTCGGCCCGCGATTGGACCTTCAGTCCATTTCACGTCTTCGAGCGAAGCCTGATACGGCGACGTTACTTCGACCGTGCGGACAAACCGATCCAACAGCGCCCGCGCGTTCGCTGCCTGGCCGGCGCGTAAGAGCTGAATGGTGCTATCCAGATAGACCCGAGCTTCACGGGGAAGCTCGGGCGGGATGCGGCGGATTTCCTCGAGCTGATGCACCGCGCTGTCGACCTGGCCCGTTTGTGCGAGCGCTCTTAGCAACTGTGTGCGCACTGCCAGGTTGCTCGGCGCCGCTGCCAGCACATCTCTCAATCGATCCATGTAGCGCGTCACCGACGCGCTGTCCTGCTGCTGTGCATCCACCTCGGCGAGCGCATAGGCGACGTGCAGGTTGGCGGTCGAATCCTTTCGCATCGCCTCGAGGAGATCTCTCGCGTCCTGCGGTCGCTTTGTCAGCGAGTAGACCTTGGCCAGTGCGAGTCCGATCTCGGTGTTCTTCGGGTCCAGTTCGCGGGCCTTTTTCAGCTGCTTCTCGGCGTCATCGAATCGGCCTGCCTGGAGGTAAGTGAGGCCGAGGTTCGCGTAACCGAGTGGATCATCGGGGGCGAGCTTCGTGATTTGCTTGAACGATGATTCTGCTTCGGTCAGCTGATTTCGCTGCAAGTAGCTGAGCCCGAGCATCCGCGTTGTGTACAGCTCTTCGACAGACGCGTGCTCCTGGCGGCACGTCGAGCTGGTGAACGCAATGCACGCCGTGAGCGCGAGCATACCACATCGTCTGTGTTTTTCGATGATCAAGTGGCTTGTCTCTAGTCCGTCGTGATCGACCCGTTTAGCTTGCCGCTCAACTCAGAGGATCGTGCGAGAAGAGAAGAATCGGCGGCAGCTTAACTTTGCGCAATCGCGCCTGAATCCCTGGCGGGGACTCGGTGGACTCCCACGTGAGGTCTGGCTGCTGTTTGCGACCAACCTCGTGAACCGCGCCGGCATGATGGTGTTGCCGTTTCTCGTGGTTTACCTCACTCGACAGCTCCATTTCACCGCCGCGCAGGCTGGGTTTGCCTTTGCCATCTATGGGGGCGCAGCGATCGGCGCCGGACCATTTTCCGGATGGCTGAGCGACCGGATCGGCGCTCTGCCGATCATGCGGGCGTCACTGCTCTTGTCAGGCGTCGTCGTACTTTTGTACCCACTCGCGCGAACCGTTGCCGGAGTTTACTTCACGACATTCATCTGGGCTGCCACGTCGGAGTTGTTTCGACCGGCGAGTCTCGCCGCGATTACGCACGTCGTCGGCTCCGAGCAGAGAAAGGCCGCTTATGCAGTGAATCGTCTAGCGATCAACCTCGGCATGAGCATCGGCCCCGCGCTAGGAGGATTCCTGGCCACCGTTTCGTTCAAATCGATGTTCGTTGTCGACGGCGGAACGACCATCCTGGCAGCCCTGGTTCTGATGTTGACGAGGTGGACCGCCCCAACTGGCGGCACCCATCACCCGATGCAGAAACATCA
The DNA here is from genome assembly GCA_045803545.1 of Gemmatimonadaceae bacterium. GTDB lineage: Bacteria > Gemmatimonadota > Gemmatimonadetes > Gemmatimonadales > Gemmatimonadaceae > UBA4720. Next base: position 8,818 of record JBJMOW010000001.1, on the reverse strand, counting down.
CGGCGAAACCAAAGCCATCTTGCGCAACCGAAAGCTCCTCGTATTCCTATTCGCCGAGTTTCTCGTCGCGGTCGTGTTCTATCAGCACGAATCGACGCTGTCGCTGTTTCTGGTGAACAATCTCAGTTTCTCGCCTGCATTTTACGGCGCCCTGTTTACGATCAACACGTTGTTGATCGTGGCGCTCGAGGTACCGCTTAACCAGAGAACTGCGCATTGGCCGGCGGCGTGGCCGCTACTCACCGGATGCATTTTATTCGCGCTCGGCTTTGGTGGACTGGCCGTCGTTGCGTCTGCAACCGGCGTTCTCGTCACGGTAGTGCTGTGGACTTTCGGTGAGATGATGCTTTTTCCGGCGATGTCTGCTTACCTCGGCGACATCGCACCGGCAGCACAGCGCGGCGCCTACATGGGAGCTTACAGTATGTCGCTCAGTCTCGCTCTTACGTTCGGGCCATGGGCTGGAACCCAGATACTCTCCGTATTCGGACCAACGGCCCTTTGGCTGATCATGTTTGTATTCGGGGCGCTGGCCGCTGCGCTGATGGTGTACGCAACGCCTCGACGCCAGACACTGCATTCGCCAGCCGTCGCTGAATTTTAGCGACGATCATTTCGATCGCGATCGCGTTGTGACCCCCGCGCGGCACGATCACATCTGCGTATCGCTTGCTCGGCTCGACGAATTGAAGGTGCATCGGTTGTACGGTCGAGAGATACTGATCGATGATCCCGTCGAGCGGGCGTCCGCGGTCTCGCGTGTCGCGCTGCAGGCGGCGAATGAGACGGATGTCGGCATCGGCGTCGACAAACACTTTGACGTCGCATAACTCGCGGACGCGATCGTCGACGAAGAGAAGGATGCCGTCGATGACGACGACATCAGCAGGCTCGATCCGAATCGTTTGGGCGCGGCGGAGATGCGTTACGAAATCGTATTCGGGTTTCTCGATCGCACGCCGCCGGCTCAGGGCCTCCAGATGCTGGCACAAGAGATCGTAATCGAACGCATCAGGATGATCCCAGTTCAGTTTGCGCCGCTCGTCGAGCGTCAAATCGGGGAAATTCTTGTAATAGGCGTCCATGTCGATCAACGCGACGGAAGAGGTCGTGAGCAGCTCGGCGACGTTGCTGGCGACTGTCGATTTTCCGGACCCCGAGCCGCCGGCGATGCCGATGATCAGTGGCTTGAGCATGAGAAAACAAAACTACGTTCTCGGTGTATGGAACGCAGTATGCTTTTGACTTGAACAGATCTACGAAGGAATGATTATGAGAGTCCGCGTTCTCGCGGTTTCGGCGGCGCTGCTCGCGGCGGCGTGCACGGGTTTCAGGCAAGGCTCGACCGCGATCGATCCGAATCAGCCGACGGTTGTACAAGTGGACAATCAAGGCTTTCTCGATATGGCTGTCTACGTCATGCGAAGCTCGGAACGTGTTCGCCTGGGAACCGCAAACGGGAACAGCAAGAGCAACTTCCGCGTTCCAGCGGGAATCGTGAGCGGACTGACACCGCTCCGATTTGTTGCTGATCCGATTGGTGGCACTCGCGCTTCGGTAAGCGAAGAAATTACGGTCGCGCCAGGTGATACCGTCGGGCTGACCATCCCGCCGATTTAACTCAGCTGATCGCTCCGGGCGCTGCAATCACCGACAGCGCCCGCGGCAGGCATCGCAGGTGAACCACTTTCGAGCGCGCAACGCGCAGCTCACCATCGAGCTCCATCGCCGGCGCCTCGTCGAAGGTGAGCGTCAGCTCCTTTGCGTTGCCGCTGGTCACTGACGACAAGCCAAGATGCCGACCACGCAGCGCACCAGCGAAGAGTCGAATCCGCGCGAGTATGCCACTGTTCTTGATCAAGCAAACGTCGAGCGCTCCGTCAGTCACCGACGCGTGCGGAGCGATCTTGAATGCGCCGCCGAGGAATTGTCCGTTCGAGACAGTGACCATGAGGAGTCGGGCAGTTCCATCTTTTCCGATGCGATCGGCAGACACGTCGAGGCCTTTATAGGTGAATAGCTGTTTCAGCGCCGAGTAGATGTAGACCGCATCTCCCTTCAGGAATTTGACGCGAGTGCTCGCCTCCAGAACCGACGCATCGAAACCAAAGCCACAGCTGTTGAGAAAATGTCGGCCGTCAATGGATCCGACATCGATCCGTGTCGATTGGCCGCGCACCGCGAGCTCGGCGACCTGTGCCGCGGTATAGTGACTGACACCAACGGTCTTGGCGAAATCGTTGCCGGTTCCGGCTACTAGAACTGCCAGTGCGCAATCCGATTGAGAGTCGACAATCGCATTGGCGATTTGAGAGCAAGTTCCGTCACCACCGATGGCGATGATTGTTCTGCAGCCCGCCCCGATTGCGCGCTGCGCGAGGATTGCTTCCTCGCCGGCGGTCGTGGTCTCAAAGAAATCAGCAATGCCGCGACGCCCAAACACTTCGCGGATCCGCGGCAGTAATATCCGAATCTTACCGCGACCGGCGGCTGGGTTTGCGATCGCGGAGACTTTGTTATTCACTTGTCAGTTGCAATAAAAGGAAAACGCCCGAATCGCGGGCGTTTCCAGGCTCATGTGCCTCATCGCGTCAGGCTGTGCAGCATCCTGAGTCACAGCTGAACCACCCGCGGCGTTCAAGAGTCTCGGTTCTCGTCCGCGCAAAGAATTTACGCACCGTTGCCATTGCGTTCCTGATCGTTTCCAGGTCACTCGTCATCGCGGACCCGTCAAAGGCGGGATTGATCGCGTCATCCGTGCAGTACGCGAAACTGACTTTCGAGAATATTGACGGGTGGCCTGGATTACATCCGGTCACCGTTCCGCTCGCAACCACGTGCAGCGGACCCGACGGCGTAATCGGGAGCTCGATAACAGCGTACGTCGAAGCGTGAGTAACGTTGTCCCGTCCAATTTGAAGTACGTAGTCATGGCGTGGCGCCATGTTGTACATCTCGGTCGTGTCAGCCGCATCGGAATTATGTAGCAAAGCGATCTGGCGCGGTGTGACGGGTCCGTCGAGGGCTTTGATATCGTGCGTTTTCCCGATTCTCGTCAGGGTTACGTCTACGACGCAGCCATTGCACTTTCCCCGTCGATTGAAGTGAACTGTTTTTCCAGCGTACTTATTTAGCTGTCCCCGCAGGCTGTCTGCGTTCACCACCGTGCCAGTTGTATCCAGATTGACTTGCACCGTCAGATCGGGCGCGGGCGCAGGAGGGTTCACGCAGCTCTCTGATACCCATAACGTGACTGCGGCTCCTGCGGCCGCCCATAGTCGCTTCCAGCTCGCCGGCGAGTTCACAACTACCTCCTTGTGTCCGTAGAGATCGAGAATGCAAATGACGTTTTGCTATCACCAAAGCTGCTAATTCATTGGACGGAAGGATCACCATGCGCCCAAATGAGTTTGGCCGCGGTCGACCATTTCTGTTCAATACGATCATCGCCAGCTTTCGCGGCGAGCTGCGCCCGTAACCGCATCACTCGGACTATTCCCGCAGCCGCTGCCGGCTCCTGGAGTGCAGAGGTGCTTACTCCTGGCAACCCATTCAACGTCTTATCCAGGAGACGCTCTGCCTGCGTCGTGTCACCCACCGCAACTCGAAGCCAGGCTTGTTGGAGAACGTAGTCCGGCGACAGGTCACCGGGTCGCTGCAGCTTTGAAACCTCGGCTACGGTGTCGAGGAGTGACCGTAGCGCGCGCATGTCCTTCCGCGCAAAGGCCTGTTGCATCAAGACAAGCCTGCTGCGACTTCCTTTTATCTCGAGCGCCGTCGAACCTTGCGTACAAGGAGACATCAAGCTCAGTGGCCGAGTGAGCAACTCTGCGCGCAGCCTCTCGGCGTCTCTTGGCTCGACATAGTTGTCGATAGCGTTGTTCAATTCTCCACGAAGCGCAATCCATCTCGGCATGTCGCAAATTCCAAAGACCGCAAACGTGAACAAACGAGCGGCGGGATCTGCGACGCCCTCCGGGACATTGCCGGTGGGCGCAGTGTACCAACGGGAATCCCGAACCAGATCCGTGGTTCGCGCAAAATTGCCGGTCAGCGCAGCCAGGCCCAGGAGAACTCTTGACTCGACCTCACTCGACGGTCGTGGCGTACTCAAGAGAGAGTCAGCAAGTCGCTGAGCGACGGCGAACTCACCACGTTTAAAGCGTATCCACACCTCTTTCGCCGCCGTTCTCAACTTCTGTTCATCACTAGTTGAGAGCAAACGTGCGCGGCTGATGGCCGTTAAGGCGGACATTCGCGAGGCACGCGTATCGAAGACCTCGCCGCGAGTATCGAGCATGTCTGCCAGTGCTTCAAAGGCCGCGGCCTCTTGGGGAGCCTGTCTTGTCCAACTTGCTGCGAAATCGGTGAGGTGTGCCGTGTTGCGCTCCAGCGCTGCATTCAGGCTGGAAATCGCGCTCGTCGGCAGTGCGGCAAACTGCGTTCGCGGATAAGGGATGAAGGCGAGGGTGTCGCCGGGGCTAACAACGGAGGGCGATGCGGCGAAGTAAAGGGGATTAGCGCTACCGCTATACCCACCGCGTGGCCGACTCGCTGCGACCGGCAACAAACTCGTCAAACGATCAAAAGGAAAAATCGTGTGCGATCGTGGCTCCAGCGACAGTGCGCGCATGTATGCGTCGGCAGCTCTCGCAGTGCTGCTGCGGAACTGCCACCCGCTCGGGCTTTTCGTCGTCGGAAGCACCAGCGAATCGAGAGACTGGCACTCGCCCAGTCCGTACCAGCCGACGAAACTGAGCGAGTCCATACGTGTTATTGCGGAATAGCGCTCACACGCGGATGGATACGACTTATTGGCAAGGCTGGCCAGCGCGTTTGCCATCAGAGAAGACGTCGGCGATAAAATGTTCGCAGCGCTGGCCGCCCGTATTGCGCTCTCGCGCCATTCGCCCGGTTGCCCGGGTGACCGCCACTCACCGATTTGGGCCAACCAAAGATGTGGCAGCGGAAAGTTGGGGTCTTCAGCACGCGCTCTTCGGAATTCCTGCTCGGCGCCTGTCAAATTCCAGGAGGCGAGCGCGAGATGGCCCGCGTTGTAAGCGGTCCAAGCGGCGAACGACTTGGTGAGCCCGTCGCCATCGGCTGCACGCGCGGGTCGATTGGTTACCGCAAGGAGCTGAATTATCGCGCGGGACAATTGCGCCGAATCCGCTCCAGTCTCGATTAGGCTATAACGCCCCGTGCTGTGCTTGGTAGTCACATCGAACAACTCCAGTCGAGTCGTGAGCACATTGCCTGTGATCACACGGCCCCAGATCATGCGCCCTGCACGTAGAGCGGCAGCGATCTGCATACCTTCGCGCAAAGTCGACGGAGTCCCGCGTTCCCCAATGGCGTCCGCGACTTCCTGGTCGCTCGCCACGTTGAGACCATTCCATGAGCGGAGTGACTCGTAAACCCCCTCGCCTGTCGCCTGGCTGAGGGAATCGGCCAACTTTCTGCCGGTGCTTGGAACGAGCACAATGAAACGCGTACTGTCGAGCGCAGGAACACCGATCAACGTTTGCAAACGGTCGGACTGCAATGAAGTGCCGATGCCTGCTGTGAGGATTGCAGCGGTAACGAGCGCCGCGATCAGAATTCGTTTCGACGTCAAGCGACGTCGCCATCCGCCCTTCATGGGAACCAAGGTGCGGCGAGCGCGTACGCCGGTGATCGTTTCCGACCGCAGTGCACTTGCGAATTCCGCCGCGGTTGAATAACGGGCAGCTGTATCTCTCTCGAGCGCGGGCCTGAGTGCAGCGTCAATCCACTCCGGAAGCTCCGGGCGAAGATCCGCGGCTGACGGCGCCGGATCAGTAAAGCGCTTTACGAACGTATCGTCATCGGCAAACGGGGCGCTGCCAGTGAGCATCTCATATAGCACGCAGCCAAGGCTGTAGATGTCGCTGCGCGTGTCGATCTCGGATACGCCAAGGAGCTGCTCCGGACTCATATACGCCGGCGTGCCCGGACTGCCCATGCCCGTCCGCGTCAGTTGCTTGACGCCAGCGACATCGATCGCGCGTGCGATGCCAAAATCGGCGATCATCGGATGACCGGCGGAGAGGAGAATGTTCTCCGGTTTGATGTCGCGGTGAATGATGCCTTGTCCGTGCGCGTAGGCGAGCGCATCGGCGACATCGCACGTGATATTACACGCGGTCTCCCATGGGAGCTGGCGTTCCGCCCGAAGCCGATCGCGAAGCGTCTCGCCGCTCACATAGGGCATCACGTAATAGAGAAGATTTTCTACGTGTCCCGAGTCGTGGAGTGGCAGAATATTCGGATGCTGTAGTCGCGCGAGCATTCTGATTTCGCGCACGAAACGCAGCTCGCCCATCTCGGAGTTGGGATCGGCCCTCAGCACTTTGATCGCGACTTTTCGCTCGTGCTTCAGATCGCGTGCGAGATACACAGTCGCGAAGGCGCCCTGTCCGAGCTCGCGTTCGAACTCGTAATGACCGCGGAGTGCCGCGGTGAGCGACGCAATCGGATCCTGCGGAGGAGCCAGGGGAATGCTATCCGCTAAGGTGTACTGCTTAGGCGGCTGCGGGGCTTGGGGCATAGGAACCACCTTTAGTGCTCAGCCAACATAGATGCTAAGTGCTGTCGCAGCCAGCTTTTATTTATGCGATGACCGTCTGTTAGATGGCGTACTTAACGAAGCCGAAAAGTGGGCGTCAAAAGAGAGCACCAGGCTCTGGAATTTTTCGTCGAAGTTGGGGGTTGCTGTGATTGACCTGCCCGACTACGTTGAGCATCCCCTTCCGACCGGCATTGCCCGGCTCAGGAAGCGCGGCAGAGCTTCGAAGACTAAACAAATTTGCTTCGAAACACTTGACGAGTGAACCGCTTCGGTTTACTATTCAAGGCTGCTGCAGAAAAAGCAGCCAACGCTGTTTGAAAATCGAAATTGAGATCGATGGATGTGCGAGGCGAAGTCTATGATCTGGGACCATTCAGGGTCTCGGGGAGACTTCAAAACCTGAAACATTCAAAGTGATTCCGGACGTGGATGTCGAAAGACAACGTCTGGAGACGACCGCGTTCGGGAGAGCAATCAAATCTTCAAACTATTGGAGAGTTTGATCCTGGCTCAGGACGAACGCTGGCGGCGTGCTTAACACATGCAAGTCAAGGGGGCCCAGTAGCAATACTGGGCAACCGGCGAACGGGTGCGTAACACGTGAGCAACCTACCGAACTGTGGGGGATAGCCGGCCTAACGGCCGAGTAATACCGCATACGCTTTCGATGAGGCATTTCATTGAAAGGAAACCTACGGGACAGATCGAGGGGCTCGCGGCCTATCAGCTAGTTGGCGAGGTAACGGCTCACCAAGGCGACGACGGGTAGCTGGTCTGAGAGGATGGCCAGCCACATTGGGACTGAGATACGGCCCAGACTCCTACGGGAGGCAGCAGTGGGGAATCTTGCGCAATGGCCTAACGGCTGACGCAGCGACGCCGCGTGTGGGATGAAGCTCTTCGGAGTGTAAACCACTGTTGCCCGGGACGAATAGCTCGATTAATCGAGCCTGACGGTACCGGGTGAGGAAGCACCGGCTAACTCCGTGCCAGCAGCCGCGGTAATACGGGGGGTGCGAGCGTTGTCCGGAATCACTGGGCGTAAAGGGCGCGTAGGTGGTTTGATAAGGGTGTGGTGAAAGTCCGGGGCTCAACCCCGGATCTGCCGTGCCGACTGTCAAACTCGAGGGCTGTAGAGGCAGACGGAATTCCGGGTGTAGCGGTGGAATGCGTAGAGATCGGGAAGAACATCAGTGGCGAAGGCGGCCTGCTGGGCTGTTGCTGACGCTGAGGCGCGACAGCGTGGGGAGCAAACAGGATTAGATACCCTGGTAGTCCACGCCGTAAACGATGGGCACTAGGCGTCGGGGGGAGCGACCCTCCCGGTGCCGTCGCTAACGCAGTAAGTGCCCCGCCTGGGGAGTACGGCCGCAAGGCTGAAACTCAAAGGAATTGACGGGGGCCCGCACAAGCGGTGGAGCATGTGGTTTAATTCGAAGCAACGCGAAGAACCTTACCTGGGCTTGACATGCACGGGAAAGCCGGTGGAAACATCGGCCCCTCTTCGGAGTCCGTGCACAGGTGCTGCATGGCTGTCGTCAGCTCGTGTCGTGAGATGTTGGGTTAAGTCCCGCAACGAGCGCAACCCTCGTCCCTAGTTACCAGCGGGTTATGCCGGGCACTCTAGGGAGACTGCCGGTGTCAAACCGGAGGAAGGTGGGGATGACGTCAAGTCATCATGGCCCTTACGTCCAGGGCGACACACGTGCTACAATGGCCGGTACAGAGCGTCGCCAACCCGCGAGGGTGCGCCAATCGCCAAAAGCCGGTCTAAGTTCGGATTGTAGTCTGCAACTCGACTGCATGAAGCCGGAATCGCTAGTAATCGTGGATCAGCCATGCCACGGTGAATACGTTCCCGGGCCTTGTACACACCGCCCGTCACGCCATGGAAGCTGGGGGGACCTGAAGCCGGTGGGCTAACCGCAAGGAGGCAGCCGTCAAAGGTCAATTCAGTGACTGGGGCGAAGTCGTAACAAGGTAGCCGTAGGGGAACCTGCGGCTGGATCACCTCCTTTCTGGAGACATCGAGTAGGCGCGACCGCAAGGTCGAGCGCGAAAGATTCTCAGAAGTCGCCCGCACTCCGCGCTTCGAGCTCACATTGCTTCACCTTATCGGCCCCTGCGGGGGCCGATCGGCTCTTTGACAACTGAAGATGGATGGTTGTAGTCTGCTGCTCGCCGCAAGACGAGCACAGACGGGTGTGAGGAATCAACACCGGTTGTGTT
>JBJMOW010000004.1:0-1203818 GCA_045803545.1 Gemmatimonadaceae bacterium | reverse complement strand
CACTATTTACCTACAAGAACCTCTTCCAATATCAACTGCGCTTCCTTGTAACTGGCGATTGGAATCGGCGTTGAAGTGGATGGATACTTGGTCTGAATGAACCACGGGGTGCGGTTGTCGTTGCCATTTCTTGGCGCACCGCTGGAAGTCTTCGCCGAAGTGTCGACGACGCGTGTGTCCGGCACCTGATTCCCGTTTGCGTCCGTTACCGTGAGATTCCGGTAAGCAGGTGCGACACTTACTGAACCGAGAATGTTGAACGCAGCAACCCGGTTCTGGCGCGTCGATGGAGCCACCTCGGCGGACGCGTACTGCACGAAACCTGGTGTTACGAGTGCTGCGTCGGCGGCAGCGCCCTGTTTGTTGCCTTGATCGAGGCGTGCTCTCGCCCGGCCGACGTAGGCCATGTTCAGCATGTTCTGGTCGCCCGCAGTCTGCGCCGCCGCGATGGCAGTGGTGAACATCGCTTCGGCGGAAACGAACACATCGTTCGACGTGAGCTTCGGGCCGAGGTTGATTGCCGCTTCGCAGAACCCCTCGCCAAGCAGTAACCGCGCGTAGCCTGCGTACGCAGCTGCCTTGGCAATCAGGTCCTGGCGATTCGGGACCTGCGCGTCAGTCCAGCCCTGAAGCAACTCGAGCGCGCGATCTGCCGTGCCTCGCGCGACCTGGATTGGCGTGTAGATACCATACGCATCGCACTGGTTGGTCGCGTAACGAGTGTCGGCAGTAGGATCAGTGTCGCGACGATCGAACGCCCAGTTGGCTGCAGTCGCCGTCGCATCCATCAGCTCGCCGCTCATCATGCCGGCGTCGACGATGTACGCGCCGAGCGCGCACTCGAAGGCACCGATTGCGCTGTTGACAATGAGACCGGCATTGGCCGGCACCTCCAGCGTCGACGTTTCGATTTTGTCGGGCGCCGTCGTCTCCAGACCCTTGTCCAGAAGGTTGCAATCAAGCATCGGCACCGACAACGCAAGAACCGTTAGCCATTGGCCTGCCGCGCCGACCTTTCTTACTGCAACTCTCGCTGAGCGAGTGAACTGCATTTGATATCTCCGCAGTGAGGCGGTCGATTGTTGGAGTTTCGTGTGCATTAGAAGTTCAACCTCAGTGTGACGACGTACGAACGGAGCTGAGGTGTCACATCTTGCTCCCACTGTCCAAAGCCGCGCGTTCCGCCCTGGAACGACGCTTCCGGTTCGAGACCTGTGTAATTGGTCCAAGTGTGCAGATTGCGCCCCGCGACGCTCACATAGGCCCGCGCCGCTCCGAGCCTGCTCGCAAAGGAACTGGGCAGATTGTAGCTGAGCGAGATCTCACGGAGCTTGGTATAGCTCGCATCGTTGACCAGATCGCTGACATAAGCGCTGCTGCTCACCGCACCGACGATCGCCGGAGAGAACTCTTCGGGAAAATAGTTTTCCCGGCATTCGATGAAGAGGTGACACCGTACACGCCTGTTGCCATCGAGCTTCTTGTACCCGCCCTTGAAGTCGATGAGGGTGTAAAGGCTGAAGTTCGACAGGAAGTTGAGCGTTGACGTGAACGCGCCTTCCGACGTCGGAACTGTGTTGCCCAGGAAAACGAGGGGTGCGCCGGCGCACAGCACTGGACTGCCACCTACCGGCCCGGGATCACAGAAAACCTGGGGTGTCCCGTTGACGCTGGCGACACCGTGCGTGACCGGATCGATCGTGGCGTCGACTACCTTTTTTCCCCACCAGGCACCCACCGGATAACCAACCGTGTGCCTGATGTTCGCCGAAGGGCTGATGAAGCTCGCGCCACCGAGATTCACGACCTTCGTATGGTTGGTGCTGGTACTGAAGGTCAGATCCCAACTGGTGCGATTGCTGGCGAACGGCGTCGCGCGTAGCATGAGCTCGTCGCCGTGCTTCGAGATCTTGCCCGCGTTAATCAGCTGCGTTCCGGGGTAGCCGCCCGAGGGAGCCACTGGAACTTCCAGAATTGCATCGCGAGTCCCACCCGTGAAGTGGGTGAACTCGATTCCGGCGCGATCGTTGAGGAAGCCTGCATCGAATCCGATTTCCGTTTCGTAACCGCGCTCCGGTCCGAGGTTCGGGTTGCCACGCGATGCAGGTGTTACCGCTGCCGAGCCACCCGGACCTGTGACTGCCGAATCAAAAGCGACCGCCGAGTAAGGCAACGGTGCCTGTCCGGTTTGGCCATAAGCCGCACGTAGTTTCAACGTATTGACGAATGGGAGACGATAGAACGGCTCTTCACTCGCTACCCACGACAGGCTCACCTTCGGATAGTAGACGCGCTTGAAGTTCGCGCCGAACGAGCTGTTGTTGTCCGCGCGCAATCCACCGGTGAGAAACAGTCGATCGTTGAGTCCGATCTGCTCCTGCCCATAAATGCCCACTGTGTTGTTCTCGATGCTGGTCTCCGAGCCACTGCGTTGCGCTGTGGTCGATGAGAGCGCAGTCAGGCCTGGGCCCGGAAAATCCTGTCCATACGCGCTGACGTACTTGGTGTTGCGACGGAAGAAGTCGATTCCGTAAGAGGAAGCGAAGCTCAGTGCGCGCATCGCACTCTTGAGCGTCCCGCCGTACGTCAGTGTCGAAAGTGAATTCTGTCTGGTTGCGACTGACTTGTACCCGGAATCAGCGTCGAATCCAAAAAAGTATGAGAAGTTCGGATCGTTGTGTACGGCCGACAGCTCCTCGCCGTCTTCGTATCCCTGATCTGTTCCGATTGTCAGATGATGCGTGAACCAGGTCACCGGCGTGTGGGTCATTTGAACACTGCCCGTGAACCGACTTATGTCCTGATACATCTGATATTGCTTGTAGTATGCGGAAGGAAGCGCACTGTAGAATCCGTTGTTCGGCAGCGGATCGCCGTTGCTGTCGTAGAGGTTCTCAGGCGTGGCGTAATAAGTAGTCCATGTCGTTCCGCCATAACCGGCTTCCGCAGCGAGGTCGGTGCGCCCGGTGATGTAGGCCAGGTTGCTCTCGACGATCAGCTTCGAGCTGGGCGTCAGGGTAAAGTTCGCGCGGCCACCGTAATTCTTGAGCAGATTCGTCGGTGTAACGCCGCCATCTCGCTTGTAGTTGCCGCTCACACGATAGCGGAAGTTTTGAGAGCCGCCGCCAACTCCGAGGTCGTATGACTGCATCTGACCCGTCTGGAAAATCGGGTGGCCCGCGTCGACTTCTCGTTGCGCGATATGCAGCGACACGATCTGACCGGTCACGGGATCATGACCGTAGTTGGTCCATAGACGACTATCCTGATTCGCAAACTCGTTAGTGCCACCGCGAACGGTCAGGTCCCACGCCGGGCGTCCCTCGGCGCCTTTCTTGGTGATGATCTGAATCACACCGTTCGCCGCCTCAGTTCCGTACAGCGTTGCCGCTGCCGGACCCTTCACGATTTCAATGCTCTCAATGTCGTCGGGATTGAAATCGTTCCAGCGGGTCGTTGTGCTGGCGCCGAATGATTGATTCTGGGGACCAGTACCCTGTGAGTTGTCGACGCGGATTCCATCGACGTAGATCAGCGGTTGATTCGAAAGCGCGAAGCTGGACACACCGCGGATTCGCACCGTTGCCCCTGAACCGATGACGCCCGAGTTCTGCAGAATCGTGACACCTGGCGCGCGTCCGTTGATCAGGTTTTGAACGTTGGTGATCGGAGCCTTCGCTGTCACGCTCGAGGCATCAATCTGCGCGATGTCGACGCCGAGTGTGCGGCGATTGGTGCTGCCTGGCTGGCCAGTCACTACTACTGCGTCGAGGTTGACGCTCGCCGGCTCCATGCTGACGCGGGTCTCGGTACCGACGGAAGCTATGGCAGTAATCGCACGGTAGCCCAGACGCCGGATCTCGAGCGTCGCCGTCGTCCCCTGCAAGCCAGAAATTCGGAATCGCCCGTTGGCGTCCGTCTGACTTCCGAGTTTCGTGCCCTGAACAGTTACCTGAGCGTTCTCGAGCGGTATCTGATTGCGATCCAGTACTACGCCGGAGACGGTGTTGCCCTGGGCGTTTGCAGCGACCGGAGCAGCCAGTGCTGCCAGTATCGCCGCACTAATGAGAGTCAGGAGCTTCGTTCTGGTTCGGCTCGCACTCGGCGGTGCGCTGATCGGAAAATACGAACGACCATCCATACTCAAACTCCTCGTCGAGAGTGAGCGCGGCGAAATCACGCCGCAGTTTAGGGCGGGAGAAAAAACGTATGGCTTGGTGCGGGTGGTGGCAATAGGAATCCCCGAGTAAGTCTTCCTTAGGCCGGGGATTCGAGACGCGCAGCCTTACGGATCGACTACTGTCGAGTCGTCACCGCAATGACACCGCCCATATTGCCGGTGCCATATTTGGTAGTTGCTTCCCATGAGCGATACAGCCGGATCGTGGCGACCTGCGAGGCGGGGATTGAGCGAAGGCTGCTGATAGGTCCGAACTCCTGACCGTCGACGTAGACGGTCGGGTACGGCTGTGAATTACTCTTACTGATGCTCGTCTCGCCGCGATAGCTCAGGAAATTCGCGCGCAATTTCTGAATCGCATCATACGCTGTCGCTGTGTGCGATGCTTCGATCTCATCCCGCGTAATGATGTGCGAATCACTCGGATCAGCAGATTCGAATTTAGGTGTAGTGCATCCCAGCGCAGCGCCAGCTACTGCGATCAGCAACGGACTTCGCCACCCGCTCATACCGTTTTCCGAAGGCGCGTCGCTCTAGTGGCGCGTAGTGATGGCTATAACGCCGGTCAGGTTGTGCGTTCCGTACTTTGCGTTTGCTTCCGAAACGCGATAGAGCCTGATCAGTGAGATCTGAGCTGCCGGAATACTCGACAGTGTACTGATTGGCCCAAACTCCTGATCGTCGACGTACACGATCGGAAATGGGTTCGACTCGTTTTTGACTGAGGTCGCGCCGCGGTTAGTCAGAAAATTCGACCGAAGCTTATGAATGGCCTCAAAAGCGTTGTTGGCGTGAGATGCTATGATCTCATCCTCCGTGATTATCTGCGAATCGAACGCGTCTCCGGGACCCATTTTCGGGTGCGAGCATGCAATCGCAACGACCAGGGTCAACGCAGTTACCCAGCGCGCTACCATAGTTCCTCCAAAACTTCGAGATGGCTGAACGAGCAAAAAGGCATAATCCAAGCCCACAAAAGAAAACTGGCTCGGTACAGGCCCGAGCCAGTTCTTACTACTGCTACCGCATGTGCGCAAGACTCACGGTGTACACGCTGGGTTGACGGTCACGCCTCGCGCGTTGAGCTCGGCACGCGGAAGTGGCAGCGCCGCGTTATATGGATCTGTTGTCGTCTCCTTCCTGAGGTAGGTGGAGTTCAACCGTCCATACTCACGCAGGTCGTCGAAACGCTGGGGTCCTTCAAACAACAGTGAATAACGCTTCTCGTAGAGCACGGCATTGATCGCGCTCTGCTTGTCCGCGAACGGCGCGAGCGGAGCAAGGCCGTAATTGGTACGAACGCTATTGATATCGAGAAGCGCGTTGGCCAACTGACCGGCCTCGATGTAAGCTTGCGCTCTCAGCAGGACCAGCTCTTCATCGCGAAGGATACCAAGCGGACGTGCCTGGTTGGCGGTGCTGGCCACGGCGCCCGAATATGTAATGCTCGTGGTCAAACCAAAACCGGAGAGAGTCACACGCGGGACGATCTTCGACGCGCGCGTATCGCCCGCCTGCACGCTATCACCAACGAGCGGATTCAATCCAATCTTGGCATCGGAAATCGTGTTCGGCGTGTTCTCAGATCCGCCGGGGACGAAAACGTAGTACGGCCCCTTTTGGAAATCTGCAGCCGGCACGGCGCCCGGAGCGGCGCCGCCGAGCGCCTGCGTCAACTCGGTAATCGCGGTTGGGAATAGCGACGCAGTGTACGCCTTACGATCCAGGCCGCGATAGAAGTCGACCTTGCCCTTCAGGGCGCGGTTGAACTTGATGATGTTCGAAACCACTGAGTAGTCGCGGCCGAACGCGGTGTAGCCAGTCGGCAAGGTAAACGGCAAAACTGTGGTGTTACCAGCCGCGGTCAAATCGGCATTCGCGCTGTCCAAAACCGCCGCGATGTAAGCGAGAATGGTCTCCTTACACTTGATGTCTGTTACCGTCGCAGGGTCGTCCGACTGGATTGCCATTCCGACCGTGTCGCGGTACTCGATAACACGCCAGTAGTCGAGTGCCTTGACGGTTTGGATAAAACCGCGCGTCGCGTTGATTTGCGCGGTCGTGAACAGCGTGGTCGATGCGTTCCCGAGCGCTTTCAGTAGATTCGTTTCTGCTCGGAACGCAGTGTAGTAGCCAGCCCACGCACCACCACCCGCGAAGCTGCCCGGATCAGGATTCCCTCCAAGCGTTTCCTGAACAAAGCGTGGCTCGGACGCGTCGATTCTATACACATCGCGCGCAAAAATTCCGGCCTCGATTGCATATGCGAACACGTTCGCAGAATTGCGGTCCTGCCCCAGTACCCCGGTCGCCAGCTGCTGCAACGTCGTCGGGGTGAGCGAGCCGCTCAACGCGTCCACCGTCGGCGCGTCGATCGGATTCACGACGGGGTTGTCCTTGCATCCCGCCACGACCACAGCGGCCGCGCCGAGGAGAAGAGTTCTATATCGCTTCATGTGTTATGCTCGCTTAGAAGGTTGCGCCGACTGAGACGAAGAACGTCTTCATTGGCGGATAAGGTGTCACGTCCTGGAATCTGCCGAGGGCCTGGTTGCCGAAGTTCGACACTTCGGGGTCTAGACCCGTGTACTTGGTCCACGTGGCGAGGTTGCGTCCGCTCAATTCGAAACGCGCAGCCTGCGCGCGGCCGTGGAAGATTTGCTGCGAGAAAGCCTGCGGCAGATCGTAGCTGAGCGTCAGCTCACGCAGTTTGACGAAGCCGTTGTTCTCGAGCCACACGTCGACGCCCTGTGAGAAACGTTTCAACTGCGCGCTTGCAAGCGCGGTGTCCTTCGCGAGACCGCTTCCGTAGAAGTAGTCATTGGTCAGATTCACGCCGAGGCCGCCCTTTCTCCAGTCTACAAGCGATGAAAGCCGCACCGGGCCAAACTGCAGCTCGTTGGTAAAGCCCATGGTGTAGTCGGGGAGTGAGTTTCCGACGAACGTCAGCACGCGGTTCGCCGAAGGGCAAACATTGTTGACGAGCGCGGTGCACCCGTTGACGGCCTGGACGACGCTTATCAACTGACCTTGCGCTACGAAAGCGTTGCCAAACCGGCTACCGAATGATCCCGAGACCGGAATGAAACCCGGCACTGGCAGGCGCGTCACCTTCCCCTTCGCGCTCGCGTAGGTGGTGCCGGAGATCCACGAGAATCTGTCAGTTCGAATCGGCGTCATGTCGAGCGAGAGCTCGGTACCGTGGTTAACAATCTGGCCGCCGTTGATGGTTTGTGTCGCAAAGCCGGTTGACGGCGCCAGTGACGACGTAAGCAGGAGGTTGTCGATCTGTTTTCTAAATTGGGTAGCGGTGAAGGTTGCCCGGCCGTTGAACAGGGTCAGGTCGAAGCCGCCTTCCAGTTCGCTGGCCGTCTCAGGTTTGACAGCCGAAGCACCGAGTGCTGTCGACGCCCGGTAGCCAGTCACACCCTCATCAATGATGTTGGTGAGGAACGTAAACTTGCCGCTCGTCGGCTGGTTGCCGGCGCGTCCGTACGCGATACGAAGTTTTGCTTCGTCGATCTTGAAGAAACCTGGAACGCGATACGACGCCGAGAACTTCGGATAGGCGTAGTACTTCTTCGGATCGCCGTTGTTGCTGGTCCGTTCACCATTTACGCCCGCCGTGAGGAACAGGCGCTCGCCCATTGTCAGAAACTCCTCCTGACCAAAAATGGACTGAGACTTCACAATATCCTGCGTCTCGGTCGTAAAGATCTGCGTCGCCGACGAAACGTTAGTTACACCGGGGAAGATGCCGCGGCCGGTATTGTCGATGATGTCCGTGTTGCGCCGGACCTGACCGATACCGGCGGAGGTTGTCGCGGTGAACATGTCGCGGATCAGACGGTGCGTGAAGTTTGCACCGAGCGTTCCATTGAAAATCGTGCCGTTGCCGAGAACGATCGTTCCGGGATTCGCGTTTACCTGCTCGATGTACGCTGTCGCTGGCGAGATGATCTTGGCGTGGTCGTTGTACGCATCGACGCCGCCGCTCAAGCTGAAATCGAGGGTCTGCCGCTGCTGTGCAATCAGGTTGTACGTGATGTTACCGCTGCCGAGCAGCCGGAAAACGTCTTCCGGCGTCTTGATCAGCTCGGTGTTCTGGAACGGATTGTTGAAGTTCACGACGGCGAGCCCCTGCGGGTACGTGCCATCGGGCTGTTTCTGCAGATCGATGAACGAGGGTGTCTGCGAGAACGTCGTGTAGGGATTGATGCCGGTATTGTCGTTTCCGCTGACGCCACGCTCAGTCAGGGAGTGAATGATCTCGGTGTTCGCGCGGAGATTCAGACGTCCGCCAACCTTCTGACCGAGGTTCACACGCAACGACTGCTTGTTGTAGTTGTCATTGAGCTGGAGTCCACCATCGTGCTGCACGAGGCCTGAAACGAAATAGTTCGTGCCGCCTGTAGTCTGGCCGCGCATCGAACCGATCGTCTGGTAATTGAACGGGTGCTCGCCATAGAGCTCCTGCTCGTAATCGTGGCATTTCGTGGTCGCTGCGTTGTAAAGCGCGATGTCACCGGCGATCGCGACTGCCGAGGTGTCACCGGTCCAATCAGCGTATTCCTGGCCCGATCCGAAGCAGCGCATGCCAAGCTTGTTGGCGATTCTCGCGGTTCCAAAGCGCTGCGTGAGATCCAGCTGCGTCCTTCCAGCGATTCCTTGCTTGGTCGTAATCACGATCACACCATTCGTGCCTCTCGACCCGTAGATCGAGCTTGCCGACGGACCTTTGAGCACCTGAATGCTCTCAATGTCATTTGGGTTGATGTCGGCAGTACGATTGACCCGCTGATCCTGCGTCGACGGGAAGTTGCCACCACCAGCCTCGGTGATCGCGTTCAAGCCGTTGGCGATCTGCGAGTTGTCGACGATTACGCCGTCGATGACGTACAGCGGCAGGAAGCTCGAGTTAATCGTCGACACTCCGCGTAGCTGCACCTGAACACCACCGCCGGGAGCGCCCGAGTTCTGGGTGATGACCGCACCAGGGATCTTGCCTTGCAGCGCGTAGTCAATCGTTTGGGCCGGCGTGCGATTGAGCTTCTCGCCGGTGACCACGGTTACCGCATTCGCCGCGTTGACACTCGACACGGTCGTCGCAGTTCCGGTGATGACCTGCGTCTCGAGTTGCAGTACATCGCGCGCGAGCCCGATGTCGACCTGGGTGTCGCCCGAAGGAACGGCGATCGTCTTTTGGACATAACCGATGCGACGCACGCGTAGTGTGGCCGGACCCGCGGGTACAGTCACCGTGAATCTGCCCTGATCGTCGGTGTACGTGCCGACAGACGTACCTACGACGTTTACACTTGCCGCAACAAGCGGCTCACTGCTTCCCTCGACAGTAACGCGACCGGTTACGGTGCGCGTTTGTGCGAAGGCGCTGACGCTGGCAAATACCAGCAACAGCATTGCTAGAACGGACGAGCGTACTGTTTTCATGCCTGTCTCCAGTTGAACGGGTGGAGCTCGTCGCACAGGCGCAACGAGCTCGGCGGAGTAGTAGGGACTCCGCGAACGGGTGGTACTGGGTCGCAACTATTTAGGGGTCCGCCCCTAGGGTGTCAAGACATCAACCCTTTTTACATCTGGCAGGAACAGTCTGCAAACGGCGAACAGCATGCTGGCGGCAAGCAGCTGGTGGCTGGGCCGGCGGCTGGCTGCTCTCAGCCAGCCGCCGGCAAGCACTTTCCCCGATTACGGCGCCTTAGGCGCGGCTTGGGTCGAGGTTGCCGCCGGAGTCGTCCGGTTGCCAAAATCGACCGTCGGAGCCGCCTCAGACCCTGGAGCGGCCTCATAGTACGTCCGGGTCTTCGCCCCGATCACCTTCGCTGTGATCGCCTGCGGGAAGCGCCGGATATAAGTGTTGTAGTTCTGAACGGCTTGATTGTAATCGCTGCGCGATGTCGCGATGCGGTTCTCTGTACCAGCCAGTTCGTCCTGAAGTCGGAGGAAGCCCTGATCCGCTTTGAGCTGCGGGTACGCCTCGGCCACCGCGATCAGTCGACCCAGCGCGCCGGTCAGAGCAGCGTTGGCAGTCGCCATTTGCTGTGGATCACCACCTTGAATCGCGCCAGCCAGTCCAGCGCGCGCCTGCGCGACTTGCGTGAAGACCGCCTCTTCGTGCTGGGCGTAACCCTTCACGGTGTTCACGAGATTGGGCACCAGATCCGCCCTGCGCTGTAGCTGCACGGAGATCTGCTGCTTCGCCTGATTCGCATTTTCATCGTACGTCTGAATCTGATTGTACCCGCACCCCGACAAGAGAAGCACGGCGGGTGCGAGACCAAACACGAAACGACGAATCATTTCCTTACCCTCTAAGTGAAGTTGGAACCACTGCGCAACACGCGCCTAATCTACCCTTTGAACTCGTTCAAATACGTAACGAGCCGCTCCATTGCCGCCAGATAACCTTCGAGAATCGTGGCGGCCTCGTCACGCGCGATTTTTTCCGTTCCGCGCACATGCCTGATCACTCTCACGAACGGCTCCGGTGAGAATCCAGCACTCTGCGCCAGCGCGCGAGTGAGCTCTTCGTAGTCCTGTGACGGGACCTGCCCCTGCAGCCGCGAAACACCGCGGAATACCACCATCAAGGTGCTCAGACTCTGCTCGAGCACCTCGAGCTGGCGCTTGGCATCATTGCCGGCGCCCATGGTCGCCTGACGCAGACGCAACAGCTTGCCCATCGTCTGGTGCTCGACCTGGAGACGCAGATCGGCCGGCGACACCTTGATTCCCTCGAACGGAGTTTCGCCAAACAACACTCGATGCCGCTCCAGAATGTCGGCGTACTCCATTGGGAAAATGTCCGACGACGACTTCCATTCACGAGTGGTGAACGTCATCGGCGGCGGATTGCCATCCTCGGCCCACGCCTTCGATACGGCTGCAACCGCACGCAAACGGTCGAGTGGCAACGAGTCGACAATTACCAGCACGTTGTAGTCGGATTTGCCGGGTTTGTGCTCGCCGGCAACCGCCGACCCAAAGAGCACCACAGAGCGCAGTCCGTCCCCATACGCGAGCTTCAGTTGTCTAACCAGTTCGTCAAGTTTCATGTTTCAAGTCCCCGTATGCTGCCGCTTCCCGCTTCTCGCTTCCCGCTTCCAGCCTCCCTCTACCAGCTCGATCCACCACCGCCTCCGGAGAAACCGCCGCCACCACCGAAGCCGCCGAATCCTCCTCCCCCGCCGCCAAACCCGCCACCGCCCCATCCTCCGCCGCCGCCACCCCAACCGCCACGACCGAAGCCACCAGTGGGAATGATGATCGGAAATGGCATGCAGCCAGGTCCGCACCCACACCCGCCTCGGCCGCGTCGCCGCAGGTTGCTCAGGATGACGACGATGACGATGAAGATGATGAACAGCGTTGCCGGCGAAATTCCTCCGCCACCACTGCTCGGAGATTGGATCGCTGGCTGCGCCGCGGCAGCTGGCGGCACCAGAGTCGTATCCGGACTGAAATTGTATGCTTTGCCAAATTCTTCCGCGACGCGCTCGGTGACGATTTCTAGCCCGCCGCTATAATCGCCGGCGCGAAACTGCGGTGTCGCCTCCCGACACATGTCGGCGACTTTCGCATCGTTGAGGATTCCTTCAGCCCCGCTTCCCGTCGACACGAAGCAATGGCCTCGGCCGTCCTTGCTCGTCTCCTTCGGAACGAGGAGAATGACGACGCCCGCATTGCGGTTCGGATCACCAGGTTGTCCCGCCTTGCCCACTTTCCATTGGCGACCGATCTGCAAACTGATTTCCTGCGGATCGCGAGTACCAATGTCCGACAGAGTTACAACCGCGATCTCACCGGGCGACTTGGAGCGGACGTCCTGCGCGATCTGCTCCATGTGGGCGATCGCGTCTGGCGTCAGGACGTGTGCGAAATCATTCACCAGCCCCGTTGGGGCGGGAATTTGGATTCCAGTTTGAAGAAGTAAGAGCCAGGCCGCTCGCAGCACGGCGTTGAACGCCGTCGAGGAAAAACCGATTAGAGCCGAAGTAAGTATCTACTCTCCCTTGATTTCATTCCGAAGCAGGACGTGATTTAGCGGATGACCGCATTCCAAGTCAACCGGCCCGTCGCCGCTTTCGCGCTCGCGCTGTCGCTCGCGTGCGCACAAACTGGAAACAAGAGCAGCGAAACCACGACAACTCGTACCGATACCGCGCGTGTCACGAAAGCTCCGCCCGACTCCAATATTACGCGCGCCGACCTCGCCCGGATTCAGGGCAGCCCAACAGCACCGCTGTGGGTGATCGAAGTCAGCGACTTTCAGTGTCCGTACTGCAAGCAGTGGCACGACCAGACGTACAAAGCGTTTATCGATCAGTACGTGAAGACCGGTAAAGTGCGCCTGGCTTACGTCAACTTCCCACTCGGCATCCATGCGCACGCCTTCCCGGCGGCCGAGGCCGCGATGTGCGCTGGCGTCCAGAACAAGTTCTGGCAGATGCACGATTCACTTTTTGCCTCGCAGGGACGCTGGGAGTCGGGCGCGGATCCGAAGGCAACTTTTGACTCGCTCGCGCGCGCAACGGGAGTGGACCTGCCACGCTGGCGCGATTGCGTGCAGTCGGGAAAGATGAGACCGCTCATCCAGGCTGACCATGACCGCGCTTCGCAGGCCGGTATTGGGGCAACACCGAGCTTCATGATCGGCGACAAGCTGCTCACCGGGGCGCAACCTTTGATCGACATGCAGCACGTCATCGATTCGGCGCTCGTCAAAGGCAAGAAGACAACTCCATAACACAGTGAATTCGCTGCTGCGAATTCCGTACGCTGTCGCAGGACGCGTTGCCGACGCGTTCACCGTTGTCGTTCCAGCGGGCGACTCGAAGTTTCGACGCGGACTGAGCGCGCGTCGCGGCCTCGTCGATCGCTACCGCACATGGGGATCGCAAAGTCGTGATTCCCAGCGCCCACTCGTCTGGTTCCACGCGCCTTCGGTCGGAGAAGGTCTGCAGGCGCTCCCCGTCATCGACCTCGTCCGCCAGCGCCGCCGCGACGTTCAGATCGCCTACACGTTCTACTCGCCGAGCGCCGAACGATTCGCCCAGTCGATAAAAGCTGACTTCACCGATTATCTGCCGTTCGATCGCTTCGATCATAGCGAGGAGATCGTTGCCGCGTTGCTGCCGAGCGCGCTCGTCTTCAGCAAGCTCGACATCTGGCCCGCGCTCACTGAATCGGCTGCTGCACGCGGCGTGAAGGTTGGTGTCATCAGCGCAACTCTTCCCGAGTCATCCGGTCGACGTGGCCCATTGGCTCGCGCACTATTGGCTGACGCATATGGCGCGATAGCTCGCGTCGGAGCGATCGATGAAGCCGACGCCGAGCGGTTGCGCCAGCAGGGCGTGCAACGCGATCGCGTCACGGTTACCGGTGACACACGGTACGATCAGGTTTGGGCCCGAGCACAAAAGCCGGCGCCGGCGCTCGTCCAATCACTTCGCTCTTCTCGACCAACACTTGTCGCGGGCTCGACGTGGCCATCGGATGAGGAGCATCTCCTTCCCGCATGGCTTCGCATTCGCGAGAAAATTCCCGACGCGCGGCTGATCATCGCACCCCACGAGATCGACGGCGGACATCTTCGCTCGATCGTGAGCTGGGCTGGCAAACACAATCTTCGGCTCGCGCGCATTGATTCGGCCGATGCGCCCGCGGCCGACGTCCTTCTCGTCGATCGTGTCGGAATTCTCGGCGACCTATATGCGCTCGCGGATGTGGCGTTTGTCGGAGGCGCGTTTCACGCCGCCGGTCTTCACTCGGTGCTCGAGCCCGCTGCCTTTGGCGCGCCGGTTCTGTTCGGCCCCCGCCACGACAAGAGTCGCGATGCCGCACGACTGATCGCCGCCGGCGGAGGTGCCGCTATCAAGGGCGACGCCGATCTTTCAATTCGGCTCGCCGACTTGCTCGGCTCGCTCACGGCACGAGACGCGGCAGGAGCGGCCGCCAAAGGAATGGTACAGGAAGGAATCGGCGCGGCTGAACGGTCCTACCAACTGGTTGCTACTTTACTCCTTCGGTAACAGCTGGAGCCGGATGCATCGGCGGTCGCCACGTCACGCCGGTCGCACTCGGCTTGTGCACGAAGAATCCCTGCACCAGATGCACGCCGAGTGATTTCACCATGTCGTACTCTTCCTTTCGTTCGACGCCTTCGGCGATCACCATCGCGCCGTGCTCGTTGGCGAATCTCACCATCGTTTCGACCAGATTCTGTTTGATGAAGTTCTGATCGATGCAGTTGATGAGTGACATATCGAGCTTGATGAAATCGGGCTCCAGGTTGGCGATCGAACCGAGTCCGGCGTAGCCGCTGCCCGCGTCGTCGACGGCGAAGCGGTAGCCCTTGTCGCGGAATTCCTTCAGGCGTCCGCGGAATTTCGGGTAGTCCTTGATCGCGGTGCGCTCGGTGATCTCGATCACGACGCGGGTCGGATCCTTGACGTTGAGGGTGTTGACGTCGAAGGAAGGATCCGCGAAATCCGCGGGATCCACATTCATGAACAGCAGCTCGCCATCCTGGAGCAGCTTGCCCATCCCTTCGATCGCGCGCTCGCGACAAAGTCTGCTGAGATCCCAGATCAGATCGGACTGCGCTGCGATCTCGAACATGACTTCAGGACTGCGCATGCTGCGCATTTTGCCACGCGCCAGCGCCTCATACCCGAACACTTTCTGCGAATCGGTGACGACGATCGGGTGGTACTCTATGTAAAGACCGCGGTCACGCAGCGTCTCACGCAGGTCAGAAACTTTTTTCGCCTGCTCGCGGTGCTCGAGGCTCTTCGAGGCGTTGGCAGCCTCGCGAATGCCGCGATAAATCTGTCGCTCGAGACGCAACTTTGGATTGTAGACGACCAATGCGCGTCCAACGAAGATGTCGAACAGCGATGCGATATCCTCGCCGTGCGCCCGCTCGATCTCAGATGACACCGTCTCCTTGAGGTTCGCGGTCAGCTCGGTGATCTCTGCATCGCTCGCCGCCGGCGTGTCATCGCGCGGAACGTGAAAGACGACGAAATCGTCGTCATTCGGGAATGAAACCATCAGCTTGCCGGACGAGAGCGCACTCTTCGCCAAGGCCTCCCGCATCGCATCGCCCGTCGTTTCGAGTACGCTGTCGAGTTTTTCCCAGCCGTAGACTTCCTCGACCTTTGAGTAACGATCGAAGTTGAAATACAGGATGACGAGCTCGCCTCTCTCCTGGACGGCTTTGCGGATGCTGTCGACCGTGGCAGGCACGGTCGGCAGCCGCGTCAGCGAGTCGCGAAGAAGCTGGTGATAATCCACGCTCAATTGCGCGCGCTAACGGTGCCGGCGTTCGCTGTCGACGACAGCAGCTTCAGATTCCGCTCGACCGCGGCGGCGAGCTTCGGCAGCTCGAACGGCTTCTCGACGAAATCATCGGCGCCCGTCTGCAGCGCCTGGCGCTTGTTGACCCAGTCGTCGAGCGCGGTCACCATCACGACCCGTACACTCTTGCCCAGGGTCGGATGGCTTTTGATCTCACGACAAACCTGCCACCCATCCCGGCCCGGCATCATCACGTCGAGCAGAACCAGAGAAGGTTTGATCTGATCGAATGCCTTCAATGCGTCATCGCCATTGTAGGCGACGGTAACGGGGTACCCTTTTGCCTCCAGATAATCCCGAATAATGTGCGCGTTATCGGGGTTATCATCGACGACGAGAATCGGAGGATGCGATGCGTCAGCCATAAGCGATTGTGGGTAATGATGTTATGGCCTGAAGCGGCGCAATTCGCAAGCCAACCCCTGCAGTTTTTCAACCTCGATTCACCGTCGGTGGCCGACTTCAGCTTGACAATGCGCCGCACCAGAGAGAACGTGCTGAAGGTAAACACCCGCCCGAGGAGTTTGAATGCGTATTGGACGCTCCCTTCTCCTGCTGTGCAGCGTCACGGCAGCGCCCATTCTCGCCCACAGCCAGCAGCCTGCTAAAACTGTCACGATCTCTGGACAGATCGTCGATGGCGCCGATGCGCCGATTCCGAGTGCAGAAATAGGTCTCACCCTCGACGGCGCCCAGCCGGTTTTCGCACGCGCTGACAACGACGGCAAATTCGCTTTTTCAGACGTTCGACTTGGGCAGGGAAAGCTGGTAGTCCGAAGGATGGGATATCGCGCGCGAACGGTCCCTCTCGACTTGTACAAGGCGGCCGCCGGCACCCCCCTCAAGATCGATCTCGAGAGCCTCACCGACGAGCTCGATACGGTGCAGGTCGAGGGACAGCGGG
The DNA here is from genome assembly GCA_045803545.1 of Gemmatimonadaceae bacterium. Classification (GTDB taxonomy): domain Bacteria; phylum Gemmatimonadota; class Gemmatimonadetes; order Gemmatimonadales; family Gemmatimonadaceae; genus UBA4720. The sequence continues at coordinate 1,187,355 of JBJMOW010000004.1, read as the reverse complement.
GACGGATGGAAGAGTTTTACTTCCACAAACAGACCAACAACTTCGGCTACTTCATTGACCTCCCCGAGATCAAGAAAAAGAATCCGCGCTACGTGAGCGAGCTATTCAGAGACATCCCCGGCGCACGCATTCAGGTTTCACGCAGAATCGGAAATACGATTACGCTTCGCGGCTGCCAGCCGCGCATTTGGGTTGACGGCGTGAAGACGCAGGACACCGAAGTCGACGAGGTGGCAAACGTCGACGAGGTTGCGGCGATTGAAGTCTACCCGTCATGGGCCGGGACACCGCCGCAGTACATGGATCGCGAGACACGCGCCTGCGGGACGATCGTGATCTGGAGCCGCCGACAGTAGGGCTCCTGCATTTTGAGAACGGTTAGTTTCCGCTGACATCTCCTCAACTGAAGTCGGCAGTTGGCAGAGGTCAAAGATTGGAGTTGGCAGTTTTCATACACGCGTCTAAAGCGGATTGAGCTTCGACGCGTGTAACAGAGACTGCAGACTGCCAACTGTGAGTCGGCACAATGCCGACTTTGGTTTATGAGCTCGCAGTTCTCTAAAATCAAAAGCCCCTCGAGAGATCGAGGGGCTTTTGATTTCCAGAGCGCCAGCCCTTACGGCGACGGCGCGGTATTGCGATCGCCGCAGGTGAACGTTGTCGGATACGTCGGAGCAGCACTGGGCGCGGTGTCCCAGTACATGCGCGACTCGAACGTGTCGGGGCCCTGCGCCGCAATCGCCGCATCGAGATTGGTGCTGTTTACCGAAGTCTCGTTCGACGAATACATGAACCGACGCGGAATGTTCGAACGGCTCGCATCTGCGCCCGGCTTGACGTCGTACGGGACGCAGGTACGGCGCCATTCAGCCCACGCCGTTCCACCATCGGTATAGAGCGCCAGCCACTTCTGCTGGGCAATCTGCACCAGACCAGCGGTGCCGGGAGTGTAAACCACACCGGGCTGTGCGAGGTAAGCGGCTGCATCCGCCGCACTTCCGCCCCACTGTTCGATCGAGGCGGTTATGCCGGCGTCATAGAACCCGGCAGCCTGCGCCGGAGTCAGTCCGCCAAGCCCTCTCTGCGCCGCTTCCGCCTTGATCAAATTGACCTCGGCGGCGGTGATCAGGAACGACGGGAAGCTGTTGCCGTTTCCACCGAAAAAACCGTACGCAGTCGCGCCCGGAAACAGCGCCGCACCGATACGCGACGAGCAGCAGATGTAGACAGCTGCTTTCTCCGCGGTCAGCCCGTTTGGCGCGCCTTTGAACGTGTCATCATCCGGCGCCGGCTGCGCGTACAGCGAAAGCCTTGGATCATTGAGCGACTTCAACAGATTGATCAGAACCAACGAAGTGCGATTGTCGTCGCGGGTCGAGAAGAAGTTCGCCCACGGGTTGTTGTAAATACCGTCGCCCGGCCAATTCAGCTGAGCGTTGTCGGCATTGTCCGTGATCAGACCGCCCGGAGCCGCGAATGCTGCGGTGAGCTGCGCGTTCGCCGTTGCCGGATCCTTGTTGATGAGTAGCAACGCGAGTCTGGCACGCAGCGAGTTGGCGAACTTCTGCCACTCGTTGATATCGCCTCCATAAATCGGATCGCCGTTGCCGAGCGTTGCCGCGCCGGCGCCGGCCCCCGCAATATCCTTGCTGACCTTGTCCAACTGCACGAAGAAGTCAGCGTAGATGTCTTTCTGCGCATCGTACTTCGGCGAGAGACTGCCGCCCGTCGCATCGCCCTTGAGAGCATCGAAGTACGGTACGTCTCCCCACGTGTTGGTGAGGTACGAGAAGCTCCACGTCCTCATCGCCAGGGCCGGTCCATATATCCCCGGCTCGCTGGCTGCTTCACCCTTGTCAATCACCTTCTGGAAATCCTCGAGGTGAGTGTTGTAGGGATTGTCGAAGTAAGTCGCCGTCGAACCACCCGTTAGACGGGTGTAGCGATCTTCGTCGGGATACTGCACCTCAGCGAGGTGCTGCACCACGAACTCCGTTGCGCGGAGGTCATAGCCGCCGAACCATCGGCCGGCCGCATCGACGGTCGCTGTGGTGAACAGCGTTGACGCCGGCACGTCCTCCGGATTGTTCGGATTCTTGTTGAGATTGGTCAGGTTGTCGGTGTTGCACGCTGCGGTGACAACCGCGACGGCAAGGCCGCAACCGACCGTGAGAAGTTTTCTAGTCATCATTGTGTCATTGTCTCGGATGGGCCGGTTACGGCGTTACACGGAAGCTCAAACCCCAGCTCCGTGTGTTCGGTAGCGCACCGAACTCGACACCCTGGAAGTTTCCAATCGTATAGGAGAACTCAGGATCGATATTCGGTACTCTGGTCCACGTGTGAAGGTTCCGACCAGTGAGCGCCACGCTGATGGCGCGAGCGTTGAAGCGGCCCGCCCACTCGCTTGGCAAATCGAAGCCGAAACGCAGTTCACGAAGCTTCGTGTAGCTCGCATCGTAGACGTACGGCTCCATCACCGGGAAGATGTTCTGGAAGTACCTTTCGGCCGTGACGTTGGTGGTGTTTGCCTGTCCGTTGCACGGACCGGTGCCATCGAAGAAGGCCTGGTCGCAGGTATTGACGTCGATGCCATCGACAACAATGCCCGGCTTGTCCCAATCCTGCTCGCGACCGCGCAATGACTGCGCGGTGACGCCGGAGTAATCGCCGAAGAAGTTGGTGATGCTGACAACGTTGCCACCACGACGGAAGTCGAGCAGCGCGCTGACAGTGAAGTTCTTGTAGTTGATCGTGTTGTTCCAGCCGCCGGTCCACTTCGGCTGGATATTACCTAGGACCTCGCGTCCACCGAGTACCGTCAGACCGCCGTCTGTGAAGATCTTATGGGTCTGCGGATCCCGATCGAAAGCGTAGCCGAAGATCGAGCCGTAAGGCTGACCCTGGCGCGCTTCAATGTTGGTATACCAGCTCGAACCGATCACGTAAGTGGTGATGCCCGGAGCGAGCTCGTCGACCATACTCTTGTTACGTGAGTAATTGAAGGTCGACGTCCACTGCAGGCCGTTGTTCAGCTGAAGCGGAGTCACACCAAGCAGGAAGTCCGTTCCCTTGTTGCTGATCTGGCCGGCGTTGACTGCCTTCGAAGAGAAACCGGAAGTTGCGGAAACCGGAATCGTGAAGATCTGATTTCTGGTCTTCTTGTCGTAGACGCTTCCGTCGAACGTCACGCGACCATCGAGGAATGAAAGCTCAAGACCGAATTCGTTCGACTTCGTCTCTTCGGGCTTGAGGTCCGAGTTGGCAATGAAGTTCTGCAGCGTGAACTGCGGCAGACTATTGAACTTGGTCGACACACCCGTGTAGGTCGAACGCAGCTGATACGGATCAGCGTCGTTACCCACACGCGCCGTCGAGGCACGGAGCTTCGCATAGTTGAGGAAGCCCCCGTTTCTCAGCGCTGGAATTGCATCGCTCAACACGATCGAAGTGTTGACCGACGGATAGAAGTACGAGTTCGCGCCTTTTGGCAGAGTCGAGGACCAGTCGTTTCTGGCCGTTCCTTCGACGGTCCACCAGTTGTTAAGAGTGAAAGCGGCCGAGCCGTAGAGGCTGTTGACCTGACGACGGGAAGTGAACTGCTCGTTCTGCGGCGAAACCGCAGCGTTCGACACGTTGTAAATGTCGGCGACTGAAAGTCCCGGCGTCGCGACGGCGTTGTTGTCGAAGCGCTCTCTGCGCACACTGCCACCAAGGGTGGAGTTGAGCGCAAGGTGCGTCCCCAGTCCGCGCGCGATCGTCATGATCAGGTCGCTCGTGTTCTGGTTGCTGTAGTCACCCAGCTGGGAAAAGCCGCCGTGATAGCGCGGGTCGATCAGAACTCCCGTCGCTCCCGGAACGGAAACGTTGTCCTGAATGTTGCCCTCGGCGAAATGCTCATCGATGCCGAGACGATAGACGTCCGAGCCCGTACGCGCGATCAGGTTGGCGCCTTCGAACAATCTGTAGTTCGCCGACACCGTTCCGAGGAACCGATCTCGGCTATCCGTGACCGGGTTCTCGTACATTCTCCAGAACGGATTGTTGTGGAAGTTGTAGTTCCAGTTGTACTCGCGGTTCGACGGCCCATTGTTCGTGATGGCACCCTGCTGATAGTCGCGCAGTGCGTTCATATCAACCTGGCGTCCGAACCAGACGAAGGTCTCCAGGATACCGGTGTTGTAACCAGTGCCCGGGCGATTCAATGCGGCGTTGTGGATGTATTGCAGCGTCGCATCCGTGCTCAGACGGTCGGTGACACGCAGCGATCCGTTCAGCATCCCCGAAGTCTTCGAGAAATCGTTGTTCGGGATGTAGCCGGTCACGTTGTCCCTGCCCAAGGAGACGCGGGCGTTCGCGCGATCGTTGCCGCCGCTGAATGCGAGCGTTGTCGAGCGCGTGTGACCAGTGTTGAAGAAGCTGGATACGTTGTCAGGATGCGCGATCCAGGGCGAAGCCTGGTTCGGGCTGGTGAACTGGAGGCATGGGGATGCCTGATCGTACGTCGTGGTGCCACTGACGAACGTGCAACCATACATTCGGCCATCGAGCTTGGGTCCGAAGCTCTGATCGGCCCAGTCGTTCGTGCCGTTGCCCTGACCATCGAAATAACTGAACTCGCCGCCCGCTCCCTGACCATAGAGGTTCTGGTAAGATGGAAGAATCGACGGCGCGTCCCAGGTGTAGGTCGTCGCTAGCTCGGTACGAGCGCGATTTCCGGTCGAACCACCCTTTTTGGTCGTGATGACGATGACGCCGTTCGCCGCACGTGAACCGTAGAGTGCCGCCGCGTTCGGTCCCTTGAGGACGGACATCGTGGCAATGTCTTCCGGATTCAGGTCGGAGATCGTGCTGCCGAAGTCGTAACCACCGTTAGGATCACCGCCACGGCCCTTGTTGGCGACCGGCATACCATCGACGACGAATAGCGGTTGGTTAGTGCCCGTAATCGAGTTGGATCCGCGAATCACGATGCTCGACGAACCGCCCTGAGTGCCGGATCCGGTAATTGCGACACCGGAAACCTTGCCTTCGAGCTGGTCGACGACGTTGAGTGCTTTGGTCTGATTCAGCTCGGCCGAGCTCAGTTGTTGCTGGGCCGTTCCGAGTTGGCTTTTCTCTCTTGCCAGACCGAGTGCAGTGACGACGACTCCCTGAAGCTCAGTGGCTGCCGCAGAAAGGCTGAAGTTCTGCGTAACCGGAGCGCCCGAGAGCGTTACCGATGCGGAGCTCGGCTGATAGCCGAGTCGGCGCGAGACTACTGTTACAGTGGTTCCATTCGCAGACGGAGGAGCCGTGAACGTAAAGTGGCCCGTCTCGTCAGTGAAGGCGCCAACGCGCAGCGTCGGAATACTGACGCTCGCGCCGACAATTGGTGCTCCACCTGCGCCCGTAACCTGGCCGCTGATGGTCGTTCCTTGCGCCTGCGCAAGCGCCGGGGCAAACCCGAACGCGCTCGCTATCACAAGGAAGCGAGTGAACTTACCTGTCATTCCCATACAACACCTCGCAGAAAGTGAAACTGGGATGGGACGTGTCGCGTACGGAGGAAGCGATCCAGCCCGATCGCTCCCGCCTGCGACTATGTCATTGCATTCGATCGTATCCCGCGCCAATGCGCGTGAGTGTCGAATGCCAAGCCGAAAACCCGAAGTCCCCAGCCCGGGACCTTCGGGAGTGCCTATATCCCCAGAACTTAGGCGCATTGTAACGGCAATGTCAACCAACGTTTACGAGAGTTTACATACCCGTAAGCGGTTCGTAAGGAAGGGGTAAATACGTCGGCGCCGACGTATTTATGCGGCGCTCGCCTTCTCCGTAACGACCCTGACTTCGTCGTCGAGCACCTGCATGAAGCCGCCGGTGACATTGAACCGGCGGCCGGTCCCCGCACCAAGACGCAGTTGGCCATTGCCAAGCAGCGCCATCAGTGGTGCGTGACCGGTGAGGATACCAACTTCGCCGTCGTATGCGGGGGCGACGACCGAATCCGTCTCCCCTTCAAACAGCACTGCCTCCGGCGAAATTACCGAGACCTTCAGCATCAGGCCGACAGCCTCTTCGCCGCCTCGACGACTCCGTCGATGCCGCCCTGCATGAAAAACGCTTGCTCCGGATACTGATCGAACTCGCCGGCCACCAGCCGCTCGAACGACGAGATCGTCTCCTCGAGCTTCACGTACTGGCCATTGATACCGGTGAACTGCTCAGCGACCGCGAAGGGCTGTGACATGAACCGCTGGATTCTGCGGGCGCGACCGACGACCAGTTTGTCCTCCTCTGAAAGCTCATCCATACCGAGGATCGCGATGATGTCCTGCAGTTCCTTGTATCGTTGCAGGATTCGCTGCACATCCGTCGCAACCTTATAGTGGCGCTCGCCGATGAACTGCGCATCGAGAATTCGCGATGACGACGCGAGTGGATCAACGGCCGGATAGATGCCCAGCTCAGTGATGGCGCGTGACAACACGACGGTCGCATCCAGATGTGCGAACGCGGTGGCAGGCGCCGGATCTGTAATGTCATCGGCTGGAACGTAGATCGCCTGTACCGACGTGATCGATCCGTTCTTGGTCGAAGTGATCCGCTCCTGCAGATCGCCCATCTCAGTCGCCAGCGTCGGCTGATAACCCACCGCGCTCGGCATACGGCCGAGCAGCGCCGACACTTCCGATCCGGCTTGCGTAAAGCGGAAGATGTTGTCGATGAACACCAGCACATCCGCGTTCTCGACATCGCGGAAATACTCGGCGACGGTCAAGCCAGAAAGTCCAACGCGCAGGCGCGCGCCAGGCGGCTCGTTCATCTGACCGTAGATCAGAGCCGTCGAATTGAGAACGCCCGACTCCTTCATCTCGAGATAGAGATCGTTTCCTTCACGGGTGCGCTCGCCGACGCCGCAGAACACCGACTTTCCACCGTGGCCTTTCTGCACGTTGTTAATCAGTTCCATGATGACGACGGTCTTGCCGACACCGGCGCCGCCGAAGAGGCCAATCTTTCCGCCCTTCACGAATGGCGCGATCAGGTCGATAACCTTGATGCCGGTCTCGAAGACTTCAGTCTTTGGCTCGAGGTTCGCGAACTCGGGCGCCGGACGGTGAATTGGCCAGCGTTCGACGTCGTCGGGAATCGCCGGGCCGTTATCAACCGGGTTTCCGATAACGTTCAGAATTCTGCCGAGAGCTGCTTCGCCGACCGGCACTTTGATCGGAGCGCCGGTATCCTCGACGTTCATTCCGCGTACAACGGCATCGGTTGACGACATTGCCACCGCGCGCACCTGATTCCGACCGATGTGCTGTTGCACTTCCACGGTGACGTCGATATCAACGCCTGATTCCGACTTCTCGCGAATTCTCAGCGCGTTATAGAGCTCAGGCAGATGGTCGGCCTCGAACTCCACGTCGAGAACGGGACCGATGACCTGCACGACTTTCCCGATGTTCGCCTTTTTCGTGCTGGTGCCATCACCGGTTTTCGCGGCTCGCTTTTTCTCGGTGCGGACGGCTGTTGCCATGATTACCCCTGTAGCGCAGCAGCACCGCCCACAATCTCGGCGATCTCCTGCGTGATCTGCGCCTGGCGGGCGCGGTTGAAAGTTCGTCTTAGAACGTTGAGCATCTCGCCGGCGTTGTCCGTCGCGTTCTTCATCGCCGTGCGTTGCGCGCTTTGGAAACCAGCTTCGTTTTCCACCAATGCGCGATAAACCGAGTTGCGCACGTATGATGGAAGGAGCTGGGTGAGAATTACTTCCGCCGACGGCATCAGGATGTAATCGGGTTGCTGTCCTTTGCGCTCGGGGGGAGTGACGGGAAGAACCAGCTGTGAAGTCGGCGGTGTCGAAAGCGCGGAATTGAACTTCGAATAGATGACGTAGACGGCGTCGATCTCACCTGATGCAAATCTCTCGATCAGGGCATCGACGAGCTCGGCGGCGTTCTGCGCCGTCGGCTGTCCCGTAATGTCCGTGCGACTCGATGCGACCTGACGGCCGACATATCGGAAGTAGCCGAGCCCTTTCTTGCCAACGACGTGCAGCTCCTGTTCGACTCCCTGCTCTTTGAGGCGCGCGAGGAGATTGCGCGCTTCCTTCAACAGATTCGCATTGAAGGCACCGGCGAGGCCGCGATTACTGGTGAGAATCAGTATCGCCGCTTTTTTGATCGCAGCCGGCTGGCGCATCAGCGGAAAACGCTCGGCGAGCTCAGCGGTGTAGAGATTGGCGATCACTTCCGTCAGCGAGTTCGCAAACGGACGCGCGGCGACGACGCGATCCTGGGCGCGCTTCATCTTGGACGTGGCGACCATCTCCATCGTCCGCGTGATCTTTCGAGTGTTCTCGACCGATTTGATTCGGCCTTTTAGCTCGCGACCTTTCGCCATTCGTTAGGGCTTCTTCGAGCCGAACTGCTGGTTGAACGCCTCGATCGCTCTCTTGAGATCCGCTTCGGTCTCCTTCGAGAGTACCTTCTCCGATTTGATTCGCTGGCCGACCTGTGGAAACTGCTTCTCTACGAACTCGAGGAAGCCGCGCTCCCACTCTCTGATGCGTGGCACTTGGACGGCATCTAGGAGGCCGTTGGTTACCGCATAGATGACGATTACCTGCTGCTCGACCGCCATCGGGTGATACTGAGGCTGCTTCAGAATCTCGACCGTGCGCGCGCCGCGCTCCAGCTGCCTTTTGGTAGCTGCGTCGAGATCGGACGCGAAGGAAGAGAACGCTTCAAGCTCTCTATACTGGGCGAGGTCGAGACGAAGTCTGCCAGCCACCGATCGCATCGCTTTCACCTGCGCGGATCCGCCGACGCGTGACACGGAGATGCCGACGTTCACTGCCGGGCGCACACCCGCGAAGAAAAGATCTGCCTCGAGGAAGATCTGGCCGTCGGTGATCGAGATGACATTGGTCGGGATGTACGCGGAGACGTCGCCGGCCTGGGTCTCGATGATTGGCAGCGCGGTCAGCGATCCGCCCGGCTTCTTGATGCGATCGCCGTCCACAATCGAGGAATCCTCACTGAGCTTCGCCGCGCGCTCGAGAAGGCGCGAGTGGAGATAGAATACGTCGCCCGGGAAAGCTTCACGACCCGGCGGCCGGCGGAGCACCAGCGACAGCTGTCGATACGCGGCTGCCTGCTTGGTGAGATCATCGTAGACGCAAAGCGTCGGCATGCCTTCGTTGTACATGAAGTACTCGGCCATCGCGCACCCCGCGTAGGGCGCGATGTACTGCATCGGTGCCGGATCAGAAGCGCTGGCTACGACGACAATGGTGTACTCCATCGCGCCGGCCTGGCGAAGCTTCTCGACGACAGAGGCGACAGTCGAATTCTTCTGGCCGATCGCGACGTAGACGCAGATTACGCCGGTGCCCTTCTGATTGATGATGGTATCGATCGCGATCGCGGTCTTTCCGGTGCCGCGGTCTCCGATGATCAGCTCGCGCTGACCGCGTCCGATTGGAATCATCGAGTCGATCGCCTTGATACCGGTCTGAAGTGGCTCCTTCACCGGCTGACGGACGATGATGCCGGGGGCCTCGGACTCCACCTTGCGCGTCAGCTTGGCGTTGAGTGGACCGGCTTCATCGAGCGGGCGACCAAGCGGGTCAACGACTCGTCCAACGAGCTCCGGTCCGACCGGGACTTCGAGCACGCGCGACGTACGGCGGACTTCGTCGCCCTCCTTCAGCTGGAGGTAATCTCCGAGGATGACCGAGCCGATGTTGTCTTCTTCCAGGTTGAGCGCGAGGGCGGTGACTTTCTCGCCGGTCTCCGAGGAGGTCACCTCGAGCATCTCGCCGGCCATCGCCTTGTTGAGACCGTAGATGCGGGCGATACCGTCCTTCACTTCGAGGACGGTCCCGACCTCCTCCACGTCTAGCTCGTTCAGGTCCGCCGCTTCAATCTCGCGGAGGAGAATGTCCTTGATTTCGCCGGGGCGCAGGATCGTGTCGGTGGCCATGATCTATGGGCTCAGATAACTGTATAAGCGGGGCGCCGGGCGGACGTCTCGCGAAGGGTTTTCAGGGTTGTCGGGCGCTTGTGAAAAATATCACAAGCTCGGTAATGGAGCAATAAGGTCACCGGAATTTACGGGCCATCCCGGGGCTAGCTCCGGCTTCTGGTTCTTCCTTGCGCAAAACGATCGATCAAATCGGTAGTGCGGAGACGTGCGAGCGAGGCCGGTCGCGTCCCGAAAATCCTTTGCGCTGTCACGGCCAAATGGGAGGAGGAAGCGAACTCGAGAATTCGGGCAATGTCACGAATGTCGTGGCCGGGGTTCTTGGCCAGCTCAGCGGCGGCGATGAGGCGCACCAGATCGATCACACGCTTCAAATTGGGCGCGCCTGGCTTCGCGAAATTCCGGCTAAGGTGCTCACGGCTCAATCCCACCGCGGTCGCCAGCTCTTTTGTCGTAACCGGTCTGCCGGAGTGCGCAACGATTACATCCCATGCGCTACGCTGGAGCGCCGTACTCAGACCGAGTGCGTGCGGCGGCTCGACGAGCGCCTGCCGAAAGCGAGTCGAGAACGCGTGCGGATAGACCAGATCGCGAGCGACGTTGTCGTCGATGCCTTCGGCAATGACGTCGATGAAACCCAGGCCAGTGCACCGTGCGACTGCCGGCGTGTCGGAAGGACGCAGCGGCAGGATGGCGAAGAACGGGGCGCTGGGAAACTCGGCCGCAAAGGCGGCGGCTTTCCATGTGTCTTCGTCGGGGGATCCAAGGTCGATCAGCGCCGCGTCAACGAGCACCTTGCGGAAAATTCCCTCGAGCTCTTCGGCCGATCGGGTTGAAATGATGCGCCAGCGACGTCGCGGAAAGGCTGCGCGCACCAGCGCCTTTGCCTTCTCGCGCTGGAGATGGACGACGAGCGAGGGGAGGGTCGAAGCGTCTCCGACGGCAGTCGTCACGATCAGACGCCCGCGTCGACAGTGTCGAGGTCGGGCTTCCCTTCTATGAACTGCCGGACGACTGGATCGGTGGTGTGCTGAATCTCTTCCACCGTACCGACCTGGCGACACTTCCCTTCAAAGAGCATCGCGATACGTGAGCCGATGGTGTAAGCGCTTCGCATGTCGTGGGTGACGACGATGCTGGTGACGCCGAGACGCTCTCGCATGCGAATCATCAACTGATCGATGATGGCGCTGGTGACCGGATCGAGTCCGGTCGTCGGCTCATCGTACATGATGTACTTGGGCTGCCGGGCAATTGCGCGCGCGATGCCGACCCGTTTGCGCATGCCGCCGGACAGTTCGGCCGGGTATTTCGACTCGACGCCGGGCAAATCGACCAGCTCGAGCGCCTCGCCGACGCGGGTCATGATGTCGCGCTCGGAAAGCCTCCCCTCTTTGCGCAAGCCCATCGCGACGTTGTCGCCGATGTTGAGCGAGTCGAAGAGCGCGGCAAACTGGAAGACGTAGCCGATCTTGGAGCGGAGCTCGTAGAGCTCATCGCGTTTGAGTGTGGGAACTTCCTTATTGTCGACCCAGACAGTCCCGCTATCTGGCTCGAGGAGCCCAACGATGTGCTTGATGGCGACGGATTTTCCGGTTCCGGAATACCCGATTAGGACCATCGTCTCGCCCTCGTCGACCTCCAACGAGAAGCCATCGAGGACGACTTTCGGCCCGAATGCCTTGTGAACATCGATGAGCTTGATCACGTCACAAATATGGGGAGACTGTTTGTGAGGGGAAGGGCCGCGATCCGACTGCGGACTTGAAAAGCGCACTACCTCGCTGAGCGCTGATCGCTCCACGCTGACCGCTTGGCGCTGCCGGCGACGGGACAGATCGTGGCGGAGTGGAGGAAACGCGTGCTGTGGCCCCTTTTCGCAACGGAGACCTGTCCCGTTGCAAGCAGCGGTCAGCTAACAGCGTGGAGCGATCAGCGCTTAGCGAGGTAGTTATCAAACAAAAAGGGCCGAGCGAACGCTCGGCCCTTTCCTTTGCCTCTTCGGAGTTGTTACGCCGCGAACGAACCTAGCGCGCGACCAACGTCTCCTTCGCGCAGTCTCTTCAACGCGCGATCGCGAAGCTGACGAACACGCTCACGCGTGACGCCGAGCAGCGAACCAATTTCCTCGAGCGTGTGCTCGCGTCCACCCTCGAGACCGAAATACAGTCGGAGAACTTTCGCGTCACGTGGAGGCAGCGTGGAGAGCGCCGTCTCGATTTCGTCATTGAGGAAGCGGTTCATCGCCTCTTCCTCGGTGTCGGGCATCTCGTCGGCGACGAAACGCTCGATCAATGAGCGATCGCCTTCCGGATCCATCGGCGCGTCTAGACGGACGTCGCCGGTGTTGAGCGCGGCGAGCGACTGCACGACATCAACCGAAAGACCGGTGAGGTGCGACAACTCTTCCGGAGTTGGCTCTCTCCGCATCTTCTGACGCAGAATCTCTGACGCCTTGATAATGCGCGAGAGATCGGCGGTGCGATTCAGCGGAACACGCACGGTGCGGCCCTGGCGCGCCAGCGACGAGAGAATCGCCTGACGAATCCACCACACAGCGTACGAGATGAACTTCACGCCCTGATCCGGATCGAACTTACGAGCAGCAGTGAGCAAACCGACGTTGCCTTCACCGATCAGATCGATGAGCGGCATGCCGCGGTTTTGATACTTCTTCGCCACCGAGATGACGAAACGCAGATTGCGCTGGACGAGCTCCTGGAGTGCGTCGGGATCGCCGGCACGAATCCGACGGGCAACCTCGATCTCCTCTGTACCTTTGAGCAGCGGATACGTGCTCACCTCGTACAGGTATTGATCGAGAATGTCTCTCTCGGGTTCATTCGGAGCTATTCCGGCGACGGCCGTTTTGCGGCGACGCTTTACTTCAGCCATTTATGTCACACCTCAGGTCGTACTTGTTAAAAGCCTTTCGAATGCAGTCCCACACGGGCCAGCAATGCGAGCGAGTGAAGTTGCTTCGACAACCCGGAAACGCGTTACCAAAATGCGTCTCTGACTGATCGAAAATTTCAGGTTGTAAAAGCGCTGCAAGATACTGGCCGTTGACGTTTTTGCCATAGCGAATTTCTTGACTTCGATACTACCCTTGGATATCCTTCGCGGTTCCTGTCGGGCCGCATGTGAGCCCTCAGGAAATGCCGGGGGTGTAGCTCAGTTGGGAGAGCGCTTGAATGGCATTCAAGAGGTCAGGGGTTCGATTCCCCTCACCTCCATGACGGCAGCGAAGACGGCGCGCGTCACAGGAAACGCCACTTCGAGTCACCGTAGCTCCAAGAACTTTTGTTTTCGCGGGAATAGCTCAGTTGGTAGAGCACAACCTTGCCAAGGTTGGGGTCGCGGGTTCGAGTCCCGTTTCCCGCTCTCGGTAGATGCGGGCGGTTAGCTCAGTTGGTTAGAGCGCCACGTTGACATCGTGGAGGTCACAAGTTCGAGTCTTGTACCGCCCATCCTTGAGATGTTTGAAGTGGAAATACCCACTTCAGTTCGCATCTCGAAACGTCCGCAGTTCGTAGTTCGCAGCAGTAACCTGCGCCCGTAGCTCAATTGGATAGAGCATTTGACTACGGATCAAAAGGTTGGGAGTTCGAGTCTCTCCGGGCGCGTGCGAAAAAGTCCTGAATCGTTGCCGATTCAGGACTTTTTTGTTAACCCACCGAGATTCAGCGACTAGAGACGCGTATCGGTCTCGGTGACTCTGGTAGTTCTTTCTGTCCCAGACGCAGCCTGCGGACTGGCGACCCGGTCGGTCGTCGGCGCTGTGCCGTAGTTCCGAGTGCTGGTCGAATAGTTGTCGCTGACAACCGTTCTGTTCCTGCGTCCAAAGATCGCCCACAGCAGGAGAATCGCTACGACTGCGATCGCCGCGAGGCCCCAGCCAGTAAGCCAGAACGTGGTGGTTGCCGGCTGCGTCGTTGTCACATCGGACGCAGTCGTGGTCGTCTGCGAAGACGTACCGATGGTGGCATCTGTGCCAGTACCGGCTGGTGCTGCCTGCGTGTTTGCCGATCCGGTCGGAGTGGCCGGCTGTGCTGCAGGCGCTGACTGATCCGCAGGCGTTGAAACGCTGCCGCCCGTAGTTGCCGGAGTGTTCGTGTTCTGACCGTAGCTGGTCGCGGCGAACCCCGCGAGCGTTAGCGCTGCCAATCCAGCCATCAGTCGCGAGCGTGATTTGTTCATCGTCACCTCTCGATGAGTGAATGAGAAACTGCCGGGTTTGTAAGCACGACTCGCGCCAGAAAAACGGCCTGTCGGCGTCCTTACGGAGCGGCGGCTTGGCATATGCCTTACCTGCCTCGAACACCAAAGGCAGGTAGCATGCTCAAATTCAGAGCGATTCAGTCGAGCGCAGTGTCGTTGGCGCTCGTGGCATGTGCACAGAACTCCTACTTAACCGAGAGTGCGTCACTAATGCCATCCACTCTGGGTTCCGTGACTGTGGCCGGTCGAGTGACCAGCAGCGATGGAAACCCAATCGCAAATGCAGAGGTCTTCATTGAGGGCAACAAGGGAGTTACAACGACCAATGCCAACGGAAATTATCAGCTGAACGACGTGACCCCTGGCCAAGGAACGATGGTCGCTCGGCACGCGGGTTACGCTACGATGCGGACCGTGTCGCGTTTCTCGGTCAATCGGAGAGGCACCGGCTCGAGCACAATCGATGTGGCGATGCTGACACCGGACGAAGTGGTCTTCGCCGAAGCTCAGTTGGCTCGGGACTCGGCGCGTTTGCAGAACGTCGGGTTTAACACCCGTGAAGATGTTGGCCGCGGCGCCTACTTCCTCGACGCCGCACACATCGCAGCCATTCACCCTCACAAGTTCTCCGACATCTTCCGGCACGTACCGGTTCTGTTGGAAAACCCATTCTCCAGTCGCAGCGCTTTCACAACGGCGCCGCTCAACTGTGTCATGACTTACGTCGATGGCCTACCACGTCGCGGGAAGACACTCAGCAGCCTCGAGACATTCATACGGGTAAGCGAAGTCATCGGCGCCGAAGTGTATCCACCTGGCCAGCTGCCGCCACCACCATTTGTGGCGAGCAGCAGTCAGGAGAATTGTACCACACTCGCGCTATGGACACGTCGCGGAGGTGAATGAATGGGTCAGAGTCGTCACTGGCTCTGACTTTTCACCTGGTTGCGATAGGCCTCACTCGCGTAGATCGCGATCTCTACCCGGCGATTGCGCTGACGGCCGTCGTCGGTGTCGTTTGAGGCGACCGGCTCAGTTTTTCCTTTGCCGGCCGTCTGCAGTCGACTCGCAGGAACACCGAGAGATTGCAGATACGCACTGGCGGCCAAGGCCCGACGCTGTGACAGGTCGAGATTGTAGGCATCAGTTCCGACACTGTCGGTGTGGCCGACGATCAGGATATCGGAGTTTGGATACTTGTCGAGACTCGAAGCGAGCTGTTTGAGATTGTCCTTCCCCGCTGGCAGGATCTCGGTCGAGTTGAATGGATAGAGAATGCCCGACGGGAACGTCACCGCGATTCCTTCACCGACACGGGTAATTGTCGCTCCCGGAATCGTCTGCTCGAGTTCCTTTGCCTGCTGGTCCATCTGGTGTCCAATCACCGCACCGGCCGCACCGCCGACAATTGCGCCGATGATTGCACCGCGAACCGTCGAACCTGTTTGGTTGCCGACAACTCCGCCGACTGCTGCACCAGCGGTAGCGCCAATGACAGCACCGCGCTGTTTCTGGCTCATTCCCGCGCAACCACTCATTACTACTGCACCCGCAACGACAAACGCGCTGACTGCGCGCCCCGATTGTTTCAAAGTCATAGAGTCCTCATTTGGATGGCGTACGCCGAATCGCGTACAAAATGGGTGCCACCTTTCAGGAAGCTTACACCCAGGTATCAGAAGCCCTGACCGATCCGCGCAGTGAACTTCCAGGGACCGTGCGTATCGATGACGCGAGTCACGCCAGCCGCAGCGGCGCCATTGAACAAAGTGAACAGAAACTCAGCCGACGCTCGGACGCCATCCGTCGGCCGCGAAATAGGCACCGGTAAGAAAGTCACTGGATCAATCGTTGCGCCCAGCTCGAGCAGGGCGCGCTGAGCAGCGGGACCGGAGATTTCTGTCCAACCGGCGTGAATCCCTGCGGCAACGCCGGGCGCGAATCCTGGAACGATCAAACGACTCGGAAGCTGGATCGGCGCGCGCAGGAACGGGAAGGTATAACCCAGCACCGCCCGGCCCAGCGCTGCATTGTCTCCCGCGAATTCCTTGTAACTGTATGCCGTCAGTCCCTCGTCTCCACCGAGCTCGAACATCACCTGCGGAGCGGGTTTGCCGAGCAGTGTGCCCGCGTCACCCCGTGCATAGAGCTGAAAAGGGCCAACCTCGCGACGTGTAGCCAGTCGCAGCTCGAGCCGCTGCCAGTAAACCGTCCCGTCCGCGCGCTCGTAGTACAGTCGTCCCCCAATCCCGCGGTCAACGAACATCCCGCTCACTTCGGGATTCACGTCGAGCGACGCGACACTGCGGAAATAATTGCCCTCGCGAATGCCGCGATTGGGTCGGAAGCCTTCGCCGCGCGCGACGTACAATCCGCGCGAGATATTCTGATGCACCGCCCGATCGCGACCGGGCCCAATCTGAAGCGAGACGAGTGAGCGCTGCCTGAGCCCAAGCGATTTGCGAATGGAGGTGCTTGCCGCCCAGCGATCCAGATAGTCGAAATTGTCGGTGCTACCGAATAGCGCCGAAATCGTCGCGCCCCACGAGAACGGCACCTGAAAATCGTTGGTGTTGGCGAGGGTACGTTCGAGCCGCAGACCGGTTATCGTGGTACCAGAGCGCCGTTCAATCCCGAACTGGCCGCGCGCGGCCTGCTCTGACCACGCCCAGCCCAGAGAGCCGTGCGTCGTGATTTGCGTCGAATCGCCAGATTCGTGTTCGACGGCAACGCCGGTGAACAATCCCTCGACGCGGTTGAAACGAAAAACCTCGCCGAGTGTGCGCGGCCAGAAGCGAGTGCGGCCCCCGTCCGCTGTGGTGCGCCACTCTGCGGGCGCTAGATCGTTGAGCTCGCCGTAGTAGACGTCGCCGCTGGCGGCTCCGATCGGCCTCCTCCAGTCGCGGAACCTCTGTTGAGCAGAGTTGGATGCGAAAGTCAGATTGTGCCGCACTCCAGCCGGCGCCTCGGGACCGGTCCAGGAGGAATCGTTGGCGCGGTAGTCATCGAATCGGGAAACAATTCGCAGCAGCGTGCGGAAGTCACCGAAAAGTGCGATGCGCGCCTGAATCTCCGTTCGCTGAAACGCGGGCAGCCAGTATTCGCCGTTGACTTCCTGATTCACCAGCTCGACGAACGACGCACCGCTGACGCCGGGAATCCGGCTGCCGGCGTTGATAGTGACTTTGCCGTTGCGTACTTCAACCAGACGTCCGCGCATGCGGACGATCTGCTTCCAGTCGGCGTCGAGGTACATGTCGCCCATGAAGAGAATCGCGTCGCCGGGCGGATGCGCGCGCGGTGTTACGCGGATGTGGGCGATTGGAATTCGTCGCGCGCTCGAATACAGAGTCACCGCAGTATCTCCGCCTGCGAACACGTAGTATTGATCGCGATTGAAGGCGAGCGGATGAACCGCCAGACTCTGCCGGGATGCGTTCACCACTGTGTTCGGATCGCTCGACGAAGTGACACCGAGCTGCAGGCGGTTGCCGTAGAGAGTCGGAACTGTCCAGCCGCCGAAGAAACTCATCAGCGAGAAGGTCGGTCCAATCGACTGGCTGCGATAACCGACGACGCGCTGGTCGTAACGGTCGGGCGCGCGCCACCGTACATCGCTCACTATCTGCTCAATTTGCGTGCTGCGCTCGCGGCCGCCGGAGTCCAGGACGACAATCGACATCTCCGTTTCAATGCGGGCGCGGTATGCGCGCAATCGACCGGGGATCTGCGCATTGACCCGCGCCGCATCGTTGATGAGCGCGGCCAACGCGACCGAATCCTGAGCGGGCACTGCGAGTGGCGCCTGCGCGAACATCCTGCTGGTCGCGGCGGCCAGAAATGCAAAGACGAGTACGCTCAGCCCGATCTTGCGCATTTGCTAAGCATAGCGGGACACAGCGACAAATCGGAAACAAAAAAAAACGGGGACGGCTTAGGCCATCCCCGCTTTAGTAAATCCTTACGAAAATCAGGTGCAGGTGATTACTCCGCCGGTCATATCGCAGGTGTGCGCCGAGACTGAGTGCGTAGCGGTCGCGCTCCATGAAGGCGGCGGGCCGGCAACGTTCGTCACTACGATCGTTACGTTCTGCGACGGCGTGAAACCCTGTAGTGGTGCCGCCATCGTCGCGGTCCCACCGAAGTAAGAACCACCGTTGTCGGCAGCGTATTGCTCTTCGTAGGTCGCGAGGTTGCGCAGGTCAGACTTCATCTGCGCGACGTAAGCCTTGTCCTTCGTGTTGGCAAATTTAGGAATTGCAATCGCCGCCAGAATACCAATAATCACGACGACGATAAGAAGCTCGATTAGGGTAAAGCCCTTCCTACTGCGAATCATATATGCCTCAGTGACGCTGTTTGGTTTTTACAATCGTCGCCCGAATTACGGCGCCGAAAGAGTAAAGACTACCGGCATGCTGTAGGTACCTGGTGCGTTACTCGGCTGTGTAAAGCCCGCTGCCCAGACCGTCTTGAAGAATACCTGTGCCGGCGCGCCGTTAGTCGCGGCTGCTCCAGACAGGAAGAGCGCGTCGGTGTTGCTCATGCCGACGTAGGTTCCAGCCAATGCGTTGGACCATGTCAAATCGCTGATCGGCTTGGTACCGCTGTTCGTGCCGACGTAGGTCCAGTTTGAAGCGTTGGTGGTCTTGACGTTCAGTGTCCAGCTGCGGTTCGCCTTGATGGTGAAGGTCGGGCCGGCGTCGGGGAGGTTTGCACCGATTTCGACCTGGTCTGCCGTGGGAGAAGAAAGGGTCGTGGTAGCAGCACTCATCCCCAGTTTGACCAGGGCGTTAACCGTAGCAGAAACGGTGTTGGTCGAGTTACAGCTGCCAGCGTTGCCACTGCACTGCGCATTTGCCTGGTTAGCGCCGATGGCAGTTCCCAGCACCATCGCGGCCAGTACTAAACGGGTCGCGTTCATTGAAAAAAAGCTCCGAGTTAACTGTGTATCGACAGCCAAAAGGGGTTGGAATTTCAAGCTGTCCATTCTGCGCTAAAGACGCGGCCCTGAGCGGTAATGCAACGCGAAAATACGGTCGATTTTCGATTCGCCTGATTCACGTTAAGTTCTGCAGTGGCAATAAGTTAGATATGTCACAAATATGCGCGTGCGGAGCCGTTTTTCGCGAAATGCAATGCATATTGCAGCATGCAAACGGGGTCACTAGCTCGGCCTCCCGTCGAACAGCCAGGCATGTTATAGTGTGTCGTTCGCCCTCGATCTGAGGGGTCACTTGTCGTTTTTCGGGGCGTAGCGTAGCCCGGTAGCGCGCCTGCTTCGGGAGCAGGAGGTCGCTGGTTCAAATCCAGTCGCCCCGACTCAAAATCGAAATCCCACCACAGTGCGTGGTGGGATTTTTTGTGCGTACCGCAAAGGAGCGCGGCTTACGCTCAGATTTGTGAGTGGTTAGTCGCAGTTGCGCGCCATTCGCTTTGCCTGAGATGAATTGGGAAAGAGCGATACCGCCTGCTTCGCATACCCGCGCGCGATCGAACATCGCCCGCGACGAGAATACAACTCCGCGACTCGATAGTTGATGCGATAGCTGCCGGGATCCCACATCGCCCCTTCTATCCACCCAGCGGTGTAGCCGCCGCGACCGACCGAGGTCATCGCCATCGTCTGGGTTGCGCTGCGCACGACCGCAATCAGCGAGGCAACCAACAAGGCACCCGCGGCAAACCCGAGTGTGCGAGACGAAACCTCAACGGCCTTCGCGCCGCGGCGCAGACCGCTGGTTGCGCCCAGAATACTCCAGACGAGGAGCGAAGGAGCGCCGAGAATGAGCACAACGTCGAATGCGCTTACGACAATCGTTGCCACAATCGTTCCAGCGAGCACGCACTGCGCAAGAACAGCGTCCGGATTCTCGAGCTCGGACCAGCGACGCAGCGAACTCAAGAACAGCATCACGAACGTCGACAAAAGCGCGATCGTGGGGATGAATCCGCGCTCAGACACGAACGCGATCCAGTCGCTGCTGGGCCAGGGATTCGCCGTCATCCTTTCGTCCGTTAACGACGGATCGCCAGCCGGTGCGTAGCGCACATACTCTACCGGCCAGTTTCCCGGCCCCACGCCGAATACGGGATTCGACGCTGCCATCCGTAACGAGTTCTTGTACTGTGCGACGCGGCCCCGGCCGCTGCCTTTCTTGTAGTCGATCATACCGCGCGCCGAGTCAAGATACGGCGACTCGCTGTTCCAGTTCAGGGAGTTGGGAAGAGCGAGCGCAATCATTCCACCAATAGCCGTCGCGAGCATCAGCCGCGCGAAGCGGCCGCCAATGTGCGATCCGCGCCAATACCTGCGTGAAGCAATGAGCGGGATCAAAAGCACTGCCGCTGATGCCGCCACCGCCAGCCAGGCACCACGCGACCGCGACAGCACCAGTGCACCGGCGACGAGCGCAGCGCCGAGGGAGCCGAGCAGCGCGCCAATCTGTTTGCGTGCTGTGACAGTGCACCACGCTAATGTCGGCAATCCGATTGCTGCGATGTGGGCGACAAAATTTCTGTTGCCGAAAGTCCCGCCGGGCACGCGGTTAGCGCTGAAGTACTCAGTGTCGAGCCCGTAGGCCTGCGCCAGGCAAAAAGCAGCGGTGCACACTGTGGCGGTCGCGCAGGCAGCCAGAATCGAGCGGTAGGAAGTCGGCGCGATCGAACGTGCGCCCCAGAAAATGACCGCGCCAGAGATACTGATGGCGAGCGATCGCTGAGCGAGCCAGTGATTGGACGCGAAGATCGCCGATGCGACGCTCCATAGGAGAAACAGGGCAATCAGGCCGTCGACGAGGTCAAACTGGAGCGAGCGTCGCTTCACCACCAGCGCTGTCGTTACGATCAACGCGGCAGCGTTGAGCACAAGCTCCTTCGGCACGAAATAGCGATCCAGCTCGAACAACTTGTACGGGAGCGCAACCACGACAGCAGCAATGACCGCGATCTGAATCGCGAGGCGAATGGTTCGATGCATCTCGGAAATATGCGTCGACAACTGGGCCGATAAAAAAGCCCGCCCGGAATCCGGGCGGGCTCGGTATCTTAACTCCGACGCGGTCACCCGCGACTCTGCACGAAGTTACGAAGGAAAACTATCGCGCGAACCAATAGCTGGCCTTGACCAGGAACACGTTACTCGGCCGGCCAAAGATCGCCGCCGTTTCGCGACCCGCTCTGAAATCGCCTTCAAACGGAAGAAAGTCGCTGCGCTCCTGCTGCCACACGAAATAGAGTGCGGAGCCGGGGCGATATTCCCAGCGCACGACTGCGTTGCCACGCAGCGAGTGGGTGCGGAAGTCTGGATTGTCGATGCTGAACGAAGGTGCCGCGCCGCCGCCATCCGGATCGACCGTGTACGCCGTGACGTTACCGGTCTGTGCATCGGTAACAGCACTGAGCGTGCTTCCATTACCCCGCCCGTAAACCAGGTAGTTCTGAGTTGCCGGTTGCGCGAGCTCCTTGAAGCCCTTGTACTTACCGGCCGATGCAAAGGGCTGCGCGTACATCTGGAAGGAGAGCATCGGTGTCAGCGTCCACTCCACGCGCGTAGTCGCCGACAACGTTGTCTGATAGATATCGGCAAAGATGTAGCGTCGCCCAAAAGTGCTGGTAGCGAGCGGGTCTCCGGCACTTTGCACGAATTGTATGGTGTTGTGGTACCGCGTCAGATCCGGTGTCACGGTAACGCGGACGGAGGAGCTTGGGCGAACCACTACGCCAACGCCAATGTCCTTGCTGTACCCGTGTTTCTCGTCGCCGTAATAATTGCCTGTGAAAATGTAGGAGAGCACTGGTCGAGTATCGGTATCGAGCTCGAACCAGGCGCCCCACTGCGTGGGCTGTCGTCCAAGCGGACCCCCGCGCGTGAGGCGATCGTCGATCGCGCTCGGATCGTATTCCCCGCCGGTGTAGAACGACCAGAGATTGTTGAAGTTGAGAGTCACCTGATTGAAGAAGCTCGTCCACAGCTTGTTACCGCCGTGGTTCCACGCATGGTTGGTCCCGGCGAACAGGTTGTAACCGCGCAGGAGCTTGCCGGGAGTTTGGTTGTTGTACGATCCGCCCATGCCGACGTTGCGATAGTCGACGCGTCCCATGAATCCGAGGTCGTTTACCTCGTAACCGGGACTGATGTCCTTGAGTGTTAGCGAGTACGACCAGTCACCCGACAGGTTGTAACCAAGCTTCGCCGAATATCCGTCGAGAGAATTTCGCGTCGAGTCGACACCGAGGTAGTCCGCGTCGGGCCGCTGATAGTAACGCGCGCTGGAGAGCTGCGCGTTTCTGATCACCGATTGCGATCCCTGAATCAGGGATTTCGAGAAGGCACCCGTAATTGTTTGCCGGCCCCAGCGATTCTCGAAGTCGACGCTTCCGACATCAGCACTCGAGCGAAGCAAGTTCTTGAACACCGCATCGCTTAGATCGCGATTGACCGCGGTGCCCCCAATGCTCAAGACCGTCGCCCCGCCTCTGTAATCGCGACGCACGCGACCGACGAAGTAATTGGAAAGGGGCTCGACCGGTGTCGTCGATTCGATACTCGAAGCGTCGATGACGCGCGCCTTCTCCTCGGAAGTCAGCGCGTTCAGCACTCCGACCGTCCACGATCCAACCTTGCCGGTCAGCTTCCCTGCGCCAATGATGGTCGTTCCATCGGGGGCATCGACGTACTGCCCACTGACGAACCGCTGCGGCGGCCGACCGATTCTGCGCGAGTAGAAAATTTGCTGGCTGCCGTACGACGGCCCGCCCTGGATCGAGCCGATGTTGAAGATGTTCGCTCCTTCAATGAAAAAGGGCCTCTTCTCCGGGAAGAACGTCTCATAGGCGGAAAGATTGACGACCGCGGGATCGACTTCGACCTGCCCGAAATCAGGATTGACCGTTGCCGTTAAGGTGAGACCGTTCGGTAACCCGTACTTGAGATCGGCTCCTGCGGAGGGCTTGGCGTCGTTGGCCTTGTAGAAGGGATTAGCAGGGTCGCCTGGAGCGCGCGTCAACTTCGTGCTGGCGTAAGGCATGACTTCGAAGCGCCGCGGAGTCGGGATGTCGACGATTCCTGCGAGATCACCTTCGTTGGAAACGAAACCGGGATCCGTTGTCTTCCACGAAGACCAGCTGTCGCGCTCGTTGCGTCGCGCGACGTCGCGCATGACCTGGAATCCCCAAATGCGCTCGACGCCACGCGGCACGCCACCGAATCGCAATTGCGAGAATGGAATCCTGTACTCGGCAACCCAACCGGCAGAATCGATGCGCGTCGCAACTTGCCAGACTGCATCCCAGTTCAGATCCTCACCCGCGCGGTCGTCGTATTCCAGCACATCCTTCTGCACGCCTTTCGGATTGACTGAAAAGCGCCACGCCGTTCGCCGATCGCGATACGAGTCAATCATGACGTGCAGCCAGTCCGAGTAGATGCCCGAGGCGTCGCGTCGGGCCAGCTGCGCGGCGATTGAATCAGGACGCGAGTCGAACATCCGAACGCCGACGTAAAGCGCCTCATCGTCATAGAGAACGCGAACCTCGGTTCGGTCGGTGGGCGTGCCGCCAACCTTCGGGTAGCTTTGCATGAAATCCGACGATGGCACAGCGGCCTGCCACGAAGGCTCATCCAGCTTGCCGTCGATTCTGATCGCTCCCGCCGCGCGACTCGCGCGCATGTTGCGCGCGGCGAGCGCCCTCTGCGGAGCCTGGTCACTCGTGATTTGAGGTGCGACCGCTGGCTGCGGCGGATAAGTGGGATTCTGCGCGAGGAGCGCGTCGGTGAGGGCAACAGAAAGAACGGCGCCAAGGAGAGGACGGAAAAGATTCATACTCGAACGGGTTGGGGAACGAGCAGTCGAATTTTAGACGGGAGAATCGGAGTAATGGTTCAGACAGCTTTTCGGGGGAAAGGGTTGGATCAGCCCGAGTCCGATCGACTCTTATTTTTCTTTCGGGTTGTCCGGCTTTGTCGTGACGGGGTTCGGTTTCACACCAGCGAGAACAGGTTGAAGCTTCTGAAGCTCCTTTAATTGCCGGTCGAGCTGCCGGAAAGTTGTGGCCATGTCCGCATGACAGGATGCATTACGACCGGTATCAAAATCCCGAAGCAGGGTCCGCACCTGCGAGAGCTCGCCCGGCGTAGCACGAACTGTGATCGCCGCGACGCCCGGTGGTCCAACGTAGTAAGTGCTGCCCCGCGTCCGAACGTACGGCGAGATGATCTCGCCAGCCTGTTCTGGCGTAAGACACGACAGGGAGATCGTTTCGGTGCGGAGATTGTCGCGTAATTGCGAATGACCGAAATCGGATATCATCGTGTCTGCGGCAAACCAGATCGTGAGTCCAAGTGCGATCGCCATTAGGGTTACGACGACACCACCCATTCGACGGCGCCGGGCCAGGCGCCCCGAGCTTTCCGCTACGGCAACCGGGTCACTGAACGGCGGCAGATTGTTGAGAACAGTCGCTGCGTGGTACTCCCGATCCCGAAGCTGAGTGAGTAGCGGACCGCAGTCCGGACAGCCTGCAGCATGGCGCGAGACAGCCGACTCGGGAGTGAGCTCACGCAGCGAGCCGATGGCGAGCTCCTCGAGGCATTCACGGCAGTTCATCTCGACAGCTCGCTATAGGCGGGATGAGTGGCAAGCAGCCCGTCACGAATTGCCTGGCGCGCTTTGAATAGATTCGCGCGTACGGACACCGGTTTCATACCGGTGCGCTCGGCAACTTCCGATGGCGACAGACCCTGAAGATCGACCAGATCAAAGATCTCACGCTGGCGTCGCGGCAAATCGGCGAAAAGCTCGCGGATGACGTCGGCCGCACGCTGGCGATCGACCCGGCCGCCCGGATCTGTAGTGTAGACATCGCGATCTGGACGAGCGGCTGGCGACATCACGAGTCGCGTGCGACGACCGCGCTTGCGACGCAGCTGAGTGGCCGTTCGAAGAGTAATCCGATATAGCCAGGCCTCGAGGGGCCCGTCCGATCGATAGTTACCGATCTGCCGATGCACGCGTACGAAAACCTCCTGCGTGATGTCTTCGGCTTCGTCCGGATCGCGAGCAAAGATCAACGACCAACGAAAGACGGCCGGCTGGAAGCGAGTAACCAGCGACGTGAAGGCTGCGTCGTCGCCTGCCGATGCGAGCGACGCCAATTGGACATCGAGCGCGTACGTCGCCCGGTCGCGGAACGGCGTCGCTTTTTCAATCGACTCGGCGCGTTTCCGTTTCCCTCGTCTGAACATTGGATGCCCAATATAGGGGTGTACCAACACTGCGCCTGACCCGGCCGACACTACCTCTCCAGTTGTCTCTGGATACATGATGTCGCGAGGCGCCATAGCGTTTACTCGCGGCTGAACGCGATTAGATCAGGGCGCGGATCCACCCACCGTCGACGGCGATAGAGCTGCCGGTGATGTAACTGGCCCGCTCCGAGGCGAGGAACGCGGCGAGTGCGGCGAATTCGCGCGGTTCGCCAAGTCGACCCATCGGAATTTCCTTCTCCCAACGCGCGTACGACTCCTTGAGAGAAGCACCGGTCTTTTCGCTGCTCGCGCGTGCGAGCTGCTCCACGCGATCAGTACGCGTGTAGCCAGGCATGAGGTTGTTCACTGTGATGTTGAACGACGCCACTTCGTTTGCGAGCGTTCGCGCGAACCCCGTCACAGCAGCGCGCAGACTGTTCGAAAGCATTAAACCATCGATGGGTTGCTTCACCGCGATGGACGTGACGTTGAGAATGCGTCCCCAGCGGCGCTCCTTCATCCCGGGCAGCACGGCCCGGGTCAAACCGACCGCGCTGTACAACAGGAGACGGGTTGCACTTTCCCACGATTCCGGTGTCAAGCTGTCGAAGCTTCCGCTTGGTGGGCCGCCGGAGTTCGTTACGAGAACGTCTACTCTGCCGAACGCATCGAGCGCTGTCTTTGCAACGAGATCGATGCCGGATTGCTGCGAGACGTCCGCGGCGATTTCCACCACGTCCACACCAAAGGTTTTGCGGACGGAATCGGCGGTTTCCCGCAACGCATCTTCGCCGCGCGCACACATAACCAGGTTCGCTCCTTCGGCAGCAAGCTCCTCGGCGATGGCGCGGCCGAGTCCCTTACTGCTGGCGGCGACGATGGCGATCTTGCCGCGAAGTCCGAGGTCCACTCAGCGCCTCAGATAGTCGTCGGTCTTGGCAAGCCAATCCTGGCGCGGGGGACTGAACACATCGACATCGAGGGTTTCTTCGAGAGCTTCAGCCTTGTGGGGAACGCGCGAGGGAATCAGCAGAACTTCGCCAGCGCGAACAATGACTTCCTCTTTCTGATCTTCACCGATCCAGAACTTGAGCGCACCCTCGAGAATGTACGTGAGCTGCTCGTTTTCGTGCGAGTGCTTGGGGACGATGCAGCCTTTTCTCAGATAGACATGAGCGAGCATCATGCGATCGCCGGTGATCAGTCGACGTTCAAGCATGTCGCTCACGCGCTCTTTCTTCATGTCGTTCCAGCGATAAAAACTGACACTGCTGCCCGTCATCTCACGCTCCGTTCGCTTCATAGACGCGAAAAAGGTAAACCCAGAGACGACAGCTAGCCGCCCGTCCAGGTGTCCGAACCCTTTGTCACCCGTAGTGAACACCTGGCGCTGATGAGGTTGTTTTGCGCTCTAGCTCAGCAGTGTAACTGCCTATGGCACAACGCGTTCCGCCACGGTAAAAATTTGATTGACACAGTGGACATACGGCCGTATAGTTGCCCCTCGTTCACTGTCCGGAGCACGGCTTTCTAGTGCTCGCGGATGATCTCCGTTTAAGGGCAAATCCACTGAAAAGTGGAGACGCAAAGCTCCGTGGCTAACGCTGACCGTGGTCAGTCAGGCCGGACGCGCTTCCGAAGAGAGAGAAAAAAAAATGGCAGTATCACAAGTTGCACTGGGACACCGGCGCGCCTCTGGTCGCTGGTCCGAAAATCTCCTGCGCTATGTTCTCGTGGCAAGCGCGATCGTCTCACTTGCCGCATGCGCTGGCGACGCAATCTCGCCAGACGGAACGGCCGACGCCAGGCACAAGAAAGGTGGGAGCACCACTCCTCCTCCACCTCCGATCACCGATCCGGCGCCGCCACCGATTCCGGTCGGCACGAACCCGATCAGCGGGGTTTCGTTCTGGGTGAACCCATACTCGAACGCAAAGCAGACAGCCGATTCCTGGCGGACGACGCGCCCTGCGGACGCAGCGCAGATGGACAAGATCGCGCAGAACTCGCAGGCGCAGTGGTTCGGCGGTTGGAGCGGAGACATCGGGACAGCCGTCGCCAAGGCCGTTGCGACAGTTGCTGGCACCGGAGCCCGGCCGGTCTTCGTCGCCTACAACATTCCGCAGCGTGATTGCGGAGGTTATTCCGCTGGTGGCACTACGGCCGACGGCTACAAGACGTGGATCTCCGCGTTCGCGACGGCGCTCGGAACCAGTCACGCGGTCATCGTCCTCGAACCGGACGCAGTCACTCAGATCGGCTGCCTTAGCAGCACGGATCAGACAACGCGAACCAATCTTCTTCAGTACGCGATCGCAGTTCTCAAAGCCAACGGAGCCGTTGTCTATCTCGACGGCGGCCACTCGGCGTGGAAGTCGGCAAGCGAACAGGCGTCGCTCCTCGCGAGAGCGAGCGTCGGCGCCGCTGATGGTTTCTTCGTCAACGTGTCGAACTTCCAGTACACGTCGAGTGCGATCAGTTATGGCAAGGCGATTTCAGCGTTGATCGGCGGAAAGCATTTCATCATCGACACGAGCCGCAACGGCTTGGGACCAACCGCAGACAATGCATGGTGCAATCCGGCTGGCCGCGGTCTTGGTACGGCGTCGACGACGTTCACCGCCGATCCGCTCGTTGATGCCTATCTGTGGGTCAAGGCGCCCGGTGAGTCGGACGGGTCGTGCAACGGTGCGCCGAGCGCTGGCTCGTGGATGGCTGATTACGCACTCGGCCTGGCACAGCGCAGCGTCCTATAGAATTACGACACGGGAAAAAACGCCGGAGCGAGTCGCTCCGGCGTTTTTTTGTTCTTGTCGGGTAGGATCATCTAGAGGTTGGTCCTCAGGAATGGATGGCCCCGCAGGTTGTAGCATGCCGCCTCGAGGATCAGCGCGGCAGTGTTCAGACTCGCGTCCCCAGTTGGCCGCAGCGTGCCCTCGTAGACTCCAGCGCCCCAACCACGTCCGGGCATCATCGCGCCCTGGACGGCCTGCACTACGGCAAGGGTGTACGGACTCGGCAAAAGCGCATGCCATGCGTACGCGGCCTTTGAGCTAAGCCAGCGCGGCCGATCCGTATAGCCTGATCCTGCCGGCGCGTCCACTGTGAACGCACGTCCCTGTCGATACACGTTGTAGTAATAGAAATAGTATGGCGGATCAGGGAGGGCGTCCTCGCTCACCATGGTCAGTGTGCCCGTGCTCCTGTAACGTGCTTCCTGTGCCGCGAGTACGCGCCAGGCCTGCTCGCGAAGTTCCGGCGAATACCAGCCGGTCTCCATCCCCATCATAATGTACGGCTCGCTGGTGACTCTCTCGTCGCCGCGCTTATCGGCGACGATTGAAACGCCGAGCACGTTGACGGGCAGCGCATTCAAACTGGCGTCGAGCGCTTTATCGGCGCGGTACCCCCAGAGTGCGAGACCGGCGGCGGCGTACTGCTCGTATCCGATGCGACCCTCCGGATAAACGCGAAGCTGGCCCGTCTGCGGATCGAGATCGCTCCCCTGCAGATAACCGTTGGCGATCATCCGCGGCACGTTGAGACGTCGGACGATTGCAGTCGTTTGCTGCGCGAACTGGGGCTGATTCACGGCGATGATGCGCAGCCAGATCAACAGCCTGCCGATATCCGTCGTAGACCATCCATATCCTTTCGAAGAAAGACGCTGTTCGCGATCGATCATCCGGCCAGTCCGGGAATCATACGATTTGTTGAACGCCGCCCCGTCGAAGAGGTCCATGGAGCCCAGTGTGGCCAGGGCGCGCTGCATCCTCTGATTGAACGGTGCATCGGAGATCATGCCGAGCTCGTGCGCGGAGTAAGTAGCGGCAAGTGCGCTCGCGACGTCCCACAACGTGACGTACTGATAAGTGTCGTGAGCCCGAGCGAGGCCGGTTGACGACTGGTAATTCCGCTCGACGAATGCCCACGCGCCGCGCGCGGCGTTCATGAAGAGCTGGCGCTCGTCGGCGACGGCAGCTGCGGCGATTGGCGAAGTAGCCAGCGTCGAGTCGATGCGCGCGGGTACCGGCTCCGGCGCCGGCTTTCTGGTAGTTGTTCTGGTCGTGCGCGTCGCCTTTTTCTTGGATTTGCTTTGGGCCTCGGCGGTGCTCGCTGAGGCGACCAAACCAATCAATACGAGGCTGCAAGCAAGGCTTTGGAATCGCATTGTCAGGTAGTGGACTACGTGTGGTGCCTCGCGATGCAGGAATTCTGCCGCCTGCCTAGGTGATTATCTGGCAACGCTTTCGACGCTTCGCCACCGGCAAATTGTAAGGCGGCAGCGGGGAAAAAAAGCCAGCAAAGGTACGAATCTGGCATACCCGTACCCGGGCTCATGCACAGATGCTGTGACGCTTCCGGCCGACGAGAAATTCTCGAAAACTGGCGATGCAGTGAGCCGAAGGCACCACTAAACCGAGAGAAGAATATGCAACTGAACAAACATCGGAACGCGGTACTCGCGCTGGTGACATTTACTGGACTGACTGCGTTTGCGCCTGCCGCAAAAGCGCAGACGCGCCAGCTTCATCCGACCCTTTACGGATCCACTGAGCTCGATACCAGGCACAGCCAGTTTTATCTGTTGGGCCTGTACGTTGGGATGGGGGGCCTGGGCTGGTCTCCGTACCTCAATGTCAACGGATACCTGCTTCACTATCGCCCCATTCAGTCGGTGGATGTGACGTCGAATCTGAAGGCGATCTCGCCCACGGTAGGGCTTGCATACGCCGGACGCAGCGGCGGTGTGTCGTTCGGTGGTGGTTACACGTGGGTCAGTAACGAGAACCCGGCCGCGCCCGGCGCAGAGAGCGGTGGTAAGAGCGGTGCCACCGCGAGCTTCGGCGCTTACTCGAACGGATCAGGGCGTCGGGCGCTTCGCACCCAGCTGCTGTCGAACTACAACTTCGGCAGCCACTACGTATGGGCGCGAGGTCGCGCATCCGTACCTTTCGGCAACTCCCGGTCGCACCCTGCCCGCATCGGCGCAGAGTTGGTCGGCCAGGGCGGCGGTCTCAACGGCAATACCAGCAACTCGTTCCAGGTGGGTCCGACGTTCGAGTACGGCTGGACGCCCAATTTCAGAACGACGCTCGCCGGCGGATGGAAAACGGTGGGAGGCTCGGGACCGTCCTTTACAAGCGGCCGGGATAACGCCGCTTACGTCAAGCTGGAGTTTTCTCTGTCGCCGTGAGTGGTACGACGGGATGCCGCAGGTGAAAGCCTGTGGCATCCTGATACGCTTTCGCCACCGCCAGCAGCTTCGCCTCCTCGAATAGTCCGCCGAGGAAAGTCAGCGAGACCGGAGTACCATCATCGCGGAAACCATTGGGAAGGATGACCGCTGGATGTCCGGTGAGATTGGTCGCGACGAGCTGAGAAAGGTTAGCAGCACCGGTGGGCGTCACGATGACGTCCACCGTTCGCATTAAATCATCCCACTTCTGAATTGCAATCGTGCGCACACGGTTGGCATTCACATAGTCGACAGCCGGGATGAACCGCGATGTTCTGAACGAGTTCGGCCAATCGAACTTGCCTTGTTGGACCAACTCCTTGTCGCGATCGGTGCGCGTGAGCTCGTCGAACGATGCGGCTGCTTCTGCGCTCAGGATGATGCGCATCGCGTCGTAGGGAACGTCGGGCAAATCGACAGCAATCAGATGGATCCCCATTCGCCGCAGGACATCCAGCGCAGGGTCATCGAAGTTTTTTGTCGCGTGCAGCGTGCGCTTTGCATCCGCGGGATCGAGCTGTGGCAAATCGAAAGCCGACTTCACGTATCCAACGCGGAGCGAGGCAGGCGAAAGGTGCGCGTTCCAGTGATAGTCGGCGGGGATGACGGTGTTGTCCTTTCCATCCGGGCCATAGATCGCATCCAGGACCAACGCGCAGTCTTCCACGCTTCGGCAAATGGGGCCGAGCTTGTCCATAGTCCACGACAGCGCCATCGCGCCCGTCCGCGGAACACGGCCAAAGGTCGGGCGGAGTCCCGTGGTGCCGCAGCGGGTTGATGGCGACGAAATCGAGCCGAGTGTCTCGCTGCCGATCGAAAATCCAACGAGGCCGGCGGCGGTCGCGGAGGCTGGACCTGCCGATGATCCGCTCGAGCCCTGATCCACTTTCCAGGGATTCCTGGTAGTCGCACCAAACCAGATATCGCCCTGGGCCAACTCGCCCAGCGTGAGCTTGGCGATCAGAACTGCGCCGGCATCATCGAGACGTTGGACGACGGTGGCGTCGGTGTCGATGACCTGGTCCTTGAATGGGCCAGCGCCCCAGGTCGTCTTGTAGCCGCGCACGGCGAGGAGGTCCTTGGCGCCCCACGGAATCCCGTGTAGTGGACCTCGGTAGTGGCCGCGACTGATCTCAGCGTCGGCGGCGGCAGCCTGCTTGAGTGCGCGCTCCTCGGTGAGAGAGATCACGCAGTGCAAAACGGGATCGTACTTTTTGAGGCGTGCAACGTACATCTGCGTCAGCTGCGTCGAGGTAACACGTCGACGCCGCAGGAGCTCAGAGAGCTCGCTCACCGGCAGGAACGCCAGCTCGTCGAGATTCGCGGGGGTTGCGCGATCCGCGACTTTCGATCTTCGCATTGGTCGGTGTGCCATCGGCGTGAGCAACTTGCCCGGCGGCAGTGGGTCGAACTTGATTGCGGGGCTAACGGAGTTATCCAGCGGGATCTTGTGCAGCGCTTCGATGCGTTGTTCCTGCTGTTTCAATCCGTCCAGCATCAACTCGCGCTCCTGCGGATCGAAGTGCAGTCCCGCCACTTCTTCGGCGCTGGCGATGGTGTCGACGGTAATGTCAGCGCCGCCCGCCAGCTTCGCCCAGAGCACACCCGGAAATAACGTTGAAGTCAATCCGACGCCGGAGAAGTAGGTCATGAACGAGCGCCGGTCTAGCGTAGCTGACATCGGTACCTCTTAGGTTTTGTTAAACCTGCGACTTGGAGTACGCCGCCTCTCCATCGAACTCCTGCAGCTTCTCAACGTGCATCCAGCGGTGCGAGCGGCCGAGAGTAGAGAGTAGAGAGAGTATCTCTTCATCGCCTAGTCTGGTCTCGCCATCACGCAGGACAAAGCGACAGCGGTAGTGGTCTACCAGCGAAACGCGGCGACCACTCGACGGGAACACGATCGCCCCGCGGTTGGTGATCATCTCCAGCTTGAGCGGCGATGATGACATTGACTCGTCGAGACCGGAGGCGAGCTGGGCCGGCTCGAGAGTGGACTCGATGTAGACATCGAGACCGGTCAACCGCCTGCTCCTGGCGGGCACCGCGTTCACGCCCGGATGGTGGGGCGGTAGGTCAACGCTCGTGTATTTCTTGGGAGGGCTCAACTTCGACGTCTTGCCGAGGTTCGATATAATCGCCTGGGTGAATTCTGAAGTCGTCGCGGGCTTGGCAGTTCCCATCATGTCGCTGGTGCGAATCCCGCTCTCGAGACTGACCAGCACTGCCTGCTCGACGTCGTTCGCCGCTTTCCCTTCGCCAAGGTGACGGAGCATCATCGCCGCGCTGAGGACGAGCGCGGTCGGATTGGCTTTGTTCTTACCGGCGATGTCTGGCGCCGAGCCGTGCACCGCCTCGAAAATCGAGACATCGTTCCCGATGTTCGCCGACGGAGCAAAGCCAAGCCCACCGGTGAGGCCGGACGTCAGATCGCTGAGGATGTCGCCATTCATGTTGGTGGTGACGATGACGTCGAACTGCTCGGGACGCATCGCCAATTGGTGCGCGGCGTTATCGATCAAAATGTGCTTCGAGACAATCTGCGGATACTGCGGCGCGATTTCCTCGAAGGTGTGCTGAAGCAAGCCCTCGGTGAGCTTGAGGATGTTCGACTTCGTCGCGCAGTGGACGGCCTTTCGTCCTTCGGCGACGGCGTAGCTGAACGCAAGCTTGACGATCTTCTCGCAGCCTTCGCGCGAAATCAGCTTCAGGCTCTCGGCGACTCCCGGCGTCTGCATATACTCGATGCCGGCGTAAAGGTCCTCGACGTTCTCGCGCACGATGACGATGTCGAGTGCGCGGCCGGTAAACGCTGTTTGAACGCCGGGAAGCTCACGGACCGGCCGAATGTTGCCGTAGGTTTCGAACAACGCCCGGAGAGTGACGTTGGCGCTACGATTGCCATAGCCGATTGGCGTCTCGAGCGGTCCTTTCAGGACGACCTTATTGCGCCCGATGGAGTCGATGGTCTCTTTGGGGATGCCGGTAGGGATTCCTGTCTGGAACACTCGAGCGCCCGCTTCGCATTTCTCGAATTCGAGCGGGATATTTGTTGCCTCTATGATGGCGAGGGCGGAATCGACGACTTCGGGGCCGATTCCATCACCTGGCAGGACCGTTATCTTTCGTTTTGCTGGTGTCATCAGAGGAAGTTAATTCCTCCTAGTGTTTTTTTTGCGCGCGTAGCTCAGTTGGATAGAGCGTCGGCCTCCGGAGCCGAAGGTCGTGGGTTCGAGTCCCGCCGCGCGCATTCTCAGTGTGTCGCGAATCTCGCTGACAAAGAGTCGAGCATCTGCTGTCGGTGAGCCTGATCTATCAGGATTCCGTTGAGTATGACGGCGTTGATGCGACGGATGTTGTTGATGTTCGTCAGCGGGTTTGCATCCAGGAGCACGAGGTCAGCGCGCTTGCCCGGAGCGACGGAACCAAGGGTGTCAGCGGCGTTGAAAAACCGCGCGGGGTTGATGGTCGCCGTGCGCAGAGCCTGGATGGGAGTGAAGCCGTCGGCGACGAACCGCTCGAGCTCGTCGTGCAGGGAGAATCCAGGAATCATCGGGCTGTAGGGACCGACGTCGGTGCCGGCGAGGAATTGTACTCCCTGGTCACGACAAATTCGGATCAGCCTCGCGCGCGTTTCGTAGACACCGATATTCGGGCTCGTTCGCGAGGCGCGTGAAAAACGATCAGCCGGCACGACCTCTGGAGCGAGATCGCGAACCGACGGCGGTAAGTAGTTCAGTCGCGGATCCCTCAGCAGTGCGGCGTTCAAAGGCATGAGGGTGAGATACGCGGAGAAGTACGTGGTTGGCGTGAGCCACACCCGCCCGCCGGCAAGCGTACTGCACAATGACCTCGCCCGAGCAGGACTGAAGGAGTCCGCTAAACGTCGCTGCCACGAGCGCGTGAAGTGCTTCATCAGGTCAGTAGTACCGGCCGCGACGTTTGCCCACTTGCTGACTGAGTCGATCACCCTGCGATCGCCAGACGCAAAGAGGAGCAGTCCGGACCAGCCGCTGCCCATGTGTTCGATGCTGCGCTGTCGAGCGCGGACCGCGTCGATTGGATCAACGGCAATCGGCAGGTGGCCAGCTATGTAGGAGCCACGCGCGCGCGCTTCCGCGGCCACAGCGAGATACGCGTCCCGACCCAGCCAGTCGTGGACCTTGATGAAATCGACGCCGCGATCGAGGAGCGTATCGACGACACGCCGCCCCTGCACCGCGTTGGCCACGCGCACGAGTCGCGAATCAGTATCGGTAACAGGGCCGGTAACCAGCGGACCGGCGGCAATAATCGTTGGACGCAACGCTCCGGGCGCGGACGGCTGCTTCCACCGACGCACGCGCGACAGCAACCCACCCATGTCGCGCACAGACGTCACACCGGCAGCAATCGCCAGCGGAAAGAACCACGCTTCCGTCGTGTCGATGTGGACGTGCATGTCCCACAAGCCGGGAATCAAAAACTTTCCGCGACCATCGATCACGGTGTCTGCGGGCGGCGGCAGCGCAGTACGAGGTGCGCGCTCGATGCTGACGATGCGGGTGTTGCGTATCACCACGCGCATCTGCGCGCGCACGACGCCGCGCACCACATCAACAACGGACACGCCGTCGATAATGACAGTTGAAGTTCCCTGACGGGCGGGAGCACTACGGCCACTGCCGCTGAAAGCAGCCACACCGAGCAGAGCAAACAGCATGGCGAACCCGGTCAGGACTCTCACGGGTTACGCCGTTTTGAGCGCCTGCTCGATTTCCGTCAGCGACTTCCGAGCGTCGCCAAACAGCATTCGCGTCTTCTCGTGGTAGAAGAGCGCGTTGTCGATTCCGGCGAAGCCGTGACCCATGCTTCGCTTGAGCACGATGATGTTGCGCGCGAGATCGACATCGAGAATGGGCATGCCGTAGATCGGGCTGGAAGGATCGTCCCGCGCAGCCGGGTTCACGACATCGTTGGCCCCAACCACCAGCACGACATCGGTCTGCGGGAATTGGCCGTTCACCTGGTCCATTTCCAGCAGCTGATCGTACGGCACGTTAGCCTCGGCGAGCAGCACGTTCATGTGGCCCGGCATACGGCCGGCAACGGGATGAATTGCGTACTTAACGTTGACGCCACGCTTCTCCAGATCGGTCGCCAGCTCACGAACGGTGTGCTGCGCTTCCGCGACAGCGAGTCCGTAGCCCGGTACGACGACCACGTTGCGCGCATATGCGAGCGCGATGGCAGTGTCCTCGGGCGTCGTCTGCCGGACAGAGCGGCCTACGGCAGTAGCCTGCGCACCGGCAACGCTGCTACCAGCTCCGAACGCGCCGAACAGCACGTTCGCCACCGAGCGATTCATCGCGGTGCTCATCAACAATGTCAGCAGCGTTCCCGACGCGCCGACGAGCACGCCCGCGACGACGAGCATCTGATTGTGCAGTACGAATCCCGTAAGCGCTGCCGCCAATCCGGTGAGTGAGTTCAGGATGGAGATCACAACCGGCATGTCTCCGCCACCAATAGGCAATACGAACATCGCGCCGAGCAGAAGCGCCGCGGCAAAGAGCAGCCACATAGTCGACGTCGGTGTGCCCATTACAACCATTGCGCCGAGAGCAATGACGGCGATCAGCACGATACCGTTTACCAACCGCTGTAAGGGAAACTGAAGCGGTTTACCCGGCAGAATCTCCTGCAACTTGCCGAAAGCGATGATACTGCCGGTGAACGAGATCGCGCCGATCGCAGTGCCCAGCACGATCGATGTCGCTTCCCCGACGCCAATGACTTCGCCGTGACCCGACAGTCGCAGATACTCGGCAACGGAGACGAGAGCGGCAGTCGCGCCGCCCATTCCGTTAAACAGCGCCACCATCTGAGGCATCGCTGTCATCTGCACGGTTCTGCCGAAGTAAATCCCCATCGCCGCGCCGATCAGCGTGCCGATGGCGATCGTCCAGAAAGAGATTATCTGGCGGTCAATCAGTGTAACGGCGAGCGCGAGCGCCATCCCGATCGCTGCGAGTCGATTGCCTGAGCGGGCCGTCGATGGCGAGCTGAGTTGCTTGAGGCCGAAGATGAAGAGTACGGAGGCAACGATGTAGCTGACCGCTATCACCGATGCGCGCAGATCAAGCACTCTTCTTGTCTCCGTTGTCGGTCTGCGCCGGCTGGCGCCGTTTGAACATTTCGAGCATTCGATCGGTCACCACGAAGCCGCCGAACACGTTCGCTGCCCCGAACACGACAGCGATGAGCCCGAGCGCCTTGAGCAGCGGTGTGTCCGCCGATCCCGCAACGAGAAACGCGCCGAGAACGACGATACCGTGAATGGCGTTCGTGCCCGACATCAGCGGCGTGTGCAGAACCGATGGCACCCGGCTGATCACCTCAAACCCCACGAAGATCGCCATGATGAAGACGTAGATGCCGAGTACAAGCTCCTGACTCACTTCGCCCCCGCAGCTTGGGTGAGAGACGCCATACCGAGGCGCTGACGGGTCGCAGCGTGTCGGACTTCGCCGCCGGCAACGATCGTCACCGCATCGATAATGTCGTCGCTGAAATTGAGGTTGAGATCAGCCTTCGGCGCCAGCAGGGTGATCAGCGCTCCGAGATTCTTGGCATACATCTGACTGGCGTGATAGGCGAGATCGCTGGAGATGTGGAGCGGCGCGATGATCGTCACTTCATTCCGCACCACCGATTCGCCGGCCACGGTCAGCTCACAGTTGCCACCCTGTTCGCCGGCAAGATCGACAATTACGGCGCCTGGCCGCATCGCCCTGACGGTTTCCGCGGTGACGAGGACGGGCGCAGGTCGACCGGGGATGAGCGCGGTAGTGATGATGACATCCGCCTGCAGCGCACGCTCGTGGATCAGCTCCTTCTCGCGCTGGATGTGTCG
Source organism: Gemmatimonadaceae bacterium (assembly GCA_045803545.1). Classification (GTDB taxonomy): domain Bacteria; phylum Gemmatimonadota; class Gemmatimonadetes; order Gemmatimonadales; family Gemmatimonadaceae; genus UBA4720. The sequence continues at coordinate 1,149,780 of JBJMOW010000004.1, read as the reverse complement.
CGCGCTCAATTCCTTGGCATAGCCGCCGGCGTCCTGCGCATCTTCGTCATGCATGTCGAGCTCGACGAACGTCGCCCCGAGGCTTTTCACCTGCTCCTTCACCACCGGACGAGTATCGAAGGCTTCCACGACTGCGCCGATGCGCCGCGCGGTGGCGATCGCCTGCAAACCTGCCACTCCAGCACCGATCACGAGCACGCGCGCGGGTCGCACTGTTCCGGCAGCCGTCATCAGCATTGGGAAGAATTTCTGGAGAGCGTTGGCAGCGAGGAGTACTGCCTTGTAGCCGGCAACGGTGCTCTGCGAAGACAATGCGTCCATCATCTGCGCTCGAGTGGTGCGAGGCACCAGCTCCATGGCGAGTGCAGTGATGTTTCTCTCGGCCAGCTGCTGGAAAAGCGCGGGGTCAGATGACGGTTGCAGCAGCCCGATCAGCACGCTTCCATCGCGCATCATGTCCAACTCGGCTTCACCGCTCGATGCGTCGCGACCGGGCCGCTGGACTTTCAGGATCATCTGTGAGTTAGCGTAGACCTCGCTCGACGAGTCGACGATTTCGGCACCCGCATCACGGTAGGCATCATCAGTGAAGCCCGCGCGGAGGCCGGCGTCGTGCTCGATGACAACACGATGGCCGGCGCGGGTGAGCTGCGACACTACTTCGGGCACCAGGGCGACGCGCCGTTCTCCGGTCGCGATTTCGCGCGGGACGCCGATCAGCATTCGGTCGTGTTATTGGCGCTCATGGTCGCCAATAAAATAAGCAGTAGCCAAACACCATGTTTATATTCGCTCCATGCCGCACCAGATACACTGGCGGGAGCTCAAGGGGGGACTCATCGCGGTCGTCGTCCTCGCCGCGATCGTTTTCTCCGTTTTTGCGTTTGCGCGAGTTGGCGGACTGCATGGCAAGAAGGTGACCCTCTACGTCGTGACGGACGAAGCACCTGGCGTTTTGGCGGGCACCGAGGTCTGGCTGGCAGGCGAAAAAGACGGACTGGTAACCGACATATCATTTCGTCCACCGGGCACTGACACGCTCGAGCGGCTGCTGATCAAGACCGAGTTTCTGCAGAAAGCGATGCCTCACGTGCGCCACGACTCCTATGCGCAAATCCGTGCTGGCGGCACTCTGATCGGCACGCCGATCATTTTTATCTCCGCCGGCACCCTCGGGTCGCCGCCTCTAAAGGATGGTGATACGTTGCGAGCGTTGCCCCTTGCGGGGATTGGCGCCGTTGCCAACGGAGCGGCGAAACTGATTCCCACCGTCGGCAAGCTCATTACGACCGCCAAGGAAGTCACGAGGAAAACGGACCGACCCGTCGGAACCATCGGTAACATTCGCGCGAGCGGGTTGCCGGATTTGCCCGACGTCACCGCCGGTATCTCCAGCCTGAACTCGCGAGCGCGCGGAAACGGCGCAATCGCGAGTGCGTTGCGCGGCAATCTGCAGCGTCGCGCCTCGCACGTGATGGCCTCAGCGGATTCACTCAAACGATTGGTCTCATCCAATCGTGGAAGCATTGGTCGTTTCCGGAAGGACTCGACGCTTGCGACGAAGGCATCGCACGTCCTCGCCGAGCTCGACACCCTGCGAGCTCTTGCAACGAGCCCGTTAGGGACCATCGCTGCCGTTCACTCGGACAGCGTGCTCGCGCGGAAATTGACCGAACAACACGAGCTGGTGGCGGCGTTGGTGAAAGACATCAAGAGCAATCCAATGCGTTACATTCGACCCTGAGCTTGACCGTTTTTTTTTCCGCGTTTACTTTCGGGTGAAATCAACACCCGCCGCACTTTCCCTCCGCACCTTCCCGTTCCGCTTTTCCCCTCCCTTTTTTCCGCCGCCCGTAGTTGGGCATCGGTTCAAACCGCTTCACTTCCCGCCAGTCGCGTATCCCCTTCCATCCACACCTCGTGGACATCGCCGAGCTAAAGCGGAAATCAGTCTCTGAGCTTCAGGAGATGGCCGACGGTCTCAAGATCGACGGCTCGGCCGGTCTCCGAAAACAGGATCTGATTTTCCAGATCGAACAGAATCTCCTCGACACCGACATCATGCTGCACGGTGATGGCGTGCTGGAGATTTTGCCCGAGGGATACGGCTTCCTTCGCAGTCAGGACTGGAGCTACCTGCCCGGTCCGGACGACATTTACGTGTCACCGTCGCAGATCAAGCGTTTCGGTTTGAGAACGGGTGACGAGGTGCGCGGACAGGTCAGACCGCCGAAACCGTGGGAGCGGTACCTCGCGCTGCTCAAGGTCGAGAGTGTCAACGCCGAGGATCCGGAGAAAGCCAAAGACAGGATACCTTTCGACAATCTGCGCCCGCAATACCCCGATGAGCGCCTGCGGCTCGAGACAAAGGACGGGGATCTCAGCATGCGGGTCTTCGATATCATGTCGCCGATCGGCAAGGGCCAGCGCGGCTTGATCGTGTCGCCGCCACGCGCGGGCAAGACGATTCTGCTGCACAAAATCGCCAACGCGATCGCCGAAAATCATCCCGAAGTCACGATCATCGTGCTGCTGATCGACGAACGGCCGGAAGAAGTGACAGAGATGATTGCCAGCACGATTCGCGCTGAGGTCATCAGCTCGACATTCGACGAAGGCGCGCCGCGACATGTCCAGGTCGCGGACATGGTACTCGAGAAGGCGAAACGCCTTGTCGAAAGCGGCAAGGACGTCGTGATCTTGCTCGATTCGCTGACACGGTTCGCTCGCGCGCACAACACCGTCGCGCCACAGTCGGGCAAGATTCTGTCTGGCGGCGTCGATGCCACTGCTTTGCACAAGCCGAAGCGATTCTTCGGGTCGGCACGCAATATCGACGGCGGCGGCTCGCTCACCATCATCGCGACCGCCCTGACCGAGACGGGCTCGCGAATGGACGACGTGATCTTCGAGGAGTTCAAGGGCACCGGCAACATGGAACTGGTGCTTGATCGCAAGATTGCTGATCGTCGCATTTATCCGGCGATAGACATCTTCCGCTCCGGTACACGTAAAGAAGAACTGCTTCTCACCCAGCCCGAGATGAATCGAGTAATTCTGCTGCGGCAATTCCTGGCCGACAGGCCCGAGGCGGAGGCGATCGAATTCCTATTGCGACAGATGGCGAAGTCGAAGAACAACAAGGAATTCTTCACGCAGATGGCTCAGGGTTAGCGACAGCGTGAACGAAGCGCTTGGTCGGACTCTCGCCATCGATTACGGTCGCAAAAGGATCGGCCTCGCGATCAGCGATCCGCTCGGCATAATTGCCTCGCCGGCGGGCTTCATCGAGCGTCGTGAAGGCAAACGACCCCCGATCACAAAAATCATCGCGCGCGCTACCGAGCTCGAGGCTCAGGGCTATTTATTCGGGCTTCCGCTCGACGGAGAGGGCAACGAGACCGATTGGACGGCAGAAGTACGCCAAATTGGCGCTGAAATCGCGAAACGTACGGGCATGCCAGTTCGTTTCTATGATGAACGGTTTACCACGGCAGCCGCGCTACGCACGATCAAAGAAATGGAGCAATCCACGCGCGGCAGGAAAGGTGATGTAGATGCCCTTGCAGCGGCGATTCTGCTACAACACGCACTCAATGCGTCGACGTGATATGCGCACCGCACTCGTTGCGGCGTGCGTATTTATCGCTGCGTGTGCAGGCGAGCCCCACGGCGCACCGGTCCGCGTAATCATCCCCCGCGGGGCCAGCTTCGGTCAGGCTGCGGAATCGCTATCGCACGACGGTGTCATTGGCTCGGCGAAGTTGTTCACGCTCTATGGGCGTGTCGTCGGCGGCGACAGGAACATCAAACCTGGTACGTACCTGCTTAAACACGGTACGCCGTGGAATTCCATCGTCGACGCACTGAACGGCGGGCATGGCCTGGTCAACACCGTCACCATTCCCGAGGGCTGGTCGATAGCTCAGATCACGCCAGCATTGGCCAGGACACTCAAGGTTCCAGCGGATTCGGTAGCAGCAGCGGTTCGTGACACTGCGCTGCTCGCACGACTCGATGTGCCGAATCCGACGCTTGAGGGTTACCTGTTCCCCGATACCTATGCGTTCCCGCTCGGCACCACCGCTCGACAGGCCGTTCGTGAGATGGTCTATTCGTTTGAGCGGCGTTGGAAGCCATCGTGGGATTCAGCTGCACTGGCGATGAAGATCAATCGCAACGACCTCGTAACTATGGCGTCGATCGTGGAGAAGGAAGCGCGGTTGCCCGAGGAACGGCCGGTGATTGCCGCCGTCTATTACAACCGACTGCGAAAGGGAATGTTGCTGCAAGCTGATCCAACCGTGCAGTACGCGCTGGGCCATCACGTCGGCCGCGTACTCTACAAGGATCTCGCTATCAAATCCCCGTACAACACCTACGTGAACAAGGGCTTGCCTCCCGGACCGATCGCATCGCCCGGAGTTGCGAGTCTCGCCGCGGCCGCCAGCCCGGCGAACGTTCAGTATCTGTATTTCGTCGCGAGCACGGATGGGCACCACGAGTTCCGCATGACGCTCGAGCAGCACGCCAACGCTGTGCGCCAGGTTCGCGCAGCAATGCCGAGGCGGATACCGCCGCGAATGCTGGCGATGGCGGATCCAGCGCCGAGGGCGCCGGCCACGCGCGCAACGTCGACGAAGACAACGTTGCGAACGGCGGGCAGGACGACTGCGCCAACCAAGTCGACCAAAACAGCAAGCGCTGCGAAGCGAACCGTCACAACGTCCAAGTCGACCAAGACTCCTGCGAAATCGACGATCAGGAAGTCGACTGGCACATCGACCAAGAAAACCGTTAGCGGAACTACTTCCAGTCGATAATCGAAATGCTTGATCCGCGCATCCTGCGTCTCGTCGCAATCACCGACGACGCCGAGGATCGCCGCGCGACGCTGGTCGATCGTGTGGCTGCCGCTGTGCAAGGCGGAGCGACGAGCGTACAGGTGCGACTCAAAGCCGCTTCGCCGCGAGAAGTCGTCGAGATCACGCGGAAGATCATCCTGAAAGTGAACGTGCCGGTGATCGTCAACGATCGGGCGGACATTGCGCTCGCCGCAGGCGCTGCTGGAGTACACGTCGGCGAAGCGGACCTGCCGGTGGAGGCAATTCGAAGGTTCGCTCCAGCCGGCTTCATCATCGGCGCGTCGCTCGGGAGCGATGCGGAGATACCGAACGCGAAGAACGCGGACTACGTGGGCATCGGGCCCGTATTCGGCTCAGACTCGAAAGGCGATGCCGGGACTGCAATTGGAGTGAGCGGGTTCGAGCGGCTTAAGGGACTGGTCGATCACCCGGCAGTTGCCGTCGGTGGCATCACCGCGGACCGCGCGATGCAGATCGTGATGCACGGAGCTACGGGCGTAGCTGTCATAAACGCGATATTCAGCGCTGAGGATCCGGTGCAGGCGACCCGCGAGATCGCGTCCGCCATCGAAACGTAACATCGGGAACTGATTCCCTTTCCCCATGACGGCGCTTCTCAGCTACGCGTCGTGGAGCGTGAGCCCGACGCATTGCCTTCTCGATCCTGGCAATTACCGGCTTGCTCAGAAACAGATCGACGAGAGCGGGCTCGAACTGCGTTCCGCGTCCTTCGCGAATCGCCTTTATTGCCTCACCGAGGCTTCTCGCAGCGCTATAGCGCCGACGATGTGTGATCGCGTCGAAGCTGTCTGCAATCGTAACGATGCGTGCCTGTAGCGGAATCCGCTTTCCCTTGAGACAGCGCGGATAGCCTTTCCCGTCCCAACGTTCATGGTGCGCGGCGACGCCGGCCCCCAGATCGGGATAAAACGCGCTAAGAGGATCGAGAACTTCTGCGCCGCGCTGCGGATGGGTTTTCACCGCTCGCCGCTCCTCCGGCGTGAGCTTGGCTGCCTCGTGGAAGATGTCCGTCAGAGCTCCGTGGAGCTTCCCGATGTCGTGAAACAATGCGACGCGCTCAATGGTGCGCAACGTGTGCCCGTCGAGCCCGGCGGCATCGGCCAGAATCAACGCGTAAGACGCGACTCGGCGCACGTGCTTGCCCGTCTCTTCGTCGTTGGCATCGATTGCATTCAGCAGCGTCTCCATCGTCGCCGCGGCGAGTCGCTCGGCTTTGGTTCGCGCGGTGTGCTCGCGGTAGAGAAGTCCGCCGGCGGCGACGGTTACTGAAAGCGGTACGATCTCGCGCATGGGTAGACCTTTCGCAAGAAGTGTACGGCCACAAAACGACGCGCACCTCGTTTGATAAATTGACACATGACTGTTGCGCGAGTGAGCGCCAAGGGGGCGCGGCGGTGGCAGGCCGGCCATCCCTGGATCTATCGCAGCGATGTGACAGAGCGCCCACTGGTGGATGCCGGGGCGGTGCTCGTTCACGACAACCGCGGCAAGCCCCTTGGCTGGGCGCTATGGAGCCCGCTGTCGGAGATCTCGCTGAGGATGCTGGACCACAATCCCGACGCCGTGATCGACCAGGCATGGTGGGACGAGCAAATCGCCGCGGCGATCGCGCGTCGCGTCCCCCTCGAGGATCATACCAACGCGATGCGACTGGTCCACGGAGAAGCCGATGGAGTGCCCTCGCTCATTTGCGATCGCTACGACCAGTGGCTGGTGGTGCAATTCATGAGCGCGGGACTGGAGCGATTTCGGGATGAGATCCTCAACTCATTGCGCTCGCTCGCCGAGCCGGCGGGGATTCTCGCGCGCAACGACGTTGCGCTGCGCGCAAAAGAAGGGCTGCCTCGCGAGACCGTCGTGCTCGACGGGGAAGTCCCGCGCGAGATCGAGGTTCACGAGTACGGTATAAAGTTTCTCGCCGCGCCGTTTACGGGACAGAAGACGGGCGCGTTTCTGGATCAGCGGGAGAACCGCCATTTTGTGGGAACGGTTGCGCGTGGTCGCGCGCTGGACTGTTTCAGTTACCACGGATCATTCGCGCTGCACCTCGCGCGCAAGGCAACGCACGTCACTGCGCTCGATTCGTCGGCTCCGGCGCTGATGAGAGCCTCGGAGAACGCCGCGCGCAATTCGCTCACCAACATTTCCTTCGTAGAAGCAAATGCGTTCGACTTTCTGCGCGAGAAGGAGCGGCAGGGTGTGACCTTTGACACCATTGTGCTCGATCCGCCCGCGTTCGCGAAGACGAAAGGTGCGCTCACAGGAGCGCTACGCGGTTACAAGGACGTGAACATGCGCGCGATCAAGCTGCTCGGTCCCGGCGGACTGCTATACACGGCCAGCTGCAGTTTTCATCTAACGAAGCCACTGTTTCTGGAGATGCTCCAGGATGCCGCCACTGACAGCGGCCGCCGTGTAGCGATTCGTGCGCTAACGGGTCAGCCCCTCGATCATCCGGAAATCCTGACGATTCCGGAGACCGGTTACATCAAGGGGGCGCTGCTAGAGGTCATGGATTAGCCGGTTTGACAGTCCGGGCAGAAGTAGGTGGACCTCCCTGCCTGCACGATCCTTTGAACGATGCCTCCGCAACGACGACATTCCTGACCTTCCCGATCGTAGACGGCGAAGCGACTGCGACCGCGCGATTCGGTGTAACGGCCGGGGCGGCGACGGCGTGGGCTGAGGACGAGCCTGATCGCGTCGACGAGTTTGGTGAGCGTATCGCCTGACATCGACGCCGCGCCCGACCGGGGATCGATTTGCGCTTCCCAGAGCGCTTCGGCTGCGTAGATGTTGCCGAGTCCGGCCAGCACCGCCTGGTCCATCAGCGCCGGCTTGATTGCAATCTTGCGTCGCTGGAGGGCGCCGGAGAGATACACTCCGTCAAGCGATGGATCGCTCGCTTCGCGCCCCAGCTTTGGCAACGATGAGATGCCTTCGCGGTCGAGAGTGATGGTGGAAAGTGCGCGACGATCGACAAGCGAGATCCGCGTCCCGTCAGTCAGCTCGATAACGGCGCGGGCGAAGCGATCGAGCGAATCATCAACAGTTCCAATCTCCCAATCGCCGTTCATCCGGAAATGGATCACGATCGTGTCGCCGCTATCGAGATTGAGCAGCTGATGTTTCCCGCGCCGCTCGATGCTCTCGACGCGCTTTCCTTTAGCGCGGAGAGCGCTGGCTGACGTAAATCTTCTTTTCAGGGATGGGTGGATCGGCCGCACGGCAGCGATGGTCTTACCGACCGCAGCTTTGGCCAACGCACGTGCCGCTTTCTCGACTTCGGGTAGCTCAGGCATCGCGCGTGCGATTCATACGGACGGAATCTATGGATGGACCGGCGATTGCAGCGGGAAATACCCTGACTTACTTTGCGAATGAGCCCGGTGAACCCACCGAAAGCCAGATTGAAGCTCGAAGTCTCGCTGCCTCGCACAGCCCGCGCCGCCCGATCTGGCGCCCTCGAACTCTAACCACCATCAATGAATCCTTCACGTGTTCTCGTCCTGAACGACAATAAGGCCGATGTCGATCTGATCGAGCAGCAGCTGTCGGCAGCTGGTGTAACAGTCGAAAAGCGGAGTGCAGCCTCACCTGAAGCTTTCAAGATACTGCTGGAAGAACTGCAGCCGGACGCGGTGTTGTCCGACTACAACGGCTCGTCATTCGGAGCCGGCGACGCGCTCGACATACTGCGGTATCAAAGTCCCGCCACTCCGCTGATCGTGGTGACCGAGTCGATCAACGGTGTTTCTGCCGTCGCGTGTTTGCGCAACGGTGCTGAAGACATCGTGATCAAGAAGAACTTGCAGCGGCTTCCGGCGGCCATTTCCACTGCAATCGAGCGACGCCAACCTCTCGGCAAACTCACTGCTCGGCAAGTCGAGGTGCTTCGACTGGTAGCGGAGGGCCATCGCACCCGCGAAATCGCCGACAAGCTTAGCCTCAGCATCAAGACAGTGGAGAGCCACCGAGGCGAATTGATGAAGCGGCTTGGGATGCACGACGTCGTGAGTTTGGTGCGATACGCACTCAGATCGGGCCTGGTTGCACTCTCACCTTAGATGATGTCGCAAGCGGAACCGTTGTTGTTTGTTGAGCTTAGCGGACATCTGCCCAGTAGAGCTAGCACAAAGTTGCTCTTGCGCGATCACCAAGGACGGCTACTTTAAACACCTGGCTAGAGCACGTTCCTTCTGCCCAACGCCATGCCGCAACAAAATCCTCGCTCTCTCAAACACGAATACGAGCTGTTTGTAGAGGACGAGATCGAGAACTACAAGGACTCGGTTTCCCGCTCCGCCCTTCTCAAGATTGGCGATGAAGCAGCCGCATCCCTTAGAGCCAGCGAGCAGTTGCTGATGGACGAGCTGCTCCTCTGGGCGGAAGTAGATCGGATAATCCGCAAGCGGCTGCGCATCCCTTCCTATGCGACCTGGCGGAGGAAGCGCCTCAAGATGCTCGAAGAGTATCGACGGCCTGAGCATTGGGGCATTCGACCGGACGGCGTTCTCGCGCGCGAGGTGCACCCACCGGCTGAATCGAAAGTTCTCGTTGCCGGTGGCGACATGGATCGGACAGCGCTTTACCTGGCGGCGCACGGCTGCGAGGTGACGGCGGTCGATCGTGAAGTGGCTCCGCTCGAGCGTGTAATGAATGTCGCACAGGAGGCAGGCCTCGCCGATCGGATCCAGAGCTACGTCGCCGGCATTACCGATTGGTCGCCCGACGTACAGCTTGGCGCGGTCGTATGTACGCCCGACGCATTCAACGGACTTTCCGTCAACGAGCGAAGCCGCGCGTTCGAGCTACTGCAGGGCGCAACCCGCGATGGCGGAGTTCATCTCGTCGGTACGATCGTGCGCGGAAAGGGCCTTTCGGTGACCGAGCTGAAGAAGCAGTACAAGGGCTGGTCGATTTCCGTCGAGGACGATTCGGCCTCGTCCAAAACTTTCCTCGCCCGCAAAGTCGCCAGCTGATCGGCTGCGTGTCATCTAGACACAAGTGTCCCGAAGGCGTGTGTCAGTTTGCAACGATGAGAAGCTCAGGCGTCGCGTCGGCGCTGCGTAAGTTCTTCATTAACAATCACTTGGAAATGGCGTCCCACTTGGCACATCGGGTGCCTATCAGTGGCTCCGAGCCACGGGTGTGGCACCTATCAAGTGAGAGATTTATGAAGAAGGATCGTAAGGACACGAATTCATCCGAGCCAATGGGCATCGTCATCTCGCGCGGCGACAAGACGGAGCCGACACCGGTATTCGCGGCGTATATCTGGGCACCTGCGCCAGAGAACGCAGAGGAATCGGAAACTCGCGCTGCCTGAGCTGGCTGGATTGTCGGTTATAAGAGCCCCGCGACGAGTCGCGGGGCTTTTCGTTAGCAAACCCGGTACGCTGCTTGCCCCCCTTGAACCGCGTGGAACAGGCCCCAGGCTGGGAAGGCGAACGGCATGCGCTGCTGTCCCAGCGCATCTCGGACATTGGTCTCGAGATACGCGGCACGCTGCTCGAAAAGCTGGTCAATCAGCTGTACGACGAGCTCACCGCCAAGGGACTAGACTTTCGCCCGCCGGTCTATCTTAGTGATCAGTGGGGATGCCCGGACGGGACGCCATTGATCGGCGTCCCGTTTTACCTGGCGGATCCGCGACTTTCCCGGATCGAAGCGGACTACTCGGCCGCTGTGGAGAGCGAAGAGGAATCAATGCGATACCTGCGGCACGAGGCGGGGCACGCATTCAATTACGCGTATCGTCTGTACGACCGTCCAGACTGGCGAAAGATTTTTGGACCGTATTCCCGTCCTTATCGCGAGCGTTATCGCGCCGACCCTTTTTCGCACGACTACGTTCGACACATCCTCGGCTGGTACGCGCAAAAACACCCCGATGAAGACTTCGCCGAGACCTTTGCTGTCTGGCTGACGCCTGACTTCGATTGGCGCGAGTCATATGATGGTTGGGGGGCGCTGCGCAAAATCGAGTACGTCGACAGCGTGATGAAGGAGATCGCGCACCAGGTGCCGGCGGTGCCGGAGCCCTCGGAAGCCGATCTGCCGGTGACTGCCATGCGGTACACGGTCGCCGAGCATTACGAGGACGAAGAGTCGATTCCGATTCGGGATCCGCGCATCTTCGACGGTGATCTCAGGACAATCTTCGTATCGCGTGATCAGGCGCCGAGCGCAGCGGCAGCGTCGGATTTCATTGCGCACCATCGCCGCGAGATCGTCGCACGCATTTCCTATTGGACGGGCGAGACCGCGTCGGTCGTTCGCCAATTTGTCGATTTCCTGGTCGATCGTGCTCGGCAGCTCAACCTGCAGCTTGGCGGACTCGAAGCTTCGACGCTGATAGAGCTGACGGCATTTGGCACGGCAGTGATGATGAATTATCGCCACACCAATACGGTGGACGGCGGGAAATCACCCAAGCCGTGAAGATCACGGTCCTTCACACCAAAGACGCTCTCGATCCGCCGGTCGATCCGCTGCTCGATCAGCTGGATCAAGCGCTCGCTGAGAACGGACATACTTCTCAACGCGTTGTGGTCGACGATTCAGTCGAGCCCGTAATCGATCAGCTCAAGTCGTCTCAGCCTGATCTGGTGATCAACATCGCTGAGTCGTTCCGCGGGAAGAGCGCTCTCGAGTCGAACGTAGCAGCGCTACTCAATCTCCTGGATCTGCGCTACACCGGGTCGAGCCCGGCCGGTTTGATTCTGGCCGGCGACAAGACGCTGACGAAGAAGGTGCTTGCATTCCACGGGATACAAAGCGCGAAGTTCGCAACGGTGTTCCGCGGACAGCTGGATTGGGCGCATGAGATCGACTTCCCTCTGCTGGTGAAGCCACCGCAAGAGGATGCATCGCTCGGCATTACCCAGAAGTCGGTCGTGCACGATGTGAGGGAGCTGCTCGACGTGATCAGCGCCACGCAGCAGGAGTATCAGTCACCGGTGCTGGTCGAGGAATTCATCGACGGCCGCGAGTTCTACGTGGGCGTCATTGGCAACAGCAACGCGGAAGCGTTGCCGATCATCGAGCTCGATTTCTCGAAGTTTCCTGCCGGACTGCCGAAGATTGCAAGCTGGGAAGCCAAGTGGGGTGACGAGGGCGACGAGAAAGGCGCGGAATTCGAGGGAACGCAGTCAGTCTTTCCGACGGACTTGTCAGAGGAGTTGACGGCAAAGATCCAGCGCGTCGCGATCGATGCGTTTCAGGCTCTCCGGCTCCGCGACTACGGCCGCATCGATCTGCGCGTCACTGCCGACGAAGAGATCTTCGTGATCGAGGCCAATCCGAATTGTTATCTGGAAAAGAACAGCGAATTCGCGCGCGCCGCGGCAAAAGCCGGACTCTCCTATCCGGCGCTGATTGCCCGCATTCTCGAGCTCGCGACGGGACGATACTCACGCTGACAAAAAAGCCGGCGACAGCGCCGGCTTTTCGTAATCAGAAGCGATGGTTTAGCGGCTGCTCTTTCTGCGCGAACTCTTGCGGCCCGATGATTTGCGTCCGCTGCTGCTCTTTCTGCCGCGGCTGGAGCTTCTGCTGGAGCTGGATTTTCTGCCCGAGCTCTTACGTGCGCCGCCTTTTCTGCGTCCGCCTCTTTTCGCTGCTGCCATGTTGTCTCTCCACGATGAAGTAAGAACTCTCACCGACTCCTGACCGAGTCAGCGAGTGCTACTTCGCGTACTGATGTCCGCGAGTTACCAAGGAACTCACCTCTGACGAGTCGACATCGAACATCGGAAACTCGTTGCGCCATGCGAATGCAAGAGATGTGCGTGAAATGCCGGAAACGCCGATTCAATCGAAATCAACGACAGCATCTGGTCGAACGCTTGCATTGGATTGCGAGCAGTGAACGATGCGATTCGCGAGCGCGAGATCACTTCCAAAAGCGTCGCGCAGTGAGCAGGTTTGACTTTCGCTCTCAGCAAACTCGTATTCTCCGGAGCACGTGCACGTGAAAGCGCTGGTAAAAGAATCCGCGTCGCCTGGTTTCAAGCTGAAGGATGTCGCGGAGCCGCGCATCCGCGAGGACGAAGTGCTGATTCGCGTGCGGCGTGCAGGCGTGTGCGGCACTGATGTTCACATCTACGAATGGGACGCGTGGGCGAAGGGCAGGTGCAAGCCGCCCTTCGTCGTGGGTCATGAGTTCGCTGGCGACGTCGTTCAAGTAGGCCGTCTCGTGACAGACGTCAAGGAAGGCGACCGTGTCACCGCCGAGGGGCACATCGTCGACGGCCGGTGCCTGTTATGCCGGACCGGCAATGCACACGTCTGTCCATTCACCAGGATCATCGGCGTGGATCGCGATGGCTGCTTTGCTGAATACATCTCGATGCCGGCGACCAATGTCTGGCATCTGGACGACGACATCTCCTACGACGTCGGCGGCATTCACGATCCGATGGGCAATGCGTTTCACACCGTGTTGACGGCGGACATTCCCGGCGCGGTGGTGCTGATCACCGGTTGCGGTCCGATCGGGATCTTCGCGGTTGGAATCTGCAAGGCGGCAGGCGCATCGCAGATCATCGCCACTGACGTCAACGACACTCGCCTGGCTCTGGCCAAGAAGATGGGAGCGCATCACGCAGTGCATCCTGATGCAGCGGTCGATCTGGTGAAAAACGCCACTGACGGACTGGGCGCCGACGTCGTGCTCGAGATGTCGGGTGTGCCGGTAGCGATTCACCAGGCGTTCGCGCTGGTGCGCGTCGGCGGCCGTGTACAAATGCTCGGCATTCCGTCAAAGAAAGTGGATTTCGATCTCGCGACTGAAGTCATTTTCAAGGGACTGACTATTTACGGTGTCGTCGGGCGCCGCATGTACGAGACCTGGCATGAGATGACCCGATTCCTGCGGTCGGGCGAGTTCGATCCGTCGCCCGTGATCACTCACCGCTTCCCGCTCGGTGAAGCCGACGCTGCAATCGCGGCCATCAAGTCGGGTGAAGCCGGCAAGGTGATCTTTGAGGTCGCGTAGGGCGGGAGGCGGGAGGCGCGAACTACGAACTGAGGGGAGCTAAGTGGCGCTCAATGAAAAACTCGACGCGGACCTGAACGCGACGATCGAGAAGCTCAAAGCGGACAAAGTTTACAAGCGGCTGAATTTTCTGGCTTCGCCACAGGCGGCGCGCGTGCAGATGGAAGGACACGGCGAAGTCGTCATCCTCTCATCCAATAATTACCTCGGGCTGTCGAACGATCCGCAGGTCGTCGCTGCGGGAATCGATGGGCTCGAGAAGTACGGCGCTGGAACCGCGAGTGTGCGTTTCATCTGCGGCACGTTCGAGATTCACCGCGAGCTCGAGAAGGCGATCGCCGATCTCGTCGGTACAGAAGCGTCGATGAGCTACGTGTCGGCGTGGAACGCCAATGAAGGATTGACAGCCACCATCATCGAGCAGAACGATTTCGTCGTCTCCGATGCGCTCAACCATGCCTCGATCATCGATTCGATCAGATTGGCAAAGGCAATCACCAAGTGCACCACCGCAGTTTACCAGCACTCGGACCTCGACGACTTGCGGGCGAAGCTGGAGAGCGCGAAGTCAGCGCGCCGGCGTCTTATCTGGACGGATGGCGTGTTCTCGATGGAAGGCAGTGTGGCCAAGCTGCCTGAGATACTGCAGATCGCGAAGGACTACGACGCAATCGTGGCCGTCGACGATTCTCACGGGACAGGGGTAATGGGCGCCACTGGTCGCGGCACCGCCGAACATTACGGCGTACTCGGTGAAATCGACATTATCACGTCGACATTGGGCAAGGCGTTGGGCGGCGCCGCCGGCGGATTCGTGGCGGGCTCGGCCGCTCTCTGCGACATGCTGACCCAGCGCTCCCGACCGCAGCTGTTCTCCAACGCACTTCCGCCGACAGTTGCCAGCAGCGCATTGGCGGCGATCCGCCAGCTCGAGAACCACCCGGAACTCGTTGGTAAGCTGCGTGACAACACCCGCTACTTCCGCGCGGCGATCGCCGAAGCGGGGTTCAAACCGCTACCTGGAGAGACCCCGATCGTCCCTATAATCGTGGGTGAGACGGCGACCGCCATCAAAATGAGTGACATGTTGCTGGATGAAGGCGTCTTTGTGACGGGATTCGGCTTTCCGGTCGTACCCCAAGGGCAGGCGCGTGTGCGCTGTCAGCTCAGCGCTGCCCATTCACGCGACGATCTGGACCAGGCAATCGCAGCGTTCAAGAGCGTCGGGACAAAGCTAGGCATAATCTAGAGGACGCCTTAATGCAGAAGCTCAGAGCAGTCTTCGTGGCGCTCGTCGCCACGGTCGTCGTTTCCGGTAGCGCGCGCGCGCAGGAGAACCGGAACTTCGACAATTCATGGTTCTGGGGATTCAAGTCCGGAATCAACACCTTCTCGGTCCCCGGCCACGGCAACACATCGACGGTCGACCTCGGCATCGATTGGGTGATCACGCGCAGCAAAGGCGGCCTTTACGTATCAGGCAACCAGTCGATCTTCCAGCGGGATCTCGAGTTTTTCGATCCGTCATCCAACAGCGGCCAGCGCACGGTTCGTGTCAATGACATGCGCAGAATCACCCTGGGTGCTCTCGTATTTCCGAAACATTTCGGCGGAATTACTCCCTACGCGGGTCTCGGCTATACGATCGCCGTGCTTGGCGACGCGAGAGTCTTCGTCGACAGCGTGAACACATTCCCGAGCAACGCCTTCCTCGACGAAGTCGAGAGAGAACGCAGCCGCAGCGCAATCGTTGGCATCGGTGGAATTCAGATCCAGGCGAGCCGCATGGCGATCTTCGCCCAGGAAACCCTCGCTCCCAGCAATCCGAGTTTCCTCTTCAACAGCGTGCTCAACTTCTTCGAGTTCGGCATCCGTCTGAACTTTGGCAGTTCCATCGATCGGGACTAGCAGCTCTTGGCGCACCCGACAATGGACTTGGGCTCCCGAAAGGGAGCCCTTTTTTTTGGAGGGCTGCGGGATGAGAGCCAACCAATTGGTGCGAGCTGCGGGCTAGTTGCGGGATGCGGGCTAGTTGCGGGATGAGAGCTAGTTACGCGTAGGAACCAGCCGCGGGTCTCATCTGAGTTCGCACCAAGCTCGCAACGCTCTCATCTCGCAGCTAGCACGCAACCCGCAACCAGTTCGCAGCTCGGACCGATTGGTTGGCTCTCCTCCCGCAGCCCTTCAGCCGGAAAGTTTTCCCCGCGAGACGAACCTGTTTCCGCGGATGGTATAACGGAGTGGCCAGTCGGCGGATTTGGTGATGCCGATGCGCGTGGTGATCTCGACGAGAGCGTCGTCGATAGGTTCGCCTTCGCGAATTACGAGCGGTTTCCGCTGGAGCGGCTTTCCGGTCATCGAGCCGACAATTCCCAGCGCTGTACTGAGTTTGCCGGGGCCATTGGTGAGATCCGTTTCGCTCTTGATGCGGGGACGTCGCCTGTGCATCAATGCGATCCCATCGAGTGGCTGCAGCGCGCGCACAAGGACCGCGCTTGGCTCGCCGGCTTCTCGCGTCACCGCGTTGAAGCACCAGTACATCCCGTAGATGAAGTACACGTAAGCGATGCCGGGCGGACCGTATAGATGCTCGGTTCGCGCGGTACGACCGGCGGCTGCGTGACATGCGAGATCATGCTCGCCGAGGTACGCTTCGGTCTCGACGATGATTCCGCTGGCGACACCGTCGTCGGTTTCGCACTCGAGCACAGTGCCAAGCATGTCGCGCGCAACTAGCTCAGTCTCCCGATTATAGAAGTCTCGCGAGAGAACCTTGCCTCGACGATACGCCGCGCGCGGTCGGGTGCCGAGTAGAGTGGATTCCTCTACCCGGCTCGCGATTTCCCTGCGGGCCATCTTAGTCGCTGGCGGTCTTGCTGCGGCTCTTTCTTGCGCGTTTGGCGACGGGGGCGGAATCGGTTCCCTCTCGTGCCGAAGCCGATTTGCGACCGCGCCCCGCTCTCGATTCACGCGATGCACGCTTGCGCGTCGAGCGCGCTTGTGGCTCCGGCTCGCCAAGCGCATCCTCGCCAGTCAACGGCAGATCAGGAACGCTCGGCTCGGTTACGGGCTCGGGCGCCGGTCTGGAATTCTCGACAACACCAATGGAGAGCAGCTCGGGCGGGACCATGCCTGCCCTCGCGCCAATCGATCCACGTCCACGACCGCGTCCGATTGCGGGCGCTCGCGACGCAGCAGAAGCTTGCGTCTCTGGTGGCGACGTGCGCCCGCCCTCTGCGGCGACCAGCTGATCGCTGACTGATGTGGACTGCGCGGCGGGCGCTACTTCATAGTCCTCACCGCGGCGGCGCAAGTCGACGACATTTGCGTCGTGCGCGTCCTGCAGGATGCGGATGAAGTTCCTCTCGTTCAGACTTTCACTGTCTCTGCCGAGCAGGTCCCGCGCTGCATGGCGAGCCTGACTGGCGCGTATTGGGGAACCGCCGTTGGTGCCGACGGCGCGACGAACCAGGTCGAATGCTTCCTCGCGGCGGAGGCGCAGACCGCCGGATCCGATCTCATCGCGGGCCGCAGGAGTTTGCGCTCGTGGGACTTCCGGCGCGCGTGTGGCTTCCGGCGCGCCTAAGCTTTCGGCTGGGCGGGCTACCTCGGTGCGGGCCGGACGCTCGCGACCATTGCGATCACGTCCACGTCCGCGACGACCACGACGTCCGCGTTCTGACTCCTCTTCCTCGCCGGCGACGCGAGCCGTGGCGGGCTCGGAAAGCGTCGCGGTCGGGGCAGCCGGCATGGCGCCCTCGCGCGGCGGGCTGACCTCGAATTGACCGTTCTCGAGCTTGGTCAGCGTCAGCAGGCCTTTGTGCGCCGCTTCTGTAACGAAGCGCGAGAACTTCGACATGCCAAGATTCTTCTCGTCGAACGAGCTGTCCATCTGCTGCATCACCTGCTTCAGCCGATCGGCACGCATGACGTCGTTGTTCCGCTGCATTCGCTCGATCGCTTCGGTGACGAGCTCCCACGGATCCTTCTTGACGACTTCCTCTTCGCCGGTCTTCACCAATCCCGCGAGTGCGTTGTAGCTGTAGTACTCGTCGCAGTTCATGACGAGCAGATCGCTGGATGATTCGCGAATGCCCACACCGATGACGTATTTGCCGTATTCCTTCAGCTTGGTGACGAGGCTGGCGAAATCGGAATCGCCCGAGAGAAGAATGAACGTGCCGATCTCGGGTCTGGTGAACACCAGCTCTATTGCGTCGACCGCGAGGCGGATGTCCGTCGCGTTCTTCTTCGCCGATCCGTACGCCGTTGCCATGATCATGTCGATCGATGCTTCAGCGAGCGGCACCACGTATTGCGGATAGCGGCGCCAGTCAGCGTATGCGCGCTGAACGGAGACTTTGCCTTTGACGATGTCGGATGAGAGCAGGTTTTTCAGCTCCGTCTGAAGCTCGGAGCGAATGCCCATCGTGACGTTGTCGAAGTCGATGAGCAGTGCTGCATTTGGTGCGTGGTGGGTGGCTTGTGACTGTGCGGGCGACATTGCCTGGGGCCCGCGGTGGATCGGTTTTACTGCGTGTGGTCCTCGATGAACCGGGGGACCGTGTCGGTGCACGCCTCCGGTGTGGGCGTTGGACCGATGTGGCCGTGTACTCATTTTTTTGGGAATTACCTAAGTGCTTGGCTGCGTGCCTGCGAATTATTCGCCATGTGGGCTGCACGCCATTGAATCATCCCTGCGACAATCGCCGCAGGCGGTGCGTCTTCAGGTTCATGCGAGCGCGTCAACCTTTTGTTGACCGTTTGCTGATCCTCGAAGTCGCGTCCTCGGGGTATAATTTATACCTAACCGCCCATGAATCAACTGCGCTTCCGCACGCGACTGGTGCTGATCCTGTCGCTGTTCGCGATCGTTCCCGCGCTGGTCCTGACCTTATTGTGGGGCGGGACGGTCAGCAGCGTAGTGCCATTCGTCACGGGTCAATCGGCGTGGGACAGCCTCGCCGTGAGCGGTGAGCGCGCTATCGCCGCTGCCCGCCAGGCGCAGCTGACTCCCGCCCAGAAACGGGCAATCGACGCTCACGAGCGAGAGTTGCGCGTGTCGGTTGAACAGGCGCGTCGCTACAGCTTTCTCGCCGAGCGAACGGTGCGTGTCATCGCCATCGCCGGGGTGCTGGCGCTGTTGATTCTGACCGGAACCGCGTCGCGCGTCGCTGGCCATCTGAGCCGTCAACTGAGTCGGCCGCTCGACGAGCTCGTGCGCTGGACAGAGCTGATCGGACACGGGGAGCCACTGCCACTGCCGCCTGAGCGAACCATCGTCACTCACGATGAGCGGAACGGCGACGATGGTCCGACGATGCAAGTGACGCAGAGCCGGGTGCGTGGCGCACCCGAGTTCGAGACGCTACGTCGCAGCATGCGCGAGATGGTGTCGGAGCTGGAGCACGGTCGGCGACAGGCGGTCGAAGCCGAGCGCCTGCATGCGTTCCGTGAAAGCGCTCGTCGAGTTGCGCACGAGATCAAGAATCCGTTGACCCCGATTCGGTTCGCGCTGGCGCGCTTGCGCGGTCAGGCGCCTTCGGCGCTACAGGAAGATGTGGGTGTAATAGCGATGGAATCTGATCGCCTGGATCGCATGGCGAAAAGTTTCGCTGAGTTTGGACGCCTGCCTGAGGGTCCGGCGTCGGAGATCGATATCGGTGAGCTGGTACGTTACACTGCGCGCAGCAGTGTTCCGCCTGGCGTTGACCTCGATCTGCAAATCGAAGCCAATCTGCCGCACATCTACGGCAACAACGGCGCGCTGACCGGCGCACTGAGCAACGTTCTGCTCAACGCCGTCGACGCGTCCGCGGAGAACGGTCGCATCACGGTGAGAGCCGACACGACCAAACTGGCCGGTCGCGATGCAGTACGAATCTCGGTGGCCGACAACGGCAAGGGTATCGCGTCACAACATCTGGAAACGATCTGGGAGCCGTACGTCACCAACAAGCCAGGTGGAACTGGACTAGGTTTGGCAATCGCCCGACAAGCAATCTGGGCACACGATGGAACGGTGAACGCGACCAGCACTCTGGGCGAAGGCACCGAGATCCAGTTCATCATACCCGCGAACGGCGTCGCCGCCGTGAGGAAAGAATAAATGGGACCAGAGATAGTCGTTCCGCTCGGTGGAATGGCGACCGCCATCATCCTCGCGATAGGCGTTCCCGTCGCTCGCGCGTACACCCGACGGCTGGATTCAGAGGCGAAGAATCCGCGCGTTCCACCCGAAGTTACAGGTCGACTCGAGCGCATCGAGCAGGCAATCGAAGCAGTAGCAATCGAGGTCGAGCGGATCTCGGAAGGCCAGCGGTTCACAACCAAGCTGCTCTCCGAAGCAAGGAACCCGATCATCGCACCCGCTTCGTCCGCCGGCGCCGGCACCCAGAACCGCTCCTGAGTGCCGATAGTTCTGATCGCCGACGATGAGCTGAATATTCGGCGAATGGTCGGCGCGCTGCTCAGCGTCGAAGGCTTTGAGGTCGCGGAGACACCGAGCGGTGTCGAAGCGGTAGCCCGCGTGAAGGAGACCGAGCCCGACGTAGCGTTGATCGACCTGATGATGCCGGGAGATCTCGACGGCATGGCGACCTTAGCGAGACTCAGGGAAATCGCGCCGGACCTCCCCGTCATCATGATGAGCGGTCGCGCCGGCCTCGCCGACGCCGTAAAGGCGACCAAGCTCGGCGCTTTCAACTTCCTGGAGAAGCCGCTGTCGCCTGAAGGCGTCCTGCTCGCTGTATCCTCGGCCTTGGAGCTTCGACAGACTCGTCGCGTAGCGCGGCAGCTGCGCGCGGAGCTCGGATTCGCAGGGCAGATGGTGGGTGATAGTCCCGCGATGGGAAGCGTGCGGCAGCTCATCGCGCGGGTCGCGCCGACTGATGCCCGGGTTCTGATTACCGGAGAGTCCGGCACGGGGAAGGAGCTGGTCGCAAGCGCCATTCACGACGCGAGTCCGCGCCGCGACAAACCGTTTGTGCGCGTGAACTGCGCCGCGATTCCGAGGGATCTCGTCGAGAGCGAGATGTTCGGACATGAGCGGGGCGCGTTCACCGGAGCCACGCAAATGCGAATCGGGCGCTTCGAGCTCGCGCATCGCGGTACGCTCTTTCTCGACGAGGTTGGCGATCTCGGCCCGGATGCACAGGCCAAGTTGCTGCGCGCGATCGAGGGACAGGAGATTCAACGGGTCGGCGGGAATCGCGTAATCAGAACCGACGTGCGGATCATCTCGGCGACAAATCACGATCTCCAGCGCGCGGTAAAGGCGAGCACGTTCCGCGAGGATCTTTTCTTTCGGCTGCAGGTGATTCCACTGGCGATTCCACCGCTGCGCGAGCGTGGCGATGACATTCTGGAACTGGTCGAGCATTTCTCCGAGCAGTTCCTGCAGCGAACGGGACAGGCGAAGCCGCGCTGGAGAAGCGACGCCCTGCAGCTGTTGCGGGATTATCCGTGGCCGGGCAACGTCCGCGAACTGGCGAACATCGTAGAACGACTCGCGATCCTGCATCCGGGCGCCGAAATGACGGGCCAGCAGGTAGAAGACGTGTTGATCGTCGATCGCGAAGAGGAGCAGCCTGTTACAACGCCGACACACGCCCGGGATAGAGTTGCAGCAACGAGCGAAGCAGCGCGCGGTCCGGTTTCGCTTGCGGACCGAATGGACACTTTCGAGCGCACTGTGATCGCGCGCGCGCTCGCCGAGGCCAGCGGCAATGTCGCCGACGCAGCGCGCAGGCTTCAAACCGACCGGCCTAATCTTTATCGCCGAATGAAGCGGCTCGGGATGGGGCGAGACGCCGGACGGGGGATGCGGGAGGCGGGAGGCGGAAGGCGCGAGGGGGAAAGCGCATGATTCGTGGGATCTATGGGATGTGTGCAGTGGTTATGCTGGCCGGGCCGGCGTTTGGGCAAATTCCGGATACATCCGCGAACGACACGCTCTCCGAACACTACGGCTGGTGGGCGAGGACGAGTCGTAGCAGCGGGCTGATACTCAGCTCCGGCAAGACTTACAACAGGGTCGAAGGACTGCCGGTTCTCTTTGGCCCGGTGTTTCACGACAGCGCCGGCGCGGCGCAGATCAATGCGTCAGTCCTCGGTATCATCCGCAGTGCGAACACCTTTCATTGGGACAATCAGAATCTCGGACATCGAGCTACGGCCGACGTGCGCGTGGGACGCGGGCGCGGGTACGGCCTGGGATTGTCTTCCTACGACGTGATGGCAGCGGTCGAGCCGTGGCATCTCCCCGACCCCGATGCAGGGCTGGCTGCCTTTTTCGGTCATCGCGATTTCCGCGATTGGTACAACAGACACGGCGCAATGGCCACCGCGTCATTCAACATGAGCGCGCGCAGCAGCCTGTCGATCGACTTCAGCGATGAGCGGTGGGCGTCTCCCGATGCGCGGCGGGTATTCTCCGTGTTTGGCAACGGCAAAGCGTGGCGGCCGAACCCGACGCTCGATGCGGGTCGCTTTCACATCGGCGTGTTGCGCGCCAATGTCGACACCAGAAACGATCAGGTCAATCCGTCGACAGGATGGCTGATTCAGGCCGAGTATGAGCATGGAATCGGCGACATCACCGACTTCGGGTTGACGACGCCAATCGCACGGACGCCGACGACGCCACATGTGAGCTACGGCCGCGGCCTGTTGGATCTCCGCCGCTATAACCGGCTATCACCGACAACCTGGATCAACGGACGCCTGGTGCTGGGCGGTTGGCTGAGCGGAGATGACCTTCCGCTGCAGCGAAGATTTTCGGTTGGGGGAATCGGGACCGTACCCGGATTCGATTTCCGGAAATACGAGGGTCCCGTTGACGTATCGGAGTGCAGCGGTGGAGTCACGATTCCTGCCGGAAATCCCGCGCAATGCGAGCGTGTAGCGCTGGCGCAGCTTGAGTATCGACAGGAGCTGCATTCAGCACTGCTGGATTTTCTGAACTCGCGCCCGATCCGGCTGCGAGGCATCGGATTCACTGTGCAGCCGACGATCGTTGCATTCGTCGATGCAGGGCGTGGATGGCTGGTCGGGCAGCCATCGGGAACGTTGCAATACTCGTCAAACAGCTTTCCCCGCTTCGGAACGTTCCGCACTGACGTCGGGCTCGGACTCGATCTCGGCATTATCGGCGTGTACGTCGCGAAAGCAGTGTCGAGCTCGAAAGAGCCGGCCAACGTATTTCTCAGAGTGCACCGGCGATTCTAGTGCGGCGAATGATGGTTCACGGTCGCGGAACTGTTTTCAGTCGTTCGAGAGTGGCAGCGTTCGCGCTGTCGCTGCTGGCGTTCGCATCTCCGCTGGTCGCGCAGAAAGCACGTCTCGAGGTACTGCCTCCGCCGGGTAGCGCGTGGGGAGACGAGCCACCCTCAGTAACGTCGTCCGGACTGTTGGCCGATGCGGCGATGCGCGACCTCCTGGCGAACGGATTCCCTGCCCGGTTGCACTATCGTCTCGAACGGTGGCAATCGGGAAGATGGTTCGACGATCTGAAAGCAGCCGCCGAGTGGGATGTCGTCATGAAATACGACGTGCTCGGCAAGAAGTACCAGGTTGTGCGACTGATCAACAACAAGCCGCAGTCGCTGGGTGAGTACGTCGAAGCCGCTGACGCCGAGAACGCAGTCGAGGGCGCTTATCGGGTGGACATCTCACTGCCCAAGAAGGGAGCGAGGGGCTACTACAACTTGCTGCTGGATGTCGAGACGCTGTCGCTAAGCGATCTCGACGAGGTGAATCGTTGGTTGAGGGGTGAGCTGAAGCCGGCGGTCAGCGGAAAGAAAAACCCCGGGACTGCAATCGGTCGCGGGGTCAGGACTCTCATTGTGCGACTACTCGGCGGAGAGAAGCGCCACTACGAGGCGAGAACGGGGACGTTCAGGCCGTAGACTATACGACTTTGTGGTGGCCGTGCTGTGGGTTGGCGGCGTGTCGGTGTTCGAGATCTTCGAGGTGGTGTAGCGTCTCTTCGCCGTAGAAAATGCGGATGTACTTCGCCTGAGTTGGGGTGAGCCGGCGCACCGCCCAGCTCAGATGGACGAAGTGCGGCTCGACCGGCGCGTGCAACGGATGCATGCCAATCTCGTTTGGCAGATTGTTAGCCTTTCGAGTGTTGCACGGGCTGCAGGCAGTGACCACGTTGCCCCAATCATTGGTGCCGCCACGCGACAAAGGGATCAGATGGTCGCGCGTGAGTGACTCGCGCGGCTTGAGCTCGATCTGGAGTCGGCCGCAGTACTGGCAGCGGTAACGATCCCGCGCGAACAAGAAGGTGTTGGTAACCTGACGGCGGAAGCGACGCGGAACGTGGATGAAGCGCATCAGCCGTATCACGGCGGGACGCGGCAGGGTCAACTTCTCTGATCGAACGACGCGATCAGAATCCGCTTCGACGATTTCCGCTTTGCCGTCGATGACGAGCCGCAAAGCGCGGCGAAGCGGTACCATCGTCAACGGCTCAAACGATGCATTCAGTGCCAGACAACCAACGATCAAGCACTCCTCCCGGGCAAACCCACCAAAATATACAGCTGGTACTACACCAACAGGTTACGTCTGGCGTCTATATACCGACGACCGGCTCGGCGTTGGCGTTACCTAAAACGCCGAGGCGGACATATCTCCAACCGGCTCCCTTCTGACCTTGCGTGTGCCGGTCGACGACGGCTGACGCGTGGGCACTGGGGTCAGCCAGCCGTAACGATCTTCCAGCGTTCCCTGAGCGAGACCCATGTACTCGCGCTGGATCGCCAGGGTTATCTGACCTGGCTTGCCAGGACCAACCGGAATACGGTCCACTGACCGGATCGGCGTAATCTCAGCAGCCGTTCCGGTGAAGAACAATTCGTCAGCGATGTAGAGCATTTCACGCGGAATCGAGCCTTCAACGATCTCGATCCCCATATCACGTGCGATCTGCATCACCGAATCGCGCGTCACGCCGTGCAGTATGCCCGATGAAATCGTCGACGTAAATAGTTTGCCGTCACGCACGAGGAACAGGTTCTCGCCGCTGCCCTCTGACACATGACCAAATGAGTCGAGCATGATGCCTTCGACGTAGTTGTCGACGCGTGCCTGCATTTTGGATAGCTGCCCGCCGAGGTAATTCCCGCCGGCTTTCGCCAGCGTAGGAATCGTGTCCGGTGCAGGTCGTCTCCAGCTCGAGACGCAGACGTCGGCGCCGTTCTTGAGCGCGTCGGCGCCAAGATAGGTGCCCCAGGTCCATGGGATAATGAACACCTCGAGCGGGGTGTCGTGCGGCAGCACACCCATCTGCTCGCCAGTTCTGATAGCAACGGGCCGCAGGTAGCAGTGCGGAAGGTTATTCTCCGCGACTGTTTCGACTGCGGCTCTGGACAGATCTTCGCCCGAGTAGGTGAGTGGCATGCGGTAAATTCGGCAGGAATCAGCGAATCGCCGCATGTGCGCGCCAAGTCGAAAAACGGCCGGGCCGTTTGGGGTCTCGTAACAGCGTATTCCCTCAAAGACGCTGGAACCGTAGTGGACGACGTGACTCATGACGTGAATCGTCGCGTCTTCCCAATCAACGAACTTTCCGTCGCGCCAGATGCGGTGGTGGTTGTCGACCGCCATTGAACTGGATCCTTGAGGAGGAGAGTTGAAGATACCCGGGGGGGAGGGCTGTTCGCTACTTCTCCGCGGCTGGCATCGGAGCGTTGCCTCGAGACTGTCAACCAAAGGTGGGAGTTGGCAGAGAATGCTCAGATCTCAGGATGCAGTTGTCATACAGGCGTACGGCCTTGTTTGGGGCCCCATTCGGCTAACGCCGCACCGGCTACTTGCACGCGTTCAGTGAGACGCGGGTCGGCTGCGCGTGCGCGGCCGTGCTCAACCAGAACCTTGCCTTTCACTATCACCAGCTCGGCGGAGCGACCGGGAAGCGCGAAGATCGCCGCTGAATAGGGATCGCCGATGGGTGTGGTGCGGGCGATGTCGACCTTGAAAGCAGCGAGATCGGCCTCCTTCCCCATTTCGAGTGAACCGACTTTGTCGTCAATGCCCAATGCCTGTGCTCCGCCGATGGTTGCGAGTGCGAGCGCCTGGTGCGCGCCGAAAGCGTCGTGTCGGCGGGATGCAGCCCGATGGGTGAGCACGGCGAGGCGGGCCTCATCGAGAATATCCATCCGGTTGTTGCTGGCGACCGAATCGGAGCCGATGCCGACTGAAATTCCGGCTGCAATCATCGGTAGCAGCGGCGCAACGCCGTGACCGAACTTCGCGTTCGAGGCGGGACAGTGCGCAACTGAGCAGCCGCGCCGAGCGATTGTCTTGATGTCCTCGTCATCGACGCGAACGCAGTGAATCAGCAGTGATCCGGGCTGAAGCACGTCCTGATTCTCGAGGAGTGCGATCGGTGAGCGCGCGCGTTTTCTCACTTCGATGCCGCGTTTGCGCCAGCGATCGGCGAACGGTCCCCCGCCCCGCACCACGAGCTCCTCTTCCGCGTCGCTCTCCGCAATGTGCATCGCGAGCGGAAGCCCACGCTCGCGCGCGAGTCTGGCCGTCGCCTTGTAGAGCGAATCGGACACCGTGTATGGAGCGTGCGGCGAGACGCCCAGCTTTACGAGGTCGGTTTGCTGAGAGCCGTGCGTGTCGAGGAACGACTCCAGTGCCTGAATCGCGGCGTCAGATGCCGCCGGATCGGGCCCGAAGGTCTCCTGATACATCACGCCGCGTACGCCCAGCTCGCGCATTGCCTGCATCGCGACGCCACTGGAGCAGGTGTCGGCGTAGGTAGTGATACCGGCCTCGAGCCCCTCGAGAATTCCCACGCGTGCTGAATCGAGAAGAATCGGCGTTTGCAGTATCTCGTTCCGACTCTGGCGCAGTCTGTCGATCCAATCAGCGAAATCGAGATCTTCGAGAAAGCCGCGCATCGCGGTCAACTCGAGATGCGTGTGAGTATTTACGAGCCCAGGCAGCAGGATTGCATCGCCGAGATAGTAATCATCTCCGGCAGGAGCGTCGACGCGCGGGCCGACGTAAGTGATGCGACCATCTCGCTCGACGACGGTTCCATTTTCAATTGGCGGCTGGGTGATAGGCAGCACCCAGCGCGCGTGATAGCGCATTACCGCGTTGGGATCGGACTGCGATCCGGGGGTGGCGCGGTGTCAGTCGGAGTACGCGGTATTGAATCCCGACGCGTGGGCCGGCGGCGCGTGGTATCGAACACCGTCGGGCGCCCCACGCTATCGCGGTGTGTCGTATCGAATACCGTTGGCGTGCGATTGCGCGGTGGCACCGGCTCGTATCCCGGCTGCAGTGGAGGCGGCGTCACGTTAACCGGATTCCGGTTGCCTCCTGAAGGTACTGTCGGGTTCAATGGCAACGGACCTGTGTCTATTTGCGGCACGCCGAACTGTTGTGAATATGGTCCGTGCTTGTCGCAATCGCGCGTCGGCTCCGTTCCGGAGATGTAAAACTCACTTCCAACCAGATTGCGCGGACAATACGGCGTCTGCAACAGTCCGCTGCTGAAGTCGATCTCGCGCGTGACGATCGAAGTTGGCTTGGGCCAGTCGGGCGGAATCGGCTTGCGGCGGTAGATCTCCGTCATGAACGCAGTCCACGCCGGTGCGGCGAGCACACCGCCTTGCGCGTTGTCTTTGATTTTCTGCGGGAGATCGAGACCAAACCAGACACCGGCCACGAGGTCGGCGGTGTAGCCGACGAACCAGACGTTGGTGCCGTCGTTGGTCGTTCCGGTTTTGCCACCGGCAGGATAATGGAAGCCAGAAGCCCAGACTCCGGCCGCGGATCCACGTCGAATTACGTCCTTCATCATGTCGACCATGATCCACGCTTCTTCGGGCGACATCACCTGGGTCCGTGTCGGCGTCGGCTGCCAGAGAATCTCTCCCTTCTGGTTTTCGACGCGAAGAATCGCGTTCGGCGTCGCCCGAACTCCCAGATTGGCGAATGCCGTATAGCCCGAGATCAGCTCGATCGGATAGACTTCGGCGGCGCCGATGTGGATAGATGGATACGGCGGAATTGGAGTGGTGATGCCAAAATTGCGCGCCTCGTTTATGACCGTCTGCTCGCCGAGCTCCATGCCAAGTCGAACGGTCGAGACGTTGCGCGACAGATAAAGCGATTCGCGCAACGGGATCTCGCCGAGAAATTTCAGATCGTAGTTCTGCGGTGCCCACTCCGGTTGCCCGGGTACCTGCAGCACCAACGGACTGTCGTTGACGATGTACGACGCCGGACGGCCGTTCTGGATCGCAGCGGTGTAGACGATCGGCTTGAAGGTCGAGCCAGGCTGCCGCTTGGCCTGTACTGCGCGATTGAACTTGGAATCGTCGAAGTCGCGACCACCAACCATCGCGCGGACGGCGCCGGTACGCGGATCGAGCGCGAGAAATGCGCCCTGCAGATACGGTGACGTTCCGGATCCTTCGTCACCCTCGCGGTGAGCGACATAATGCTCGTAACTCTCGTGCTGATAAGGACCGAAACGGCCACCCTCGATCGCGCGCGCCTGACGCTCGACTGAGCGCTCGGCAGCGCCTTGCATGTCCAGATCGAGCGTGGTGTAGACCTTGAGACCCTGCTCGTAAAGCTGCTTGCCGAATTGTGCGTCGAGCTGCTGTCGAACCCACTCGACGAAATACGGCGCTGTCTCACCGGTGGCGACTTTGTTTGCGAGCTGGAGTGGAAAAGCCTTGGCGCGGCTGGCATCGGCGTCGCTGATCTTTCCGTTCTGACGCATCAACTCGATGACGGTATTCCGGCGCTGAATCGCGCGCTCAGGGAAGCGCACCGGATTGTAGCGCGCCGGCGCCTTCGGCAGTGCGGCAAGCGTCGCAGCTTCGGCGATGTTCAGGTCGCGAACCGATTTTCCAAAATAGCGCTGTGACGCGGTCTCGACACCGTAAGCGCCGTGACCAAGGTCGATTTGATTGAGGTACAACTCCAGTATCTTCTTCTTGTCGTACTTGGCTTCGATTGCGCGAGCGACCTTGGCTTCCTTGACCTTTCTAACCACACTCTTCTCGCGCGAGATCTTTTCCGGAAAGACGTTACGCGCAAGCTGCATGGTGATAGTGGAGAATCCCTGCGAATAACCATGGAGCGGCGATCGAATCAGCACGCTGGCGGCGCGATGCCAGTCGATCCCGGCGTGCTCATAAAAGCGCTTGTCCTCCGTCGAGACAAATGCGTCCTGCACGAGTTTCGGGATCTCGTCGATCTTGACCAGCGTTCGTTTCTCGAGTCCAAGCTCGGCGATGAACCTGCCGTCGATCGCGTACAGCTTGGATGTCTGGTGCGGCGTGTACTCGGCGAGAATTTCGATCGACGGGCACTGACTGCCGCGACAGATCAGCGACCAGGTGCCGTAGAGAGCTCCGACACCAACCGCGATCAGGAAAGTAAGAGACAACAGCACCACGCGAACGAAGGTCGGGTGGCGCTTATGGAACGGGGTTTTGTTGGTCGTCGTGGTAGTAGTAGGCGTCGAAGCGGCGGCCATGCGGAGTGAAAAAGATAACTGTGATACACCCAAGGTGACACGTGGGTCGTGCGTCCCTATCTTCCCCGCATGAGCGCAGGAAAATCACTGGTGGACGAACTGTCCTGGCGTGGGATGGTCTACCAACACACGGACGGTTTGGCGGACGCTCTCGCAACGAGCGAAGTGACCGCTTATGTAGGGTTTGACCCGACGGCCTCGAGTCTCCACATCGGCAATCTGGTGCCAGTGATGGGGCTGGTGCATTTGCAACGCTTTGGCCACAGACCCATCGCGCTGGTCGGCGGTGGAACTGGCATGATCGGTGACCCGAGCGGCCGCAGTACCGAGCGGCAACTGATGTCGCTCGATGAGATTGCGGCGAACGCGCGCGCCATCGAGAAACAGCTCTCTCACTTTCTCGACTTCAGCGGACCTCGCGCGGCGCGAATGCGCGATAACGCAACGTGGCTGACGCAGCTCAAGACCGTCGAGTTCATGCGCGATATTGGCAAGCACTTCACAGTGAACTACATGCTGGCGAAGGAGTCGGTGCAGTCGAGAATCGAGGGAGGGATCTCCTTCACCGAATTCTCCTACATGCTCCTGCAGGCCTACGATTATCTGGAGCTCAACCGCCGCGAAGGTGTGAGTCTGCAAATGGGCGGCAGTGATCAGTGGGGTAACATTACCGCCGGTATGGAGCTGATTCGCCGCGTCGAGGGCAAGACAGCGCATGCGCTCACGCTGCCGCTGGTGACGACGGCGAGCGGAACGAAATTCGGCAAGACGGAAGCCGGCGCGGTGTGGCTGGATCCATCGCGGACATCCCCATACAAGTTCTACCAGTACTGGATCAACGTCGACGATCGCGACGCCGGCAAATTCCTGCGCATGTTCACGCTGCTATCGCACGATGAGATCGAGTCGCTCGAGCGATCGATAGAGACCGCGCCGGAAAAGCGATTGGCGCAGCAGGCTCTAGCGCGCGATGTCACGGCGCGAGTGCACGGCGACGATGCAGCACGGGTCGCCGAGGACGTATCGAAGGTTCTGTTTGGGAAGGCAGAGCCAACGGGTCTTTCGGAGCCGGTGCTTACAGCGCTGAGCCGCGAGGTGCCGTACTCGGAGACTCAGGCATCGTCTGTAATCGATGCGCTGGTTGTCCTTGGTCTCGCCGCATCGAAGAGCGCTGCCAGAAGGCTCCTGGAGCAGGGCGGGGTTTATCTCAATGGCCAGCGCGCCAATGCGGACACAACTCTCAGCTCCTCCGCTCCGCTTGCCGGGGGCTACCACTTGCTGCGCAAAGGAGCACGAGATTACGGTTTAATTCGAGCCTGAATCGAATCAGAGGAACGGCTATGGCGATTTTCGGCGCGCATTTCCTGATATACAGCACCAATGCTGATGCGGACCGGGCGTTTTTGAAGGACATCCTGGAGCTTTCGTCCGTAGATGTCGGCCGCGGCTGGATGATATTCGCGCTTCCGCCAGGCGAAATCGCGGTTCATCCGGGCGATGCGACCGTCCCACCGAACTCTGAAGATGCCGTCACCGGGGCAGCGGTTTACCTGATGTGCGACGATCTCGAAGCGACAATGAAATCGCTGCGTGGCAAGAAGGTGAACTTCACGCGCGTCGTCGAACCACCGTGGGGAATCGTGACGACTTTCGCGCTGCCGAGTGGCGCGAATGTCGGCCTATATCAACCGAAGCATCCGACGGCGTTCGAGCGCTGAGCTGAGCAGCTTCGAGCTTTTGACCGAGGCCTGAGGACTAACGGCATCTATGATTGCTGATTAAGTGAGGATTGCAGACAACCAAGGACTTTCAGTGCTTGTCTCCTCGGTTGCCCTCGATCAGCAATTAGTCAGCAATCATAGATGCACTTAGTCCTCGGGCCTCGGTCTATTCGTCTATTCGATTGCGGCGGCGCGGTTTGACCTCTTGTGCTTGATCGTACCAATTCTCGAGTGAGCGCGAGGCGAGATCGCGGCCACCGAGACCGAACGCGAGACCACAGGCTAGCGCGAGAGCACCGACGAAACCGGTGAAGAGTGTGTTGATCAGATTGGTCGCAATTCCGAGCTGATTGATCGCGACCACGATCGCGAACGCCCACACCGTCGTCCGAACGACGTTTGCCAGCGTCTCCGGATTCGCGAAGCCGGCTTCCGCCGTCGCCCCGCGCACGATATTGGCTATCGCACGGGCCGCGATGCCGCCAATGAAAAGTACGAAGACGGCCACCACCAGATTCGGCAGCCACAGCAGCAACTGGCGCATGACATCTGACACAGCCGGCAAGCCGAGCACGTCGAACGCAACCAGCAATACGACGACCCGGATGATCCACTTCACAACTGCGGCGACGATTCCGGCCGAATCGGTGCCGGTCGCCATTTTGTTCATGAAGTCAGCGATGCCGGATCGCTGCATCAGTTCGTCGAAACGGATCGCGCGCAACAAGCCGAGCAGTGCGCGAGCAAGCAGCGTCGACACGAACCAGCCAATCGCAACGACGACAATGAAGCCAAGAATTCGTGGAATCGCGCCGAGTATCATCGAGAACGCGTCGCGGAATGACCCGACTAGAGTATCAGTGAACGTGGGGTGAACGACCTGCGTTTGAACCGGAACAGTCTGAACAGGTGCCTGCGTCGTGACCTGGAGCAGCATGATCATCCTCCGGTTGGCAATTAAGGTTGGGTGGCAGACTGAGTTGTTTGCTCTTTCTCCTTAGTCTCCTTGATCTCGCGATAGTAAACTCGCGGATCGAGCGCATCGCGCAGCGCGTCGCCGAGCAAGTTGAAACCAAGAACGGCGGCGCCGATCGCCATTCCCGGAAAAACCGACGTCCACGGCGCGCGTCGAAGTTGATCCAGATCGCGCCCGTCAGCAATCATCGAACCCCAGCTGGGCGCCGGCGGCGGCACGCCAAGTCCGAGAAAAGACAGCGCTGCCTCAGCCATGATTGCTCCGGCAACGCCGAGCGTCGCCGCGATCACCACTGGCGCGATGACGTTCGGCAATACGTGTTGTGCCATGATCCGGAAATCACCCGCGCCTAGCGCCCTGATCGCCTGCACGTACTCCAGCTGTCTTACCACCAGCACCTGACCACGAACGATTCGCGCCATTCCTGCCCAGCCTACGAATCCAATGACCGCGAAAACAACGGTCATCGAGGGCTGCAGCGCTGCGACCATCGCGATCAGCAGCAGCAGCGTCGGAAACGCCAGTGTCACGTCGGCGAGACGCATCACGATCTCGTCGACCCAGCCGCCGTAAAATCCGGCGAGCAGACCCATGGTCACGCCGAGCAACAGCGCGATCCCCTGCGAGATCAGGCCAACCGTCAGTGACACTCTCGCGCCATAAAGCAGTCGCGACCAGATGTCGCGGCCCTGAATGTCGGTTCCGAGCCAGTGCTGCGCGTTCGGGCGCTGCAGGATGTGAAGCAGATCGATCGTGACCGGACTTTGCCGGGCTATCAGCGGAGCAAGAATGGCGGCCAGCCCCATGACGATGACGACGCCGATCCCAACGCGCGCGCGATTATCGTGAAAGAATCTGTGCCGCTGTTTTGGATCGAGCATCCAGTCTGTTGCTCCTCTTACTCAGGCCGATGGATCTCGCAGCGCCGGCGGTGTGTCGGGAGGCTGTCTTCGCCAACGGCGATGCTGCCAGAAATACTGCGCCGGCTCCTCACGCACCCAGTGCTCGAGTCGCCTGGTGAACTCCGCTACAATACTGTCCACGTCCTTATCCATGTCGCCTGTTCGCCTAGACTCGATTCGCTCGACGATGACGCGAAACTTTCCACTGGGCTTTCGCAGTGCGACCATGAAAATTACGGGCACTTCGAATCGCAAGGCGAATACCGCGGCACCGCGAGGAGTCTTTGCAGGCCGTCCGAAGAACGGAACGAACGTCGACGCGAGCCCCAAAACCCCCTGGTCGGCGATGAACGCGACGCCCCGTCCGGCGCGCAGCGATCTCGGCGCGCGGCGAACTGCGTCAGCGTCATGGACGATCACCATCCCCGTCGCTTCCCGCACCCGAGTCACGTAGTCGTCGGTCAGGGGGTTCGCCATCCCGCGCGCAATCGCATCGACCGGAACGTCGCGCGCCGCGACATAGGCGCCGGCAAGCTCCCAATTTCCGTGGTGTCCGGTGACAAATACAATGCCCTGCCCTTGCGCGATCTGTCTGTCGATGTGCTCCCAGCCGTGAACCTCGTCGACGATATCGAGCACGCCCTCCTTACCGATGGTGTCGAACAGCGCCGACTCGACGAAAGTGCGGCCTAAGTGGGCGTAAGATTGGCGGGCAAGCTCTTTCACTTGCTCGCGATTGAGATTCGGAAAAGCGGCCGCGATTTGCTTCTCGACTACACGCTTACGGATGTTGAGCGGCCGGTAACCCAGCACGCCGAGCCGCTCACCGAACCTGCACGCGGCCTCCCAGCTCATCGTGCGCAGCACGCCAACAATGCCGCGCATTGCGTAGTACTCGGCGCGGTGGGCGAGTGTGGGTTTTTTCCTGACCTTGGTCGTCACCCGGATCCCACGACGCGACTCGTGAAATCGCGAGTGTCGCGCGCAACGCGATCCCAGTTGTAGTGCGTCTCGATCGCACGCCGCGCGGCCTGGCCTAACTGCTTCCGTCGGTCGGAGTTCACGAGGAGCGAGCGAATCGCGTCGGCGATTGCATCGAGATCGGTTGGCGGAACGACGATCCCGGTCTCGCCGTCTCGCACCGCTGAACGTACTCCCCCGGAGTCGCCCGCAACCGACGGAATGCCCGAGGCTCCCGCCTCGAGAAACGAAATGCCGAAGCCTTCCACGTTGATGTCACGGTCTACGCGAGAAGCGCCGAGATAGATCGTCGAAGTCGCATATGCCTCCGGCAATTCGTCGTCGCGCATAGGTCCCACGAACCCGATTTTATCGCTCACGCCCAGCTCGCGGGCCAGGGCGCGCAGGCGCTGCTCGTCGTGTCCCTCCCCTACCATTATGTAGCGAAGCTGGGGGAAGTCGCGCGCCAACATCGCGAGTGCCCTGATTCCCATATCCTGACCCTTGTGCGGAACCAGGCGCGCGACCGTCAGCATAATAGGCGCATCCCCAACACCCCAACGTCGACGGAGCGCTCCGGTATCGCGCGATGGATTGAAGTGGACAGGATCGGTGCCGAGATCGAGTGCGGCAACCGGCGGCAATTTCTCAACGCCGACCTCGTGCATCACATCGGTCGCGAGCTGAGCGACCCATTTCGATGTCGCGACCACTCCCGACGCGTTGCCCATGATCGAGCGCGCGGACATGCGCTTGACCGCACTGCGCTCCGCCTTCCTGCGCTCACGCAACAGATCTCCGCCGTTCACATAGACAAGGTACGGCAGACCCAGTCGCCGATTGGCCCAGCGGACACCGTAACCGACGGGGCGAATGTTGCCGCAGTGCAGCACGTCGACGTTTGTCGCGCGATTGGACGTCAGCCATCGCGCCCACCGCAGCTGATTCGAGAAGCGGTTGGCGCGCTGAAAAGGAAACGGTTGCCGGAATATCCGGTAACCCTCGTGCTGGTCGAACGCATCGGCGCCGGGCGACGCAACTGTGGATACGCTCATCACAGTGTCTTCGCCGTCGCCAAACCGTCGGCACAACTCCACGTGCCGACGCGCCATTCCACCGAGATCGGGGCCGTAATCCTGAGTGACAAATAAATGTCGACTCACGGATACCTAGCCGAGTGGATTATGGAACTCTTCGCTGGAAAGAAGATTGTGGATTCGTTGGTCGAAGGTGTGGTGCTCGGCGACGAAGTGCTGCCCCTGCCTTCGCACGCGCTCACGCGCGGCGGGATTGCCAAGGTAGTACGTACAGCGGTCGAGACACTGCTCCAGATCCTTGTACCAGGCGCAATGATCACCTTCGCGCAAGAGCGTGGTGATGCCGTCCGTTCCTTCGCCCAGGTAGAATCCGCCCGCCTGAATGACCATCCACGTCCTGTCTGAGGTGTAGTTGGTCGCGCCACGCGCGATGGTCGGGTTGATGCCGAGGACAATCTTCGAGCTCGAGCAGACACTGGCGAAGGCTGGGCCGTAAACAGTGCGGCCAGTCCACCGGAGCTCCTTCCGCCATTCTTCCCAGCCCGGCCCCCAAACCTTGAGCTCGAACCGCTTTGCGATTTTCGCGAGGAACGTCGCGCGCGACCGATCGTAACCAGTACCGATGAAAGTGACGTCGGACCCGAGGTTATTCTCGGGCTTTCTGGGGCCGAGCTCCCGGTCGGCGGCTGAAGGGAGAAACTTTGCCGGCAAGCCGAGCTTTCTCCATTCGTCGACGAATCCCGACACGAAGAATGTCTGCGACAATTTGCCGACATCGGCAATGTGCTTGATATCGGGACGCTTGATGTTGCGGAACGACGGCGGATCGTGGTACCACATCGCGTTCGGCTTGCCGGAGATGATTTTGCCCACTGTATCGAGCGTCAGCGCCTGACATTTTCCCAGCAGCACGAAATCGGGCTTGAATGAATTCGCGATCGACAACGCGCGACGCTGGACGAAGCTCGACCCGATCAGTTGCTTGCTGCGCTTGTCGTCGAACAGCCGAGTGGTGTGGCCCGCCCGTCTGAGCGCGCGCTCGGTGCTGCGCTCCATTCTCCATTTCTTGTTGCTGCCGATGATGAGGACTCTCAACGCCGTGCCGCCGTTCTAGACCGTTCCCAGAGTCTCGCATACTTCGCCATCACACTCGCGGACGCGAGTGCAGCGAGGATCAAACCGTGACCGCCATCGCGGAATCCGCCTTTCAGCAAATACATCGAGACGAAGCGCGCCGGGGGTTTGAATAATACCGCAGCCGCACTCGTTCGTCGCCCGTTGACGAGATTCTGCTGCGCCCACCACTTACTGTAACGATCGAACTTTTCAAAGTATTGGTCGAGCGATGTGTAGGTGTAGTGAAGAAGCGAGTTTCTGACTTCACCGATTCCGCCTTTGGTCACATTGACGTGCTCATGCACCAGATTGGCGTTGTAACGGAATTCTCGGCGAAAGAGCCGGATCGGTTTGTCGCTGCCCCAACCTCCGTGACGGATCTCCTTGCCGAGGAAGAAGTTCCGACGCGGGATCCTGAACGCGACGTTGTCGCCCGGCATCTTCACGCGCTCGCGAATCTCCGCGGCAAGCTCAGGTGTAGAGCGCTCGTCTGCATCCAGGACCAGCACCCAGGGCGTCTGCGCGCGTTCGATGGCGTTGTTGCGAGCGGCGCCGATCGTTGTGAATGCGGGGCTGATGACGTTCGCGCCGGCGCCGCGGGCGCGCTCGATCGTATCATCGAGGGAGTCGTTCTCGACGACAATCACCTCGCGAGCCCAGTCGACGCTGGCGATACAGGCTTCGATGTTCGCGGATTCGTTGTGTGCCGCGATCACCGCCGTCACGTCGGGGGAGCCGCGGCCCTGGGGACTCACCCCCGACGACTCCGGGTGCGAGCACTGTTGGCAGCGCGGTCGAATCCTTCGATCATGTCCGTCTCAGGGAATTCTCTCGCCACTCTGGTGCGACCGGCCTTCCCCATCGCCAACCGGGCCTCGTCGCTGAGGAGCAGCCCCGCCACGGTCGCCGCTGTAGACGCGGAGTCATCGGGCGGATACAACGCCCCGGTAATGCCGTTGGCGATATAGCGGTCGGCAACGCCGCTCTCACTCGCGACAGCCGGAACGCCGAGGGCCATCAAATCGAGAATGCCATACGCGCCGGTGTCTGCTTCAGCGACGACCCAGCCGAGGTGCGCATCCATCATCAGGTTGATGACGTCATCGCGTTCTCCGAGGAAGCGGACGAGGTGCAGAACCCGAAGCGCCGCCGCCTGCATTCGCAAATCTTCGTCGTCAGAACGCGGGCCGACGATGATCAGCCGCAGATCCGGATGCCTTGGTGCCAGCATCGAGATCGTGCGGATTGCCGTTGCCGCGCGTCCGCGTGAAGTCGGATCATAGACGCAGACGATGTACTTCGACGGCGTCTGGATCTCACCGGGAGATGTTCCGGCCTCAGGCTCCGAAGGTTTTTCGGCGTCACGGGAATACGTCGAGACATCGACTCCTATTTTCGCGACCAACGCGTCCACTGCGTTCTTGGGCAGCGTGGTCTGTCGACGGTCGTTCTCGCTTGCGAACAGATACGTCGTCCGCGCCAGCCGCGACGCTACATTCCCGGCGAAATCCAGGTCCAGTCTTTTCCCCGCCGGCGTCCAACGCACAACGGAGCCGTTGCGACTCAGCCAGCACGCAGTTGATGCGATGAGGTGCTCGCGATTGGTGCTCACGAAGATCGTGTCCGCATCCCAGCGGCGAAAAATTCGCCGCAGGCGACGGGCCGCCGACAGGAACCATCCTTCCGTCGAAAACGGAATGATCTCGAACGGCTCGGGGATCGGGGTGTGACGCGCCTGGCCGGGCTGACGGCGCGGTGACACCGCGAGGTGCACGTTGCTGTCGGGCGCGACCAGAAATGTCACCTTGGCGCCGCGCTCGGAAATACCGCGACCCGCGCGCGCAAACAACCGCGCGGTTCCCGACCACTCGCGTGCGCTATGCAGAAATAAAACGTGCACTGATGCTCTTTAGCCGGTCGATTCAGCGAGACGGCCGGCCAACTTTCCCGCTATCGTCTCGTTTTGACCGTTCACGTCGCCGAACTGCAGCGCGTAAAGGCGCGAATACGCGCCGGCAAGTGCGAGGAGCTCGGTATGATTTCCCTGTTCCACGATCTCGCCGCGATCGAGGAAAATGATTCTGTCGGCGTGCGTAATTGTCGACAGGCGGTGTGCAATCACAAAGACAGTTCTCCCCTGGAGTAAACGATCCACGGCTTCCTGAACCAGACGTTCGGATTCCGTGTCCAGTGCGGAAGTCGCTTCGTCGAGGATGAGGATGGGCGGATCACTGAGCAAGGCTCGTGCAATCGCCAGACGCTGGCGTTGACCCCCTGAGAGTCGCGTTCCGCGCTCACCCAGCAATGTGTCGTAGCCGTTCGGCAGCTCCATGATGAATGTGTGCGCGTTGGCGGCCTTCGCAGCATCCTCGATCTGCTGTTGCGTGTAACGGCCTGGTGCGCCGTACGCGATGTTGTTGCGAACTGTGTCATGGAACAGCACAGTCTCCTGACTGACGATGCCGGTGAGGCCGCGCAGCGAAGGCAGTTTGATCTCACGCGTGTCGACACCGTCGATGAGAATACGTCCGCGAGTCGGCTCGTAAAACCGGGGGATAAGGTCGACCAGCGTGCTCTTCCCCGAGCCACTCGGCCCCACAATCGCGATGACCTCTCCTTTGCGCACACTGAGATCTACGTTGCGGAGCACAGGTGCGTCGCCGTAGGCAAAGGTCACGTCGTCAAACTTCAGCTCCTGCTCGAAGGTCGGCTTGTCTCGGGTACCGCGGTCGCGCTGAAACTCAGCCGGCGAATCGAGGATCTCGAACAACCTCTCGGCCGAGGCGAGCGACGACTGCGCGGTGGTACGCATTTGCGAAAGCTGCTTCAGTGGCTGCAGCAGCCGCAGCACAAGCGTCAGGAACGCGAGCAGCGTTGCGCCGGTCATCGTGCCCGCGCTGAGCACCTGCCACGCGCCGACCCAGAGTACGAGCACAGCGATCAAAGTGCCGATGATCTCGGTGACGGGCGGCGCAACCAGAGCGAGCCGAGTCATCTTGAGGCTGCTGCGCGCGTACTTGTTGCTTCCGTCGGCAAAGCGCGCCTCTTCGTACGCTTCAGTGCCGCTCGCCTTAACGAGTCGAATGCCGCTGATGGTCTCCTGCAATACGCTGGTCATCTCGCCGTGCACGTTGCCGCGACGGAGATTGCCGCGACGCAGTCTTTTAAGCATTGGCTGCAGCGACACACCGAGCAGCGGCAGTATGATCAGCGCAATCAGCGACAGCTTCCACGAGATGCTGAACAGAATCGCGATGTAGACGATTACCAGCGATGCGCTCTGCAGGGACTGGGTCACGATCTGGGTGAGGATCAGTCGCGTCTCGAAGGTGTCATTGATTACGCGCGAGAGGATCTGTCCGGCCTTCATCTGCGTGAAGTAGCCAAGCGGGAGGTGCGCGAGATGCCTGTAGACCGAGTTCCTCAGATCTCGAGTCACGTACTCCTGCAGGGTGGCGCCGAACTGACCTGCGATCCAGACGAAAACGTTCTTGAGCAGCACCGCCGTCAGGACGAGCAGGATGACGTTGCGCAGCGAGCGCATCTCGTCGCCCGGCACGATCTGCGAACCGACCGTGGCATCGAGCAGCTTGGAGACCCACCCCGATTTCAGGGCCGTCGCCGGCTGATGAAATAGGATGTTGAGGAAGGGGATCAGCAGCGCGATCGCAAATCCATCGAGCAGTGCCGCCAGCAAATTGCAGGCGATGGTGATCGCCATCCGCCAGGCGTGTGGACGCAGATACGGCACCAGCCGCTTGTAAGCCGAAGTGGAGGCGGCTCCCGCTTCCCGCACCTTTTACCGGCGAGGCGTAAGCAGCGCCAGCGGCAGAATCACTTCCTCCGGCGTGACGCCGCCGTGGAGAAAGGATCCACGATACCGGCTCTGATACTCGCGCAGCTTGGTTGGATAAACGAAGAAGCAGTCGTTCGTCGCCAGCAGCGTATTTCCACCCGCGCCGCGCCTCGGCAGCCGCAACATGTCTTCATTGGGGAACAGCAGCGCCTGATCGGGCCTTTCGGCGCGAAGATCCTCACCGAATTTGTATCTCAAATTCGCGCTCGCATCCCGCTTGGCATAAACGGTCGCTGGCGTATTGCAGTGAATCGATCCGTGATCGGTGGTCAGCAGAACCGAGATTTTTCGGCGCGATGCTTCCTTCAGCACACTGAACAGCGCCGAGCGCTGGAACCACTGGCGGGTGATCTGTCGCAAGGCGATCTCGTCGCGTGCTACTTCATATAGTATCTGCGACTCGCTGCGGCCGTGGGTGAGCAGATCGACGAAGTTGAAGACGAAAGCGCTCACACCTTCCGGACCGATCGCTGTGCCGAGATGTCGTTCGAGCTCGTCGGAGTTGGCGGCGGTCGAGATTTTCTGGTAACGCACCGGAGTCTTCCCGCCACAAATCTCCTCGAGATGCGTCTCGAGCAACTCGCGCTCGTGCGCATTCAGAGACTCGTCTTCGCGATCGGCATTGCCCCACCAGTCCGGCAGTCGTGCAGCGATCTCGCCGGGGAACAACCCGCTGAACAGCGCGTTACGGGAGTAGGGCGTCGCCGTGGGCAGCACCGCGTAGTAGTGCGTCGTTTCGACGTCGAAGTAGGGCGCCATCAGCGGTTCCAGCGCGCGCCACTGGTCGAGTCTCAGACAATCGACGACGATGAAGACCGCGTTTTTGTCGCGCTCGAGAATCGGGAGCAGAAATTCGCCGACGATATCGATCGAGAGCGGAGGCCGGTTGCTCTCGAGATTTGTTAGCCAGCCCGGATAGTTCTCTTTGATGAAACCCGCGAACTCGCGGTGCATGTCGGGATAAAGTCCCTGCAGCGACTCGTACAATCCCATTTCACCGGCTGCGGCAAGGTCGACATCCCAGCGCATTAGCTCGTCGTAGCGATCGATCCAGCCGCGCCAATCGAGATTGCGATCGCGCTCGAGCTCGATCGCGCGGAATCTGTCCACGAAGCTGCGTGCAATTGCCTGCTGACGAATGCGCGGACCTTCCAGAATCCGCGTCACAACGGTTAGCACCTGCCGTGGGTTGATCGGCTTAACGAGATAGTCGCGAACGTTGGCGCCGATCGCCTCTTTGAGCGTGGAATCCTCCTCGCTCTTCGTCACCATCACGACCGGAAGCGACGGCGCGAGCTCGCGCACATCGCGAAACACTTCGAGGCCTCGCTTGCCTGGCATCTGCTCGTCGAGCAGAAGGATGTCGAACGGACGACGCCTCAGGAGCTCGATGGCATCGTCCGCGTTTGACGCCCACTCTACGGTATAGCCTTTCGAGCGCAGAAAGATGCGATGGGGCTCGAGGAGCTCACCCTCATCGTCTACCCACAGTATTGATTTTGGGGGGTTTAGGACCGGTACGGCCATACTCGTGAATGTAGC
Organism: Gemmatimonadaceae bacterium; assembly: GCA_045803545.1. Classification (GTDB taxonomy): domain Bacteria; phylum Gemmatimonadota; class Gemmatimonadetes; order Gemmatimonadales; family Gemmatimonadaceae; genus UBA4720. The sequence goes on along the minus strand of JBJMOW010000004.1, from coordinate 1,108,260 downwards.
CGGAGGCCAACTCCGTGCCTAGATTCGGAGTGTGCTCGGCCAGCTACCCAAGTTTGCACTCGTTACACCCTCGTTTCGGTTCCGCTCGCTCGCAGCGGCGGCCGGACGAGCGTCGCTGGGAGGAGATCGCGAAACCCTGCTCGCGGCCCTGCAGCTCGGGAGGCTTTGCGCCGGAATGCTGCCTCCTTTCGAGCTGACGCGGGAACAGACCATCGAACGCACCGAAAACACCAAACAGTGGCTGTCTTCCCTCGCGGTTCCGAGCGGAATCAGATCGACCGCGTTCGGCATACTCGGCGCTATAACGGGTCACGATCGCGCGCGGCTGGCAGTGGCATTCGAAGATCTTGTCAAAGCCGCGCCATCGCATTTAGATGAGGCATCGAGGATGGAGCTCACCCACCTCATTCAGGAGCTCGCTGGAACCACCGCGACGGCTCCGCACGCGCGCCCGAGCGCGCCACCTGGTTCAACTTTACCACCGAGCTGACATGGCCGGCCATAGTAAGTGGAAGCAAATCAAGCATTACAAAGCTGCCGCTGATGCCAAGCGCGGCGCCCATTTCACCAAGCTGATTCGAGAGATCACGATGGCTGCCAAGATCGGCGGCGGTGATCCTGACGGAAATCCCAGATTGCGAACAGCGATCGACGCGGCGAAAGCCGCCTCGATGCCGAAGGAGAATATCGAGCGCGCGATCAAAAAAGGGACAGGAGACCTCGAGGGTGTGCAGTACACCGAAGTCCAATACGAAGGCTACGGTCCCGGCGGCGTCGCAATTCTCATCTCGGCACTCAGCGACAATCCGACGCGTACCGTTGCGGACATCAGACACAAGATGTCGCGACTCGGCGGGAATCTCGGTTCAACTGGCTCCGTATCATACCTCTTCGATCGGAAAGGCCAGATCTACATCGACGGGACCAAGTACGAAGAAGACAAGGTACTCGAGGTCGCGCTCGACGCCGGCGCGGAAGATTTCAAAGCGGAGGGCGAGCAGTTCGTGGTGACGACCGACCCGCATGGCGTTCACACGGTCGAAGACGCGATCAGGAAAGCAGGCATCGAGACCGTTGAAGCCGAGGTTGCGTTCATTCCAAAGTCGACGGTGCGCGTCGAAGGCAAGACCGCCGAGTCACTGGTTAAGCTGCTCGACGAGCTCGAGGATCTCGACGACGTCCAGAAAGTTTCTGCGAATTTCGACATGGACGTCGAGCAAATGTCCGGTGCGTGATGCCAGACCAGTTACCGTGCTCGGCATTGATCCAGGCACGGCCGTCACCGGTTACGGAGTAGTACGCAAGGAAGGTCGGCATCCGCTGACCCTCATCGAGTGTGGGGTCATTCGCACGAGACCCCGCGACGATCTGCCGCGCCGACTCGCCGAGATCCACGATGGTGTCGCGGAGCTGATTCGACGGCATCAGCCATCGGTGCTATCGATCGAAGACATCTTTTACGCGCGGAACGTGCGCACGACGGTCGTGCTCGGTCACGCACGTGGTGTGATTTTGCTCGCGGGCGTACAAGCCGGTCTCGACATTCACGAGTATCCGCCGTCCGAGATCAAGAAAGCGGTCGCGGGGACCGGCGCGGCGACCAAGCTGCAGATTCAATTCATGGTGACGCGGTTGCTGCGACTGAAATCTGCGCCCCAGCCGGCGGACGCCGCTGACGGAGTAGCGGCGGCGCTCGCCTTTGCGCTGATGCCGGAGCTGCCGAAGCTCGAACCTGTGAGATTCGCTTGATCGCACGGCTCAAAGGCAAGCTCGTCGCGAAGGATCTCGATTCGGTGGAAGTGATGACGGACGGCGGAGTCGCTTACGAGCTGACGATTCCGCTCAACGTGTTCGAGTCGCTCCCCCGGCTGGAAGACGACATCTTTCTTCACACTTCGCTGGTGGTGAAGGAAGACTCGTGGCAGCTGTTCGGGTTTACGAGCTTGTTCGAGAAGCGGTTGTTCGAAAAGCTCCTCACTGCAAACGGCATCGGGCCCTCGCTCGCCATCGGCATGCTGTCGGCTTTATCGGCAACGCGCCTCATCCGCGCGATCCGTGAAAAAGACATTCCGACACTTCAGGGCGTTCCTCGCGTAGGTAGGAAGAAAGCCGAGCGGCTGATTCTCGATCTGGGCGATAAGCTCGATGGGCTTGGCGAGACAACCGGAGCCAGCACGGCACCAGCCTCGGCAGCCGCTGACGATGCGATGCGGGCGCTGGTCTCGCTGGGCTATACCAACGCTGACGCGGAACGGGGTGTCCGGGCAGCGCTGGATGCTGGCGGCGGGGGAAAGTCGGCGGCAGAATTGATCAGGACAGCATTATCGAAACTCGGAGGTAAGTAAATGTTGAGGAAGTCTTTCCACGTTTTGGCGGCGGTTGGGCTCGCCGCCTGCGCCAGCGCCGGCGCGACGAGTCATCGGGCAAAGGACTACAACGTGATCTCCCAAAGCGAGATTACCGCCCAGAATGGCGTCAATGCGTACGACGTAATCAGTCATCTGCGCCCCCAGTATCTGAAGACCCGTGGGCGTACCACGATCCAGACCGCGCCGTCTGTCGCCAGCGAATACGCGGCGGTGTTTGTCGACAGCCAGTTTTACGGTGACCTGAACAGCCTGGGCAACATCCCCTCGATCAACATCAAGGAAATTCGCTATCTGCCATCTAATGAGTCAGTGACGCGGTATGGAATGCAGTATGGCAATGGCGTCATCGAGATCAGAACGCGATAGATGACACGCGCTGCTTCGGCGGTCCTGCTCGTCGCACTGCTCGGCGGTTGCGCTCGGCCCAGCATCCTGCGGCTGTCGCTGCGCGGCCACACCTCCAGCAAGGCGCTGGCTACGCTGGTAGCCGAGGGTGAAGTGCGAGTCGCCGAGCAGCAGCGATTCGAGGCGATGATGAACCGCGATGTCGTCGCGTTGGACACTCTCCTCGACGAAGAGCTCACCTACGTTCCTGGCAAGGGGTCGATCCAGTCGAGAACGGAATTCCTCAACGCAATCAAGAAGCGTTCGACTGTGTACGACTCGATCGCGGCTCACGACGTTCGGGTGCGGGTGTATCACGGACTCGCACTCGCGACGGGACGCGCGGAGCAGCATGTGCGCGATGCCAAGGGCTCGAGCAAAGTCACGGTTCGTTTCACCGAGATCTACGTGCGGCGGGAAGGCCGTTGGCTGCTAAGTGCGTGGGAAGCGAAGCGGGTCGCAAGCTGAACTTTTTGGAGGAGTGAAACGATGAAGAAGAGTTATCTCATCGCGCTGGTGATGGTGGGGGCGTGCGCATCCAGCCCCAAATCCGATCGGGCGGCGATCACGCCGGGCGCCGGGGACCGCAACGTCATTACGGAAGAGGAGATTCGGGCCGTTCCGGCCAACAATCTGTACGATCTGGTATCGAAGGTTCGTCCAAACATGCTGCGCTCCCGTGGTCAGTCAACGCTTGGCGGGAGCACCGCGAGTGATTATCCGCTGGTCTACGTCGACGGCCGGCAGTACGGAGACATCACTTCTTTACGCAGCCTGATTCCCAGCCAGGTGTCGATGGTCAGGTACTACGATGCGACAATGGCCGGGGGCAAGTTCGGGATGACCGCGGGAAGCGGAGTAATCGACGTTACGACCCGGCAATAGCTGGGCTTACGGTACTGGCGGCTTTCCCCGACGCCAGAGCAGCCCGATGACAACGATTGCGACGACGATTCCGACGATGACGCTGACGCTCATTGATCCCGCCCGAGTTTGATTTTGCCATCATCGCTACTGCCTTTGCGATTGTCAAACTGGATGACAGATCCGCTCGTAGGGTAAGGTTGCAAACGAGCGGTTCCAACTGCACCTTCACGAAGGCGGAACGAGGGAGGATTTACCAATGTCATCGAGATACTTCTACATACTCACAGCGGCAGTTGTTCTCGGCTGCGCGACCACGGGCGCGAATCCTGGTATTGCTCGGCAAAGCCAGGCTGTTCTAACCGCCGAGGAAATGACTCAGGCGCATGCGGATGCGACGACGGCGTATGATGCAATCGCGCGGCTGAGACCGAACTGGCTCGCGCCAAAGGGCCCGACGTCGGGTTACTACAATGCGGGTACGAATTACCCCGTGGTTTTCGTTGATGGCCAGCAATACGGCGATGTCAATTCGCTGAAGAACATCGCGGGTTACAACGTCGGAACGCTTCACTACTACGACGTAACTCAGGCCGGGGCGAGGTTCGGAATCAAGGGTGGTGCCAGCGGCGTGATCGAGGTGATGTCGAAGGGTGCCGGGCAGCAATAGCTCGGTGACAGACTCGGCGGCGATGTCGAAAAGAGCGGCGACCGCCGCCCGCGCACAAACGTTCACGGAGTCGGTGATCCGCGAGATGACGCGGATCTCCAATCAGTACGGCGCGATCAATCTCGCGCAGGGCTTCCCCGATTTCCCGATGCCCGAGCCGATGAAGGACGCGGCGTGCGCGGCGATCAAGGGCGACGTCAATCAGTACGCAATCACGTGGGGCAGTCCCGCGCTCCGCGTCGCGATCGCCGAGAAGTACCGGCAATGGTACGACATGGAAGTCGATCCGGAGCGCGAGATCACCGTCTGCTGCGGGGCAACGGAGGCGATGGCGTCAGTTTTTCTCGCGCTCGTCGATCCCGGCGACGAGGTGATCGTGTTCGAGCCGTATTACGAGAACTACGGACCTGACGCGATTCTCGCCGGTGCAAAACCAGTCTTCGTACCGATGGAGGCACCGGACTGGAAGATTGATCCGGACAAGCTGCGCGCTGCGTTCAACGACAGGACGCGCGCGATCATCGTCAACACGCCGCACAATCCGACGGGACGGGTCTTTACACGCGAAGAGATCTCATTGATCGCAGAGCTGTGTCAGAAGTTCGATGTGATCGCTGTTACCGACGAGATTTACGAGCACATTCGCTACGCTGGTGGTCATCACGTGCTGGCGACCTGGCCTGGAATGCGCGAACGCACGGTAACCATCTCCGGTTTATCCAAGACTTTTTCGTGCACCGGCTGGCGACTTGGCTACGCAATCGCGCCGTACGAGCTCTCGTCCCCGATTCGGAAAGTTCACGACTTTTTGACGGTGGGTGCGCCCGCGCCGCTGCAGGCAGCCGGCGCAATCGGAATGGCGTTCGACTCCGATTATTACAACCATCTCGCGCTCGAGTATCGGGCGCGGCGCGACATCATGTGCTCCGCCCTCGATGAAGCCGGCTTCAAGTACGCCGCGCCCGAGGGCGCATACTATATACTTGCCGACTTCTCCGAGTTCTCGGATCTCGAGTCGAAGGATTTCGCCATGTGGTTGGCAAAAGAGGTCGGCGTCGCGACGGTGCCGGGGATGAGCTTTTATTCCCGACCGGAGCTCGGCAAGTCCGTCACGCGCTTCGCGTTCTGCAAGAAGATCGAGACGCTGACCAAGGCAGCCGAGAGACTGGTCGCTCTGCAGGCACGCGTCTGACGCGGTGTAAGGCTCCGTCCTACATCCGTCGTCGCCGCAAATCACTGCAAATCGAACGATCGTACCGATCCTGCACTCGCGTGTAGCGATCTAAGCTTGGCGTTTTCGAATCCCTTCGGAGACGCAGATGCTTAAAACGCTTATAACCCTCGCGACCCTTGCTGGAATCGTCGCGTGTGGCAGCGACAAGGTCGCAGCACCACCACCGCCACCGCCTGGCCCTCAGGCAACGGTCTATTCGGCCACCGGTGCAATCGCCACTAAGGTTGACGAGTTCCGCAACGTGCTCGGAGTCGCCAACGGCGCAGTCGCCGGTGAGCAACCGACGGGCAGGCGGGAAATCAACTGGGACGGCGCCGGCGCGAATCCGTTCGACAACAAAAACGATTTTCCGGCGAACTTCTTCAACACCAATGTGAAGGCTGGCGCGGTTTTCACAACGTCGGGCACTGGCTTCCGCAACGACTCGACCGATTTCGCGGAGATCAATCCGGAGTACGCGGCGCAATTCGCCTTCTCAGCGCCAACAAGATTTTCGCACCAGTCGGCAGCAACCAGCTCGACCAACTCTTCGAAGTCGCAGGGCAGCCGACGCCGGCAGTAACACGAGGCATCGGGATCGTGTTCAGCGATGTCGACGTGGCCGACAAGACGACTATTCAGTTGTTCGCGCAGGATGGCTCCAGCCTGGGGAGCTTTCCAGCTCCGGTCCGGTCCGACGCCGCCGGCCTGTCTTTCCTCGGCGTCACTTTCCCCGACGCAATCATCGCCCGCGTTCGAGTCACCCTGGGCACTGGGGCGCTGGCAGCAGGCGTCAACGACATCACCGACGGCGGAACGGCGGATCTCGTTGTCCTTGACAATATGATTTATGGCGAACCGAAGAAAGCTTTCTGAACACCGACAAAGGGGGTCGAGCCGCAAAGCTCGGCCCTCTTTGTATTCAGATGATACGAGGCGTACCTTTTAACACTCCCAATCCATGGCACCGTTCCATGGCAGTACCCGCGGGCATCGAGAATGAGCGACTGCTGGAACTGTTCTTCTCACAGTCCCTCGACGGGTTCTTTTTCATGATGCTGGACGAACCGGTCGAGTGGAGAGCCGGCGTCGACAAGGAGAGAGTGCTCGACTACGTGTTCGAGCATCAGCGGATGACCAAGGTCAACGCCGCAATCCTTGCTCAGTTCAATGCGGCAGCACCATCTGATCTCCTCGGGATGACCCCGGCGCAGTTCTTTGCGCATGATGTCGCAACAGCGCGCGATCGCTGGCGCGAGTTCTTCGATGCCGGTTACCTGCATACCGAAACGGACGAGAGACGGCTCGACGGGACGCCGATGCGGATCGAGGGCGACTACATGGTCATTCACGATGATCGCGGTCGGATCGCGGGACATTTCGGTATTCAGCGCGACATCACCGACAAACATCTCGCCACCGAGCAGATCCGCGCGTCCGCGGAACAGCTCCGCGCCCTCGCCACGCGCCTGCAGACAGTGCGCGAGGAGGAACGCACCGAAATCGCGCGCGAGATTCACGACGAGCTTGGGCAAGCCCTCACCGGACTCAAACTCGACATCGCGTGGATGAAGCATCGGCTGCCACGCGACCACGCGATGATGGCCCAGTGCGGTTCGGTCATTGAGCGTATCGATCAAACACTGACCGCGGTGCGTCGCATCGCCACCGAGCTGCGGCCGAGCATTCTCGACCAGCTGGGCCTGACAGCGGCGCTGGAGTGGCAGGGGCAGGAGTTTCGCGCACGCACAGGCATCGATGTCTCGGTCGAGATTCATAGCGATGACACGCCGATCCCCGACCATCTCGGCAGTCCTGTTTTTCGGATCCTGCAGGAATCGCTGACCAATGTACTGCGCCACGCGCAGGCGACCAACGTCTGGATCCGGCTCGATCAGACACCTTCGCTACTCACGCTCGAGGTTGCTGACAATGGCGTCGGCGCATCCTTCGAGCGCCTGGGTGGCACCCGCTCGCTCGGCGTCGTCGGGATGCGCGAGCGAGCACTTGCATGCGGCGGCGAATTCACCATCACCGGCATTCCCGATCTGGGAACGAAAGTGTTGTTGCGCGTGCCGCTCGCCGAGGCACCAGCGTGATTCGAGTCGCCATAGCGGATGATCATCCGATTGTTCGTGAAGGTCTTCGACGCATCGTCAGCGAGCATCCGGGCATTTCGGTGGTTGGCGAAGCGTCGAGCGCAGTGGAGCTGTTTCGTTTGCTCGCGGCGGCCGCCGTCGACGTCGTGTTGCTCGACGTCAGCATGCCTGGCGCGACCTACATCGACACGCTCAAGGATCTGCGGCGAGAGCATCCGAGTGTGAAGCTGCTAGTGATCAGCGCGCACCCGGAAGATCAATGGGCCGGACGGTCTTTGCGAGCCGGTGCGAGCGGCTATCTCACCAAGGATCGATCACCCGAGCAGCTGGTACTCGCAATTGGACGGGTGGCGCGCGGCGGCAAGTACGTGAGCGAGTCGATGGCAGAGCGTCTGGCCGATATGATCGACAGTGGCCAGAACCGCGCGGTGCACGAAAGCCTCAGCGATCGCGAGTTCGAGGTGCTGCGCGCGCTTGGCAGCGGGATGATGGTGAAAGACGTCGCCGCCCAACTGGGGTTGAGCGCGAAGACGGTGAGTACCTACCGGACCCGGCTACTCGAGAAGATGGGACTCAAGACTAAGCAGGACCTCGTGCGCTACGTCGTCGCCCACGATTTATTGAAATAGCAGCGGTATGGACCGGCGGAACATCTTCGAGCGCGAAGTAGACTGTCTTCCCGCGATTCCAGGCTGTAGCGACGACATCGTCGGCGTCTTCTGAAGGTCCACCGATGCGGAGGATCGCATCGCATTTATCGAGCAGCTCGGCGGCGACCGTTTCGAAAATACTGTTGAAGATCTGATCGCCGATTTGCCCGGAGCCGGCGTGCTCGATGAGCGGAAGTGCTAGCCACTCGCTAACGACCGGAAGGTGTCCGGCTCTCAGCAATCTGAGAGAGACCTCCGCCATCACCGCCACATTCGCATCGACGAGCCACGGATCATCGTCAGTACCCGAGCGGTATGGCGCGGCGACGAGAATCAGGAGGGGTCTCTGGCTCCGGGAGTCAGGAGCCATGAATGGCTCCCTGGCAAATAAAGTCGTTGTGTTCATAACAGCCGGCCGATTTGGTTTGCACCAGGGTAGTGCGGTCGAACGGCTCGCGGCGTCGTCCCGGGAGGTGAAACGAGTCACCGTTTCGGCACGGGCGGTGTCAGCGGTTGTCCTACATTTCCCGGAAGCGTTTGTGGGGATAGTTTTTACGGCGGATGATTTCCGAGGCGGCGCAACACCCGCTCTCGAATTTCGGTCTATCTTCGGGTACATTTCTGGGATACCGAATCGCATACGGACAGTGTGATCCTTTGACGTGATGACCCGAGCTGAAATCACCACCCCGGAAATCATCGTAGAAGAGAGCGTAGTCGAGCTCTCACTCAGACCCCAGCGCCTGTCCGAGTTCATTGGCCAGGATCGCGTAAAGGAGTCTCTGCGCATTTACATCGACGCCGCGCTCGCCCGCCGCGACCCGCTCGACCATACGCTTTTCTTCGGACCGCCTGGACTCGGCAAGACCACGCTCGCCGAGCTGATCGCGAGAGAGCTCGGCGTGAATATCCGAACCACTTCGGGACCGGCGCTCGAGAAGCCGGGAGATTTGGTCGGGACGCTCACCAATCTCAGAGAAGGTGACATCCTGTTCATCGATGAGATTCATCGACTGAAACCCATCATCGAAGAGTTTCTCTATCCGGCGATGGAGGATTACAAGATCGAGATCCGCCTCTCTGAAGGACCGAAGGCGCAAACGATCACGATGCCGATCGAGAAGTTCACGCTTATCGGCGCGACCACGCGACTCGGGATGCTGACGCCGCCGATGCGTGCGCGTTTCGGAATCGAACAGCGGCTCAACTTCTATCCCGCCGCTGATCTCGAGCAGATTGTCCACCGCACCGCCGAGGTGATGCAGGTGGAGATCGACGATGACGGAGCGCAGGAAATCGCGAAGAGAGCGCGCGGCACTCCGCGTGTCGCCAATCGCCTGCTCCGCCGCATTCGCGATTTTGCGCAGGTGCGGGCGGGCGGAAAGATCACCCGCAAGGTCGCCGCTGACGCCCTCGTTTTACTTGAAGTCGATCAGCTCGGCCTCGACGACATGGACACGCGCATCCTCAAGACCATCATCGAGAAGTTCGAAGGAGGACCTGTTGGTGTCGGCACCATCGCCGCCGCTATCGGCGAGGATGCGGGAACCCTCGAGGAAGTCTACGAGCCGTTCCTGGTCCAGAACGGATTCCTGCAGCGCACGCCACGCGGACGCGTGGCTACCGCGCAAGCGTATCGGCATTTCGGGTTCAACCCCCCGACGACGAACTCCAACTCGCAGCAGCCGACTCTTTTTTAGATCGCCGCTCGTAGGAAGAGAGTCATACTTCCAATTTGAGGCAACGATGAATTTTCCCCAGGTCTTTTTCGGCACACTGCGAGAGCATTACATCGTGCTCTTCAGCCTCGCCGGAGGCGTGGCTTTAGTCGCTGGATTCGTCGGCGCTTGGATCGGCAGTCATCTCGCCAGCCGCAGATCGGCGAGCCGTGTTGCCAGCGAACTGGCGAAAGAAGTTTCCGGCTCGCCGCAATTTCAACAGATAATGCAGGCGATGGACGTGCTCTCGGTGGAAGTCGAGCGGCTCTCAGAAGGGCATCGCTTCGTTGCCAGACTTCTTTCGGAAAAGGCCGAGCACGATCGCCTGGCAGCGCTGCCGGTCCGCGAGCGGAAGCCAGAGCACATCACACCGCATTGACAACGCTGGCGCTCAAGTGATCCCGATCTTGAGCAGCCGGGCAATGACACCCGCGAAGGAATCGGTGAATGCGTGCGCGATCATCCCGGGGCGAACGCTCCTTCGCCAGTAAGCCAGGCTTCCCAGCATCACGCCGTCTACAAAAATCCCAAAGGCTCCTGACAAGCCTTTATATGAGTGCGCGACGGCAAACGCGATGGCAGACAACGCAATCCCGAGCGTGACGCTTTTCGTCATCGCCATCAGCTGACGCTGAAGGTAGCCGCGGTAGACAGCCTCTTCACAAATCCCGGCGGTGATCGAGAGCGCGATCCAGATGACCGACTCGAAAAACCCCTGAGGCAACATCACCTGCACCAGCGGGTTCGGCGGCGCGTCATGGGGGTGCAGTGTAATCATCGACAGGACTATCGTCGAAACGATCCAGAACGCCGCGGCAATGCCGATGTCGCGAATGATTTCTTTTCCTGAACGCCATCGTCTGCCGAGGACAGCTTGAAAGGACGACCCTTGAAGCCTTAAGCCGATGAGCACCACACCGAGCATTACCCACTCGAAGACGATCGTACGCAGGTAGAGAAGCGGGCGTCCAATACGAGCAATCCGCGCGATCGCATCAGCGCCGACTGCTCCGCGGAACGACCAGAAGGAGATGAGCGCGAGTACGAGCACGAGGAACAACGCGCTCGTAAGAGGCTTTCGCAGCTCTGATGTATTCTCTTCGACAACTTCGTCCGACACGATCCGCCTCCGAGCTAGAGGTGCCAGCCAGTTCAGGGGGCACTACGTCGCGAAGCGCGAAAGGAGTCGTTTACATTTTGAATACGGGACGATGACGCGCGCCTTCAGCGAGCCTTAGAACATCACGTTCAGGTCGCTAGTCAACAACGCGCGGCTACCTTTGCCCCCGACGCGAAAGAATCCACCTACGCGAGCGCCAATCGCAAAGATTGGCATGAACTGAAACTCAGGGCCAACAAAAGTTGCCGATGATGGCGCGCGCCACGCTTTCCTGGTGGTCCGAAGCGCGCCGAAGCGCATGACGTATGCGCCACCCAGCTCGTTGGTCATCTTCAGCGCCCCAAGTCCTGCGCGCCATCCGCCAAGCCCGGGCTCAGCGCCGACGAATGGCTGCCAATCCTTGTATTCGCCTGGCAGTACATAGCCGAGGGCCAGGGACCATTTGAGAGGCACGCCGTAGTGGATGCCACCCATTGAACCGCTGGTTGTAGTATGGAAGTCGTTTGGATCCTGAGCGCCCGCAGTTGCGACACACGAGCCGAGACAGATCGCTCCGAAAGCGAGAAGCGTGTGGTGGAGAGATTTCGTCATAAGCCGTCGAGTTTGGGTTGGCGAACGGGGATCATTACTCCGCCAACAGTCGCACGAATCAGCTAGTCGATCTATCGGTCAAATGACGTAGAAGAGATGTGGTCTCGTGATCAGTTCACAGGAATGGCGACTGTCAGCAACACGTCGCGACCTGAACCGGTCGGGCCCGCATCAACCCGCAGAATCGCGCGGTCTAGAAAGTTCTGTGGGTGTTCGTGTGCGTAGCGAACAACTTTGAGCCCACTAAAGGTGCCGATCGCCGCGCCGACCGCGACATCGCTCGCCCAATGCTTGTCATGGTACATGCGTGATATTCCGACCAGCGTCGCACCGCCGTACATCGCCGGTGCCACCAGCCAGAAATGGCCCGGCCATCCACGCTCGGCTTCGCTGACAACGGCCGAAGCTGCGGCGAAGGCGGCGGTCGTATGACCCGACGGGAATGACTGACGGTTCCCGTTGGTGAAACCGCCGCCGAACTTGAAATCGTGCGCGGTAGTGTCACCCGTGACATACGGCCTTGCGCGACCAGCCAATCCTTTAAGAACCCACGCCGTCCCCGCGCCGAGCAGGACTGCTTCGGTGCCGTGCCAACCCAGATCTTCGACGCCAGGATGATTGGTAAATCGGCCGATCAGATAAAGCGACGATCCAATTACGATGGACCCGGGATCGGCGATGTATTCAACGCCCTTCGATGCGCCGTTGAGGAACCTGTTCGCCTTCGATCTCTCGTTGGTGAGCCGGCGTGCAATCGAGCGGTCAAGCGGAAACATTGCGACCGTGAGACCGGCGAATCCAACAGCTCTGATTGCATCGCGCCCGGTGAAGAGCGGCGCGCCTTTCGTAGTATCGGGAGATTGCGCGGGCGGCGACTGTGCCGCGAGTGATGGCGCCGCGGCGAATGTGATGGCTGCTGCCAGCTGCAGCGATGCTATAGAGGATTTGAGATTCATGGTGTAAGGTGGCTATGAGCTAATCCCGGGCCGCCGCGACCAGATCTTTCATCTGCGCGTAATCGACAAACCGAGCATGTACTTCGCGAACGCCCGTTCGCGCAATGATTTCACGCACGTTGTGGGCGCGTACGCCGCCGCCGGCGAGGATTACGATGCGTCTACGAGCGCGTTCGACCAGCGCGGCTAACCCGTCAACGCCCTCGCTGGCTGACAATGCGCCGCCTGATGTGAGCAGTCGGCTCACACCCAATTCAACAAGCTCGTCCAGCACGTCGACCGGACTGGCAAGACGGTCGAACGCGCGATGGAATGTTATTGGTATCGTGTTCGCTGCCGCTATGAGTCGCTTCACACTCGGGACGTCCAGCTGACGATCGGCGTTGATGGCGCCCGTCACAATTCCCGACAGCTTGCGCGCGCCAATGAGCTCGATGTCCCTCGTCATCCGCGCGATGTCCGAGTCGGTGTAGACGAAGCTGCCGGGGCGAGGACGCACCATCACCTGGACTGGAAGTGCCGTCGCCCTACGGACAGCGTCGATCAGCTCCAGACTCGGCGTTGTTCCGCCGTTCGCGAGATCGGCACACAGCTCCAGCCGGTCGGCGCCAGCGCGCTCCGCTGCCAGCGCACCGTCGATCGTTTCGACAGCAGCCTCGACAATGATATGATCTTTAGCGGCGTCAGCGGTCACGGCACTCCGGAGTCACTGGCGTAGGCAGGATCGTTGCAGCATCCTAAATTGTAGTCACGACGAGCAGGGGCCGCGCTGGACGCGGCAGAGGAGAATCGATGAGACATCACGTCAACATCGTTCTGTACGTTTTCACCGCCGCGGTCGTGCTCTCTCCAGCGTCATCGACGATGGCGCAGACCAACTGGCGCGAAGTGCGCTCTCTCAAGATGGGGCGTTTCTTCACCCGCGTCGACGTATCGTCTCGGCATACCATCCGCGTCTACGCGCAGCTCGATACGTCCAAACTGATGGGCGATCAGTTGCCACCGGATTCGGTGCGGACGTTTCACCAACAGCTGTTCAACGATCTCGATAAACCTGCACGGCCGCAGTACGTACTCGGCAACACTGTGCTGGTGCAGCCTTTCGCATCGGACAGCATGACGATCGGATTTTTACTAACTGTCGCCGACACCAACGGCGTGTCACGCCAGGTGGTCACCGACAAGGACGGAATGGAAGAGTTTCTCGAGCTGCTGTTGCGGGGTGTGGCGGCGGCAACGCTGTTGACTGACGCTGAGCTGCTCAAACAGGGGCCCATCCAGCAAAAGCCAATCGAGCTGGCAAAGCACATCAACTACGTCTATCCGCGCGGGCCAAAGCTCGCAAATCGAAGCGGATCTGCGCTGGTGCAGTTCATCGTCGACACGACGGGCAAGGCAAGACCAGAGACGATCCTTTGCGTGCAGGCGACGTACAAGGATTTCGCGCTGGCGGCAATCGACGCAGTGAAGATGATGGAGTTCACTCCGGCCACGATCGAGGGCCACAAGATCGAGCAGCTGGTGCAGTACCCGATCGATTTCAAATTGAACGCGGTGTTGCCGGTGAAGCCTTTCGAGGTCCCAACGCGACGACCAACACGCCGACCACCCGGATCTTAAAGCGATGTCGTTTTCGCACGCGATAGTGCGCCTGATGAGCGTCGTAACGGTCGGCGTAGTGTTTAGCTATACGCGAATGTTGATCGGCTGGCTCGATCGGAGGACTGGAGCACCCATCATGCGCGAACGCATCAACGCCGGCAGCGATCGGTTCTTCGCCTCTGAAGAGGAGAATTGGGGAAAAACCGAGATCGATAGCATTATGCGCGGCGACTACGCCGACGTCTAAACGTCGAAAGCCGGCTAGGTCGTCACTCAACGACTCCGGTCATAATCGTGGCTGCGAGATCGAGCCTTCCTGTCCATCGGCTTCGCCTGAACACCCACGCGTATTGACGTCGACTCCAGCCAGTCGGGCCAGCGACCACCTCCTCGACGAGCGTCGTCCACGCATCGTCCCCGACATCGACGTAGTCGCCGCGAGTATCGCGAACTTTTCTGAGTCCTTCCGGCTGACCGCGCAGGGGGAGTCCGACCGTCACGTAGCTCTCGGGTTGCTTGGGACATCCTGCGTGCACGTTGGTGGTGCCTCCGCGCGAAGCCGACCGGCGCGGCGGTGGCGGACGCGGCACGCTGATGCCGGCGCATTGCGGATAAAAGAACGGCGTCCCTTCAGGGATGTTGTGCGCGTCGAGAATGCGGCGCCGATTTTCCGCGATTTCACGGACCGCTTCCTCACTCGCGCGGGGGAACGAGAGCTCGGGCGCGGAACCCTGCACTCCCGCACCCAGCTCCGGATATCCGTCGCGCGAGCCGTAGGGACGCGGATCGTACCGTAGCTCGTCGATGTGCAGTGGATAACCGTCGCTGCCCGCGCGCAATTGAGCGCGAACCACGGCGGCAAACACCTCGGAGTCGGCGCTGATCAGAGTCATCTCCTCTTCGCGGGTCGCTGGCCGCTTCGGAAGCGAGACTATAGGGCGGGTCTCGACCGCGGCTGGAGCGGATTTGCAGGCGGCAGACCCGAAGGCGCTGCAGACAATGGTAAAGAGCGCGCGGCGGCTGGGAATCATTGTCGCAGCAATTTGCACAAAAAGGGCCGCGCCGGGCGACTGCGCTACAAACACAATTTGAGCGCAAGAATCGGGATTCGAGATTGTGCCGGAGGCGTGATATTTTCACACTTCCATTGCCCGCACCAAAGTGCCAAAGACGAAAGCTCGCCCCCGCAAATCAGCCGGAACAAGGACCACTCGAGGCAAATCCAGCGATAAGTCCGGTTCGCTAACAAAGCGAACTGCGCCGTCCAACATGTCGCCCGCGAAGTTTCGCGCGCTCGGTCATCGGTTGATTGACGACATCGCAGATTTTTACGAGAAGCTGCCGAATCTTCCCACCGCCTCGCCCCTTCTGCCCAACGCGCTGCGAGAGAAACTCGGCAAGCGCGATCTGCCCGAGAACGGCACCCAGATCGGACCTGTCCTGTCGAAATTCGCCAAGCTCTTCTTCGAGGAATCGACGCACAACGGCAGTCCGCGCTTCTGGGGCTACATCACTTCGTCGGCAGCACCGGTCGGCGCGCTCGCCGATCTGCTCGCGTCTGCGGTCAATCCAAATTGCGGCGCCTGGGCGCTTTCTCCCGTTGCGACTGAGATCGAAAACGAGTGCATCCGCTGGCTTTCGAAGTTTCTCGGACTCACTGGCAAATGGGACGGCATCATCGTTAGCGGTGGCAACATGGCCAACATCGTCGGTTTCATCGTCGGCCGACGCGCGAAGGCAACCTGGGACCTCCGCGGCAAGGGTTTGACAGATGCCCAGGCGCGGCGCATGGTCGTCTATGGTTCCACCGAAATGCACACCTGGATCAACAAGGCCGCCGACATTTGCGGTCTCGGCACTGCCGCGGTGCGCTGGGTGCCGACCGACGACAACCATCAACTGATTCCGGATGCGCTGCGGCGTCAGGTGGCTGCGGATGCCGCGGCCGGGATGCTGCCGATCATGGCGGTAGGCACTGCCGGAACGGTCGGCACGGGCGCGACTGATCCGCTGCCGGAGATCGCGAAGATCTGTGGTGAGTACGGATTGTGGTTCCACGTCGACGGAGCTTACGGCGCACCCGCGGTCGCGCTCGATAACGCGTCGCCGAGCCTCAGAGGATTACGGCTGGCCGACTCCATAGCGATCGATCCGCACAAATGGCTTTATGCGCCGCTCGAAGCCGGCTGCACGCTCGTGCGCGACCGCGAGGATCTGCAGGAAGCTTTCGCATTCAAGCCGACGTACTACCAGTTCGATGACAACGAAGGCCAGGAAGTAAAGAACTACTTCGAGTTCGGCCCACAGAATTCACGCGGCTTCCGCGCGCTCAAGATCTGGCTGGGCTTCCTCCAGGCAGGAGCAAGCGGTTACCGCCGAATGATCGCCGACGACATCGAGCTCGCCAGACGACTGCACGAGTTCGTCGGCGATCAGGAACTGCTCGAGCGGGGAACGTGGAATCTCAGTATCACCACATTTCGATACGTGCCCGCAGACCTGCGCAGTCGCGCGACGGAGACCGGGCCGCTCACATCGTATCTCAACGAGCTGAATGCGCGTATCGCGACGTCGCTTCGTCGCAGTGGTGGCGCGCTGGTCTCCAACGCTCATCTCGGTGAGCGCTACGTTCTGCGCGCCTGCATCGTGAACTTCCGAACGACGCTGGATGACGTGCGCGCGCTGCCGAAGCTGGTGGTCGAGATCGGACAGGATCTCGACCGCCGCATCAGGCCGGATACTCTGCGCGATTAATCGCGAGCAGGACGATCGTCTTCGACAAACGCTCGAAGGCGATCGATTGCAGCATCCCACTCGTGCGACACCTGGTCGAGGACGCGCCGCGCTTTCTCCAGGCGGTGCGTCTCAAGCTCCCAGATTCGCTGCCGGCCCTGCCATTTGTCTTTCACAAGGCCGGCTTCGCCAAGCGCGTTGAGATGTTTGGTGATAGCCTGACGGGTAACGCCAGCTCCTTTGCTGAGATGGGTCGTCGACGACGGCCCATCCACGCAAAGCCGCGCGACGATACCGACGCGAGTCGGATCGCCGAGCGCGGCGAATACGGGCGCTGCTTCGACCAGCTTTGCGGCAGCGCTACTTCTCGACATAGGCGGCAATCTGCTTCGCCTGCCCTGCCCAGCCGTTGTCGTTCATGCGGAACGCCTCGGCGCGGCGCGAAGCCGGCAGGCGATCGAATCCGGACTCGGTGATGGTGAGCGCGGTTCCCTCTTTGACTTCCTGAAGACTGAACTCTACGAGGGTCGTCGGCTCCTTGGAATAATCCGTCTTCGGATCGATCGCGTACGGATGCCAGCGATAGGAGAAGTAGTTCTGCGGCTCGATGCGCTCTACTTCCATCTCGAACTGGAGGTGCTCGTAATTGGGGATGGTGAGCTTTCCCATCACTTTCTTGCCGGCGGCGAAAGGCTCGGCGAGTTTGACGCGAAACCACTCGCCAAACTGTTTCGAGTCGGCGATTGCGTGCCACACTTTGCCGATTGGCGCGCGCAGGACGACTTTCTTTTCGATACGGTCAGTGCTGGTCATGGGTTCCACCATTGTGCTCGTCATATATGCAACCTCCTGGTTGCATATATCCTAGCATGGTTCCTTTTAATGCGCAACCCCTAGGTTGCATGAAGGCGGGAGGCGGGAGGCGGGGAGGCAGGGGCGGGAACCGGATCGAAGGTGTGCCGCCTCTTCGCCTCCCTCACCCACTACTCAGCCCAGGAGAGCAGGTACTTCTCGATCACTCCAAGCTTACCGGTCTGGACGTCTCGGCGGAAAAGCCACGCATACTGGTGAAACTGCTGGCCGCCGGGCCCGACGGCCGTTTCAGTCACGAGGACAGTCCATTGCTCGCCGGTGGTATCGGAAGACGGAGCGTCGGGCCTGCGGGCCTTAGTCACCGCCGAGCTCGCACCGCGGGTGGGCACACCCACTGTCACATAGCGATGAAACGCGTTCGGGCAATCCGGATTGGCGTGCACGGCGGCAGTGTCGCGGAAACGACTCGTGCGAAAACCGCCACAATCGGGGTAGACGAACGGACCTCCTTCCTCAACACGCAGGTCGCGCAGAATCTCCTTGCGCTGATCGGTGATAGCGCGCGCATCGCTCTCAGGGGCGGAATCAACTGCTGAATCGGGATCGAGTCCTCCCGCGGTAGACGGCGTCGACGACAGAATCTCCTTGTCGCCAGCCGGTCGAGAGTCAACGCGGAGAAATGCCGTGCCGACGCTGTCGCTCACCTGCGAGCGCACGATCGCGTCAAAAGTCTCGGCGTCAGCGGCCAGGATCTCCCGCCGCTCGCGCGGCAGCGCACAGGCAGCCGCGAATGCAATGGCCAACACGGCGTTTCCTGAGACCTGTCGACGTCGAATAGTTTTCACATGGAGTTCGGTTTGCACATTCAGGACCCCTTCATCCAATCGTTTGAACCGCGACGGCTCTCGCACCTCTCATTACGATTTCGATCTTCCCGCCGATCGCGTCGCCCAATTTCCTGCCGAGCGACGCGGCGAGAGCCGGCTGCTCGTCGTGAATCGATCGACTGGCGAAATCGAGCACAAGGATTTTGCGGGCCTCGCTGACCTGATTCCCGCTGGTGACTCGCTGGTGCTCAACACCACGCGCGTATTTCGCGCGCGGCTGCTCGGCGTGCGGGACAATGGAACCCCCGCAGAGGTCTTGTTGTTGCGTTCACTTGGCGGATTGGAGTGGGAAGCGATGGTTCATCCCGGCGGCAAGCTCAAGCCGGGCCGGGTGGTGAAGTTCGCCGATGACTTCAACGCCGAGATCGTGGCGACGACGGAGCGGCGCACGCGCGTCGTACGATTGAATACACCGCTCGAGATTGATGATGCGATCGAGAAATACGGCCACATTCCTTTGCCCCCTTACATCACGCGAACGGATCAACCCGCTGACATTGAGCGCTACCAAACGGTCTATGCCAAAGAAAGCGGATCAGTAGCAGCTCCGACCGCCGGCCTCCACTTCACGCCGGAGCTGCTCGGTCGATTGGCCACGAAAGGGGTGAGCCGCGCGGATGTGATCCTTCACATTGGAGCGGGAACGTTCAAGCCCGTCGACACCGAGCACCCTGCCGATCACGTGATGCACGAGGAATCCTACATCCTGCCTGCGCGCACAGCGGTGGTTTTGAATGACACCCGCTCGAACGGCGGAAAAATCTGGGCAGTCGGAACGACGAGCGTGCGAACACTGGAGAGCGCGGTTGGTGAAGATCGCATGTTCCGCGAGAAATCTTCAGACACCCGCATCTTCATTCGGCCGCCCTATGAGTTTCGCGGCGTCGATCGCCTGATCACCAACTTTCACCTGCCACGATCGACGCTGATCATGCTCGTTGCTGCGTTCGCAGGGTTCGAGCTCACGATGTACGCGTATCAGGAGGCGATCGCCGAGGGCTATCGGTTCTATTCCTATGGCGACGCAATGGCTGTGATTTAGGAGCTTCTTGTACATCGCTGCGCCGAGCGTAATATGGGAGCATCCATCCTAATGGAGGCGCGTATGCGTTCTGCGTTGTTGGTGTTGGCAGGCTTGGCAGTGAGTGGTTGCTCGTCGCCGTTAAATCCCACGTTGATTCAGGGAATCTGGTATCAGGATCAGGGTGGCATTCCCGGTGGTTTCTTCGAGATGACGCTGTCCGCGAACGGATCCGACATTTCGGGGACCGGCGACGGTTGTGGTGAAGCAGGCCCTTGTGCGAACTCCACCATCGTCGGGACTACCGACTCAAAAGGGCTTCACCTCACGATAACGTCAGTCAGCACCGTGCCGACGCCTGGGCAAGTGAGCGTTTTGCGGTTTGACGGCCTCGTTTATCCAGGCGACTTCATGATTGGAAAGCTGGAAGCCATTGGTGCAGGCGATGAGATAGGGCTGTCGAACAAAGTTCGATTCTTCAAGAGTGTTGGCGGGGTTACGCTCCAGGCGCAAAGTCGAACGAACTGAAGGAATTAGTCGAAGCGTAACAAAATCAAACCGCTTCGGGATCGGCCTCGGGAGTATCGGCGTCTACGGTCGTTTGCTCCCATGCGTCGAAATCCCGCTTCAGAATGTCGAGTTTGATGCGTGCTCCTTTGAGGGCTGCCTTTCCAAGCAGCAGGCGGAGAGGAGGATTCGGCGATTCGACAGCGTCGATGATGGCGGCAGCAGCGCGCACCGGATCACCGGGCTGTTTGCCGCTCGACGCGCGCAGGTTCTGAATGTTCTTCCACGCGGTGTCGGCATAATCGGCAATTCCCGATTTCGTCTCTCCCGCCGATCGCCCAGCCCAATCGGTGCGGAATCCGCTCGGTTCGACCAGCGTAACCTTGATACCCAGCGGCGCGACCTCTAGTGCGAGCGATTCCGAAAACCCCTCGACGGCGTACTTGGTCGCGTTGTAATACGCGAGTGCCGGAAAACTGCGCAGGCCGCCGATCGACGAGATGTTGACGATCTGTCCGCTGCGTTGCTTGCGCATAATCGGCAGCACTGCGCGCGTCATCGCCGACAAGCCGAAAAAGTTGATTTCGAACATCCAGCGGAATTCTTCTTCGTCGCTTTCCTCAACGGACCCGAAGTAGCCGATGCCGGCGTTGTTTACGAGCACATCGATTTTGCCAAAGTGCTCGACCGCGCTGCTCACTGCGGCGTTGACCTGCACGTGGTCGGTGACGTCGAGCTCGAGGACCAGCGCGCGGTCTTCACGTCCCCTGGCGATGTCTTCCGCCTTCGCCGGATCCCGCGCCGTTACGACGCATCGATACCCGCGTTCGAGCACCGTCTTGGCGAGCTCGCGACCGAAGCCGGTGGAGCAGCCGGTGATGAACCACACTTTGCCGTCTGGCATTTTCGTGGCCTTCAAGAGACAACTAAAGGTAGGACGGCTGCCTACCTTTAGTCATGTCCTTTGAGTTCGAAGTCAGCGCCAGATCGGGAGCCTCCCGAGCCGGAGCATTCACAACCCCGCACGGTACCGTCGAAACCCCAGCCTTTATGCCGGTCGGCACACTCGCCACCGTGAAGGCGCTCGATCCCGACGACCTCGTGCGCATGGGCGCGTCGATGATACTCGGCAACGCCTACCATCTTCACCTGCGGCCAGGCGACGAGGTCGTGCGGGACCTCGGTGGGCTGCACGAATTCATGCACTGGGACCGGCCCATCCTCACGGACTCCGGCGGCTTCCAGGTGTTCTCGCTCGCTCAGTTGCGCACCATCAACGAACAAGGCGTCGAGTTCCAATCTCACCTCGACGGCTCCCGCCGTTTCTTCACCGCCGAAGTCGTGATGCAGATCGAGCGCAACCTCGGCGCCGATGTCATCATGCAGTTCGATCACGTCATTCCCGGCCAATCCGACGAAACATCCGCGCGCGATGCCAGCGAGCGCAGCATTCGCTGGCTTGACCGCTGTCTGAAAGAGCTCAATCGTCTGCAACAATCTCCACCAGCCGGCCCCATCCCTCATCCCTCATCCCCCATCCGCCATCCCTCATTTCCCCTCCCGCCCCAAGCGCTCTTCCCAATCGTCCAGGGCGGCATCCACTCGCACCTGCGACGAGAAGCTGCCGAGCGGATTCGTGAGATGAACGACTGGCCGGGGTTCGGGATCGGCGGGCTATCTGTCGGCGAGGAAAAGGAAGCGATGTACGAGATGATCGAGGTCGTCGACGACGCGCTTCCGAAAACGCACCCACGATACCTGATGGGCGTCGGCTTCCCGGAAGACGTGATAGAGGCGGTCGCGCGCGGGGTCGACCTGTTCGATTGCGTCGCGCCGACGCGGATGGGGCGCAACGGCGCGGTGTTTACTCGCGACGGACGGCTCAACATCAAGCGATCGGAATATCGTCTCGACAAACGGCCGCTCGATCCCGATTGCGACTGTGCCACGTGTACACGATTCAGTCGGGCTTATGTCCGGCACCTCTTCGTGTCGGACGAGATACTCGGACTGCGCCTGCTATCGCTGCACAATGTACATTTCCTGCTGTCGATCGCCCGCGGTGCGCGGCAGGCGATCATCATTGGCGATTACGATACGTGGTCGCGCGATTGGCTCTCACGTTACCGCGCGTCGTCACCCCTCGCTGTTTAATCATCTCGCACTGAACCGGTACCGGGCCCCAGGCACATGCAAAGCAATCCAATCATCGGCTCCATTTTCATGTATGGAGCGATTTTCGCGATTTTCTATTTCGTACTCATTCGTCCGCAACAGACCCAGCGCAAGAAGCACGACGAGATGGTACGCACGCTCAAGAAAGGGGATGAGATCGTCACCAACGGCGGCCTCGTCGGCGAGGTCGTCTTCATCAAGGAAGTCGGTGCCGACGGCGGCAGCATGGAAGATCGAGTCACCATCAAGACCGGCGACACGCGTGTCGTTATCGAGCGCGGCCGCATCGCCAAGATCAGCAGACATACTGGCACCTCCACCGCGACGGCTGGGTGAGCATTCTAGACATCCGGGTGCTGGGCGACCCGGTTCTGCGGAAGCCGACAAAGCACGTCACCGAAATCACCGACGAGCTGCGACAGCTCGTCGCCGACATGTTCGAGACGATGTACGCCGCGGAGGGCATTGGCCTCGCCGCACCCCAAGTCGGCCGCACCGAACGTCTGGCCGTAGTGGACGTCGAGGGTCAGAAGTTCACACTCATCAATCCCGAGGTGATAGAGCGCACTGGCGACATCGACAAGGCAGAAGAGGGATGCCTGTCGATTCCCGAGATCTACGGCGATGTCGAGCGGCCGTTTACCGTGACGATTCGCGCCACCAATGAAAACGGCGAGCAGTACGAGGCGACGGCGTCGGAGCTGCTCGGCCGATGCTTTCAGCACGAGATCGATCATCTCGACGGCAAGCTTTTCGTGGATTACCTGAGCCCGCTCAAACGCAAGTCCGCGATGGCGAAATGGGAGAAGTCAAAGACCGAGTATCCTGGATTTATCAGGAAAGTCAAAGCGGAAGTTCCCGGCGAGCATCATCACGAAACGGAGATGTAGTGCGCGTCGTTTTCTGGGGCACACCGGAATTCGCCGCGCCGTCGCTGCGCGCCCTGCTCGGTGAGGGATTCGACGTCATCGGCGTCGTCACTCAGCCGGACAAGCCGCAGGGTCGCTCACGCGAGATAATTCCGTCGGCGATCAAGCAGATCGCGCTCGACGAAGAGCTCGAGATATTTCAGCCGAAGAATGCCAGAGATCTCGAGCTTTACAACACGCTCGAGAAATTGAAGCCCGACATCTCGGTCGTTGTCGCTTACGGGCACATTCTCCCGCAGAAAATCATTGACGTGCCTCGACTGGGCACGCTCAACGTCCATGCTTCGCTACTACCACTGTTGCGTGGCGCGGCGCCGATCCAGGCCGCTATCCTCGAGGGATTCACCGAGACCGGCGTCACGGTGATGCGGGTAGTGCAGAAGCTCGACGCTGGTCCGATGATTTTGCAGTCCGAGACGCCGGTCGTCGATGACGAGACCTATGGCGAGCTGCAGAACCGTTTGTCAGAGCTGGGCGCCCTCACCCTCGTCGAGGCGCTCACTCTTTACAGCCTGTCCGGAAAGGTTGCCGAGCAACCGCAGGATGAGTCGCGGGCGACCTTCGCGCCCAAGATCACACGTGAGTCCGCGCGCATTGATTGGCAAAAGAGCGCGCTGGAAATCTCACGACAAATCCGGGCTTTCGACCCCAAACCCGGCGCCTTCACCAGGACATCGAAGGGCGATGTGAAACTGTTTGGCCCGAGAGTGATGGATGGCATCACAGGCAAACCCGGCGAGGTCCTCAAAACCAAAGCCGAGCTTATCGTGGCGTGCGGCCTCGATGCGTTGCGCATCAGCGAAGTTCAGCCAGCTGGTAAAAGCCGGATGGCGGCGCACGATTGGACGCGCGGCCGCGCCGCTGAGGTCGGCGAAGTCCTCGGAGGCGATAGTTGACTACCGCGGCGACTCCGTCACCCGTCAAAGCGCCGATCGAGGAGCTGCCGGTCGTTCACGCCGTCACCAATGACGAGATCATGCTCCGCCCCGGATTCCTGCGAAAGGCGATGGGCATCATGCGAGTGTTGCAAGCCAAAGGCGCCATACACATCCGGTCTCAGCTTCTCGATACCCCGACCCTTTACTCGATCACGCTGGCGCTTCTAGAGCTGCATGAGCAGACCAAGTGCTGGTGCATCGTAAATGACCGAGTCGACGTTGCGCTCGCTTGCGGCGTCCAGGGTGTCCAGCTGACCCATAAGTCGATTGCGGTTCCCGACGTCCAGCGGATCGCTCCCGCGCTTCTCATCGGCGCCAGCGTGCACTCGGCCCATGAAGCGCGCGACGCCGAGCAGGCGGGAGCAGATTGGTGCGTGGCCGGGCACGTGTTTGAGACGCCATCCCACCCCGGCGAGCCTCGGCGGGAGAACAATTTCATTCCCGAGGTTGTCGCGGCTGTGAAGGTGCCTGTAATTGCGATCGGCGGCATCAGGCCGGAGCACGTTCGATCCCTGGTCCATCGTGGCGCGTACGGCGTCGCCGCAATTCGCGGAATATGGAATGATGAGAATGCCGAACTCGCGGCGAGCCGCTATCTTTCTCAGGTATGACGGTAGCACCTTTGGACGCCTTCCCGATAACGGTGAACGGCGATGAGCGTCGGATCCCAACCGGCTGGACGCTGTCGGATCTTCTCGCGTCCCTCGACCTTGATGCGCGCGCGATCGTGATCGAACGCAATGGGATTATTCTCCGGGATCGCTCGACGTTTGCCTCGCTCGCGCTCGAATCAGACGATGCGCTCGAGATAGTCCACTTCGTGGGTGGAGGCTGATCGTGGCACACGCTGACCTTATCTCGCCCGCCGCACACACGCTGTCCGATCCACGGCCATTCACCATCGCGGGACGGGAATTTCGCTCGCGCTTAATGGTGGGCACGGGGAAGTACCCATCCAACTCGGTCATGATCGATGCAATCGACGCATCAGGCGCCGAGGTCGTGACGGTCGCAGTACGGCGCGTAGATCTGGACCGGTCGAAAGAGGAAGGAATACTCCATCACCTGGATTCCGATCATTATTTCCTGCTGGCAAATACTGCCGGCTGCTACAACGCGGGCGATGCAATTCGGTACGCTCGTCTCGCTCGGGCGGCCGGATTCAATGAATGGGTGAAGCTCGAAGTCATTGGCGATCAGCAAACGCTTTTGCCCGACACCGATGGCCTGTTGCAGGCGACAAAAACTCTGGTCGATGAGGGATTCAAGGTTCTGGCGTACACCAACGATGACCTGATAACAGCGCTCAAGCTGGAAGATGCCGGAGCTGTTGCGGTGATGCCGCTCGCTTCGCCGATCGGCTCGGGGCTGGGCATGCTCAATCCTTATGCGATTCGCACGATCAAGCAGCGCCTTTCGGTGCCGGTGATCGTCGATGCTGGAGTCGGCACCGCGTCTGATGCTTGCATCGTGATGGAGCAAGGCGTGGACGGAATCCTCATGAACACGGGAATTGCAGCAGCACAGGATCCGGTGCGGATGGCGGCGGCGATGAGAGCCGCGGTCGAATCCGGCCGCAATGCGTATCTCGCCGGCAGAATGCCGAGACGCGAGGTTGCAGTTCCGTCATCACCGACAGCAGGGATGCTCGGCTCATGAGCGCTACCGTTACATCTACCAGCCCGGTCACTGCCGCCCGCGCGGTGGCAGCGGAAGTCTGCGTCGACCTGCGTCGCGGAGAATTCCTCGATCAGTCATTCGAGCGCCGCATTGGTCCGCTCGATGCGCGGGACCGTCGCTGGACTCGCGAGCTCGTGTATGGCATGCTCCGTCATCGCGCTGGTATCGATGCGATTCTCTCGGAGCGGGTGCGCGGCGGACTCGTACGCCTCGATCCCGATGTCATCGACCTGCTGCGACTCGGCGTGTATCAGCTGCTGTTCATGGGAAGCGTGCCGGCGTACGCGGCAATCGCCCAGACGGTGGAGCTGGCGAAGCGACGTCACGGACTGGGAGCGAGCAAACTCGTCAACGCTGTGCTGCGCCGCACGGATCGCGAAAGAGAGAGTCTATCTACTTCCCCCACCGGGGAAACGGTCGACATGCTGGCGCTCAAGTATTCGCATCCACGCTGGTTGATCGCGCGCTGGATCGAGCGCTTCGGTGAGCAGGACACCGAGCGGCTGCTGACTCTCAACAATGCTGAAGCGCCGGTCATCATTCGGCCATACGGAATAGTGCGTGAGCAGCTGGAGGCGATGATGGAAGCTGCCGGCGTTCACGTCGCCGAAGCTCCCTATGCACGCGACAGCATCGCCATTTCGGGTGGTACGACATTCACCGAGCTGGGCGCGTTCAAGAAAGGACTGTTCTTCGTCCAGGATCCGGCGGCAACGCTGGTGACGATGTACGCGGCGATCCAGACCGGTTCGACAGTTGCCGATCTCTGCGCAGCGCCGGGCGGGAAAGCACTGGAGCTCTCGCGCACCGCCAGCCGGGTAGTGGGGTCTGACAAATCGTTTGCTCGCCTGCAGCGGCTGCTCGCAAATCAGAAGCGGCTCGAAAGTCTCAACGTTTATCCATTCGTTGGCGACGCACGGCAGCCGGCGATCAAGCCGGTGGACGTGGTGCTGATCGATGTTCCCTGCACCGGGACCGGAACCTTCCGTCGCCATCCGGATGCACGTTGGCGCATCAAGGTCTCGGACTTCGCAGTGATGTCTCAACTGCAGCGGACAATTCTGGCCGCGGCGGCTGAAGCAGTTAAGCCTGGCGGGCTGCTGATTTACAGCACGTGCTCGCTCGAGCCCGAGGAGAACGACTCACAGATCGACTGGTTCCTGTCGGAGAATCTGAACTTCGTGCTCGAGGCGCCCCCGGACGGAGCGGTACACCCCGATCTTCTGGACAACGGCAAGTTGCGCGCGCTGCCCCAGCGTCACGGTACGGATGGAGCGTTCGCTGCGCGGCTGCGCAGGGTCAGCTAAATGAACTGGCGCTCGGCGCCCCGTCGCGCGTTGCCATACCTGATTGCCGCGGCCGGTGGATTTCTCATCTCCTACGCCGCGGTTTTTCTGTTTGCATTTCCGGCGCAGGTGCTTCCCGACGACGGAATTCTACCGAATGTAGTCGGCAAGACCTTCGAAGATGCATCAGCGATTCTGCAGAAGGCGGGGTTCCCGTCGCAGCAGGGCGAGTCTCGCTTTCACAAGACGATCCCTGCGAACGTCGTGATTCAGGAGGATCCGCCGGCAGGAAGCAGGCAAAAACGCGGGACGACGGTCGTGCTCGCTCTAAGCGCCGGCCAGAAGACGGCCGAAGTTCCGGTGACGACCAACATGTCGCAGCAACAGGCGCGCATCGCGATCGAGAACACCGGACTCACCATGGGCAACGTTACCGAGCAGCTGGCAGACGCTCCGCGCGGACTCGTCATCTCGAGCTCGCCTGCGGCGGGGACCCAGGTACAGTTGCCAGGCAGCGTCGACATCGTAATCAGCAAAGGACCAGCGACTGTACAGATGCCCGACCTGTACGGCCGTAGCGTCGGTGAGGCTCGATCGATGGTCGAGCAAATCGGTCTTCGCATCGCTGGAGTCTCACGCGACACCAGCTCGCTGCAGCCGGAGAACACTGTCATCCGCCAGCTTCCGGCCGCGGGCCAGACGATTTCAGCCGGCGGCCCGGTGAGTCTAACCGTATCTCATTTCCCGCCGCCACCGACACTGAGAATGGACACCGGCGTGGCAGCACCCCCACCTTCCGCGACCGTCTTCCGCTTCCCGCTTCCCGCCTCCCGCCTCCCGCGCCCCGAATGACCGTTCGGATCGCGCCTTCAATTCTTAGCGCTGATCTGTCGAAACTCGCTGACGAAATCGCGATGCTCGAGGCAGGTGGCGCGGACTGGATTCACATCGATGTGATGGACGGCAGGTTTGTGCCGAATCTCACGTTCGGCGCCAAGGTGATCGAGTCGGTGCGGAAGCTCACGAAGTTGCCGCTCGACGTCCATCTGATGGTCGTTCAGCCCGAGAACTACTTCGACGACTTTGCAGCCGCCGGTGCCAACGGAATGTCCATTCACACCGAAGTATCGCCGCATCTGCAGCGCCAGCTCAATCGCATCCGCGAGCTCGGTTGCCGAGCCGGCGCTGTTGTGAATCCCGGCACGTCGCTATCGACAGTGAGCGAAGTGGTCGCCGACATCGACCTGCTGCTGGTGATGACGGTCAACCCGGGATTCGGCGGCCAGAAATTCATCAAGAGCTCGCTCGACAAAATTCGGCGCGCGCGCGAGATGCTCGGCGCCAACGGCAGCAAAGAGTTTCTTGAAGTAGACGGCGGGATCGACCGCAAGACCATCAAATCGGTGTGGGAGGCCGGCGCTGACACGTTCGTCGCGGGCAACGCGATTTTCTCGGCGAAGGATCCGCAAGCCGAGATCGCCGAGCTCCGCAAGCGCTGCACGACTCAGGTATGACGGGCAGGCAGCAATTCGCGATCGCTGCCGTGGTGGTCGGCGTCGCCGGCGCCATCGCCTGGGGCGCGACACACTATCTGCGTAAGGAGCTTTTCCCAGTCGAGCTGGGAAGCAAGGCGCCGAACTTCACAGCTTACACCCTCGATTCAACCCGGAAAGCAAAGACCCTCGCGGATTACCGTGGTCAGGTGTTGATGATCAACGTGTGGGCGACGTGGTGCCTGCCCTGCCGGGTGGAGATGCCGAGCATTGAAGCGCTGCAGAAAGATTACGCAGCGAAGGGTCTCAAGATCGTCGCCGTCAGTATCGACGACCCGGGAACCGACGCCGCGATCCGCACGTTCGCCCAACAGTACAAGCTGACATTCGAGATTCTCCACGACCCGGACAAACAAATCGTCGACGCGTACGACATCACCGGGTATCCGGAAACCTTCATCGTCGGCCGCGACGGCATCATCCGCAAAAAGCTGATGCAGGCGACGGATTGGAATACGCCCGATTCAAGGGCTTTGATGGATCGACTGCTCACGGAGCGAACGGAATGAGCGGCAGCCGGGAGGCGGGGAGGCGGGAGGGGTAGTGAGAATTCTCGGAATCGAGACGTCGTGCGATGAGACGTCGGCGGCCGTACTGGACGGAAGTGGCGACGATGTCACGCAGAAATCGCTGGTGATTCTGTCTCAGGATGTGCACCGCGTGTTTGGCGGGGTGGTGCCTGAGATCGCATCGCGCGCGCATCTCACCAGCATCGTACCCGTGGTAGACCGCTCGCTCGCTGAAGCGGGTATCGGGTTGGATGATCTGGATGCGGTTGCGGTAACCAATACTCCCGGACTCGTCGGAGCACTGCTGGTCGGAATGAGCTATGGCAAAGCGCTCGCTTTCTCGCGCGGCATTCCGCTGATCGGCATCCATCACATGGAGGGACACCTTTTCGCGGCAGCCCTGGAGCACCGCGACGCGGTTCCGCCGTTTACCGCCCTCCTTGTCTCGGGCGGTCATACGCTGCTGCTCGATGTCGAGGCCTGGGGAAGGTATCGACTGCTGGGCGCGACGCGCGACGATGCCGCCGGCGAAGCGTTCGACAAAGTCGCCAAGCTGCTCGGTCTTCCTTATCCGGGAGGACGGTATGTCGAACAGCTCGCGCGCGAGGGTAATCCAGCTCGATTCCGTTTCGCCCGCCCCATGGTCCGGCGCAATGCACAGGCGCGCGATGACGATTACTATGCGTTCTCGTTCAGTGGATTGAAGACCGCCGTTCTGAACGCTGTGCGCGCGTCGACCAGCCTTGACGATGACAAGGCGGACATCGCGCGCGGATTCCAGGATTCCCTGATCGACACAGTGGTCGAAAAAACCAAGCGCGCCGCCGAGGCATTTGGGCGCAATCGCGTTGTGCTGGGCGGCGGAGTAGCGTGCAATCGCACTCTTGCCGCGGCGATGCACGCGGAGCTGGAGCCGGAGGGAATCAGGGTGTTCACGCCGACACCGCGACTCGCTACTGACAACGCAGCGATGATCGCGCGCGCCGGAATTTTCAGGTTCCAGAAAGGTGAGCGCTCTGGCCTCGATCTGAATGCATACGCGAGCAGCACTATCCCAGGACTGGTCGCAGCCTAAATTCCTTCCCATGCACAACTTCTTTGCTTCAATCGTACACCAGCCACTTTCGTATCAGGTGGGGCCCCTTCAGCTCACAGGATTCGGCCTGGCGGTGCTGCTTGCATTCGTAATTGCTCAGATCATCGCTCAGCGGGAGCTCACGCGTCGTGGCCACGACCCTGAGCCGATCGGCGATCTGATTTTTGCCGCGGTGATTGGCGGATTGCTTGGCGGCAAGATCTACTACGCCATTTTGACGCGCGATTCCGGTGCGTTATTGAGCAGAGCCGGCTTCGTGTTCTGGGGCGGTTTGATGGGCGGCATCGTCGCCTGCTATTTCGTCGTTCGCGCCAAGCGACTCAGCTTCACGCGCATCAGCGATGTCGCTGCTCCCGCGATCGCGGCGGCCTACAGTTTGGGCCGCACAGGATGCTGGGCGGTCGGCGACGACTATGGCCGGCCGTGGAATGGCCCGTGGGCAGTGAGCTTTCCCAACGGCGCGCCGCCGTCGACGGTGGCGAACATGACTCAGCTCTTTCACATCCCACAACCGCTTGGCTCGTCACCAAGTCAGGTGCTTTCGGTCCATCCGACTCAGCTTTATGAAGTCGCACTCGGGTTCGTAATGTTTCTGATCTTGTGGCGCCTCCGCGATCACAAGCATGCCGAGGGTTGGCTGTTCGGTTTGTACTGCGTGCTCGCAGGAGTCGAGCGCTTCATTATCGAGTTTGTGCGCGCCAAGGACGATCGCTTCCTTTTTGGGACCTTTACGGGCGCGCAGGTGATCGCGATGGCGTTTGCGATTGGCGGTGCGATCTGGATGTACGTGCGACGTAATCCGCATGAGAACGCACCGGGTATCTACGCTGCGCAAGCTGCCTGAGCGCTGGGCTGGTCGATGGTTGGCGACAAGCATGATCGTTGCTGTCGCGAGCTGTGCAACAGTCGACACTGCCGTTGTTGCGAACCCCGGCGCGGAGTTCAATCTCGCGGTTGGTAAATCCGCGACTATCAATGGCACTGACTATCGCATCACATTCAACCGGGTGACTGAGGACTCACGGTGCCCGGTGGACGTACAGTGCGTCTGGGCCGGAGATGCCAAGATCGAGCTGACGCTTTCACGCAACGGCGCTCCGCGTGATACTCGAGTCATCAGCGTCACGCCGCCGAATAATGAGGCTACTGTCGGCGACGTGAAAGTTCGGTTTGTGAGCCTGGCGCCCACGCCGCGTCAGTCAGAGCCGCCTGCGTCTAGACCTTACGTCGCCCAACTGTTGGTACTGGCACCCTAACGCCGAGCCCGCGTTTCGCTCAATCGCTGAAACAGCGTCGGCGGTGAAACTCGCACCGCAGTCAGGCCGATCGGCTGAACCTCTGTGACGGCCATCCACAATCCATGCAGTGTCTGATGAGGAATCGTCAGCGTTTTGGTTGGACCAGCGGTGCTAACGGAGTACAGCTCGTTGAGCTGATTGAGTACGATCGAGCCCTGCTCGTCGAACGTTGCGATGTTGCAGTGGCCACTCTTGGCATAAAGTGGTAACGGGATGTCGCACGTTTGCGAAGTGGCGCTGACGGCGCTGGTCAGCGTTCCCGACTGCGACACCCAGAGATTGTTCTGCCCCTCGAGGTATAGCGCGACGCCCGGAAGATTCGGGGTATCGAGATCGAAGTTGAAATCGCTGGTGCCTACATCCCCAGCGAGCACCATGATGCGGTCCGGCGGCTGCGACGCCGAGTGTGACTGCCACAGCATCACGGACACTCCGAGCTGCGGGGGCGTACAGATACCCGGGTCAGCCGGAATCACATCCGGGAAGATTGTCTCCCAGCAGGTGCCATCCGGGAAACTTTCGTGAAGCGCAAACCCGAACATCGTTTGAGCTGATCCATCGATGTTGACATTCACCTGACTGAGAAACGGCGCGATTCCGCCGAAGCTCGCATCCATGGCGAGTGTCGCCGTCGAGCCCTCGGTCCCCATCTGCTGTAGACCAATGGCAAGGCTTTTCAGTGCGGACGCCGCGTCGAGACTGGATGGTCCGGTCGAATCGCTGCCGCACGCAGTGACTGCCAGAAATGCGAACGCGAGGCCCGCAGAGATCTTGGACTTGAAAGGTTTCATTCCGCCATTCCCATGAATACGTAAGCGCTCAGGACGAGTGATCCTGCACCATCCGCCAGCCGCGCGGCGTTCTTACCCATATCGTCGTAAACCACCCCGTGCGATCCGGGCGACCACCACCGGTCAGAATGTATTGCCCGGTCGCGATCGCCTGATCGGGGCCAATCGGACGAATCTCCAAATGGTCGTAGCTCAAATTCTGCAGCGGACGCCCGGTCCGCCAGAATCCGGCGCGCATCTGACCTTCAATCCCGCTGACGCCTCTGACGAGTCCTGTCGATCCCATCGCCGTCGCCGTGTCAACGTACGCCGAAAGATAGACCGGAAGCTCGCCACGATTCCAACCGGCGGCCGTCGTATCAAACACTGCCTTGATCGCGGCAGCGTCTGAAGACGAGCGAAATCCACCGATGGTTCCCATCTGACTCGCGCACGCGGCCAGCATCGACACCATCACCACGCCTAGCACCCGACGCATTCGCATCATCGCTCGGCCATTAACCTCAGACTGGTACCCCACGGATCGGTGAGAATCCATTCGCCATTGTCCTCTTTCACAGGGTAGCCCTTCGAGCGCACGTGCTCGGCGGCGCGTTTGGCGTCCTCGCCTGTCGGCACCACAATCTCCCACTCGAGAAGTCGTGCGTCTGCGTCGGTCGCCGCCGGCGCACCGCTTGCCCAGGTGTTCGTTCCGAGATGATGATGATATCCGCCCGCCGACATGAACAGGGCGCCAGGATAGCTCCAGACAACTTTGTCGAACCCAAGCGCATCATGGTAGAAAGCTTCGGCTTTGTCGATGTCGCCCACGTACAGATGGACATGTCCGAGTACGGTGCCGGCCGGCATTCCCTTCCATTTCTCGCCGCCAGCCGCGCCGATTAGATCGTCGACGTCGAGATGATTGGTGGTCATATACAACTGCCGTTCATCGTACTTCCAGGCGTCGCGCGGGCGGTCGGCGTAAACCTCAATGCCGAGTCCGTCGGGGTCGGTGAGATATACCGCCTCACTGACGAAGTGGTCCGACATGCCGGCGTAATGCCCGATCTCGGCGAGGTGCGCGAGGAATCTTCCAAGTGCAGCGCGATCCGGCAGCAGGATCGCGAAATGATAGAGCCCGAGGAGTCCGCGACGCGGTACCGGTCGCGCACTGCTTAGCTGGTGCAGATGGACGATCTCGCGATGCTCATCGTGCGTGCCAAGGCTCACGGTGTCGGCGCTGCGTCTGATCCTTCTCAGCCCGAGAACTTTTTCGTAGAAGGCGGTCGAGCGATCCAGATCTGCGACCTGCAACCGGACTCGACCGAGATGCGTCGCTTCCGGAAGTCGATACCCGCTCGGCCGAATCCCGTGCTCGGCATCTACGATCGGTGAAGCTGCATTCGCCATACGGTTTCCTCCCTGCAATCAGCTCCGCGCATCGCAATCAGCATGCGGCAAATGCTACGCCTCGGCGGTACCGTCCTCTGCCTGATGCCCTGGCCAGAACGTTTTGACGGTGGCAAAGACAAGAAGTATGACGAGTATAGCCTGGCCCGTGAGCGTCTGCACGCTCGGATAAATTCCCATCGCCTCTACGTGCGGCCCGCTTTGAATCACGGTGATCGGCATGATGTTCCCTTCCTGCAGCTCCCGGATTCCCTTCCCCATGAACACGAACGCCATGTAGTAAAGCAGCAGGCTCGTCACTGTAAAGAAGGGCCGCATCGGAATCTTCACACCATAGCGATAGAACAATGTGAAGATGATCGTCAACAGGGCGAGGCCGACGATGATGCCGAGCGCGAGCGGAATTCCGACGTTGGGACCTTCGTTGAACAGCGCCTGGTAGAAGAGCGCGGTCTCCGCTCCTTCGCGGTACACTGCCAGGAATGCGACGAGCGCGAGCGCCTTACCGCCGCCGTGCTCCAGCGCGCTGGTCACCTTTTCGCGGATGAATTTCTGCCACTTGGCGGCCTCGACCTTGGAAATGAGCCAGTAGCTCACCGAGAAAAGCACGACCACCGCAATCAACATCGTCGTTGCCTCGACGATCTCTCGGCTGGCCGGCATTGCAGCGAGCAGCGTCTTCAGAACAACTGCGGTAGCGAGACTGGCAAATACTCCGAGCGCGAGCCCGACCCAGATCGAATGCAATCGCTCGCGATGACCCATCTTGATCAGGAACGCGACGACGGCGCCGATAACGAGAATCGCCTCGAACCCCTCACGCAAAATGATCAGCAGAGACTGGAAGAAAGCTTCCCAACCGCTCGAGGGATTCTGGGTTAGATCGATGACCGACGGCAAACCGTCGGCGATGGCATCACGCGAATGCTTGGCCG
Source organism: Gemmatimonadaceae bacterium (assembly GCA_045803545.1). Taxonomy (GTDB): domain Bacteria; phylum Gemmatimonadota; class Gemmatimonadetes; order Gemmatimonadales; family Gemmatimonadaceae; genus UBA4720. Next base: position 1,073,481 of record JBJMOW010000004.1, on the reverse strand, counting down.
CCATGATGTCGCTGCGGCGGACTGCGCCTTTGAAATCGGCGAAGTGCTTCTCCATCGTCGAGACGAGTCCGGGCTTCTTGGCGCGCGCCGGCGTCTCGAGCGGCTCGAAGGCGATGTAGGCGTCAAACGCGCGATCTCCCGCTTCAGCCGTCTTGCCGCTGCGCGCGAAATCGAGGGCGCTGTCGAGTAGCGCCAGAATGACGGGAGATGCGGTATCACCAGGAATCGCTGTAGCATCCGCGCGCGCGACCGGCAACTTTAACTTCTCCTGCCGCAGCGAATAGACGTAGTTGATGATGTTCCAGCGTTGCTGCGGAGTGAGTGTACCTGCGAATGCCGGCATCGCGGTGCCGCGTACGCCGACTGAGATCACGTTGTACGCGAGAGTCGATGTCAGCTCTGGGGTCTCGCCTCTGACACCAATGGCGGGTGGCCGGGTGCTGAGGGTGTGGGCGCTTGGTCCATCGCCAGTTCCGGCAATGCCGTGACAGGAAGCGCAGCTCGCGGCAAAGAGACGGTGGCCTTCGACTGTATCGAGCCGCGCTTTCGGAAGGTCCATTGCACCCGCCGTACCGAGTGCGTTGACAAATCTTGCGTGCAGCTCGCGTGCTGCCGCCGGTGGTCTGCGGTCGCGCACTACAGCGATAAGACTGTCGAGCAGGGCCTGTATGGTGCGCGCGGTGTAGCTGTTGAGTCGCGTCGCGATCGGTCGAGCGTCGCTGAGAAACCCGCTCGTCTCGTCGTATTCGTCTTTCGAGATCAGCTTGCCGTTTTCGTCGACGGCTTTGGCGTACTCCTCAACGGCGACGCCGACGATGCTCGCCAATCGCTTTGCCGGGTTTTCCTGGGCGGCGACACTGCGAGCCGCAAACAGCGAAAGGATCGAGACAGCGATCCCTCGCATCAATCTACAATTCATTGCCGAGTGAATTTATCTGGATACCGCGTATACGCAATTGGCACTGGTAGTTAGATCGCTGACTCCAAATCGCGATCCGAGATCGCTGCCTGAACTCCTGTTCGCTGCTCGAAATCGATTACGAAATCCGCCAATCGCCGATTGCTGAAGGTGCCACGCGAGATGCCAGTGGCCTCGATCGCCGCCTCGATCGCCTCCGGCTCACCTTCTACTTCGACCAGTGTGTCCATCCGCGGATAGATCTCGAACCTGATCGTCGCAGCACCGAACGCGTACACTGCGATTTCACGATCGATCTCGGCGACCTGCTCGAAACCAAGTTTCTGCAGGATCGTGTGGAGCGCCACTGAATCGTCGACAGAAGTAGTGATCTCTTCGCGCACTTTGTAGACGTCGCGGAATTCGGTCGGGCCTTTCCAGTCGATGTGGGTTTTCGCGCCCGTTTTGCTGATGTACGTGCGCATTCTCAGCACTTCATCGCGCGAAGAAAGATCGCCCGATGCGAAGTCGTAGCGCCGGTCGGAGATCTTGCCTTCAAAAGACAGTTTCGCGCCCGCGTTTTCGGTGTTGCGACGCCGCTCCGCAACGTCGTCGACGACCGCCTTGAGCTCGACCTCACGCATGAAGGATGGTGTCGAGGACCTTGCTGGTATCGCCGAGCGAAGAGAAAACCGCGTAAGGGCGATGCGCCTGCAGCTGTTCGACGGTATAGTGCCCGCTGGCGACGCCGATCGCTTTGGCGCCGAGCGATCTACCGCACTCGATATCGGCGGGGGTGTCGCCAATCACAACGAGGCGGTCGCCGGCGATGTCGAGACCGAGTGTCTCTCCCGCTCGACGTCGCGCGATTGCCGGCAGCTCCGGGCGGTGCTCGTGATCCGACCCGAACGCGTTGATCTTGAATCGATCCGGATCGATACCAGCCGCTGTCAGCTTGATCCGCGCACCGGGCTCGACGTTTCCAGTAAGGAGTCCAAGAATCACATCGTCCCGATTGTCCAACGCGTCGAGAATCTCCGGGATTCCATCGAGCGGACGGATGTTGAACTTGCGGCTGGCAGCGGCTTCGCGCAGGCCCTCGAGATAAACACCGACCAACTTTTCCATTCTCGAATCGATGTGCTCATCGGAGTGTCCTTCCATCCGCATTACTTCGCGCACGATCTGCTTGTCGGTTTTGCCATCGTAACGATAGGACGGATTCCCGGGAGATCCGAAGATCTGGCCAAGCGCCTTCTGCATCGCCGCTCGCCCCATTCCTCCTGAATTGAGCAGCGTCCCGTCAATGTCGAAGAGAACTAGCCTCATGCCCGAGTCATGAAGACACCGGCAACGATCGTGGCCGCGCCGACGCCCTGGAAAATGGTCGGAGTTTCGCCGAGCAGCGGCCACGCGATGAGAAGCGCGATGATCGGCTGCAGGTTGGAGTAAACCGCCGTGCGGGTCGGGCCAAGTACTCGCAAGCCTCGATAATAGAAGAGATAAGCGATACCCATCGAGACGATGCTGGAGTAGATCAGCGCCATCCAGCCCATGATACCGATTCGCGACCAGTCTGTCGCGACGATTGCCGGGCTGGCTGCGATCAAAAGCGGCACCCCGCCGCCGATCAAAGTCAGCGCCGATAATGTGATCGCGTCGACGCGCTTGGTGTACGGCTGCAGGAAGATCGTGTAGAACGTCCAGCACACGACGCCCAGGAATACGAGGACGGATCCCAGCAGTGTCGTCTGCCCCGCGCCGGCGTTCGCGCTGCCGAGCATTACGAGTCCAACCCCCAACACCGATAGTACGATTCCCATCATTGTCATTCGCTGGATCCGTTCGAGCCCTTTCGCTCTTGCCGCCAGCGCGATGAACGCAGGCGCTGCTCCGACGATGAGGGCAGCGTTTCCGGCTCGGGTCCGCGCGACACCGTGGACGAAACAGAGTTGATAGAGCCCATTGCCGACCACCCCGAGCAATAGCAATCGAGTAATGACACCACGGCTCAGTGAACGAGCCTGGGCTCGACGCGACGTAGCGCGCTCTCCGCTCCCTGCGCTTCGCAAAAGCGCGAAAAGAATCATGAAGATCGCTACGGTACCAACGCGCAAGCCAGTGAAAGCGACGGGATTGAAGATTCGCGTCGCGTATTTCACCACCACAAAATTGGATCCCCAGATCGTGGCCATCGCGAGCAGCAACACATCCGTCACGCCGAATGCGGGATGCGACGACAATTCCGCGATTGCGACCGGCGGGCTAACCGATTCTGTCATCGCCGAAAACTAGCTAGCCCGTGAAGCTGCAGCGCGGCTACTTTGCGGGATGCACATCTCATTTGCCGTTTTCGCCGACGCCGCCAACCTTTCCCAGGAGGGAAAGCTCAACGTCCTCGGCGTGTTCGATGCAGTCCAGGTCGCGGGATTACCGACGATTCACCCGCGCACGCACTTCATCGTGCGCGTAAAGGCCGACGGTAGTGATGTAGGCAATCACAAGCTGACCTTCCGCTGGTTGAGTCCGCGCGATGAGGAGTTGTGGTCATCGTCGGGTGAGATGAACGTCGCGCCGGCGCCGAATCCCGAGTTCGAGGTCGACCTGCCGATCATCGCGGTCGTCGATCTCCCGCTGAACTCTGCGGGACAATACAAGATGCAGGTCACCCTCGACGGCAAACCGACCGCGTCGGCGAGACTGTTTGTGAATGGACCGATTCAACCGCGGATCATGGGAGGAACGCCGAACGGGATGGTTTCCTAGCGAGAGGGCTGGGGGAGGAGAGCTAACTACGAGCACGCTGCGGGAGGAGAGCCAACTAATTGTTGCGAGCTGCGGGCTGGTTGCGAGTTGCGGGCTAGTTGCGAGACGAGGGCTGGTTGCGAGATGTGGGCTAGTTGCGGTTAAGAGCTAACCTCTCCTCCGGCAGCGGTCGCATCCCGCAGCATTTCAGTCAACCAAAATTCGTCGGGCGAAGCGAAACCTTGTCGTGAGAAGATTGGTGTATTCGTCGCCTGACTTGAGATCATCGACCGCGTAGCCTCCGCGTCCCAGCGCCAGATGAACGACTCGAGTTCCGCCCAGAGAGATCGCGACGTGCGTGATCTTGCCGTCGGGCTCGTCGGAGAAGAACAGCAAATCAGCCGGCTGCAGCTGATTCATCGCGACCGGAATGCCGGTCATCGCCTGCATCCACGCGTCGCGCGGAACATTGACTCCGTGCAGATGAAACGAGCTCGATACCAGTCCTGAACAATCGCATCCCCACGGCGTGACGCCGCCCCACTCATACGATGTGCCTTCGAAGAAAGTCATCGCTGATGCGTTGATCGAGTCGGCGGCGGGCGGAAATGCGTGACGCCGCTCTTCATAACTCATCGCTAATCCGCCGAAGCGCTCCTGCCCCTCGGTGATCAGCGCGCCGAGTGGAAGTTTGCGCGTGGCGCCGTGCTCGTCGCGGACAGTGCAGCCGAGTGATAAGGGTCGCCGATCGTTCCAGCCTGTGTCCTCGAGCGGCGGCACCGGCTCGGGCACAATGACCACGTAGCCCTGATGTACCCAGCCCGGATAACCGTCGGCGCCTTTCACGTTGAGCCACAACCCCCTGCGCTCGAGTACCTGAGCGATGTGGCCATGCAATAGCTGTGAGACCTGGGTCGTTTTCACATCCGGCTCGCACAACATCGGTGCGATTGGCGCGATGGCGGTTACACTTTCGCTCAATGCTCCGGCCAGTCGGGCTTCTGGGGAACTGTCAGCGGTGGTTCGGGACGTTTCTGGACGCATGATTTGCAGAGCGTGACGCCGCGAAAGATGCAGATGACACAGATGAACGTTCCGCAATCTGTACACGGGTAGCCTTCGGATGCACGCTCCTCATTACCGCAGGAGCGGCAAAGCATCGAATCCTTTTCGCGCAGGTTGTTAGCCATCACACTCGCAATTGCAGGATGCTGCCTATCCGAGAGACCCGAAACTCGTTAACTGACGAGTCAACCGTCGTTTAGAAACGCCAGTTGCGAAAGAGGTCGAAGCCGAGCTGTGATGGAGTCTGGTTCGGCGGGATCACCAGCTTCTGACCAGTCGGGTCGCACCGAGCGCTGGAGCCCGGCTCGATTGCGGCCTGTGCACTCAACACCGGACTGATTCTGTACTCGAGCTGCAGGCCCAAATTCTCTTTGAAAAGACTGGAGCTTACGAAACATAGTCCAGTGCTGAGGCCGACAAACCACTTGCTGCCAACCTGCTTGCCGAGTATCGCGCGGGTGTTCAACAACCCGTAGTATTGCGACAGTGAGGACGCCTGATTTGGATCGCTACCGGGCGCTGCCGTCTGGATCTCCAGATAATCGACGACGTTCCTCGGCAATGCGCTCACCAGCAGGTTGGCCGCGGTACGGACGCCGAGGGCGGCGACCTGCGTTCCGGTGTTGTCGAGACCGACCGCCGGCTCACCCGTCACCAGATAACTGAGCAAGTCGCTCTCGGACAACGGCAGGTTGTCCGGATTCTTGAGCGCGAGCGATGGCCGCGCCAGTGTACCGGTGATGTCGACCTCCACACGCACGTCACGACCGTTTGCGGTCTGAATCCTCGGCTGACGAACCGTGTGAATGGCGGCGATGTCGAGCAGCGGATTCAGCTGAGTGTCTCCGTAGAACGTCAGCGTTCCGCGTTGCACGTCGAAGGTCGGTTGGACGAATGGGTCGACCAGGTTCAGTCGATAGGTGCCTTTGTCTGCGCTCAAGATTCCCTGCAACGCCAGCTGCGGTGGCTGGCCAGGACCGCCGGATGCCATCGTCACGTTCAGCGACCCGCCCAGCTTGATGTTGGCTTCCGATGAACGCAGCCAGACGTCGGGTCCGATATCGACGTTCACATCTTCAAGCCGGAGATTGCGTGCGACTGCCTTTGGCGCGCGCGGCATCACTTCTCGATTCTGCGACAGCAGCGTGTCGACGGTCGTCTGCAGATCGGGATCGTTCAAGTCGATCACGTTCTTCTTGATGACTTCCGGGATGTAGATCGACCCGCGTTCGACGCGGACGGCGCCGTGCAAAACCGCGTCCTGCGTTGACCCGCTAAGCGTCACTGGCGGTCCAGTCGAGATGTCGAGCGCTGCCAGTCCAGGCTTGTCGATGGCGTGGAAGTTCGACGCGTTTGCCACGATCGAGAATGACGGATTGTCATAATGCTCGAAGCTCACCGTGCCCGTCACGTTCGCCGATCCGCGACGGTCCTTGTTGGTCTCCGCCGACAACTGCTTGATGTGCACGGAATCGCCGTCGAGCGTGATGTTCGCGCGGATGTGATTGAAACGTGTGCCGAGGTTTGAGAAGGCAGCAGTTCCATCCGGCAACGTGATCTGGCCATAGAGACGCGGCTGCTTGACCGCGCCGCGCACGTCGACGTCGGCGACAATCGCGCCGCGAGCGTCTACCAGTCCCGGTACGAAGGCGCGGAAGAGACGCATGTCGACGCTGTCCGTGCGAATGTGTCCGTTGATCGAGTCGCCGGTAAAGCGCAGGTTCTGGACGATGAGCTTGGCGTTGCTGCTGTGTTGCAGAATCAATGAATCGAGCGACAGAAATCCCTTCGACAATACCGCCTTGCTCGGCGACTGTAGCCGATATCTGTTGTCCGCGTCGACGTCAACCGCTGCGCTGTCAAGGCGCACGATTGTCGTGTCCTTGCTGCGTGTGATGTTGCCGGCGAGCTCGGTCGACACGCCGCTCTGACTCAGCATGGATGCGCTGAAATGCCCGGACGTCGGCGAGGTCAGCGCTATTGTTGCCCGCATGCTGTTGAACCCGACGGGTCCAAGCGCGACGGTGTCCGCGCCGAAGAGGAAGGAGCCTGTAGGCTGTTTGGTGATGTCCGCGAGAAGCAGTGTACCACGAATGCTCTCTACGCTCTGTCTGCCGAAACTGACATCGTTGGCGCGGATCACTCCATTTAGCGCGAGATGCTCAATACTGCCCGAGAGCTCGCCGGTAAGCTGGCCGCTGCCGCGCAGCGAATCGAGTTGAGCGTTGGTTGCGAGCGCCGGCACCAGAGTGCGCAGCCGCGCCAGCGAATCCATCTCCGCCGAAAACTTCAGCGAGCCCTGGTGCGCTCCTGTCAGCGCGAAGGTGCCGGCCGCGCTCGCCTGCAGTCCCGATGCGTTGATCGCGAGGGTGTCGACAGTCGCTACGCCGTTCGCGAAATGCAAGCGTGCCACCGACGGATCGACGCGGAATCCGCCGAGTGTCGACTTCTCGATCTGCGCTACTGCACTGCCCGCGAGTGACGGCAGGTCAGCGCCGTGCAGATCCAGATCATAGCGCCCGGTGAGCTGAGTGTGCGGTAGCTGACTGTTGTCCATCAGCGTGCGCAAATCGAGCGCGGTCGAAGTCGCGCGCCCACGTGCACCGTAGACCAAAGGATCCGCGTCGACGAGCCCGCTGTACGCGAACTGGCCGGCCGGTCCGGTCAGGGTCGCGTTCACCAGTAGGCCGGGCGACTGTCCCTTCACCTGCACCGGGCCCTGGTAGCTGCCGCGCAGTGGCAGCAACGGATAAGAGTGCACCAGCGCGGTAAACGACAGCGGTTCGGCGTGAAGATTCAAATCGTAGGTGAGATACTTCTCGCCCCACGTGATGCGGCCATTCCCCGTTGCATGCGACAGCGGGAGGTTGCCATCGTGATGGAACAGGCTGGCGTTGCTGAAGCGAACGTCCAGCCACGAGGAGTCCAGCGTCGCAGTGCCCGAGACGGTGCCTTTGATCCGCGGGAACTGCGGATTGAGGTACTGCAGTGTGCGCAGATCGAGCGTCGCGACGTCGACGTTGAATGCGTGAAAGGCAGTGAACGCCGGGAACAGGATGTCCAGCTCGCCATTGCCGCGCGCCTCGGTCTCGGCGCCGGCCACGTTGGCGTCGTCGAAGATCAACGCCGACTCCTCAACCTTGAAGTGATTGAGTGGGCCGCCCGACGCCCGCACCGTACCGGTGATGTTTCCCTGCCAGTTGTACGGGAACGGCTTGCCGTTCAGCGTCCGCAGCAAGTCGAAATTCACCGGCGCTGCCTGCAGCTCGACATTCTTCACCGCCAGTACGCTACCCCCGGTGCCAAACGTCATATTGCCGAGCAGGTGCGAGCGAGTCGAGCGCACATCCATGTTGCTGATGATGTAGTCGAGAAGCTTGGGATTTCGCTCGCTGCGGATGTCGAGCTCCATCTTGCCACTGCCCGTCTTAGGCAGCGTCGGATACACCCACGCTACATCGGCGAGGGAGACTGAGTCTCCTACTACATGTATGTAATAGCGAACAGGCAGATCGCTGCCCCAGATCACGCTGCCGTGCGCGCGACCGGTGGATCCGGGCAGATCAAAATGATCGGCATCGATGAACACCGAGTCGCCAAGATTCAGGAAAGTACCGGCGACGTTTCGGAACTTGAACGGCGGATCCGTCTCAGTCAGGCTGACATTCCGAATGCGAATCAAACGACCGACTGTGTCAGGATCTGCGATGCGAGCGTAGCCGAGGTCGGCGTCGATATCACTCCAGCGCCAGGTGCGCGCATAACCCTCACGCGTCTTGTGAATCTCGTGATCTTTGCGCGTGAGCTCGTAGCGCACCGCGCTGTCGCGCTTGTAGCCACGCAGAGTGTCGGACAGGTGCCAAGGCAGTGTCAGATCCATCCGCGCATCGCGGACGATCGACGTGTCGGCGACGATGTACTGTCCGAACCCGCGCTGATTTCGCTGCTGCTTCTCCACGCTCGCCGGGAAAATGCGGCGGAAATTCCACTCGCCGTTCTCGTGCTGACGCAGGTGCACGTAGGGCCGCTGCGCCTCAACCCGACTGAAGAGAATGCGGCGATCCAGCAAATCGCGTGGATCGTATGCAACCGTGATTGGTCCCGATGCGAAAAACACCGAATCCTCGTCGTCGCGAATTTCGACCGAGTCGATTGTGACTCCGCCGACGAGGCCGCCGCTCAGGTGGCCGAGATAGACTCTTCCTTTGACCTTACCTTCGAGTAGGGTCGCGATCATGCTCCGCACACGCTCCTGGCCCACGCTCGTATGCGTGATGCCGATGAAGCCGAGCACGACAATCATGATCAACCCGAACAGGATGATCGCGCTGCCGATGGCGATGCGGAGACGCCGGGTCATTCGCGGAGGGCGAGAGGCGAGAGGCGGAAGCCCGGCTTAGAAAGCCTGACCGATCGCGAAGCTGAACGTGAGCTTGCTGCGAAGACTGTTGTCCGTCGGCGGTTGATACGTCGAGGGACAGATGCCGCCCGGGTCCTGACTAATGCTCGTCGGATTCCCATTCGTATCGTACGTGATGTGTGTCTTGATGGTGTTGAACGGACTTACGCACAATAACTCACCACCCAGACTGGTCCCTTCAAAGTAGATCGGCCCCGGCGGTCGGCGGTATGGATTGTACCCTACTGCTAGACGCACAGGTCCCACCGGAGAGAACGCCGTAAGTTGAATTCCTGGCGTCACTTTGAGCTTCACCTGCTTAAGCTGGCCAGTACCCCGATTCCATACCTCGCCTGCATCCGTAAAAAGGGTCCATTGCAGCAGCTCCGACAGGAATGGACTGCGCATTCTGAGCTCGAGATTCCCCACAACCAAAGAGTTACCGCCCACAGGCACGGTTCGCCGGACAGCGCTGTCCGTGTGCTCCTGCAGCAGCACCGTATCGCGGGTCCCGTTTGGGTTGTCGATGAAGAATGCTTCCTGAGACCCGGAGATGTAGATGAGCGACCCAAGCTCATTCTGAGCGAATCCGCGCACAGTTGTCGGACCACCGGCATAGAGACGCTCCTGCGGCGGGATGAACCCGGTCGCTGATTGAACGTTGCGGCCAAAGACCGACCCGCCACGGACGCGCATTGCAATCACCGAGCTGCCAACCGCGATGTAACGTGAAGCATCGCCGACCAGCTTGTTGAACTGCAGGTCCTTGTTGGAGAGGATCGCCGGCGAAGAATGCCGAGCCTCCAACCGAATCACCGAACCGCGAGTTGGCGATAACAAATTGTTCGAGTTGTCGCGCGTTACCGCGAGGCTCAGGATCGCCAGCTGCTGTGTCCGTTGTATCCGCTCGCGCTCGGCCGCCTCACACAGATTGAACACCGCGCAGAACAGAGCCGGCTGCGCTTCGGTGCGTCCGAGATCCATCGAGTAGGTCAGATTCACCGGTGTGCGTGTGAGGCTGCGCCAGATCAACGACGCCGCGCCACCGATGGACGTTGTCCGCAGATATGCGTTGTATTCCGAGATCCGCTGCGAGTACACCGTCAGCGTCGGCACCGTCCGCAAGCCGAGGAACACCGGCTGTCGCAGCGTTGCGCCGGCGTAGTAGTTGAGCCGATTGCTGAAGACATCCTTCTTCGCGGCGGGACACAGGTTGGGCTCCCAATCCAGCGGCCGCCCGATTCCGATCTTCGAGACACGAGTGGTGAGATCGAGTCTGCGCGCGCCGTTCAGGAAGTTGTAGTCCGTGTATTCGCCGGTGAGCCGAAAGCAATCGAGTGTGCCGTAGCCGGCTCCGACGCGCGCCGCGTGCATCGGCGCTTCCGCCAGATTTACGTAAAGCGTCACCAGAGAATCGGCGCCGCTGTCCGGCGCGATCGACACGTGCTGATATGCCTCGGTCTGGTAGATCGCGCGTTGTGAATCGAGAATCTCACTCTCGCGATAAAGCTGACCGGAATCGAGACCCATGATCTTCCTGACGATGCGGGTAGGAATCTGCTGCTTCCTATCGGTGAGCGGCGTCACGTCGATCTTGATCGCCCCGATTCTCGTTCGTGGTCCGGCCGTGACCACCAGCGTGTCCCAGCCACTCAATGAACTGTCATTGACGACGGGATGGTTCTCGGCGACTGCGCGCGGGTATCCGCTGTTGTGCAGTCGCTCACGAATGCTGTTGGCAGCGGTATCCATCGTCGTGCGATCGAACCGCATTCCTTCGCTAATCCTGATAGATCGCAGCAAGCGCGGCCCTTCCGGAACAGAGTCGAGTCCCTGAACGCCGAAGCCGCGCAGAATCATCGGGGGCCCCTCGTTGATCGTGAACGTGACCGCGACTGCGCCCGGCGCCAGCACCTTCACCGCCGTGTCCACTTTCACCTTGGGGAACCCGCGACGTCGATACAGAATGATCAGCCGCGCTCTATCGTTCGGCAGCTCGACCCGGTCGAGGCAATGCTTGGTGGTGAACGGCAGATGCAGGAAGCGGCGGGCCCACGAGGACGGTGTCGTTACAATCGCTCGCGCGAGCTCGGCGTCGGACAATGCATGATTGCCCTCGAAATTGAGTTGCATTACCTCGAGGTCTCCGCGCTCGCACTCGATGTCCTGAGCGCGAGCACTGACAAGCGGAGTCGCTGCGAGGAAGGCGAATACGGTGAAAAGCCCGAGTCGAACCCGGGTCAGCTTCACCCTTTCAGTGCGCGCGCGCCCGGTGGTTGACCCGCCGGCAGCTCTCGCGCGTAGTGGGTCTCTGTCTCCGGCTCGGTCCGATCGCCCAGCATTCTCCGTGGCGGCGCCGTCGGCGTCCGTGGCAAATCGCCTTGAGGCACCAGAGGCGTACGCTGGATTAAGAGTTGCACAATGTAGAACGCGGCCAAACCCGTGGCGACGCCGAGACCAACTGCCGGCAACAGATCCTTGGCGCCGAGTTGGCGGCGATAATAGTATTCTGCGCTCACGATGAGGCCTTTTTGGGTGCGCGAAAGTTCTCCACTTTCGCCCCTTCATGTCAACCGTCAGAGCACACCATGCGGCGACTAATCCTCTTCGTAATACCCGCACTTCTCAGCTGTGGTGGCGGTGGTGGTGAATCATCAGCTCCTCAACGCAAAACACTGATCGATTCGCGCGATACTTACGACCCGCGATCGATGGACCCGGCACTCTCGACGGACGTGCCGACCGGTCGCGCGGTGGCGTACATCTTCGACGGACTCACTCGATTTACCGCTGACGCCAAAGTCGTCCCCGGACTCGCCAAGTCCTGGGAAGTGACACCTGACGGCCTCACTTACACGTTTCACCTGCACAGCGGCGTCAAGTTCCATGACGGCTCGAACTTCACCGCGAAAAATGTGGTTTCGACTTTCCAGCGCGTCCTCGACCCTAAGACGAAGGGCGGGCGTGGTTGGCCACTATTTCCGATCAAAGGCGCTGAGGATTTCGCCGGCGGGAAGGGATCATCGATAACCGGCCTCGCCGCGCCAAATGACACGACTGTCGTGATCACGCTCAAGGAGCCCTACTCGATCTTCCCGAAGATGCTGGCAATGCCGGTAAACTCCATCGTGCCTGACAACGCCGGCAGCGACTTCGGCCAGAAGCCAATTGGGACCGGCCCGTGGAAGTTCGTCGAATGGAAACACGACGATTACCTCAAGTTTGCAAAGAATCCGAACTACTTCGACGGACTGCCCAAGAGCGACTCGCTGATGGCGCGCATCATTCCCGAGATGAGCACAGCCACCGCCGAGTTCGAGGCCGGCAACGTCGATGTGTTGACCGTACCGGATGAGACAGGGAAGTCGTGGCAGGCGGATCCCGACAAGAGCAAGCTGTTGCAGTCCGCTCCCGCGCTTCGCTTCTGGTATGTCGCGATCAACACCACTCGCGGTCCCCTCGCCGATGTTCGCGTGCGACAGGCGCTGAACTACGCAATCGATGTCAACACCATCCTGAGCGCAGTCATGGCCGGCCGCGGTGCCGTTGCCAACGGCGTCGTTCCGCCAACTCTCCCCGGCTACGACGCCAATCGCAAACCATATGGGCACGACGTCGCCAAAGCCAAACAGCTTCTCACCGCCGCCGGACACCCCAATGGCATCGACGTCGAGCTCTGGGCGGCCACGACCGACCAGTCCCCACGACTGTCGCAGGCAATTCAGGCCAATCTCGCCGAAGCCGGCATCCGCGCGAAGATCGTGCAGCGCGACGCATCGTCGGTGCGCGAGGCAGCGCGCAAAGGAGCCGCCGATCTCTACGTCAAGGAATGGTGGGCAGATTATCCCGACGCGGAGAACTTCCTGTTCCCGCTGTTGCACAGCAAGAACAAAGGGCCCGGCGGCAACGTCTCCTTCTACTCGAATCCCAAATTCGACGCGCTGGTGGATCAGGCGCACCGCGAGCAGGACGAGTCAAAGCGAAACGCATTGTACGCGCAGGCGGATTCGCTTCAATTCGCCGACGCACCGATGGCGTATCTGTTTTTCTACAAGGATATGTACGCCATTCAGCCCTGGATTCACGGCTTCGCCGTGCCGGCAGTGTTCAGCGGTCAGCGTTGGACTGACGTGACGATCAGCAAGTAGGGCGTGCTCGCATTCATCGTCCGCCGACTTCTACTCGCCATCCCGACCCTGTTCGGGGTGCTGGTAGTGACATTTCTTTTGCTCAATGTCGCACCGGGTGATCCGGTAACCGAGATGGTGGGCGAGCGCGCCGATTCGGCGACGATCGCGCGTTTGAGAAAAGATCTGCACCTCGACGAGCCCCGGCTCAAGCAGTTCGCACTGTACGCGGGCGGCGTGGTGCGCGGTAATCTGGGCAACTCGTACATCACACAACGCCCGATCATTCGCGACATTCTCGAGCGATTCCCGAAAACGCTGCTTCTCGCCGGATCGGCGATGCTGCTCGCTTCTATTCTCGGTATTACACTCGGCGTTCTCAGTGCCCGGGCTCCAGGTGGCTGGTTCGACCGACTGGGTCTCGGCATCGCCTATCTCGGAATCTCTTTCCCTGTGTATTGGGTCGGGCTGATTCTGATTCTGATCTTCGCGGTGATGCTGCGCTGGCTGCCGCCATCCGGCTACGGCGGAATCAAGTATCTGATTCTCCCTGCGTTCGCGCTTGGCTCGCGCTCGATCGCGTTCCTCGCGCGAGTCACCCGATCGGCGATGCTGGATGTACTCGGCGGAGACTTTGTGCGAACCGCGCGCGCGAAAGGATTGAAGGAACGCGCCGTCATAGTGCGCCACGCACTCCGCAACGCACTCATTCCGATCATCACCGTCCTCGGTCTCGATTTCGGATACTACCTGACGGGAAGCATTCTCACCGAAACGATCTTCAGCTGGCCCGGACTTGGCCGCTACGTCGTCAATGCCATCACGCGACGGGACTTGCCCGCCATTCAGGGCTCGGTGCTTTTTCTCAGCGTTGTGTTTGTGATGGTGAACCTCCTCACCGATCTCGCCTACGCCAAAGCCGACCCGCGCGTAGCGTATTCATAAGCGGTAGATGACCAGCAAGGAAACAACATCTCCGGCACATTCAGCCGGTGTGAGCGCCGCCGCGCCCAGTGAGTCCGCCCTCGAGAACCAGATCGAAAAGATCGCCAGGGAGTCGGGCGCCAAGGCGATCGCCGTCGCGCTGCACGATTTCGAGACTGGCTTCGAGCTGCATTACCACGACGATCGCTGGTTCCACGCGGCCAGCACCATCAAGGTACCGATCCTGCTCGGCGTCTTCGCCGCCATTGACCGGGGCGATTTGTTGCCACACTCACGCGTCCACGTCCGCAACCGGTTCCTCAGCGTCGTCGAAGATATTCCTTTCCGCGTCGAGTCCGGCCGCGACGCGAATTCAGCCGTCCACAACGCCATCGGCAAGATGATGCGCGTCGACGAGCTCGCTTACCACATGATCACGACGTCGAGCAATCTCGCCACCAACCTGGTGCTCGGCGTCATCGGACCACAGTCGGTCAACGAGACCCTGCACGAGCTGCATCTCGAGCAAGGCATCGACCTCAAACGCGGTGTCGAGGACGAGCTCGCGTTCGAGAAAGGGATCAATAACCGCGTCACCGCCAATGGGCTGCTCAGAATTCTCGTCATGCTGGCGGCGGGAAAAGCCTTCTCACCGGCTTTGTCTCGGCGGATGATGGACATCATGCACGGGCAGGAATTCAATCAGGGGATCCCGGCACGCCTGCCCAAAGGCACCCGGGTTGCGCACAAGACCGGCGAGATTTCCACCGTCGCCCACGACGCCGGAGTGATCTACCTGCCCAAGCGCAAACCTTACGCGCTGGTGATTCTTACGGAATGGGATCCGAACACATCGGGTCGGTCGCGGACCATCGCCACCATCTCACACGCTATCTATGAAGCCCTCACCAAAGGCCCACCCGACGAATGAGCGCTCCGTCGAGCTTCGCTGAGGCCAGACATGAGTCCCCCAACTTCCCCCTTCGGGTCGTTGACGGCCTGACCCTGCCGCCTGAGTACCGTAAAGCCTTGAGACCGGGGGAGGAATGGAAGGACGGAACCGGGTTTTCCCGGCAGCTGCCCCGGTATTTTTACGAGGTGCCCTCGTGGGACTCGGCGATGAAGGTAGAGCTCTCCACGCACTTCCTGCTTTGGGAGTTCATACAGGTCGACGTCCGGGAAGCCGCGCCTTTACGCACATTCCCCCGGTACGTTCCGTGCGCAATAACCCTCCTTGCAGTGTGTCTGGAGAGGTTCCGGGAGGCTGTTGGGACGCTGGTTCACATTTCAGCGAATGGCGGCTATCGGTCGCCTTCCCATCGGTTCTCCAAGAATGCGACTCCGCACGCCTGGGGAACCGCCGCCAATATCTATCGCATTGGCGACGCTTACCTGGACAACCGAAGTGCGATCGAGCGCTTCAGCCTGATCGCGCGGGAGACGCTACCTGGAGTTTGGACGCGTCCCTACGGAACACCTACGGGCTACGCGGAGGATCATCTACACCTCGACCTGGGATACGTCATCTCAGTGCCGAGGGACGTTAAAAGTTGACGGAATCGTCCCGAAAAAGAGTCAGAAAGAGTGAAGCACTTTGGGTAAGAAGGCAGAATGACCGAGCTGAAGAAAAAGAAAGGTCCCGAGAACAAATCATCCACGCACGAGCGTATCCAGCTCGCCGCAATCGGCATGGAAGCCGAATTCGCGGTGATCCAGGACGGCGTGCAGGTGAAGCCTGAGGATCTCTTCGGCAGCCCGCGCAGGATCATCCGCGAGAAGATGATGCACCGCAAAGGACGGTCGTATCACCTGCCAACTGGCGGTGCCGTGTATTTCGATACGGGCGTGATCGAAGTGGCGACGCCAGTGATCGAGATCGAGCGTGGCTGCGCCGCGCGTGCCGGGCGCTCGCTATGGGAAGCGATTCTGTTCGTGCGTCAGGAGCTCGATGCCTGGGAGCAGGCACACGACACCGACGTCCAGCTCGCCGGCTTCAGCACCCACTACAACATCTCGTTCGAGCTGCCGAAGTACGAGCAGGGGACGACGCGCACCGTCGAGCAGTTGGCTTATCTGCTCGCGCACATCCTGCCGATTCCGGTGATGCTGCTCGCGGCGAACCGGCGTTCGACGGGAATCGGGGTGCGGCCGCGCGGCGATCGCATCGAGGTCACTGCCGACTTCACTCCCGACGCACCGCTCATGATTGCAACAGCGACCCTGATCGTCGGGATTGTGCGGGAAGTGATGCGGTGGCCAAGTTACGAAATCAGCGCGCTTGACGACACCGACATTCCGGTGATTCGTGGATTCCGTCCAATGCCGCACACGACGCGCAAAGGATGGCTGGCCCGTTTCGATTGCTATCCCGAAAACCCGTTCATCAGCGACATTGACACCGACAAATGGCCAACGACCGACGGCCGTTTCATGACGTTGCGCGAGATGGCCGGTCGGATCACGAAACACTTCTGGCCGTACATCCGCCGCTTCTCCGACCCGTTTACCCTGAGGCTGATTGGCTCGGTGATGAAAGGGCGCGCTCCATCACTGCTGGATCTCGACGATCGGCCGGCGGGGTACGAGGACGTCGGACGCCTCTGCACGTGGGACAACCTTTTCCCCGAACGCGTGCTTCCGCGGTCGCAGTACGAACGCGTACTGATACGCGCCATCAATGGCGACAAGCTGCACATGAACGGCGAGTGGTACACCCCGACGGGGATGCGCGGCTGGTCACGCGTGATCTTCCGCCGCAAGGCCGACAACTCACGGCACGTCTTCTCGCTCGACTACCTGCTGGATCATCTGCGCGAGTGGGAGCGCCCATATAGGAGTGGGAAGCGGGAAGCGGGAAGCGGGAAGCGGGAAGCGGGAGGCGGGAAGCGGGAAGCGGGCGGGAAACGGGAAGCGGGAAGCGAAGCGCGGTGAAGACAGGGCGAGGCGAATGCATCCTCCTCCCGCCTCTCGCCTCCCGCCTCTCGCGCCCTCCTTCTCGCTTCCCGCTTCCCGCTTCCCGCTTCCCGCCTCCCGCCGGCTGATATTTTTCAGTAGCAGACCCCTGTCTTCTTAAACCAGTAGCCAGTTCTGACAACCCATATCGCTCTCGTCCGCGGCATCAACGTCGGCGGCCATCGTCAGGTCGGGATGACCGATCTTCGAAATTTCCTGGCGGCGCTCGGCATGGAGAACGTCCGGTCGCTGCTTCAGAGCGGTAACCTCGTCTTCGAGAGCAAGGTTAGAACTGGCTCCGAGCTCGAGCGTTTTCTCGAGAGCGAAGCCCTCGATCGGTTGTCGCTCGAAGCCGATTTCATCGTGCGGACGCCGGATGAGTGGAAGGCCATCATCCGCCAGAATCCTTTCCGCAAAGAAGCCGAGAAGGATTCGGGGCATCTCGTAGTGATGTTCCTGAAGAGCGAGCCGGACGTGGCCGACATCGTCGCGCTGCAAGGCGACATCCGCGGCCGCGAAGTCGTACGCGCCAAGGGCAAGCACGCCTACATTTATTTCCCGGACGGCCAGGGCCGATCGAAGCTCACCCACTCGGTTCTCGAGAAGAGACTGGGACGGGGAACCGGCCGGAACTGGAACACCATTCTTAAACTCGGAATCGTCGCAAAAACGGGATCAGCCCGCCTTACCCCGATTGTGCCGCGCCGAAAGATCAGCCCAGAGTAGCCGTCAGCGAGCTCCGAGCGCGTCGAGAAGTTTCTGGTGGATCCCGCCAAATCCGCCATTCGACATGATCAACACCACATCACGCTCACGTGCGCGCGGAGCAAGATCACGCACGATCGTGTCAGCATCCTTGAGCTCTTTTGCGGTTTTGCCGTTAGTGCTCAGATCCCGAACGAGCTTTCCGAGATCCAGCGCAGTCTCTTTCGTGTACCGATCCGGCCGATACAACGACGCGAAAATAATCTCCTCCGCACCAGCGAAGGCGCGCGCATAGTCGTCCTGAAATTCCCGCCGCTGCGCGGTGTAGCTCCTCGGCTCGTAGATGGCAACGATTCGCCGCCCTTTGTACTTCTGTCGCACCGCGTCGATCGTCTCCCGGATCGCTGTCGGATGATGCGCGAAATCGTCGATCACTGTCACGCCGCGAACTTCACCACGGACTTCCATCCGTCGCTTCACACTCGCGAAGGTCTTGAATCCCTGACGCACACCATCGCGATCGGCTTTCACTGATTCCGCGGCCGCTATGACTGCCAGCGCGTTGCGCACGTTGAACGCGCCCGCGAGAGGTGTCTCGACTCTTCCCCACTCTTCCGTCGACTTGAAAGCGCGGAACCGGGTGCCGCTCTCGTCGAACTCGACATCGCGCGCGTGCCAATGTGCTTGCGCATCCTGCGACGTCACTGTGTCATCCCCATACGCAAAAGACTGCACAGGCGCCGGCGATTTGGGAGCAAGCTCTCGCACGATTGGCGAGTCCCAGCCAGCGATCACCACGCCGTTCTTCGGAACGAGATTGATGAAGCGCGCGAAGGCGAACTTGTACGCCTCCTCGTCGCGATAGATGTCGGCGTGATCGTATTCGATGTTGTTGACGATCGCGGTGTCCGGCAGGTAGTGCCACATCTTCGGACCCTTGTCGAAGTACGCCGTGTCGTACTCGTCGGCTTCAATAACGAAGTAACGCGAGCCCGTGAGTCGATAGGATGTGCCGAAGTTCTCAGCTACACCGCCAATCAGAAAGCTCGGGTTGAGTCCGGCCGACTCCAGCAGCCACGCCAGCAACGAAGTCGTGGTCGTTTTGCCATGCGTCCCCGCCACCGCCAGGCAGTGATGACCCCATATGAATTCTTCTTTGATCGTGGCAGCCGCTGACGTGTAACGCAGCTTCCGGATCAGCACCTCTTCCAGCTCCGGATTCCCGCGCGAGATGACATTGCCGACCACGACGATGTCAGGCGCCGGTGAAAGGTTCTCCGGCTTGTAACCCTGAGCGTAGGTGATCCCCATGCGCTCCAGGTTGGTTGACATGGGCGGGTAAACGTTCTCGTCGGACCCGGTGACTTTATGTCCGGCGGCTTTCAGCAGCCCCGCCAGCGACGCCATCGCCGTACCAGCGATCCCGATCAGGTGGTAATGCGTTGGTTTCTTAGTCAGATCGCCAGTCCTCTCGCGTCATCCCCAATCCTCTAATCCTCAATCTCCATCCCGCTTCCCGCTTCCCGCTTCCCGCTAGAATCTATAATGCGCTGTCTAATACTTCGGATTCAGCTGGTCGTCCCTGTTCCAGCGAAACGCGATTAAGCTCAAAACCGTAAGGCCAGAACACCCTAACGAGATTCATGCCGCAAAGAGCCAATAAATTCTGGACGATTTTTCTGATGACGGTTCTGGTCGACCTCGTCAGCAAAAAGCTCGCGGTGAACCGGCTGTCGCCCGCGTACGTACCGCACAACATCGTTGACGATATCCTCCGTTTCACCCTCGCTTATAACCCCGAGGGCGCGATGAGCTTCTCGCTCGGACCATCGTCCCGCTGGTGGTTCGTGCTGCTCTCCATCGGAACGCTGCTCGTGCTTCTTTATATGTACCGGCAAACTCCGCGGGATGATCGGCTGCAGATCGCCTCGATTGCGCTCATCTGCGGCGGCGCGGTCGGGAATCTGCTCGACCGCATCAAGTCCCCGCGCGGTGTCGTGGACTTCATCGATATCGGCATCCAATCGCACCGCTTCTGGACGTTCAACCTCGCGGACCTCGCCGTCACTTTAGGCACTGCGATGTTGACCTGGATCCTTTGCATTCGCGCCGGTCGCGACGAACATGCCCTCACAGCTATTCCGGGTTCGCCCACTCCGGCACCAGCCCTGAGCCGCACCCGACTCGACGAGCCGAACTAATCGTCCTTCTGGCCGAAAATCGCCATGTTGGAGCTGTGCCCGGGATTCACTTTCTTGTCCGGGTAGATCCAGTGCACGGCCTGATTGACCGCCGTCGCCGCTTCCCCGAATCCGGTTGCGATCAGCTTTAGCTTGCCCGGATAGGTGGTGATGTCTCCAGCGGCGTAAATACCTGCCCGCCCTGTCTCCATCATGCTGTTGACGATGATCTCGTCGTTCTCGCAGTTCAGTCCCCACTCTCCGAGCGCACCGATGTCGCTGTGAAATCCCAGCATCGGCAGAATGGCGTCCGCCTCGATATCGCGGGTCGTCTTCGCTTTCACATCGCGCAGTGTCACCCCGGTAAGTCGGTCATCCTCCGACAGTACATCGTGCAGCTCGTGAAATGGCAGCAAGGTCGTACGGCCTTCACCGGCCGCGGCCACCACATCGGCGATTGTCGCGCCGTGCGCGCGATACTTGTCACTCCGGTGGACGAGCGTCACCGCCCGCGCGCGATCTCGCAGCTGCTGCGCCCAATCGAAGGCTGAGTCACCGCCGCCGATGATGACGATGCGCTGGCCGCGGAATTCCTCCGGATTGGCCACGCGATCGAAAATCCCGCGACCGTACCAGGGCTCCGCGCACTGCTGCGGAAGCCGGCGTGGAGAAAACGCGCCGATTCCCGCCGCTATGACAATGGCGCGGGTCGGAAAACGGTCCGTCTCAGTAACAAGGAAGAAGTGATCCCCATTCTGCTCGAGCGCCACGACGTTCTGGTTGAGGTGCGACTTGAACCGGAATTGCGCCGCCTGCTCGACCAGCGTGTTGACCAGATCCTTGGCGAGAATCTTGGAGAATCCGCCGACGTCGAAGATGTACTTCTCCGGGTACAGCGCGGCCAGCTGTCCGCCGAGCTGTGGGAGCGCGTCGACGATTTGCGACGTCGCTCCCCGCATCCCGGCATAAAAAGCGGCGAACAGCCCGGTTGGACCGCCGCCGATGATGGTGATATCGACGATTTCGTGGCTCATCTCTCTGACCCGAAATATATAGTAGGCAGATGCGCGAACCTGGCGGTGAAACCTTTCGTTTCTCCGCATTCAGAACGAGCGGTGAAGCTATTGATCGAGTGGGGTCAAACTCACCTGCGCCGATCCATCTCCGCTGTAGTGGAGGTTGACCGTCCACGGTTGGCAACATACCTCGCAGTCCTCAACGTACTGTTGCGATGGCCCGCCGCCGGGATCGATCGCGATCTCCACGACCTCGTTGCAATAGGGACAGTGGACGCTGGCCGTTGTCTCAGCCGTGCCGTCACCGAGCGGAAATTCAGTATCCAGGTCCTCGTCGTCCGGGGCGCCATTATCTGTACGCGACATGCCGAATAGTGCGTCAATGCGAGCGCACCGAACAGCATAGATTTGGTCGCGATGAAGATCTACACAAAAACGGGCGATGCCGGCGATACCGGCCTCTTCGGCGGCGGCCGAGTTCCGAAGGATGATCCCCGGGTCGAAGCGTATGGAGATGTAGACGAGCTCAACGCCGTAATCGGAATGGCCCGCGCCATCGAATCGCTGCCCCGCATCGATGAGATCCTTGTTCCTATGCAGCGCGATCTCTTCAGCATCGGAGCGCTGCTGGCGACGCCGGATCTCGACAAAATGCACAAGCACCTCGCCAAGGCAAACATCGATGACCGCCGCATCGGGGAGCTGGAACAGGCGATAGACGACTCGGACCGCGACCTCGAGCCGCTCAAGGCTTTCATCATTCCCGGCGGCAGCAAGAAGGGCGCGATGCTTCACGTCGCGCGAACGGTTTGCCGCCGCGCCGAGCGCAAGGTGGTCGGGCTGCAGCGCGAGGTGGAGATACCACAAATCGTCGTCGTCTATCTGAATCGGCTATCCGATCTGCTCTTCACTCTGGCGCGGCTCGCCAACGTACTCAGCGGCGCGGGTGAAGTAACCTGGTAGCCAAAACACCTCCTACGCCCGCGCTACCCGCCCATCAGCGGATCGCGCTCGGTGCGTCGTCGATCAGGGTCGCGCCCGGTTTGATCTCCCACGTTGCGGCAATCGCAAAGGAGGTCGCGCCGGCCCATCGCTACGCGATCGTCACCGACGCGAACGTCGGCCCCATCTACGCCTCCCAGGTCAAAAAAGCGTTCAACCGGGACAAAGTCGACGTACTGACGATCGCCCCCGGCGAGTCGAACAAGACCCGGGATACCTGGGGCAGCCTGACCGACCAATTGCTGGTCCGCGGATTCGGCCGCGATTCCGCCGTCATCGCACTTGGCGGAGGCGTCGTGGGCGACCTCGCTGGGTTCCTCGCAGCCACTTTTATGCGCGGTATACCCATCGTTCAGGTCCCCACCAGCCTGATGGCGATGGTGGATTCAGCGATCGGGGGGAAAACGGCTGTCGACACCCCCGCTGGCAAGAACCTGGTCGGCGTTTTTCACCACCCAGCCGCAATAATTGTGGACCCGCAAGTCCTTGCCACGCTTCCACTTAACGAGATGCGTGCGGGATTTGCAGAGGTTATCAAGCATGGCGTAATCGCCGACGAGGCTTATCTTCGTACGGTCGTCGGCGGCGCCAAAAAGCTGCTGGCGAAGGACGGTCCGACGAGTGACAGCATGCTCGCCGCCATCGTCCATAGTATTGAGATCAAGGCCGCAGTTGTCTCACGTGATGAACGGGAGGAAGGCCTTCGAAAAACTCTGAATTTTGGCCATACCATCGGCCACGCGATCGAGCTCGTTAGTGGCTACACTCTCCTTCACGGAGAAGCGATCGCGGTAGGGATGGCGTTGGAGGCGCGACTCGCCGAAAGGCTGGGAGTCGCCGAACCGGGGACCGCGGATGCCATTGTTGGCGCGCTCCGGGCCTTCAGCCTCCCGACGACTTTGCCCGACTCCTGTGAGTCGGATGCGGTTATCGCCGCGATGGGGTCGGATAAGAAAGCGCGGGGCGGTAAGACAAGGTTTGCCTTACCTAGACGCGTCGGCAGCATGGCGGGAGAGGAATCAGGGTGGACGGTTTCGGTAAGTAACGATCAGCTACGGGAGGTGCTTGCATGAAAAACAGCAATGTCTCTCGCGGTACCTATGAAGTGCCGGCCTCTGGTAGCCCGGCGCGGTCGCGCGCGGACATCGCTCGCACCATCTCGGCAGTCACCCTCGCGGTCGCCCTGGTGGCAACCGGCGCCATCGCCTTGCCGTCGCTCTCGCCGGTAGAAGCCGCCAGCGAGATTACTCCGGCCTCCTTGCCGCCTCTCGAGCCGCAGATCCTGGCGGACATCGAAGGCGTGCACAGCGAAGCGGGCATGCTCACCGCCCCGATGCGCGCCGTGGCGACTCTCGCCAAGGCAGTCCCGTCGGCGACCGTGAAAGTTGCACGCGCGACCGCTGCAGTCACTAAGCCGATCGCGAGAGGCGTCGAGTCGATTCCGCGCAATGTCGTGCGGGCCACCGCGCACGAAGCGATCAAGATGAAGAAGGGAATCCTGCCGCTGATTCCTTCGAAATTCGCACGGGCCCAGGACGGAATCACCATTCCCGTGTCGCTCACCCAGTACTGCGTACAGGGTGAAACTCGCCGCGGACGGCAGACCCGTCACGGCATCGTCGCCGCCGACCCGCGCATTTTCCCGCTCGCGCGTTACGTCGAAGTCTTCCTCGGCGACGAGTACCTCGGTCGTTACCTGGTCGACGACACCGGCGGCAATGTGCTCGGCGCTACGCTCGACATCTGGAATCCGGACTGCAGAGAAGCCGCCCGCTTCGGCCGTCATTGGGGGAGCGCGATCCTGGTCGCGCGTGAAGTCGAGACCGTGCCGAACGACACTCTCGTTCCGACTCGCTGGGACGGCATCGCCAAGCGGTAAGGCTGCGGGGTGCGAGCCAACTGATTGTTGCGGGCTGCGATCAGATGCGAGATGCGAGCTAGTTACGAGTTGAGGGCTAGCCCTCCAGTCAGCTCGCATCGCCCTCATCTCGCAGTTAGCTCGCATCTCGTAATCAGCTCGCAGTTCGGACCGATCAGTTAGCTCGCATCCCGCAGTCGAGCCTTGGTACACTGATTGCGACCCCACCCGCTGACTCGAACCCGAGACAACCATGTCCTCGTTCAGCACCTATCTGATCGGATTTATCGTCCTCATCATCGGCTTGGCGATCGCGGCGGTTCTGCTCGGCGTTTCCCAGACCTGGGTGATCGTTGGCGCGATCATCCTGATCGGAATTGCGATCGTCACTGCAACCACCAGAACGAAGACCAAGGATCCGCCGGCACCTCCAGCCTGATGTGGTTTGAGGGTTTCCCCCGAAGAAACCCCAAAAAATAGCTGTCATGTTTGTGGCATGAAACATGGCTGTTGACTGCTGAGCATTCCGATTGTTAATGTGCGCGTCCACCGAAAGCCGGGCGCGCCACCCAGGTACGCCCGTCCATAGTGTCTCTACCAAGGGGCTTATGCAGACTACGGGCGAAAGTAGATCCAAAGGTTTCTTCCGTTCTTCCCCCTCCACCGCTTTCGACCAGTACCTCCAGGACATCCAGAAGCTCCCACTTATTACCGACGCTGAAGAAGAGCGTCGACTTGCGCGACGCGCGCAAGCGGGAGACGAGAAAGCAGCAGAGCGGCTGGTCACCGCCAACCTTCGATTCGTTATCTCGTATGTGAAGAAGTATCAGGGCCACGGACTCGACCTCGGTGAGCTCGTAGCGATCGGTAACGAAGGGTTGCTCAAAGCGGTAAGAAAGTTCGATCCGGATCAGGGCGTCAAATTCATCAGTTACGCAGTGTGGTGGGTGCGGCAAGCCGTCCTGAAGGCATTGGCAGAGCAGACCCGGAGCGTGAGGATCCCGCTCAACCAGAATTCCCAGCTAATCAGACTCGCCCGCGCCCAGACAGTTCTCTCCCAGGTTCTCAAGCGCGATCCAACTGACAACGAAATCGGCCGACTGCTGGAGGAGACTCCGGACGCTGTCCGCAGCGCCAAGCAGATGTCGGCGACCGAGATCTCGCTCGACGCGCCGATCGATCGCTCGGATCGCGAGGCGTGCACGCTCGGTGAACGGTTCGCCGGTGTGGATGGTGGCGAGATCGAGGATGTCACCGACTTCCACTTGATGCGCGAGTTCATCGACCGCGTCTTCAGGAAGTACCTGACGCCACGCGAAAGGAAGATCCTTCACTTGTACTACGGCCTGGAACAGGGCTCAGACGCCATGACGCTCGAGAAGATCGGCGCACTGATGGGGGTCACGCGCGAGCGAATCAGACAGATCCGCGAGCGCGCTTTCGAGAAATTGCGCGAATCACCGGACGGCTCGGCCCTCGCGGGATTCTGGAGTTAGAGCGGTAGGAGGGAGGCGGGAGGCGAGAGGCGCAAAGCGAAACAGCAGTAAGATGACGCCGACTCAAATTGGGTCGGCGTCTTTCTTGTATGGAGCATCTCTCGTGTCTCTATCCACTACACCGCCTCCCGCCTCTCGCCGCCCGCCTCGCGCTCTAAAGGCTTTCCTCAACGCCAAGTGCGGCAACGCGGATAAGGCGCGTGAGGCGCTGGAGACAGTCGGCTACGATTTAGAGGTCGTCGAGCCCGGCGACATGGAATCAAAGCTCAAGACAGCGATCGCCGGCGGCATCGAACGCATCCTGGTTGCCGGGGGTGACGGAACCATCGCTACCGCGGCGTCGCTGGTCGCCAGGAGTGAAACTCAACTCGCCATCCTGCCGGGCGGAACCCTCAATCACTTCGCCAAGGATCACAACATTCCGACCGACCTCGGTAAGGCAGCAATCGCCGCCGGTGCCGGCGAAGTCGTCGGAGCCGACATTGGCTACGTCAACGACTGTGTTTTCCTCAACACCAGCTCCATTGGCGCCTATGTGACGTTCGTTCGCGATCGAGAAAGGCTCGAGAAGCGGTTTGGATATACGATTGCCAGCGTTTTCGCCGGTGTGATGACGCTCAAAGACCTCCGCACATTCAGCGTCACATTCGAGGTTGAAGGCAAAGCGAGAACGTTTCGCACATCTCTCGTATTCATTGGCGTTGGCGAGCGCGAGCTCAAAATGCCCACCTTCGGAAATCGAGTCGCAAATGGCAGACGCGGCTTGCACGTGATGATTATTCGCGGCCGCAAGAAGGCCAGGCTGTTCACGCTGGGAATGGCTGCGCTTGCCCGCGGAACGAAGGAGGCGGCGAAGCTACCGGAGTTCGAGAATTTTCTGGTCGACAAATGCCAGATCGATTTGAACCGGCCACAAACGACGGTCGGGCTGGACGGAGAGCTTAAGCGCATGAAGACACCTCTCGAATACCGTATCGATCGAGACGCGCTGCGGCTGGTGGTTGCGTCGCCGGAGGAGGACGAATAGCTAAATTCAACGGATGACCCAGCCCGCCAATCGCGCGGAGTCACCTGTTGAATCCCTGTCGCCTTCCGATCTCGCGGCAGATCTCGCCGAGATCGTTGGATCACGGCACGTCCTGAGTCGGCCGAGCGAGCTGCTCGTGTACAACTCCGATGGATTGCCGGGCTACCGGCGACAGCCGAAACTGGCAGTTTTTCCTGGCACACGCGACGAAGCGATCGCAGTCGTGCGTTTGCTCGCGGCGGGAAAAGTGCCGTTCGTTCCCCGCGGCGCAGGCACCGGTTTATCCGGCGGTGCACTGGCAGACGATATCGTCGTCGTTGGACTGCACCGCCTGAAGAAAATCATCTCCGTCGACGTCGAGAATCGACGCGCACTCGTGGAACCCGGTGTCGTCAACCTCAAGCTCAATCGTCACGTCGCAGCGCAGGGACTGCTCTACGCACCCGACCCGTCGAGTGAATCAGCTTGCACGATCGGCGGGAACGTCGCCGAGAACGCCGGTGGCCCGCACTGCCTCAAGTACGGCGTCACCCTCAATCACGTCCTCGCGCTGACGGTCGTTTTGCCGAGCGGAGAGATCGTCGAGCTGGGCAGCAAGGTTGGCGAGAAAGACGGCTACGATTTGCGCGGCTCGTTCATTGGATCGGAAGGATGCTTCGGTCTCGCGCTGGATGTGACCGTCAAGCTCACGCCCAAGCCGCAGACCGTTCGCACCATCCTCGCCGATTTCATGTCGGTCAACGAGGCGGCCCAGGTTACGTCGGCGGTGATCGCATCGGGGGTCGTTCCCGCCGCACTCGAGTTCATGGATGGTCCCACCATCCGCGTCGTTGAAGATTCGATCTACGCCGCCGGTTATCCACGCGACGCCGAAGCGATTCTCCTGATCGAGCTCGATGGGCTCGAAGCCGGGGTGATCGCGGACCTCGAGACCGTTCGTCGCATTTGCGCCAGCGGCGGCGCGCGGAACGTACGCGTCGCGCGGGATGACGCCGAGCGCATGAAGCTATGGCAGGGACGCAAGAAAGCATTCGGCGCGATGGGCCGTCTCGCTCCGCATCTCATCGTGCAGGATGCCGTGATTCCGCGCACCAAACTGCCGGAGATTCTCGAGACGATTCACCGCATCAGCGAGAAGTATCGCGTTCTTGTCTGCAATGTCTTCCACGCCGGCGACGGAAATCTGCATCCCAACATCGCCTACAGCGCCGACGATCCCGCTGAGAGCGAGCGAGTGCATAAGGCGATGCGCGAGATCATGCAGGCGTGCATCGATGCCGGCGGAAGCATCACCGGTGAACACGGCGTCGGGCTCGACAAGTTGGGGTACATGGAATCGATCTTTCCCGAGACATCGCTCAACGCGATGTGCGAGTTGCGATCGGTATTCGACCCCGAGCGCCGTTCGAATCCCGGAAAGGTCGTACCTGTCCATTCGTGTCGAGAGTGGCAAGGCCTGCCTGCAGTGCGTCGCGCCGAAACACCATCACCACCACTCGAGGCCGAGCCCTCGCGTCCAGTCGCGTGAGCACTGAATCGATCGCGGGCTCAGTGAGGGAGAGTTTTGCCAGCAGGACCCCGCTGAGAATCGCGGGCGGTGGCAGCTGGCTCGACGCCGGACGTCCCGTTCGCGCACAGCATACCCTGGCGCTTCGTGATGAGGCGGGTGTCACCGCGTACGTGCCCGCTGATCTTACCATCACAGTCCGCTCCGGCACCCGTCTTTCGGACATCGAGGCAACTACCCGCGAAAAAAAGCAGTGGCTCCCCCTCGACGCGTACGGCTCGCCTGACGGCACCATTGGCGCGACCATCGCCACCGCGTCGGCCGGTCCCCTGTCGTCGAACTTCGGACTGCCGCGGGATCTCGTGCTCGGACTGGAGTTCGTCAATGGTCGCGGAGAAGTAGTGCGGGCCGGCGGCAAGGTTGTGAAAAACGTCGCCGGTTTCGATCTCTCCAGATTGTTGACCGGATCCTGGGGGTCACTCGGTGTCATCACCGAGGTCACACTCCGACTCTACGCGCTACCCGAAGTGGATCGCACGTTCGTCGTTCACCTCGGAGGATCCGAGAAGCAAACGACCGCGTTCCTGCGCGCGCTGGTTGCCGCACCATTGAGTCCTTTTGCGTTCCTGCTTGTCAGCGCTTCGGTCGCTCGCGCGCTCGAGTTGGGCCAGGATGCGATTGGCTTGATCCGCTTTGGCGGCAATTCAGCCGCCGTGAAAGCACAGGCCGCTGGACTGACGCAGATAGCCAGCACTCAGGAAATCGACTCGAGCAACTGGCTGTCCTTGCGGGGGCTCGAAGCTGGATCGCACACATCGCTGCGAATCTCGAGCTTGCCTCAGCGAATCGTTGCCAGCGCTGCGCAGATTCTCAGCGATGATGTCAGCGGTGTCTACACGTCGATCGACCCGAGACGGGGCGTGATTCGCGTCGTTGCTGGTGCAATTGATGGCGGCGATTCGTCGCAGGAGATAGCCAGCGGAATCGAACGCACCGAATCGAGCGAGCTCGCGTTCGAGAAGCTGCCCGCCGAGCTGTGGCCCGCGATGTCGCGCAGTGTCGTCGCGGACCCATTGTCGCAGGGCATCAAAAGGGCGTACGACCCGCACAACATTTTGAATCCTGGCATCCTTGGCGATCTGAATTGACCGCGCTACCAGTCGTTCCTCCACCTCGCGATCCGTTGCCGCCCGATACGATGCCTGGCTGTGCGCTACCCGGAACTCCGCTCGCCGCGGCGCTGCCGGGCATTAATGCATGTGTGCATTGCGGTTTCTGCCTGCAGGCTTGTCCGACGTATCTGAATCTCGAAGACGAAAACGACAGTCCTCGGGGCAGAATTTTTCTGATGCGCTCAATGTTGGAGGGCACCGTCGCCCCGACTGATGCCGAGGTCAAGCTGCATATCGATCAGTGCCTTGGTTGTCGGGCGTGCGAGCCGGTGTGTCCGAGCGGCGTGCCCTACGGACAACTTCTCGAGGCAACGCGCGCCACACTGAACCAGTATCAATCTACGCCGTTTATCGCGCGACTCATTCTGTTCGTGTTTGGCAGAGAATGGCTGTTGAGACCGGCGATGTTTTTCTCCCGACTGCTCGCTGCTACTCCAATTCCGACTTTGCTGTCCGGAATCAAAGGCCGGCTCGGATTTGCGATGGCGATGCTCGCGTCGACCGGTCGGTCCATCGAACGATCGTCCTACAATCCGGTCACTCGCGGTGAGAATGGAACAGTCGCGCTGCTGCGCGGCTGCGTGATGGATGGTTTATTCAGTTCCACCAATCGTGCGACCGAGCGAGTGCTGACGGTGAACGGATACGCGTCCGTTCCCGCGCGCGGCCAGCAATGCTGCGGCGCCTTGCACGCTCACGCTGGTGATCTCGAGGGCGCGCGCGCTCTGGCGAAGAAGAACATCGCTGCGTTCGAAAAGTCGGGTGCGAAGTACGTGGTCTCCAATGCAGCCGGATGTGGGGCGATCATGAAAGAATACGGTCACCTGTTGCACGACGACGTTGAGTGGTACGAGCGAGCGGTTGCGGTTGCCGAACGCGTGCGCGATGTGAGTGAATTGCTTGCCGACGCAGGCCCGCGTCCGGGCGGTCCACTGCCACTTCGGGTAACATACGATGCGCCGTGTCACCTCCAGCACGCCCAGCGGGTGACGCAAGCGCCTTTGTCGATGCTCGCTTCGATACCCGGTCTCGAGCTGGTGCCGCTCCACGATTCCGACCAGTGCTGTGGCAGCGCCGGCATCTACAATCTGATCGAACCGGCGACATCGGACGCAGTGCTGGTGCCCAAGCTGGATAACATCCGCGCCACGCGCGCGCCGTGGGTGGCAACCGGAAATCCAGGTTGTTTGATGCAGATCGGCGCCGGTTTGATACGCGCGGAAATCAACGCACGCTCGATTCACCCCGTCGATTTGCTCGACGCATCATACGCGGCAATCGGACAGTAGCGCTGCCGGTGTGCACCGGCTTAATTGAAAAACATGGCGGAGCTGAACGAGTATTCCGCGCTGCACAACGGCGCTCTGTTTTTCGATCGCACCGACAGACTCCGCATGCGGGTGTCGGGTCCAAAAGCCGCCGAGCTCGTCACCGGAATGGTGACGAACGACGTATCCGCGCTTTCTCCCGGCGAGGGTCAGTACGCGGCGGCATTGACGGCGAAGGGAAAGATCGTCGCGGATCTCCGCATCTTTGCGCTCGACGATTCGCTGCTGATCGACACTTCCGCTGCCGCAGCGCCGGGTTGGAAGGAGCTGGTGCGAAAATACATCAATCCGCGCCAGGCGCCCTACCACGATCTGACGGCGGAGCTGAGTGACTTCGGAATCTTTGGCCGGTCAGCCCGATCTGTCGTTTCGAAGGTGATGGATATCGACGACAAGGATCTCGCCGCGCTGCCGCCGTACGGTCACTTGAGCCGGCCGTTCGCCGATGTCACGGCGATAGTCGCGCGCGCAGCCGATCTGGATGTGGACGGTTTCGATATTTTCATTCCAACGCAGGCCACCGGCGCGCTCAAGACCAGGTTCCATTCTGCCGGTGTGAACGCGGGCGGCAAAGAAACGTGGGACATCGCTCGGATCGAAGCCGGTCGACCGGAGTGGGGCGTCGACATGGACGACTCGACACTGCCGCAGGAAGTAAACTTCGACGACCTCGGCGCAATCTCGTACACCAAGGGTTGCTACATCGGACAGGAGACCGTGGCGCGCGTACACTTTCGCGGTCACGTGAATCGCTTTCTTCGCAGACTGAGATTTGTCACCCGGCCCGCGCCACCAAAGGGCGCCGAGCTCCTCGACGAGACAGGAAAAGTTATCGGCGATATCCGGAGCGCTGCTCTCTCACCCCGATTTGGTGGCATCGCGCTGGGAATGGTCCGCAGAGAGATTGCCGGAGGGACGACGCTGCAAGCGAAGTGGCCGGATGGCGAATGCAGCGTTCAGGTCGACCAAAACGAAAAAAGCGCCACTGTTTAGTGGCGCCTTTTCATTTGACCGATCGCGACGATTTACTTCTTTTTGGTCGTGGTCTTGGTCGTGGTGGTCGTCGAAGCCGACGGGGTCGTGCTTGCGGTGGTGTCCATCTTCATGCCGGTATCCATCGCTGCCGGGGCAGGAGCCATTGCTGGAGCGGAAGTATCGGCGGTTGCAGCTTCGTCTTTCTTTGACGTGCAAGCAGCGAGAACCAGAACTGCGGCGACAAGGGCCAGGCGCTTCATTTACGATCTCCTTAAGATGGCAAACGTGGAAAATTCGCCGGTCCGTGCACGCGGTCGCAGTGCCCGTTTTTGGCGCGGGCAAGAATCTATCTCATCAGAAAATAGTGTCAAGGTGTAGAGCTTCCGCCTAGTAGCGTCCAGACACGGGGACTAGATTACCAACACGCTCGTATTTTCCCTCGGAGTATCAAGTTGTCGGTCCTTCCAGAAACATTTGGCGCGCTGAAGCGTTCTGCTTTTGGCGCTCCCGAAAGACGCGAGCAGTCCGTCAAGGATGAGCTTCGCGCGAACCTCCTCACCCGGCTCGCGACGCGCAAGCCGATTTTTCACGGCGTGATCGGTTATGAAGAAACCGTCATGCCGCAGATCGTCAACGCGCTACTCAGCAAGCACAATTTCATTCTGCTCGGACTGCGGGGTCAGGCGAAGTCGCGGATCCTGCGCGCATTGATCACTCTCCTCGATCCGGCGCTGCCGATCATCGCCGGCAGCGAAGTCAACGACAATCCGTTCTCGCCGATCTCGAAGTACGGCCGAAACATGGTGAACGAAGCCGGCGACGACACACCGATCGCCTGGCTCGAGCCGGAGCAGCGCTTCGTCGAAAAACTTGCTACACCTGATGTCACCGTCGCCGACATCATTGGCGACCTCGACCCGATCAAGGCAGCGCGCGGCGGACACATACTCGGTGACGAGCTGACGATGCACTACGGCATGTTGCCGCGCGCAAATCGCGGAATCTTCGCGCTGAACGAGTTGCCCGATCTTGCCGGCAAGGTGCAGGTGAGCCTGTTCAACATCATGCAGGAAGGCGACGTTCAGATCAAAGGTTACCCTGTCCGCCTCCCGCTCGATGTGATGCTGTGCTTCACCGCCAATCCGGAAGACTATACGGCGCGCGGCAAGATCATCACACCGCTCAAGGATCGCATCGGCAGCGAGGTCGTGACTCACTATCCGGAGAGCGTCGAACTTGGCATGACGATCACCAATCAGGAAGCGTGGACCGCGCGTGGCGCCGGCAAAGTGCGCGTTCCCGATTTCATCGCCGAAGTGATCGAGCGCGTCGCTTTCGAGGCACGGAATGACAAGCGGATCGACAAGCGTTCAGGCGTCTCCCAGCGCATGCCGATCAGCGTAATGGAGAACGTCGTTTCCAACGCCGAGCGTCGCGCGATCCAGACCGGCGAGCGCGATATCGTGCCCCGCATCGCCGACATCTACGCCGCGCTGCCCGCCATCACCGGGAAGATCGAGCTCGAATACGAAGGCGAGCTTGTCGGCGGTCACACCATCGCGCGTGAGTTGATTCGCCGCGCCGCCGATGCGACGTACCAGGACCGCGCCGGTGGAATCAACACCGACGAGATCATCATGTGGTTCGATGTCGGCGGTGCTCTGCAGGTGACGGACGATGTCGCGGTGGACACCGTAGTCGAGGGTTTCGGCAGTATACCCGGGCTAATGCAGGTTGTGAGCGGCGCAGGCCTCGCACCGATGGATGATCTCCCGGTTGTCGCGGCTGGATGCGAGCTCGTGCTCGAGTCGCTCGTCGCGCGCAAGAAGATCACGCGCTCCGACGCCGGTACTTATGGTCGCGCGGTAGAAGAAAAGCGTCGCCGTCCCTATCAGGACTGACTCCTGTCGGTTCTCACTGTCTCGCGCCTCTATGGTTCGGGAGGCTCTGAGGTAGCCGCGCTCGTCGCAAAAGCTCTTGGCTGGTCGTTACTCGACAACGCTGTAGTCGATGCAGTTGCCGCGCGCATGGGATTGAGCGCCGCCGAGGTTCAGGCGCGCGAAGAACGGGTTCCGTCTCTCGTAGAGAGACTCACCGCGGCTATGGCGATGGGATCACAGGAGTGGGCCTCGCCGATGGCCGCGGCCAAGCGGCCCAGCGACGAGCAGCTGATCGAAGTGACGCGGCACGTCGTCGAAGAAGCGATCGCCGCCGGTCCGCTGGTTGTCGTTGGTCGCGGCACCCAGGAGATGCTCGCCGCGCGCGAAGATACGCTCCACGTGTTCTGCTATGCACCGCGAAAAAGCTTGATCGCGCGCACGATGCAGCGTGAAGCAGTCGGCGCTGAGGAAGCGGCACGCCTGGTTGATGAAACCAACAAGCAGCGTGATCAGTGGGTTCGGCTGCACTGGGAGCGCGAACGTCGCGCTCACGAGAACTTCGATCTTAGCGTAAATACGGAACGCCTTGGAATTCAGGGTGCCGCGGATCTGATCGTCGACGCGGCGAGAATGAGGTTTCGGTTGTAAGTCGACGAAACTCTTAATCGACGACGAGCTGCCGCGATCCGGTGAGGTGATCTTCGTTCGCCTCTACCAGTCTCTCCAGATCGCGCATCGCCCACCGCATCGCAGCAACTTCAGCCGCCGGATTCCTTGTTGCCGCGGCATGCTCGATCAGAAGCATGGCTGCTTCCGTTCTCGCTATCGCATAGGCAAGGCCTCTGGCAGCTACCTGCTCCAATGCGGCTCCTCGATCCGAGGTGCGTTGGGATGAATCGATTGATCGCAGCGCATTCTGGACTTTCGCAGTGAACTCGTTTTTGGGTACTCGACCGAGTCGCTGGCGCCCATCCGCGATCCATGCCGAGAGCGCATCAGTTTTTTGAATAGCACGCAGCGTATCCAGACTCAGCACGTTGGTCGTGCCTTCCCAGATCGGTAGCACTTGGGCGTCGCGCAGCAAACGCGGGATGCCAGTGTCTTCGACATAGCCGGCACCGCCGAACGCCTCCAGGACTTCACTCGCAACAGCGACCGCCTGCTTCGCTGTGTACAGTTTCGCGACGGGCGTAAGAAGTCTTAGTAGCTGCAATTCGGTCTCGCTCGCCTCGCCGCACTCTTCCTTGCCGAGGAACTCGGCGACGCGAAAAGCGAGCAGAAAGCAGGCGCGAAACCGGAGTGAGAGGTCGGCCAATGTCTCGACGTGCAGCGGGTGTTCGATCAGCGGCTTTCCAAACGCCGTTCGACGCCTCGCATAGTCGGTCGCAAGCGCGATCGCGCGTCTCATTCCCGCAACCGCGGCCACCGCGTTGTAAACGCGAGTGATGTTGAACAGCGTCGAGATCTTCCTGATACCGTCGCCTGGCCCACCGACCAAACGCGCGGGCGTGCCTTCCAGTGTGAGCTCGGCCGTCGGCAGCGCGCGTGTTCCAAGCTTGTCCTTCAGTCGCTCGACGCGGATGTTGCGCAGCGATCCATCTCGATCGCGCAGTGTGACCAGGAATACGCTAAGCCCTGAACCACCAGCGGGCGCACCTTCGATGCGGGCGAGGGTCATCGCCACCTGCGATGTCGTTGCCGAGGTAAACCACTTCAGCCCATACAACCGGTAATCGTTTCCGGACTCACACTTCGCGATCGTCGAAGTACTTGCCACGTCGGATCCGCCCGACCGCTCGGTCATCCACTGCCCCGACGTCCAGAATTGCCGTGGATCGCGCGAGGTCAGGTGCGCGAACACCGAGCGCGTCGCTTCATCGCCATAGACCTCGAGAAAGCGCGCCGCGCCGTCGGTCATCGCCAGCGGACAACTGTACAAGGCCGACGACGGCGCGAATAGATACAATCGCGCGAACTGATGGATGCGCGAATGAATGCCGTGGGTGCGCTCGTAAGCAGAAGCGACGATTCCTTCCGCTGCGGAGATGTGGTCCAGCTGACGCCAGGCGTCACTGGTCTCGATCCGATCGACGCGCTTTCCCCACGCATCGAACGGCACGTGTTGGGGTGGCGATGCCTCCGCCTCTTCGCCTACCGCAAGAATATCGGTGACTGCTCGCTGGCCAAGGCGGCGTAAGTCGGGCTCAACGTCAGCGAGAACCGTTGCCGGCAGTCGCCATTTCAAATACGAGCGCAGCACGGCATCGTCGTCGTACTGGTTAGCCAGCTGCGGAGAATCCTGGATGAACTCGGCCATGGCTTCGTCGATTGTTCAAATGCAATTTACCCCTGAAACCAATTCACGGGCGGCAACCGTAAGAGGTTCGATGACATCGACGCCAATTCCACCAATCACTGGCGAACACGCAGCTGCGCGGGCCGTCAGCAGTCAGCAACGATTGGTGCGCGAGAAGCAGATCTACAGCTTGCTCGATCGTCTGCTTGCGCTGATTCAAATTGTTTTCGGTCTCGGGACGCTGGTCGCGTTGGTGCTCGAGGCGTTGAGCGGCGATGCCCGCCCAGTCGAGATCATGCTCGGCATTCCACTGATGATTCTCACTGTAGTCGCCGGCGTCCTGCTGTGGAGTGGCAGGCGCTCCGGACTCGCGGTGTCACTGGGACTTCAGCTTTTTCAGGTTTTGCCGGTAATCATCGCCCACACCGCCGTGCGATACGTGACGGGATTGCAGTGGACGCTTCGTTTCGGCGGGCCGAGAATCTGGAAGCCATGGGGATTTGAAGGCACGTTTCTCGTGCTGCACGATCCCGCATTCCCCGCGACGGTCATTGGGCTCAACGTGGTCGCTCTTGTCGCGGTGCTCTATCTGGCGAGCCGACTATTTAATCTCGCAAAAACTCAGCAATAGTCGCGCTACTGCTGAGGTAGTATCCTCTTCTGTAGCAACGGCCTGCGTCGTGCGATTGTGTTTTTGTGACTCTCGCATTTTGGTGACGTTATGCCTTTACAATACGAATCCCTGGACCCGACCACCCGTCGTTTTGCCATCGCCGAGCTGGACGCTGACATCGCTAGTGGCCACTATCACACGTCGGAACGAATTCGACCGACGGCGATCGCCGACTATCAACGATATCTACATGAAGCGTTGCGATACTACGATGACCGATGGCTCGAGGAGCACGCTTCGGATCTGATGGTCGACTTCGAGCCGCGACGCACTCGCGGTGGGGGACAGGCGGCGGTGAAGCTGCCGGACATGGCATCGAGGATGCTGGCGGAAGGCGATTTCAATCGCTACTACATGCGCGGTGTTGCGTTGCGTGCGCTCGAGGAAGGACGACAGGTCGTCGAGGTCTATCGCGCTCGACTGTCGATGGAGCCGCGCGCCGAGTCCGCGCAGCTCGAAGGTCGTCGCCTGCCCGCTGAAGAAGTTCTAAAATATCTGCGGGGCGAGCAAAGCTCCGATCCGGGAGTGACTGCAATGGGAAGACCGAACTCAGGACTTAGCGTACGATTGGTTTAAATCAGAATCCTTCGAAGTCGTATGCTCTCTGGCTCTGGCTCTTACTGGCGCTCTTCGTCCTAAGGGTAGTCGCGCAACCACTGGCACTGGTTGTTGAATTCCGGCTGTTACCACGATTCGAGTCGTGGCACAGCGGCGTTCTGCCTTATCCGGCTTTACTTATGGCTCAGCTTTTCATCATCGCCTGGTTCGCGCGAACCGCGGCGAGATTTGGCGATGGAGACATCGCTCCGGGGTCCCGCCGCGGCGTGTTTTTTCTGGTGTTCGGATCTATCTATTTTCTGGCGATGTTCGCTCGACTTCTTCTCGGCCTTACGGTTTATCGCGAGAGCCGCTGGTTCACGTCTTACATTCCGACAGTTTTTCACCTGGTGCTTGCGACATGGCTCCTCGTGTACGGACACTATCACTATCGATATGGATCTCAGCTGCGTGAAGCCGAGAAGCCAGCTATCCACAGCTAGTCACGGGTCGCTCAGTCACCGTCCATGAACATGCGGCGGTAATGTCGATACCAATCGCTCTGAAAAACTTCGGTGGGATCGTGCTCTCGCTTGAGTTTCAGGAAAGCCGGGAATTCGGGATAGGCGGCGATCACCTGCCGCGGCTCCGCCCAGCGATGATAGGTGAGATAGTAACTCCCGCCGTAGGAGAGGCCACGATCGATCAGCTGAAGAAATTCCCGCTTTGCCTTTTCGATCCCTGCACCATCGGGCGAAACGTGGAGATTGAAGATCACGCAGGCGCATGACTGCTTTGCCCATTGCAGCTTCGTCTCACCATCGGCCTCGATTAATCTGATCGTCCCGTAGATCAAATCAGTCTGATTCGCGATAAAGTCGGCGCGAACATCGCTGAGAAACCGCGACAGCGCCTCTCGCGGGACATAGATCTCGGTGATCATCTCACTGCCGTGTGCGAAATGTCCGAGGCGTGATGCCAGCGCCTCGTGGTAATCGGGGACGTGAGTGCTCATCTGATGCTCATCCGACCAGTAGTACTGGCCCGAAGTCGTCAGATAGTAGCTCGAGTAAGCGTCGAACGCCCGGGCGCGATCGACGTGCGCCAGGTAGATGAGCTCGCGCCAGTTTTCCGACTCGAGGTGAATCCGGCTTGTTTGCATCGGCGTAGAGTCGTCAACCGGCCGATAGCACGAGAACACTCCTTTGCGTAACAGCTTTTCGTGAGTTAGCTCGGTCGCGAACTGGAAGTCACCGTATTGGAACCCGTCGCCGATCCGACACACGAACATCTCGGAAAGGTGTTCGATATCGATTACTTCGACGACGCGCTGAACCTTGTGGCGCCGCACCAGACGCAGTCGCGCGGTGACAAACGGACCGAAGAGCCCATAGCCGCCAATTGCAGCGCGGAATAGCTCGCTGTTCTGGTTGCGGCTGCAGCGCCGAACCACGCAGTCGGATCCTACGATCGTAAACGCGATCACGTCAGCGACAAAGGGACGCAATGCCAGTCCCCGTCCATGAATATTGGCGGCGAGTGCACCGCCAATACTGAGATTGTCGGCTCCGGTTTGCTTTTGAACGAATGTCCACGATTGCGTCTCGCCGCGCTGGCTATCGACGAGATACTTGTAGAGCTGGGGCCACTGAATTCCCGCTTCGACTTCGATTTCTCCTTTGTCGCGATCGAACTCGAGCACGCGTGTCATGCCGTTCATGTCGAGGAGGGTTGCATTGGCCGCGAACTGCTGGCCGCCCATCGCGTGCCGCCCACCGGCGATGCTGATGGGGCGCGATTGATCATGCGCTGTCCTGATCGTCGACCGAATTGCTTCGATCGATCCCGGTAGCACGATCTCACCTACTCGCGTTGGGTTCAGCTGCGAGTGAACATCGTTGACCGACACGCGGGTGTCCTGGGGTGTCTCAACTTCGGTCGATTCCTTTACTGAGACCGCGCTGGCGACACCGACGTTGGCAGCGAGCTTCAGGAAGTCACGACGTAATAGCATCAGTCCTCCCGATGGATGGCAGTGTGGTTGAGACGAAGTGCGCTCCTTTGTAGATCATCCAGAATGCAACGCCCTGAATCACGTGATAGAAGGCGTTGTGATCGAGATAGCGTCCATGCACGCCGACGCGCAGGCGCTGCATTGCCGCACCGAGAATGGAGAGTAAAACGCCGGCAATTCCCCATCTGAGAGCGGGAGCGCCACTGCGCTCGTACGCCGAGATAAACGCGTGAAGTAAAAAAAGGCTGGGAGGTACATAACCCGCGATCGCAATCGCGAAGCTGTGACTGGCGAACAGCACCGCGAGCGCCATCAGACTCATGAGCACTAGGGCTACTGCGCGCGCCATCTGCTCCGCCTCGTTGTTCAGCTCGATGTGCGCGGCGATGAACGACACAGCCAATCCACTACCGAGAATCGAGATCAGCGTCGCGGGCCACAGGATCGCGCGGCCACGACTATTCGCCGGCTTGAAGAAACCGTGGACCGTTCCGCCGAGTAGCGAAGCAGCACTCGCGGCGCCAAAGAAAACGACGAGCCATATGCGAAGTACCTCGTCGCTGACCTGCGTTCGCAGCAATAGCCCGACGATCACAGCGCACTCGACTGCGAGCCCGTAATCGGTGAGGGTGACCGCTGGATCCGTTATTTGTGCATTCATTGGGGGCCGGGTTTGGGTTGGCAGTCAAGCTGCCCCACACTACCCGCAACCCCGCGATTACGCGTTACGCCGTCTTACGTAGTATGAGCCCGGCGTGGACGTAGAAGTCCTTTACTGCGGATTCGTCGCCCAGAGCGTGGATTCGGTGATGAAGCCGCGATCCGCGGTCTCCAGCATGCTGACGATTGTCTGCGCGACATCAGGCGCATGGAGCTTCGAGGGATTGTCGGGTCGCTCCTCACTACGCGACTCGGCACCGAAGCCTGTCAACACTTCGCTCGGGTTAACTTGCATCACGCGGATGTTGTGCTGCCGCAACTCCGCCCTCCAGCACTCGGTCATTCCGTGCAGCGCGAATTTGCTCGCACAGTAGGCGGTGCCATTGGCGAATCCGCGCTGTCCCGCCGTCGAGGATATGTTGACGATGTTGCCGTAATTGCGGCCGACGAAATGTCTGGCTGACTCCCGCGCGACCATCATCGCGCCCAGCACATTGGTGCGCCAAACGCTGAAGAAGTCATCGCTCGTAAGCTCGATCAGTGGACCAAACGAGCCGAATCCGGCGTTGTTGATCAGCACGTTATAGTCGTCGAACTCCTTGACCACCACGTCGATCAT
Organism: Gemmatimonadaceae bacterium; assembly: GCA_045803545.1. Taxonomy (GTDB): domain Bacteria; phylum Gemmatimonadota; class Gemmatimonadetes; order Gemmatimonadales; family Gemmatimonadaceae; genus UBA4720. The sequence goes on along the minus strand of JBJMOW010000004.1, from coordinate 1,033,426 downwards.
GCGCAGCACGTCATCTTCCTTGCTCACATCGGCGACGATCGGCAGCGCGTCGATCTGGCTTGCGGATGCCTCCAGCTCGCTTTTGTGACGCGCGCACACGGCAACCCGCGCCCCGCGCTCACGCAACAGACGCGCTGTCTCGAAGCCGATGCCACAGCTGGCGCCAGTTACGAGCACCGCGGCGTTCTTCAGGTCCATTGCTTCTCCCGTGATCCCACCTTCTCCCGCAGCAGGTCGAGAAAATCGGAGATGTCGTCCTCGGTCGTGTCGAATGAGGTGATCAATCGCGCCTCGAAAGTCTTCTCGTTCCAGACATGAAATGGCCAGCTCTCCTGCAGCTTCGGGATCACTTTCTCCGGAATAGTCGCGAACACTTCATTGGCCTGCACTTCCTGAGTCAGAGTAATTCCCTCGATCTCGGACAGACCTCGTGCAAGAACCTGTGCCATCCGGTTGGCGTGCGAGGCACTGCGTTTCCACAGATCGTTGCTGAGAAGCGCGTTGAACTGCGCGGCGATGAATCTCATCTTCGATGAGAGCTGCATGTTCTGCATGCGCTTGAACTCGAAGTCATCGGCCAGGACGGGCTTGAAGAACACAGCGGCTTCCGCCGCCATTAGTCCATTCTTGGTACCGCCAAAGGAGAGTGCATCGATCCCGGCTCCGCTGGTGATGGCTCTCAGGGGCACATCGAGATGGACAGCAGCGTTGAAGATCCGCGCGCCGTCCATGTGGAGCAGCAGTGAGTGGGTGTGGGCAAAGTCCGCGATCGCTCTGATCTCTTGCGGCGTGTAGACGGTCCCGTACTCAGTCGCCTGCGTGATGGTGATCGCACGCGGTTGGACGTGATGCTCATTACCGATGTCGTGCAGATGCTCGCGAATGCCGGCGACGGTGATCTTGCCATTGGGCGCCGGCACCGGCAGCAGCTTGCAGCCGATGTGCTTCTCCGCCGCGCCACACTCGTGCACGTGCACGTGAGCCGTCTCGGCGCAGATCACCGCCTGGTGAGACTGCACCATGCTTTGCAGACAGAGGACGTTGGCAGCAGTGCCGCTGAAGACGAGAAAGACCTCAGCGTCTTCACCCAGCTCGCGTCGGATTCTGCTTACGGCTTCGTGGGTATAGGAGTCGTCGCCGTATGAGGGAACGTGGCCGACGTTCGCCGCGGCCAGCGCCGCCAGCACTTCCGGGTGAACTCCGGCCCAATTGTCACTCGCGAACGCGCGTCCAGGTTGTTTCTCTTGCCGCATCAGCCAAGGATAAGGAGGGACGCGGGAGGCGGGAAGGCGGAGGGCTAATGAAAGTCCCTGGAGGCATGAACCAGCTCCTTCACCTCGAGCTCACTGAATTTCCTGCCGATGACGTTCCGCACGCCGTCGTCGCGCTCGAACTTCCCTTCTACCAGCACGAAGGTCGAGAACCTCACTACCTCCGCGTACTCCTCGACCATCTTCTTCGAGACGATGACGTTGATGAAGCCGAACTCATCCTCCATCAGCAGAAATACAGTTCCTTTTGCGCTCTGCGGCTGCTGGCGGATGGTGACGAGGCCGGCAGTCTTGATCCATTCCCCGCCCTTCAGCTTCAGTAGCTGTTTGGAATCGAGTACGCCCTTGCCGCGCAGCTCGTCGCGCAGATGCTCCATGGGATGCCCGCTGACGCTGATGCCGACCGAGAAATAGTCGAGGAAGATCAGCTCGTCTCGCGTCAGCGGACGCGGCTCGTACGGTACATGACGCGCCGGCGCCAGCGGTAGACAATCTCCCACCGCCCGCATTGCCACCCATGCCGCGCGACGTCGATCAGGCTCCCAGCACGCGAAAGCGCCGGCGCGCGCCAGCTGCAGTGCATCAGTGCGCTGGAGCTTTGCTCTGTCGATGACATCGTCGATCGAAGAGAATCGATCCCACCCTCTCGCTGCCTTGAGCGCGTCGAGTGATTTCTCGCCGAGTCCGCGGATGTGGCGCCAGCCGATTCTGAGCGCGGGGCGGTCAGGATTGTCAGTCGGCTCGGTGGTGCATTCCCAGTCGCCATCGCGCATGCAAGGCGGCAAGACTTGTAAACCGTGGCGGCGAGCATCATGTATCAATGTCGACGGCGGATAGAATCCCATCGGATAAGAATTCAGCAATCCGGCGTAGAACTCCGCCGTATAGTGAGCCTTGAGATAACCCGTCGCGTAAGCGATCAGTGCGAAGCTCCAGGCGTGCGACTCCGGGAATCCATAATTCGCGAAGCTCTTTAGATCCTCGGCGATCCTGGTCGCGACATCTTCAGTGACTCCGCGCTCAACCATGCGCTGTCGGAGCTGTTCGAGCACGCGGTGCAGTTTCTCGACTTTTCTGATGTGTCCCATGGTGCGGCGCAGCTCGTCGGCCTGAGCCGCCGAGTAACCACCGAGCTTCATCGCGATCGCCATCGCCTGCTCCTGGAAAATCGGAATGCCCTGCGTCCTCTTGAGAATCGGCTCCAGATCGGGATGCTGATACGTCACCGGCTCGAGTCCGCGACGGCGCGCAGTATATGGATGGACGAAGTTTGCCTGGATCGGACCGGGACGAATCAGCGCCACCTGCACGACGATGTCGTATAACCGATCGGGCTTCGTGTGCAACACTGAAGCGATCTGCGCTCGACTCTCGATCTGGAAGGTGCCAATCGTCTCACCGCTCGCGATCAGCTCGTAGGTTTTCTCATCGTCGGGCGGCAGCCTGTACATCTCCGGCCGCGTTCCCGTGCGTACCTCGATCATGTCGAACGCGCGTCTCACCAGCGACAGCGCACCGAGTCCCAGAAAATCGAACTTGGGAACTCCGACCGCATCGAGATCATCTTTGTCGAACTGGATGATTGTGCGACCCATCGTCGTGTGCTCGACGGGCATGTAATCGCCGAGCAGAGCAGACGAGAGTACGAAGCCACCGACGTGCGTCGAGCGCAGACGCGGCACTCCTTCGAACGCTGCCATCGCTGCCAGCGTCGCACGTCCACGCGGATTGTCGAAATCGATGCCGAGCTTTGGCGCGAGCTCCTGCTCCACGTACTTCGCCCCTTCGGCAGGATCGCTCCAATGGATGCGCTTGGAGATGTTGTTCGCCATCTCCACCGGATAACCGAAGGCGCGCATTGAATCGCGAATTGCATTCGGCCCGCGGTACATCTGCACGACGCAGGTGATCGCCGCCTGCGCGCGATTGTACTTCCCATAGACATAGTCGAGCACTTCCTCTCGGCGATCGTGCTCGATGTCGACATCGATGTCCGGCGCTTCAGTCTGCCCATCGACGCGGATCTCCGAGAGAAATCGCTCGAACAGCAGACCATGCCGAACCGGATCTACCGCCGTGATCGCGAGACAATAAGCCACCGCCGAGTTGGCGGCGCTGCCGCGACCCTGGCAGAGAATCCCTTTCGACTTGGCGAAATGCACCGCGTCCCACATCACGAGGAAAAATCCCGCGAAGCCGAGATTACCGATCACCCGCAGCTCGTGGTTCAGCTGATCGATTTGCTTTTGGTCGAGTTCGCCCCAACGCTCACGCGCACCCTCGAAAGCTTTCTCGTGCAGGAAGGTGTCGTCGTCGTAACCGGGCGGAACAGGAAACTTTGGCAGAGGCGGACGAACCCATGAGAGATTGAAATCGCACTCGTCGGCGATGCGCTCACTCTCCTCGAGTCCTTGCTCGCGACCTTTCCATCGCTGACCCATCTCCTCGGCCGAGACGAGACGCCACTCACCATTTGGATGTAGTAGTCCGCGCGCGACAGCGTCGTCGATGGTCGCATCGTAGCGCAGCGATGTCAGAACATCGTGGACGAGTCGCGTGCCGTTGTCGATGTAGCGCGGCTCGTGGCAGATGACCCACGGCACGTTGTGTCGCTCGGCCAGCTCGATCAAGGCAGCACCGAGCGCGGCTTCGGTACCGCTGGCGTGATGCAGCTGCACTTCGACGGCGAGTCGCTCACCAAAAACGGATCGCCACCGGCACAGCGTGTGTTCCGCTTCACGATACTCGCCGTTGCGGAGGTGAGATGCGACCGGACCCGTGAGCGGGCCGGTCAGCACCTGCACTCCTTCGCTCCGCTCAGCTACCTGTTGCCACGATAGTCGCGGCCGACCCCGCGTTTTCTTGCCGTCTCCTTTCTGCCACGTCGATAGCTCGCCAACTCGCGACCTCGTTACAAGCGAGGCGATGTTGTTGAACCCGGTTTTGTTCTGCGCCAGAAAGGCGACGGGACAGCCATCGATATTGAGCTCGGCGCCAACAATCGCTTTCAGCCCGACTCGTCTCGCTTCCAGACAAAATCGAACGATGCCGCCCAGATCGGCCGTATCGGTTATGCCCAGCGCACGGTAGCCGAGTGATGCAGCACGGGCAGCAAGCGCCTCGGGTGAGGTGCCGCCGTCGCCGAACGAAAAGGCGGTATGGGCACGAAGCTCAACAAATCCCATACCCGAATATATACCGAAAACCGTCAACTGAAAACGACTTGCAGCGACTAGTGCCCGCCGGTCCGGGGCCAGCGGCGCGGTTCTCGGCGCGGGGTCTGCGAGTTGGGGGGCGATGCCGAGCTATAGGAAAGTCCTTACGGTAATTATGGGCCTGTCGACGGTTGGGGGCTGTACGGACGGGGAGGCGGCGAAGGCAAACGACGTGGCCAAGCTCTCGCCGGACGTCTTCTCACACGGCGATCCGGTTGCGATCAGCGACCAGGCCTGCCTCGAGCCCACAGGGGTGCTCATCACTGCGGCCAGCATCGGGCCGGTCACTGTGAGTACGCCACTGAGGCGACTTCGGCAGCGTTGCCGAGTGGCAGTCATCAAGGTCCCTGGATCGGTAGCGATCCAGGGACCGGTATTCGGAGTATCAGTAACCGGCGGATTGATCGTCTTCACCGTCGCAGGAAAGGACAGTCTGATCGAGACCGTTGGCAGCTCGAGTCCTGCATTTCGTACGTCGAACGGAATTGGTGTCGGAACGCCGGCTCGCGGGCTGACTTTCAGAAAAGGACGGGCGTGTTTCGTACACAATTCATCCCAGGTAACCCGGGTGATCATTTCTCGTCGCGAGCTTACGTGCCGATGACCGCACGCCCGACGTTTAGTGACTAAAATTCAGTCGAGAATTCCACCAGCAAATCCTTACTGTCGAGAATTCCACAGCAAATCCTTACTCTAGATGGCAACACAAGTCTCATCGAACCGGGTCAACGCGACCTACGCGCCTGCGCCGAAGCGTACACTGCTAGCTGAGAGCGGCTATCGGCCGTCTTACGTTCCCGCGGCAATCGCCGCAGGTCTCGTATTCGTTCTTTACCTGATCACGTTGGCGCCGTCGGTGGCGATGTGGGACACCGGCGAGTACATGGCTGCCGTCAAAGTCCTCGGCATTCCGCATCCGCCCGGAAATCCGTTCTTCGTCATTCTCGGTCACGCATTTGCTTCGCTGCCGATTCCGGTCTCGTACGCCGAGAAGATCAACATCATGGCTGCGCTGGCGAGCGCAATCTCGGCGGGCCTCTGGTTCCTGATTACGGAGCGCATCGTCGCGCGTTGGGTTCCCGAGCGCTGGGAGCGCCTGGTGATCGCGAGTCTGGCGACGTTGATTGGCGCGACTGCATTCACCGTCTGGAATCAGTCGGTGGTGAACGAGAAGGTGTACACCATCTCGCTGCTGTTCTTCACGATTGTGTCGTGGCTGGTAATCGAGTGGATCGAAGCGCCCAACTCGCGCAAAGCCGATCGCTACATCGTTCTCGTCTGCTTCCTGCTCGGACTCGGGTACGCCAACCACCCGGCGGGATTCCTCCCGCTGCCGGCTGCCGGCGTGGCGTTGCTGGCCACCAAGTGGCGCACGCTGATGCGCTGGAGACTGATTCTCGCCTCGGTCGGTGCCCTTCTACTCGGGCTGACGACTTTTGCGTTCGAGCCGATTCGCGCCGCGTACTTCCCTGCAATCAATGAAGGCGCGCCCACGGCGTGCGAGACGAAGATCGCAGCGAGCTGCACGTTCAGCAAACTCACCGAGAAGCGACTGATGGACAACATCAACCGCGTTCAGTACGGTGAGAAGGTCGAGCGAGGTGCGCCCTACACCAGTCAGGTCGGAATGTGGTGGCTGTACTTCAAGTGGCAGTGGCTGCGCGACGCACACCAGGTGATGCAGGGTCTGCAGTTCATTCTCGCCTTTGTCTTCCTCGGGCTCGGACTGCTCGGTGGATGGGTGCATTGGCAACGAGATCGAAAAACGTTCTGGTATTTCGGTCCGCTGATGTTCACGATGACGCTGGCGCTTGTTTACTATCTGAACTTCAAGTACGGGTGGTCGCAGGCGCCGGAGCTTGGAAATAGCGTCGCACGCGAGGTTCGCGACCGAGACTACTTCTACATCTGGAGCTTCTCGGCGTGGGGCGTGTGGGCGGCGGTCGGATTGGGCTTCCTGTGGGAGCAGCTGGCGCAGATTCTCGATCGCGAGCCGGCGGCGGTAGAGGAGAAAACCGGTAAGGGCAAGGTCGCCTCGTTCGCGTGGCCGTCGCCGCGCGCGTTCAAACTTGCAGCTCCGATTCTGCTGATCGCGCTGATTCCGTTTGTCGCCAATTGGAAATACGCGTCGCGTTCGGGCCACCAGTTCACACGCGAGTGGGCGACCGACTATCTCAACTCACTCGAGCCATACGCGATTGTCATCACCAATGGCGACAACGACACCTTCCCCTTGTGGTACGCTCAGGAAGTTGAAGGAGTCCGTCGCGATGTGACTGTGGCAGTCACGACTTATCTCGACACCGACTGGTTCGTGCGACAGATGATTCGCCGACCGGTCGAGACGTACGATGCGGCCAAGGGTCCGGCAATCTTCCGCGGACAACAGTGGAAGAAGCCGTCCGGGCCGCCGCTAAAGATGTCTTTCGCCGAAGCGGACGCGATTCCCGAGTACATTCAGATCACCCAGCCGCAGATTTTCCGACAGGGCAATCTCAGCCTGGAGATCCCGCAGGGCTATCTCGTTCGAGATGAGCTGGTATTTTTGCGTTTGATCAAGGACGCGTTCCCCGAGCGGCCGATCTACGTGTCGACAGGTGGTGGCGGGACAACGCTTGGCCCACTCCTGCAGCCGTACCTGGTCACCCAGGGGTTTGTGCAAAAGCTCGTCGATCATCCGGTCGTGAACAGCCCGCAGGTTCCCCTGGTGGCGGCGGGGCTCAATCTCGATGTGCAGCGCACCAAGGAACTCTGGGACACCGTGTACAAAGCGCCGGAAGCTTTGATCAAGGAAGGCGACTGGATCGACCGCCCCTCATTCGGCATTCCCTATACGTACGCGTTTACCGGCGCCATTCTGGCAGAAGCGGTACGCAATCAGGGGGACACGAAGATGGCCGACAAGATCATGAATCGCGTGCGCGCAATCGCGAAGGCCGCCCGCATTGATTTTCCGGGAGTCAGCTAGCTACTTCGCGGGTCCGAAGCGATCCCAGACGTCGGACATTCGCGCTCGGGCGACGACAGCATCCTCTGGCAGCATGAAGCGCTGCGCGATCAACGAAGAGATCGCTGCATTGACCCTGCCCATGAATCGAGTCTTGTCACCGTACAACGTCTCGATGCTTGGGCGAGAGTCGCCGCTTTTCCGTCGCACAGCTTCAGTTTTCTGCAGTGGTACGAAGGTCCCGCGGAAGCTGACGAGGCGGTCGGTCCCTGCCGGCATCCCGGTGCGCAGCAGCCAAGGGTAGTAAGTAGCGAGGGGTACTGCGATCTCGACGCTGCGAATTCCGCCGACGTCGTTGCCAATCGAATCGACACGCGACACCAAAATCGGGTAATGTGCGCCCAGCTTTGGCGGCTCCAGATCGACTATTCCCTGATTCCAGCGCGGACCGAAATCCATCCTGTAGACCTGATGAGGAATTCGGGCGACGGAGAGATCAGGTATGCGAGGAAATGTCTGAGCCTGTGGGGCGACCAGGGTGTGTGAGGCGAGCGTTGGGTAGCGCGACGCGGGCGGCTCTTTCGCCATGGTCACCCAGTCGATCAGAGCGGACATCAGCGCGCGCAGCGCCAGACGCTGATCGAGTGGATCGCCTCGGTAGGCAATGGTGCCGGCGATGCGATCCGAATCAGGCAATGGCCACCCGGCTGGGCTGGAGTGCTGCGCCGACGAAATAACGTAACGCCGCTCCGTCGGCAAAAAGCCGACGTCGCGTGTGCCGTCGGGAGTCGTATGCGTCAGGGATGCGGCACGTCCCCAGTACTCATGTCCGCCATCAACGTAAAAAACTTTCGTCTCCTCCGACCCGGCAAGGTTGTCGCGGAGGCCGGCGCGCTGACCGGTTACCGGGTCGCGGGTCGGCAGAGTGGTGAAAGGGAAAACGTCGGTCGGATAGAAAAACGTCGAGTACGGCTGCGCGTCACGGGATGGCTGCGCGAAACGATGATTGAAACTGCCGCGACCGGCGCCGGCGGTGTGCACGAAAAATCCGTCGAACGCCGCTCGCCCGTTTTCGTCGGCGTTGAATCCCTGATAGAGGAAGTGGCGAATGAATCGTCCCGTCTGCGAGACGCCGTAGCCGATACCGTATTGGACCGGCGCGATGGAGCTGGGGTCGTACTTGAGATAGGAAATCATGTCGCGCACTGCGGCGAGGCCGGCGCCAACGACTACCGGATCGCGGCCGCGATAAACCACTTCATAGATCTTTCCCGGCTGGAAGCCGCTCGCCATGTACACTGAGCGCGGATCATCAATGACCTGGCCGTTCGCTTCGCGTCCGAAACGCCAACGGCTGTGTGGCACAATGGAGCGAGTGCCGGTGGGCGAGTCGCGAACCGTGAGAGCATTGGCTGGATCGTCAGGATCGGCGACAGGATACGCGAGTGCTCCGGTGGCGAGGCTGTGTCCGAGTGGAATCGAGCTCGTCGGCGCATCGACAGTGATGTCACTGCGAACGAGACCCGTTATCGGATTTGCTGCTGAACCAACGGGCGGTGCCTGGAAGTGAAGCGCCGATCCGCCTGGTTGAACATCCCATTGCCAGCCGAGTGCGACGATGGTGACACCACGTTTCATCAGCAATGCATCGCCGTAGAACTCGCCCGATTCCGGCGCCGCCTGGGGTTTGCGGCCGAGATTGAAGATGAAATGAGTGATGCCGCCGCGATTCACGATGTCGATCACAGCGACGTTCGCCGACTGTGCGGAGCCGATTGGCTTCAGCATGACGAACTCGCTGATGGCTTCGACTTCGCCCGTGGCGTTACGCGGAGCGAGGGCGAGGTCGACGATTTTTTTGTTCTCGGTATTGTTGGGATCGAAGGCGAAGTACACGCGGCCTGTTATGCGCTCGTACGTTCTGCCATCGAAGGCGCCGGAGATTGGGGAGCGAGAAAGAATCTCTACACGAACAACCCGAGCGCTCGCGACGCTCGCGACGCTGGGAACTGTAAGAAGCAGAAGTAGGAGGAGACGCTTCATTGCAATACGGGTGAATCCGAGGTGCGATCTGAGTCCGATTTGCGAGCCCAGTGCGAGGTACGAGCTTGGATGGAGCGTTTGCTCTTAACTCGCAATAGGTTCGAATTTCGGTCTTAGCTCGCAGCTGGGACTGATTCGTTGGCTAGCAGCGCGCAGTTCTGAGTAATTAATCCCACCAGCCGTGCAAATACCACTCGCTATCGCGCGCATCGCGGAATAGCCAGACCATCATTCCGTCATCAGTGACGCAGCGGAAATATTCGCGCGCGTAGGGCTCGGTCCATTGGCCACCTGACACACGATCGGGACCGGCGGCGGAGACGAGAGTTGCCCACTCTTTGTCGCGATACTGGATCGGCATGTCGTGATCGCGACGACGGCGTGTCGTTACCGCCACTCTCTTGGGTTCTGGCAATAATTGCAGCGTCAGACGCGGGGCCGCCGTCGCTTTCACCACTCGCTCCCGCAGCTGAATGCGCGCCGATGCCTGGGATGGCTCCTGAGTGACCCACTCGGTGCGGCGGTCGATCAACGGATGCTGTGAATTTCGTGGCGTGACGACCACCGCGCCCTGGTCATCGAGGAGCTGCGCGATGGTCTCCTCGGCCGCGCGCGCGGTGCCGAAGCCGCGATCGAAGATGTCGCCCTGTTTCTCGACCTCACCGGTTACCGACTCGACGCGAACGGTAATGCCGACGACACCGTCGGGCAGAGAGAGTCGCTCCAGGTGCGAGCGCATCAATCTCATCCACGCTTTGTGGCTCGCCGTGGACCGCGCCGGGCGCACCAGCTGCTCGAGGGTCTCACGGTTTGCCAGCGAGAATACCAACGTCATCTCACGCGCACATTGCCCGCGCGACTTGAGCTCGGTGGTGATGTTGCCGACGAGCGAGTTAATGATGAAGACGAGACGCTCGGCGTCGCGCAGAGTGTAATCCAGCCAGTCGAGCGAAGCAGTCGGCAGCGCACGCGGCACCGTCTTGAAGATGCGACGCGTGTCGTCGGCTCTCGCCAATCTCCAGAGATTGGCGCCTTCGGCGCCGAACCGGACCTCGATCGATTCCAGATCGAGCTTCGCCAGATCGGCACAGCGCTCGACTCCGATTCCATCGAGCAGCGACGCCAGAAACGGCGATGCTTCGAGCACTCCGATCGGAAACGGCGCCAGAAATTCCCGCTCGGTGCCGACCGGGATCCTGACTAGCCCACCGTTGCCATGCAGTGCTGCCACTTCCGCGGTGATTGGTACGAGCGAGATCGCCGCTCTCGCGGGAAGCGGGAGGCGGGAGGCGGGAGGCGGGAGGCAGGATGGAACATGTCGATGGAAGACATCGAGAAGATCGTTGGCGAGGAGCTCGGCATCTAGTCCGCGGGCATCTGCCCACACAACTCCTCTCGAGCCGATCGTGACGCGCGGTGCGACGTTGAGGAGCTCCGGAACCAGCTCATTGAGCAGCTCGCTCTCCTGGACGACTCCCTCCTCAGCGAAGAGCGGGAGAGCAGGAAAAGCAGCGGGAGTCCAGAGGCAGATAAACATTGCAGAGCGAAGCGGGGGGATCAATTATATACCGAATATAACCCGAAGCCAAGCCCCATGACTACATTAGAAACGTGCACCCCAGACTCGCCGAAACGATGAGTTATGTGGAGGAGAAGCGACGCGAGCTGCTCAACAGCTTCGCCGGCGTCTCCGGCACAAGACTTTGCCAACGAGCGGATCCAAGCGGCTGGTCCGTCGCGGAGATCCTCGAACATCTGCGGATGGTGGAGTCGGGTGTCGCGCGCCTTATCACCAAGCGTGTGGCGAAGGCGCGCGAAGAAGGCCTTCGGGACGAAACATCGACATCGTCGGTAATGCGATCGTTCGACTCTCACGCAGCCAAGCTGGAATCCGGATTACTCCAGGCGCCCACTCTCGTTCAGCCACGAACCGACGTCGACATCAATGAAGCAATCGACGGACTGGAGACCTCGCGTGAAGCTTTACGGTCGGCGGTCGTCTCTGCTGATGGGTTGGCGATCGGCGACATCAAGCACACCCACATCGTACTTGGCGAGCTCGATCTGTATCAGTGGCTAATTTTCGTCGGCCACCACGAAGCGCGACACCGCAAACAAATCGAACGCACACTCAAATCCCTGCCTCAATGACCAAGCGCTCATTCAGCTTATTCGCGGTCGCGGTTTGCGCCGCTGCCCTGACCGTTACGACCGCTGCGGCACCGACCGTGGTTGCTCCGAAAAAACCCACGATCACGGTTTACAAAGATCCGAGCTGCGGCTGCTGCAAAAACTGGATCGAGCATCTCATCAAGCACGGCTACCGCGTGGATGCCAAGGACACGCCCGACATGGCGCAGATCAAAGCCACGCTTGGCGTACCGCCCGATCTGAGATCGTGTCATACAGCCGTTGTCGAGGGCTACCTCATTGAGGGGCACGTGCCGGCAGCGGACATCGACCGATTGCTCGCAGCGAAGCCCGCGGTGAAGGGGCTGGCTGTTCCCGGAATGCCGATGGGATCACCGGGGATGGAAGGAGCGATGAAGCAGCACTACCAGGTCATCGCATTCGATCGGAATGGGAAGAACCGGGTGTTCGCCAGCTACTAGGACCGCGGACATTGAAAGCGCACTACCTCGCGGGTAGCTGATAGCAGCTAGCTAATAGCTATTCGCTGCAGGCGACGGGACAGATCGCGACAACGTAGAGGCACAGCGTTCTGCTCGCTTTTATTCTATGGGATCTGTCTGGTTGCAGGCAGCCATCAGCTAACAGCCTGCTGCTATCAGCTACGAGCGCGGTAGTTATCAGTCCAAGTCCTCCCTCAAACTCTTGCGCCACGAAGGCTGTGTATATATACATTCTTCGTGCATAAAATCCCAAGTGCAGCCAAGCCTCTCCGGGGGCTTTCTGATCGCCGCAAGCCGGCCCAGCAGATCGTGCGCCGGGCAGCGCGGGCGGATGCGGCCCAGATCCTCGAGCTCGTGTCCCCGTACGCGGCTCAGGGGCTGATGCTGCCACGCACCCTGGACCAGATCGCTTCGCGCATCGACAACTACGTCGTTGCAACGGACGCTGCCGGTCGCGTGCTCGCCTGCGCGGCGCTCGAGGAGTATTCGCCCTCGCTGGCCGAGGTATCCTCAGTGGCCGTATCGCCAACCCAGCACGGCAAGGGATTGGGCACTCAGGTGGTGCTGGGCGTCGAGCGGCTCGCTCGCGCGCGCGACATCGAAGAAGTTTTCGCGCTGAGCCTCACCGACAATTTCTTCCTGTCGCTTGGCTACAAGGCTTGCACGATCTCGCGCTACCCCGAGAAGCTGGCCCGCTACGACACCCTCGCCAAATCGGGCGTCGAGATCATTCCGAAGCGCTGCTTCCAGAAAGTCCTCGACAAGACGTGGAGTGCTCCACGCCTCGTCGAGAATACCGAAGTTACAGCCAAGCGCCGGCGGATCGCCGGTTAACGCTCGACAATACCCTGCAGCGCCTGCCTGATCGCGGGATCTGAATTCCGCGACAGCGCACCGATCGCGCGTCGCTTCAACTGATAGTTCTGCTCATTGCGCGCAATCCAGACGAGTTTGTCGGTCGCTGACTTGTCGCCCGCGCGCGAGTAGATGCTGATCAACTCGCCACGCAACTGTGAGTCGGTGAGCGGATCGTAGAGCGCAACCAGCGTGGGCGTCGGCGCGCCGGCGCGGGTGAGATAGACAAGCGCTCGGCGACGAGCGTCAGGCGAAAGCTGCTCGTTCCGGACGACATCGGTGAGCCATTGCACGTTGTCAGCGCCGCCCAGGTTCGCTAGCGACGCCAGGATGGCGTCGCGTGATTTATCTCCGGTGACCTTTGGATAAAGCGAGCGCAGCAAAGTCGCATCCTGTCCGGTGACATAGTTGCGGCCGAGACCACGAATCGCCGACGCAAGCAATTCATCGGGGACGTCAGTGCGCTGCACCGTCGCGCGCAGAAAATCCCGGGCACGCGGATCGCCCGAAGACGCGAGTACACGCATGCTCTCCCGACCAATCCATGAAGTCGCGTTGCTGTTGGCAAGACGAATCAGCGGCTGGATGCCGGCTCCGTGATCGAGTCTCGACAGAACTCGAAGCGCCTCCTCACGCGCACCCTGGACATCGCTCTCGTTGGTAGCGATCTGGACGAGCGACGAGCCAATCGCATCGAGCTGGCGCGAATCCGTACGCGCCAGGCCGGCGAGAGCGGCTCGACGAGTCTCCAATGGACGATTGCCGTCGCGGCCAATCGTCAGTAATCGCGAGCTGACGTCGACACTGTCGCCAAGCAGCGCGGCAAAGATCGCGTCGCGCCCGATGCGACCATCGGCCCGCCCAGCTACGCCCAGCAGGAAGTCAGCGGCATCCGTTGGAGTTACGTTGCCGAGGTTCGAAACGCTCGCGTCGAGGCCGGTGGACGGAATGCCGACGTACGTGCGCAGCGCGACAACGTTTCTGTCGGCGAGGTCGACCACCACGCGCACGGGACCGGCCTGACACTGGTCAGCCCTGTCGCTCGAATTGAAGCCATAGAAGTTTCCCGGGCCAGTGGAGATATAAGTGCGACCGTCGCCGCATACACCCGGCCGCGCCTTGTAGGTGAACTGCACTGAACGATCGGACGCTGACGCGACGCGGTTGGCCAGAGATTGCGCTGACGCGCTGGTGCCGACGATCGCGCCAGCGACCGCGATCGCTACGAAACGGCTGACAGTCATTTGTCGATGATCTCCAGTAAGAGCTTCTTGGTGCGCGGATCATTCTTGCGCGACAGAGCGGAAATGGCGTAGCGGCGCATATCGGGATCGGTTCCGTTGCGCGCGATCTCGAGGAGTTTGTCCGTCGCCTGCGGGTCGTCTCGCTGAGCGAACAGTCCGATCAGCTGCTCGCGCAGCCGACGGTCATCTGCTGCGTCGTACATTTTCGACAGATCCGCGATCGAGATAGTAGACCGGCCAACCGAGCGCAGGGCGGTCGCTCTCACATCAGGTGATTCGCTCTGATTGCGAACTATCGAGAGCAGAAACTGATCGTTGTCGTTGCCGCCGATCCGCGCGATCGCGCGAATCGCCTCTCCTTTCAGCCGTGGGGTGTCGAGCCGCGGGTAGATCGATCGTAAGTAGGCTCCGTTGTCCCCCGAGCGATCCGCGCTGACGCTCAAGAGCGCAGTGGCGCGCAGGCTCTCCGAGAGATCGGTGCGCTCGATTACGTTGTGCAGACTCTGACGGGCGCGGGGGCTATCGCTTCTGCCAAGCGCGGCGATCGCCGCGCGTTGGAGCTGCTCATTGCCGGGAGTGCGCACCATCTCTTCAATTGTGGCGATCGGCTGATCGCCCGGCATCGCGGCCAGAAAACGAAGGGCATCGGCGCGGACTTGAATGTCGGGATCGTTGCGCGCGGCGGAGATGATGAGATCGCGCGCTTCGTCGTCAGTGCGACGCCCAAGCAGGTACAGCGCGGCGCGACGAAGAGCCGCCGAGCAGTCGTCGCGGCGGGCGAGAACACGGCGCAGAATCGGAGTGGTTGACTCCGGGTCTGTCTGACCGAGCGAGTTAAGCGCCTCCACGCGAACGGCGAGATCTTCACGATCGCACACGCCAGGTTGGGTGGCAGCGGTCTGGAGCGCCTGTCGAGCGCTTTCGTCTCCGTCACGCGCGAGTGCCCCACGAATTCTTGCCGCGAGAACCGGCGCGTCAGTCTGGAGCGATTGCTGACGAAACCCACGCCCACTGTCCTGCAGTGAAACGAGTGCGACGCGCAAATCGTCGTGTCCGCCGATTCGGTAGAGCGCGAAGGCACGCCAGTATCGGGCGTCGGAAGCATAAACCGAGTTCGGAAATTTCTGACTGATCTGGCCGAAGAGATCGGCGGCACGGCGATACTCGCCTCGATTCAGCGCAGTACGCGCCAGTCTATAAAGCGAATCGGCGGGGTCTGTTTGCGCCCACGACTCGGGCGGATTGGAGGTGATGCCGCTGAATGCCTGGTCGAATCGGGATTGCCAGCCAATGCTTGCCGCGGGAGTAATCGCGATGAGGGGCGTTACACCTGGCACAGCTGGTCGCATTGCGATCATCGGCACCGCCGGCATCGCAATGCGCGGAGCCAACGCCATCGGTGGGATGTCGGGACTGTACGGTACACCGGGCATGTCAGGGATCTCGGGCATTTCCGGCATCTCGAAATCGAAATCGATGTCGGAGAGCGCGCCGAGAGGCGCCAACGCTGGTCCGATCAGATCCAGGTCCATGAGCATTGGTGCAAGCAGGGGCATGTCCGGCATATCCGGGATGTCCGGCATATCCGGGATGTCCGGCATATCGGGGATGTCCGGCATGTCGGGCAAGTCCGGCATCTCGATGTCGATATCAGCAGGCGGGGCGGCAGGCGCGGGTGGTGCCGGCGGCGCGGGAGTCGGGTTTTGCGCCGCAAGCGGCAGCGCGCAAACGAAAGCTGCAGCGATAAGAGTGGCTCTGGTCATCCTGGTTCTCACTCGGAGGATTGAGTTGTGGCGACTGCGGAGTTGAGGCGTGACAGCACGTCTCCCTGCTCGACTGCCTGATGAATCAGATCGAGATCACTGCGCGAACGCTCGTTACGGAGGCGCGCGATCTGAACCAGCACCAACTCCAGATCGTCGAGCAGCGAACGCAGTTTGACATCGCGCGATGCCGCGGGTGAATCGATCAGCAGTCGCGTCGTGACGAGAAGATCGGCGGCCTTGTTGGCAAACGCTGAATCAGCGGTCTTGCTTCCGTCCCTCGCCGGCAGAGAAATGAGAAGCGCTGCAGCCTGGCCGAGGTACTGTTGAGTCTGATCGCGATACACGTCCGCGACCGCCGATGTCTCTCGCGGAAGGGCGCTCTGTGCGACGGGAGCCTGAACCGTCGCTGGCGGCTTGGCTCGCGGGAATAACGCACCAATACCAATACCGACGAGCAACGTTGCAGCGGCAAGCCACGGCGTCGTCAGAAAACTGCTACGCGATGTCGATTTCGATTGTGGCGAATTGAAGTGAGCGTCCTCGATCACGCCCCACATCTCGTCGAGTGGAGGCGGCGGCGGAGCGTTGAAGCTCCGCGGCAAATCGCGAATCACCTCTTCGAAACGATCTTCGTCCATCGTCCTACTCCTTGAATGCAGCCAGTGCTTCTCTCAGCTGCGCTCTTGCCACAGAAAGCCGGCTCTTGCAGGTCCCCTCGGGGACACCGAGCATGACGGCTATTTCCGCGTGGGTATATCCCTCAACGTCGTGCAGTATCAGCGTGGTGCGATAAGCTTCCGACAGGTTGTTCACCGCCCTCTCTATCGATTCCTTCAAGTCGGGCTCGGCTTCCGCCGCGGTGGATTCGATCGAGTGAGCCTCGTCCAGCGCTACTTCGCGCCCAAACCGTACCTCGTTGCGTCGTGCATTCGACACGACCGTGACGACGATGCGGTGCAGCCACGTTGAGAAAGCGGCTTCGCCGCGAAACTGCGACAACCTCGAGAACGCTCGGATGAATGCATCCTGCGTAAACTCCCGCGCCTTCTCTGCGTCACCACTCATTCGATAAGCGAGCGAGAACACCCGGGGTGCGTGCATGTCGTACAGCGCCCGCCCGGCCAGCCTATCTCCGTCGATGATTCGGGCGATAAGCTCCGCTTCGTTCACTCGCTGATCGTCACGACCATGCTTACTACCTTCGACACGGAGATCCATTAAACCGTTCGGTGGAGGCGAGGACTCCGGGCTTGGGTGCGGATTGAGGCGTTCGGACAAACTGCCAGACCGGCGGATTTCGGAATAATTGAGGTGAGAGAACTTTTCCGAATTCCTCACTTAATCCGGACTCCGCACTGGCTGTTGGTCCGAACGCCTCAATCCTCAGTCAGCGGACACCCCGTCGATCGACGAGGCCCGCTTCCAAAGAGTCGCGGACGTCATATGGTATGACCCGTACGGGGAAATCCGCGCTCTTGTTCCAGCCGAGGGAGAAGGCGCGGACGCGCAGCATCACTTCCTGCGCTTCGGCTGGATCACCGAATGGAGTTTTTTTCCAGCGATAAGTCTCGCGTAGGATCTTCGACGTCATGCGCAAACTGGCCATCGAGGCGTGCGATGTCAGAGTGACGAGCGCACCTCCTCCTTCGCGCGCGGCACGAGAGAGGCGAACTGTCTCCGTTCCTTCCGGCTCGATGCCGGCGATGACGACGAGCGCGAATCCACCACAGCGCAGAAGTTCTTCGGCGCCACGCAATCCATGTTTGCGTGTCTTTGGACGAACCAGGATCGTGCCTTCTTCCCAGAACGGTCCGGCAACAGTGCCGAGTCCATCGATCCAGACTGCGCGCTCACCCTGTGCGACGGTGGTGTTACACGCCGCTCTCAGTACCGCAGTTGCTCCACCTTGCGGCATCCAGACCGTGAGTCTTCCGCGCGGCAAGCCATGTCCTGGTAGAATTCCATCGAGCGCGCTGATCCCGGTTGCCACCGGCTCCGCGGTCCGGTGGGTGACCGGTGTTGCATCAGGAAATCGATGCTCGATGAGTGCGCGGAGGGCGGCGTTGCGATCGGACATAGCTCTGCTATAGTATACCGAATATATACCGAAGGCAATAACTGGACCGGGATACGGGATGGGGGATGCACGACAAACGGATCGCTCCTACCCCATCTCTCATCCCCATCCCTCATCCCGCCATCGGCGTGATTGTTGAATTGGTGTAAAACATTCATCGCCTCACCAAAAAATCTCATCAGTTAATGAGCTCAACATTGTTCAATAGATATTTCTCGATCCTTCCAGCAGCGGTCATCGCCTCGTTCGCCTGCGCGGCGAGCAAGGACGCAACTCCGTCGCCGACAGGCCAGACGATTTCCCCAGAAAGCCCGCCGACCGCGCTCGCTGCACAGCCGACGCCGGCAATTGTGGCGAGCGCGACAACGAGCCCAAGTGCATCGAGCACCGTGAAGGGGGTCGGCAAAGATTCCGCAGCCAAGGATCCGCCGATCACCGTGCCAACGATCAAAGGGCGCACGAAAAAGGACAGCCTCGCTCTCGTCGCCGCAGTCAAAGCCGGATTGGCAAACAAGGATTGGCCGGTGACGACCGCGCCGCGACCGCTACCTGGCGCGATCCTCCCGCAAAAGAGAATCGTCGCCTACTACGGAAATCCGCTTTCTAAAAAGATGGGTATCCTCGGCGAGCTGCCACCCGACCAAATGCTGGCGCGCTTCGACAAGGAAATCGCGGCGTGGACCAGGGCGGATCCGTCGCATCCAGTGCAGCCGGCGCTGCACCTAATCGCCGTCGTGGCGCAGGGAGCACCCGGCAGGGACGGCAAGTATCGCCTGCGCATGACCGACAGCCTGATCAACATGGTCTACGGTTGGGCGCAGAAAAAGCACGCAATCCTGTTCCTGGATGTACAAGTCGGACAGAGCACTGTGCAGGAAGAATTGCCTCGGCTCGTTCCATTTCTGCAGCGTCCTGACGTGATGCTCGCGATCGATCCCGAGTTCTCGATGAAGGACGGAAGTAAGCCCGGTACAAAGATCGGCACCATGACCGCGAGCGACGTCAACTTCGCGATCAACCTGCTGTCGGGACTCGTCAAGCAGTACAACCTGCCCCCGAAGATTCTCATAGTGCATCGATTCACGCGACGCATGCTCAGTGACTCGAAGGCGATAAAGCTCGATCCACGGGTGCAGGTGATCATCAACATGGATGGCTGGGGACAGCCATGGCTCAAGTACGATTCGTATCGCGCGTATGTCGAAGCCGAGCCCGTCGAGTACACCGGGTTCAAGCTCTTTTATCACAACGACACGAAGAAGGGCGATCCGCTGCTGACACCAGCGGAAGTACTGATGCTGAACCCGAAGCCTCTCTATATACAGTATCAGTAGCTCACCGAGCTTTCCCGCACGGCGTATTATTGAAGACGGTCATCACACGATGACCGTCTTTTTTCTGCGGTGAGGCTCACCCATGACGACACGACGGGAGTTTCTGGCGGGGATGGCTGCCGCCAGTCTGACGGCGCAGCCGATTTTCCGCGAGGGCGCGATCAAGTCCCTCATACGCGCGGGTGCTATCGGCGCAGGACGGTCGCCGAACGCAGTCGCCGACGATGAATCGTACTGGTCGGAGATCCAGCGGGCGTTCGACGCCGATCGTACAATGATCAATCTCAACAACGGCGGCTGCAGCCCGACACCCAGTCACGTGCTCGAGGCGATGATCCGCGATCTGAGATTCTCGAACGAGCTGCCCGTCGAGCACATGTGGCGCGTGCTCGAGCCGCGCGTCGAGAGTGTTCGCCGCGATCTGGCAAGCGAGTTCGGGTGCGATCCGGAGGAGATGGCAATCACGCGCAACGCGTCGGAGGCAAACGAGATCATGATCATGGGTCTCGATCTCAAGCGCGGCGATGAAGTAGTCGTTACCAACCAGAACTACCCGCGCATGCTGACGGCGTGGGACCAGCGAGCTCGGCGCGAAGGAATCGTAGTCAGGCAGGTCTCTTTCAAGGTGCCGCCGCCGTCGGACGAATACCTGGTCGATCAGTTCAAGGCGGCAGTGACACCGAAGACCAGGGTGATCGAAGTCACCCACATCACCAACCTTACTGGGCAGATAATGCCCGTTCGGCAGCTAGTAGACTTCGCGCGGCCACGCGGTATCGAAGTGTTCGTCGATGGCGCGCATGCGTTTGCCCATTTCCCGTTCAAGCGCGACGATCTCAACTGCGACTATTACGGAACGAGCCTCCACAAGTGGCTGCTCGCGCCAGTTGGCACGGGCTTCCTCTATGTGCGGAAGAACAAGCAGAAGAATCTCTGGCCGCTGATGGCCGCCGACGTGAAACAGGACAACGACATCAGGAAGTACGAAGAAATCGGAACTCATCCAGCTGCCAATCACAACGCGATCTCAGCTGCACTCGCATTCCACCGCGGCATCGGGATCGAGCGCAAGGTTGCCCGGCTCCGCTACCTGCGTGATCGCTGGGCGAAGCGGCTCGTCGCCGAGAGCCCGCGGATAACTGTGCTGACACCGCTCGACAACCGGCAGTCAGGCGCTATCGCGCTCTTCCAGGTCGACGGCATCGACAACATCAAGCTCGGGCAGTGGCTGTTCAATCAGCATCGCATCGTCAACACACCGATCGTACACGCGGAGTTCAAGGGAATTCGGATTACCCCCAACGTCTACACGACGCTCGATGAGATCGATCTGTTCGCGGACAAAGTGCTGGAAGCGGCGAAGAAAGGAATTCCATCCTGATGCGGCTCACAATCAACGCGAGTTAAAACCGTATGCTATTCATAGCGATCGGCCTCTTTGCCGGAGTCATAGCAGGGATTTTTGGCATTGGCGGCGGGATTGTCATCGGGCCGGCGCTGATTCTGCTGGCCAAGTTTCAGCCGCAGACCGCGACAGGGACCTCACTGGGTGCTTTACTGCTCCCGGTCGGCGCGTTGGGCGCGTGGGAGTACTGGCGCCGCGGACACCTCAACATCGCAGCATCGCTGTGGATCGCGCTCGGATTGTTCATCGGCGCGTGGTTCGGCGCGCGTCTGGCCCAAATGATCTCCGGCACCCAGCTCCAGAGGGGCTTCGCGATTTTTCTGGTTTTGATTGCGATTCGCGTCTGGATAAAAGCCTAGATCGCTGCCGCCCTAACTTCACTCGACAACAAAATGTTACTTCTCAGAACGGCGAGCCTGCTGATCATCTCGAACATCTTCATGACGTTCGCCTGGTACGCTCACCTTCGTAATCTCAGCAACCGGCCGTGGTACATCGCTGTCATCCTGAGCTGGGGAATCGCGTTGTTCGAGTACATGTTCATGATCCCGGCGAATCGAATCGGAGCGACCGAGCTGTCGCTCCCGCAGCTAAAGATTCTGCAGGAGGCGATTACGCTGACGGTATTCGTGCCGTTCGCCGTTTTCTACATGCGACAGCCGCCCCGGCTGGACTTTCTGTGGGCGGCGTTGTGCATAGTTGGGGCGGTGTTCTTCATGTTTCGCGGGCACATCTCGGCGTAGAGATCGCGATACGTAGCCGGCAATCAAAGAACTAAAGCCGGGAGCTACCAGTTTAGGGAGCTGTTTAGCGACGAGCCCAGCTCCAAGCGCTTCGAGATGTCAAACAGACCTTATCTCCGGATACTTCGAGAACGCCCAGATCCCAAAGATCAACATCACAAGTCCCCCGCCGAATATCGCCCACTCGACTCCGATGTAGTCGGCCAGCAGGCCGGCGAGGAAAGAGCCGATTGGTGGAAAGCCGACGTATACGAAGATGTAGGTGGCGACGACGCGGCCGCGCAGCTCGTCGGGCACGACGGACTGGATGATTCCGTTGGACAGCGCGCCATTGATCAACATCGCCAGACCAAGGAACAGCAGTGCTGCGGCTGCGAGATGGACCGAGCGTGTCAGGGCGAACAGCATGATCAGGCCTGCGTAAACGTAGGCGGTGATGTTGTAGAGCCGGCCACGCTTGATGCGCACGCCGAGTCCGGCGAGGGAGAGTGCGCCCGTCAGCGCACCGATTCCCACGAACGTAAGAAGCAAACCGTAGCCGCCGGCGCCCGTGTGCAACACATCGCGCGCGATCACCGGCATCATCGACAAATACTGAAAGCCGAAGATCGAATACACGGCGACGACTGCCATCAAGCCCGTTACTGCGCGGTTGGAGCGGATGTAGTGGAAGCCCTGCTTCAACTGCTCGATGGGAGAGACGAGGTATTCTCGCGGGACCCATCGCGGCAGCCGCACCTGAAACAGACTCCCAAGCACTGCGAAATAGCTGACCGCGTTGATGGCAAAGCAGGCAGCGACTCCCCACTTGGCGAGCACGATCGCGGCAATGGACGGCCCGATGATACGAGCGAGATTGAATCCGCCGGAGTTGAGCGCGATCGCATCGACCAGATCTTCGCGCGTTACAAGCTCGACGATCATCGCCTGGCGCGCGGGAATCTCGAACGCCGAGATGACGCCATTGAGTGTCGTGAGAACCAGTAGCGAGACGAAATCGATTCGGCCGGACCACGTAAACCACCACAGCGCTCCCGCCTCTGCGAGCAGCAGGGCCTGGCACACGATCACGATACGCAGTTTGTTGTAGCGATCGGCAACGACTCCACCGTAAAGCGAAAGGAGGAGCACCGGAAAACTGCCCGCTGCACTGACGACGCCGACCAGGAAAGCGCTGTTGGTGAGCTCGAGTGCAAGCCAGCCCTGCCCAACCGTTTGCATCCACGTTCCGATCAGCGAGACAGTCTGACCGATCCAGAAGAGTCGGAAATTCCGGTGGACCTGAAGCGCTCTGAATGGGTTGATCGAGCGCGGGCGGGCACGGGGCGGCGTCGGCACCGATTTTCGGGGAGCGGTCGGTGTGGTCGCGGGGCCTCCAATCGGGTTAGCCATGCCGCAGAGGATTATACACGCTCTGCGTCCCCGGCTGTATGTTTGGGTTATGCGCTTCCACACCTATTCGAAGTTCAGTCCGGAAGCTGCTGATGCCGTCGATCTGCAGGCGCTGCTGGATAAGCTCGCCGATTTTCTGCTGCAATCAGGTTTCGCCGGCGGACAGAGCTTCAATCCGTACTTTGACGATTTCGATTCGGAGCCCGATCACTCGGTCGAAGCATTGCGGCAGGCGATACTCGACGCCCTTATCGAGAGCGGCCAGTTCACCCCCGATCTGCTGGAAGCGCTCCGGGGCGACGGCAACAAGGAATCACAGCAGAAACTCGGTGAGCTCCTCGATCAGCTGATCCAGCGACTGGCGCAGGAAGGTTATCTGAACCTTCAAGCCCCGCCGCAGATGCCGGCCGGTCATCAGCCAGTCACCGGCAAAGGAAGCCTGGCGCAAGCGGCGTCGAAGAGCGTGCAGTTCAATCTCACCGATAAAGGCATCGACTTCCTCGGCTACAAGAGCCTGCGCCACATCCTCAGCTCGCTCGGCAAGTCGAGCTTCGGATCGCACGACACGCCTCATTTGGCGACGGGAATCGAGGCCGACGGCTACAGCAAGTCGTACGAGTTCGGCGACGTTCTCAACATGGATGTCAACGAGACTCTCAAGAACTCGCTCCTGCGTACCGGATCACTCGAAGTGCCGATGGATATCGACTACGAGGATCTGATGGTGCGTCAGGCAGAGTATCGCTCGTCGTGCGCAACGGTGCTCATGCTCGACACATCGCACTCGATGATTCTCTACGGTGAAGATCGATTCACCCCGGCGAAGAAAGTCGCGCTCGCGCTGACGCATCTCATTCGCACCCAGTTTCCCGGCGATACGCTGCAGGTGGTGCTGTTCCACGACTCCGCTGAAGAGATTCCGCTCTCGACGTTGCCGCAAGCGCAGGTCGGTCCGTATCACACCAACACCGCGGAAGGGCTGAAGCTCGCGCGCCGCCTTCTGATGGCGCAGAAGAAAGACATGCGGCAGATCGTGATGATCACCGACGGCAAGCCGAGCGCGATGACGATGCCCAACGGCCAGATCTACAAGAACTCGATGGGACTCGACAGTACAGTCATCGCGACGACGCTGCGAGAAGTAGCGAATTGTCGACGGGCCGGCATTCTGATCAACACCTTCATGCTGGCGCGGGACCGTGCGCTCGTTGAATTCGTAAAGCGCGTGTCTGAGATTAGTCGCGGCAAAGCGTATTTCACCAACACGATGACGTTGGGGCAGTTCATTCTGATGGACTTCTTGCGGAAGAAGACGCAGAAGATCTCGTAACTCCACAAATTGAGCGCATGCGAATCACCGGAGTCTTCCCAACTCTCGCGATCGGACTCGTCGTTGCCTGTGCATCGGTGCCGCGCGCCCCTGGATCAGCGTCATATGACGTTCTGATCACCAACGCCCGAATCGTCGACGGTACCGGGAATCCGTGGTACCGGGGAGCGGTTGCGACGCGCGGCGATCGCATTGCTTATGTGGGCGCGGCGCTCAATGGAATGACCGCAGCGCGGGTGATCGACGCGCACGAACAGGTAGTTGCGCCAGGGTTCATCGACATGCTCGGCCACAGCGAGTTCGTGATTCTGCGCGGCCCGCACGCGGTATCGAAAACCACTCAGGGGATCACGAGTGAGATAACCGGCGAGGTGTCGTCGGCGTGGCCCAACGTCGCGCTCGGGAGACAGCCAAATCCGCGTTATCCGTGGCGCTCGCTCAGCGAGTACTTCGCGTTTCTCGAGAAAAGCGGCACCGCCATAAATCTGGGCACCTACGTCGGTACGAGCTCGGTGCGCGAAGCGGTGATGGGAGATGCGACGAGACATCCGACCGACGCCGAGATGCGGCAGATGGGCGCTCTCATCGACTCGGCGATGCGCGACGGGGCGTTTGGGGTCGGCACAGGACTGATTTATCTGCCCAGCACTTTCTTCTCGACCGACGAGCTGATCGCGCTGACGAAGTACGCGACGCCGTACAAGGGCGGTTATGCGGCGCACATCAGGAGCGAAGGCGCCGGGCTTCTCGATGCAATCAGGGAGACGATTCGCATCGCGGCCGGGGCGAATACATGGGCCGAGATTCGACACATCAAGTCTCGATCGCTGGAGCAGATGCAACAGGCGGTCGCATTGATCGATTCAGCTCGACGCGCGGGTATCGACATCACGGCTGACCAATACCCCTACATCGCCAGCGGAACCAGCCTGCAGGCAATGCTGAATACCTGGGTGCAGGAGGGCGGCGACGATTCGCTCATCGCCCGACTAAGGTTACCAGCGGTCCGCGCGCGGCTGAAAGAGGAGCTTGGTGCGGACAGCGCGCAGGGCATTCGCACGGCAGCACGCACGATGGTCAACGAGGTCGGCGCCGATTCGCTGAAGATCTATCAGGGCAAGTTTCTTACTGATATCGGCAAGATGCGCGGGCAGGATGCTTACGACGCGGCATTCGACATTCTGATCGCTGACAGCGCGCGGACCAGCGCGATCTATTTCTCGTTCAACGAAGACGCTCTCCGTTATGCGATGCGCCAACCGTGGGTTTCCGTCGGCCAGGACGCCGGCGCGGTGAGTCCTGATTCGACCGGCAAGTTTCGGGATCGCGGCCATCCCCGCGGCTTCGGAACCTTTCCGCGCATTCTTGGACGCTACGTGCGACAGGATTCGGTGATTACGCTGGAATTCGCGATCCGCAAAATGACCTCGCTCGCGGCGCAGCGTGTGGGCATCGAAGATCGGGGATTATTGAAGCCGGGCATGTTTGCCGACATCACGGTGTTCGATCCAAGCACCGTTATCGACAACGCCACCTTTGAGAATCCGTCGCAGATCGCGAGTGGCATCAACTACGTCTTCGTGAATGGCGTGGCGGTCCTCGACGGTGGTAAACCGACCAATGCGCTACCGGGCCGGGCACTGAGGGGTCCGGGTTACCGCCGGTAGGGTAATCCGCAGAGTTCAGTCTGGCCGAAGCGCCGACCACGCATAGGTTCTGTCTGATCGGCTGATGAGATCACTGCCTACCATCGACATCCACAAATTCGGCGGCGCCGCACTCGCTGACGCCGGCGCAATCCGCGCTGTCATCGCTATTATCGCGCGCGACAAATCGCAGAAACTCATCGTGGCATCGGCGATGCTCGGAGTCACTGACGAGTTGGTCGTAATGGCGCATACGGCAGCCGATCGCAAATCTTCAACAAGCGCCATTGACGTGCTCCGAGAGAGACACATTGCCGTTGGTCGCGCACTCGGTATAGACGAGGAACTAAAGACCGAGCTCGCCAAGGTCTTCGATGTTTTGAAAGAGGCCATCTCGCGCCTTGCAGCACATCGTGAGTTTCCCTCAGCGTTGAGCGACGAACTCCTTTCCTACGGTGACCGCCTCTCTGCACGTTTGCTCGCAGCCGCGCTGAACATTACAGGCACGCAAGCGCAGTTCGTCGACGCCGTCGACATCATTCGCGCGGACGGGCCGCACGGCAACGCTGCACCCGATATCGAGCGAACGATGGCAGTGGCGAACGAACTACTGCGCCCTCTCCTCGATCGAGGCGTCGTCCCAGTGGTGCCCGGGTTCGTTGGACGCTCGCGGGATGGAGAGGTAGTCACGCTGGGGCGCGGCGGGTCGGATCTCACTGCAACCGTGCTCGGCAGAGTGCTCGGCGCGCGGGAGGTAGTGCTCTGGAAGGATGTGCCTGGTCTGCTGACCGCTGATCCGCGTGTCGTACCCGATGCCAGACTGATTCCGACTCTGCACATCCGCGAGGCATCGGAGCTCGCGTATTACGGGGCGAAGGTGTTGCATCCCCGATCGCTGATCGCAATGCAGCCGGGAACGCGTCTCGTCATTCGCCCTTACGCAGATCCATCCGCACCCGGAACAGAGATTGTCGTAGAGAGAGAGCGACGGGAGGGTGCTCGCCGTACTCGACGTCCGGTCAAAGCATTAACCGCGATCTCGGGACAAACGCTGGTAACGATTGCGGGGAATGGCATGGTTGGCGTTCCCGGCGTAGCCGCTCGCGCATTCGGCGCACTCGAGCGCGCGGGTGTCTCGGTGTCGCTGATCTCGCAGGCTTCGTCGGAACATTCGATCTGCATGGGCATCCCGAGCACGGCAGCCGATGTTGCAGCGGCTGCTTTGCGCGAAGCCTTCGCCGCCGAGCTGGCGCGGCACGAGATCGACGCGATAGAAGTGCGTCCCGATCTGGCGACAATCGCAGTAGTTGGCCTCGGCATGGCGGGCACGCCCGGGGTCGCGGCGCGGCTGTTCGGTGCGCTGGCCGACGAAGAGGTCAACGTCGTGGCGATTGCGCAGGGTGCGAGCGAGCTCAACATCTCGGTGGTCATCGAAGGCAACGACGCCGCGAAGGCCCAACGCGCAATTCATCACGCGTTCCGCCTCGGCAAAATCGGTGGTGGGACAGCCGTCCATCCAGAACACGCGGACGTGGTCATCCTCGGCTTTGGGCAGATTGGCCGCGAGCTGGCGATGCAGATGGCAAATCGCTCAGCGCACGCAGCAGACGGCCAGGCGCGCATCGTGGGAGTCGTGGATCGCAGCGGATACGTCTTCGATGCGCGCGGATTTTCGGCGAAGCGACTGGAGGCGTTAGCAGACGCCAAGGCGGCGCGAACGCCCCTCTCCGGCGTGAGACGAGGTGTGCGGGCGACAGCACACGAGGCGATTGCCGCAATCACGGGACACGCGCTGTCCAGACCCATACTGGTCGATGTCACAGCCGGCGACACTGTGCCGGTTCTCATACATGCGATCGAGCGGGGTATGGACGTCGTCCTTGCCAACAAGCGGCCACTCGCAGGCAGCAACACTGACGCGCAGATGTTGGCTGTGGCAACAGCGACCCATGATCGACGACTACTTCATGAAGCGACTGTGGGCGCCGGCCTGCCAATCATTGACACTATTCAGAAACTGGCCGAGTCTGGCGATCAGATTCTGCGAGTCGAGGGCTCTCCATCGGGGACGCTTGGGTACTTGTTGAGCGAGATGGGACGAGGAACTGCCTTTTCTGTTGCGCTGAAAACGGCAATGCAGCTCGGCTACACTGAACCCGATCCGCGCGACGATTTGTCCGGCATGGACGTCGCGCGCAAAGCGCTGATTCTTGGCCGACTCATCGGATTCTCCGGAGAGATTTCGGATGTTGAAGTCGAGTCACTGGTGCCCGAACCGATGCGCGAGGCTCCACTCGACGTTTTCCTAAAAAGACTGAGCGAAGCGGACGCAGATTGGGTGGCACGCATCCGCGACGCACGCGAGGCCGGTACTGTGCTTCGCTATCGCGCGACCGTAACGAAGCGAGAGGCGCGGGTCGGAATCGTGGCGGTCGACGCGAAGAGCTCGCTGGCGTCGCTGGCGGGAACTGACAACCACTTTTCGTTCACCACGCGTCGCTATCGGGCGAACCCGTTAGTCATTACCGGGCCAGGTGCTGGAGCGGCAGTGACCGCAGCAGGCGTGCTCAACGATGTGTTGAAGCTCGCAGGATCGCGCTGAGTGCCGACACGCTTGCGTTGCGAGTCGTGCGCGACTGAGTGGAGCGAGCTCGACTCGAGGACCGCCTGTGGGAAATGTGGCGGATTGCTTTCACTGGAATCTGACGCGCCGGACGAGCGGGGTCTCGTGCTGCGAGAGATGTTCGATCGCCGTTTGGCGCCGTCTGCTGCTCGAGGCGGGAGTGACGTGGGAAGATCCGGCGTCTGGCGATTTCGTGAGCTTGTACTGCCGACAATCGCCGATGTAGACATCGTCACTCAATGGGAGGGCAACACTCCACTACTCCAACGCGACACGGTCGCACGATGGGCCGGTTCAGCGGAGCTCTGGCTCAAACACGAGGGGCACAATCCAACCGGGTCCTTCAAGGATCGCGGAATGACGGTCGCGGTGAGCAACGCGAAGCGTATCGGTGCGCGCGCCGTATCATGTGCGTCGACGGGCAACACCTCAGCGTCGTTGGCAGCGTACGCAACTCTCGCCGGGATTCCGGCGATTGTGCTGGTGCCATCCGGTCAAATCGCACTCGGCAAGCTGGCGCAGACACTGGCATACGGCGCCCGAACCTTGATGGTGCGCGGCGATTTCGACGCGTGTCTGCGCCTGGCTCGGGAGGCGTCGGAGAAGCTGGGAGTCTATTTGGTGAACTCCATAAATCCGTTTCGGATCGCCGGGCAAACGACAATCGTGTTCGATCTGCTGCAACAGCTCGACTGGCGCGCACCGGACTGGATTGTTGTCCCGGCCGGTAACCTCGGGAATACCGCGGCATTCGGGGCGGCGCTGCGCCAGGCTCGCGAGAACGGATTGATTGACTCTTCGCCCAGGCTCGCTGCGGTGCAGGCAGAAGGAGCAGCGCCGTTCGCGCGCAGTTTCAGGTCAGGCTTCGCCAAGCGCGAAGCTGTTCACGCTGAGACCGTTGCGACAGCGATCAAGATTGGCGATCCGGCGTCGTACGAACGCGGCGTGCGCGCAATTCGCGAGAACGACGGCGTGGTACTGGACGTACCGGACGCGGAGATCCTTGAGGCGAAAGCCGTCATCGACGCCAACGGGGTCGGATGTGAGCCGGCGAGTGCGGCGAGCGTGGCGGGTGTGCGCCGACTCGTTCGGGACGGAACCATTCGCAAAGGAGAGCGGGTCGTCGCGGTTCTCACGGGGCACATCCTCAAGGATCCTGGCATCCTGATCGACTACCACAAGGATGGGAAGCAGGCGCTGGCGAATCCACCAATTGAGATCGACGCCTCGATCGAAGCAGTCGAGCAAGTCCTGGAGTCTGGCACCGGGCAGCGCCGATGAAATCGAAGCCGCTGACGACGGCGCGCGTTAGAGCTCCGGCAAGCACATCCAATCTTGGCGCCGGATTCGATTGTGTCGGCGTAGCAGTCGACCGATGGCTCAGCGCGTCTGTCGAAGTGAGCGACAAATCGTCATCGGTGACAATGACGCGTGGTGGAGCAATTGCCAGGTTGTCGCATGACGCCGAGGGAGATCTCGTGCACGTCGGATTTCGACTGGCGTGCGATGCCTGCGACAGGCCTGTGCCTCGTGGCGTCGCATACGACGTTACATCGACGATCCCCGTCGCGCGCGGACTTGGCGCTTCGGCGGCAGCTCTCGTCGCGGGCGCCTTTCTGGCGAAGGGCTCGCTCGATCTCGATCTCGACCCCGAAGCGATCGCGACGCTGTGCGCACGTTACGAGGGTCATCCCGACAATGCCGCGCCATCGGTGTTCGGTGGCGCAATGCTCGGCATCCCCGTGGATAACAGGGGGAAGTACGCCTTTGCTCGGCTGCGCATTCATGCCGGACTTGCCCTGGTGTTTGCTGTACCTGATCTCGAGCTACTCACGTCGGAGGCTCGAGCTGTACTCCCGAAGACGGTTTCGCACGCCATCGCAGTGACAGCTGCTGCCAAATCCGCAGCACTCATTGAGGGAATGAGCAGCGGAGACAAAACTCTACTGAGCTTTGCGCTCGATGACCTGCTCCACGTCCCATTTCGCCGGCAACTGATGCCTGGCTACGACTCAATCGTCGACGCTGCGGTGAAAATTGGCGCGTTCGGGGCGACTCTGAGCGGTTCCGGATCGACAATCGTCGCAGTAGCGCCACGAGCAACGGCGACGAAAGTCGGCGTCGCGATGCAGTCCGCCTGGCAGTCACTCGGGCACGCCGCTGAGGTAATCGTCACTGATAAAATGGTCGATGGAGCGGTGCTTGAGTGATGCGCATCGGGTGCGGGAAGATCGCTGACTCATAAAAAGAAAAGCCCGGAAAGTCCCGGGCTTCTGTCTTTGTATTCTTCGATCAGCTCGCGCTGCCGGACTTTCTACTGAGCTTGCTGGCGTAGGGTCGCTCGGACGGGCCAATGTAGATCTGCCGCGGCCGCGCAATCTTCTGCTCTTTATCGAGCAGCATCTCCTCCCACTGAGCAAGCCACCCCGACATTCGTGCAATCGCGAACAGCACCGTGAAGAAATCCGTCGGAAATCCCATCGACCGGTAGATCAATCCGGTATAGAAATCGACGTTAGGATACAGCTTGCGCGAAACGAAGTATTCGTCGGAGAGCGCAATACGCTCCAGCTCGAGGGCAATCTCGAGATCCTTGTCGACGCCAACGATCTTGAACACATCATCGGCAAGTCTCTTCACGATTTTGGCGCGCGGGTCGTAACTCTTGTAAACACGGTGGCCAAATCCCATCAGGCGGCCGCCCTCCCCACTCTTCACGCCCTCGATGAACTTCGGCACGTTCTTCACGTTGCCGATCTCGGTGATCATGCGGAGGACCTGCTCGTTGGCGCCGCCGTGGAGCGGCCCGAACAACGCCGCCACCCCAGACGACATCGCCGAGAATGGATCGACGTGTGACGATCCCACAGCACGCACAGCGCTGGTGGAGCAGTTTTGCTCGTGGTCGGCGTGGAGGATGAACAGAATCTCCAGTGCGCGCACGAAAACCGGATTAGCCTCGTACTTCGACTCGCTCATCCGGTTGATCATCGAGAGGAAGTTCTCGACGTACGAAAGCCGATTGTCAGGATAGACGAACGGCATTCCCTTAACGTGCCGATATGAGAAGGCGGCGATCGTCGGCGTCTTGGCGAGGAGGCGGACCATGGAGATGTCGCGCTCTCTCTCGTCGAAGATATTCCGGGATGTCGGATAGAAGGATGCCAGCGCCGCGATGCCGCTGTTGAGGATTGCCATCGGATGCGCGTCGTAGCGAAAGCCCTCGAGGAACTTGCGGAAGTTCTCGTGGACATAGGTGTGCCACGTCACGTCGTGTACGAACCGATCGTAGTCCTGCTGTGTCGGGAGTTCACCCTTCCTCAGCAGCCACGCTACTTCGAGGAAACTTGCCTTTTCGGCTAGCTGCTCGATCGGATAGCCGCGGTAACGCAGAATGCCTTTGTCGCCGTCGATGTAGGTAATGGCGCTGCGGCACGAAGCCGTGTTCAGAAAGGCAGGATCGTAGCTCATGAGACCCGAGTCATTCGGGTCGTCAGTCTTGATCTTCTTGAGCTCGGTGGCGCGAATTGCGCACTCGACAATTGGAACGGAGTAGCTCTTGTTGTTACGGTTGTCTTTTATGTCGATTGTGGCCCCGTTCGACGATGGCGCGCCAGCCTTTTTTGCTGAGCCTTTGGCTGCTGCGGCTTCATTACCGTCGCTGGAACCCTTCTTCTTGGTGGGGGGTGCTGCGGTCGTACCGGTCTTCGGCATTTCCTGTTCTCCAGTGATTACTCAATTTAGCGAAATGCGGCCGTTTTTGTGACCGAGCGGCATGCTCGCCTGGCTTGCATCACTTGCGCTGCTGCCCGTAGAGCAACAAATACGAAGCAACCACACCAGGAGCGTGATGGGTTCAACACGAAGACATCAGCCGCTGGTCTCGGATGCCGACGCTCTGCTGGCGATGGCGCCGATGCCAGGCCGCGGGGTCCTTTACCGCAAGCTCGCGCGCAGCTTCGGCATCGCGGCCTCCGTTATTGGCGGCGGACTGCTCCTGGGAATGGTTGGCTATCACAACTTCGGCCGCGTGAATTGGAGCGAATCCTTCTATTACGCGTCGATGATACTGGCGGGGGAAGGACCGCCGGCCGATCCTACCGGTTTGAACGCTGCGCAGATCGGTCGCTTGCACCTGTTCGCCGGCGTTTACGCGCTGTTTAGCGGCGTCACTTTCATAACGATGGTCGGTGTGCTATTCGCCCCCGTGCTCCACCGTTTCCTCCATCGCTTCCACCTCGAGCTCGCCTCACACGACAGCGAATGACCGCGGGACGCAGCTAGAGCTTCTTGACCCGCGTGACCTTCCACCTGCCGCGAATGATGTCGGTGCCCGGCTTTGCACGGACGGTGGTGTAGTCGCCTGCGATCGTCGTCGGATCGGTGAAGGTGCCCTGAAACGTCGTCGTAACGGTGCAGTCGCACTCGGCCTCGTGATACGGGTCGAGGGCGCCGTTCACGCTGCCGCCTTCTTTGCGCAGGAAATGGATCTTGAGTACGCTGCGATCCGGAACATTCGCCATCATCTCCCGCTCTTCCGGCGTGAGCAGAGAATCCGGTTTTTGAATCAGCACGACATTGCCGGATGCGGCCGATTCACCCGCGCGCAAAGTGAACGCGATGGTGCCCGTGCGACCCGGCTGAGTGCTGATGAAGTCGCCGCGCCACTGACCGACGAGCGGGTCTAAATCGAAATCACTCGATCTGAGCTCGATTCCCGGCGTGTTGCGGGCGCATGCAGCCGATGTCGTCGCTACCAGTGCCAGCGTTAACACAATCGCGCGGTTCATTGTCGCTCCGGTCGTAAGCCCCGACCAGAGATGGCAGCATTTCAGGTCTGTTTCAAGCGGCTGCGCCCGGTGACTTCACCGCTGCGGGTGCTGTCTGAAATCCTTTGCGCTCCATTGCACCCCAGTCCTTTCTGCCGAGAACGAACTTCCAAAGTCCGCGCAGTCGCCACCATACCGTGAGCTGGCGATAGCCCATGTTCTCGAGCAAAGCCCACCAGAACAACAATGCGCGGTCGCGGAATGAGTTGTAGCGATGGAAGCTCAGGTCCTCGAGAATCAGAGTGAATGCGGTCAGCGCGGTTCCCAGTCCGTACGCAGTGAGATAGAACAGACCGGCGAAGGTCCAGTCGACTACGCCAAAAATCAGACCGAGTGCTAATCCCAGAAGCCCGATCGCTTCAATCACGGGTGCCAGCAGCTCAACGAAGGCGTAGTACGGATAGACAACCAACCCCGTGACACCATAGCGCGGATTAAGAAGCATCCGGCGATGCCGCCACAACACGTCCGCCAATCCGCGGTGCCAGCGATCGCGCTGACGACCCAGGACCTTTGCAGTCTCTGGCACTTCGGTCCACGCCACCGGATCAGGAACGAACGCGATTTTTCCGGGACCACCATTCTCATATGACAGGCGCTTCAGTCGAACGACGAGCTCCATGTCCTCACCGACCGTGTCATGCAGATAGCCGCCGGCGTTGAGAACTGCCTCGCGCTGAAACAAACCAAACGCGCCCGAGATGATGATGTTGCCGCCCAACCTGTTCCAGCCGAGTCGGCCGAACAGAAATGCGCGCAGATATTCCACCACTTGAACGCCGGCAAGAAGGTTGGTCGGCACCGCCGTTTTCTCGACGCGACCGTGTTTCACCTGGGAGCCGTTGACGACGCGGATCGTTCCACCCGTCGCAACAACATCAGTCGCGTACAGGAATGGACGTACCATTCGCTGCAAACCGTCCTGCTCGATCAACGTGTCAGCATCCATCGCGCACACCAGCTCGCCACGCGCGAAGCTGAGGCCGACGTTGAGCGCGTCGGCCTTGCCGCCATTCTCCTTGTCGACCACCACCAGACCCGGATAAGTCGAAGATCTGTAAAGTGTGCGGACGGGCTTCGTCTCGATCTTCCGCTCGTAAATCGTCTTTACCGGCACCAGATCGAATTTCTCGATCAGCACTTGCACGGTTTTGTCTTTCGACCCGTCGCTGATGACGATGACCTCCAGACTCGGATAGTGCAGTGCTAACAGCGCACGCAGGCTTATCTCGATCGTCGCTTCTTCGTTGTAAGCGGGCGCCAGAATCGAGATCGTCGGCGAAAGTGTCGAGCTGAGTAGCAAATGCCGGCTCTCGTCTGCGATCAGCAGCATGTGACGACGAAGCTCCAGCAGCGAGCTTACCAGCAGAATCAGGTACCAGCCATTGACGCCGAGGAAATACAGTAAAACGCCGAATTGGCCTTTGAGAAGGAAGACATTTACGAATGACGCGATGTGCTGGCTCATCCCGCGGCTGCCTCCGGTAACTCCAGCACCTGCTCCGCCATATCTGCGGCGAAGCGATCGTCGCCTTTCAGCGCGCGGCGCAGGAACAGCGTGCCGGCAGCGCCGAGTCCACGCAGGGCAAGTCCTGCTTCACGCCTCACGCGCCAGCGCTGATCTCGCAGCCCTTCGGCGAGAAGCGTCCCCGCCTGCCAGTAACGCATTCTTCCCAGCCCGCTCGCGGCTGCAGCTCTGACATTCGATTCGCCGTCGCCAAGCATCTCCATCAGACGAGCCCCAGCTTCGGCACCCGCGATGCCGCCGAGCAGTTTTGCCGCCGCTTCCCGCACGCCCGGTTCTTGAGCGCGCGAATGTCGCAGTGCGGCACCAAGAAAGGCGGGCACCGCGACGGATTCAGCCACACGAAGTCCGGCCTCGGCAGAGCGACCCGAGTGGGTCTCGAGAAAAGCCGCCAAGGGTTCGGCAATGACGTTGCCCATGCGGAGCAATGCGTTCTGCACGGCAAATCTCGCCTGCGTTGCGGGATCGGCGAGCAGCTCGAGCATCGACGAAATCGTTTCGACCGACGGCTGAGTGGCTGCCCACTCCGCCGCTTGCGCGCGGACCGCGGGATGCGGATCGGCAAGCAGTGTCTGCACCAGTGGATCTGGCACGCCCAGACGCGAGAGGATACGCGCGCCGCGTAGCCGTCGAGTCCACCAACGGTGATGGCAAAGCAGGCGCGCCCGATCGACGACGCCGACCTGCTGCGCAACGAAGCTCAGACGCTCCTTTCCAGTTCCGCTGACGCTGCGCGAGATCTCGAGGAAAGTGATCGTCTGAACATCGGGAGGCATCGCCTTCAGCACTTCCACGTCTTCCAGGCTGACGTGGCCGCGGTTCACCAGTCGAGCGAGCGCCTCATGACCCGCCTTGGAGAGCCGCTTTACGCGGCGCGCGGTGAAATGCAGCCAAAGTCCGTGCAAAAAGAAAAGACCGACGGCCAGCGCAAGCAGGCCGACTTCGATCAGCATGATCACGTTGAGCAGATGCTCGTTTACCATGTCTGAGTCTGCTTTAGAGCCGCGCGAAGCTTGTGCATCAGCACCGGAACGCTGAACGGCTTCGTGATGTGATCGGTCGCTCCCATCTCGAGAGCGGTCAAGACATCGCGCTCACCGGTGCGAGCGGTGAGCATGATGACGTTGCTCAGCTTGCTGATTGGGCCGGCCTTGAGGCGTCGCAGTACTTCTATCCCGTTGAGTGCGGGTAGATCGACGTCGAGCAGAATCATCGATGCCTGCACCTCCGGAGACTTGCCCGAAAGCGCAGCCACCGCAGTCTCACCGTCGCCATAGGCAGCCACTCGCATGCTCCGACTCTCCATCGCGTGCTGAAGCAATGCGACGAGCACCGGATCGTCGTCGATGATTGCGACATCGACGCGACGTGTCATCGGGCCCATTTGCTGGACGCCGGAAATGCCGACCGGCGTGCCGCCGATTTCTCTCGCCATCTCCATTGCCTTGATCGCTTCGCCGCGCAGGTCCGTGACATTGTCGCCGTCCACCTGGTACTGCGCGACGCCGCCGCTGCACGAGACGTGGACGCGTCGCCCATCTTCAGTAAGAAAATTCAGCTCGGCGACCTTGGCGCAGACTTGGGTGAGCTTGACTGCAGCGGCGTCTTTGGGGCTCCCGTACATGCCGACCACGAAGTCGGGACCGCCCCACCAACCGGGCACGTCTTCAGCGCGGAAAGTCTTCGGCAGCAATCCGCCGATTCCGCGCAGGACGCTGTCGGTCAGTGCGCGACCAAAATTCTGCGACAGGTTGGCGAACGCATCGATCTGTAGCACCGCGATCGAATACGGATCCGACTTGCGGCGCGCCAGCCGAAGGAAGCGATCCATCAGCTCGGTCGCTTTGTTCGACACGGCGAGTCCGGTTAGCGGGTCAGTCTCCACGGGAGCCTTGCGAGCTTTGACCCCGGTGAGCCGACTCTCGATGCGCATCATCAGCTCGGCGGGCACGAACGGCTTGCCGACGTAATCGTCGGCACCGGCGCTGAACACCCGGTGCACACTCACCTGGTCGGTATGACCGCTGAGGAAGATCACCGGCAGCTCGCTCCAACGTCGATCGTTCCGAATCACACGACAGAGCTCGACACCGCTCATCTTCGGCATCTCGAGATCGAGCAGCACCAGATTTGGTT
Organism: Gemmatimonadaceae bacterium; assembly: GCA_045803545.1. Classification (GTDB taxonomy): domain Bacteria; phylum Gemmatimonadota; class Gemmatimonadetes; order Gemmatimonadales; family Gemmatimonadaceae; genus UBA4720. Next base: position 996,412 of record JBJMOW010000004.1, on the reverse strand, counting down.
TCGCTTCCTCGATTACCGTCCAGAACTTCAGCGGGTCGTTGAGCGCAGTCACGACGAGCCCGCGTCGGCTGAGCAAAGAGGAAAGTCCACGAGTGACGAGCTGCTCGTCGTCGACGACGAGAATGCGTTTGCCCTCCAGCTGCGCTTCTTCGAGGGCGGCGGCGATGTGCGGCGGAGTCAGTCGAGCACCATCGCCAGAACTCGGCGCGGGCGGAGTGGGTTGACCGGCGAGATGCTGACGGAGCGCGAGCAGCTGCTCTGATACTGCTAGTCCATCGACGGCCGACAGCGAGCCACTGCTAAAACGCTCAGACAGCTCGCGAGCGACGCCGACGGCTTTCGGGAAGCCAAATCGGGTCGCGACCTCGGCGACGGCCAGCGCTTCCTGGGTCGCTGATGACTTTTCTTCATCAGCGAGCTTGTTGTCGAGCAGCGCAATCGCAGCGTCGTCGAGTTTGTCGATTTTCTGGAAGGTCGCGGGCTTAACGCGATCCCAGGCGGCGAACACCGCCGATGCGATGTGCTCAGCGTGCGACGCCTCCGCCGGAAGCACCTCGACCCCCGCCATCTTCGCCAGCTCACGGAGCATTTCCTCGGTATCGACAGGCACGAGGAAGAACCGATCGATGGGCGCGTCCTTGAGCGCACTAAGAGCGTTTTCTGCCTGCTGCATGGCGACGAGAAAAGCGACGCGCATGTCATCGCTCGCATCATCGGCTCGGCGAGCGACGTAGATCGCGTCTTCGGTGGGAAGAGCGTCGCTGAGAATTACCAGCCGCGCTTCACCGTGCGCGGCGGCGCGCCCCATCTGCTGAGCGTTGTCGAACTCGCTGATCGTGATGTCCCGGAGCCTTAGCCCGATCTCGCGAACCATTTCCGCGGGCAATCCCGCCACCAGGACTTTGACGGGTCCGGCCATGGGTTAGCCGACGAAGGGGGGCAGGAGCTGCGATGCTGAGAGGGTCATAGCAGAGGGAAGAACAAAAACCCCCGCAGGTAACAACACTATAGTAGCAGCCGCCAGCGAGCGGTCGCGGCTGCGTACCGTATCGAACCATCGGCCCTGGCTAACCCGGTGTCTCCTTCGCCAAGGCAATGACGGCGTTCCACTCGGCCGGGCCAACCTTCTGGACGGACAGCCGATTGCCCTTCTGGAGCAGCGGCATGTGCTGGAGCTCTGGACGCATCCGCATCTCAGCCAGGGTGACGGCACGCTGCAGCTTCTCGACCGCCCGGATGTCTACCATCGACCACTGCGATTCCCCGCTTTTGCTCCTGGGGTCGTAATGGGGATCCTTGGGGTCTATGGCGGTGCTGTCCGGGTAGCCCTCGCGCACGATCTCGGCGATGCCGATGATGCCGGGACTGTCACCACCGGAGTGATAGAAGAAAGCGAGATCGCCCTTCTTCATCTCGTCGCGCATGTAGTTCCGCGCCTGGAAATTCCGCACGCCATCCCAGTGCGTGGTTCGATTGGGCGCGTTCCAGAAGTCGTCCCATGAAAACGCGTCCGCGTCGGATTTGAGGAGCCAGTATTGCCGGTCTTTGTGGGCGCCTTGAGTAACCTTTGCCATTCAGTGCAACACCTCCATTGGTAGGCGACAGTGGAACCTAAGTGTCGATAGACCGTAGATTGAGATACATCATAACCACCAACTCCAGCAGGTTAGCATCTATGGATCGCCACCGCTTCCGGGCGCGCCTTGCACCCGTCGTTTCTTTATTTGTTATCGCTGCCGGCGCGACAGCGCAAACGGCTCCCAATCCGGCGCTCGCTTATCCAGCCGCGCCGAAGGGTGCCCAAGTCGATGTTTATCACGGTGTCAGTATCGCCGATCCGTATCGATCACTGGAAGATGTAGACGCACCGGCGACTGCGGCGTGGGTGGCGGCGGAAAACCGGCTGACCGACTCCTTCCTGGCATCGATTCCAGAGCGGACAGCGATCAAAAATCGACTGACGAAGCTGTGGAATTACGAGCGTTACTCGACGCCGTTCAAGGAAAGCGATCACTACTTCTACTTCCAGAACACCGGCTTGCAGAATCAGAGCGTGCTGTTCGTGCAGGACGGCCGCGATGCGAGGCCGAGAGTTCTGCTCGATCCGAACGTGCTCTCCCCGGACGGTACGGTCGCGCTCGGCGGGACGGCGGCTTCGGATGATGCGCACTATCTCGCATACGCCTTGTCAACCAGTGGGTCAGACTGGCAGGAGATTCACGTGCGCGACGTTACCACCGGTCGCGATCTGTCCGACACTGTGAAGTGGGTGAAATTCTCCAACATCGCCTGGACCCACGACAATCGCGGCTTTTTCTATTCGCGATACGACGAGCCGACGTCGGGCAACAAGATGACCAACGCCAACAAGGACCATAAGCTCTACTACCATCGCGTTGGTCAGCCTCAGTCGCGCGACGAGCTCGTGTACGATCGTCCCGACCAGCCGGATTGGCTGTTCAACGGCACCGTTTCCGACGACGGCCAGTTCCTGATCATCAACGTTTCGCAGGGCACGGACGTCAGAACGCGCCTCTACTTCATCGATCTCGACAACCCGGGCAAGCCGAAAATCGACAACCCGGTCGTGCGGTTGATCGACAAGCTGGACGCCGAATACGATTTCGTTGGAAACAGGGGCACCATCTTCTACGTACGCACTGACAAGAATGCGCCGAAGGGTCGCGTGATTGGGATCAGCATTGAGAATCCGCGGGAGGAGCGGTGGACGACGCTCATTCCCGAGAGCAAGGACGCGCTGGTTAGCGCGACGACGGTCGGCGACGACATCGCTGCGAAGTATTTGCAGGACGCGCACTCGACGGTACGCTTTTACAGCGGTGGCCGCGACACCAGGCGGGACGAGCGCCCCCGCAACCCGCAGGATCAGCGGCCACGTAATCCAGGCAGTGTCTACGACGACACGAGCACTGCGCCGATTGTGACGCGCGAGCGTCCGCAGGCAATTGGTGGATTTGCTTTGCGCGGCGAGCTACAGCTCCCCGACATCGGAAGCGTTGATGTGATTCAGGGCCGCCAGGGCGACGACGAGATGTTCTACAGCTTCACGTCGTTCCTCTATCCAACGACGATCTATCGCTTCGATCTGAAGTCTCGTCAAAACCAGGTCTTCCGCGCGCCCAAAGTCGATTTTGATCCGAGCGCGTACGAGACGCGGCAGGTCTTCTATAACAGCAAGGACGGCACACGGGTGCCGATGTTCATCACAGCCAGGAAAGGTCTCGCGCTCGATGGCAGCAATCCCACGCTGCTCTATGCCTACGGCGGGTTCAACATCTCGATCACTCCCGCGTTCTCACCGGCGAACGTCGAATGGCTGGAGATGGGAGGCATCTATGCGGTGCCGAACCTCCGTGGCGGAGGCGAGTACGGCAAAGAGTGGCACGAGGGCGGAATGCTGGCGAAGAAGCAGAACGTGTTCGACGATTTCATCGGCGCCGCAGTGTATCTGATCAGCCAGAAGTACACTTCCACGCCCAAGCTGGCGATTCGCGGCGGGTCTAACGGGGGCTTGCTGATTGGCGCGGTGCTGAATCAGCGGCCCGACCTGTTCGGTGCGGCATTCCCCGAGGTCGGCGTGATGGACATGCTGCGATTCCAGAAGTTCACAATCGGCTGGGCGTGGACATCTGACTACGGTTCGTCGGACGATTCGACCGCGTTTAACTATCTTCGCGCCTATTCGCCGTTGCACAACATCAAGCCCGGCACCTGCTATCCGCCGACGTTGGCGTTCACCGCCGATCACGACGATCGCGTGGTACCGGGTCACACCTTCAAGTACGTCGCGACGTTGCAGGCGGCGCAGAGCTGCAACAACCCGATTCTGGTGCGCATCGAGTCCAAGTCAGGCCACGGCGCAGGACGGCCGACGACCAAGCTGATCGACGAAGCGGCTGATAGATTTGCATTCCTGGTGAAAGAGCTGCACATGAAGCCAACTCTCCAGTAATGGAGCTTCTCCACTAGATGGAGACATTCCTGAACGGCGCGGATGCAGTGCTTCAAATACTGCGTACCGTGCTGTTGTCCCTCGCGGCCGTATTCGGCGCCATCTGCCTGCTGGACTGGGCAGTGCGCACCAGAAAAATCAGTCCGTTCAACTCAGTCGCGCGCTTTTGTCGCTCGACTGTCGATCCATTCATCGCGCCGATCGAGCGCCGAGTAGTGCGGGCGGGGGGTGCCCCTGCATCTGCACCGTTATGGGCATTGGCGGCTGTCGTGATCGGTGGAATTTTGCTGCTGACTGTCGTCGACATTATTCGACTCCAGGTAGTCAAGTCGGTTTACGCCGCAGAGGCAGGTTCCGCGGGCATCTTCCAGCTGCTGGTGAGTTGGACGTTCACCATTCTCAAGACTGCGCTGATCGTGAGAGTGATCAGCTCGTGGCTCCCGATCTCTCCCTACTCGCCCTGGGTCAGCTGGAGTTACCGACTGAGCGAGCCGATCCTGTCGCCGCTGCGGCGAATAGTTCCGGTGCTTGGCGGGCTCGACATCACGCCGATCATCGCCTACATCCTACTCGGCATCATCCAGTCAGGATTGTTGCGACTGGTATGAGCGGGCGCACCACTCACGGCGCAATGTGTGCATCGTGAGCGACCCGCGTCACGAAAGGTAGTAGAGGCGCACAAGAGTTCACCCCGAGTCGATTCAAAGAATGGCTGAGGCTTGCTGCGATGTGTAAGGTGATACTCGTCGGCGCCGACGTCGCGCTGCTCGAGGGCTTAGCGCAAACCCTGCTCGGCTGCGGTCACGATGTCGAGTTCGCGGCAACGCTCCCGGACGCGGCAGCTATGATGCGCGCGGACGAAACCGAGGTTGTAGTCGTATCGAGTGAGGAGGTAACGGAAGCCGGTCAGGCCGCATCGCTTCCCCTCACTACTAACGCCGCGTTGATCGTCTACGGAAAATCGCATGGAGAGCATCTCTTTCTGCCGCCGAAGCTGCAGCGGGCGACTTTGGCGCATTTGGTTTTGCCGTTGGAGAGGCAGCGCTTGATGGCGTTGGTACAGTCGTTTGATTGCAGATCGAGGACGACGGGCAGATCGCAGAGGGAAATTGGCGGGGAGGATTATCAGGTACAGTTTTGATTGAGGCGTTCGGACCAACGGCCAGTTCGGAGTTCGGATTAATTGAGGGGCGAGGATCTAACTTTAGTTAGTTAAGCCCGGGCGATTCTTTGGACGAATAGTCTTGCCGCGTTCTCGCGGGATTATGACCAGAAGCATGCGCCGAATCTCTTCCAACTTGTTGAGTCGTTCGGTCGAAACCTCCCCAATGACTGGCTTCGCTGCTCGGTACCAGACCATCGCTTCACGAACCGAGCCGAGCGCGTACTCAAATATTCTCGAACGATCTTTGCCGGAACTGCGAGAATATCCCTCGCCAATGTTCGCAGAAATCGAAGCGATTGCTGCGTAAAGTTGTCCGGAAATCTGTTCTGTGAGCGCGTCACCACTCAGTGTTTTTGCATCCACCCAGGCCACGTCGAGTAACTCCTGGCCAAGAGTGTAAGCTCGCATTCTGAGCAGCGGGTCGTTCGAAGTATCTGCACTCACGGGCGATAGCTTATGACTCACGCCGCTAAGCTATGTGGTCGCCCAAGCGTTCAAGAACCTTTCGCGCGTGCCAACTACCCTTCGATTGCGGGTCTACCCCTCGGCCCTCAATTAATCCGAACTCCGGAATGGCTGTTGGTCCGAACGCCTCAATCCGCATCAAGAACTTGCCGAGCGCCGATCTCCTCACTACAATAGCGAAGGGTGTTAATCGAAATCGTGGCGATTTAAAGCAACTTGCGGCCACGTTAAACAATCCGCTAAAGCGCTGGCCCGGCGCCTATGCGCGGGCTTTTTTGTTACCGCTCAGTTAAGAGCGGGAGCTGGGAACCGATGGCTGAACGAAAGATTGATTCTCGCTACCTCGAAGAACTGAATCGCCGCGTCCTCGTTTATGACGGCGCGATGGGGACGAACATCCAGCGCTATCACTTGACCGCCGAAGATTTCGGAGGCAAAGCGCTCGAAGGGTGCAACGATCACCTCGTCCTCACCCGGCCTGATGTCATTCAGGAAATCCATGAATCCTTCCTGAAAGTCGGTTGCGACGTCGTGGAGACCTGCACATTCCAGTCGACTCCGCGCCGGTTGCACGAATGGGGATTGGGCGACAAAGTGCGCGAGGTCAACATCGCGGCGGCGCGGCTCGCGCGAGCGGCGGCGGACAAATTCTCAACGCCGGATAAACCGCGGTTCGTCGCTGCATCGATGGGACCAACCGGAATGCTGCCTTCCAGCTCCGATCCGGCCCTATCCAAAATCACCTACGAAGAGCTCGCGGCGAATTACTACGAGCAGGCGAAGTATCTCGTCGAAGGCGGCGTCGACGTTCTTCTGATCGAGACCTCGCAGGACATCCTCGAAGTAAAAGCTGCAGTCGCCGGCATCGAGCAGCTGTTCGCGGAAATCGGGCGTCGCGTTCCGATCCAGGCGCAGGTCACGCTCGACGTCAGCGGCCGCATGCTGCTCGGCACCGACATCGCCAGCGCGATGACGACACTCGAGGCGCTCAACGTCGATGTCATCGGACTGAATTGCTCGACTGGTCCCGAGCACATGCGCGAGCCAATTCGCTATCTCTCGGAGCATGCCACTCTGCCGCTCTCGGTAATTCCGAATGCGGGATTGCCGCTCAACACTGGCGTCGGCGAAGCTGTTTATCCGCTCGAGCCGGCACCAATGGCGGCCGCGCTCTCGGAATTCGTGCGCGACTTCGGTGTTCGTATCGTGGGCGGCTGTTGTGGGACGACGCCCGAGCACCTGTCGGCGATCGTCAAGGCGGTTCGAAAAGCCGAGCCCGAATCGAAGCCTCAACATCCGAGTCACGTTCCACGCGTCAGCTCGGCGATGCGCGCGATCACATTGCATCAGGATCCGCCGCCGCTTCTGGTCGGGGAGCGCGTCAATTCGCAGGGGTCTCGCAAGGTGAAGCGCCTCCTGCTCGCGGACGACTACGAGGGCATTCTCGAGGTGGCGCGCGATCAGGTCGATTCGGGCGCGCACGTCCTCGACGTCTGTGTGGCGCTCACCGAGCGCGCGGACGAAGCCGAGCAGATGTCGAAGGTCGTCAAGCTGTTGTCGATGAGCGTTGAGACGCCGCTCGTCATCGACTCGACCGAAGCCAACGTCATCGAGAAAGCGCTCGAGCACATTCCCGGCCGTGGAATCGTGAACTCCATCAATATGGAGAATGGCCGCAAGCGCATCGATGCTGTGGTGCCGTTGGTGAAAAAGCACGGCGCAGCCGTGATTGCGCTCACCATCGACGAGATCGGCATGGCAAAGACCCGCGAGCGAAAGCTCGAGGTCGCCAGAAAGATTTACGACATCGTTGTCGATGAGTACGGCCTCGCACCCGAGGATATCATCTACGATGCGCTCACCTTCACGCTGGCGACCGGTGATGCGGAGTGGATCGAGTCGGGCAAAGAGACGATCGAGGGCATTCGACTCATAAAGCGCGAGCTCCCGGGCGTATCGACCATCCTTGGCGTGTCCAACGTCAGCTTTGGTCTGTCGCCGGATGCTCGGGGCGTTCTCAACTCGGTGTTCCTGCACCATTGCGTGCAGGCTGGGCTCGACGCGGCGATCGTCAATCCCGCGCACATCCGGCCCTATGCCGAGATATCACAGGCGGAGCGCGAGCTTGCCGATGATCTTGTGTTCAACAAGCGGGCGGACGCGCTTCAGCGTTTCATCGAACATTACGCGGCGGCCGGACCAGGCGCAGCGGCGACGCAAAACGAGAAAGAGGATCCGACCGCGGGCATGACGTCGGATCAGCGCATCCACTGGATGATCCTCCACCGCAAGAAAGAAGGAATCGAAGAGCAGCTCGATACCGCCGGCGTGCGCGAGAATCCGGTGCGGGTGCTCAACGATGTCTTGCTGCCAGCGATGAAAGAAGTCGGCGATAAGTTCGGCGCTGGCGAGCTGATTCTCCCCTTCGTTCTGCAGTCCGCTGAAGTAATGAAAAAGGCGGTCAAACATCTCGAGCAGTTCCTCGAGAAGGCCGAGGGATTCACCAAGGGCAAAGTCGTCCTCGCGACGGTCTACGGCGACGTGCATGACATCGGCAAATCGCTCGTCAACACCATTCTCTCCAACAACGGCTACACCGTCTACGACCTCGGCAAGCAAGTTCCGGTCAACACGATTCTGGACAAGGCGGTTGAAGTTGGCGCTGATGCGATTGGATTGAGTGCGCTGCTGGTGTCGACGTCGAAGCAGATGCCGCTATGCGTTCAGGAGCTCGACAAGCGCGGGATGAAGATTCCCGTGTTGATCGGCGGCGCGGCAATCAATCGTCGGTTCGGCCGCCGGGCGCTGTTCGTCGACGGCGATCGACACTACGGTTCCGGCGTCTTCTACTGCAAGGATGCCTTCGAGGGACTGGAGACGATGGACGTGCTCCAGGATCCGAAGCAGCGCAAAGAATTCGTGATCAAGAATCTCGAAGACGCCCGCAACGACGTTTTCCTGAAGACTGCTGTCGGCAAAGACATCGCGGTCGGCGAGGCAGGTGGCGAGCGCAGCGACGTCGCGGCAAACAATCCTGTTCCTAAGCCGCCATTCTGGGGCACCCGCGTCATTCGTGACATTCCGCTCGACGAAGTATTCGACCTGCTGGATCTCGACGAGCTATATCGCCTGCAGTGGGGCGCGCGCGGCTCAGGCGATGCCTACAAACAAACCGTAAAGAAAGAGTTCGAGCCCGCGCTCGAGCGTCTCAAGAAAAATGCGAAGCAGAACGGTTGGATCAAACCGCAAGTCGTCTACGGCTACTTCCCTGCCCAATCCAAGGGCAACGACGTAATCATCTATGATCCGGCTGCATACTCGAGCGACGGCGGCTCGCTGCGCGAGATCGCGCGATTTCACTTCCCGCGAATGGTCGGTCGCGAGCGGCTTTGTCTCGCCGACTATGTGCGTAGCGTGGATTCAGGTGATGTAGACGTCGTACCGCTGCAGGTCGTCACCGTCGGCGACGAAGCGACGAAGCGGTTCGACGAACTCCAGGGCAGGAACGAATACACCGAAGCGTTCTACTCGCACGGACTCTCGGTCGAATCGGCGGAAGCGGTCGCCGAGTGGGCGCATCGACGCATCAAGAAAGAGTTGGGCGTAGATAGTGGGAAGAGATACTCGTGGGGCTACGGCGCATGCCCCGATCTCGACGATCACACCGTCGTGTTCAAACTGCTTCCCGCAAAAGAAGCGCTCGGCATGGATCTCACCGAAGCGTTCCAGCTGCTGCCCGAACAATCGACCGCCGCAGTGATCATGCACCATCCAGAGGCGAAGTACTACGCCGTGCGCGGCACGGGTGCGCAAGCCGGCGCGCCGGAGGCCGCCGTTGCCTGACAATCCGCTGCTGTCGCGACTTCTCGATCCGCTTCAGGTCGTCGTCTTCGACGGCGCGATGGGGACGATGCTGTACAACAAGGGCGTCTTCATCAATCAGTGCTACGACGAGCTTAACCTTAGGGCGCCGGATCTCGTGCGCGACGTCCACAAGGCGTACAAGAAAGCGGGAGCCGAGGTGCTGGAGACCAATAGCTTCGGCGCCAATCGCTTCAAGCTCGAGCAATACGGACTCGTCGCGCAGGTGGCGGAGATCAATCGCGCTGCCGCAAAGCTGGCGCGCGAAGTTGCGGACGGTGAGCTGCTTGTGGCGGGCGCCGTCGGTCCGCTCGGTCTTCGCATCGAGCCTTTTGGTCCGACCAGTCTCGATGAGGCGCGCGCCGCATTCCGTGAACAGTTGCAGGCGCTCAAGGACGGGGGCTGCGATTTATTCCTCCTAGAGACCTTCGCTGATATCCACGAAGTCGAGCAGGCGATTCTCGCCGCACGCGAAGTCGATGCGACTATACCTGTCATCGCACAGATGACGATCGGTTCTGATTGTCACACTCCGTATGGAGTAACGCCCGAAGATCTCGCGCAAACGCTCGACGCATTCGGCGCCGACGTCATCGGCCTCAACTGCTCCGTCGGTCCGCAGATCATTCTCGATGCGATCGAAAAGATGGCGCAGGTTACGCGGCGGAAATTATCTGCTCAGCCGAACGCAGGCATGCCACGCGACGTAAGCGGTCGCAGCATGTACATGGCGAGCCCCGAGTACATGGCCACCTATGCCCATCACCTGGTCCAGGCCGGTGCCAAGATCGTCGGGGGCTGCTGCGGAACAACGCCGGAGCACATCGCGGCGATGGTAGAGGGAGTGCGTCCCCTTTCGCCACGCCAGGCGCGCGTGCCGATGAAGGAGAGGCGGCAGAGTCATCCCGATGTGCCGCCGGAGAATCCGGGGGTCCAGCCCGTGCCACTCGCGGAGCGTTCGAAGTGGGGGCGCAAGATCGCCACTGGAGAGTTCGTAACCTCTGTCGAGATCGTTCCACCGCGCGGTGTCGATGCGGCAAAGATGATTCGCGACACCGCTGCATTGCGTGATGCAGGCGTCGACGCGGTCAACGTCCCTGACGGCCCGCGCGCTCAGTCGCGGATGGGTGCACTCCTCTGCAGCATTCTCATCGAGCAGCAGGTCGGAATCGAGACTGTCATCCATTACTGCTGTCGCGATCGCAATCTGCTGGGGATGTTAAGCGATTTGTTGGGAGCGTCGGCGGTCGGCCTCCGCAACTTGCTACTGATCACGGGCGATCCGCCGAAAATGGGTCCGTATCCTAATGCGACCGCCGTTTTCGACATCGATGCGATCGGACTCACCAATCTGGTGAGCAACCTGAATCACGGCCTCGATCCCGGCGCCAACGCGATTGGCCAGCCGACGAAGTTCACCATCGGCGTCGGCGTGAATCCGGCGGCGATCGATCCCGCTCATGAACTAAAGAGGTTTGAGTGGAAGGTCGAAGCGGGCGCCGAATACGCCATTACACAGCCGGTGTTTGACGTGAATCAGCTGGACAAATTCCTTTCCACGATCGACCACGTGCGGATTCCGATCGTGGCCGGCATTTGGCCGCTCGTCTCTTTGCGCAACGCCGAGTTCCTCGCCAACGAAGTCCCCGGCGTCGTCGTGCCACCGAAGATCATCGAGCGCATGCGGGCTGCAAGCGCGAAGTCGAAGGAGCACGGCGTCGCCGAAGGAATCGCCATTGCTCGCGAGATGCTCGAACGCGTGCGACCGCATGTCCAGGGTGTGCAGGTGTCGGCGCCATTTGGAAAAGTGGAGCTCGCGCTCGATGTCTTCCGTGATACCCTGGCTGCCACCGAGGCGAAGACGGCGTGATGTCGATCGCCGACGATTTCATCGCTCGGTCCAGATACTGGCTGGCCAAGGAATACCCGATCAAGCTTCGGCATTGTGTCGAGGCGCTGCCGCGGCAGGCAGTGTGGACTCGTCCGGATGACGGTTGCAACAGCATCGGCAATCTGCTGGTGCACCTCACGGGGAATGTCACCGAGTGGATCCTCGGCGGCGTGGGCGGGCGGCAATACCACCGGCATCGTGCGTCAGAATTCGCCCAGCAGGAGGGTGCCGACGCGCGCACACTACTGGACGGTCTCGAACAAATCTTACGTGAAGCTGACTCAGTCCTGGCGCAGCTAACGCCCCGAGATCTTGAACGACCCTTGGTGATTCAGGATCGCGAAACGACGGTCCTCGCCGCTGTTTATCACGTCGTGGAGCATTTCGCGATGCACACTGGGCAGATCATTTTCCTCACCAAAATGTACGCGCCCAACAAGATCCATTTTTACGAGGACGCGGGCGGCCTTGCCGTACCTACCTGGCATCGCGGCACCAGCCTGGACGAAGCTCCGCACTAGTCTCGCAGCGTGTTGACCGCCATTTTGCAAAGATGAAAGGAATTCTCATCGTCGATCACGGCTCGGTTCGCGCCGAGGCGAACGGCATGATGCGGTGCATGGCCAACCTGCTGCAGACGATGACTGGTTCCGACGTCGTTGTCAGCTTCGCCCATATGGATCTTGCCGATCCCGATATCAACGCAGGTTTTGCAGACTGCGTGACTCGCGGGGCAGACGATGTGATCGTTTTCCCGTACATGCTGTCGCCGGGTCGCCATTCCACCACCGATATTCCGCAGATGGTGGCCGCTGCCGCGCGACCCTTCCCTCACGTGACATTCAGCGTGACGCCTGCCTTCGGCGTCCACGAAAAGCTCGGAGAGTTGATTCTGGAGCGCGCCGGCATCGAACCGATCAAGGCCTTTGTCGGAGCCGAGGCGGACCGCTGCTGGGATCCAGATTGCTCCGAGACACTCTGCGGTGACGCATGCCGCGCCAAGACGGCGCGTCAGACCGCAACATCGCGACAAACCGCTACATAAAAAGGAGGATGTCGGTGATTTGCTCTCGTCGAACCCTGGCCCACCCACTGTTTCTTGCGCTGGCGTTTGCGAGTGTTTTGGGCGCGCAGGCACCCGTGCAAACCAAACCGTTCGATCGCGCGAACATGGATACCACGTGCGGTCCGTGCGAAGACTTTTACTCTTATGCCAACGGTGGCTGGCTGCAGACCGCGAAGATCCCCGGAGATTATTCGAGTTACGGAGCGTTCGATCAGCTGTTCGATCAGAACCAGGCGCTGTTGCGGGAGATTCTCGATACCAGCGTTGTCAGGTTGAAGGCCGGCCAGTACAAGCCGGCGACCGACAACTACAAGATGGCCGCCTTCTATTCGAGCTGCATGGACACCGTCGCCATCGAGCGACTAGGCGCAACGCCGCTTAAACCCGGCTTCGCTCGCATTGCTGCGATCAATAGCGTTGACGACCTGAAACGAGCGCTCGGAGAGCTCGAGCACAGTTATGGGCTGGCGCCAATCTCCGAAGGCTCGGCTCAGGACGCTAAAGACGCTGCAAACACCATCGCCGGTTTGTACCAGGGCGGATTGTCGCTGCCCAACAACGAGTACTACTCAAAGACCGACACCGCGTCGACAAATCTGCGCGCCAAGTTCGTCGACAACATCGCTGGAATGTTCCGACTGGTGGGCGACGACCCAGCCAAGGCGAAAGCTGAAGCAAACACAGTCCTCGCCGTCGAGACCCAGTTCGCGAAAGCGTCGCGGACGCCGATTCAGCTGCGAGATGTCGTCAACAACTATCATGGGCTGACACTGCGGCAGGTCGATTCGCTGACCCCGGATTTCAGGTGGGAAGACTTCTATCGCGCGCTTGGGATCACGCCACCACAGAAGATCAACGTCGGTCAACCGGAGTTTTTCCAGGCGTTCGACAAGATGCTTACCAGCATCCCGCTCGCCGACTGGAAGACGCTGCTTCGCTGGCGGCTGATCCACGGCTCCGCGGCATCGCTGAGCACGCCGTTCGTGCAACAGGATTTCGAGTTCAACAAGCTGTTCACCGGCGCGACGGAGATCAGTCCGCGCTGGAAGCGGTGCACCAACGCTGCTGACAATTATCTAGGCGAGGTTCTTGGCCAGGAGTTCGTCGCCCGAAGATTCACTCCTGCCGCCAAGGCCCGCGCAGTCACGATTGTCGACAATCTCGTCCGCGAGCTGCGTTCGCGCATCGAGCAGTTGCAGTGGATGAGCCCGGATACCAAGCAGCAGGCGCTGGTCAAGCTCGACGCGTTCAATCGAAAGATCGGATATCCCGACAAATGGCGCGACTACTCGAAGCTGCAGATCACGCCAGGGGGCTACTACGCAAATGTCGTCGCGGCGAATCAATTCCTGTCGCAGCGCGACTGGGCGAAGATCGGTAAGCCGACCGACCGCACCGAGTGGGGAATGACTCCGCCCACTGTGAATGCCTATGAGAATCCGCTGCTCAATGAGATCGTGTTCCCGGCAGGTATTCTCCAGCCACCATTTTACGATCCCAATGCGGACGACGCGCTGAACTATGGAGCGATGGGCGCAGTGATCGGTCACGAGATGTCACACGCCTTCGACGACCAGGGTCGCCAGTACGACAAGTTCGGCAACATGCGCGACTGGTGGACGAAGGAAGACGCGGCGAAGTACGAGACCGAAGCCAACAAGATCGTCACGCAGTTCGACGCGTACACCGTGCTCGACACCGCGACGCACGTACAGGGCAATCTCACCCTTGGCGAGAACATTGGAGATTTCGGCGGGCTCACCGTCGCATATGCTGCGATGAAGCGCGCCCTGGCGGCGCATCCACAGCCGGTAATCGACGGATTCACCCCCGAGCAACGCTTCTTCCTCGGGTGGGCGCAGGTGTGGCGTGAGCTGGATCGTCCGGAATTCTTGCGCTATCTCGTCAGCTCGAACCCGCATCCGCCGTCCAAGTGGCGGGTTAACGGTCCACTCAGCAACATGCCGGAGTTCAGGGCGGCATGGGGCTGCAAGGAAGGCGATCCGATGGTTCGTGCGGCTGCGATGCAGCCCAGGATCTGGTAGGAATGGAGACAGAGGCGGGGGCAGTGAATGCGTTAACAGTCCTCTCCGAAGAGGAGATGATGTTTCGCGACGCGATTGCCGCTTTTGCGCAGGACGAGGTGCGGCCGCGCGTGATGGAAATGGAGAAAGCCGGAAAGATCGATCCATCCCTGCTCCCGAAGTACTTCGAGCTTGGCTTGATGGGGATTGAAGCACCCGAACAATACGGCGGGGCGGGCGGCAACCTGTTCATGCTGACGCTCGCCGTCGAGGAGATCAGCAAGGTCGACGCAGCCGCGGCGATCGTGTGCGATGTGCAGAACACCCTCGTCAACTTCCCGATCCTCAAGTACGGCACTGACACTCAGAAAGCGAAGTACGTGACGCAGCTGACCTCGGACGTGATCGGCGCCTATGCGCTGTCCGAATCAGGGTCGGGCTCGGATGCATTTGGACTCGCCACGCGCGCCGAGAAGCGCGGCAATAAGTGGATTCTCAACGGTCAGAAGCTGTGGATCACGAATGGCGCCGAGGCGGGAATCTTCGTCGTGTTCGCGAATTCTGATCCGTCGGCGGGTTACCGCGGAATTACGGCGTTCATCATCGAGCGTGATTTCGCGGGATTCAAGGTTGGCAAGAAGGAAGACAAGCTTGGCATTCGCGCCTCGAGCACCACTGAGCTCCTACTCGACAACTGTGAAGTTCCCGAGGAGAACGTCCTTGGGCCGGTTGGTCAGGGTTACAAGATCGCGATCAACACGCTGAATGGTGGGCGCATCGGTATTGGCGCGCAGATGATTGGTATCGCCCAGGGCGCTTTGAATGCAGCGATCGCGTACGTGCAGGAGCGCAAGCAATTCGGCAAACAGCTCGCAGACTTTCAGGCAATCCAGTTCCAGCTGGCGCAGGCCGCGACCGAGGTCGAGGCAGCGCGCCTGATGGTCTATAACGCCGCGCGTCTCAAGGATGCCGGCAAGGACATCGCGCGCGAAGGCGCGATGGCGAAGCTCTTCTCGTCACAGGTCTGCGAGCGCGTCACCTCATTGTGCATCGAACTTTTCGGCGGTTACGGATACACGAAGGATTATCCGGTCGAAAAGTTTTACCGCGATGCGAAAATCGGAACGATTTACGAGGGGACCTCCAACATGCAGCTACAGACCATCGCGAAAGCCATACTCAAGTAACAGCTGCGTGATGAGAGCCAACTAATCGTTGGCTCGCATCACGGACTGGTCGTTCCCGTCAGCAATCCCGATCTAATCCTTTTCGCCTTGGCCGACGCCCTGACATCCTCGACGACGCGCGACTCGATCCGCAGCACAAAATGCAGATGCGCCATCAGGGTTTGCTGCTGACCGTCGCGCTTGATTACTACCGGCAGATCTGTTCCCTCAGCCACGCTCGAGTAGCGGGCGCGAAAGCGATCGGTCCAATTCGGATCGGCAGCGTCGAACCCCGCTACTGAAACGAGCTGATCACCAGGCTGTACTCCCGCAGTAGCGGCTGCACTCCCGGGAATCACTTCGGTAACTCGCAATCCCGTCGAATCCTGCAGACTCGCAATGCCTAATTGCGGCACTCGGGCGGTATCGCGGGCGAGCCGCAAGCCCGCCAATGGCAGCACTCGCTCGTAAGGAAACGGCTCGCGCCCGTCGATGTAGCGCGCAGAAAAATCGGCGAATGATTTTCCGTTGGCGGCGGATGTTATAGCCGCCCACCATTCCTCATTGGTGAATCCACGCCCACCCTTGTAGTCCGCGTTGAACAGGTTGCGCATCACATCGTCGAGCGAGCTGTGATTGCCGCTCGCGTCACGAATCATGATATCGATCAGCAACCCGGCGAGTGAGCCCTTCGGATAGTAGATGTACTCGGTGCCGTCACGCGGATGCACCCACGTCGACAGTGATGCATCCTCGAGCGATGTCGGCGGAAGCTGCTCCACCTGCGAGATCTTGTCACTCGTCGCCTCGTAGAATCCCTGCGGATTTATGACTCCGCCGCGTACCTCGGCGAGATCCGCGTAATAATCGGTGATGCCTTCGCTGACCCACAGTAAGGTCGTTGGCTGCTCCTGGTCGTAGCGGTACGGCCAAAGGTCCGCCGGCCGTAGGCGCTTTACGTTCCAGGCGTGAAAGATCTCGTGGGCATAGAGTGAGGGCAGCACCGGTGTCCCCAGCATCCCGGGACCGAGCACGTCAACGTGGGAGTTCTGATGCTCCAACCCGGAGCCGCCGCCGTAGCTGGGATCCGCGATCTGAAGCACACTGTATGTCGTCCACGGCACTTCTTTGAAGACCTTGACTTCGGCTGGAATGACACGCTTCAGCGCTTCCCATACCGCGATGCGCGCACCACCAGTCACGCTGCCTGATGGGTAAGTCGCGAAGCGAACCCAGGTGCCCGAAATCTGGGCGCTGTCGACGTCGAATTGTCCGACGAAAAACGGGAAGTCGACCAAATCATGGTAGTTCGGAGCCGAATATTGTCGTGGGCTCGCCGATCGCATCCCCGTGACCACCTTCCACCCAGCTTCGGTATTCACCGATACTGACGCTGGAAAATCGAATCCCCGGCCCGCCGGATAGAGGAAGAGGTTGGTGCCGTTGAAGAGAAGAAAGTCGGGACGCGCCCACGTGTTGGCGTTGTCGAGGCTGTCCGCGAGATATTCGAACCGTACCGTCACTTCACCAACTCCACGTGGACGAATACGCCACGTGTCGGGGCCCGCTTTATCCCACGCCAGCGATGCGCCCGCCTGCTCGGCCGAAAAATTCAGCACATCGCGCGAAAAATCGGCAATTTCGTAGGCGCCCGGCGTCCATTTCGGGAGCGCCAGCACAACCGGATCGATGCCTCCAACGGTAAAGGTCATCGCCGAACCGACGCGCCGCTGCTCACCGTTTGCGCGAGTGAAGGTCACCTCGTAGCGCACATCGGTGATTGGCGCGGAAGTCGCGACCGCTTGTGCCGCCGCTGGTGACGATTGGACTGCTGTCGCGAAGAAAGATGCAAGCAGCAGCGGAAGGGCGTTTCTCATGATGAACAAGCGCTGTACTAGTGATTGATACCGCGCGTCGAGTTGCAAGAGTCGTTCGCGAAGGCCAGCCCCGCACGCTTACAACGTCATTTTAGGTCCCTGTTGCTATACATTTTGCTTCTCCTCGCTCGTCACGTCCTCGAGGCCGTGTCTGCCCAAACCTGTCAACTTTACCACGCATGATCTCCGCCGAATCACTCACCTTTCTCAAGAAACTTCTCGACACACCCGGTCCGTCAGGATTCGAAGCAGCACCCGCCAAAGTCTGGCGTGAACAGGCGGGGAAATTTGCAAAGGTCAGCGGCGATGTCGCGGGTAACAGCCTCGCCGAGGTAAACGGCAACGGCAAACCGACGATCATGCTCGCCGGTCACATCGACGAGATCGGCGTCATCGTCAATTACATCGACGACAAGGGCTACGCTTACATCCAGCCGATCGGCGGCTGGGATCCGCAGGTTCTGATTGGACAGCGCATTCGTTTCAATGGTCGCAACGGCGATGTGTTCGGCGTCGTCGGCAAAAAGCCGATTCACCTGATCAAGCCCGAGGAACGCGAGAAGGCGGCGAAGTTCCAGGATCTGTGGGTCGACCTGGGGTTCAAGGAGAAAAAGGAGGCCGAAGAAGCGATTCAGGTTGGTGACGCTGGAGTCATCGATTCGCGCACGTTGGAGTTTCCCAACGGCCGCATCGTGTCGCGCTCGATCGACGACCGTATCGGCGCGTTCGTCGTGCTCGAGGCACTTCGGCGCTACGCCGACAAGCCGGGCGCGGCGAAAGTCGTGGCTGTCGCTACCACCCAGGAGGAAATCGGATATCGCGGCGGCGGCGCAGGTGTCTGTGCGACGTGCATCGGCCCACAGATGGCGATAGTCGTCGACGTCACCTTCGCCATCGATCACCCCGGCGTGGAGAAGAGAGAGCATGGAGAAGCCGCAATCGACTCGGGTCCGGTTCTCACGAGAGGCTCGATAATCTCGCCGGTTGTCTTCCGATTGCTGCGCGACACCGCCGAGAAAAAAAAGATTCCGTTCTCACTCCACGCAGCGGGGCGTGAAACCAGCACTGATGCAGACGCCATCCATATTGCGCGCGAAGGCGTCGCGACCGCACTCGTGTCGGTCCCCAATCGCTACATGCATTCGCCCAACGAGCTGGTGAGCGTTCAGGATCTCGATCACGCCGCCGAGTTGATTGCCGAAACCTGCCGCCAGGTAACTGCGACGACCGACTTCACCGCACGTTAGACGTCCCGCTTCTCGCCTCCACCTCCGGCTCTTTGAGCAGTTCCGCCTCCCGCCTCCCGTCTCGCGCCTCCCGCATTCCGCCTCCGCGCGAGGAGGGCTTCACAACTTCAACCGAAGTCCCGATCTATTGGGCCAGGTACGGAAAGACCGGCGCACCAAAGCTCATAGTCCTGCACGGCGGGCCGGGCGCCGATCACTGTTATCTGTTGCCGCAAATGCTGCGGCTCGGCGAGAAATACGATCTCACCTTTTACGATCAGCGCGGTGGCGGACGATCGCGAACCGACGCGCGGATGCAGGTGACGTGGCGGACTCACGTCGATGATCTGGGACGGATTGCCGACGAGCACCGGCTCGAACCACTTTCGATCGTTGGATACTCCTGGGGTGCGATGCTGGCGCTTCTGTACGCGATCGAACAGCGGAGAAACCCGCATCTGATCCCACCGGCACGGCTGGCGCTGATCAACCCAGCGCCACTGACCCGCGAGTATCGCGCACAGTTCGACGCCGAGTTTGCACGCAGGCAGGCGAGTCCTGAAATCCAGCGGTTGCGCGACGAGCTGAACGCGTCTGGTTTGCGCGAACGCGATCCGGAAGCCAACCGCCACCGCGCGTTTGAGTTGAGCGTTGCCGGGTATTTCTCCGATCCGCGCAAGGCAACCGACCTCACGCCCTTCCGGGTCATCGGCAGGATCCAGCAGTCTGTGTGGCAAAGTCTCGGTGATTTCAACCTGTTTCCTGACCTGGAAGCGATTAAAATCCCTTCAATTGTGATCCACGGGCGTGACGATCCTATTCCATTAGCGTCTTCCAGTGACGCTGCTAACGCCCTCGGAACGGACCTGGTGGTGCTGGACGACTGCGGGCATGTGCCGTACGTTGAACAACCGGACCGGCTTTTCGCGGCACTCGAACCATTCCTGGATGAGACAAATCCGCCTGTACGACGCTGAAATTCAGCCATGACATCAGATTCCGGCGTAACGCAGCACGCGATCAGCTCGATCACGGTTGACGGCAAGGAATACAGAGTAGCGCTCCGTCTCGCCTATGACGGTGTCGAATACATCGGCAGGCTCTGGTTCAGCGATCCAAACAGCGACCAAATGGGAATCCCCGATCACGGCGCTGTTCCCGGTCGTACCATCGCCGAAGCCGTCGAGACGGCGCGTAAGCTCACTCCCCAGGATCTCGAGCGGCGTTGCCACCGCGCACTGGCGGACAAGCGTCGCTATATCCGACTCCGTCGGGCCACCGAAGAAATCATCACCAAGATCAAGTACATGAACCGGGTGGCCGTGACGATGCGGCACGGCATGCTGGACAGTGAGGGCGCCAGCCAGGAGCTCGAGCTGATTCAGAAGCAGATAGAGGAGATCGTGAAGACCCTCCCCTTCCACGCCGGCGTCGAAGAAGCGACCTGATTTCGCCCTTCCTTAAGGAAGGAGACGGGCAGGCATCCCGCTTAAATTGCGGGAATGGATTCGCGGTCAGCAGCGCACGTTCTCTCCCAAATCGGTTCGCTTCTTCGTTTGAAAGGCGAACAAAGGTTCAAGGCTAAAGCGTATCAGGGGGCCGCGCGCGCATTGATCGCGCTCGACACCGATGACCTGGGTCCGCTGCTCCGTTCCGGCGAGCTCGCTGACACACCCGGTATCGGCCCCGCTACGCTCTCGGTCGTCCGAGACCTCGTCGAGACTGGCGAATCGCGATACCTGAATCAGCTCAGCGAAGGAATGCCGTCGGGGATGGTGGATTTGATGCGCGTCCCCGGACTCAATGCCGAAAAAATCCAATTCATTCACGCCGAGCTCGGCGTCCAGACCCTCGAAGATCTCGAACGCGTCGCTCAGAACGGTGAGCTCGCCAAGCTGCCGAAGTTCGGCGACAAGACGGCCCACAAGATACTTCGCGGAATCGAGGTCGTGCGACGCGATGCGCATCTGCAGCGATTCCCGGCGGCGATCATCCAGGCCCACATGCTCGCGACAAATGTCGACCGCCATCCCGACGTCGACCACGCGGAAATCGCCGGCTCGATCAGGCGGCACAATGAGCTCGTCGCTGACGTCGACATCGTCGCCGAGTGCACGAAGGATCCGGTCAAGGTTGCCGATTCCTTTGCGAGATCGCCGGGTGTGCGCGAGGCGACCTCGAAGCCCGATGAGCCGGGCTCGGTCCAGATTCGATTCGTTGACGGAACCCATCTCGACATTCACTGCGTCACCAAAGCCGACTATCCGGTAGCCCTATGGCGCGCGACGGGCAATTCGCCGCACGTCGACGAGGTGCGCGAACTGGCAAAGGAGCGCGGCTTCGAAATTCGCGGCAACTCGTTGATCGGACCCGACGGAAAGCGAATTCCGGTCGAGGATGAGGATGCGTTTTTCACCGCGCTAGATCTCCTGCCGATTCCGCCCGAAATGCGCGAGGGCATGGGCGAAGTCGAAGCGTCCGCCCGCCACGAGCTGCCCGATCTCGTCGTCTATGAAGACTTGCGAGGCATCCTTCACTGCCATTCGGATTACTCCGACGGTGTCGCGACGATCGAGGAGCTGGCCGAGGGCGCGATTGAGCGCGGCTGGGATTACATCGGCATCTCCGATCACTCGGAGTCTGCGTTTTACGCTCGCGGCTTGAAGCGCGATCGTTTGCTGCGCCAACATGAGGAGATCGACGAGATCAACGTCCGGCTCAAGAACTTCCGGATTCTCAAGGGAATCGAAGCCGACATTCTCGCCGACGGCCGCGTCGACTACGACTCCGACGTTCTGGATACCTTCGACTACGTCATCGGCTCGATCCATTCGCGCTTTAGCATGGACGGCGATGCAATGACGAAGCGTGTACTCGCTGCGCTCGACGACCCACACCTTACGATTCTCGCGCATCCGACCGGAAGATTATTGTTGTCGCGCGAGCCGTACGCACTTGATGTCGAGGCCGTGCTCGAAAAGGCCGCTCAAGTCGGTGTGTCGGTCGAGCTCAACGCCGATCCGCATCGGCTCGATCTCGACTGGCGCTATTGCCGTCGCGCGAAGGAATTGGGAGTGACGATCGAGATCGGCCCGGACGCGCATTCGGTGCCCGGGCTCGACAATGTTCACTTCGGAATCGGCCTCGCCCGGAAGGCGTGGCTCGAGTCTGTAGAGATCCTCAACACCCGCGGCGCGGACGATGTACTAGCGTTCGCCCGAAAAAGGCGTAAATGAAAAAAACGATCGTCAAGAAACTGAAGAAGGCGATTGCCAGCCGGCGCAGACGTTCGATTGCGAAAGCGCAGATCCCGGCCCACACCCGCGAGCTGTACACGCGGCTGCGCAACCTTTATCCCGACGCGCACGTCGAGCTGGATTACTCCACCCCGCTCGAGCTCTTGATAGCAACCATCCTCAGCGCTCAGTGCACCGACAAGCGCGTCAACTTGGTGACGCCAGCGCTGTTCAAGGCTTTTCCGACGGCTCAATCGCTCGCCGATGCGAATCCGACGGTGCTGGAGGAGATGATCAGGAGCACCGGATTCTTTCGCAACAAGACAAAGAGCCTGATCGCGCTCGGTAAGGCGCTGGTCGAGCGGCACAAGGGCGCAGTCCCCGACTCGATGGAGGAGCTGGTCAAACTACCCGGCGTTGGTCGCAAGACCGCCAACGTCATACTCGGCAATGCGTTCGGCAAGAACGAAGGCGTGGTCGTCGACACTCACGTTGGCAGGCTCGCAGTGCGACTTGGCCTCACGCGTCAAACCGATCCCGTGAAAGCCGAGCAGGATTTGATGGGTCTCATTGAGCGCGACGATTGGACGATGCTCGCCCACGTGTTGATCTTTCACGGGCGTCGAGTCTGTTTCGCCCGCTCACCGCAGTGTGTGAGCTGCACGCTGGTCGAGATTTGCCCGTCGAGCACTATTTAACGGAGCAGATATGAGAATCGGAATCATCGGAGCCGGACACATTGGCGGCAATCTTACTCGCCGTCTCAGTCAGCTTGGTCACGAGGTCTATGTCGCGAACTCTCGTGGTCCGGAGACCCTGGACGGTCTCGCGCGCGAGACTGGCGCCAAAGCGGTGACACCGAGCGAAGCGGCGCGGAAGGGTGAGGTTGTGATAGTCACCATTCCGGAGAAGAGCATCCCCAGGTTGCCGCGCGATCTATTCGCTGACACACCTGCAACCGCAGTGATAGTCGACACCGGCAATTATTACCCTCAGCGAGACGGCTACCTGTCTGACATCGAATCAGGAACGACCGAGAGTCGGTGGGTAGCGCAGCAGCTCGGACGACCGGTTGTGAAAGCATTTAACAACATCTACGCGAAGCATCTGCTGGACCGCGGTAAACCACGTGGCACGCCCGGACGCATTGCGTTGCCGGTGGCCGGCGACGACAAGCAAGCCAAGGATGTCGTGATCAAGCTGCTCGACGAGATGGGATTTGACGCTGTTGACGCGGGCGGACTCGACGAGTCATGGAAGCAGCAGCCGGGATCTCCGGTGTATGGGACCGACTTTGATGCGGCGGGCGTGCGTCGCGCGCTCGACCAGGCGAGCCGGGAACGACCCGCCGGATTTCGCGCCGCGCGGAAATGATTGAGGCGTTCGGACTAAAACAGCCAGTTCAGGCTGTTGGTCCGAACGCCTCAATCTGTGTGTTAGTTTTAGCAATTCCCTTCCTCGACTAATGACGAAAATCGCCACAATCGAAACGAACAAAGGAACTATGCGCGCCGAGCTGTTCGAGAAAGACGCGCCGAATACTGTCGCCAATTTCGAGAAGCTGGCGAACTCAGGATTTTACGACGGAACGAAGTTCCACCGTGTGATCAAGGATTTCATGGTGCAGGGTGGCGACCCGTACTCGAAAGGCGGCGCCGAGGCGAAAGGACCGGTTGGAACCGGTGGGCCTGGCTACAAGATCAAATGCGAAACGTCCGGGAATCCGAACAAGCATCAGGTTGGCGCACTATCGATGGCGCACGCGGGCAAGGATACCGGCGGCAGCCAGTTCTTCATCGTGCTCAGCGAGGCGAACACTCGACACCTGAACGGGGTGCACACAGTTTTCGGGCGGGTGGTCGAAGGGCTCGAGGTGATTCCGAAGATCAATCAGAACGACACCCTGTCGAAGGCACGCGTGGCGAGCGAGCCGGGAGCGAAATGATGGCGATCAAAAAGAAAACCGATCTCGCTGCTGCGCTCACCGGCTTCATCCTCAGCGCGGTGACCCTATTCCTCATCCTGACTTCGATCGTGCTGCTGACGAATGCGAAGTACAGGCATCTCGAGGAGTCAAAAGCGATAACGAGGCATTAACAAACGGCGCTGGCCGCTGGGCTTTGAGCCAGCTGCTCGGCGGCTAGCCGAAGCAGGCAGCAGCAAGCGTCGTTGTTCCCCTTTACTCCAGAGATGACTCAATATATCTTACTGACCGGTCAGTTACTATGTGTTTACCGCAATGTCCGCTACCATACCAGCCGTCGCAAAATCGCCCAAGTGGCGCAGAAGACCCGAGCACCGGCCCCAGCAGATCATCGAGGCCGCACTAGAGGTCTTCGGCGAGTGCGGACTCGCCAAGGCCCGCCTCCAGGATATCGCCGCCCGCGCCGGAGTCTCCAAGGGAACCATCTACCTCTACTTCCCGAACAAGGAAGAGCTCTTCCGGGAAGTAGTCCGCCAAACCGCCGTCGCCGCGATTGAAACGGGCGAAAAAACTGCGAGCCAGGGCGGATCGCCCAGCGAACAGCTTTACGGCGCAATGCGCGGGTACTGGGCTTTCGTTAGCTCTCCACTCTTCAATACCCTGCACCGCCTGGTCCTCGGCGAGCTGCATCGGTTCCCCGACCTCGCGCGTTTCTACGCCGATGAAGTCACTGCCCGCGGACTAAGGCTGCTCAGCGGTATCATCCGCCGCGGCACCGAGGCCGGCGAATTTCGCGAAGTCGATCCAATGGTTGCCGCGCGCATGCTGGTCGCACTCACGGTGATGAACGCCATCTGGAGCGACGAGCACACCGGCGTCCCGCTCCTTTGCCACAAGAAGCGCGAGGAAGTTTTTCGCGAGCTGGCGCAGTTCTATCTACACTCCCTCACCACATCCATCGGCGCCTGCGAACAGGCTGACGGCGCCCCTGCAGTTTCGTTCTTCCCTTTTCACAATGACTGAGATTTTCTCTAGCGTTCGGCGCGCGATCGCTGTCGCCGCAACGATTGCAATCGTATCGCCTCCACTATTGGCCCAAAACGTCGATTCGTTGCCTCGCCCGGTCGACGGTCTCGTTACGCTTTCACTCGGCGAAGCTGCGCGTTTGGCCGCGCGACAAAGCGCCGTTGCCCTGGGCGCGCGCCTTCGCGCTGATGAAGCCCAGGCTCGCGTACGCGAGCGTCGCGCGGACCTGCTTCCGAATTTGACCGCGTACGCGAATCAATCAGGGCACACCTTCAACACCGCCACCTTCGGCATCGATTTTCCCTCGCCCCCCGGCCAACCACCGATTTTCGATCCCGCTGGCCAGGTGGAAGGCCCGGTTAATCTCGTCGACATTCGCGGTCGCGTGCAGCAAAATCTGCTCGACTTCAGTGCGATTGGTCGCGTGAGATCTGCACAGGCGCAGGCGAGGTCGTCCAACGCTGATGCGGATGCGAGCGCCGAATTGGCGGCGACCACTGCGACAACCGCATACGTGAGAGCAATGCGCGCTGACGCAGATTTGCGGGCTCGACAGGCCGATACCGTCCTGGCGACCGAGCTCCTTCGCATCGCGCAGTCCCAGCTTCAGGCGGGCACCGGAGTCGGACTGGACGTCACGCGCGCCAAGGCGCAGCTGGCCGCCACGCGCGCCAGCCTGATTAGCTCACGGAACGCACGCGATCACGCGCATCTCGATGTGCTTCGCGCGCTCTCGCTTCCGGTCGGGACCGAGGTCGTTCTCGCTGATTCCTTATCCCCGACGGCAGCACGTCAGACTTTGCCCGATGAGGCTACGCTGGTCAGCCAGGCCATACGCAATCGGCCAGATCTGATCGCCGAAGAAGAGCGGGTGCGTGCCGCGAAGCAGGGACTCTCAGCTATCAAAGCGGAACGGTTGCCTACTCTGGGGCTTGTCGCCGATGACGGTGTAATTGGGAAGACCGGAGGAAAGCTTTTGGGCACTTACACCTGGGGCCTGCAGGTCTCCCTGCCGATTTTCGACGGATTCCGTCGCGAGGCTCGCGTTCAGGAACAGCGATCCGTGGTGAAAGAAGCGGAAATTCGGCGCCGCGATCTCGAGCAGCAGGCAGAGGCGGATGTCCGCGGGGCTCTCCTAGATCTGGCGAACGCCACCGAGCAGGTAGCCGCGGCAACGGAGCGACTTAGTCTGGCCCAGCAGGAGCTGGCACAGGCGCGGGATCGCTTCAACGCCGGAGTGGCAGGGAACGCAGACGTTGTGAATGCATCGCTTGCGCTCACAGCATCGCGGACGTTGGTGAACGACGCCGAAACTGCGTATCAGCTCGCTCGTGTCGCGCTCGCTCGTGCGACCGGCAGTGTGACGACTTTGAGATAATCAGCGACATTTCAGCACTAAATTCAGACTAAGAACAGGAATCCAATGGCCACCGCAATCGAAACCGAAGCGCCGCAGACCCCGAGTGGGAACGGCTCTCGTACTTCCCAGACTCGAACGGATCACGTGACCGAGACGACCACAGGATCGAACAAAAAGAAATTCGTGCTGCCGATCGTTGGTGTCGTCGCACTGCTCGTTCTCTTCTGGGCGTTCCAGAAGTGGAACTACGGTCGCTCCCACCAGTCGACTGACAACGCACAGGTCGACGGTCACATCGTGCCGGTACTGGCGAAAGTCGGCGGCTACGTGAAATCTGTTTCGGTCAACGAGAACGATCACGTGAACGCTGGCCAGCCACTCGTCCAGCTCGACGACGCCGACTACGTCGTGCGGCTGCAGCAATCGCAGGCGGATCTCGCTGCCGCCGAAGCAACCGCCGGCAGCGCCGGCTTCGCTGGTCAGGCTCAGGCTCAGGTGCAAAGCGCCGCCGGCCAGCGCGCTGCACTCGATGCGCAGATCGGTGCTGCTCGCGCCAACGCCAACAAGGCTGACTTGGATCTCGCCCGCGCCAAGGAGTTGGCTGGCAAGCAGATCATCTCCAAGCAGCAACTCGATGCTTCGCAGGCCGCGGCCGAGGTCGCGCACGCGAATCTCCTCGCCGCTGAGCGTCAGGCCTCGGCCGCGGGGGGTACCGTGAACACCGCCGAGGCTGGTGTCCGCGTCGCGAGTGCGCGCACACTTGCCGCGCGCGCAGCTACGGCGAACGCGCAGTTGCAATTGGACTACACCCGAATCACTGCTCCGGCGTCCGGGGAAATCTCGCGCAAGCAGGTAGAAGTTGGACAACTCGTGAATCCTGGACAGCCGCTCCTCAGCATCGTCGCCGACACCGGTGTTTGGGTGACCGCGAATTTCAAGGAGACGCAGCTCGCCAAGATTCATCCGGGACAGCCGGTTGAGTTCTCGGTCGACGCCTACGGTTGCACCGCGGAAGGTAAAGTGGAAAGTGTGAGCGGTGCGACGGGCGCCAAGTTCGCGCTGCTTCCGCCCGACAATGCGACCGGTAACTTCACCAAGGTCGTGCAGCGTGTGCCGGTGAGAATCGCGGTCACCAAGCCGTGCGGCGGCAGTCGTCCGTTGCGTCCGGGTCTATCCGTGGACGTGCACGTGGATACATCCCGGTGAGCACCGCCGTACTGCGGTCGACGGGGATTTCTACATCCGTCGAGGATAAGTACGCCCATAAATACATCATCGCCGCCACCGTCACGATGGCGGCGATGTTGGAGCTGATCGACACCTCGATCGTCAACGTCGCCATCCCGCACATGATGGGGAACCTCGGCGCCACCCTCGACGAAATCGCATGGGTGTCGACGGCCTACATCATCGCCAACGTCATCGTCATTCCGATGTCTGGATGGCTCTCTGCCTATTTCGGCAGAAAGCGCTACTTCACCGGATCGATTGCGCTTTTTACCGTCGCGTCGTTTT
The DNA here is from genome assembly GCA_045803545.1 of Gemmatimonadaceae bacterium. Taxonomy (GTDB): domain Bacteria; phylum Gemmatimonadota; class Gemmatimonadetes; order Gemmatimonadales; family Gemmatimonadaceae; genus UBA4720. The sequence goes on along the minus strand of JBJMOW010000004.1, from coordinate 968,637 downwards.
TCTGCGGCGCTGCGCACTCGCTGCTCGGGCTCATTTTCTGGCGCGTAATCCAGGGGATCGGAGGTGGCGCTCTGCTGTCCACCGCGCAGGCGACACTTTACGAATCCTTCCCGCCCGAAGAAGCCGGCACCGGGATGGCGATCTTCGGCGTCGGCGTCATGGTCGGGCCGACGCTCGGGCCTACACTTGGCGGTTGGATCACGGACAATTACAACTGGCCGTGGATCTTCTACATCAACGTTCCGCTCGGCATTATCGCGGCGATCCTGACGATGACTTACGTCCACGACGCCGCGCACCAGGAGCGCGCCGATAAGATCGACTATCTCGGGATAGGGCTGTTGGCGTTATGCGTCGGCTCATTGCAGTGGATGCTCGAGCGCGGCGAGCGCTACGATTGGTGGGAATCACGCTCTGTCACCGCGTTGGCCGTCACCGCAGCCGTCGCAGGCGTCGCGCTGATCTGGCACGAGCTGACTACCGACGAGCCCGTCATCAACTTTCGGATTCTCAAGAGCCGCCAGCTCACGGCCGGTATCAGCATTGGTCTGCTGCTCGGATTCGCGCTCTACGGGTCGGTGTTCATCCTGCCGGTATTTCTGCAGGGGTTGTTGCAGATGACGGCGTGGCAGACCGGAAAGATCATCCTGCCAGGTGCGATTGCATCCGCTGTGACGATGGCGGTCGTTGGGCGCAATGCGATGCGACTCGACGCACGCTATACCGTGATAGCTGGCGCATTCCTGTTCTTCCTGTCGATGCTGAAGCTGTCGCACCTGACATCGGCGAGCGGATCCCAGGATCTGTTCTGGCCGTTGATCCTGCGCGGCATGGGCCTCGGCCTGATCTTTGTGCCGCTTACGAATGCGACGATGGCCGACCTAAAGGTGAAGGACCTGGCGCAAGGAACTGGGATGTTCAACTTGATGCGTCAGCTCGGCGGCTCATTGGGCATTGCGGTTATGGCGACATTGCTCGCGCGCTTCATGGCGGCTGAAAAGGCAGTCCTGGTCGAGCACGTTGGCAACAACGATCCGGAGACCCTTGGCCGGATCTCCATGCTCACTCGCGGTTTGATCTCCCGCGGAATAAACCCGATGGTGGCGCAGCAGCAGGCGCTGGCGATTCTGGACCGTCAGGTCACTCTGCAGTCGAGCATGCTCGCGTTCTCGAAGATCTACCTGTATAGCGGTCTGGTCCTCCTTTGTGCGCTGCCGTTGCTCCTGCTGTTCAGAACTGGCCGCGCCCGCGGGTCGATGGGACCCGTACACTAGGCGGATCCTTGCCCCGCATCGATTCTGCAGACGCACCCGGCGGGCCTCCAGTAGGTTTGGAGCAGAACCCGGGGGAACCGCATCTGTCCCAACAGTCCAGTCAGCCCGTTCGTATTTCTGATGAAGAGAAGGAGCTCGTTCGCCTTGCCAGGGCGGGCGACGACCGGGGTTTTGCAGGGCTGGTTCGACTGCATCAGAGAAGGGCGTATGCGGTAGCACGCTCGATAGTGCTGACGCACGAGGATGCGGAAGACGCGGTGCAGGAAGGGTTTCTGCGGGCGCACCAGGCGTTGGATCGTTTCGATCCCGCGCAGGCATTCGGAGCCTGGCTCAATCGCATCGTCGCAAACGCAGCGCTGGATCTGGCCCGTCGCCGTAAGGTCAGGAACGCGGAAGAGCTGTCGGACACGATGGCAACTCCTTTTCGCGATCCCGCCGAAGGCGACGAGTTGCGGGAACGGTTAAAGGCTGCGCTAGCGAAGCTTTCCGATCGGGCGCGGTCGGTGATAGTTCTCCATGATGTCGAGGGCTTTACGCACGCGGAAATTGGAGAGATGTTGGGTATACCGGGCGGCACTGCCCGGTCGGATTTGCACCACGCGCGACAGAAGTTGCGGGTGCTGCTGGGAAATCTGAGGGATTGAAGATGGACGAAAGATTCGATTTGCGACTCGAGAACGAAGACGGGCCGGACGCAGAGCTCACGAAGGCACTTCGTGAGATTTATGCGGCGCCTGCCGCTACGTCCTACTGGGACGGCTTCGAGCAGCAGATCATGTCATATGTCAGGGATCGCGGCGCAGCAGTGATCCCCGTGAATTGGTGGTCTGATCTGGCGAGCTGGGCCGGTCCCGGACTCGCAGCCGCTGCGTTGCTGTTTGTCGCCGCCGGATTGGTTTTGTCGAAACAGAAAGACGAAGATTTGCGCGTCAGCTACGAGGCAGTCACCGATTCCCTGTCGTACGAACTACTGCCTGGTGCGGTGCAGGTAGTTCAGGCTCCGCACGACGGATCGTCGCAGCGGGAAGCGACGTTCCGCTACGTCATGTCACACTGAGGTCGCGATGGAACGCTCTAAGGGTTACGCGCTGATGTTCCTGCTTGGCGCCTTCATCACGGGCGGCGCGCTGGGCTTTACAGCAGACCGAGTGATGGACGCGAAGCGCGAGCACGTCCGTGGACCCCGCGCCTCTAGGCAGCGCATGGCGGAAGAGCTGAGCTTGACGCCACAGCAGGCAGCCGCCGTCGACACACTGATCGAACAGAAGCACCGGCAGATCGTCGCGCTGTATAAGCCCATTCAGCCGCAGCTCGACTCGATTGCCAAGCAGGCGCGAGTCGTGAGCGACAGCACTCACGCGCAGATCAAGCGCTTGCTGACTCCTGAGCAGGCCGCGAAACTCGACAAGCTTCGAGCGGCCGCGCGAAAGGATCTGGCCGAACGACGCGGCGGCGATACACTCGGCGGACCGAGTGGACCCGGAAGTCCGCCGCGCTATTGAGATATGAAAAACAAAAAGGCCGGTGCAATGCACCGGCCTTTGTTTTTTTCTCAGTTTTGGATGGAGGACTTAGACGTTGTCGGGATCCGCGTCGCGTTCACCCTTGCCGAAGTTTTTCTGGATTTTTCCTTCCAGTTGTTCAGCGCGACCTTTGATGTGCTCGCTGCTGTTGTCGGTAGCGTCGCCGAGGTCACCGCGAAGCTTCCCTTTCATCTCCTTGCCGGTCCCTTTGACCTGGTTCTTGAGACCTCTTTCGTTGAGATCTGCCATTTTCTTCCTCCATTTAGTCAGGTACTTGCGGGCGTTATAAACGCAAGTGACATGCCCTGTTAGCAGCATGTTTTCACCCCGCGGAGGTACCGACCTTGCAAACGGTGCCGTGCCTACGGAAATTCCGAGGTCAAGCCACCAGATTAAGTAGCACTGCAGAAACAGTGGCCTGAACTACCTCTATAGGTCGCGCAAATCAGTACTAACCTGGAAGCTCGTCCGAGCGGCCGCCGTCTCGCAAAACTTACTCTTCTCGCGCTCGGCGTCGTCTATGGCGACATCGGTACCAGCCCGCTTTACGCACTGCGAGAATGCTTCAAGCCCGAGTACGGGCTCACGCCCACTCCAGCCAACATCTACGGTGTTCTGTCGCTGATCGTCTGGTCACTGATCGCCGTCGTCAGCATCAAGTACATCATCGTTGTCATGCGTGCGGACAACCATGGTGAAGGCGGAATTCTCGCGCTGGTAGCGCTGATTGCTCAGCGCTTGAACCGCGATGCCGACAGGCGCGCCAAAGTCATTATCACCGCTATCGGGCTGATCGGCGCTGCACTTCTCTACGGCGACGGAATCATAACTCCGGCAATCTCGGTGCTCGGTGCGACGGAAGGTTTGGGTGTAGTCGAACCGCTGCTGGCCAGATTGGCGGTACCACTCACCCTTATCATCATCTTCACTCTCTTCTTCTTTCAGAAGTGGGGCACCGGGAAAGTCGGGCGAATCTTCGGACCGATCACGCTAATATGGTTCATCGCGATAGCACTCCTTGGCGCGGCCGAGATTGGGAAAGAGCCGAGAATCCTGCTGGCAATTAATCCCTGGTATGCTCTCGACTTTTTCGCGCTGCACGGCGCGCACTCGTTCGTGATACTCGGCGCAGTCGTACTCGTTGTAACGGGTGCTGAAGCGCTCTACGCCGACATGGGTCACTTTGGAAAGCGCGCGATTCGGATCGCCTGGTTCACCATTGTCTTTCCAGCACTCATTCTCAATTACTTCGGTCAGGGCGGGTTGCTCCTCCACGACCCAACCGCGGCGTCAAATCCTTTTTACCTGTTGGCGCCGCGTCCGATGCTTTATCCGCTCATCACGCTGGCAACTCTGGCTGCCATCATTGCATCTCAGGCGCTGATCTCGGGAGCTTTCTCGATCACCCAGCAATGCGTGCAACTCGGTTATAGCCCCCGTGTCACCATCATTCACACTTCGAAGCAGGAGGCGGGGCAGATCTATATCCCTGAAGTCAACAGCGCGCTGATGATTGGCTGCCTCCTCGTCGTTCTCTACTTCAGATCGTCGGACGCTCTTGGCGCAGCGTACGGCATAGCGGTGACGGGTACGTTCCTGATAACTACTGCGCTTATCTACACCGTTGCTCGCACGTGGTGGGGATGGAGTAGGACGCGCACGATACTGCTGGTGGTACCGTTCTTCGTTATAGACGCGTCGTTTTTTAGCGCGAACATCCTCAAGGTGAAGGACGGTGGCTGGGTCCCGCTCACCGTCGCGCTTGCGTTGTTCATCCTGATGACGACGTGGCAGCGCGGCCGGCTGATCGTGCGGGGATTGCTGCGTGACGCGTCGATTCCGCTGGACGTGTTGCTCAACGACCTGGGCGACCAGAATCCGGATAAGCGTTTCAAGCCGGTTCGCGTCCCAGGTACGGCGGTGTTCCTGACGTCGGAGTCGAAGGACGCACCACTGGTGCTGCTGCATCACCTGAAACACAACAAGGTTCTGCACGAGCACGTGGTGCTGTTATCCGTCGTCTCGGCGCCTGTTCCCGAAGTGCCGACGACTGAGCGAATCGAAGTAACGACATTCCCACATAACTTCACGCGCGTTAAAGCCAAGTATGGCTTCATGCAGACGCCGAACGTGCCGGAAGTTTTGTCGCTCTCTACTGAGCGTGGCGTTATCGCGAAGCCGACGGAAACTACGTACTACCTTGGCAGAGAGAACCTGATTCCGACCGGAACGAAGCCGCTCGCGCGCTGGCGCAAGCGGCTTTTCATTTTCATGCAGCGCAACTCGCGCCCCGCGACCGAGTTTTTCGGAATCCCGCCGAATCGAGTCGTAGAGCTCGGCGCCCAAATGGAGTTCTAGCTACTCCCGGCGCTTCAATCTTTCGATATCGCGGCGATCTTTTTTCGTGGGACGGCCTCGATCGTAGCCGGGAACTGATTGGGCGACGCGAACCTGGAGCTGCATCGCTTCGCGCGCCTTCCGGCTTTCCTCCGTTTCCGCGAATAGTTCAGCCGCGACTGCAGGCGGACCGCGGCGCTCGGAAATTCCGCGCACTTTGACGATGTGGTGATACGGCCCGAGGCGGATCCGCAGTTCATCTCCGAGCTGTAGCTGCTTTGCGCGCTTTGCGCGCTCCCCGTTGACCTCGACCTTGCCGGTTTCTATCGCCTGAGCCGCTAAGCCCCGGGTTTTGAAAAAACGGGCGGCCCACAGCCATTTATCCAGTCTGACTCGCGTTATGTCGTCGGAACTCATCTTATCGTTGCCCAAAACGGGCTCTCGGAGTCTTGAAGATATCAGGGGTTTTGCCGAGGCGTGCGTGGCTCAAGACGACTGGTCGACACAACTCAAAAAGATAGAGCGCGAATTCGACGGATTGCCGCCGGAGCCGTCGCTTGCGTACAAGAAGCTCCAGACCGAAGAGGATCGGCGCGCCAAGGAACGTACGGCTCAGCGCGCAGCTCTCATCGGCGTTACTGCGCGACTGATTCTGGTTGCCGCCGTTGGTGTCGCTCTGCTCTTCTGGCCGTACAACAATACGTGCGGTGCAGGTCTGTTTGGATTTCTGGGTGCCGAGGCGGTCATCGTCATCGGTGGCATCTGGATCGGCATCACGTCGTGGCGCGCTCGCTTACCCCGAATGCATTTGGTCTCGATCGCGATCGCGCTCGCTGGCACGATTCTCATTGCAGCCGATGTGTTGCCCCGTATCGGTTATGCTGCCGTCGATCCGAAAAATCCCCCGAGCTTCGGATGTTCGGACACGCCCACTGCAACGCCTCCGGCGACGCCAACAACGCCCGCGAAATCAACGCAAAACGCGCTGCCCGGCCCTACTGCGGCGGAACAGCGCGTTCAATCAGCAGCGACCGAGCTGCAATCGCGCTGGCAATCCCGCGTCAGCGAGTTAGCGAAACAATTCCAGCCACAAAAAGCGGCGCTGACGCGACTCGAGCGGCCCGAGCTGCTGTCGCGGCAAACTCCGTAATCGCATTAATGGATGAATCCCTGCTGGGCAGCGGCGCGCTGCTCCTCGGTACCACGCTCCACACGGTAAGTGCGGGGTAGCGTCCGAAACGTCCGGACCCCGGGCGCCATGCGCAACTCGATCCGCTCAGGTAAATCGCGCAGGCGTTCCTCCAACATCGGCTGCATCCTCTCGAGCATCGGCTGCATCCGGTCGAGCATCGGCTGCATCCGCTCGAGCATCAGCGGTTCGAAATCCTCGTGCATCATCAGTTGTTCGGGACCGATCATCCTGTCAGGCCCGTAGAACTCGAAACCACCGCCAGGGAATCTGCCGTTCGCCGTTCTCAGGCGCATCAGGTCGCCGGCTTTTCCGGCAGTCACCTGCACATCGCGAAAGCGGCCGCCCGAGTAAACCCGCAGACTGACGCGCGCGCCTGGACTGAGCTTCTGCACTTCGCGACTCAATCTGCGCGCTCCGATTCCGCTGTCGAATTCATCATCAGCGTCGGCCGGCGCGGTACGAAGGTCGATGCCGTTGATCGACGCAATCCGATCGCCTTCGACGATGCCGGCTGCTTCAGCCGGCCCCTTCGACGTCACGCCCTCGACAAAAACGCCGAGCGTATCGCGCTTGTTGCCGGTCGAGCGAACTTCCAGGCCCAGTGCCGCGCGGTTGGCCAATACTGAGTCCATGCGGAAGCTCATTCTTCGCATCAGACTGTCTGATCCAAAGTGTCGGTAGACCCGACACTCGACGCGACCGTTCGAGTATTTGGTGCAGGTCGAGTCAGGCTGGACAGTCTTGTCCTGAGCGCCAGCAACGCCCATCGCGGCGACCAGCGCCGAAAGAATTAGCGGTGACTTCATCATTTGCTCCTTTAGTGTTCTGTCCGATAGGACAAACTCTTCCGTGCAATGGTTGCCAAGGGTGCAAAAGGTGGCTCGGCGGATGATATTGAAGCATGTCGACGACGTTGGAACCACCACGCCCCGCCCCCGACGCCCGGCCGGATACCGCGATTGATATTCACTCCTTCGAGCATCACTGGCAGGACGAAGCCGATGCCGCCTATCTCTATCGGCTTCTCGCAGAGGCCGAGTCTGACCCAAAGAAGAGTGACGTCTACGCTCGGCTGGCCAGCGTCGAGGATCGGCACGTCACCATCTGGACGGAGCTGCTAACAACACACGGTCATCCGCCGGGTGATTTCAAGCCGAGTGGACGCGCGCGACTGCTTGCCTCACTCGGCAAGATGTTCGGTCCGAATTTCCTGCTGCCGATGTTGCTCGAGGAAGAAGGGCGTGAAGTAAAGGCTTACCTCGACATGCATCGCGGTACACCACGTGGCGCGCCCGGCGGTCCCGAGGCTTTGCTCCTTGCGCGCGAGTCCGCGGATCATGCGACCACGCTTGGTGAGATCGCCGGCAAGGGCGCGGAACCCTGGCACAAGACAGCATCCGGTGGATTCCTGCGCAACGTCGTGTACGGATTCAATGATGGCCTCACGGCGAACTTCGGTCTGGTCGCCGGAGTCATCGGCGCGGCGGTTGTCAATCAACACCAGGCTGTAGTTCTTGCCGGAGTTGCGGGACTCATCGCCGACGCGTTGTCGATGGGATCGAGCGGCTATCTCGCCAGCAAGAGCGAGCGCGAGGTCTACGACTACGAGATCTCGATGGAGAAAACCGAAGTCGAGCTGATGCCGGAGATCGAGCGCGACGAGCTGGCGGTGATTTACGAAGCGAAGGGGATGGATCGCGACTCGGCGCATCAGCTTGCGACGCAGATCATGGCCGATCCCGCGCTAATGCTGAAGGAGCAGGTGCAGGAAGAGTTGAAGATCGGCGAGTACGGGATGTCGCCACTCCGTGAAGGGTGGCTGACCGGACTCGCGACAGCGTTTGGCGCCGCGATTCCCGTTTTTCCTTTCCTCATCTGGCATGGCACGACGGCCATCGTGATTTCCTTCGCGCTGGCGATGTTGTCGCACTTCCTGGTCGGCGCAGCCCGCTCGGTTTTCACAGGTCGCAGCGCATTCCGCTCAGGCCTCGACATGTTCGTGGTCGGCGTTGGCGTGGCAGCAGTCGGCTACTTCGTCGGTGGGTGGGTCGGGAAGCTGATCTAGGAGCAAACACTTGACGCCCGGACGCGATTCCATATGTTTGCCTCCGCTTCCGGGATATTTCCGACAGGGCTGCTGAGCGCTCTTAGCGCTTGATCTCCTCACGAACCGACCCCGCGGGCAGTCTGCGCCGCGGGTTTGTCATAGATACGCCTCATCCAATCTGCACCGTCGGCACCCGTCGCCGATGGACACGCCGGCACGACCGGCATTCCTGTGATTCGAGGGGAGTTTCATGAAGAGATTTGTACCACTCGCTGTGGCAGCGCTCGCCGTTTCCGCATGTCAGGACGCGTCCGGTCCCGCGCTCGGCCGTCCGACAGCGCCATCCATAGTCAATGCTGCTAAAGCCACTCCCCTACCGGGCGACTACATAGTCAGACTTCGTGACGACGCAGTCGATGTTCAGTCGATTGCCCAGTCCATTGCTGGACTACACAAAGGTCAGGTGAAGCACGTCTATCAGTTTGCGTTGAAGGGCTTCGCCGTTCGCAACCTTTCCGATGCCGCCGCTGCGGCAATTGCGAGTGATCCGCGTGTGTTGTACGTCGAGCAGGATAAGGAAGTTCACGCCGTGACGACAACGGCCAATCCGCAAACCAACCCACCGTCGTGGGGATTGGATCGAATCGATCAGCGCTCGTGGACGACGCCCAGCAACTCGTACGCCTTCACCGCGACCGGCAAAGGCGTAACCGCCTATATAATCGACACCGGAATCGACTTCACGCATTCCGATCTCGAGGGACGCGCATCGACTGGAATCGATGAAGTGACGAGCGGTGGCAGCGCCGCGGATTGCAACGGTCATGGCACCCACGTTTCCGGGACCGTTGGAGGCGCAACTTACGGAGTCGCGAAGGATGTAAGTCTCGTCGCAGTGCGCGTGCTGGATTGCTCCGGCAGCGGCTCGACGTCGGGAGTCGCCGCCGGCATCGACTGGGTCACTGCAAACGCGAAGAAGCCTGCGGTGGCGAACATGAGTCTCGGCGGCGGCGCTTCGACGACGCTGGACGCAGCGGTGAACAACTCGATAAACGCTGGGATCACCTACGCGATAGCAGCCGGAAACGGCGACTTCCTGGGCCGCGCGCAGGACGCTTGCACGACGTCCCCCGCGCGTGTGACCGCCGCGATCACGGTTAGCGCGACTGACAACACTGACACCAAGGCGAGCTGGGCTAACTACGGTACCTGCGTCGACATCTTTGCGCCCGGCGTGAACATTACGTCGTCGTGGTGGTCGTCGACGGGTCAGACTCAGAACACCATCAGCGGCACTTCGATGGCGACGCCGCACGTGACGGGTGCTGCAGCGTTGTACCTCGAGACGAATCCTGGCGCGAGCCCCGTTTCTGTCGCGGCAGGCTTGATTGGCAACGCCACTGCGGGTGTCGTCAAGAACGCTGGCTCCGGAACGCCGAACCGGCTTCTCTACACCGGCACCGAAGCAGCTCCGCCTCCGCCACCGGCACCATTGACGGCAAGCTTCACCAAGTCATGCTCGGGTCTTACCTGCAGCTTCACAAACACGTCGAAGAACACGAGCGCTTCGACGACCTACTCCTGGAACTTCGGTGACGGATCGGCAGTCGTCACCACGAAGAACGCCAGCCACACTTTCTCCTCGCGTAAGTCGTACACGGTCAAGCTGACCGATGTCGATGGAACGCAGTCGAGCAGCGCAAGTGTCGGCGTAACCTGTAACAGACGGAACTGCTCGTAACACGGTTTTGCCTTCTGAGGACTGAAAAAAAAGTCGGCAGTCTGCAGTCAACCGCGAACTGCCGACTTCAGTTTCTCAGATGTCGGACCGCGCCTTGCACCAGAAGCCTGAGACTCCCTTCTTTTAAGAATGCCACCCCGCCCTTACGTCCTCGCCGAAACGAATTGGAAAACGGTCAAGGACATCCGGTATGAGGTTGCAGTTCTGCCATGGGGCGCGACCGAGCCCCACAACTTCCACCTGCCGTACGGGACCGACGTCTACGAATCGCGACACATATCGGAGCGTGCCGTCGAGTTCGCATGGAACAAGGGGGCGAAGGTCATCGCACTGCCGACAATTCCGTTCGGCGTCAACACTGGTCAGCTCGATTTGCGTCTGGCGATCAACATGAACCCGAGCACTCAATTGGCCGTGCTCACGGACGTCGCGTCGGCAATTCATGGTCAGGGCATCCACAAGCTGGTGATTCTGAACAGTCACGGCGGCAACGATTTCAAGCAGATGATCCGCGAGCTGCAACCGAAGCTCGACATGTTCGTCTGCACCCTGAACTGGTGGACGTGCCTGAAAAGCACTGAATTCTTTGACGAGCCTGGCGATCACGCCGGGGAAATGGAGACGAGCATGATGATGGTGCTCGAGCCGGATTTGCCGTTGCCGCTAAAGGAAGCGGGCCCGGGCAAGGCAAGAAAATTTCGTGTCGCAGGCTTCCGCGAGGGCTGGGCGTGGGCACCGCGCCAATGGACGAAGGTGACCGACGACACCGGCACCGGTAATCCATACGCGGCCACCGCTGCGAAGGGCGAGAAATTCATTCGCGCCGTCACGGAACGCGTCGGCGGATTCCTCGTGGATCTCGCCGCCGCCGATATCGACAACATGTACGAGTAACCGATGCCTCCGCGTTACATCCAGAGCCTGCCGGAATCGGCGCGTTTCATCGGCGACGCGAATGACGATGAGATTCAGATCATCGACAAACGAGAAGCGCCGAAGATTCGCGCCAAGACCGGCGTACTGCTCGAGGACAAGCTCCACATATTCGTGCGCGATGCTCTGAGATATCCGAGCGGCGAAGTCGGGACCGCGATGCGCATCATCGGCTGCACCATGCACGATGGACCGTCGGGTGTCGTCGCGCTCTGCTCACGTGACGGCAATATCTTCCTGCGCGAAACCTTCAGGCACGCGACACGTCGCTGGGAGCTCGAGACACCCCGCGGTCAGCGTGAAACCGGCATGTCCGCGTCGGACGCCGCACTCAAGGAGATCAGCGAGGAGCTCGGCTTCAAAGTCCGAAACATCGAGCAGATCGGCGAAGTGAGTGGCGACACAGCGATCCTGGCGAGCACGCTGCCCGTGTTCTGGGCCGACCTGGAGCCGGGTCCGCCACGCGATCATCCGGAAGATAAGGAAGCGTTCGGCAGAATCGTCGAGATTTTTCCACCAGAACTACGCACGCGCATCTCGCGCTGCGAGATACGCGATGGTTACACTCTCGCCGCGCTCACCCTGGCACACGTCGCCGGGAAGTTCACGATTCCCGACTAGACGACCACGTTTAAGAGCCGCCCCGGCACGAAGATGACTTTCTTCGGCGCACCGGTGACGAACTTCGCGACTGCCTGATCTTCCAGCGCCGCGACGAGCGCTTCTTTTTCGTCGATGTCGCGCTGCACCATCACGCGACTGCGTACTTTGCCGTTCACCTGCACCACCAGCTCGATCATGTCGTCGGCGGCGAGGGCAGCGTCGAACGACGGCCACGCGGAGTCGAAGATGCTGCCCTTGCCACCGTTCTGCTCCCACAGCTCCTCGGCGACGTGTGGTGCGAATGGCGAGACCAGCGTAAACAGCGGCAGAACCTCTTCGCGGTGCGGGGTGCGCTCCCCTTTGCGGAGGACGTTCATGTATTCCATCATCGCCGCGATCGCGGTGTTGTAGCTGAGACGCGGGATGTCTTCCGAAACTTTCCGGATTGTCTGATGGAGCTTGCGCAGCACATCGTGATCGGGCTCGCCGTCGCCGGTCATGCTCTGCGCGGACGCGAACAGTCGATCCAGAAAACGACGGGTGCCGGAGATGCTGGCATCTCGGAAATCGCCGCCCTGCTCGTACGGGCCGAGGAACATCAGGTAGGTGCGGAATGCATCCGCGCCCCACTCCTCGATGTATTCGTCGGGGTTCACGATGTTGCCCTGCGTCTTCGACATCTTCGCGCCTTCGCGGATGATGTGCCCATGCGCGCGGAAGCGCGTGAATGGCTCCTCGAATTCCAGATAGCCCATGTCGTGCAGAACCATCGTGAGGAAACGCGAGTAGAGGAGGTGGAGCACGGCATGCTCGTTACCTCCGATGTACGAGTTGACGGGCAGCCACTTCTTTGTAACGCCGGCCTCAAACGGAACATCATCGCGGCCCACACTGGGATAGCGCAGGAAATACCACGAGTTGTCGAGGAAGTTGTCGGAGACGTCCGTCTCGCGGCGCCCGGTCCTGCCACACTTCGGGCAGGCGACCCGATACCATTCCTCGTGACGGGCCAGCGGCGACACGCCCGAATCGTCGGGCTTGAAGTCCTCGATGAACGGCAGCAGGACCGGCAGATCCTTCTCCGGCACCGGCACGATTCCACAGTCGTCGCAGTAAATGATAGGAATCGGCGGCCCCCAGTAGCGCTGGCGGGAGATACACCAGTCGTGCAGCCTGTAATTCACGATCGGCTTCGCCGCTCCGGTCTTGGCCAGATAGTCGACGATCGCCTTTTTGGCCGCTTCGACCCGAAAGCCATCGAACATGCCGGAATTCACCAGTGTCCCTGACTCACATTCGACGAACGCTTCATGCAGGGGGGTGTTCGCATCTTCCCGCTCGCCGCAAACGACGCGCACGATCGGCAGGTCGAATTTCTTTGCAAACTCGAAGTCGCGCTCATCGTGACCCGGGACGCCCATGATCGCGCCGGTCCCGTACTCCATCAACACGTAGTCGGAGATCCAGATCGGAATTTCCTTCCCCGTGGCTGGATTGAGGGCGTACGCACCCGTGAACGCCCCCGTCTTGTCGGTGCTCGTCTTCCGAGACACCAGATCCTGTTTTTTGGTTCTCTCCAGGTAATCGGCGACCTTCTTTTTTTCGGCCGGACTGGTCAGTGATTCCACCAGCGGGTGCTCGGGCGCCAGCACCATGTAGGTGGCGCCGAAGATCGTGTCCGGGCGCGTTGTGAAGACCCGGATCAGGCACTCCTCGCCGCTTACCCTCCTGGTCGCGAAGTCCAACTCGGCGCCTTCCGATTTGCCGATCCAGTTCCGCTGCGCCGTCTTGGTTGTTTCGGACCAGTCGATATGGTCGAGATTGCCAAGCAGCCGCGGGGTGTAATCGCTGATGCGGAAGAACCACTGCTCGAGCAGACGCTGCTCGACCTCCGTGCCACAGCGCTCGCAGAATCCGCCCGAGACGACCTGCTCGTTCGCCAGCACCGTCTTGCAGCTCGGGCACCAGTTGACCGCCGCTTTCTTTCTGTAGGCGAGGCCCTTGTCGAACAGCTGCAGGAAAAGCCACTGGGTCCATTTGTAGTAATTCGGATCGGTGGTGGCCAGGGTATAGCGCCAGTCCACCATCAGGCCGGCGCTTTCAAGCTGTCGCCGGAAGTTGGCGATGTTGCGGGGGATCAGATCCATCGGATGCACGCCAACTTTGAGCGCGTAGTTCTCCGAATGAATCCCGAATGCGTCATAGCCGAGCGGCTCGAAGACGTTGTGTCCCTGAAGCCGCTGGAATCGTCCATAAATGTCGTTCCCCGTGAACGCGAAGAGATTCCCGACGTGGAGTCCCTCCGCCGACGGATAGGGGAACATCATCAGTGCATAGAACGGCCGTTGAGCGCGCTGCAGGTCGGTGTGGTTGGTGCCACGCTCCTGCCAGATGCGCTGCCATTTACGCTCGATTGCCTGTGGGTCGTACGTCACGGGCGGAGCCAGCGGATCGTTGCGTGTTGCCGAGTTGTCCATTCGTACCAAAGTAGCGGCTAAGCGACACACTTTCATCTGTGGCGCGGCTGACTGAGTGCTCAAAATCGATCCGTAGATGACCGCAACGCCACTCCCAGTCGCACATCGTCCGCCTCCGACGCCACCTCGTCGGCCTCGTTCCGATTTCACGCCATCATCGGGCTTCCTGAAGCCGGTGTTCAGCGCGCTGCAACGACGGGCTCTACGCGCGAGCATTGGCTTCGGTGCCGCGTTCATCGCGGGGCTGGGCGCAATTTCATGGCAGCTCTATCACCTGATTCCCGCTGCGGTCCGGGCCGAGTTGTTTGCGGTAAACGGCGTCGTCGTCGCGCTGGCGATGGCATTTCTGTGGATCGTCGTCGCCCTCGCCGCGACCATAACGGCGGCGCTGATTTTCGTCAGACAGCACGTCAGCGGCCCCGCAGCAGATCTCGCGCGCACCCACGAAGCAATCGCCAAGGGTGATTTGTCGAGCATCTACAACCCGGGCATCTCGAACCGAGCAGTCGATCGATTGACTCGATCGACGATGACGATGCTGAGCGAGCTCCGTGGCGTTGCCGCGCGTATCAAGCGGTCGGCCAATGACAATACAGACCTCGCCGTGCAAATCTCAAAGGCATCGGTGAGCGCGTCGGCTAAAGGGCGCGAGATGGCCAACCTCACCAACAGTCTCGAGCACGAATCGGTCGCGCGCGAACGCGCGATCAAGGAGTTGACGAGCGAAGCCACCAAGCTCACGGACATCTCCGGCCATCTTCGCGAAGCGGCGCAGGAGGGATTGCGCCGCGACAAGGCGCTCCGGCAGCTGGCCAGAGAGAATCGCGTGCGCCTGGAGCGCACTGCAACGTCGTTGCAGTCGCTCGCGTCCGATGCTCTGGAAGGCGCCGAAGGTATCGACGCGATGTCGGCAGCGGTTAACGAGATCGGGACTTTCCTCGTGCTGGTCCAGAAAATCGCCAAGCAGTCGAAGCTGCTGGCGCTCAACGCAGCGATGGAAGCCGCGCGCGCCGGCGAGCACGGACACGGTTTCGCCGTCGTCGCCAATGAAGTTCGCCGTCTCGCCACCAGCTCCGCCGACGCCGCGCAGCGCACCAGCTCCCTGGTGCAACAGATGCTCGACAGCGTCGCCCAATCGCGCGAATCATCGTCGCGAACGGTATCAACGGTTGAGCAGGTACTCGGTGCGACCCGCGCCGCGCGTCAGTCGCTGGCGAAAGTCGAAGAGGGCGCGGTCGAAGGAGAGGATTTGAGCGGACGCGTCGACAAGGCAGTGCGCGAATCGAATCAGCTGATCACAGCGATGACGCAGCAGCTGGCAACGCTATCCCAAAGCTCGGGATCGTTCTCCCGGTCGATGCATCAAATCGCAGTCAGCGACGAAGAACAGAGTAAAGCGATGTCGGACCTCGCCGCCACCGCGCATGCGTTGACCGATGTCGCCGAGCGTCTGTCAGACCTCGTAGGAATCTTCAAGCTCGGCGACAGCTGATCTCCGGCATCTGGGGGCGTTGAGCCCGCGGAAACTTGTAGGCAATCGGAACCAGTCGCGCGCCGCTCGCATCGGCGACGGCCATGTGCGCGCCTTCGTAGGCTGACGCGCCACCAAACCGACCGTCCTTCGCTACTGCGTAGAACTCGAGATCGAACAGCGGGCGACCGTTGTCGAGTAGCCGCGACTCCGTCATTGCAATGACGCGATCGACGCAGCGGAGGCAAGCCTGCTCCGGGGAAAGTCCCTGGCGCATGAACTCGACGATGAGGAATGCGCCACAAACCTTGATGTTTGCTTCACCGCGTCCCGTCGATCCTGCCGCGCCGACGGTATTGTCGCAGTACTGGCCCGCGCCGACGATCGGCGAATCACCGACCCGGCCAGGAATTTTCCACGACCGTCCGCTCGTGGTCGTCACCGAGGAAATGTCCCCGCGCGCGTTGATCGCGTTCATGTTGATCGTCCCAGTCGTGAACTTCACATGCAGCGGATGATCGTACGCGACGGTTTCGCTGTGCGCCCCTCCCACCTCCCGCTTCCCGCCTCCCTCATCGAGCCAATTGTCGTTCGGATTGAGACACTGCTTCCAGCGCAGCCAGTCCTGCCTGCTCTTCTCGGTGAGGAGGTTCTGCTCCTTGAATCCCATTTGCAGCGCGAACTTCTTCGCCCCGGCGCCGACGAGCATGACGTGATCGGTGTAGTCCATCACTGCTTTTGCGACGTTCGACGCAGTCGCGATGTCCTCCAGGGCTCCGACCGCGCCCGCTCGCCTGGTCGGGCCGTGCATGCACGACGCATCGAGCTGCACCACGCCGTCCTCGTTGGGCAAACCGCCAAGTCCGACCGACTGGTCGTCCGGATCGAGCTCGGTGATGTTGACGCCCGCAATGATGGCGTCGAGCGTGTCGGCATTCTGGCGTGTGATCATGTCGTACGCTTTCGCGACGCCGCGGATGCCGTTGGCGGAAGAGATTACTATCGGTGGCCCGGCAAACCCGCCGCCACTCTCGAATCGCTCGAGTGTTTCCGCGGTTGCTTCACGGTCGAGGGTGAGCGCAGCCGCGGCAGCTGCGCTCAGGCCGACAAAATGGCGTCGCGAAATCGACAAGCCTTTACCCTCGTTCAATGGGTTATTGCAACTGCCTCGCTGGTAGCTGATAGCAGCATGCTGATAGCTGATCGCTGGCTGCCAACGGGACCGATCTCATCGCATAAATGCGAACAGAACGCCTTTCCTCTGACTCTATCGCGATCTGTCCCGTCGCGTGCAGCGAATAGCTAATAGCTAGCTGCTATCAGCTACCAGCGAGGTAGTTCGCTTCTAAAGTCCTCGATCTTTGTCGACCCGGATCTCGTATCCCCGGCCACAAGGCAATCGTCTCGCAATGGACGAATGACTTCACTAAGGTATTCCGCTTATATAGCTTCCCGCTACGCATGAAGTCCTCGCGTCCCTCCCGTTTGAGAGTGCTGCGTCTGGAAGCGGCAGACGCCCCGCGAGTCGATCTGAAAGGACCGACTCGTCGCGAGCACGACCTGCTGGGAGAGCGCGATGTGCCGGCCGATGCGCTCTACGGAATCCAGACGCTGCGCGCGATCGAGAACTTCTGCATCTCCGGCATCGAGCTGCGCGAGTTCCCCACTCTGATCGCCGCGCTCGCGACCGTGAAGGAAGCGGCTGCTCTATCGAACCTGGAGATGGGACTGCTCCATCGCGACATCGTCGACCCTATCTGTCAGGCCGCCGCCGAGATTCGCGAAGGGCTGCATCACGACCACTTCCGCGTGGACATGATTCAGGGGGGCGCCGGCACTTCGAGCAACATGAATGTCAACGAAGTGATGGCTAACCGCGCGCTCGAGATCCTCGGCAAAGAGCGGGGTGACTACGAAGTCGTTCATCCCAACAATCATCTCAATCTCAGTCAGTCAACCAACGACGTTTATCCGACCGCGGTAAAGCTGGCGCTTCATACCAGTATTTCCGATTTACAGCTGGCGATGATCGCATTGGCTGCCGCCTTCCTGCACAAGGGCGAAGAGTTCAGCAGCTTCATCAAGATGGGCCGCACCCAGTTACAGGATGCAGTTCCGATGACGCTCGGCCAGGAGTTCAGCGCGTTTGCCCACACGATCCTCGAGGACGTCGATCGATTGGGTGAAGCGCAAGCACTGATTCGCGAGATCAACATGGGCGCGACGGCGATCGGCACCGGCATCACTGCACCGTCAGGCTATGCAGAGACGGTGCGACGACACCTGGAGCATCTGACGGGACTCTCGCTGATCACCGCACCCGATCTCGTCGAAGCGACGGCCGACACCGGCGCCTTTGTGCAGCTGTCCGGAGTGCTCAAGCGGTGCGCGGTCAAGCTTTCCAAGATCTGCAACGATCTCCGACTACTCAGCTCGGGACCACGCGCGGGACTCGGTGAGATAAATCTCCCGCCCATGCAGCCTGGCTCGTCGCTGATGCCGGGCAAGGTGAATCCGGTGATTCCGGAAGTAGTCAATCAGGTCTGCTTCGACATCATCGGTGGGGACGTAACCGTCACCATGGCCGCCGAGGCCGGCCAGCTGCAGCTGAACGCATTCGAGCCGATCATCGCGTTTCGATTACTGAGTGGAATGACCTACCTGCAGCGCGCGTGCAAGATTCTGCAGGACCGCTGTATCGAAGGGATTACAGCGAATAAAGAACGGATGCAGAAGTTCGTCGAGGATTCGGTCGGCGTCATCACCGCTCTGGTGCCCGCACTCGGTTACGAGACGACTACGGACATTGCGAAAGAAGCGCTGGAGACGGGGCGCGATGTGTACGATCTGGTCTGCGAGCGCGGATTGATGACGCGTGAACAGCTCGACCGTTTGTTGAATCCGGAGATGATGTTAGGGGAGAAGCGGGAAGAGGGATAAGGATGAGGGAGGCGAGCGCATCCGCCGATCCCTCATCCCTCTTTGCCCTCCCACAAGACTCACTGCGGGATTAGTTTGTCCCCCATGAAAGGTTCTGACCGCCTGAGGCGGCTTGCGTCGTTCGCGCTGGTCGCCGCGTTAGCTGTCGCAGCCGCCTCCTGTAACGAAGCACACCCCAACAGTACCCTCACCCCACATTCCGATTTCGGACGCGAAATCGATTTCCTGTGGGACCGACTGCTTCTCCTCGGCACCATCGTCTTTGTTCTCGTCGAAGGAGCGTTGCTCTACGTCGTCATCCGCTACCGTCGGCGTGAGAACCAGGCAACACCACCGCAAACCCATGGCAACACCAAACTGGAAATTGCCTGGACGCTGATCCCGGCGGTGATTCTGGTTTTCATCGCGGTGCCGACGGTAAAGACGATTTTCATCACTCAAGCCCAGGCGGCGCCGGGCTCCCTGAACATCGATGTCACCGGACACCAGTGGTGGTGGGAATTCCGTTATCCCGAGTACGGTGTCACAACGGCGAACGAGATCTATCTGCCAGTCGGACGCACGGTGAATTTCCGCCTCCGCTCTGCCGACGTCATTCACTCGTTCTGGACACCGGAGCTGGGCGGCAAGCGCGATGTCGTCACGAACCGCACCAACTACATCTGGTATACGCCGGACACCACAATCGCCGGTGATGTCTGGAACGGTTTCTGTGTCGAGTACTGCGGATCGTCGCACGCCAACATGCGCTTCCGGGTATTTACCGTTACCCAGCAGCAGTTTGACTCGTGGGTCGCCGGACAAAAAATGCCGGCGCGGTTTGGAGCCGTTGGTCCGACGCCACCCGCTGGTGGTCCGATTCCTCCGCCGCGCGAAGGCGCAATCGTGACGACGCCGGGCGGTACGCAGGGACCGACTTCGGCAGCACAAGCCGCAGCCCAGCGCGTCGCACAAACGAGCTCGGGCACTCAGGGAGTCGGAGGTACCCAACCGGCGATCCCGCGTCCGCAGAACCCGGAAGCAAACCCGGGTGCGCAGACCACGGCGCGGGGCGTAGCGCAAAATGTCTCGATGAGCGGGGCGGCGCTCGCGCCGGGCTACTACTTCCCGCGCGACAAGATTCCCTCTTACGCTATTCCGCACGCGCCGCCGCCGGGCGATTTGAATTTCACTGCCGGTCTGACGGGTAATGCGGCACGCGGCAAGCAGGTCTTTTCCGGTGCTGCGTGCATCGGCTGTCACTCGATCGCCGGCAATCCAATGGCGATGGGCGTGACGGGACCGAACCTCACGCACGTCGGATCGCGCAGCACGATCGCCGCTGGCCGATATCCGAACACAGCGGCTTATCTCGCGCTCTGGATCAAGAACGCGCGCAAGATGAAACCCGACGTCCTGATGCCGACACTCGGCATGGACGAGTACGATCCTGTTCTGAAAGCGAAAGTGACCTCGGCGAACGGTGGACTCACCGATCAACAGATCGCCGACATCGTTGCTTATCTCACTGCACTGAAGTAATCGGAGACCAGTCTTGGCAACCACTGCAATCCACGCCCCGGCGCACGCCGCTGAGTACCCTGGTGAGCACAACGGGCTCTGGGCCTGGCTGACCACCGTCGATCATAAGCGCATCGGTGTGCTCTACCTCTACACCGCGCTTGGCTTCTTCGTTTTCGGGGGTATCGAAGCGGTAGTCATCCGCGCGCAACTTGGTGCACCGAACCAGCATTTAGTCAGCGCCGAGTTCTACAATCAGCTTTTCACGATGCACGGGACGACCATGATCTTCCTCGCGATCATGCCACTTTCGGCTGCGTTCTTCAACTTCCTGATTCCACTACAGCTCGGTGCACGCGATGTCGCCTTCCCGCGACTGAATGCGTTCAGCTACTGGGTCTATTTGTTTGGTGGACTCTTCATCACCATTCCGATCTTCTTTGCCGTCGCGCCCAATGGCGGATGGTTCGGCTACGCTCCGCTGACGACGAAAGCGTATTCGCCCGGACTCAACATCGATTTCTGGGTCATCGGTCTGCAGATCCTCGGCATCTCGTCGCTGGCGGCCGCTTTCAACTTCCTGACGACGATCATCAACCTCCGCGCGCCGGGCATGTCGCTGATGCGGATGCCGATGTTCACATGGATGGCATTCGTCGTTCAGGTGCTGCTGGTGCTGGCGTTCCCGGTAATCACCATCGCGCTGGTCTTCCTGCTCTTCGATCGATTCTTCGGCACCAATTTCTACAATACGGTCAGCGCCGGCGCCGATCCGCTGCTATGGCAGCACCTGTTCTGGATCTTCGGTCACCCGGAGGTCTACATCCTGATTCTGCCGGCGTTCGGACTAGTCTCGGAAGTCATTCCGGTCAACGCGAAGAAGCCGCTATTCGGATATCCGGTGATGGTGTATTCGGGCATCCTGATCGGCGTGTTGGGATTTGGAGTCTGGGCGCATCACATGTTCGCGGTAGGTATGGGTCCGATCGCCGATACGTTCTTCGGGTTGGCGACGATGCTGATCGCTATTCCGACGGGCGTAAAGATCTTCAACTGGGTCGCGACGATGGCACAGGGCTCAAATCGCTACAACACAGCGATGCTTTTCGCGATCGCACTCGTCGGACTGTTTACGATTGGCGGTATCTCCGGCATCATGCACTCGTCGCCGCCCGCCGACCTGCAGCAGACCGACACCTACTTCATCGTCGCGCACTTCCATTACGTGCTCTTCGGCGGCTCGATTATGGGCATCTTCGCCGGCATCTACCACTACTTCCCGAAGATCACCGGAAGATTGATGGACGAGAAGCTCGGCAAGTGGCATTTCTGGCTGATGTTCATCGCCATGAATCTCACTTTCTTCCCGATGCATTTCTCGGGAATGCTCGGCATGCCACGCCGCATCTACACCTACGATTCCGGACAGGGATGGGATCTGTACAACGCGATGTCGACGGCGGGCGCGATGATTTTCCCGATCGCGATGCTCTTCTTCATTTACAACTTCTTCAAGAGCCGCCGCAGTGGTGAGATCGCTGGCTCGAACCCGTGGGGTGCCGGCACTCTGGAGTGGACGATCCCCAGTCCGCCACCCGAGTATAACTTCGCCAAGATCCCGACCGTGACATCGCGTTATCCGTTGTGGGAGGGCAAGGAAGCCGACCACGAGAGCGCGCGCATCAATTCGCAAACGGGTAAGACCGCCGACGAGCTCGGCATCATCATTCCCTACAGCACCATCAAGCCGCTATTCGTCGCTCTCGGATTGGTGGTGATGTTCTGCGGACTGATCTGGACCAAGGCACTCATCGCCGTCGGCGCGGCGACGATGATTCTCTCACTTTACAGCTGGCTGCTTAGCCCGCTCGAGCCGGAGCACCACTAATGGCAACAGCAGCTCACACGAGCGGCGTTGTGCACACCAGCGCGCCTGCGCACCATCACTACACGACTCTCGGCTTGGACAGCCGCAAGGTCGCGATCTGGGCGTTCATCGGCTCAGAGTGCATGCTGTTCGTGTCGCTGATATCGACGTATCTGATTTATAAGGGACGCAGCGTCATCGGTCCGTTTCCACACGAGGCGTGGACCGATCCGAGCACCGGTCAGGTCTTCAAGCCGATTCTGAACATCCCGGTGACGTCGGCATCTACGTTCGTGTTGCTGATGTCGTCACTGTTCATGGTGCTGGCGCTGGCCGCGGTCCAGAACAAAGAGCTGCCGAAGCGCACGACCGGCGAACGGATTCTCGGAAACTCCAGGCTATGGCTCTTCATGACCGCCCTCGCCGGCGCCACTTTCCTTGGTTTCCAGGCCTACGAGTTCACTTCCTTCGTGCACGAAGGCCTGTCGATCAGACGAAATCTCTTCGGCTCGACCTTCTTCACGCTGACCGGCTTCCACGGCGCACACGTCACTGCCGGTGTGCTGTGGCTGTGCACCATGCTGGCGATCGATTACCGTCGCAACCTGACGTCGAAGGATTCGCTGCTCGTCGACATCTGTGCGCTGTACTGGCACTTCGTCGACGTCGTCTGGATCGCGATTTTTACTCTCGTCTACCTAATCAAGTAACGGCAAAACGATGGACACTCACGCCGCCGCCCCCGATTCCGCTGAAGCCTCGCTCCACGCGCCGACAAGCGAAGTAGAGCACGAGCATCCCACGTGGTCGACCTACTGGAAGGTCGCACTCATTCTCACGATTATCACGGTCGGCGAAGTGTGGGCGTATTACATCCCGTCGTTCGTCGCGTCGCGAGGGTTTGTCCCGACCCTGCTGATTCTTTCGGCGGTCAAGTTTGCGATCGTGGTGATGTTCTACATGCACCTCAAGTACGATCACCGGCTCTTCCGCGTTTTGTTCACGGGCCCGTTGCTGATCGCAGCGCTGACACTCCTGGCGCTGATGTTCCTCTTCGGCCACTTGTTCATAAGAATCACGTAGTATGCTGGCGCTGGCGCTGCTGCATCCCATTGCCAATCTGAGCTGGTGGCGATGGTCGATTCACCCGAGTACGGTCATCGGCATCGCGGCGCTTGGCGCACTCTACATTTGGGTATCATACAGGCTGCGTCGATCTCCCACCGACGCCCAGAAGATTTTCTTCGTCAGTGGCCTTCTGGTGATGTTCGCGACGCTCAACGGTCCGATCCACGACCTGAGCGACGATTACCTGTTCAGCGCGCACATGGTGCAGCACCTGCTGCTGACGCTGGCGATTCCACCGCTTCTTCTCGCCGGCACTCCCGGCTGGATGTTGCGTCCGGTTTTATCTCGTCGGGGGATCAGGCCCTTGGCGCAGTTCTTCACTCGCGCCAAGGTCGCGTTCGTCGTCTTTAACCTGACCATCGCGTTCTGGCATTTGCCGCCGTTCTACAACGCGGCGATGGCGCATCACAGCCTGCACATCGTAGAGCATTTGATGTTCATGGCGGCGGCAGTATTGATGTGGTGGCCGCTACTCAGTCAGCTGCCCGAGTTTCCCCGCCTCGCGTATCCCGGGCAGATGCTCTACAGCTTTTTGATGAGCATCCCGATGTCGATCGTCGCGGTCTATATCGCGATGGCGGACCACGTGCTGTATCCCGCATACGACGCTGCGCCCCGCGTTTTACCGCTAACGCCCCTCGAGGATCAGCTGTTAGGCGCACTGATCATGTGGATCCCGGGCGGGATCATCTTCATGATCATCATGACCGTGATCTTTTTCAAATGGAACGCCCGCGGCGAGGACTCGACCGCGGGCGCGCAGGTGGACTGGAAGCCGTCGACCGCCTAGTCGTCTGTTCCTTCGAGCGCCCTTCTGAGATTGGCATCCAGACGCGGATGCTTCCGCCACAGATACCAGAGCATCAGGCTTGAGGCCAACAGGTTGGCGATGAAGATGTTCACCCACGACATCCCGCCCAGCGCCGATTGGGTAAACACCGCGGCGATCATGTAGAAGCCGAGGGTCATCATCACGAAGGCTACGAGCAGACCGGCCAGAATCCCCGGCGTGCGCTCAGCCTGGTGGACGATCACCGTCAGCAGGATGCCGACGATGAAGAACGCGAGATAGTGGAAAATGGTGTAGCCAAGGACGTGCGTGAACGCCGTATCGCCCATCATGTTTTTGCCCAGCACGCTGACGACGCCCTTGCCGAGGAAGATCGGGGTGTAAAAGGGATGACCTGCGATCGTGTCGACGATCAGGAACCAGATCGCGATCGCAGTGCCGCCGATGAAGCCGGTGACAATGCCTTCGCGCAGAAAATTGTGCGGCCGTTCAGCCATTGATTCCCTCTATCGAAGGAGAGCTGTCCGCGAATGTGCGGTTCCTGCTTCGGAGAAAATACTTATGCTCCGACTATATTCCAAGCGAACATCGTCGCGCGCGAATCCTCAGCGGAGGCGAGAGCGTGGCACCCTTCTAGCCATCAGAGAATGTTCACGCTCCTCTGGTCAAAAAGTGTAATGATCGAAGATGTTCTCCCGTAAAATACGCATCGCTGTTCTACTGGCGTTGACTGCGCTCACCGCTGCGCCCTCGCTGATCGAAACCCAACAAACAAAAAAAACCACTCGTCGGCGCGTGCGCCGCCCGCCGCGCAATGCGGTCCCGGCCGCTCCAGCGGTGCGTTACACGTTGGCGCGCAGCCCTGAGGACCTGGCATCCTCGCTCTCCGGTCTGATCTCGCGCACGAGGGGCGGTGACTGGGGCGTGATGGTGACGTCGCTGACGCGAGGTGACACGCTCTTCGCACAGAACGCGGGCGAGCAAATGCTGCCCGCCTCGACGATGAAGCTGCTGACGAGCGCGATCGCGTTCGAGCGGTTCGGGCCCAACTATCAATTCAGCACTGACGCGCTGCGCGATGGGCCGGTCGGTCCGGATGGAACCCTCGCGGGAAATATCTATCTGAGAGGTGATGGCGATCCTGCCCTTTCCGGAAAGTTCCTGCCCGGTGGGCCGTCAGCGCCGATGAACCGCCTCGCCGATCTCGTCGCATCGAAGGGGATCAAGCATATCACTGGCAGCGTCATCGGTGATGCAACCGGGTTCGACGATCAGAAAGTGCCCGAGGGCTGGCTATCGCGCTACCTCCAGGCGTCATATGCGGCCCGCATCTCAGCGCTGTCGCTCAACGAGAATCTGGTCGCCGTGGCGGTAACGCCGACTTCGCCCGGACAACAGGCGAAAGTGACGCTCGAGCCTTCATCGAGCGCAATTCCTTTGGTGGCGAACGTACGCACCGTTGCCGGTGGCGGGGCTCGACTTGGATTCAGAAAGGCGAGCAACGGAGCGATTACTGCCAACGGCTCAATCGGCTCACGCACTGGAACCCGCCGCTACGTCTACATCGTCGAGGATCCGGCATCGTTCGCCACGGGCGCGTTGCGCGATGCGCTGACAGCTCGCGGAATCAAAGTCGACGGCGATATCAAGCTCGGCAGGACGCCGGCGAGCGCCGTGAAGGTGGCAAGCCTGCTTTCGCCGCCGCTAGCGAGCATGATTGCAGCAATGAACCGTGAGAGCATCAATATTTACGCGGAACTCTTCTTTCGCGACGCAGCAAGGGGGCTACAACGAGACACTATTGGCTCGGTAGCCAACGGCAGTAGCCTGTTGAAATCTTTCTTCGCAAGTAAGGTCGGCGCGGACACGAGCAAGCTGATCTTCTCCGATGGGAGCGGTCTTTCGACTATCGATCGAGTCACGCCGAGGGCGCAGGTACAACTGCTGGGCTACGCTCATCGCGCTTCATGGGGCCCGTGGCTGCACTCCTCATTGCCTGTCGCAGGCGATTCTGAACTCCTCAAGCGGCGGATGAGGAACACTCCCGCCGAGGGGAATCTTCACGCCAAAACGGGTACTACCAATGACGTTATCGCGCTGGCGGGTTATGTAACTGCGGTCAACGGCGAGGTGCTCGCTTTTTCATTCCTCTACAACGGACGGGATCGCTGGACGGCGAAATCAATGATCGACGTAATGAGCGAAACTTTGGCGAGCTTCGGGAGGTAAATACTATAGGGTTTAACCCATTGGGAAACATATCTTTACGACGTGTCAGCAAAGCGTAATTTGGCATTTTTCCTGCAGCGCCGTTTGAGTTTGACCGCGTGCGTCCCCGCGTGAGGTAATAGATAGATGGGCTATCGAACTTTTGTAGACAGAGACGGGGCCTACTGGCAGGTGTGGGATTCCCAGCCGAGCAGAGTCGAACGGCGGACGATGGTCGATCGGCGCAAGCCCCGACTTTTCCCATGGCGCGAGACGGAACGCCGTAGCGGACACGATCGCCGCATCACAAGTCAGCGCCGCATCACGCTCGCCGAAGGTTACGGCAGCGGCTGGCTCACCTTCGAATCTCTCACCGAGAAACGCCGCCTCCTACCGATCCCATCGCAATGGGAGACGATGAGCCAGGGCGAGCTTCGCGCGCTTTGCGAGAAAGCGAAGCGCATCGCCAAGGTGGACGAGAGCGCTGCTTGATGGGTTAGTCGTGACAGTCGAGCCCCTGCCCAACCAGTGATAGCGTCCCGGTCTTCGTCACGCCGTCCTGCGTCACGCTGATCTGCGCCGTGTTGGTGCCGTCGAAGGTGATCACTTCTCGGCGGGTGGACTGAGTTGGCGTTTGACCGGCGAGTGTCACGATAGCCTGCATGGAACGCACGATCGTTCCGGCCGTTGGATACGTCGGCTTTCCATTCTGCAACGGAATCACGACGCCGGTCGCAGTGTCGCCGGCGGTACGAACCGAGGTGAATGCGACGCCATCACGAGTCAGTCCTTTGCTGTTTTCGGTGCCGCTCGTGGTACCGTCGACGGTGCGCTGAGAGCTGCCGGTTGCCAGCCCGGTTACGGTGAGATCGCTCTTACTGTCGACGCTGCTGGTGTCATTGCCGTCGTGGTGAACGCGCGTGCCGCTCACGGTCGTAAGGACGTTCACCGAGTTGGTAGTCGCGGTGTCAAACACCTGCTGCGCGCCGCCCGACGCATCGAGAAATTTGAACGAGCGATTGACGGTCAGTCCGCGGCGAGCGACCGCAGCACAAGTCACGCGATTGTCAGTCGAAGAGAACGCGCAATTCGAGCTGCTGCCAAGATCGCCGAAGGGGCCTCTACCGAATCCTCGGCCGAATAGAATCGTCCCACGAAAAGCATCAGCGATGCCGCCGCCCATTAGGTTGGTCCAGCCGGGTCCGCCGTCATGATCACCGTCATGCCGGCCCCATTGGCCGTCGCCCTGTGCGAAGCCGGGCACAAAGCCGGCGTTCGCATCTGAGCTGCCAACAAAACTGGTATTGATTTGGTCGAAGCTGATCGGCGCACTCACCAGTGCAGCGCGTGCCAACGCCGAGGTGACGGGTGTCGTCGTGCTATCCGAGCAAGCCGCGGCGACCACAGCGGCGCCGACAACGATGATGTAGCGTGAAAATATCTTCATGTTCTCCCCAAAGGTTGGATCTGTTTGAACAGACACGCGTCGCTTGGCTTACCCTACCGACTGCGGAATCTGGGCGGAGAGTCACTACTGCCTTGTTAGTGAAACGTCACGTTCTTCGGACCGGCATCCACTGGGCGAGTCTGTCGCGGAGCTCGGCCAGCGCCAGCCCCATGCGCTTCTCCACCGTCTTCACCGAAATGTCGAGCAGCACCGCGATCTCGGCGTACTTCAGCCCCCGGTCGCGACTGAGCTGAAACACCTCGCGCGCCCGCTCCGGTAGCGACGCGATCGCGAGTCGCACTGCGCGCTCCAATTCGGTGCTGAGCATTTCATCTTCGGCTGACTGAACCCGGGCAGATTCCGCGGTGGCGGCGGCGATGGTCGCTTCGCGCATCACAATGCGCTGGTGCCGCACGTGATTGAGCGCCCGATTACGGGTCGATCTCAATAGATACGCGCGGAAGCTTTGTTCTACCTCAATGCTTTCGCGTCGACGCCATAACTCCAACATTACATCCTGTGCGATTTCCTCGGCGAGCGCGCGCTCTCTGATGATCGACTCCGCCATGCGCACCATGTGAGCATAGTTGTCGCGGAAAACCGTGTCGAAGGCGGCTTCGTCACCGCCACGGACACGCTCCTGTAGCGCGCGCTCACTGGCGTCGTTCGTTGGCAAGTAGGGTAGCGTCCAGTTGGTGTGTCTGACTTATTAATGAATATGTCGAATTCAGACAGGGATTCCGGCGACATCGGTCCCAATGACTGGGAGCGCATCGCGCGCTACGTCACCGGGGAGGCAGTCGCAAGCGAAGCGGAAACGACGAGACGCTGGATCGACGCCGATCCGCATCGCGGAGACGTCGTGCGCCTGCTTGAATCGATTCTCGCCAATAGAGCGGACGATAACTCCGACATTGATGTCGAGGGTGCTCTCAGTGCCGTGAAGACACGCATGCACGAACCGAAGGTGCTCCCGTTTGCGGCCCGACCAGACGAGGACGCGCGTTCCCGTCGTACCATTTACGCTCTGGCGCGTGTTGCTGCTGCCGTCCTCATCATCGTCGGTGGTGTGACCTTGTGGGAGAATCTGCGCCGGTCTCGCCTCGAGTCGAGTGAGCATACTTACGCCACGGGCATTGGCGAGCGCCGTCAGGTCGTGCTGCAGGATGGCACCAAAGTCCTCCTCGGCCCGACCAGCAGGCTGGTGGTTCCGGCAAGCGAGGACCGGCGACTGGTCACTCTCGACGGCATCGCTTATTTCAGCGTCGTTCATGATCGCGCGCATCCTTTCACAGTAAGGGCCGGTAGCATAAGCATCCAGGATATTGGCACTGCGTTCACCGTGGAAAACGATGATAGTGCGGGTACTCGGGTGGCAGTCGACTCGGGTTCCGTTGCTATTGGGGCTGCGGACCAGAATCATGTACGTGGCGCAGTGCTCAACGCGCGTGATCGCGCTATCGTTGATGGAGCGGGCGTTGTATCGGTTGAGCGCTCAGCTGTCTCCGAAGATGATCGGGCCTGGACGCAGGGTCGGCTCATTTTTCGCGACGCACCACTTGTACTCGTTGGCGCTGAACTTTACCGCTGGTACGGAGTAAGGTTACGCGTAGCGGATTCGACGTTAGCTAACCTCCACCTTACAGCGACTTTTTCTGGCGAGCCCATCGATCGAGTCCTTGATGTCATTGCCCTCTCCCTTGGCGCTCGGGTCGAGCGACAGGCGAATGTCGCCGTCCTGTACCGGTCAACGGAGTCTGTCCCGCGCCCCTAGGAGTCCTCGCCTAGCGTCAACCCGCGGCCTTGCCCTGTGTTTCAGCCTGGCGGCCGCGCCGATTTCGATTGCTCCAAACAATGCCACTGCTCAGGCGTGCTCGACTGCCGCGGGCGAGCTTTCGTCGCTCCCCGCCTGGAATCCGCCACTCGATCGTCGCATCTCGCTCCATCTGAGCGACATCTCGCTACGGGATGCGCTCGACCGGATCTCCACTCAATCGAGCATCCATCTTTCGTACACGACGGAGACAGTGCCTCTCGACAGCAGAGTGTGCGCATCGTTCGACTCGGTCCCGGTCGGCAGTGTTTTGACTCTTCTGCTCCGCGAGACGACGGTGCTACCAATAGCTGCCGGCGGCGATCTTGTAGTCCTGGCCCCATCTCGAACGCGGGCTGTTACCGATGCGCATGATCGGATCCCGAAAATGCTGGATCGGGTCGTGATCACCGGGAATGCAATCGAGGCTCCAGAACGGCGGCTAACGGTCGCCATGAATGTCGTCAGTGGCGCTCAGGTCGCGCGCTACTCCGAGGGCAACATGGGTCAGGCGCTTAGCGACGCAGTGCCAGGGTTGTGGGTCTGGCAAAGCGCGCCAACTTCGCTGCTCGCTCATTACGGCAGCATCCGCGGCAGCAGCTCGTTCGGCTCGAGCTATCCGAAGATCTACGTCGATGGTATCGAGCTCTCCAATCCGCTGCTGGTGACCCAGTTCGCCCCCGAGACGATCGACCGAATCGAAATCATTCGAGGACCACAGGGCGCGGCGCTGTACGGGACGGACGCGATTAGTGGCGTGATCAACATCGTCACTCGTCACGACGGCTCCGATGGCGGACCGAGCGCGATCGTGAGGAGCACTGTCGGAGTGGCGTCGAGCTCGTTCGTCCCCCGCGGCGCCATCACCCAGGATCATGCCGTTAGTCTGCGCGGTGGGTCAAATGCGCAGTCGGGAAGTCTGAGCTTCAGCTCGGGGGGAGTTGGCGAGTATTTGCCGGGAGCGTTTGTCCGCCATGTGACAGGCAGCGCTGGATTTCGCGCCGTCAGGTCGAAGTTCATCGCCACCGGTACGGCGCGACTGCTTTCAAGCAAATCGAGCGACCCGATCAGTCCGCTGTTCAGCGACTCGGTCAGCGCGACCCGCGCCGGTCTCGTGATTCCGGAGTCGGTGCAGGAGTACACGGCAGGCGGTACGGCGACGTTCATTGCCAACGACGTATGGACCAACACCATCGTCGCCGGCTTCGACGGCAGTCGCGTCAGCAACATCCCGGACTATCACACGCCACTGCCCTCTGCTTCCGGCCAGGACGTCGGAGCTGCCGGCGGCAACGCCGATCTCACCACGCTGCGCTTCAGCAGCGTCGCCAAAGTGGGCACGCCCGGCAAGCTCGAGTCCTCGCTGACACTTTCCGCCGAGAACTCCTGGCTGGATTTCCGTTCGCAAATGGCGAACGCCAGCACCCAGGGCACGTCGACATTCTCGTCGATCGTTCGGCGCATGACCTCAGCCGGCGTGACCCAGGCGAATTTTGCCTGGCACGACGCCGGGTTCCTCACCGCAGGACTGCGTCTCGAGCGCAACTCGTCGCTCGGCGCCACCAGCACGTACTCCGCGCTACCAATGCTTGGTATCGCCGCGCTGCGTGATATGGGACCTGTGACCGTGAAGTTGCGGTCCGCATATGGACGCGGCATCCGGGCGGCCACCACTCCGATTCGCGAGATGGCATGGGTCGATCCAGGCCAGTCGAGACTGCTCGATCTGAATCCCGAGCAACAGTCGGGCATCGAGACGGGGATGGATCTGTTCTTGGGCAGGACGTTCGGCCTGCAGGTGACGCGCTTCGACCAGCTCGCATCCGGATTGATTCAACGCGTGGCTTACGTCTACGACGACCATCCTCAGGGCTCCCGTGGTGGGGACAGAGAAGGCCCCGGCGAGCCGGGTTCGACACAATCCTACGCGCCGAGCGATCGACACATTTGGTATGTGCTGCAGAACGTTGGTCAGATCACCAATCGCGGTTGGGAAGTGAAGGGAGATGTCCAGCTGCCGACATTTACGCTGAGCGCCACTTATTCGACCGTCGACAGCAGGGTGCGTCGCGTCGCGGCTAACTATATCGGTGACATGCGCGTAGGTGATCGGATGCTCGAGGTCCCTGCTCGCACTGGCAGCCTGTCGGCGGCCTGGCTGGGTGGAGGATGGAACAGCTCGATCACTGCATCTCGCTCGTGGGACTGGATCGATTACGATCGCGTGGGGTTGGCGGGCGCGTTCTCCAATTCAACGCAGAGCGACGCGCAGCTGGTTGGGCAGCAGCTGCGAAACTACTGGCTGCGATACACGGGAGTCACGCGCCTGCGCGCAAGCGTGGGACGGAATCTGTATCGCGGGTTTTCATTCAATGTGAACGGGGAGAACCTGCTGAACCGACAGCATGGAGAGCCGGACAACATCACGGTTGTCCCGGGGCGGACGATTAGTTTTGGGCTCCGCGCAATAATGTAAGTGCTGCGGGCTAACGGATTAGTCCGAGTTGCGAGCTTACTCGCGGTTGGGTTGCTGGTTCTCTAAACGTGGATTGGCTGGGCGAGGACTACGATCGCTACGAGAGCCAGGAGGAAATACGGGACAAGCGCGGCTGCGCCGGCGTAGTCTTTGGAGACACGTTGGCCGAAAAACAGCGCCACCATGTTTGCCGCAGCGATGAGGGCACCGTAGAAAGCGAGCGAGGAAGAGCGGAGAAACAAAAGCTGGAGAACTCCCAGCCCGCTCAAGACACCCGCGACTACTTCGAGAATCGTAATGGTCAGGAACATGGGCCCGACCGTCCGCGCTAACGGGCTCTTGGCGAAATGTTCGTCAAGGTACGCCCGGTTGCCCGCCCGGTCGAAAACCTTGTCGAGGCCCGATTGCAGGAACAGCACCGCGATGAATGCGGATACGAGCAGCTGCAACAGGTAGATCGTCCACTCGGGGGAGCGCAAATCAGGCATCGGCTACCTCATTTCGTGGATCATTACTCCGCGCGACGCGAGCTCTCGAACGTACTTCTCGGCCGGAATCGCTTCGTCCGGCGTAAAGACACCTGCCTTCCCAAGCTCCCCGCGCACCTGCATCTGGCCAGTGATCGATAACGAATAGCCGGTCGAACGCTCCATGGCACTGATGCCGTTCTCTTCGTCGTAGTAGTCCACCATTTCCCAGCCGATGCGCTTCGGCTTGCCGCCCTTCTTTCCTTCGGCGAACACACGCAAAGCAACGAGATCGTGTCCGTTCGGTTTGGTGAGACGCGGACCCATCGCGGCAACAACGAGATCGCGGGGCACGACTTTGATTCCCTTCACGTCGACCGGATTGAGCTCCAGCAATCCCAGCTCGCGAACAGCTTCCATGATCCGCGCATGTCCTGGATATCGCAGCGTCTTGTATTCCATCGTCGGAATCGTCCCCTCGTAGCGGAACGCCATCGTCGACAATCCACCCGCCGTGTGGAATCCCTCGAGCTCACCAAGTGATCCACCAAAGTAAACCGGCTCGATCTCCGACAGAGCGGTCACCTGCGTGCGCTTGCCATTGCGCAGCACCCACGAAAGCGTCGTGTAATAGTCGAGCACACCCTCGAGTGAATAAACGATTTGATAGTTGAGCGGCGGCTCGGGATGCTGCGGCAGTCCGCCGACGAATATCCGCACCGCATCCACTTCGTCCAGCTGCTCGATCGCATGCTCGGCGAGGATGTTCACCATTCCCGGCGCAAGTCCGCAGTCGGGAATCACGGTGATCCTTTTCTTTTTCGCTTCAGCGTCGAGCGTCTTCTGCTTGAAGACGATTTCCGTATTGCCGCCGAGGTCGGAGAAGTGCACGCCAGCTTCCACGGCGAGCTTTGCGAGCTCGTAGTTGAAGTAGTACGGGATCGCGCTCATCGCCGCGTCGCTCTCGCGCATCAGCGCGAGTGTCGCTTCACGATCGCGCACGTCCAATGGTGTGAAGATCAATCGCTCGCCGGAGAACGGCGCGAGAAACTGCGGCAGATGGCCAGTATGCAAGTCGGCGAGACGAACTTCTTTTACTTCCGGATTCTGCAGCAGATCATAGGCACACGCGGAGCCTTGCAGCCCCGCGCCGAGCACGAGCATTCGCATTACGTGTGAATCTCCAATTATAGAGCTGGACTCGCTCTTGCAATTTAAGAGTCCATGCTAGGTACCGATACGTGGCGCGATCACTTAGTTGAATCGCCCTCGAAAATTCAACAGATCCTCGAAAGTACTCATCGGATCGCCGTCATCGGCATGAAGCCGGATGAAGCACAGCCCGCGTACTATGTGCCCGAGTACGCGTCACAAGCCGGCTATGATGTGGTCCCCGTCCCGGTGTACTATCCCGATCTCACCGAGATCATGGGGAAAAAGGTCTACCGCAAGCTCGTCGATATCCCCGGCGACATCGATCTTGTAGATGTCTTTCGTCGTCCGAAGGACATCACGCAGCACGTTGACGACATTCTCGCCAAGAAGCCGAAAACGGTCTTCTTCCAGCTGGGAATCAGAAATGATGAGGCCGCTGAACGTCTAGCCAAGGCCGGCATTGACGTCATTCAAGATCACTGCCTGCTTGTAGAGCTGCGCCGAATCGGGAAGTAGCTACCAGACCACAGTGTAAACGACAGGCTCGACTGCAGGTTCTCCCTGCGCTGCTCGACTGCGCGGTGCCAGCGCAATGATGTAGCGACCACCGGCCGTCGCTGCGAGTGCGACTCCGGCGCCGACCACTCGCTCCGCGCCCGTCGCGCCCGTGGCGCCAGGCGGGTTTGGATCTGCGATCGTAATCACACCGCGACGACTCTCGATCGTGTACCTCCGATCTCCGCGCTGAATCGGGATCGACGGCGACTGCGTAAGATCGATCGGCAGCGACGGATCCAGTGTCGGACCACGCGTGAACTTCAAATCAGCCAGCTTCGCATTGGCTGGCAACGAGCCGTGCATCATCCCCGTCGTCGGATCCAGCGCGGCCCATGTCTCGCTTTGCGCGTCGTCGCGCGCAGACGCAGGATTATTTCCCAGCGCCAGCGTCGATCCGTCAGTCGTCCACCGTACGCGCCAGCCGAGTGCGACCGGGAAAAGCCTGGGCGCGGCGCTGTCTGCCGCAGCCTGCGCTCGCGGATTGTCGGGAATGTGAATCACGCCCGCCTGGGCGATGGCGCGTGACATGGACATTCCGCTCGCCGGGAACGATCCGGCGCGCAGCGTCGCAGTATCGATCGCCGTTCGACGAGCGGCATCGGTCAACAGCTCGCTGCCAGATCCACCACCACCGACGACGGTGTATGCGCGACTGAACCCGAGCCACTTCCAGTCGGGGGACGGTGCGACGTCCCACACGCTGTCCATTTGAGTCTGGAACCCGCGCGACTCGTCGCCAAAGAAGAAAGCGTCGGGGACCGGCTCGTTCTCGACTCCCGCAGGATCAGCAACGACGAGGAGGGCTTTCCGATCCGGCGAGAACAGCCACCGCACTTCCTCCGCCATCCCGTGCGTGCCGTGATTCACGGGAGTCGCGGTTACAACGGGCGCCGCATTTGTCGTGTCGGTCGCAGACTCTTTTCTGGCAGAATCAACGACGCAGCCAAAAAGAAAAAGCGGGAGGAGGAGGGAACTGCGAAGCCAGCGGCGCGAATTGGGCATGGTAAAACCAGGAACGTGAATGGAGCGCCTGTGCGCGGGAGCGAAGGCGAACCTAGAAGCTAAATGCCTTTAGCGCTTCCCGCTTCCCGCTTCCCGCATTTCCTATCCCGCCCTACACGCACACCAGATTGCGTCCCCCGGCCTTCGCCCGGTACAGCGCCTGGTCCGCGCAATCGAGCAGATCCTCGGCGGTCTCCACTTTGGCTTCCGGAAAATCGGCGACGCCGATGCTCACCGTCAGCTTGAGCGGCTGGCCCTTCCCGATGTCGAAAGCGTGCGACTGGATCTTGTCTCGCAAACGTTCTGCGAACGCGATTGCGCCCGCTTCGCCGGTCTCGGGGACCGCGATCACGAACTCGTCACCACCATAGCGCGCCACTGAATCCACGCTGCGCGCGGTGCGAGCGAGAAGCAATGCGACTTCGACGAGCACCTGATCACCGGCGAGGTGGCCGTGGGTGTCGTTGACGTCCTTGAACTCGTCGACGTCGATCATCAGGATGCTCAGCGGCGCGTTGTAACGGCGCGTGCGCTCGACTTCGGTTGCGAGCTGCTGCAACAGCGCGCGACGATTGAGCAGCTGCGTCAGCGGATCGGTGCGCGCAAGCGCCTCGAGGCGCAGGTTGTCCGCCTGCGTCACTTCCACCATGTGCGCGCGACGCATCGCGTTCATCGCGCTCTTCACCACCGTCTCCGCGAACTCGACATCCGCTTCGTTGAGCGCTGGCTTCTCGGCGGTGCGACGGAGGAGGAAAACCCCGGTGCGATCGAGATCGAGACGGAACGGAAGAGCGATGATCGACCGCACCGAGATGACGCTGCCATCCTTTTCCCACGCCTCGCGAAGCAATTTGTAGGCGTCAGAGTGCCAGATGTCCCCAATCAGCACCGGCTGTTCGCTCGCCAGGGCCGCTTCGATCTCAGGATACTTGTCGAGCTCTACCTGCAGATTCTCCAGCTGCGGATCTTCGTGCGCCGACGCGACTGTTCCCATGGTGTCGCCGCACTTGGCGAAGATCACCGACGAGTGACTGAGGTTAAGAGCGCGCGCGAGACGGCGGGCGAGCATGTGAAAGAGCTCGCCCATCGACAGCGAGCCCATCACGTCGTGCAGGATGTCGACTAGCGCACCACGGGCGGACGCCTCGTCAAGCAGACGCTGAATCTCGCTCTCTGCCTTACGCAGAGACGCACGCAGATCCTTGACTTCCTCGAGGTGTTTATCCACGGCGAGCCGCTTGGTCTTCATTCGTCGGTGAGAGCCTCGACCTGCTCTTCATCACTGGCCGCGGCGGCAGATCCGTTCTCCGCGCCTTCGTCTTCGTCTTCTGACACGACGCGCGCAACTGCAGTAACGAGATCGCCTTCATCCAAATTGACGAGTTTGACCCCCTGCGCGATACGACCAGTAACCCTGACCTGTGACACGGAACTCCGGATGATTACACCATGTTTTGTGATGATCATGATTTCATCCGATGGCAGAACCTCCATCAAGGCAACGACATCGCCCGTTTTCTCGGTTCTGTTGACCGTGATGATGCCCTTTCCACCGCGCTTCTGGACCCGATAGTCGCCGATGTTGGAGCACTTGCCGAGACCGTTTTCGGTGACCACCAGCAGCGTCGCGTCGCGCTTGACGACGACCATTCCGATGACTGAATCACCCTCACGCAGTTCGACGCCTTTGACCCCGGTGGTGTCACGTCCCATCTCACGCACGTCCTGCTCGTGGAATCGAACCGAGAGGCCATGACGCGTCGCGAGCACAATGTCATTCGAGCCGCTCGTCACCTGCACGTCGATGAGCTCGTCACCCTGATCGATCTTGATCGCCTTGATGCCGGTGGCGCGAACGTTCGAGTACTCGGACAGCGCCGTCTTCTTCACCGTGCCATCGCGCGTGCAGAAGAGCAGGAACTGGGTCTCGGAGAACTCGCGGACCGGCACCATCGCCTTGATCTGAGTATCCGGTGAGACGTTGATCAGATTGACGATTGGCTTGCCCTTCGACGCCCTGCCCGCCTGTGGAATTTCATAGACTTTCAACCAGAAGCACCTGCCATCATCCGTGAAGCAGAGGATGTAGTCATGCGTCGAGCCGATGAAGAGATGCTCGATGAAATCCTCGTCCTTCAACCCCTGACCGCTCAGACCGCGCCCGCCTCGGCGCTGCTTGCGATAGGTAGAAACCGAGGTCCGCTTGATGTAGCCGGAGTGGGAGATGGTGATCACCATGTCCTCTTCGGCGATCAGATCCTCGATTGTGAACTCGCCTTCGTCGCTGGTGATCTCGGACCGACGCTCGTCGCCGTACTTGTCAGCAACGGACGAGAGCTCGTCGCGGATGATCTTCATGCGGCGCGGCTTCGACGCGAGGATGTCCTTCATGTCCTTGATGAATCCGCGGACTTCCTTGACCTCGGCGTCCAGCTTCTCGATCTCGAGGCCGGTGAGCTTGGCGAGACGCATGTTGAGAATCGCCTCGGCCTGCCGCTCACTGAGCTTGAATCGCTTTTGGAGCTGCGCGCTCGCGGCAGGAGTGTCCTCGGCAGCGCGAATGAGCTTGATGACGGCGTCGATGTTGTCGACGGCGATCTTCAAGCCCTCGAGGATGTGCTCGCGCTCGAGGGCCTTATCCAGCTCGAACTGCGTGCGACGAACAACCACCTCGTGACGGTGGCTGATGTAGTGCATCAGCACGTCCTTGAGCGGCATCACCTTCGGGACCAGCTGTCCGGTGTGCGCATCCGGAACGAGCGCCAGCATGATGACGCCAAACGTCGACTGCATCACGGTGTGCTTGTACAGCTGGTTGAGCACTACGCGCGGAATTGCATCGCGCTTCAGCTCGATGACGATGCGCATGCCATCCTTGTCGCTCTCATCACGCAGCGCCGAGATCCCTTCGAGCTTCCCTTCCTTCACCAGCTCCGCCATGTCGGTGATCAGCTTGGCCTTGTTCACCTGGTACGGCAGCTCGGTGACGACGATCTGAGACTTGCTCTGTCTCTCCTTCTCCTCGATCACCGCGCGCGCGCGCATCACGATGCGGCCGCGTCCGGTCTCCTGATAATCCTTGATTCCCGCGCGGCCGTAGATGTAGCCGCCCGTCGGAAAATCGGGTCCCTTGATCAGTTTCCTGATATCCGCCGGCGTCAGCTCCGCGTTGTCGATCAAAGCAGTAAGAGCGTTGACCACTTCGCGCAGATTGTGCGGCGGGATGTTGGTCGCCATGCCGACCGCAATTCCCGAGGAGCCGTTGACGACGAGATTCGGGACGGCGGAAGGAAGTACCTTCGGCTCCTGCAAGCGATCGTCGAAGTTCGGCGCGAAATCGACGGTGTTCTTGTCGATGTCGGCGAGCATCTCCATCGCGACTCGCGTGAGTCTCGCTTCGGTGTAGCGGTACGCCGCAGCTGGATCGCCATCGACGGAGCCGAAATTTCCCTGGCCGTCAACGAGCGGATAGCGAAGGGAGAAGTCCTGCACCATGCGCACGAGCGCATCGTACACAGAGGAGTCACCGTGCGGGTGATACTTGCCGAGCACATCGCCGACGACAGTCGCGGACTTTTTATATGGGCGTCCCGGAACGAGTCCAAGCTCGTTCATGGCGTAGAGAACTCGACGATGCACCGGCTTGAGCCCATCACGCACATCGGGCAGTGCGCGAGAGACGATAACGCTCATCGAATAGTTGATGAACGATTCTCTGATTTCTTCGTGGATGAGGCGCGGTAGGATGCGCTCTCTGTTGTTAGGGGCCGTCATTAAATGCGGTAGTCGCTACGAGGTTTGGAGGCTGAGTAGGAGTGCAAAAAGCCTCCTGAATAAGTAGCCCGAAATCTACAGCTAATTGGGCTTCGAAGCAACCATATTCATGCTGCGTAACCACTTGTGATACAATCGCTTAGCTAGAGAGCAAGCTCGTCCGCCGAGATCACGCCGAGTCGCCCAGAAAAATCTGGCTCCCTGAGCTCATCAGTACGTGCTCAACCTAGGGTATGTCCCGCCCCGGTCAAGTAAAGTTTACTTGACATTGGGTTGAACCGTCTTATGTTTGCTGTGGAAAGTTAACTTTACATGGCGCTGACGATCCGAAATAGAGTCAAAGAGCTCCGAACCGAACGAGGCTGGACGCAGCAGGAGCTCGCTGCGGCGGTAGGAGTTTCGCGACAGAGCATCAACTCGATTGAGCGCGAGCGCTACGTGCCCAGCCTCGAACTGGCGCTGACTTTTGCGCGAGTTTTTGGCAAGAGCACGGATGAGATTTTCAGCCTGGAGAAGAAAAAATGAGGATCCCAATACTCGGCACCGAGATCGACGAGCGGTTCTTCCGTCATCGTCAACGCTCGACGAGCATCGCCGGACTGGTCGGAGCCTGGGTTGCGGTGGGCATTTTCGTCTACCGCTACTTCGCCAACGGAGTGATGAACTGGGATCTGGTTGCGGTGGTGGTAGCGATGGGCGCCGTCAAACTGGCGCTGATGACGTGGTACTTCATAACCGATTAGGAGATTAATTCGATGCTAGTGCAGAAGAACACCAAGTTGATTATCAAGATTGGATACGTATTCATACTCGCGTTTTTTGCGATGAACTTTCTGACGCATCCAGCCACAAAGGTTGCCGAGGATGTGTTCGACGGCGTCCATGGTTTGCTGCTCGGAGTTGCGATGGGACTTCTATGTCTGGGTGCCTATCTCAACGGGAAAGCGCGGAGAGCGAGGGACTGAACTGACCGAGCTCCTCTCGCCGCCACCAGGCGCCTGAACTACGCCTGGTGGCGAGGTCAGTGAACCAGTATTGGTAGATGATTGTTCGCACCATCGCCGGTGGTTTGCCGTGGAAAGGATCGCCGCGGAATAAACCCAACACGCTCGGACTTCCTTCGATCAGTCGTTGTTCGGTGTTGACCACCCATGGGTTCTGCTGCCATGGCGCCAGCGATGCAAACCAGAGGTTCCACTCGAAGCGCGGCTGATACGGCGCATATATCCCCGGACGCTCGAAAACGTCCTGCGGCTTGTAGCGGAATTGGTACGGCACCCACGCTCTGCCGTCCGAGCTGCCCTGAAATTCGATCTCGTAGCGGGCTGGTGTCATCACCGCAAACAATCCATATGGGTTGGCGATGCGGAACGGCGCCAGCAGCCGATTGGGCAGCGCGAGAATCGAGCTGGAACCACCCCACAGAAACGCCACAATGGTCGAGTAGAAAGCGACTGAGAGAACCGCTGTCTCCACGCGGCGAAATATCCGGGAACCACGAGTCGGACTCGCAGCCCGCGTCTCGGCAAGCGGAAATCCAAATCGTGCTAGAAAGCGGTCATCGAGCAGTAGCACGCCGAGACAGAGCACGAGGTAGTTCAGAAACGCGTAATTCCCGGTGCTGATGATGCCGATTTGCAGCGCGGTGAAAATGAAAAACGACCCAATGCGAATGCGGCGCGGCAGGAACAGCGCCCATACCAGCAACAATTCGACGAACAAGGTGAGGATTACGGTGCCGGCGTGATACCAGTGTGGCCAATGCTGCACGTACCAACCCGGCCACGCTGGCAGCGGACCGTTCTGGTAGTACTGATCCATCGCTGTGAGATTCCGCCACGTCGGGTCACCGCTCAGAATCTTGACGAGACCCGACTCGAAGTAGATCCGGAACCACTCCCACTCCAGCATGAACAGCGAAATGCGCGACGGTGGATATGTCGCACCGAGTCCCGGTCGCAGCCCACCCGGCGCGAAGAAGAAGGAAATGAATCCGGCTTCCATCAGCATTCCGTCTGACTGGTACCACGAAAAATCCTGAAGCGCGGCGATGCAGGTGAGAAACAGGATCGTGGACACCGCGATCATCGCGCGCGGCGCGACGTTGCATACCAGCAGGATCGATGCGACTGAGCCCAGCACCACCACGGTGGTGAGTGCGGCATCGGAGGAGTTGAGCCAGAAGAGCGTCGGAGCATACCAAACTTTCTCAACCGCGCCGAGCAGTCCCGACAGTTGCTGCAGATAGGACCTGGTCGGAAGAATACCACGCTCACCGATCAGCCCTCGGATCTGGAACGCCAGCGAATAAAACGCGCTGAGGAAAATCAGCCCGAGCACGCGCAGAAAAAGCCAACGCGGCCAGAGCTGGCCGTCAGCTCGCGATGAGATCCGATCGATAAATGAGATTCCCACGGCCGCGTCTTGTCGCAAGCCGTGAGCTAAACAGCCTGATTACTCCGCGCTGCCGACCAGGCTGGCGTTGGGCGAGAAGAGGTAGACCATTCCGCCGTTGGCGAGTTCGGGCAGCACGCGCTGTGCGCGGCCCTGCTCCATCGCCGGACAGCCCTCGCTGCGACCAGCTTTACTCGCGCTCACATAAGGCGCTCCGTGAGCAACAACACCACGCGCACGCGCGTGATCGTTGTAGCCAGGCGTGACGCCCTCGAGACGCAGACCGACGGAGCTATACGCCGACCCGCCGGTATGACCGGTGAACCTATACAATTCCTGCGCGACGTAGAGCCCGAGGGACGTCATCGCGCTGCCGAAGCCGTTCGAAAATCTCGTCGGGACGCCATACTGCGAAATCGATGAACCACGGCCGTGCGCGACAGTGAATGGGCCTTCGACCACCGACATCGACTTCATGTCGAACACATAGCCACGCGGCTCGGTGCTCGGCAATCCGTAATCGACGAAGTAGAGGTACGGTTTACGGACATCGCTCGGATGGACACTGGCGTAGTTGAAGTAGCTCGTGAACGCCGTCGCAAGCGCCTTGGGGCTACTGAGCGGTCTAACTGCTGAGGAGAACGCGTGAAGCGCGGAATCGATCCTGGCGGCAACGCCAGTCTTGTACTCGGTCGTAACAGAAGCGACGGTCGAGTCATGGGAGCGGGTAGCCGCCATCAACAGAGTCGGCGCCGAAAGCAGGGGGGCCGGCTGAGCTCCAGGTACAAAGCGGGACGCGGCGCAGAGAAGCGCCAGCACACCCATCGATCCGTTCTTCACATATTCACGTATCAATTCATGCCCTCGCAGGTAGCAATAGACGACGCGGATGGTAGACTATCGGAGACGACTAGGTCGCTCCTAGGAATCACCGTTGGATTGAATTTCGACTACCACCTAATATACATCCGTTTTAACTATTTTGATACCTTTTTTTCACTGCTGAGCGATGCCGCAACGCGTTGGTAGCGCTACACTTCCCCTACACGGCGGCAGAGCTCCAAAATGGCTTTTCCAGCGTATGGCTGAGCTTGCCCCGGCTATCGCGGAAGTCATGGTTTTGGAGCACGGCAGAGCTGAGTTTCTGCGACGTCTCTCTGACCCTCGATGGTTCCAGGCCTTCGGCTGTGTACTTGGTTTCGACTGGCATTCGAGCGGCGTGACAACAACGGTCTGTGGAGCCCTCAAGGAAGGCCTTTCGAAACGACAAAACGATATTGGGATCTTCGTCGCCGGAGGGAAAGGCAAAACTTCCCGGCGGACGCCTTCAGAGCTGATCGATTACGGAACACGCATGGGCGTCGATGGAGCGCGACTCGCCTACAATAGCCGAATGGCAGCGAAAGTCGATTCTGCAGCGGTTCAGGATGGATTCGGCATCTATCACCACAGCTTCTTCGTCAGCACTGAAGGCGAGTGGGCTGTCGTTCAGCAAGGGATGCGCATCAACGATGGAAACGCGCGCCGCTACCACTGGCTCGGCTCACAAGTGAGCGACTTCGTCAACGAGCCGCACACCGCGATCGCCAGCGATGCCCAGGCGGAGACCGTACTGAACATGGTCGCATCGGAATCGGCGGCGGCGAGAAATGTCTCGACCGACTTCGCGCGACAAGAGCCGCGCCTGGTCGACAAGGAAATCGCGCGCGTGATATCCATGGAATTGCCGAAAAGGCATTGGGTTGATATTCAGGAAGACATCAATCCCAAGCATCTACGCAAAGTCTTGTTGAGCACCTACGAGGCTAACCCGCGGACCTATGAGCAGCTGCTTGCAATCCCCGGCGTCGGGCCGAAGTCCGTACGCGCGCTCGCGCTGGTGTCCGACGTCGTGTACGGATCGCCGGCCAGCATGCGCGATCCCGCTCGTTTCAGTTTTGCGCACGGCGGCAAGGACGGTCATCCTTATCCGGTGAACCGCGACGTCTACGACCAATCGGTCAATTGGCTCAAGGAAGCGGTCAACAAAGCGCGTATCGGGCACAGCGAGCGCCTCAAGGCGCTGAAGCGCCTCTCCGAAGTGGATTAGCCCGGCTTGGATTTATTGTCGCCACAGCCTTTCTGGCTGCTGCAAAACGGATTGGGAGATGTATCACCGCCACTTCATGGGAATTCGCGCTGCGACGTTGTGGTTGTCGGCGCTGGCATCACTGGGGCGCTGTGCGCCGACGCGCTGACCGAAGCGGGGGCGTCGGTCATCGTAGTCGACAAGCGACAGCCGGGGTTGGGGTCTACATCGGCGACAACTGCGCTCCTTCAGTACGAGCTCGATGTCCCGTTGATCGAGCTCGCTCACAAAGTCGGCGAGCGTCGCGCCACTGACGCTTATCGTGCCGCGCTGGCTGGAGTGCGTGCGACCAAACGCATCTCTCATTCACTTCCCGTTGACGTCGGATTTCACTCGCGACCGACGCTATACATCGCTTCGTCGAAGAAAGACGCCCGGAGCTTCGCGGAGGAGTGTAAAGCGAGACGCGCAGTCGGTTTGCCGTGCGAGGTACTCACGAAGGCCGACTTGCGCGAGATGGTCGACTTCGACGCGCCGCTGGCGCTGCGCAGTACTGCAGGCGCCGAGGTTGACCCGTGGCGATTGACGCACGCGCTGCTGGAGCGATCGCGGAACAGAGGCGCGCGCATTTACGGACGAACCCGTGTTCGAAGGATCACCCCTTCGTCCAGACACGTTGAGGTAATAACTGATCGTGGAAAGCTGCGCACATCGCATGTGGTGATCGCGAGTGGTTACGAGGCGGAGCAATTCCTGCCACAGCGCGTCGCGAAACTGCACAGCACTTATGCGATTGCGACGGAACCGGTGGCGGCCTTCAGCGATTGGCCGGGCAGGAGTCTCATCTGGGAGTCGGCGCGTCCCTATCTCTACATGAGAACGACGCAGGACAACCGCCTCATGGCGGGTGGACTCGACGATCCATTTCGCAATCCCAGGGAACGAGATCGCCGAGTGAGAGCGAAGGCACGGCGACTTCTGCTCAAGGCGCGTCGATATTTTCCGCGAATCGAAATGGAAATCGCGGTTGCCTGGGCGGGGACATTCGGCGAGACGAAGGACAGTCTGCCGTTCGTCGGGGTCCACCCTGATATGGATGACCGGCTGCTTTTCGCACTTGCTTACGGGGCGAACGGAATACCCTTCGGCTGCGTGGCGGCGCAGATGATATCTGCCCGGGTGACCGGCGAATACCACCGATATCAGCACACATTTATTTTCGATCGCTAGGCTATCGCTGTCGTTACTTGGCCCGCCTGCGAG
Organism: Gemmatimonadaceae bacterium; assembly: GCA_045803545.1. GTDB lineage: Bacteria > Gemmatimonadota > Gemmatimonadetes > Gemmatimonadales > Gemmatimonadaceae > UBA4720. The sequence continues at coordinate 924,189 of JBJMOW010000004.1, read as the reverse complement.
TCGGGAAGCTTTGAGCGGTGGCCGTAAGCTCAGCTACCACAGCGGTTTACATTGCGTCTCAATCGTGGGGTTAAGGAGCACATTTGTGCCCAAAATCGACGACAAGTGTTTGGATACTGGCGTCGGGGTGCTTCACGTCACGTAACATTTTCTTCTGTTCTTGTTCCGAGTGAATAGCAGGTAGCTCAGTGGGCTATGAATCGTCTATAAACGATGCCCGCAACTACAGCCGAGCCAGGAACGATTAACGCCGCCAAGCCAGCGTCGCAAATAACCCCGCGCGCGCGGGCGAAGTTTCCCGTTCCCTTCCCCAAGTTCGAGAGTCTCCGCAGCCGCATTCTCGCATTTGCCGTTGCCGCGGCGCTGCTTCCTGCGGGCACCATGCTTGGCGTCTTCTATACTCAGAACCGCCGAGCTCTCGAAAAGAAAATCAACGAAGATCTTCTCTCCGGCAGCGCGCAGAGTGCGCGCGCGACGGGCGTCTGGCTGAGAGAGAGACTTTACGATCTGCGCGTCTTCGCCGGCTCCGACGAAGTCGTCATCACCCTCGATCGTGGCGGCCGCATCACCGTCACGCCCGGTGGGAGCAGACTGCACGACTACCTCGTTTCCCTGCACGAGCGCTTCAGCGACTTCGAGAAGCTGATGGTGGTCGATCTCGACGGAAACGTCATCGCCACCAGCTCACCCGACGTCGCCAAGGTTCCGCTCCCCGCTGACTGGCAGCAAACGTTAAAAGCCGACAACCAGATCGTCGGCCAACCATACTGGGATCCGGTTGCGAAGCGGGCGAAGCTGATAGTGGCGGTTCCCGCTCAGCGCGCCGACGGACGATTGCTCGGCGCCTTTGCAGCGGAGCTCAATCTCGCTCCCGTGCAGCTCCTTCTGCGCTCCTTTGCGCCGGACAGCGCGGGCGCAATTCATCTCGTAAATACGCGCGGATCAATCATCGCCAGCTCCGACGGTGTCACCGAGGCACTGATCAAGAGTCCGATGCCGCCGCCAACAATGAAGAAGCTTCGCGAACGCGCGCGAGCTCCGTTCGAGTACAACAGCTTCCGCGATCGCGATGTCATCGGTACGCTCGAGTATGTGCCCCAAGTAAACTGGGCGGTAATCGCCGAGCAGTCGGCTGAAGCCGCTTACCTACAGGTCCGCCGATTCCGGGACGTCGCACTCGGCGTCATCGTGTTCCTGCTGATCGCGGTGACCTTCAGCGCGTATCGACTGGGCATGCTGATCGCGCGGCCGTTGGATCGACTCACGAAGGCGGCGGGCGAAGTTGCAGCGGGCGACCTGACCGTCGACCTGCCGGCAGCACCTGGCGGTGGAGAAGTCGGCTATCTGACGGACGTCTTCAATCACATGGTGTACCGTCTCCGTGACGGGCGCGCCGAGCTCGATCGCATCAACGAGACGCTGCGCAAGAAGAACGAAGAGCTGGAGCTGTTGTCGACGACGGACAGCCTTACTGGTCTGTCGAATCATCGCTCGCTGATGAAGCGTCTCGATGACGAAGTCGCGCGATTCCGAAAGGAACGCAAGGGCTTCTCGGTCCTGGTTGGCGACGTCGACCACTTCAAGCAATACAACGACGCGTTCGGGCATCCCGCGGGCGACGAAGTACTGCAGATGATCGCCGAGGTCATGCGTGATTCAACCCGCAAGACGGATTGTTGCGCGCGCTACGGTGGTGAAGAGTTCGTGATCGTGCTGCCCGACACCGCAGTCGCCGATGCAATGGACACCGCCGAGCACATTCGTGCGCGTGTTGCGGCGAAGAAATTCAATGGCCGCAAGATGACGCTGAGCATCGGGGTTGCCACTTTCCCTGATGACGCGGACGATGCAGAAGCAATCATCGCCGTAGCCGACGAAGCGCTGTACCAGGCGAAAAGAGAAGGGCGCGACCGTACGGTACGCGCCCGAAGACTGGCTAAGACCGGCTGATCAGTTAGTTCGTACTGTCAGGCCGGCTGACCAGCGTGCGGTGAATCCACCCATTCTTGCCACTGTCGTCGCTAATCCTGATCCATTCATCGGCGTAGGAATAAGCAGTTAGGCCACTTCCTGCATCTGTCGAGAACGCGACGGGGAAATTGGTGCCTGGTCCTTCACGAACATTTCCTTTCGTTGACGCTTTGAGCTTGATCGGAACTGCGAACAGGGTTTCGCCCGGTCTGGCCTCACCCCGGTTCATTGCGAGTCGGCCCCGATAACCTGAAGCGACGGTCTTGGCCTGATTGGCGAGGTAAAGCGCACCGCCGTAGTTCTGTTTATCGAATTCGGTCGAGCTCTGTCTGACGAGACGGGTGACTTGGTTGACTTCCGGCGGTGCATCCCCGGAGGCGCTGTTCCTCATGGTTTGCAGCGAGACCTCGGCTTCGGCCATCGCCGACGCTGCCTGAGCGCGACTGGCAACGCTCTGCAGTTTGGCCATCGCGCGGACAACTTCGGCGCGGGTGTCGTCGAGGCGCGTCTGCAGATCCTCGATCTGTGCGTCGCGCGCCATCATCTGGAGCTCGAGACGGGCAGCGCGCTTTTCAGCGTCCCCATCCTTTACGGTGACGGTTTCGCGCACGACTTTGATGGTCGGTGGCGGAGCTGGTTTTTGTTGCTGTGAGCAAGCGGCAGTGACAGCCGCGAGCGCTAGAAGTATCAGGGAATAACGCACGAGCAGATCCTCGTCGGATTCAGGATGGTCGAAGCCCGACGCAGCGCCGGAGCCCCTCACACCGGTAACGAATGAGCGGCAGAAGGGTCACGAGCGGCAGGCGGGAGGCGGGAGGCGGGAGGCCGGTGGCGGGATGAGGGGTGAGGGATGAGGTGGCATATGGAGGTCTTCTATGGACTTGAGAGGGTCGGTTGCGGTTTTCTTGCTCATTCTGCCGGTGTCCGCTGGCGGGCAATCGCTCGGGTGGACCTTTGGACCGTTTGAGAAACCGGCGGCGGTCAATCCGATCATTGCGCCGAATGCTTCGTCGACGTTCCGATCACCAATGGGCGACAGCGTCGTGCATTGGGAGCAGCTGGCGACGTTTAATCCGGCGGCGGTGGTGCGAAACGGAAAAGTCTACGTTCTGTATCGCGCCGAGGATGCGAGTGGGCGGGAGGAGATTGGCTTTCACACTTCGCGGATCGGGCTCGCCGAGAGCAGCGATGGGTTGAATTTCACGCGGGGAGCGGCGCCGGTGCTGTATCCGGACAAGGATGACCAGGCGCGGTATGAGTGGACGGGAGGCGTCGAAGATCCGCGGATTGTGGAGACCGACGACGGCCGCTACGTGATGACGTACACCCAATGGAATCGCGACGTGCCGCGATTGGCGGTGGCGACGTCACGCGACCTCGTGAGCTGGACGAAGCATGGGCCGGCGTTCGCGCGCGCCGAGAGTGGGAAGTACACGCGGATGGAGACGAAGTCGGGATCGATCGTAACGCGGCTGCAGGGCGATCATCTCATCGCCACGAAGATCAACGGCAAGTACTGGATGTACTTCAACGTCCCGGACATCATGCTCGCCACGTCGGACGATTTGATCAACTGGACGCCGCTCGCGGATTCGGACGGAAAGGTGTTAAAGGTTTTGTCGGCGCGGCCCGGTTACTTCGATTCGTGGCTGGTGGAGGCCGGGCCGCCGGCGATTCTCACCGATCGCGGAATCGTTCTCGTTTACAACGCCGGCAACAGCGGGCGATTCGGGCAAGCGGGCCTGCCGGAGCGGGTCTACACTGGCGGCCAGGCGCTGTTCGACCCGAACAATCCGATCAAGCTGATTGCGCGATCGGAAGCGCCATTCATCCGACCGACCGAGCCTTACGAGAAAACGGGGCAATACAAGGAAGGAACGACCTTTACGGAAGCAATGATTCCGTTCAAGGGAAAGTGGTTCCTGTACTACGGCACCGCTGACTCGCGGGTGGGCGTCGCGGTGTGGACTCCGCCGAAATGAAAAGGAACGAGGTGGAGATCGGGTTACGGATCACGCTGTATCGCGTGCCGCCCGGCGTAAGGTTCGCGCTGCAGAAAGGGAAATCGGGCGCGATGGGTCATCCAGAACTGGTGCCACCGACTCGCATCGATCCGACGTCGATCTCGTTCGATTTTACGGCCCGGGTGGCGCCGGACAAGCTGGGCGCGCGGCCGCGATTCCTCGGCGAGTTCACTCAGGGTCCGGCTGAGGACCGGTTCGTCTATGTGAACTCGGGTCGGAGTGCGGGGCAGCACGACACCGAATGGAATCGGCGCGCCAAGATTCCGCTGACGACGATCACGCCGGCACTTATCGACGCCGTCCGATCGACGCCAAATACCGTGCTGCTGATCGAGATCGAAGGAAAAGCAGCGGACGGTGGTCCCGTTGTAGCGAGCCGGCTATCGTCGACTGAGTGGCGTCCGGTTCCCAAGTGAGCTTTACCCGGGTGGCGTCGCTGAGCGTGATTGCGATGCTGGCGATGGATGCGTGCTCAGCCGCGGTTTCAACGTCTGCGAGTAGCGTCGGGTCCAGACAAACTCAATGGTGGCGCGACGGGGTTTGCTACGAGGTGTTCGTCCGCTCCTTCTACGATTCCGACGGCGACGGGGTCGGTGATCTGCGCGGACTCACTGCCCGACTCGACTACATCAACGACGGAAATCCACGAAGTACCAGGAGCCTCGGCGCGAATTGCATTTGGCTGATGCCGATTGCGAAGGCGAAAAGCTATCACGGGTACGACGTCAACGATTATTACCACGTCGACGCGCACTACGGCAGCGACGACGATTTTCGCGCGCTGGTGCGAGAGGCGCATCGACGCGGCATTCACGTGATCGTGGACTTCGTGCCGAATCACTCTTCGATCGATCATCCGTTCTTTCAGGCGGCGCTCAAGGATGCGGCGAGTCAGTACCGGAGCTGGTACCGGTTCTCGAGCACCGATCCGAAGCAGCCGGGACCGTGGGGACAACGTGCGTGGCACAAGTCGCCGCTGAGCGACGAATACTATTACGGCGTATTCTGGCACGAGATGCCCGATTGGAATTACGAAAATCCGGCCGTGCTCGACGAAATGGTCAACGTCACGAAGTACTGGGTGACTACGATGCAAGCTGACGGACTGCGTTTCGACGCGATTCCCTATCTCGTCGAAGACGGAAATGTGCTGATGCATTCGCGCGGGACGCATGAAGTACTGCGTCGTTTCGGGTCAGCGATTCGCGCGGCGGCGCCGCAGTCGTTCACCGTTGGAGAAGAGTCGGATATGCCCGCGCTTCCATCCTACTATCCCGACCAGCTCGATTCGTATTTCGAGTTCGGAGTCGCGACGGGAACGCTGGAGTCAGCGAGAACAGGCAACGCTGCGGCCTTTGTGCGCGAAATCACGCGCGCGAACGCGCTGCCCGAAGGGCGTTGGGCGCCGTTTCTCAGCAATCACGACCAGACGCGCGTCATGACCACTGTGCGGGGTGATCTCGCGAAGGCCCGGGCCGCAGCAAGCGCAATGCTGATGCTGCCGGGCACGCCGTTCGTGTACTACGGCGAAGAGATCGGGATGATCGGCGACAAGCCGGACGAGCAGATTCGCACGCCGATGCAGTGGAGCGCGGAGTCAAACGCAGGATTTTCCGCGGGCGCGCCCTGGGAAGCATTGCAAGCGGATTGGCAATCGAAGAACGTCGCCGGGCAAGATGGAGACGACGGCTCGTTACTCAACTACTATCGGAGATTGATTCATCTCCGGAACGCGCATCTCGCTCTGTCGCGAGGACGAATGATCATTGGGTCGACGAATGATTCCCGAGCTGCAGCTTTCATTCGCCGTGCAGGAGCGGAAACAATGCTTGTCGTCGTCAACTTTGGCGAAGACGCGATGACCAGCTTGACCGTATCAGTAACCGAGCTCTTGCCACGACCATTGGAGTTGGTGTACGGCAACACGGTCGGATGCGGACCTGCGCATGTTGAGGCGAAGAACGTTGTCGCGCTAACGACGATCCCAGCTCACGGGCTATGCGTGTTTCAAGTCCGCTAACTACCCGGTCACTGGCTCCCCATCGATCGGCGTGACGGCGGCACGATCCTCTTCCCCGGTTCGAATCCGGTAAACCTTTTCGACCGGCAGAACGAAAATCTTGCCATCGCCGACCTCGCCGGTGCGGCCACCGGAAAGGATCGCGTCGACCGTCGCCTTAACGAAGTTGTCCGAGACTCCGATCTCGATCCGCACCTTGTCATGCAATTCGACCTTCACCGTGGTGCCGCGGTAGGTCTCGACCTGCTCGGTCTCACCGCCGTGGCCACGCACTCTGCTGATCGTGAGTCCCCGCACCTCGGCGCGGTACAACCCCTCGAGGACGTCGTTGAGTTTCTCGGGTCGAACGATCGCTACGACAAGCTTCATATCTGTGCTCCGTCGGCGGGAATGAGGATCGCGCCTTCGCCTCTGCTATAGGCCTCTTCACCGTGCTGGGTGACGTCGAGTCCGATCCCTTCTTCTTTCGCGCTCGCGCGCAAGCTGAACCCGAAGCCGATCGCCTTGATGATCACATAGGTCGCGACGGTACTGTACGCGATGGTCGCGAGAATCGCTGCCACCTGGATGCCGAGCTGTTTCGGGTTTCCGAATAGCGCACCGTCGGCAACTCCGTTCCAACTCTTTTGCGCGAGAATTCCAGTGAGCAGCGCGCCGACTGTGCCGCCAACACCGTGAGCAGCAACGACGTCAAGTGAGTCGTCGAGCCTGGTGGTCGATCTGTAGAGAATCGCGAAGTAACTCGCCGGCGCAGCGATCGCACCAAGTATGATCGATGAAAGCGGGCTGATGAAACCAGCGGCCGGCGTGATGGCCACCAGGCCTACGACAATCGCGGTTGCTGCTCCCACCGCGGTCGTCTTGCCGGTGCGCGTCAAATCGAGCAGGCTCCAAACTACGAGCGTCGCCATCGGCGCGAACATGGTGTTGCCGAATGCGAGCGCTGCAACCGGATTCGCCGCCAAGGCGCTACCAGCGTTGAAGCCGAACCAACCGAGCCACAGCACACCGGTGCCGAGAAGGGTGAAAGGCACATTCTGCGGGATGATCGCCTGCCGCATGTAATCCTTCCGACGGCCGAGCACGATTGCACCGACGAGAGCGGCGGCGGCGGCATTGATGTGGACGACTGTTCCACCGGCGAAATCGAGGGCGCCCAGCTTGCCCAGCCATCCTCCGCCCCATACCCAGTGTGCGATCGGAGCGTAGACGCCGATGCACCAAAGCGTAATGAAGGTGAGGTACGGTCCGAAGCGCATGCGCTCGACGATGGCGCCCGAGATCAGCGCCGCGGTGATCACCGCGAAGGTTCCCTGATACGATGCGAAGAGGATGTGAGGGATCGTTCCTTTTGCATCGAGGCCGACATTACGAAGGAACGCGAATCTGAGATCACCGAGGAATCCGCCGCCGTCCGCGAACGCGAGCGAATAGCCAAGGAGTGCCCAGGCGATGCCGACGAAGCCGAGGGCGACGTATGACATCATCATGGTATTTAGAGCATTTTTTGCGCGGACCATTCCGCCGTAGAAGAATCCGAGGGCGGGGGTCATCACCAGCACGAGTGCGGTGGCGATCAGCATCCATGCGGTATCGGACGAACTCACGGTAGTCGGCATGGGCGGACATTATAGCAACGAAGTCATGGCGATCAAAGAAAAATCCCAGACGAGTTTGGCGGCGGTGCGTCGGGAAATCCGTGCGTTAGGTAGCCCCGAACGCGCCAAACATTCGCTGCGGTTCTTCCGAACCGGGCCCGGCGACTACGGTGAGGGCGACAAATTTCTGGGGCTGACGGTGCCGGAGATGCGAGCGATCGCCAAGCGGCACAGGGACTTAGGTCACGACGAGGTGCTGGAGCTGCTGCAGTCCGAGTGGCACGAGGAACGGCTGGTCGCGTTGCTGCTTCTTGTCGATGCCTATCAACGTGGCGACGATGCTGGGCGCCGAAAGATTCATCGCGCGTATCTCGCCAATACGCGGCGGGTCAACAACTGGGACCTCGTCGACATGTCGGCGAGCCAGGTAGTCGGCGGGCATCTCGAGGCCAAAGAGATCGCGCTACTTGAGAAGCTGGCCCGATCAAAGGAGCTGTGGGAACGACGGATTGCGATCGTCGCCACGTTCCATTTCATCAAGCGGGGCGAGCTCGAGCCAACGCAGCGGATCTCGAAAATGTTGCTGGCCGACAAGCACGATCTGATTCACAAAGCGGTTGGCTGGATGCTGCGCGAGGTCGGCAAGAAAGACCGCGACGTTCTGGATGCGTTCCTGGCCAAGCATTACCGAATGATGCCACGCACCGCGCTTCGGTACGCGATCGAGCGACATCCGGAATCAACGCGAAAGCGTTACCTCGCCGGAACAATTTGAAACGGTGATGTCTCCTGGCGTTGTTCGGCGACTCGCGAGCGCCGCACTCCTAAGCGTGGTGCTTGGCTGCGCGGTTAGTCAACCGCGTCTCGACCCGCTTGATCCGGTTCAATCGCGCCTTCACGACGACATCGGGTACCTATCCAGCCAAGCGCTTACCGGTCGCCTGACTGGAACACCGGGCAATGATACCGCGGCCGCGTTCATTGCGCGACGATATCACACCCTCGCGCTGATCGGCGTCTTCAACGGCACGTCATGCGGCAATGACACATGCCAGAACAGCTTCTTTCAGTTCTTTCGAGTGTCGCCGTTTCTGGCGCATTCGATCGATGTCACAATCGACGACAAATCCCAGAATGTCGGCGCGCTCGTCCTGGGCACTGACGCTCTGTTGCGAGGAGAGTACGTCGTAGTTGGGGCGCACTACGACCACCTCGGCAGATCGAGCACGTACTCGCGCGATGCAGGCCAGTATCACTTCATGCATCCGGGCGCTGACGACAACGGCTCCGGAACAGCGGCAGTCCTCGAGCTGGCGCGGAGATTCGCCGAGCATCCGGCGCGGCGCTCCATCTTGTTTCTAAACTTCAGCGCTGAGGAGCTCGGCCTGATCGGGTCTCAGTTTTTCGTGGATAACTTGCCGGTCGCACGTGATTCAATCGTGACGATGGTGAATCTCGACATGGTCGGGCGGCTGCGCGACGACAAGCTGCTTTTCTTCAGTGGCGAACAGCACCACCGGATTGGAGTTCTGGTTGACAGTGTCGAGCATCTGCCACCCGCTTTGCTTCTCCATCACCAATGGCTGGACGGATCTCGCGAAGTGTCCGACCAGGCTTCCTTCGCGCGAGTTCACATACCGGTGCTCGGATTGTTCACGGACTATCACTCCGACTATCATCGTCCAAGCGACATCGTCCAGCGAATCAACTTCCCCGGGTTGGAAAAGGTCGTCGAATTTACCGAGCGGTTTGTGCGAGCTGTGGGCGACGGCCGCGATCGACCAGCTCGGCGAGATTGAGCTCGACGGACGAAGGAGTCTTCACGTGCAGCACGCGAGACATGTGCTGTAGTGCCTGATTGTGGTGCTCGATTGTCGCCGCGGCGCAGCAGTCGGGTGGGACGATGATCTCGAGATCGCGCAAATAGGCATCCGAGGCGGTGAACAGCACGCACATGTCTGTCGCAAATCCGCCGAGTATGACGGTCTTTACGTGGAGATAGTCGATCAACAGATCGAGTTGCGTATCGTAGAAGCCCGAGTGCTTAGCCTTGAGGACGAAATAATCCTCTTTGCCCGGGCGAAGGAGTTTTGCGATTGGCTCGCCGCGCACACCGTCGTCGAGCACGTGATCGAGCTGCGACCGGAAATCTGAGCGCCACTTTCCAAAGTTGTCGTTTACGTAAATGGTCGCGACGCCTGCCTGCTGCGCGCGCTTCTTCAGCGCGGCGAGATTTCGGGCGGCAGGCAGCGCGTTCCGGAACAGCGCGTCACCTGAGTCGAACTCCATGTCGTTGATGACGTCGATCAGGATCAGGGCGACCGGAGATTCGTCGGGGACGTTGCCGTGGAGATCGTTGTTTTTGGCGGGCATGGTCGCCTCTAAGTGGAAGGCGTATGCCAAACAGAGCGCTGGCGGCTGGCAGCCGTCGGCCAGCTGCCGGCTAGCCGAAAGCTGCGACCAGCCAGCGCTTTACGAGGACCTCACCGTTTCTTCGGGGTGTTCGTCGCGGCGAGTCGCGCGAAAGAAAAGAAAGAAGGGCAAACCAAGTGCGATGAGAATGATCCCGGCAGCCGATTCGACTGGAGTCGCCCAGAGGCTGTTGAGGACCAGCCAGGCGGCGACGAGCACGAACACGGCCGGCACCACCGGATACCCGATCGCGCGGTAGCGGCGCGGTGCGGCCGGCAACTTGTGACGCAAGACAAATAAGGAAGATCCGACCAGCGCGGTGAACAGCCACACGGCGAAAATCACCGACGTCGTGATCTGATCGAAGGTACCCGACAACGCCAGCACACACGCCCACAATCCCTGGAACCAGATAGCGCGAGCAGGAACGCGCTTGTCGCTGAGCACGCCGAGAGAGCGGAAGAAGAGTCCGTTGCGCGCCATCGCGAACGGCACTCGCGCATTCATGAGGGTGATGCCGTTGAGCGCGCCAATCGCGGCAATCATGAAGGCAAGCGAGACTAGCTGAGCGCCGTATGACCAGAACGTCTGCGCTGCCTTCGACGCAACCGGCAGCGCCTGACGGTACGCAGTCGAGTTCGACGTCAGTACTTCGCTGAACGGGAGCGCGTAGAAGAAAGCAATGTTCGCGAGCAGATAAACGACAATCACCAGGAGCATGCCGTAGATCAGAGCGCGCGGCACGTTGCGCTCCGGCTTTTCTATTTCGCCCGCTACCATCGGCAGATTAGACCAGCCTTGGTACGCCCATAGCGCCGCGATCATCGCCGCACCGAATGCGCCAACCCCGGTCGGGACGAGCTCCGCTGTCACCGGCTCTTTCAGATGCGACCATGAACCCGTCCTGGAAAGTGCAAACGCGCCGAGGACGATGATTGCCATGCCGCCAAGCTTGGCGACGGTCGCCGCCCACTGAACCTTTCCACCAAGCTCGAGTCCGCGCGAGTTGATCGCCGCGAACAACAAGATGATCGCGACCGCGACGAGCTGTTGTCCGCCCAGCTGCCAATGCACGGTTTGTCCCAGCAGATGGAGATCGCGCGAGAACCAGACACCGTCGAGTGACACAAAGGCGGCGAGAAACGACGCCACTGCATTCGAGACCGCAGCGAGTCCGCCACTCGCGATCAGCATCACCGAGGTCCAACCAAACAGGAAGCCCGGCAGATCACCGTACGCTTCGCGGAGGAATACGTACTCACCGCCCGCTTCAGGCATCATCGCGCCCAGCTCGGCGTAGGTCAGCGCGCCGGCAAGCGATAGAAGCCCGGCCGCCAGCCACACCAGGAGAACTTTGGATGGACTGCCGACCAGCTGCGCCATCGGTGCTGCTTTGAGAAAAACGCCGGTGCCAATCACAGTCAGCACCAGCGCAATTGCATCGCGGAGGGTTAACGCTCGCGCGAGCTCAGTGGGGACAGCCGATCCAGGTTCTTCGTTTTCCGCGGCAGCCGCGATTCCGCTCACTCGTGCGGGCGGATTACGTCTACGGGACCTGTGTCGCGGATGGGGTGCGGCGGGCGCACGTACTCTTCGATCGTCTCGATTCCCTGCTGGCGATCGAGCTCGCGATTGTCTCGATCAATCGCATCTCGCTCGTCCTTGTAACGGCGATACCAATTGCGCGTTACTTCGGCGGCGAGATCGCGATTGCCGAGTCCGAAGGCGAGGGAGAGCGCGAGTGCAATCGCGCCGAACAGAATCGCAAACGCGGTAGTGACGATCTCGGTCGCAACACCCAGCTCCTGGAGCGCCATGAAGGTGGCGAGGAGTACGACGCCGCCCTTACCAACGCGCGCCAGGGTGGGACCGCCGTGCAATCCACCGGCAGACGCCATGATCAATCCGCCGACGAAGCTGCCGAGTACGATGCCTACGATCATGATCACGATCGAGGCGATGACGCTCGGGATGTAGCTAACGAGCTCTGAGAAGACGTTGGCGAGCGATTGCAGTCCGAGCGCGTTGGCGGCGACGAGCATCACCGCAAACATCACGAACCAGAAGACGAGGCTGCCACCGACGCGAACCGGATTGACGCGCGATCCCGATCGCTCGACGGCTTCCATCACGCCGCCGCGCTCGAGGATCTGATGGATGCGGATGCGTCGGAGGATTCGCTCGGTTCCCTTCTCGAGCAAACGCGCGAGTAGATAGCCGGCGAACAAAATTACCAGCGCGCCGAAAAGCGCTGGCACGTAGCGATACAGCTGCTCGAAACTTCCTTGCAGTCGTTCGCCGAATGTGAGAGTTGTGGTGGTGTCCACTAGAACCTCACGTCGATAATCGAGTGGTTCCCGGGAATTCGAGACGCGGTCGCGGCAAGCCCAGCAGTACTGAAACTTACACTAACTCTTGGCGTTCCGGCGTCGGAGGCCGGATCGAGGTAGTACTCGGTTGCGATCAGGCCAGCCAAACCGCCAACGGCGCCGAGGCCTAAAACCAAATGGGGACTCGGGTTATGCTGTTGGGCGAGCGCGGCGATGCCGGCCCCCATCAAGCCACCAGCGGCAGTACCGAGGAAAAGCCGGCCCCCTTCCGTTCGACTGTGATCGAATCGCTGGGCGAGGAACCTGTCGCCGGCAATAATCCCAACTACTCCGCCAGTGGTGAGCGCTACTGCGGTCTGGCGGCTAGTGCTGTTTTCGCCCAGGAAAGCGCCGAAGGTAGTCATGCCGAGCAGAGTCGTGCTCCACAGTGCGTGGATGTCGCCTGGCGTAACGTGGTACGCCGAGTTGCGGGGATAGAGAACTCCGAACTGATAGCCAATCAGGCCTGCTGCGATCACGATGCCCACCTCGGTGCGATCCGAGAGACTTCTTGAACAGGTTGGCGCTGTGAAGGGACTGCCCGGAGTCAGGACCGCGACCGTGCATTTTTCCGGGCCGCGAATTGCCTCGGCTGTTCCCCAACCAATCAGGGCACCGATGTCGGATCCGAAAGCGGCGCCCGCTGCATCGGCCTCAGTCATCCCGCGTCCGATCCCAAGCCCGATCGCGGTACCCGCGAGCCCACCGACAAACGCGCTCGCTGCCTGGGCACGATCGCCACCCTTGAATAGGTAAGCGCCGCCCCAACCAAGTAGTGCGCCATTATGTCCCATGTTGAATGACAGGTCGCTCTGTGCCCGCGAAATGGATGACCGGCGCGCGATCTCGGAGGCAGCGAAAAAGCTGCCCCCGGCAACGACGAGGTACCCGGCAGTTCGACCTGCATCGTTGTCGGCGATTGCTTCAGAGAAAGCAGGCCCATACACCAGCAAACCGAGGAAGGTTTGATTCTTGACGAACGCATTGCGCGCGTCGGTCCTCGCGGCGATCACATCGCTCGGCAGTCGCGATACGATCGCACGAATGGCATCGCGATCGGCAACCGAAATGGTGTAGCGCTCGACGACTCCGGACTTGCGACTCACTGCCAGCACGAACGTGGAGTCGTTGGTGGTGAACATCCGCGCGTCGTTGAATTCGCCGGCCACCGGCCACCATGGAGCGCGCAACGAAGCGCGCTCGGCGATGTACGGTGTCATCACCATCACCCGGCCGTTGTTATCGAATGGGACCGGGCGTTCAACGATCTGCGATTGCGATTTTGCGCTCCAAAGAGCGAGGGCGCCCAGGAAGGCTAAAGTGCGAGTCAAGGACATCCGGGAAAAATAGCGGACTGTCAGTGCCCGCATCCCGGTTTAAGAGTCGTAATGCCCTTCGCCGCTGCTAGCTCGTCCCCACTAATAGCCTGACGAAGCCTTCGAGCTCGTTCCGGTTGAGATCGGAAACGACCCACATCTCCTCTCCGTTCACTGGCACCCGAATGAGATTGTAGCCGTGACTGCTGGCGGTGACCGGCTTGTCGCCGACTGTGTTCGACGGTCATCCGTACACGTTGATCACGTGCTGGCGGCGTGTGTAGACGATCACGGGAACGCTGCGGCCATTGATGTAATCGATTCGGCCGCCAACGAGCGGGAAGCCGAGCGAATCCAGTCGGGGGACATTCGGCGACATGTCGACTCGACCGTTGAACCACGGCTTCACGTTGTGCTGATCGTTCGAGGCGACATCGGTGAGATGGCCGGGCATCAACGATCTGATGTGGCTGGCGAGGAGCTCACTCTGAATTGCGTCGGCGCCTGATTTCCGGTTCGCGAGTGAGAGGGTGGCCGCGCTGCTAAGAACAGCCACCATCGCCGCGGCAGCAATCGCAGTCGGCCAGCGAACGGCGCGGAAGAACGGGACGCGCGGCTGTGCCGCGACAATCTCCGGGTCGGGCCTCGTCAGGCGGGCGCGAAGACGCGCTTTCAGGACATCAGGTGCTTCGTAACGCATCAGCGCCCCCTTGAGCCGCATTGTTCCTTCAACGAGTCGTGTGTGTTGTGCGGCGCAATCGTCGCAGCTCGCGAGATGATCGCGTACGGTGGCAGCTTCGTCAGCGGCCAGCTCACCGTCGACGTATGCGTTGAGACTGTCGAGACACTCTTTACAAGTCATCCGGCCTTCCTTGTTCCTTCGCCCAGTACCGACGCCAGCTTCTCGCGCGCGCGTGACAACCGCGACATCACGGTGCCCATTGGCACTCCGACGACTTCGCTGATCTCGCGATAGGACAGCTCGTTCAGCTCGCGCAGCACCAGCACTTCGCGTAATTCAGCGGGCAGCTTATCAACAGCGTCGCGAATGAGCTCGTTATCTGATGCTCTGATCGTTGCGTCGTCCGCCGAGCTTGTATCTGCGACCATTAGCGCGCTGTCATCCGAGAGTGAAACGTTGGAGCGATCGCGCTTGTGAGATTTGTGCCAGGTGTAGCAGCAGTTTCGCACGATGGTGAGGAGCCACGCGCGCGCATCACCGTGACGGAATCCATCGATGTGCCTGATTGCGCGCAACACCGCGTCCTGCACGACGTCTTGCGCATCGTGCTCGTCGTGCAGGAGGTAACGAGCGAGGGTGTATGCGTCATTGAGATGAGGCATCACCACTCGCTCGAATTGTTCGATCTGTGTGTCTGGCATTGCTCTATGTGACGATGATCTTGCCAACCATCATCGGATGCAGTGAGCAGAAATAGTTGTAAGTGCCCGGCTTGGTAAGACTCACCGAGAATTTCTGATCCGAATCCAAAACGGGCGATTGCCTGAATTTGTTTTCAACATTCACAATCAGGTGCGGGACATCATCATTGTTGATCCACGTTACCTTCGTCCCGCGCGCGACCGTCAAGGTTGCCGGGCCGAACTTGAAGTTGTCGATTCCGATCTCATTGGCGGCGAGGGTGATGCTTTTCCGCGCTGTCTGCCGGCGCTGCATTGCTTCGCGACTTGCCTGCTCGAACGCGGGCGGCTGACCTGACAGCGTTGCATCGACGACAGCAAGTGCGCTGCGACCAGGAACAAAAGTCACGTCGGTGATGCCGAGCACGCTCTTGAGACGGTCCGGTTCGACCTTCATAGGTCCGGGCGCCGGCGCCGTCCCCGGCGTTGGCTGCGGAAACGCAGTCGACATCGCCGTGTGAAAGGACACATTTCCCTCCACCTTCTGCATGATCTGATGGATGTGGCCATTCAACACCGTGACAGATCCGAAGCGTTTCAGCAGTGCCAATGCCTGCTCGGAGTCATCGGTGCCCCAGCCCCATTCCGGATAAACTGTCCATAACGGAACGTGGGCGAACAACACAATGGGTATGCTGCTCGAGAGACCGCTGACGTCTTTCCTGAGCCACGCTACCTGCTCGGCGCCGAGCGAGCCGAGCCCGCCGGCCTTGAGATTGAGCACGTTGACAAGCCCGACGAAGTGAACGCCGGAGTGGTCGAAGCTGTACCAGCCGCCGCCCCTGGTGTTTTTGCCGTATCTCTGCAGGTAAGACGCGCCATTATCGGATGCGACATCGTGCTCGCCGGGGACGTAGAAGATTCGATCGGTTTTGACGCTTTTCAGCACCTCATTGGCGGTGTCGAATTCGTCGGTCTTAGCGAGCTGAGTGATGTCGCCGGTGTGCAGTACCAAGGCCGGTCGCTGCGGCAGTGAGTTCAGCTTGCCTACCGCTTCCTGCAGCGTCGCTGTGACATCCTTGTTGGCTTCCTTGCTGAAGCCGATATGGCTGTCGCTGATCTGCGCGAAGAACACGCTCTTACGCTGAGATTCGGTTAGCGAATTGAGTGAGTTCAGGCGGAACGAAGTTGGAATTCCTCCGGCGAGTCCCCAGACGGTGGCCGTTCCTGCCCATGCCATGCACTTGAGGAAACCGCGACGATCGATCCCGTCTTCGGTCAGAAGATCGCTTATGTAATTGGAGCCGTTCGGACGAGTGTTGCCTTGCTCGTCGAATTTTTCGGGGTTGCGATCGTCGTGACTCATAGAAATCGATCTCCAGGGATTGTCGAATACTGACGCTTCGACTTAAAAGACCTGGACTCGCCCGGTTTTATTCCAAGGTGGTCAGTGATAGGTGCAGGTGTCGCGATCTTGATCCATTCGAGGGGCGCCACTCTCGCGACCAGTGTGGCGTGGTCGTATCCATCGGGTTTGAACACTGCTGCGTCGGCTTCCGTCGAGCTGACCCAGTCCACGCCAAACGCGTCGACGAGATTCGGCTTGTGTGTGACGATGATGGTATTAGTGCCGGCTGCAGGCGGAGTAGCAGCCAACGCTTTGAGCGCGGCAGTCCGTCGATCGTTTTCGATCGGAGTCGCTACCAGGCCGCCTTCTGTAACGTCGATAGTTGGCGTCACGTCGCGGCCACCGATCAGTTTCCCGGTTTGAATCGCGCGACTGTACTCGCTCGTGTAGACTCTGCCCACCGGGATTTTCAGCTCGAGAAATGCGACGCCGATTTCGGCGGCGAGCTCACGACCCTTATCACTCAACAACCGCTGGTGAGTTGTGTCGGAATAGTTCAGCGGATCAGTATCAGCTTGATCACGGTTGGTGGGTGCGTGGCGAAAGACAATCACATAGCCGC
This sequence comes from Gemmatimonadaceae bacterium, assembly GCA_045803545.1. GTDB lineage: Bacteria > Gemmatimonadota > Gemmatimonadetes > Gemmatimonadales > Gemmatimonadaceae > UBA4720. The sequence continues at coordinate 907,147 of JBJMOW010000004.1, read as the reverse complement.
CCTGTTTTAAATCAGCGACCAGTGTTTTGCTATCCATCTTTACCGGAGCAGACGTTCTCCTGTCTGCACCGGGCATCGAATCTGCGATCGCTCCTACAGGTGCGGCCTCGACGTGCTGAATCTGACTACAGGCCAGGCTGCCAAACGCTAGTGCAGCGCCAAGCATCAACCGGGCGCCGCTTTGGATTATCCGCATCTTTACTCCTCGTAAAGTCTTTGAGTCCGGTGTTAGTACTTATGACCCGACGAGGAGCGGGGTTATTCCCGACGATGTATTGCTTTAATCGTGCAGCAGTCTCAAACGTTGCCGACACCGATCGATTTTCGCATAATGCGGATTGAACGAGCGTATAGCCGCAGTCTTCACGGACGGAGCATGAACCGGGGATGAGAACCTCATGGAAGTAGTCATCAGGCAGAACTACAACGAGATGAGCAAGCTCGCGGCCGAGATGGTCGCCGAGCTGCTCAACACCAAACCCAACGCGGTGCTGGGGATGGCGACGGGATCGACGCCACTCGGGCTTTACCAGGAGCTGGTGCGAATGTACCAGCGTGGACAGCTCGATTTCTCGCGAGTGGTGACATTCAACCTCGATGAATATGTTGGCCTGCCCAGCAATCATCCGCAGAGTTACGGCTACTTCATGCAGGAGAATTTCTTCCAGCACGTGAACGTTCAGCCGCAGAACATCAACGTGCCGTCGGGCACGACCAGCAATTATCCGGCGTTTTGCGACTGGTACGAAAAGCGGATCATGGAATCTGGCGGGATCGACCTGCAGATTCTCGGCATCGGCAGCGACGGCCACATTGCCTTCAACGAGCCAACCAGCTCGCTCAGTTCACGCACTCGTCTGAAAACGCTGTCGATGCAGACGATCGGCGATAACGCGCGATTCTTTGATCGGCGCGAAGACGTGCCCGTCTACGCGATCACGATGGGAGTCGGAACGATTCTCGAGGCGCGGCAGCTGTTGCTGGTTGCGAGCGGGAAGTCGAAGGCGCGGGCGATTGCGGAGGCGGTCGAGGGACCGGTCTCGAGCATGATCACAGCCAGCGCGCTCCAGTTGCATCGCGATGCCACCGTCATCGTCGACAATGACGCGGCCTCGGAGCTGGAGATGAGGGATTACTACGACTTCATTTATGCGGCTAAGCCGGCGGCGCCCCGAACGTAGATATTGACCGAGGCCCGAAGACTAAGTGCATGGTGATGACTGAGGCCTAAGGACTAAGTGCATCGATGATTGCTGATTAAGTGAGGAGTGCAGACAACCGACGAGGTCCTCGATTGTCCTTGATCAGCAATTAGTCCGCGATGATCGATGCAGTTGGTCCTCGGCCCTCAGTCAAAGAGTGCTAAGTCCTAGTTCCGCGGTGAACGTCGAAGATCGCGGACCGCCGGCACTTCGCGCAGATCAGCCAATCTCGCTGACGCGCGTAGCCGAGACCGAATGAGCCGCCGCCGATCTCGCGGCGAGTCATGGCGACATGGCAGCGGGGACAGATTGGGATTCTACCATCAGTAAAGTCTGAGCGAATCGCCTGCAGCTCGGCGGGCGTGTACTGCGCAGTGTTGTCGGCCATCAGTCGGGAATGCGAATCACGACTTTGCCGAACTGCTGGCCGCTGGCGAGTCGCTCGAATGCCTGGCGGCCGTGCTGGATGTCGAACACCGAATCGACCAGGGGAGTTACCCGACCCTGCGTGAATTGCTCGGTGATGGCGTCGAATTCGGATTCGTTCCCCATCGTCGAGCCCATGATGTCCCACTGATTCCAGAATAGCCGGCGCACGTCCATCTGCACCATCGGGCCCGACGTCGCACCGCAGGTGACCAGGCGTCCGCGTTTCCCAAGCGAAGTCAGCGATTGCTGCCACGTCGCTTCACCGACGGTGTCGATGACGACGTTGACGCCGCGCTTGTTGCTGCGAGCGCGAACTTCCTTTCCCACATCAGTCTGAGTGTAATTCAGGAAATGTTCGGCGCCGAGTCCGCGCGCGAGGGCGAGCTTGGCGTCGTCGTGTGACGTCACCCACGCCGTCGCACCGATCAGCCGAACGAGCTCGAGCGCCGCCAACGCGACACCACCACCGATACCCCAGATCAATACGTCGTCGTCCTTCTTCACGCGGGCGCGCGTCACCACCATGCGCCACGCGGTCAGGTGCGAGAGCGTGAATGCGGCGGCGTGCTCGACTGGTTTGTCCTTCGGTATCGCACGCAGATTGTGCGCGGGGACAACGATGTACTCCGCAATCGTCCCCGGCAGATGCTCGCCGAGCAGTTTGAACGAGACGCAGAGCGAGTGTTCGCCGGCCTGGCAGTACTCGCAAGTGTAGTCGCTGATGCCGGGATTCACGATCACCGTATCGCCGACCTTCACGTGATGATCGGGCGAGACACTCAGATCGCCGATCGCGTCGACGACACCGGTCGCATCGGCGCCGAGTATCCAGGGCGGCATGATCTTGAGGCCCGGCAATCCACCGACAACGAATAGATCCAGATGATTGAGGCTGGCAGCCCTGACGCGGACGCGCACCTCGCCGACGCGCGGCTCGGGCTTCGGCAGATCGGTGCGGTACTCGATTTGATCGAGCCCGCCGTGGGCCGAGATTGTAAGTGCTCGCAAGGGTTTATTCGAGCGTTATATTCAGTCGAAGTAATGAATTATACACGTTCGGATAACTCTGAATGCTGCCCATAAAAGTACCACCGCTTGGCGAGTCGATCGTCGAGGCTACTGTCTCGAAGTGGCACAAGAACGAGGGGGATGCAGTTGCCGCCGGCGAGACCATCGTCGAGCTCGACACCGACAAAATCACTGTTGAAGTTCCCGCGCAGAAGGCTGGGGTGCTTACCAAGCGTCTCAAGAGCGAGGGCGACGTCGTAAAAGTCGACGAAGTCCTTGGTGAGCAGGATGAGGCGGCCGCTGGCGCGGCCGCGCGGGAAGCGGGAGGCGGGAAGCGGGAGGCGGTTAGCGCTGAGCGGGAAGCGGTGAGCGCGCCGCCAGCCACACGCGGCCAGACCGCCGCACCCTCGATATCGCAATCTGAAACTGTGAAGTCGTCGCCGGCGGCACGGCGCATCGCGGACGATCGCGGGATCGACATTGCGGCAGTTGCAGGCACTGGGCGCGGTGGTGTTGTCTCCAAACCCGATGTGTTAGCGGCGAGCACCAGTGCGCCGAAGGCGCCGAGCGCACCGAGTGGAGCGCGGCCGACAGCGCCGACCTCCGCACCTCGGGGAAATGGTGCTGCACCGGGCGAGCGCGAGACGCGCGAGAAGATGACTACGCGTCGGAAGAAGATAGCGGAGAATCTGCTGCAATCGCAGAAAGCGACGGCGCATCTCACGACCTTCAACGAAGTCGACATGAGCGCGGTGACGTCGCTGCGCGAGAAGTATCGCGACAGAGTCGAGAAGGAACACGGCGTCAAGCTGACGTTCATGCCCTTCTTCGTCCGCTCAGCGGTGATGGCGCTCAAGCAATTCCCGACGATCAACGCGATGATCGATGGAGAAAGCATCGTCTACCGCAATTACGTCAACATGGGAATTGCGGTGGCGTCCGATGCCGGTTTGGTGGTACCCAACATCAAGGATGCCGATCGCAAGGGTACGATCGAGATCAGCCGGGATATCAGCGAAATCGCCAAGCGCGCGCGCGACGGCAAGCTCACGATGGATGATCTGACAGGCGGCACATTCACCATTACTAACGGTGGCGTGTTCGGCTCGCTGGTCTCCACCCCGATTCTCAATTACCCGCAGGTCGGCATACTCGGCCTGCACAAAATCCAGGATCGCCCGGTTGCGATCAACGGCCAGGTCGTGATACGGCCGATGATGTACGTCGCCCTCTCGTACGACCACCGCCTTGTGGAAGGTGCGCATGCGGTGCAGTTCCTCGTCCGCGTCAAGGAGCTGATTGAAGATCCGGCGGCGATGCTGATCGAGTAACCATGCCGGACTGTGATCTAGCAATTATCGGCGGCGGACCCGGCGGTTACGTCGCAGCGATTCGTGCGGCGCAGCTCGGGTTGAACACAGTGTGCATCGAGTACGACAAGACGCTCGGCGGCACCTGCGTGAACGTCGGATGTATTCCGTCGAAGGCACTGCTGTCGTCGTCAGAACACTACGAGTTCGCAAAGCTGCACGCCGCCCAGCACGGAATTCAGATCAGTGGGATCGCGCTCGATCTGCCGGCAATGATGAAGCGGAAGGACGCCGTCGTCGGTCAGAACACGAAGGGCATCGAGTACCTGTTCAAGAAGAACAAAGTTGCCTGGGCGCGGGGACGCGGCACCTTGAAAAAAGGGAACGTTGTCGATGTTGCCCTTAACGATGGGAAGACCGAGTCCTATAAAGCAAAGAACGTAATCATCGCTACGGGATCGGTTCCGATCGAGCTGCCGTTTCTCAAGTTCGATGAGAAAAGAGTTCTGTCGAACATCGGCGCGTTGACGATTCCGGAAGTGCCCAAGCATCTCGTCGTCATCGGCGGTGGTGTGATCGGTCTCGAGCTTGGCTCCGTCTGGCGCAGGCTTGGCGCTAAAGTGACGGTCGTCGAGCTGATGCCGACGATTCTGCCGGGCAATGACGAAGAGATCATCAAGGAAGCGGACAAAACTTTCCGCAAGCAGGGGCTCGATCTGCGCGTTGGGACGAAAGTCACGAATGCGAAGATCGAGGCGAAGCGGATCCTCATCGAGATCGAAAAGGACGGAAAGAAAGAGAATCTCGACGCGGACTACGTGCTCGTTTCGATCGGCCGGAAGTCAGTTCTCACCGGGATCGACGCGCAGGCGCTGGGACTCAAGCTCGGCAAGCGCGGGGAGATCGAAGTCGACGCCCAGATGCGCACCAATCTTCCCAACGTCTACGCGATCGGTGACGTTGTTGGCGGCAAGCTGCTCGCGCACAAGGCAGAGGAAGAGGGCGTGATCGCCTGCGAGGTGATTGCCGGCCACAAGGTGCATATGGACTACAAGTCGATGCCGTCGGTGGTGTATACGTGGCCGGAAATCGCGACTGTCGGGCTCGCGCAGCACGAAGTCGAAGCGAGCGGTCGCAAGTACAAAGTCGGGCGGTTTCCCTTCTCCGCCAACGGCCGCGCGAGAACTGCTGGTGATGCTACCGGTTTTGTGAAGTTCATTGCCGACGCGGAGACGGACGAATTGCTCGGCGCTCACATGATTGGACCGAACGTCTCGGAGCTGATCGAAGAGGCGGTTCTCGCATTCGAGTACCGTGGCTCGTCGGAAGACATTGGTATCACGGTGCATTCGCACCCGACGCTGAGCGAGGCGGTAAAGGAAGCCGCGCTTGGCGTGCTCGGCCGCTCGATACACATATAAGGCCGATGAAGCAGATCATCAGGCCGATGGTGGCGGCCGATCGCAGCGGCGTCTTCAGAATCCTGGAGAGTGCGGGAAACTTCACGCCCGAGGAAGTCGGAACCGCCCTCGAGCTTATCGACGAGTGGCTCGAGCTCGGGGAGCACAGCGGCTATCTCACCTACGTTATCGAGGATGTGGGCGAAGATGAGTCGAAGGTGTGGGGCTATGTGTGCTTCGGCCCCACTCCGCTCACTGAATCAACTTTCGACCTGTATTGGATCGCCGTCGATAAGACGAAGCATCGCTCCGGTGTCGGCAAGAGATTGCTGAAGTTCGCCGAGGAGGAAGTGATGCGGCGCAACGGAAAGTTGCTGCTGGTTGAGACATCGTCGATGGAGACGTACGACGGAACGATCGCGTTTTATGAAAAGACCGGGTACGAGCTCGTGGGAAGGATCATCGAGTATTACAAGGCTGGCGACGACAAGCTGATTTTTGCGAAGAAGCTGGTTGCGAGCATACCGTCCGAACGTGTAGTGATACCGGAGCCGGAGAAGCAGCCCGCGGTCGTCGTGTGAGAAGCCGGCTGGCACGGGTCTATTTCGGATTACAGTCTTTGGCGGTCATCGCATGGTGGCTTACGCTGTGGCTGCGTCCTGAATGGCGGGTCTCTTTTCTGCCAAAGGCGTCCAGCGATGCGGCGCTGCTTGGGTTCGCCCCAGGTGATGTGATTATGCTCGGCGTGTTGTCGGCTGTCGTCGCATCACTTGGCAATGCTTCGAGAGTTCGACGAGCGCTGGCATGGCTGGTGGCAGGGGCGACAGTCTATGGCGCCATATACACCGTCACGCTTGCAGTTACGGGCGCCGCACCCGTGATCGGCGCTCTGCTAATGGTGCCGGCTGGCGTAGCGTGTATCTTCGCTGCATTCGCACTCGATGATGACGTCAGCGCTGTTCCGACCGGCGGCACCCGCTAGCGGGCGATACTACCTTCAGAAAACGCTGCTCCAGTGTTCGATCATCTGGAGCATTTTTCTCTTGGTGCTGCCATTGACGATTGTTGCAATCGAGCATGCCGTCGGCATCCCGCGGTTTTCATTCCCGGGTCAGCGTGCTTTGGGAATCGCCCTGTTGATTGGGTTCAGCGCGCTGAATCTGTGGTCGGGTGGGATACTCTCGCGTCGGGGCGAAGGCACGCCGCTACCGCTGGAATGTCCACGCAAACTCGTTCTGAGCGGGCCGTACAGTTATGTGCGAAACCCGATGGCGATCGCCGGACTTGGGCAAGGGTTCGCTGTCGTGCTGTGGCTTGGATCCTGGGCTGGACTGGTCTACGTCGCGATTGGAGTTCTGGTTTGGAATTACGGCGCGCGACCGCCGGAGGAGCGTGATCTCAGCGTCCGCTTCGGTGAGTCGTACGAGCGCTATCGACAGGCAGTCCGCTGCTGGGTGCCACGTCTTCAGCCGTTCAAAGACGTTGATTGAATACCGCGAAGCGAGCGACGCTGATAGGGACGCGCTTGCCACGATCCGCGCTGGGGAATGGGGAACCGAAGAATACTGGGGTGAGAGAATTCGCGGATACGCATCCGGCGCCCTAAGCCCGAGACAGGCGTTGGCGCCGCGCGTGATTTACGTCGCGGTTGACAATTCCCGGATCGTCGGCTTCGTCGCTGGTCATCTGACTCGTCGTTTTGATTGCGACGGTGAGGTGCAGTGGATCAATGTCGTCGCTGAGAAGCGCCGGACTGGTGTCGCAGCAGAGTTACTTCGTGTACTCGCCTCGTGGTTTGGTGACCAAGGCGCGAAACGAATCTGCGTTGATGCGGATCCGGAGAATCCGGGCGCCCGCGCGTTTTATCGGAAGCACGGGGCCCAGGATTTGAATCCGCACTGGCTCGTTTGGCCCGATATCACTGGGCTCGCAACGAAGCGGTAGGTGCGCTTCGTTTACAGAACGAGAACCGCGACTCGGATTGGGAAACTGGTGTCGAGCCCGCATATGTTACACGCATGGCTAAAGACGTTACGATCCGGGGCGCAACAAGCGACGATGTGCCGACCCTGGGGCGGCTGGGCGCATTGCTGGTCCGACTGCATAACGAGCTCGATTCAAAGAGATTCATTCCGGCGACGCCACAGACCGAGGAGAACTATGGCTGGTTCCTAGGTACGCAGATCAACAAGCAGGACGTTTTTGTCTACGTCGCGGAAAGAGAAGGCAAAGTCGTCGGTTATACCTACGCCGGAATGGAAGGGATCGACTATATGGCGCTGCGCGGTCCCGCCGGCGCGCTTTACGACATTGTTGTCGATCCTGCATTTCGCGGCCAGGGCATCGGTCGCCAGCTGTTAACAACCGCATTGTCGGCCCTCAAGGAACGCGGAGCACCGCGCGTCGTACTATCGACTGCGCAAGGCAACGAGGCAGCGCAGCATTTATTCGAGTCTGCAGGCTTTCGCCGCACCATGATCGAGATGACGCGGGAGTTGGACCAGGCGAGGTGAGGTAAACCACCGTTGTAGTATGCCAGTCGCATACTTTCTGCGTTGATCCACCGCATGTCGGAAGAAGCGCACATTGATTCAGATCAGGACGACTCGAACACCCGCGCCGATTTCTTCGCCAACGTCCTCAACCCTGAGAGCCAGCGAGAGATCCGCGAGCGCGTAACGCGCCTGGTCTTCGGCGGTGACTCGCGCCGATACGAAGAATTCGTGCAGGTACTGGCTGAAGCCGCCACACCGGGCGTTGAGGTAATTCTCCGAGGCAGCTCCGTCACCGGACACAAATTTGGATCCGAGGAACCGTTCGACGCGGAGGGCCCGGGAACGAGCGACATGGACGTGACCTTCGTCGGCGGCGACATGGTGATGCTGTTTCGTGAATTTCACATTCCCGGCATCCACTCGGTGCCGCTGAGCGAGGAGCATCCCTTCGCATCGCCGACGCTCGCGCCGGTACGAAAGCGACTGTGCGAGATGGTCAATCGGCCGGTAAATCTCCAGGCGACGACGTCACTGGTGCAGGGCGTGCGCGACTTCGCGATGGATCAACCTTACCTCGTGTTGTTGAAAAAACCGGAGGACTGACGATCTGCGGCTGCTCACCTACAATATCCGCGAAGGGGGAGTCGGCCGCGCCGAGCAGATAGCGGCGGTGATCAAGGCCGCCGCGCCGGATGTGGTGGCGCTGCAGGAAGCGAGGGTGCCGAACGTCGTCGAGCAAATCGCCAAACTTGCCGGCTTCGAGTTTTTCGGATCGCAACCGGCCCACTCGACAGGGTTTCTCAGCAAGGCTCCGGTCGTAACGTTTCAATGGCGCCATCCACCGCGTACGCGTCACGCAGTGCTGGAAGTCGTACTCGGCGACGGATTACCGCGACTATTCGTGGTGCACCTGCGCGCGTGGTTCTCCAATTGGAGCGAGCGGCAGCGCGCGCGGGAGCTACGCGGCCTGCTCGACGGAATCAACGGGCAGCTCGCGAAGGAGAAGCGCGCCTTTGCGTTTCATCTGCTGGCGGGCGATTTCAATGCGCTTGCTCCGGGCGAGAAGTTTGATTCTTCTCCGATGCCGAGGTGGATTCGCGGCATGATCTGGCTGAGCGGCCGCGACATCGCGCGCAGCACCATCGAGATGATGGGATCCGAAGGCTATTCGGATGCGTGGCGGACGCTGCACGCGAATCAGGAGACCCAACCGGGCTACACTTTCCCGGTGTGGGGCCCGCACGTGAGGCTCGATTACGTCTTCACGCCGAAAGAGTACGCCGCGCGATTCAAAACCTGCGAAGTCCGACAAACGCCCGAGGACGTGAGGACGGCGTCGGATCACTTGCCGCTGCTCGTCGAAATCGCGACCTGATCGCCCGGCGATACTAGAAGACCAGAGTCTGAATGGAGTGCGGTGGGCTCACGACTTCGGCGGCGTTGCCATCGACCCACAGGAAGTACGAGACCTTCTCGTCTCCGCGATTCATCACCACTGTCGACACTGTCCGATCTGGATTCACGAACGCCGTCGACAGCAGCGCGCTTCTGCTCGGTGAGCAGGCGATTCGACGCGCGGCCGGCCTGACAAACTTCGAGAAGTGACCGATGTAGTAGTACGAGTTGGTGTAGGTGAGCTCGCCGGTTCTTGTATCCGCGTGAATCGGTGCGAAGCAGAAATTGCCGACGTGGTTGGGACCACCCTGTTCATCGAGCAGTACGTTCCAGTCAGTCCAGCCGACGGCGCCGCTGTTGAAGTCGTTGATCATCGAATAACCGTAATGCTCGCCGAGTGACCAGTCGTTAACCCGCGCGGTATCGTACGATGCGGGCGTGCCTTCGGTGAACAGCAGCGGTTTGTCCGGGAACGTCTCGTGAACGAGCTTGACGTTGTCGAACATCATCTGCCCACCGCTCCACGGCTCGTACCAGTGGAACGCGATGCCCCATAGGTACTTTGCGGCTTCGGGATCCCTGAGGAGCGTGCTGGCGCGCTGGTAAATGAGATCGCGATTGTGGTCCCAGCCGAGGATCTTCTTGTCGGCGAGTCCAGCGCGTTTCATGGTGGGGCCGAGAAAGTTCTTCAGGAAATCGCGCTCGTCTTCGCCGGTGTAGATGCAGGACTCCCACGTCTGGGTCGCCATCGGCTCGTTCTGGATGGTGATGCCCCAAACCGGAATACCTTCGCGCTCGTAGGCTTTGATGAATTTCGTGTAGTAGTTGGCCCACGATTGATAGAACTCCGGCTTGAGCTTCCCGCCGTGGAGCATGTCGTTGTTGCTCTTCATGAACGCCGGCGGACTCCACGGACTGGCGAAGAGTGTGAGCCTGCCGCCCGTTGCGGCGATCACGCGCTTGATGAAGGGAATTCGGTATTGCTTGTCGTGTTCTACGCTGAACGAGGCAAGCGCCTTGTCGCCTTCGGTGACGTAGGTGTAGCTCGCGGAGGAAAAGTCGCAGCTGTGGATGTTGGTACGCCCGAGGGTGTAGCGGATCCCCTTGTTCGGATCGTAGTAGGCGTCAAGAACTTCCTGCTGTTTGGCGGCCGGAATTTTGGCAAATGTCTCGGCCGACGAATCGGTGAGCGCGCCGCCAATGCCGAGGATGGTCTGCCCGCGCTTGCTGGGGTCGACGAACACGCAGATCTGGGTCTCGGCGGGCTGACCCATCTTTTTGAACGAGAGGGTGTCGGTGCGGGAGAGGCGGAGGGCTGTCTTGTCGGCGGTGGTGTAAACGGCGATCGAGCGGGCCTGGAGGTTGGCCTCCGGTTCCGGCGATTCGGCTAGGGTCTCGGTTGTACTCGGCTGAACGGGAATTTTGCCGAGGGCTACTGCAGATGAGGACGCGATGAGGAAGCGGCGGCGGTCGATTTTCATGCACTGAGTTTGGTGCTAAGCAGCGACCGCGTCAAATCCAGCGTAGCTGCTATTGCTTCCCGTGCTTGATCTCAGAAAGCGACCGCCCCAACAAGTCCTCGACCGGCTGCCGCTCCCCCTCGCTCCGCATATCGTCCATCAGATTGATCTTGCGAGCCTGGTCGAGCGCGGTGGCGACCGGTAGATCGCGGAACTGGATGAGATAGGCGGCCCACATGTGGCTCGCACGCCAGGCGACGGTGCAATGGAGGAGGAGTTTGCCTTTCGTTTCCTTCATCGCCTTGCCGAAATCCCTCAGATCATCTGGCGAATAGGGGTACTCTTCGTTGCCGCGCATCGGGAGGTAGACGTACTTCATGCCCAACTGCTGCACGAGTGCCTTTTCGTCAAACGGGACGCGGGTCGCCATCTCGGGCGGTGTACGGAGATTCACGACAGTCTTAACACCCTGAGCGGCGAGGTCCCGTAAAGCCTGCTCGGTGGGCTGGCCAGAGATGAAGACGTCGTCACCGACTTTCGCGAACTTGTCCTGGAATTGATCCTTGGGGTCGAGCACGACTGGCGACGGGACTTCGCCAGACGGGTGCGGGCCGGTCAAACGCTGGGCGCTGGATACACTTGGCATCAGCGACAACGTTAATGCCGCGCCAGCCAAAGTCACGAAGGAAATGCGAGTCATTACAATCTCCCGGTTTGTCGCAGCCTGCCGCTACGAAACAGTAAATTAGTCCCGCCACTCTCGCACTGAGTTGCCAATGCGCTACCGCCCAATCATCGCCGTCGTCGCGTTTGCGTGCGCTCTGCCGAAGTTACACGCACAGCGCCCGACTATTTCGGCCAACGTTCGTACCTTTGTTGCCATCGACACGCCGATCCTGGCGCTGACGCACGCGCGAGTAATCGACGGCACCGGCGCAGCGGCGCGCGACGATCAAACGCTGATCATCCGCGATGGACGCATCGCCCAGCTCGGAGGCTCGAGCTCGGTAGCGGTTCCCGCTGGTGCCCAGGTCATAGATCTCACCGGAAAATCGGTGATACCCGGACTGGTGATGGTGCACGAGCACTTCTTCTACCCGACCGGACCGGGAGTTTACGGAAACATCGCCGAAAGCTTTACGCGACTCTATCTCGCGGGCGGCGTTACGTCAATTCGCACTGGCGGGAACGTCAACGGCTTCGGCGATATCGGCATCAAGCGGGACATCGACGCTGGCCGCAAGCCGGGACCGTGGATCGACGCGACCGCGCCCTACCTCGAAGGCAAAGGACTTGGGCTCGATCAGGTACACGAGCTCACCGACGTCGCCGACGCCCGGCGAATGGTGAACTTCTGGGCGGACGCGGGCGCGACATCGTTCAAGGCGTACATGCACATCACCCGCGCGGAGCTCGGCGCGGCAATCCAGGAAGCGCACAAACGCGGGATGAAGCTGACCGCGCATCTCTGCTCGGTGACGTTCCGCGAAGCAGCCGCGCTCGGCATCGACGATCTCGAGCACGCGTTTTATGTGTCGACCGATTTCGTCGCCAACAAGAAGCTCGATGAATGTCCCGGCCAAAGTGTTGGTCAGAAGGCAGTGGCCGCTGTCGATCCGAACAGCGATGCGGTGCGCTCGCTGATCGCGGACCTGGTAAAACGCAAAGTGGCGCTGACTTCGACGCCGACGGTATTCGAGACGTTCGTCCCGGGTCGTCCATTGCCGCCCGGCCTCGACGTGCTCGACCCGATCCTACGCACCCAGTTCGAGCAGCGCAAAGCGTCCGTCGATACAAGCACGACGTCGGTGTGGCGTACGCTCTTTCCCAAGGCACAGGCGATGGAGCTTGCGTTCGCGCGCGCGGGTGGAACACTCCTCGTCGGCACCGATCCAACCGGCATCGGTGGCGTGGTAGCCGGCTACTCCAATCAGCGCGCCCTCGAGCTGCTGGTGGAGGGCGGGTTTACGCCGCTGGAGGCGATCCGGATCGGGACTCTGAACGGCGCGACGTTCCTCGGTCGCGCGAATCGCGCGGGGTCGATTGCGATCGGCAAGGATGCGGACATCGTCGTGATCAACGGCGACCCATCGGTCCGCATCAGCGATATCCGCAACGTGCAGATCGTGTTCAGGCAGGGCGTCGGGTACGATCCCGCGAAGCTGATCGAGTCGGTGAGGGGGCGGGTCGGACTGTTTTAGGATTGAGGACTGAGGACTGAACTAAAGGTGGGCGGGGTGCAGAGCGCTCAGGTCGAAGTTTGCAGCGTATGAATGTGGGGCTTGAGCGAGCCTAAGTCAGAATGCCAATATCGTAGCTGTCCCCTGCGCACCTGAGCACTCTGCTAACTGTCCAGCTTTTGTTGGCGTGTCGAAATCAGGCACCTGCATTCGTCGCCTATCCAGGACCAACTAAAAACGGACGAACACAATGAGAAAGCTGATTGTTTCTGAATTCGTCTCGCTTGACGGCGTGATGCAGGCGCCGGGCGGAAAGGACGAAGACACCGATGACGGATTCAAGCACGGTGGCTGGACGTGGTCGTACTGGCACGATGACATCGGCGCCAGCTTCGCGGCAGCGATGAAAGACACCGATGCGTTTTTGCTCGGACGCCGCACCTACCTCTTGCACGCGACGGCCTTCGAGCCGCTCCCCAGAGGCGACTTCTTCGGGGATCTGATGAACGCGCCGACGCACTACGTCGTGTCGAAGACGCTCGACAAACCCGTCTGGCGCAACACCGTCATCATTCGCGACAATCCGATGCAGGCGATTCGCGAGCTCAAGCAGCAGCCGGGCAAAAATATCTTCACCGACGGCAGCAGTCAGCTCGTCCACGCAATGCTCGAGGATGATCTCGTCGACGAGCTCCATTTGCTCGTTTATCCGGTTGTGTTGGGCGGCGGGAAGCGGGTGATGCCAGAAGGGATGTACCAGACATTCAAACTGGAATCGGCGAAGCCGTATCCCAGCGGAGTCGTGGGCCTCAACTACGTCCGCGAGCATTAGCGATCCCTGGATGACCGGGTTGTTGCCTGATGCCTGACTGGAGGCAGAACCGGCTGACAGCACAACTCGGCGTCGACTACCCGATCATCCAAGGCCCCTTGGGCGGTCTTGCATCGCAAAGACTCGTAGCAGGCGTCTCGAATTTCGGTGGACTGGGATGCTTCGGCGCGCTCAGTCTTGAACCGACTGGAATCCGTGATGTGATCGACGAGATTCGCGCACTGACATCGAGACCGTTCGCGGTGAACCTGTGGATCACGATGGAAGACGAAGGCGCGCGTCAATCGAGCGAAAGCGATTTCCGCAACGCTCTCGCTCCGCTCCTAGCATATATAGATGAAATCGGCGCGCCGCGCCCAGCGTACAAGCCGTTCGCCCCACCGCCCAGATTCGCCGACCAGGTTCGAGCGGTGCTCGACGCTAAGGTTCCGATTCTTAGCTTCGTCTTCAGCGTTCCGCCCAGCGAGATTCTGGAAGAATGCCGAGCCAGGAACATCGTTACGATTGGCACAGCGACGACGCCGGATGAAGCGATCGCACTCGAGGAAGCTGGGATCGATGTGATTGTTGCGTCCGGGCTCGAGGGCGGCGGTCATCGCGGCTCGTTTCTCCGGCCGGCCGAGGAATCACTGATCGGTACGGTTTCGCTCGTCGAACAAATAGTCGCAGTTGTCAAAGTGCCGGTCATTGCCGCGGGAGGAATCGGCGACGCGCGCGGTGTCACCGACGCCTTCGCAGCCGGCGCGGAAGGCGTTCAGATGGGAACCGCTTTCCTGACGTTCGAGGAATCAGGCGCGACCGAGCTGCACCGCCACACGTTGCTCGAGGGGAACGTCGAGACCGCGCTCACCCGAGGCTTCACGGGAAGGCTCGCCCGTGGAATCAGAAATCGCCTAATGGACGAGTTGAGCAAACCGGGCACGTCGCTTCTTCCTTATCCACTGCAACGTCAGCTGACAAAAAGCGTAACCGGTCCAGCGGAATCAGCCGGACGCGCCGATTTAGTTCAGATGTGGGCGGGACAGAGCGCCAACCTCGCGCGCCGCACCAACCTGCAGACATTCCTCAGCTCTCTGGTCGCTGAGCTTTCTGGCTTGCAGTCTGCGAAGGAGAGTTAGACTTCTTCACACGATGAAAATCAGCCCACTCGCCGGAAAGCCAGCGCCGGAATCGATCCTCACCAACGTTCCGCGGCTCGTCACGAACTATTACTCGATCGCGCCGGATCCGGATAATCCCGCCCAACGAGTCGCGTTCGGAACCTCGGGACATCGCGGCACTTCCACGGCCGGATCCTTCAACGAAGCCCACATCGTAGCTATCACCCAGGCGATCTGTATTCATCGCAAAGCGCAGGGCATCAATGGCCCGCTGTTCATGGGCTTCGACACCCACGCGTTATCCGAACCGGCGTTCGCATCCGCGCTCGAGGTGCTCGCAGCGAACGAAGTCGAAACCATGATCGATTCGCGTGATGAATGGACGCCGACGCCCGTCATCTCGCATGCTATCCTCACCTACAACAAAGGCAGAAGCGAAGCGCTGGCCGACGGCATCGTGATTACCCCATCACACAATCCACCCGACGACGGCGGCTTCAAGTACGATCCGCCGAGTGGTGGGCCGGCGGACTCCGCGACGACGAAGTGGATTCAGGACAAGGCAAACGAAATTATCGCTGGCGGTTTGAAAGACGTGCGCCGAATTCCGCTGGCGCGCGCGCAGTCGGCGGATACAACGCACCGTCACGATTACATCGATCGCTACGTCGGCGACCTTGGCCAGGTCATCGATTTCGATCCGATTCGCAGCTCCAATCTCAAGCTCGCCGTCGATCCACTCGGCGGCGCCGGTGTGCGTTACTGGGACGCCATCGCCGAGCGATACAGGATTCCGCTGACGGTGGTGAGCGAGGTGGTTGATCCGACGTTCCGATTCATGACCGTTGATTGGGACGGCAAGATCAGAATGGATTGCTCGTCACCGTATGCGATGGCGCGACTGATTGCGATGCGGGACAGATTTGACGTGGCATGGGCTTGTGATCCGGACCACGATCGGCATGGCATCGTCGCGAAAAGCGAGGGGCTCTTACCGCCAAATGACTATCTCGCTGTAGCGATTTCATATCTGTTCACCCATCGGCCGGATTGGCCGCTGACTGCCGGTGTCGGAAAAACAGTCGTGAGCAGCGACATGATTGCGCGAGTGGCGAAAGGGCTCAATCGGCCACTGCGCGAAGTTCCGGTTGGTTTCAAGTGGTTCGTCGATGGCTTGCTCAATCGCACACTCGGGTTCGGCGGCGAGGAGAGCGCGGGCGCGTCGTTTGTGCGTCGCGACGGGAATTGCTGGACCACGGATAAGGACGGGCTGATCATGGGACTGCTCGCCGCCGAGATCACCGCGGTGATGGACAAGGATCCCGGCGAGCTATACAAGGATCTGGCTAGCAATTACGGCCAGCTCTGGTACGCGCGCATCGATGCCGCGGCGAATGCGCAGCAGAAGAAGGTTCTGTCGGCGCTCAAGCCGTCGGACATCACCATCAAGGACCTCGCCGGCGAGAAGATCAGCGGCGTATTCAATAACGCGCCGGGCACCACCGATCCGATCGGCGGCATCAAAGTGACGAGCGAAGGCGGCTGGTTCGCCGCCCGCCCGTCAGGAACCGAGGAGATCTACAAGCTCTACGCCGAATCCTTCCGCAGCGCCGATCACCTGAAGCGAATTCAGGATGAGGCGCAGCAAATCCTGAAGAAACTTTTCGGCGGCTAGTTCCCCGCTGGCTGCGGTCTCGGCAGCGCCGTCGGTGGCAGCATGTTGTTCAAGCGCATGTAATTCGCGAGCTGGCTGTAGTGATCGGCCAGATCCTGCGCGTGACCGAGCACCATTGCCGCGCGTGGGACCGATCGGGAGTTACCGCGAAAAGTCATCGTTATCGACTCGGCGAGCTTTGCGTCGTCCACTTGGGCGATCGCCTGATCGCAGAAAGCAAAGGATTGCTTCAGCTGGGCAACCAGTTTTGCCTTGGGCCAGGTTGCTTTGACCGAATCCGCCGTGGCGGTGTCCTCGGCGGCGCGGGTTCCCTTCGCCGCGCTGAAGTTGTTGCAGAAAAAGTAGTCGTCGTCGGCGATGTGCTGCGCGATGTAGCCGATGCTGAGCTGAGCGGGCGTCGGCTTATAACTGAACTTCGATTCGGGAATGGAATCGAACGCCTGAGCGATGTTGCGGTGCAACGCGGAGATTCTGTTGCGGAAAGTGGTAGCGATGGGATTGGCGGGCGCTGCGCCCGGAGGGCTCTGGGCGGCGAGTGCGACCGGCGCGAGGAGGGCCACAATCGCTAGATGTGAGAGCTTCATAAGTAACCTGTGGAAGGCGAAGGACAGTTATAGTGGGCGCGGGTTCCGCTTTGCGCAATCGATCCGCGCGCGGAGACCGCTGGCTGCGCGATTCAGCACGCCGGCTGCGGCATGAGCTGGCTCAACCCGGCTGTAATTGCACCGTGAACACGCTTCCCTGACCGGGCACGCTCTTCACGGTCAGCTCGGCGTCCATCCCGCGTGCGAGCTCGCGACTGATCGCGAGACCGAGGCCGGATCCTTCGGTTCGGCTGTCCGCATTCACCTGAATGAACGGCTCGAAAATGTCCCTCTGCATCTCCGGTGAGATTCCGATACCGGTGTCCTCGACATCGAGGCATACCTTACGATCGGCGTTGCTGCTCACGCGAACGGTGACGCTGCCACCCGCCGGCGTAAACTTCGCGGCGTTAGTCAACAGATTCAGCGTGATCTGCTCGAGCTTTTCTCGATCGGCGCGGACGACCGCCGCTTCGTTGAGAACGATGCGCGACGCGATGCCTTTCGCCGCCAACTGCGGCTCGACCATCGGCAACACGGTTTTCACGACTTCAGGCAACGGCACGTTAGTGATTCTGTAGTCGAGCCTTCCTGCTTCAATGCGAGAGAGATTGAGCACGTCGTTGATCAACCGCAGCAAATGCTTTTGACTGCGGCTGATGCGATCGAGTGCGGTCCGCTGATCCTCGGTCAATGGACCATGCACACCCATCTCGATGAGCTGGGTGTAGCCGCCAATCGCGTTCAAAGGCGTGCGCAGCTCGTGACTCATGACCGCCAGGAATTTGCTCTTCGCCTGGTTCGCTTCGTCGGCAATTTTGCGCTGGCTTTCGAGCTCCTCTTGCTGTAGCTCGAGCTCCACTGCTTGCTCTTCGTAGCGCCGATTCGCCTGCTCCAATTCCTGCTGCGCCGCCTCGGCGGTTTTCCTCGCGCGCACCAGCGCGTCCTCGAACTTCCTGCGCTCCTCGACGCGCATCAGCGCGCAATCATTGATGGCGACACCGTCGCCCTCGTGACGGACGGCATTGAGAAGGAACCCGACGTCCTCTCCGTTCGCCGCTTTCAGCAGCAGGAAGATTTCGTCCGCGCGCCCTTGCATGGCGATAAGCGGGAAGAGATGCGTCTGGTAGAAGATGCGGCTGCCGACATTCATCAGCGACTCGAACGGACGGCCTTCGACCTCCTCACGCCGGTAGCCGAGCCGTTCCAGTAACCGCGTGTTGACCTGCTTAACCTGGCCGTCGTCGGTGAACGAGAGGAAACCGCATGGAATTCGCTCGATCAAGCCTTCCATCACGTCGTCCATCAGCTTCTATCCGGCGCCGAGGTCACCGCACCGAGACTCAGACAGTGACAGGCGCTTGCAGATATTCACGCATAAGCTGAATCGTTTCGTCGGGATGACTCAGATGCGGGCAGTGTCCGGTCGCCTTCATTTGCTGAAAAGTACTATTGGGTAGGGACTGATGGACGAAGTCGCCAACCGAGCGGGGAGCGATGAGATCGTCGGAGCACTGAAGAACGAGCGCCGGCACCTTCAGCCCGGCGAGGTCCGACCGATTGTCCGCCAGGAAAGTCGCCTCGGCGAATCTACGCGCGATTACCGGATCGGTGGAGCAGAAGCTTTCCGTCAGCTCCGCCGTCAACTCCGGGCGATCCGGGTTCTGCATCACAACGGGACCCAGGAAATTGGCCCAACCGATGTAATTCTTCTCCATCGTTTCGAGCAAACCTTCGATATCCGAGCGCTCGAAGCCGCCGACGTAGGGCGGGTCGTTGATGTAGCGCGCCGATGGGCCGATCAAAATCAGTCGCTCGAACCGATCGGGCTCGCGTTGCGCGGCCATTACGCCGATCATGCTGCTGACCGAGTGGCCGACGAACACCGTGTCGCGGAGGTCGAGCGCGTGACAGATGTCGAGAACGTCGTCGGCGTAGCCCTCGAGCGATGAGTATCTAGCAGCGTCATAGGCACCCAGATCGGAATGGCCGGAGCCGACGTAATCGAAAAGCACGATCCGATAGTCGTCGGAAAATGCTGGTACGATGAATCGCCACATGTTCTGGTCGCAGCCGAAGCCATGCGCGAGAAGCATCGGCTGGGTCCCGTTCCCAACCACGTGAACATTGTTGCGTTTAATGATATCTGTCACCGATCCTTACTCCGATTCAAACCTTCCATAGCCCTGTCTTATCCAAGTGCAGGGGCCGTCTGCCGCCCACCACCTGCTCTGGAGCTCCAATGTCGCAACTAACTCGAATGTGTGCCGGCCATCCAGTCCGCAAATTCCCTTCCGCGCTTTTTCTGCTGCTTCTGGCAGTGTCTGCCCCGATTCTAGGCGCGCAAAGCGCCGATCAGGGCACTTGGCGGATCTATTACCAGCCGACGCGCGATCGCGTCCAGCTTTCTTTTGAGCACTACGAGAATGGCGGCCGCCGGAATGGCATGACGTCCTTCGGTGTGCGCCAATCAGAGCTGCGCGGACTGCCGTCCGACCTCTCGTCCTACAGCGGTCCGGCCAAGTTTCAGCTGGTACGCGATGCCGGCACTTTCAACTTCGAGGGCGAGCTGCGCGGCGGTCGCGGAACGGGCTTCTTCACCTTTGCGCCGGATTCGCGGTTCCCACAGCAGCTCGCTTCGCGCGGATACGAGCGCCCGACCACTGAGCAGCAGTTCTGGCTGGCAATGCACGATGTCGGCTACGCGATGGTCGACGAGCTTCGGAGCCAGGGTTACCAGCGTCCATCCGTCGACGAGCTCGTCGTCATGGGGATGCACGGTGCCAACCTCGATTACCTGAAGTCGATGAACGCGGCCGGATATCGGGTTGGTAATACTTATCGGCTCGTCACTCTGCGCGATCACGGAGTATCCGACGACTTCATCCGCGGTCTCACCGACGCCGGATACAAGAATCTCTCAGTGGATGATCTTCAAGAGCTCCGCGACCACGGCGTCACCCCGGATTTCATCGCGTCCCTTCGTGGCTACGGCTTCACCAATTTGACTCCCGACCAGCTGCTGGCCGCGCGTGATCACGGTGTGACTGAATCGTTCATCGAAGATTTCAAGGATCTCGGCTATACCAATCTCGGCATCCGTGATTTCGTACGGATGCGTGACCACGGAGTCTCAGCCGGATTTGCGCGGCAGCTTCGCTCATCCTATGGCCGGCTCCTGAGCGTCGACGATCTCATTCGTCGCCGGGATCGTGGCGATTACTAGGCTCAACGCTTTATCGATGTAGTGCATCCAAAGATTACGCCCTCAACCGGACACCCGACCATGCAGCGCTTTCTCTTTACCGTTGTCGTTCTGTGGTCCTTCGCCGCCGCCACCAGCAGCGCTCAAACGGACGAGCGCGCCGAACGCTGGCGCGACAACTGTGATCACAGCTGGAACAACGACCGTGCTCGTTTCTGCGAGGTGCGCACTCTTACCGTCGCGCCGACTGCCAAAATCACAGTAGACGGCGGAGCAAACGGCGGAGCAGCGTTCTTCGGCTCCGATCGACGCGATGTCAGGATCGTTGCGAAAGTCGAAGCGAACGCCGATGACGATGCAACCGCGCGCGACATCGCGCGTCAGGTGCGCATCCTGACCGACGGCGGTCAGATCAGGGCCGAGGGGCCAGCGATGCGGAATCACACGTCGTGGTCGGTTAGTTACGATGTCTATGTGCCGAAGCAGACGAACCTCGAAGCGATCACCGAGAATGGCGGCATCTCCGCCGACAACGTTCGCGGTGAGATAACCTTCGAGGCGACCAACGGCGGCATCCATGTCTCGGACATCGCCGGCAACGTTCACGCGCGCACTACCAATGGCGGGGTGACCGCGGATCTGTCGGGAACGACGTGGCAGGGCCAGGGTCTCGATCTGCAGACGACGAATGGCGGCGCGACGGTTTACGTGCCGCGCGGCTACAACGCGATGCTGGAGACGGGAACGACCAATGGCGGGATGCACGTGGATTTCCCGATCACTGTGCGTGGCTCGCTGAGTCGGCGTATCTCGACTCAACTTGGTTCAGGCGGACCGCTGGTGCGCGTCGTCACCACGAATGGCGGAGTTCACATCGCGCAGCGCTGACGGATTCGCTGCGCTTCGCGCCTGATCGGAGTTAAGTAGCGCAGCGCGCGAGCTAGCCAGAGAACAGTGGTTCCCGCGTGCAAGTGTCGCCGGGAAGCGTTATTGTCTGTGCAATGACAAAGTACCTGGCGACCATTGCGCTCGCCCTCACGGCAGGCGCCTGTGCTAGCGGTCAGCGCGGCGAATATCGCGGGCCATTGCCGGTGCCTGCGGGCGGTCGAGCTATCGCGTCTCACACGACGCAGCCGGTCTACACGAAAGCCGATATCGAATTCATGGATGGGATGATCGCCCATCACGCTCAAGCGCTATTGATGGCGAGCTGGGCTGACTCACACGGCGCCAGCCCAACCATCCGAACGCTCACCGAGCGAATCACCAACGCGCAGAAGGACGAGATCGTCGGCATGCAGAGATGGCTGCGCGATCGTCATCAGCCGGTGCCCGAACCCAATCCACACGGCATGACAATGGACATGGGCGGCATGCAGCACGAGATGCTGATGCCGGGGATGCTCACCGAAGACCAGTTGAAACAACTCGACGCAGCCCGCAGTAGGGAGTTCGACCGGTTGTTCCTGGTCTTCATGATCCAGCACCACCAGGGCGCAGTCAGCATGGTGAACAGCCTGTTCGCTACCAGCGGAGCTGCTCAGGACATCACGGTCTACAAGATGGCATCCGACATCAGCGCGGATCAGACGACTGAGATCGAGCGGATGCAGAAGATGCTGGCGTCGATGGTGTTTGAAGCACCGGCGCAATAGAGAGCTGCAGGAGTAAAGTTCGCACCCTCGCGTCATTCACGTTCAGAGGAATTCAAATGAGCTTCAGTCTTCCCACCCGGCAGTCGCTGCACCTACCGACGCTGGCAGCTGCCCTCGCGATCACCGCTTACGCGTGCGCGCCGACGAGTTATTCACCGTCGACATCGGCGCCGTCGACAGTCACCGGCAACATGTCCACTGCGGCACCCACTCCTGACCCGCGCATCGGACTTCGCGGCGGCGAGTACAACGCCGCCGAAGCGATCTGGAATCTGAGAGTGGTGTCGGAGACGAAGCCGTCCGAGAAGTTCGTCACCGGCATAAACTCCGACCTGGCGTTTCTAGGGAATTACGTCCTACAGGGAAGCTTCAGCGGCTATCAGGTGTGGGACATCTCGAATCCGCGACAGCCGGTAATCAAAACGGCGTATTTCTGTCCGGGGTCGCAGAGCGACGTGTCGGTCATCGCAATCTGCTTTTCGTCTCGGGCGAGGACCTTGGCGCGCGCATCGACTGCGGCGCCGAGGGCGTCAAGGACACCGTGAGCAAGGCTCGACTGCGCGGCATCCGCATCTTCGACATTAGTGACATCGCGAATCCAAAACCGGTCGGCAACGTCCAGACCTGCCGCGGCTCGCACACCCATTCGTTGCTCGTCGATCCGAAGGATCCGGAGAATGTCTACGTCTATATCTCCGGCTCCGCGCCAGTGCGGTCGCCGAACGAGCTCGCGGGCTGCGTCGATCTGGCGCCGGACAAGGATCCTAACTCGGCGCTGTTCCGCATCGAAGTGATCAAGGTTCCGCTCGCGCATCCGGAGCAGGCCGCGATCGTGTCATCGCCGCGCATCTTCACTGGCCTCGCGGCCCCGCCGGTACACGGCGAGACGAGTGCCGACAAGGCAGAAAAGGTGAAGGAGGTCGCGGCGGCAAAGGCGCGCGGCGCCTACACTGCGGTGATTTTCGGTGAGGAAGAAATAGCCCCCGATTCCTGGGCGAACGGCCAGCTGGCAGCGATCGTCAAGGAGCGCGGCGGCACCGGTGCTCCGACGGCTGCAGACAGCGCGGAATTGCGCAAGCGTCTGCCCGACATCATCCGCAAGATGGTGGGCGGCGCGGATCCAAACGGTCCGCCACCGCCGCGTAAAGGACCGAGTCAGTGCCATGACATCACGCTCTACCCGGCGATCGGTAGGGGCGGTGGCGCGTGCGGCGGTTACGGACTCCTGCTCGACATCAGCGATCCGGCACATCCGACCCGCCTGAATGCGGCAGCCGATTCCAACTTCTCGTACTGGCACTCAGCGACGTTCAACAACGATGGATCGAAGGTTCTGTTCTCCGACGAATGGGGCGGCGGCATGCAGCCGAAGTGCCGTTCGACGGATCCACGCGAGTGGGGCGCCGATGCGATCTTCACCGTCGCTGGCAGCGCGATGAATTTCCAGAGCTACTACAAGCTCCCTGCTCCGCAGACCAAGAACGAGAACTGCGTCGCGCACAACGGCTCGCTGATTCCGATTCCCGGCCGAGACATTATGGTGCAGGGTTGGTATCAGGGCGGCATCTCGGTGTTCGATTGGACCGACGCCGCGCACCCGCGTGAGATCGCGTTCTTCGATCGCGGTCCGGCTGACACCACGCTGAAGCTAAGTGGCTCGTGGTCGGCTTACTGGTACAACGGTGTGATCGTGAGCTCCGAGATCACGCGCGGCCTCGACATCTTCGAGCTGGCGCCGAGTGCGTTCATCTCGCAGAACGAGATCGACGCTGCTAAGACGGTGCACTTCGATTACTACAATACCCAGGGGCAACAGAAGTTCACCTGGCCGGCGTCGTTCGCCCTGGCGCGCGCGTACGTCGATCAGCTCGAGCGCTCTGGTGGACTTGCATCCGCCAGAATCTCGTCGCTGCGGTCGCAGCTGTCCGCGGCGGAATCAGCCTCGGCCGGCAGTCGTGCGAGCTCGTTGAATTCACTCGCTACGCAGCTGGATAGCGATGCGGGCGGCTCGCGCGATACTGCGAAGGTGCGCGCCCTGGCGTCAACGGTGAGAGATTTGGCTCGCTAGGGACAAGACTGAGGCCTGAGGACTAAAGGCATCTATGATCGCGGACAAATTGAGGAGTGGCGACAAAAGCGCGCTTTTGTCAGCAATCAGCAATAAGTCCGCGATGATCGATGCCCTTGGTCCTCGGGCCTCAGTCCTGTTCCTCGTGCGATCAGCGTAAATAACTTTTGGCGATCATCATGTGTACGCCAACGTTCCCGTCGACGAGCTCGGTGATGCGTAGGTCCGCCGCCATCGAAGCCGCCTGATAAGCCTGCGCCTCGGTCAGGGATTTCTTCTCCTGCAGCAGTTTCACCATTTCGCGAATCGCTGTTTTCGTGGCCACGACCAGTGACGTGTCGGTGCCCATGGTGATCCAGTGCGTCGGCGTCTCTGCCCGGGGCCAATCGAGTTTCATGTCCTTGCGCACGATCAGCTGCACTCGGCCGTGGAGATTGGTCTCGATCGCGGTCTGATCGACTTCCCCGTCACCCTGGGCGGCGTGACCGTCACCAATCTCGAGCAGCGCGCCTTTGACGAACACCGGTATGTACAGCGTGGTTCCCGCAACGAGCTCCTTGTTGTCGAGATTTCCCGCGTGACGCGACGGCGGATTGCTGCTCACTCTGCCGAGTGATGGAGCAGGGGCTACGCCGATCGAGCCGAAGAATGGACGGAGTGGAACAGTGATTCCAGGTGCGACCTCCGCCGTCATGTGCGCGCGATCGAGATGAACCAGGGTGCTGACGCGAGCGCCCGGCGGACCGCAAAGCTCCGGAACGAAGCCTCGACAACCGTTGTACGCGTAGTCGATCGGTAGCGTGATCGATAGCAGCCTGACCTCGAGCACATCCCCCGAATCCGCGCCTTCGATGTAAATCGGACCGGTGAGAATGTGGCCGCCTGGTCCGCGCAGCGAGCCGGTGTCCTGCGCCACGATGTCGCGCAACGCCTGTGGAATGTCGGCCGGTTTGACGCCAAGTCGTTCCAGACCCGTCGGCGTGTTGGTGAGCATCGTCTCGACCTCGACGATATCACCGGATTTTATGCGCAGTGCAGGTTTCGCTTCCGACCAGTAATAGCCGTAGGCGACAGTGCTCGGTGTAGCAGCGAGCTGATGCACTTCCTGTCCCTCGCCCGTCGCTGCTGCAACAAGCGAAAACACCAAAACCGATGCCGCGCGGAAAGGACTGACAAAGAATCCCATTGCTACTACATTAGCGGACTATGGAAGACCTGACCACCGGCCCCCTCACTCGGCACCTGCTGAAGACCACGAGCTTCATGCTCGTGATGATGATCTTCCAGACGCTGTATTTCCTGATCGATCTGTACTGGGTCGGCAGACTGGGCACACACGCCGTCGCCGCCGTTGGCATCGCCGGCAATCTCACCTTCATCGTCCTCGCGCTCACGCAGATGCTCGGCGTCGGCACGACGACCGTAGTGTCCCACGCGATTGGAAGAAAGGATCGCGAAGGTGCACAGCTGATGTTCAATCAGGCGCAGGTATTGGCCGTGGTTACCGGATTCATCTTTCTGATTTTGGGGTTGTTGTTGCGCGGTCCGTATACTCGGGCGATGAGCCCGGATCCGGAGACCGCCACACTCGCTGGGCAATACCTGCTCTGGTTCATTCCGGCGATGGCGCTGCAGTTCCTGATGGTGGCGGCCGGCGCAGCACTACGCGGAGTCGGCAACTTCAAAACGGGTATGATCGTCGGCACCGGCTCCATCGTCATCAACATGGTGTTCGCGCCATTTCTGATTTTCGGTTGGGTCACCGGCCATCCCTTCGGTGTCGCCGGCGCCGCAATCGCTTCGCTCATCGCCATCATCGCGGCGATCATTTGGTTCGGCGCGTACTTCTTTGCCAAGGATTCGTACCTGCGATTCATTCGCGCCGATCAGAAGCCGCAGCTCGCGCTGTGGCGCAAGATGCTCAACATTGGCCTGCCTGCCGGCTTTGAATTCGGGATGATGGCAGTCTATCTCATCGTCGTCTATTCGCTCGCGCGGCCGTTTGGTGCGGCAGCGCAGGCTGGTTTTGGCATTGGCCAGCGCGTGATCCAATCGCTGTTCATGCCCGCCGTGGCACTGGGCTTTTCAGTGGCGCCGGTTGCGGGTCAGAATTTCGGCGCGCGCAATCGTGAGCGCGTCGTCGACACGTTTCGCAAAGCCGCATACATGGTGACGTCGATCATGGTGCTGCTGATCGCGGTCGGCGAATTCGCGCCGCGCGCATTGATTGGGATATTCTCCAAGGATCCGGCGGTGCTCGACGTCGGCAGCGTATATCTGCGCATCGTCTCGTGGACCTTCATCGCTTCCGGATTGATCTTCGTCGCGTCGAGCATGTTCCAGGCGATGGGCAACACCATCCCGTCACTCATCGCGTCAGGCATCCGCGTGTTGCTTGTCGCAGTGCCGGCAATTGTCCTTTCCCGGACACCAGGATTTCATCTCAACTGGATCTGGTATCTGTCGGTCACCGCGGTGTTCATTCAGCTCGCGATCTCAATGCTGCTGCTGCGCCGCGAATTCAATCGCAGACTCACTTTTCCAGCCCAGCCAGAACGGGACGGCACCGCGATCGCAAGTGCATTAGTCGCGGCTGAGTAGCAGTCCTCCGGCACGACTCACGCAGTTGTATAGGCATGAGTTTTTTAACCGTGTCAGGAGGGTGTAAGAATGAAATCCCCGGCTTTAACATTTTCGCTACTGGTCGCCGCCAGCGCTGCATTAACCGCCTCAGCGGCAGCTCAGGGCCAAAGAATACCAGGGTCTGCAATGCAGACCGGCTGGAACCTGGTGGTTTATGATCAGGCGAACTACGCCGGCAATTCGGCGAACTTCACCTCATCCGCTTCGAACCTCGGCCCACAATGGCGCCGGATGGCGAGAAGCATCAACATCAACGGCGGAACGTGGCAGGTCTGCGAAGATCCGAACTTCAACGGCAGATGCGTCACGCTCACTCAAAGTGCGCCAGACCTCGGCACCTACAATCTGCGCCGGATCGGCTCGGTACGACCCGTTCGCCAGGCGGGAACGTACAACAACGGCACCTACAACAACGGCACATACAGTAACGGCAACGGCACGTACAATAACGGCAACGGCACGTACAATGTGTCTCGGAATTCGACGCGGGGTTGGTCGATCACCGTCTATCCAGCCATGAACTACCGCGGCACTGCGCGCCGGTACACAGCGGCGGTTTCGAATCTCGGAAGACAGCCCATTCGCAGCATCAACGTCGGGCGAGGGAGTTGGGAAGTCTGCTCCGGAGCGAATTACACCGGAGACTGCATCACACTCGACCAAAGTGCTCCTGATCTGAGGACCGAAGGATTCTCCGGTTACGTTCGGTCGATTCGACCGGCGAATAGGCGGTAAGAGGTAAGCGGGAGGCGGGAGGCGGGAGGCGGGAAGGCAGGAGAAAGCCCATCTCGCTATCCGGCGTTCATCGCTTCCCGCCTCCCTATTTCACCGCTTCACCGAACGCCGTAATCGGATCAACATCGACGGGCACGGTACTCGTCGTTCTATCTAGCGCCGCTTTCAGGTCCGCCGGCATCGTTCCGTACTTCGTCATCCAGGCTTCCGCGCGCGCACGATTGCCCGTCGCCTCGATCGTCAGCAGCTCCTTCGCCAGACTCGCAACAGCGCCGGGCATCTTCGCGAAGTCGATCGCATAACGACCCGTTGCTGCATCGCGGGTGATCGCGCCCTGCTCCACGAAATAGTTGAACTCCATCATCTCCGCCTTCGCGTGCGCCTCGGCGGTCCCGAATCGTACGGTGCGGAAGATTCCGGCGACTTCCGATGCGTAGAAATCGCGTGCGCGTGCCTTGGGCAGCACGCCGTGATTCATCAGCCAATCGAGACCGTAGAGTCCGACGATGTCAGCCTTCGCTTCCTCGAGACCACTGTAGATCGGACCGATCGATTCGCGAATATCGGCCTGCTTGCCATTAATGCGTGAGTACGCAGGGCCGAGTCCGTGCGAGATCTCGTGCATGACGGTGGTGGTGAGATAACCATCGCCCGAAGCGAGGTTCGCCTGATCGGCGCGCAACAGGAGTTTGGCGATCGGCAGCACGACATAGTTCACCCGAGCGTCCATGAAGTTCTTGAAGAAGATTTTCTTCGTTCCCTTCTCGGCGTGGATGCGCGGGTCGTTTGGAAGATTGTCGGCGACGGCCTGGTATCCGTGACGCAGATCACCGGCGCGGAACGGCGTGTCCATCACTTCCATCGGCGTTGGATGTCCCGCGTTCGACGGGCGATCGGCGGCGGGAATCGGCAGCGCGTCCTGAATCGCCGCCGCGTACTTCTTGTACATAGTGAGCTTCGCCGACTCGGCGGGATTTCGGATCATCACCGCGACGCCGTACGAAGTTTTGACGCCGAGCAGGTCGTCCAGATACGTCTCGTAAGGGGCGAAGATGACGTCGAACTTGTGATTGTCGAGGTCGACCCACGCGAGATCACTACTATAGTAGTTGTCGGTGAGCAACGCGTCGGCCCGGAGCCGCAGGAAATTCGCGAATTGCCTGTCGTCGGAGAGTGCAGCCGCATCCCGCAGCGCTTTGGCGGCGGGGAGGAGCCACTGGTTGTACTCGACGTGATACGGGACACCGACCAGTTCCCTGCCCTGGCGTTTGACGACTGTCCACGGATTGTAAATCTCAGCTTTCTTAGCAGGATGCGCGGCGACGTAGTCCTCGATTTCCTTGCGCGTGATTCCCGCGGGGAAGAGCGCGTGACCGGGTTCGTACCGAGTGTTGGCGAGGAAGGGCTTGTTGCCCTCGAGCAAGTCGTAGCGATTACCGTTGATCAGCAGATAGTGGTGAATCTGCTTTTCAGTGGCGCCGGGACAGTTGGCGAGAGCCTGGTAGATCGCGAGCCCCTGCGGATCGCTCTGTCGCCAGAAGATGCTCTCGAGATCCTGTCCCGCTTCGACCAGCTTCCGCACCATTGCGACTTCGCGGGTGGAGAGGCCGGACGTGTTGAACGGCATCTGCACGGGGCGGAATTTCGCGAGCTGTGCCGCGAGGTTCTCGGTGGGAGCGGGGTGGCTGGAGCAGGATGGCTGCACTGTCTGCGCAGAGACAGGCGACGTCGCAGCGACAATCCACGTGGCAGCGACGATTAGAGCAGTCGAATGCGTTGTCATTCGGTGGAATCTAATGGCTGCGTTTCTGGATTAAGGGCGACAAGCCCGAATGCCGTCGGCGCTTTAACTTTGACGGGGTGAACCGACGTCTCGGCTCAGTCATCCAGGTCTCTTCGATACGTAAGGCCTACGGCAAAACCGTAGCAGTCGAAGACGTCTCGTTCGACGTCAACGACGGCGAGATCTTCGGGCTCATCGGACCAAACGGTGCCGGCAAGACGACGACGATGGAATGCGTCGAAGGCATCCGCCGGCCGAACGCCGGTTCCATCACCGTGCTCGGCCTCGATCCCGTTCGCGATGTCTATCTACTCCAGGAGCGTATCGGGGTCCAGCTGCAACAGGCACAGCTGCAAAAAAGAATCAAAGTCTGGGAAGCGATGCACCTGTGGGCGTCGCTCTATAAGAAGCCGATTGCGATCGGTGACCACCTGCTCGAGCAGCTTGGCCTCGCCGACAAGCGCAACGCCTGGTTCATGACGCTCTCCGGCGGCCAGAAACAGCGGCTATTCATCGCGCTCGCTCTGATCAACGATCCCGAAGTCGTCTTTCTCGACGAGCTCACCACCGGCCTGGATCCGCAGGCGCGACGGAAGATCTGGGATCTGGTGCGCGACATTCGTACGCGCGGCAAGACCGTTTTCCTGACGACGCATCTGATGGAAGAAGCAGAGCGGCTGTGCGACCGGGTCGCGATCATAGATCGCGGCCGCATCATCGATATCGATCAGCCGCAGCGACTCGTCGACAAGTATTGTCCCGAGCGCAGCGTGACGCTGGCCACGCTTGACACGCATGCGGCAGAGAACCTGGCGCGGATTCCCGGCGTGGCGTTAACGCGGCCGAGTGATTCGCAATACACTGTTCGCGGGGCGGGCGACAGGCTGGTGACTGATGTCATCCGCTGCCTGTCGGAGAATCACATCACCGTCACCGATTTCCGGACTGAGACGCCGAACCTCGAAGATGTGTTCCTCAAGCTCACCGGCCACTCTCTTCGCGACTGATCGATGACGAATCCGCTGCGAGGGCTGGGTCAGCTTACATGGGTCGAGATCAAGATCTTCATCCGTGAGCCGCTCGGCGCGATTGGGACGATCGTGATCCCCGTCATCGCGTTCATCTTCCTCGGTAAAGCGACCGCGGGCGAGACCGCGGCACCGACTGAATCATTTAGCGGTCTGCTGGCGGCTGGTGGTATTCCGACGTTGCTGGCGCTAACCGTGACGGTAAGCGCAGTACTCTCGCTCGCTAACATCATCTCGATCTACCGCGAAGGAGGGATTCTCAAGCGCATGCGCGCGACGCCGCTCCGACCGTGGACGATTCTCTCTGCGCACGTCCTGGTGAAGCTGCTGCTCACCACACTGACGATGATGCTGATGCTGCTCGCAGGGAAGCGGTACTTTTCGATCGGATCACAGGTGCCAGTGGGCAGATTCACCATCGCGTTGTTGATCAGCACGCTCAGCATTCTTTCCATTGGGTTTATCGTGGCCAGCATCATACCGACGGCGCGATTCGCGCAGCCGATTGGCGCGGTGATTTTCTATCCGATGATCGGGCTCTCGGGATTATTCGTTCCGACTGCGTCACTCCCGCCCAAGCTGCGCGCAATCGCCAGGGTGTTGCCACTCACGCACTCGGCGTCGCTGCTTCAGGGGATTTGGACGGGCGACACCTGGTCAGCCCACAGCGGAGACATTTTCGCGCTCGCCGTAGTCTTCGTGATCTGTGTCGCGCTGACGTCTCGCCTGTTCAAGTGGGAGTAGACGCGCTGCTGCCGCGTGATCGGAACACATTGATCCCTGGGGACGACCGCCCGCATATTGGCGTTCCCATGAGATACCTGACTTCGATAGTGGCCAGCCTTTCCATGCTGGCGTCGACCGCCTTAGCGCAGCAACCCGCCCAGCAGGCCGCTCCCCGAACCTGGGCTCAACAAACCGCCGGGCTCGAGCGCCGAGACGGATTCATTCCGTTCTATCTCGACGAGCGCACGGGCAAGCTGCTGTTCGAGATCTCACGGTTCGATCAGGATTTCCTCTACCTCTACTCGCTCTCCACGGGGCTGGGCTCCAACGATCGCGGACTGGATCGCGGCACCACCGGCGATCAGGGCGTGGTGAGATTCGAGCGGTTTGGGCCCCGCATCTTTCTGGTTCGCCGCAATCTCGATTTCCGCGCTTCTGGCGATACCGTCGAGGAGCGCACCGTCGAGGAATCGTTTGCCAATTCGGTGCTGGCCTCATTCCCCATCCTCGCGGAAGAGAGCGGCAGAGTTCTGGTCGACGCAAGCGACTTCGTACTTCAGGATGTGTTCGACGTCCGTGGTAACCTGCAGCGCGGTCAGCAGGGCAGCTTCCGGCTCGACAGGAATCGAAGTGCGATCTATCCGGCGCGAACCAAAGCTTTTCCCAGGAACACCGAGGTGGAAGTTCTGCTCACCTTCGAGAGCGATGCGCCGGGCAGCGACGTCGCTCGCCACACACCCGATGCGCGCGCGCTGACGCTTCGTCAACATCACTCGTTCGTAGAGCTGCCGGACAGCAATTACAAACCGCGCGCGTTCGATCCGCGCGTCGGGATGTTCTCGGTCGACTTCTACGATTTCTCGCTGCCGTTCAACCGACGGCCGCAGGTGCGTTGGCTGGCGCGGTGGCGTCTCGAGAAGAAAGATCCGAACGCCGCGCTGTCCGATCCCATCAAGCCACTCGTGTACTACCTCGATCGCGGTGTACCCGAGCCGTATCGAACGGCGTTCAAGCAGGGCGCCAGTTGGTGGAACAAGACCTTCGAGGCGGCCGGATTCACCAACGCATTCCGCGTCGAGGATCTGCCTGACTCCGTCGATCCGATGGATGCGCGCTACTCAGTGATTCAATGGGTCCACCGCAGCGATCCGGGATTCTCCGTCGGTCAGTCGTTCGTCGATCCTCGCACGGGTGAGATCATCAAAGCCGCGCTCAAGATGGACACATATCGGTCCATCACCGACTACAACATCTTCGCCGGAATGGAGCCGGCGATGGACGATGCCACCGAAGCGTGGATCACGTCGCTCGATCCAAAAGTGAACGGAACCGAATTCACGATGGCACGCCGGCGCCAGCACATCGCTCACGAGATCGGCCACACCCTCGGCCTTGCGCACAACTACGTGTCTCATACATACGGCCGGGCAAGCGTGATGGACTATCCCGGGCCGCTGGTGACGCTGAGGAAAGACGGCACCGTCGATGTCTCGAATGCGTGGAGATCTGGGACCGGGTCCTACGATACCCTCGCGATCCGATTCGCGTATACCCAGTTCACCTCACCCACCGAGGAGAGAGCGGGACTCGATG
This sequence comes from Gemmatimonadaceae bacterium, assembly GCA_045803545.1. Classification (GTDB taxonomy): domain Bacteria; phylum Gemmatimonadota; class Gemmatimonadetes; order Gemmatimonadales; family Gemmatimonadaceae; genus UBA4720. Next base: position 874,641 of record JBJMOW010000004.1, on the reverse strand, counting down.
CACTGATGCGCGACGCGATTGCCAAAGGAACGCGCTTCCTGTCAGACCGCGATGCGGATGCGGGTGTCGTTCCCGAAGCGACGCGCTGGCTCAATGGCAACGACGCCGTGAAGGAGCTCGAGCGACAGAGTGCAGTGCGCGATGTTCTGCTGTCGAAGTTCGACGAGAGTGTTATCCCGCCAGGCGATCCGATGTGGTTCCTCAACGAACGACTCGTTCCCGTCTATCTGCATCATCGCTACGCGATCGAAGGCGCAATCAAAGCGATTGGTGGGATGGATTATACCTTCGCTTTGCGCGGAGACACCCAGGTTCCGGCGCGCGTGATCGATCCGGCGAGACAACGCGAGGCACTCACGGCATTGATAGCGACGATCCAACCGAAGGCGCTGGCGATACCGGAGCGTGTTCTCGCCAAGCTGCCGCCGTCACCCTACGGATTTCGCGGAGGGTGGACGTTCGACTCGCCTGCCGGAATTGTTTTCGATCCGCTGGCGGTCGCGCGCGCTCTCTCTGGTTACGTCGCAGATGGAATTCTGCAGCCCGAGCGGGTCGAGCGTTTGTTCGCGTTCCATGCGCGCAACTCGGCGTCGCCGAGCGCCGACGAAGTAATGAGCACGATGCTCGCGTCAGTTTTCGACAAGGCGACGGCAACCACGGCTTATGAATCGTCGTTGCGCCGTGCCGCGCGCCGATCGGTTGTGGATGCGCTCCTGGCACTTGCGTCGAATCCTCGCGCAACCGCCGACGCCCGCGCGGTCGCGGAGAGCAATCTCAATCGGCTTGCAAATCGGCTAGCTGCAGGCAATCCCGGTGACGCCGACGATCGCGCTGCTAACAGCGCTATTGTGCGCGACTCGCGCAACTGGCTGGATAAGCGCATCGCGCCACCCAGGACGACCGCTGTGATTCAACTCCCGCCCGGCACTCCGATCGGATTCTAGAACTGGTGGTGAATGGCGGACTTTTCCTGATCAGGACGCGTTGGCAGAGCGGCCGCGCCAAAGAACTCTTCGATGCTCCAGCTGCTGATCAACTGCCGCAGGTTCTCATCCCTCAAGTCGCTCGGACTGCTCGTGACATGAAAGGCTCCAGAGTTGATGACGGCTTTGAGCGCGATCAGCACTGCTTCAGGCGTCGCACCATCATTCTGCAGCGCGACGGTGAATCGTCGCACAGCGCGCTGAAGCGCCGCAATTGAGCCGGGGGTGTCGCTGGCAACTCGTGCGAACGCAAGGTGGATGTCTTCACACAACTCTTGCGGTACTGCGACGCGTGTTTCTTCCGGCATCGGACCCATCCGCTGCGACGGCGTCGCCAGAAGCGCCTGATACGCTTCGAACCTTCCGAAGAACCTGTTTTCGCGGGCTGGTGTTGTTCCGCGAGTGCTAATCCAACTTAGCACTGGTCACGGAAATAGATATAACGAAGTTGGTGTCTTCGCTTGTTAGCGTAATACCAACGACAGGAGCGGTAATGATTAAACAAACGCTCGTTCAGGCCGCTGCTGAAAGCGGGTCACGATGACGCGCACAGGTGCACATCATCTTCACTGCCTCGCGTGCGGGCGGATATACGTGATAGTACATCGCGACTACCATCGGAATGAAGACGATGGTGTTGTAGAACAGATGAAGCTCGATACGCGGGAACCAGATCTGTCCAACGCTGGTCGGCACCTTTCCCCCAAACCAGTAGTGATGAGTGTTCGCCTGGTAGAACAGGATGAAATGCTCGAAGTGGTGCCAGACCTGAATCCAGAACGAAACCATCCACCACTTGTACGAAGTACCGGTGAATCCGCGACGCAACACCCAAAGACCGATCAGCATCACCAGCGCGAAGCCGTAGTGGAGCGTTTCAGTCTTCATCAGCCAGGGATAGAACATTCCCATCAGCCCCATCGACATCGGACGCGGCATGTGCAGCACATAAAACTGATAAGCCTGCACAACGTGCTCGGCCCAGTGAAGCAGCACGATCGCGAGGAAACCCTGCAGCGCGACTTTGTGCCAGCGCGTGTTCAACCGATCGGAGAGGCTTCCGGACTCGTGGCCGGCTAAATGGATGGGAGCTGAGACGGACATCAAGTTCTCCGATGAGGGTCAGAAATCAAACGTGAGCATTGCGTACGGATAGGTGTACGCGTGTCCAGGAGTGGTGGTTTTTAGAAAGTCGCCGGGAATGAGATGACCGACTCCGGCGGAGAATCCAAGTCCGGCGCGCGGTTTACCCTGCACGACGAAATCGACTTCCTGACCGACGTTGGTACCCGCGACGCCAGTGGGCGAGCGCGCGATCGTCGCTCCGCCGCCGTTGTACAGCGCGTCGTGCGCATCGTCGAGCCAGTAGTGGCTGTATCTCGTAGTTGCCGACCACGCTTTGTTGAACGCGAGGTCAAGTCCGCCGCGAACGTGCCGCATGTTCTGCCAGCCGACGAGATCGGTCAAACCGTATTTGTCGTGTCCAGTCGGGTAGAGCTGATCGAACGTCTCCTTCCGATTGTCGGTCGGGTTTGAGTCACCCGTCGCCTGGTTGTACTCACCCCAGAGTCGCGGTGTCAGCGCGACGCGCGCCAGGGTGTATCCCAGAAGACCGTGGGCAGCCCACGCCCGAATCGGCTCATCGCCGAGTGAGCCGTGCTGACCGACAAGCTGCGCGTCGTAGTCGACGGTGGGTTGCTTTCCAGCGAGCCGCAAACCAAGCGTCCCAAAATTCATGGTGCTGCGCACGCCGGCTTCGGTGTTCAACCCGCTCTGGCGGCGCCAGAAGAAGAAAGGCTCGACACTCGTGCGCGGAATGAATCGAGTAGTTGCGATGTAAGTGCCGTAGAAGTTGTTACCCGGCACGTTCTTGTCGAAACGGGTCTGATCGATTTTCACTACCGACGCGGCGAATGCATCGATGCGATAACCGTTTCCGCTATTGCTCAGGCGCGCTGCATCGAAGGTGCGCGCAGTGTTGGCCCAGAGGAGTGGCCCAACCAGTCGGCCGTCACCGTAAAAAAGCTCCTGTCTGCCGGCGCGGAGGGTCGTCGATGCGTTGTCGGCGCCGACCTGGGCATAGAGCTGTCGAAGATCTGCGTTGTCCCGGAATGGCGCGCCGATTGGTGTCCTGTTCTTCCATGGTCCACGCGCGTCCATGGCTTCGACAAACAGCGATGTCGACGCAGTAGGATGGACGCGGGCGTTGAGAAGAATCCTCGTCAACGCATATGAATCCGAATTGGCGGGATTGAAGCCGCCGGCGTCGTAAGACTCGACGCGGACCCGAATCTGTCCGCCAACCGTGGTGCCTAACGGCAGCGATCCCCACATGTCCCGCTGCGACGCCGGTGCGTTTACCGGATTCGTCTGCGCGAATACGAGTGCGGGCGTGGTAAGAAAGCAGGCAATCAATAAGGTGCGGCGCATCGGGACCAGGCAGTTGAGGGTGCGACGGGTCTGAATCGGCGGACAAATGTCGTACCGGGGATACCCTTGCGCAATAATCAGATTGCCGTACACTTCCCTTTTGCTTCGACAGGAGCACTGAAGAAATGGCGAATTCTTTCGACGTCATACAAGGCACGCTCGATCTGTTGATCCTGAAGGCGTTGGCGATCGAGCCGGTGCACGCGTGGGGAATCAGTGCACGGATACGCGAGCTATCGGGGGATCACTTCAAGGTTGGGCAGGGCTCGCTCTATCCGGCGGTGCATCGATTTGAGAACCGTGGCTGGGTCGCGTCGTACTGGCGGACGACGAGGAACAATCGAATCGCGCGCTACTATGAGCTGACTGCTACCGGCCGTCATGCGCTGGCCGAGGAAACCGCGCAATGGCGTCGCTACACGGAAGCGATGGACCGCGTTATCGACGCCGACTGAGCGTCAGCCGCGCTGTTGCTCGCGGGCGAGCAGGCGCGCGTGTGCGCGCAGAATCTTTTTCTGATTCTTGACGATCGCGTCCTGATTCCGCAGGATCCGCGTCTGGTTTCGCAGCAGTTTGGGCAGGAGGTTCTGGTGCCTCAGAATCCTCTGTTGATTGCGGACAATATCGCGCTGGTTGGCGATGATGGTGTTCTGTTTTTGGACGGTCGCCTGCGCCATTGAAGATTCCGGTGACTGCGTGTGGATGTCGGCTTACGGTACTCAAGAATAAGCCGCACCGGCATTACAGCAAGCGCTTTGCTTGACCAGCCGTCCTGCTCGAGTTTTCGACCTGTCCGAGCTTTCGACGCTACTCGCCCATCGCCACGTCGCCGCTGTCAAACCCGTAACGCGCTGGATCCTTGGAGATGCGCGCGGCCGCAATCATCATCGGGACGTAGTCCTGGGTTTCTTTGGGAAGGAGCTTCGAAATTCTATAGTAGTCCTGGTCTGTTCCCTTCTCGCTGCCCGTCACCTGACGCATGATGCGACCGACGCGATTTTCGCCGGTGTTGTAAGCGGCCGCGGCGAGATACCACGATCCGAAGCGGTCGTGCAAATCAGACAGGTACGACAGCGCAGCTTCCGTGGCCTTATCGGGATGATTCCGCTCGTCCAGCTTCTTGTTGACGGTGAGGCCGTAGCGTTTGCCGGTCTCGCTGATGAACTGCCACAAGCCGCCCGCCTTCGCCGGGGACTGAGCCCTGGGATTGAATCCCGATTCGATCATGGCGAGGTAGATGAGATCCTGCGGCATGTCGCGCTCATCGAGCTTTGTCGAGATCATCGGCTGGTATGTCGACTTGCGATCGAGCCAGACCGCGAAGCGGGCTTTGACTTTCGGGTCGGTGCTGAAAAGCTTGACCCACGAGTCGACGCGCGGATTGTTGATGTTCGCCAGGTCCCAGCCCGAGTCGGGCGCCGACTGTGCGACGTCCCGTACGAGGATGGCGTCGACTGCGCTCAGATCTGGCAGCTTCGGGCTCACGTGCTGAACGGTGTAGAGCGAGCCGAGCAGTGCAGCGGTCACCAGCCCGAGGTGTCGGGTGCGACCGGATTTGAGAATCGTTTTGATCCTGTCCACAGAAACCTCCGAGTGAAAACGCCACTTGGCGCGAACCTCTTTGGCAGCAGCATACGAGCGCTGCGCAAAGGATCCAACGGCTTGGGACGGTCAAATGTTTACGGTCTAAATGTAGCCGATTGTGGGCGGATTTTGAACCCTTTGGGCAGCTTTGTTACATGCTGTAAGCCCTTGGCACAGCGTGGGTTACACGCACTCAGCAGTACCGCTGCGAATGGCTGAGCTGCGAAGCTCTGCCGTAGGCGCGCCCCCACAGAATAACTCGGGTTTGACGAGGCGTTCAATGTCGGTTATTCCATCACCGTGAACGCTGACAAAGTTGACCGGCTGATCCGCAATCTGACGATCGCGATCGGTTTACTCTCTGTGCCTGCCGCGATGCTCCGCGGTCAGCAGCCGCGAGTGTTCGACGGCGCGCTCGCGGCAAACTGGATCGCACCAGCAAAAGTACCGGGCGATTCATTCACCGTCTTTCACGCGCGCAGAAGCTTCACGCTCGAGAAGATGCCGACGCGATTTGTGGTGCACGTGTCCGCTGACAATCGATATCGACTCTACGTGAATGGCGTGCAGATGTCGTCCGGCCCCCAGCGGTCGGACGTCGCACACTGGCGCTACGAAACAGTCGATCTCGCGCCGCAGCTGCACACGGGGCGCAACGTCATCGCCGCGCTCGTCTGGAATTGGGGCGTCGCTCGACCAGTCGCCCAACACAGTCACCGCACTGGTTTCGTGCTGCAGGGCAACAGCGCGACCGAAGCAGCGCTCGTCAACACCGGGCGTGACTGGAAGATGCTGATCGATTCCGCTTACGCGCCGATCGTGATCACCAGCGCCTACATGAAGAACTATTACGCGGCAGCGCCAGGAGATTCCATCAACGGCGCACGCTACCCGTGGGGCTGGGAGAGTGCGCAGTACGTCGACGATGGGTGGAGCGCTCCTGCGATCGTGGGCGATTTCAAACGATATGCGATGCCGCCCGGTGACTACGGTGAAGTCTCGGGATGGCAGCTCGAGCCGAGGTCGATCCCTCCGATGGAGGAGAAGGAACAACGGCTTGCCAGCGTGCGACGCGCGAGCAATGGGCAAACCGACGGCGGGTTTCTGCGGGGTAGTGGTGATCTGACGATTCCCGCGCGCTCGAGCATCTCCATCCTGCTCGATCAGTCGCACACTACTGACGCCTACCCGATTCTCGAGACGAGCGGCGGCACCGGCAGCGTCATCCGCCTCACCTACGCCGAAGCGCTCGTCGACGCGAAAGGCGAAAAAGGAAACCGGAACGATGTCGACGGACGCACCATTCACGGAGTGTACGACGTCTTCCTGCCCGACGGCGGATCGCATCGCCGATTCACTTCGTTGTACTGGCGCTCCTTCCGCTACATCCAGCTCGACATCACCACGCGCGACGAACCTCTGCGCGTGCACGATCTCCACGGAATCGTCACGGGCTATCCATTCGTCGAGCGTGGGAGATTCAGTAGCGATCTGCCATGGCTATCCGACATGTGGAGAATGAACTGGAACGGCGCCCGCATTGGCGCGTTCGAGACCTACATGGACACCCCGTACTGGGAGCAGCTCCAGTACATCGGCGACACCCGTATACAGGGATTGATTTCACTCTACGTCGCGGGCGACGACCGGCTCGTACGACAGGCGATCGAGCAATTCGATCGGTCGCGCATTCCTGAAGGACTTACCACCAGTCGCTATCCGTCGTCGCTGACACAGATCATTCCGCCGTTCTCGCTGATCTACGTCGCGATGGTGCATGACTACTTCATGCTGCGCGACGATCCTGCGTTCGTGCGCGCGCGACTCGCGGGCATCCGCGGCATCCTCGATTGGTACGGAGGACACATCGACTCCACCGGCATGCTCGGCCCGATGCCGTACTGGAACTACGTCGACTGGACTCCCCGCTGGGATCGCGGAGTGCCACCGAGCGGAGATGTCGGTCACTCGGCGACGATCAGCCTCCTCTTCGTCTACGCTCTGGACCGCGCAGCGGAGCTCGAGCAATCACTCGGCGCGAGCGGCACCGCGACAGACTATCGTGCGCGTGCTGAAGCCGTGCGCAAAGCGGTGCGCGCGCACGCATGGGATTCTCGACGCGGTCTGTTGCGCGATTCGCCCGACACCACCGCAACCTACAGTCAGCAGACAAATGTTCTGGCGATTCTCACCGACGCCATTCCGCCGTCGATGCAGCGTGCGGTGATGGAGCGAGTGCTCGCTGATACCGCGCTCACTCCCGCTTCTTATTACTTCAGCTTTTACGTGCTCGAGGCGCTGCGCAAAGCTGGACTCGGCGAGCGCTACATCGAGCAGCTCGCGCCGTGGCAGCAGATGCTTGCGCTTGGTCTGACATCGGCGCCGGAGAATCCGGAGCCGACGCGATCGGATACCCACGCCTGGTCTGCGCATCCGAATTACGGGCTGCTCGCTACCGTGCTTGGTGTGCGTCCATCGAGCGCCGGATTTCGCACGGTGAGCATCACGCCCGCGCTTGGCCCGCTCCGCCACGCAGCGGGACGCATCCCGCATCCACTCGGCGATATCGAAGTTGCGTATGAACAGATAGGCGAGCGCGGATTGAGTGCAGATATCACGCTGCCGCCCGGTTTGTCAGGCGAGCTGGTGTGGCATGGGCAACGCCGGCAACTCCACCCGGGCCGGCAAACCATTCGCCTCTAGGCAGCGCACGACAGCACAATCGTTCAAAAATCTGCCCTGCCTTCGTTCAAGACTTACCCGCGCAAACGACCGAACTTTCGGGCGAGTGAAAATCACTCGCTTGAATGCAGCGGTTGAATTGCAATGACAGGATACTCAATGCTTCGCGATGAAAAGCAGGGTACACGATTGTCGACTGCGGTAAGACGCGCTTCGCTGCGTCAGCGCGACGGTCGAGCATCGATCAGGATCACACCGATCACCACAGGAACACTGCAGCTGAAGCCGACCTTTCTCGAGGGCAGTCCGTCGCACGGCGGGCCCTTCGGATTGATTCGTTCTTTGTGGCGCGATCCGGATTTCACCGGTCCGCTGCCGATGTGGGCGTGGATCATCGAGACGGAACGAGAGCTTGTTCTGATCGATACGGGTGCGCGTCCGGATATGACCGGCGGCGTGACCAGAACCAGGTTCAATGTTTCCGCTCAGGAGGGCCTGATTTCGGAACTGGCTCGAGCTGGGTTCGAGCCCGCTGAGTTCGATCGCGTGTTGCTGACGCATCTGCATGGCGATCACGTCGGAGGATTGGCGGCGTTCGACACGGAGCGAGTGTGGGTTGCGAAACCGGAGTGGGAACCGGTAGCGCGTTTTCCGGGACGGTTAATGCGATTCATGACCGCGCCGGTTCCCAGCGGTTTCGTTCCCAACACGTTCGAATTCGACGGATCGCCGATGCTGGGATTCCCGGGTAGCTGGCCGGTGACAGCGGATGGCTCGATCGTGGCGCTGCCGACGCCGGGACATACTCCGGGTCACACCAGTTTTCTGGTGCGCACGGGCAAGCAGGACGTTCTGTTAGCCGGCGACGTGACCTATACCGCGCGCGCTCTGGAGGCGCAGCGCGATCAGGGTTTCATCGCCGACGTGGACAAGCATCACGACACCCTACGCCGAGTGGCGAAACTCATTTCTACCGGCGTCGCGTACCTGCCGAGTCACGACCCGGAGTCGCCAAATCGTCTCTGACGGATATCGACTCGATGACTGCCTCGAGCGAGGAGTAGCGCGGTGAATAGCCGAGTTTCTGGCGCGCTTTGGCGATACTGCCGTGTGGTGAATGGGCGATGTGGTCCCAGGTCGCGGCAGCTTCCTGTTCGGCGACGGTGTGTCGCCACTCTTCCCACGGCAGGAACTCGAGTCGCGGTTGCCGGTCGAAATGCGCATACATCGCTTCGGCGTAGGCACGTAGAGTCATCGGCGCTGGCGAGACGACGTGAAAGCTTTCACCAACGCTTGCTTCGGGTTTGGTGAGCGCGAGCTCGAACGCCTGCGCGACGTCGTCGGCGTGGACGTGGTGAACCGTCTCCGATCCTTCGTTCGGAAGGGTGAGCACGTCTCCACGAGCGATGCGCGTGAATACGTCGGGATTGAAGTGACCAGCAGGATTCACCGGATTCCATCCGGGGCCGACCAAGTGGCCGGGATGAAGGATTGTCGCGCGCGCATCGCCGCTGCGAGTGGCCTCGAGTAGAAGCTTCTCGATTGCGGCCTTCTTGATTCCGTAATCGCCGAACGGGAGGCGCGGCATGTCCTCGGTGACAGGAACGGTCGTCGGCCGGCCGTGAACCCACATCGTGCCGCAATGGAGGAGAATCGGGAGGGGGGAGCCGGCGGCAGCGAGGCGTTGCTTTAGAGCGGCGATGAGCTGTTGCGCGCTTTCGGGTGTGAAGCAGATCATGTCGATGATCGCATCGGCATCGAGCTTTGCGATGCGGGAGCCAAAAGTACCCGCTTCATCCTCGGCGGCGCGATCGATCTCTATTTGACGGACTTTCTTCCAGGCTTCGTGCGCGAGATACGGCTCACGCTTACCACGACTGGCGACGATGACCTCATGGCCCGCGTTGACCAGTCGCGGAACGAGGAAGGTGCCGACATGACCAGTGCCGCCGATGACGACGATTCGCACTCGAAGTCTTGATTAGCGCTTTGAGTTCATGCCGACGTGATCTGCCTGGGGCGACCAAGCCATTTCTTCATGATGGTCACTATTCTAGGACATTATCATGCTACGCCGAAAGTACTCTTGCGCTGAATCAGCCCGATACAAACATTGGGAGGCCCTTCACCACTTAAGGCCCACCCGATGCAATCATTTCCGCGAATGCTGGCGAGTATCGCCGCCGGCATCGTGCTTGTTGCCTGTAGCGAAGCCACACCTCCAGCGACGCCAAAAAGCCTGGCGTTCGGTACGCATGTGGCGAGTATCATCGCCGATGACTCCCTCTCGCTTCCCGCGACGGTTACGATGTCCGACGGCACGGTTGGTGGTCCGTCGTTGGTCAGCTATTCCTCATCGGTGCCCATCGTGGCGACGGTTGATAGCAAAGGCGTCGTAACAGCTTTGACGGCGGGAACCACCACCATTTCCGCTCACGTCGCCGGATTGCACGACGAGCTCACAGTTACCGTATCGTGGGCGCCGATCACTACCATCAGCTTCGGTCGTGATACCGCGACGCTGCTGCTGGACGATTCGCTCTCGACATCCGTCGTCGTGACCAACTCGCACAACAAGGCAGCGCCGAATGCGGTGGTGACTTACAGCTCTTCGTCGACAGGTATCGCGACAGTGGATGACAAGGGACGCATCCGCACCTTAGCAACTGGACCGGCGACGATCACCGCGACGGTGGAGAATCTCCATTCGGACATCAACGTCACAGTAGTACCGCATTTCACTCAGATCGCCACCGGTTCTCAGCACACATGCGGAATCACCGGTACTCACCGCCTCTATTGCTGGGGCTCCGACATCAATGGCAACCTCGGCGTCGGAACAACCTCGAGCGATTGCACCAATCAAATCGGTGGACGTTGTAACCTGACGCCGATTCAGGTAACGGGCGGCGAGCGATTCGTATACGTGACAGCTGGCGAATTCCACACCTGCGCGCTCACCAGCGCCGGCGTGCCCTGGTGTTGGGGCGGCAACTACTACGGGCAGGTAGGCAACGGCGCGCCGGGCGGCGAAATCAGGCAGCCGATCCCCGTTGTCGGTGGCCACATCTTCACTTCGATCAGCGCTGCTCGCATGCACACCTGCGGCATCGACACCGCCGGCGACACTTGGTGCTGGGGTTGGGATTCATGGGGCCAGCTTGGCGCCGGTGTCACTGGCGCCGACAGATGCAGTTTCTTCAGCACCAACGAACCTTGCAGCGCAACACCGCTGAAGGTCGCCGGCCCTGTCCGCTTCGCAGAGGTAATGGGAGCGGAGAAGATCAGTTGTGGGCGTGATTTCTCCGGGACGGCCTATTGCTGGGGCGCCGAAGTCGGCGGTACAGAACAGACCGATTGTCAGGCAGGACAGAACGCCAACTGCACGCGCACTCCGTTGATTCAGGTCGGAGGCGCGACCTTCCAGAAACTTGGAATGGGCGGAGTCTATCGCTGCGGTCAGAAGACCGACGGCGTGATCTGGTGCTGGGGCTACGAGTACTATGGCTACTGGGGCAAGGGCACTGCGAGTACGGCGTCGCCCAGCACGCTCGTTCAAGCCGCGCTTGGACAATCATACGCCCAGGTAGCTTACGGAGCCTCGCACATCTGTGGGATGAACGCCGGCAACGCGGACTGCTGGGGCAGCAACAGCAACGGTCAGGCGGGCGGCCCCGTCGGCACCGATCGGTATGTACCCGGTCCGATCAATGGCGGAATAACCTTCGCGAGCATCACTAGCGCACCAAACGCGTTCACGACCTGCGGAATCTCGACCGCTGGACGGGCATACTGCTGGGGATACGGAAATCTCGGCCAACTTGGCAATGGAACCATTCTCGTATCGAGCGCTGATCCCGTTCAGGTGAAGCTTCTTCACTGATCTTTTACGTCGCGAACCTGGCGAGGATGATGATCAGCGCTGCTCCACCAGCTAGAGTGAGCAGCGCTGAGAACCGGACCTTTCTCAGATAGAACAACAACCCCAGTCCTGTGAGCGAAAGCAGGACGAGGAAGATGCCGGCCGCGTCGATCACCCACGCCCATGCACTGCCGGCATCACGTCCGCGATGGAGATCGTTGATGATGCCGAGCATTCCCTGATTGGAAGTGGTCAAGCGATAGGCGCCAGTCTGCGCGTCGATGAAAGCATCCGCAGAGTAACCAGGCGCACGGAATGTCAGTGATGCTTCTCGATCATCCTCTCGCCGATCCGCAAAGGTCCCGTGAACTCCTTTGTCAGCACGCAGCGCTTCGTCCACCACCAGCCAGTCGATTCCTTTCGACGTCTTCCAGGTGGAGGGGAGCGTTCCGGTAACTTCCGAGATGCGCTCGTTGGCGAGCCAGTCGGGATGATTGAGCGTCACTCCGGTCGCGGCGAAGAACAGCACGATCAGCAGGCTGATCATCGACGTGTAGATGTGGAGCCAGCGCAGGGCGGAATGTACGCGCAGGCGCATCGGCCGGCGGCGACGCGCCGGTATGTGCGCGATCACCGGGTCGTCGCGGGTCTCTCGATTAGTTCTTGCGGCGATACTCGACACGTGCGCTCGCGATTTCTTCGTTGGAGCCGAGGTCGGCGGCCACGGGCGTCGCCGCGAGGTTCAGCTGCTGTTGCATCAGTTGATAGCTGCCGTGCTCGCGCGCTGCTTCGACGATGACTCGATAGCTTCCCTGCGGCACTACGTTGCCGCGATCGTCCCGACCATTCCACATCACCTGGTAGCGGCCAGGAAGTCGCGTTGCGCTCGATGTCGTCGCGATTGCGTCGGGAGCGCCGGCGTCTTCCGCGGACCGCTCGCCGTCGAACCAGCGACGCAGCTCGCGAATGTAGCGCGGACCACGGCCACTCGTATTCACCCACAGACTTATCGTACGCACTCGACGACCCGTCGCATCCTCGACCCACACCGCGACGTACGGTCGGTGAGCGCGGAAGCCGCCCTGCTGCGCGAGCTCGAGATCGACGGTGAGCTCGAAGCGATCATCCCAGGGGCGGGAAGCGGGAAGCGGGAGGCGGGACGCGGGAGGCGGGAGGGGGGAGGCGGGACTGAAGCGACGCATCCCCGTCAGGCCGGTTAATCCCGTGAACGAAAGTGCAACTCCGGCGATTCTGACGAGCGCGCCGCGGCGATCGATCGGTGCTACTGATTCAGGATTCTTCATGCGACTCTTAGCTGATGCGTATAGACCGCGCGGTCCATCCACGCAGAGTTGGTGGTGATGGCTCCATCGTTCCCGACAAGCATGCAGCCGACATCGGGCAGCGAATCGGCGAGGGCGATGCTCTCCGATGGCTGCATCACGCTGAATGCGGTCGACAGTGCATCAGCCGTGGCACAATCGGATGCGAAGACTGAAGCGCTCGCGATGTGATCAACGGGCTCACCGGTGCGTGGGTCAACAACGTGCGATATCTGTCGGCCATTCATCATGAATCCGCGCCGATATCCACCGCTTGTCGCCAGCGCGGCGTTCTCCAGCCGTACCGCTCCAATTGGCGGAGCATTCTCCGCCGGCGCGAACGGATCTGCGACGCCGATCACCATCGGCAACGCGCCAAAATGCTGAACGTCGCCGCCTATATTGAGCAGAATGTCCGAGACTCCACCGACCTCGGCGCCAAGCGCTGCAGCCATCGCGACGATGTATCCCTTGGCAATTGCATCGAGTGACATTCCCGATCTGAGCGCGGGATCGAACGCGCCACCGGTAATCGCACGCCACTCCTCCGCCCTGCGCAGGACTTCCGCCAGATCTGGCGATACCTGCACCCCTTCTCGCTGCGACGCGCGCCAGCGGGCGAACTCACTGTTCGTTGACCACCCACTCAGAATGTTGTCGAGGCGATCGATCTCGATCAACACCTCGGCCTTGGCGTGCTTCGCCGAGCGTTCCGACCGTGCGCGGACCTGGAGCTCCAGGGATGTTCCGAGCACGTGGTCGTAGCTGAATATGAATGCTCGAGGCGCACCGCCGCCTTGTCGAAGGGCGCGGAACTTCCTCGCAATATTTGACGTGAATCGCTGCATAATCGCCTCGGTTCGGGTCTCGTTCATCATACTCCGCGCTGGAACCATGGTGCCGAGGGGTAACACCAACTGCACCTGCAAGGTCATGAACTGCTGATACGGCGTTCAATTTGCGATTGTCCCCGCCAACTCAACCGTCCGACCCATGTTCACTGGCGCACACTTCCATCTGCTCGTCAATCACTCTCCGATTTTTGGATCGCTATTCGCGCTGGCGCTGTTCGTCGCGTCCTACTTCACGGCGCGCGACGTGCTCAGGCGGACTGCACTCGTCGTTCTGATCGCGACTGCGATTGCTGGTGCCGCCGCGAATCTGAGCGGCGATGCCGCCGAGCACGCGCTGCGCGGCATACCGGGGGTGCGACACGACGACATCGAGGCGCATCAGGCGATGGGCGACAAGGCTTACATACTCGGCGGTGTTCTGGGCGCGCTCGCTCTGATCGCGCTGATTCGCTGGCGCTCGCAGCCCGTTCCTACCAGCGTGACGCACGCAGCGTTGCTGGCGACGGCGTTCGTTGCCGGCGCCATGATCTACACCGGTCTACTCGGCGGACGGATCCGTCACACCGAGGTCCGCCCGGGCGCTACTCCTGCTGACGCGTTGATCGTGGAGCCTCCACGTCAGCGCGGGCCCCGTCCGCCTGGTGGCTGACAGAGGTTGGTGGTCGGTTACTAGTCTCAAACGTCTGACTGAGTTTTTCAGTTTTGGCGGGCGGCGGCCATGCCAAAGATGCCGGGCGACCGGGCGACCATCACGAGCGTGATGATCGCGCTCGCTATTCCACGCGGTGAAAGAATGAAGCACGCGCTTCCCTGCTCGATCGTAGCCGTCGGCATTCCGTCAGCGACACATGTTGTGGGCTCCTGGACGACAACGACTCCGCCCGCATCGCGGATAGCGCGTGCTCCGGCCGCGGCGTCACGGAGCCTGCCGGTCAGCACCACTCCGAGTGTCCTCGATCCGAATTCGGTCGCTGCGGAGGTGAACAGCGGATCGGCCGCCGGGATCGCGAAATTCACTCGTGGACCGCTATAAGTTTCGCAGATATTGCCGGCCCGAATGGCGAGATGGCGGTCGGGCGGCGCGAGGTAGACGCAACCGCCCTGCAACTGCTCTGGGCGATCGACCCATTGAACCGGCAGAGCGCAATCACGTCCGAGAAACTCGACCAGCGAGCTCGGGGGACTAGCGGCTAAATGCTGCACCACCACCACCGGCGCCGGAAAATTGGCCGGCAACAGTTGAAAGATGTCGCGCAAAGTTCTTGGCCCGCCGGCGGACGCAGCGATTACGACGATGTCGAATCCGCGAGCTGGTGATGCCGCTGGTTTAACCGGGAAGGGAGGCATAATTGCGCACGCTAAGGGCGCAATCGCAACGTACCCGCCGGTACAGCGACCTACAAGGTTAACTGAGAAACGGCGACTGGCGGAGAAGCGATGCGCATATCTATAGTAGTGATGTGAATCGAGCTCATACGGCCATGTTCGCGTTACTGAGTTTGTCGATTGCGCAGATCGCTGAAGCGCAGAGATCGTCCTCGGCGCGAGTGGGCGTTAGCGCCAACGCAGCTTCGCAGCCCATTCAACCGCTGTCGACTGACACCGCTGCGCGTGACAGCACGGGCGGGCGCCACGTCGTGCGGGGTGCGTTCATCGGCGCCGGCATCGGCGTTGTTGTCGGCCTGGCGGCTGCGTTCCTGATCACCCACCGTCCAAAGAGCGGTTACTTCGATCACTCGGAAGATGGGCTGGTCATACTTCCTCTGCTCGAGCTCGGTCTCGCTGCAGGCTTCGTTGTCGGTGGGATCGTCGGGTTCTTCTGGAAATGAAGACCAAGAGGTCGACCCGGGCGCTTTAGTCCGCAGTCGCGCCCGAGGTCTCTTTCGACGCTTCCTCGCTCGACGGCGTAAAAACATCCACGCCAAGTCTGAACGTCCGCTGCTCGTTTGGGTTCAGCACGCCGACGCTCACGACCTGTCGGGTGATTTCGCGCTGCTGCGCGTCGAGTATCGTGATGACTATCGAATACTCCCACGCCTCGCCCGCGACCGGATGCTTGATCGTGCCTTCCACGCGGAGCGGAGAGAAGCTCGGCGCCGCTCTCCGTTTCCGCTGTGAGTCGAATCTCAGACTGTGATCGCAGGCGGGACAGATCGTCGCGCTCTGCAGGATGGTCGCTTTGCAGTGAGGGCAGAGGCGCGCCTTACCCGGCGAGCCTACGCTCGTATTGATCACGATACGCCGTTGCTCTCCGCTGCTCTACCACGCGGATGAGTCCCATTGCCTTCATCCCAGCCGAAGGAAACGTTGCCGCGCATGCGAGATCCGCTGGCGACGGTGAGTGAACCAGCCTTGAGATCTCCAGTGAGCACACCGGTCGCGAGCAACTCGACGCGTGATGCGGAATCGATGTTGCCTTCGAGCTCACCACCGATCGTAACGGTGTCGGCACGCACTGATCCAGTGATTTTCGCACCGGAGTCAATCGTTAGATCGCCATCGACGTTGACGTCGCCCTTGAAACGTCCCGCGATGCGAACGTGGCCCGCACCTTCGATCTTGCCGTCGATGGTGAGACCGGCAGCGATCACCGACTCTTTCGCTTCCTTCGACCGAGGTCTTACTACCGGCTCGTAACTCGGCAGCGGAGTCGTAAACGAATCTGTATCCTTTTTCGGGAAAGTCTCCGGAGTCAGCGGCGCTGCATCTTTGCGCTGGACGGTCTGTTCCTTAAAGATTGCCATTGTTGAGTTGCTCCTGTTTTAGTGTGCGGCAATCGCAAACTGACCCGATACGCGTCGACAGGCAAGCTGAACCGAGGAATGTGATGCGTGCTGCTCAGCCGCGCGTAGCAGTGCGATCGAACTGAGTCAAGGTCGAGCAGATTCCTGTCGCCTGGACCACAACCACGCAGCGACAAGGATCAGCGGCGGCACGTAGAACCAGGCGAGCGACCAGTTGTCGAGGCGCGCTGTGAAAGCAATCTTGGTATCGCCAGACAACGCCGCTGCCAATAATCCCGCCACAATCAATCCGATTGCCGCGAGAATGGGCGCGCCGAGCAACCACATCGCGCACGCCACGATCACGCGACGAGTAGACCACGTCGAAAGGAATTTGAGCACAGTTGCGACGACCTCAATGAAACAGCAAGCCGATGCTCAGTCCGGCAGCAGCAGCGCTTTGATCGCGCGTCGTTCGTCCATCGCGCGATAACCTTCGGCCACCTTGGGGAGCGGAAGCGTGAGGTCGAAGACTTTGCCCGGATTGATCTTTCCCTTCCAGACCAGATCGATGAGATCCGGCAGGTAGCGACGCACGGGTGCTGGTCCGCCCATCAGGTGGACGTGCTGGCGGAATAACTCTTCGCCCTTGAGCGTCACGCCATGCGGAACGCCAACGTAGCCCATATATCCGCCGACCCGCGTCGCATGGATCGCCTGCATCATCGACTCCTGGGTCCCGACACACTCGAGCACCGAGTCCGCGCCGACACCTTTGGTGAGCTCCATGATGCGCTCGACACCTTCATCACCACGCTCAGTCACGATATCCGTCGCACCAAACTCACGCGCAAGTTTCTGTCGCGCATCGTGTCGACTCATCGCAATAATTCGCTCGGCGCCCATCTGCTTCGCGGAGAGAACGCCGAGCAATCCGACCGCGCCGTCGCCGACGACGGCGACGGTCGATCCTGGCTTCACGTTTGCTGCGTCGGCGGCGAACCAGCCAGTGCCCAGGACATCGGAGATTGTCAGTAGACTCGGGAGCAAATCAGGCGACGGAGTCTCCGGCGTCGCGACCAGCGTTCCATTCGCTTGCTCGAGACGCAGCAACGGCGCCTGTGCTCCGCCGACGAATCCGCCATTCATGCACCCTGATTGGTAACCGTACTTGCAGTTGGGGCACGTGTTATCGGAAAACGCAAATGATCCTATGACAAACTGACCGCGCTTCACGGATTTCACGGCGCTGCCGACTTCTTCGACGATGCCACAGTATTCGTGACCCATTGGCGTCGGTTGCTTGATTGGGCTGATACCTCGATATGGCCAGAGGTCAGATCCGCAAACGCATGCTGCCGCGATCCTGATGATCGCGTCGGTCGGCTTTTCGATAGTCGGATCCGGGCGCTGTTCGAAACGCACATCGCGCGGGCCATATAGAACGGTCGCTTTCATTTGGGCTCCCAAGTCTCTCCAGCTCCCACGCACACCCCGCACCACGCCGGCAGACGGGTTCGACCGTCAGCTAATTCCTGGCTGAGCGGCAGTTAATCGGTGCGATCGATTTTGTCGCGTAAGTAATTGTGCAACCCGGCCTCTCAGCGCTCGGACCGCAGAAACCTTCAAAAAGTCGCGGCAGCTTCGTTCTAGAATTGGGGTTCGATTGCCGCGAAATTCCAGCCATGCAAATACGATTACCGATCCTCTCCGCAATCGTCGCCGTCACGCTCGCTGCGTGCAGCAGCGACCACATTTCGGCCCCGCCGCCTCCGCCCCCGCCGACGGGCGTACTGCTCAAGGACGTCGTCTACACGCGACTACCTTCGCCCTACTACCACTTCGAGTACGACGACGCGGGGAAGATCAGGACTGCAACCTTCGCCTCGGGATTAGCGACGTACTCTCTGAATTACCAGACTGGCCGGATTCATGACATCGACGTCGCCGCCGGCACCGTGCACAACTTGATCTATACCTACGATGACCTGGGTCGTGTGGCCGCGATCCGCGACCGGGATGAGACAGGCGCCAACGCGCAGCTCTGGTTCTTTACCTACGACGGACAACAGCTCACCTCGATCGAGCGCGATCGTGCAGTGCCCGGCGGATTTATCATCGACCTCACCATGAGCTTCGAGTACTACGCGGATGGCAATCTGCTGGAAATGGGGCAGCACTATCCGCCGATCGATGGGCTGCAGAGTGAGGTAACCGTGGTCGATGTATTCGAGAACTACGACAACAAAGTCAACGTCGACGACTTTGACCTGTTGCATCCCGGATTCTTCGACAAGCTCATTCTGCTACCCGGCGTGAAACTACAAAAAGGTAATCCAGCTCGGGTGGTTCACCTGGGCGACGGCGACCACTACACCGTCGACTTTTCGTACACCTACAACGATCAGACCCGACCGCTGACGAGGGACGGAACCCTGATTTTCCAGACGGGGCCGAACGCGGGTCAAAGCTTTGCCGTGGACGCGACGTACTCGTACTACTGATCGAAAGTCGACCAGCAGGTTTCGAGTATGCTGACAGCTTCAAACCAATAGCCCCGTTCATCTGTCCCAGTCAGCGGTGACTGACCGGGATGGATATGGGGATAAATAGACGCGACCTGCTCCTCGCTAGCGGATTGTTCCTGCTTACGGGCAAGCGAGGTCGCAGCCAGAGCGCACCGCCTTCGTCTGCGCAGCCCCAGACTAGTCCGCAAGCACGCCTTCTCGAAGCGCTTCAACACAACCGACTTCCCCTCACAATGAGCAACGGTCCCGCGGGACGGGGATGGGACTGGCTGGTCGAGCGAGCGCGGGATGCGCAGTTCACACTGATCGGCGAGGAACACGGAGTCGCGGAAACCGCGCAGCTCTCAGCGGCCCTGTTCAACGCTCTTCGCGCATCTGGTTACAGCCGCATGGCGATCGAGCTTTCGCCAATCATCGCCCAGGACATTGAGGTTGCGGCGAGAGGCCATGGGCTTCAGGGGATTCTGGATTTTTATTCCGCGCCTACTACCTGGAGCCCGATGTATCTGCGTGAGGAAGCGCAGTTCATCGCGTCCGTGGTCAGCACCGCACCAAAGAATGAGCGGGTTCTGTGGGGACTCGATCGGGAGATCCTAAGCGATCGCTACCTGATCTCGAGACTCGAGTCCAGAGTGCCGCCACCTGCAAAGGCGTCTTTTGCGCGGCTGAAGCAGGCGTCAACGAACGCGTGGGCGGGAGGTGCGCCTTTCATCTTTTCGCAGAATCCTGACCCCGCCGTCGTATCGTCAGTTCGCTCAGCCTGGCCCAACCCAGACCGTGACAGTAACCTGATACTGCGCACCCTCGAGGAATCACTGGCCATCAATGCGGTTGCACAAACCGGAACTGCGTGGGATTCATCGCAGCGCCGAGCGCAATGGATGCGGAGTGGTTTCGCCGAGCGACTGCGGGAAGAGCAGAAACGCGGGAACCAGCCGAAGGTGATGATGAAGTTCGGCTACAACCACATGATTCGCGGCGAGAATTACGTCAACATCTTCGACCTCGGCTCAATGCCGGACGAAGTCGCCGCGCTGAGTGGCGGTCGGGCATTCCATATCATTGTGCTGCCTGGCCCAGGTTCTCATCAAGCTGTGCTCGGCCCCGGGCGGAGCTTCAACTCGGTTGCGAGTGACGACTTCGACGAATTCAAAGCCGGAGATCAGCGGCTCGCGCGGGTGCTGGCAAACTCAAGCGCGACCGACCATGAAGTCATCGACCTTCGCGCGTTGCGACCACTTGCCATGCGTGGGGTCGACAGCTGGAACCCGGACGTCGTCCGCACGATTCACGGCTACGACGCGGCGGTGATCTGGAAGGGAGCGCGCGCCTCTTCATCGTGAAGAGGCGCAAGCAGTGTTACGGCCCACGAAGGGGATGAGTCTCAACAACACTCACCCTCCGAGGATCGATCGATGGGCAAGCCAATGGTTCTTCTCCTCCTGCTCTTCTGGATTTTTCTCGCCTATCGCGCAGCCATGCGCGGGGATGTCACGATGGCAGCGGTGTTCGTCATCGTCGGGATCGCTATCAGCTTATACCGCTTACGGAGTCGGTCCAGCGGAACCTGACGGGCCTAATTAGCCGCACTATCGGGTCGCACGAAGCTGGACGCCGTCGCAATCGGCGCACGCGGTTGAATCCAGCGAATAGCGTTCTGCGCAGCGGGGACAGAATCGCTCGAATTCAGTGCAGCCATTCGCAGCAGATTCCAGAATCGTCATACGCTCGTTCCTCGGCAGCGCCCGTGCGAGCTCCCCGAGCAACGAGCCACCGGTCTCGGCCTGTCGTGATTCCACATCGTATGCAGCGGGGCGCATCAATGCGGCGAACTCTGCTTGCCCAAGCAAGGTTGAAATCACCGCGACAGGTGAATGGTTTCGCAGCAGCGATGAGAGCGCAGCTTCAGCGGCGAACGGAGATGCAAATGGCGACAGGAAAGGTGTCGAGCTGCGAAACGCCGCCCAGCGTGAATGCCCCTCAGACAGTCGGACAGCAGCCGAGCGTATCATTATTACCGCGCTTAGCGCCAGCGCTAACGCGATAAACGCGAGCAGGCCGGCAGATCCGTAACGCGAAATTCCCCACGGAATACCGATCACGACCACCAGGAAGTCGAGCGCGCACAGCAGACGAAGTGAGAGAATTGGCTCTGGGGCGCGGACTAACGATCGGATGTGACCTCGGTCATCGCGGAGCGATTTGCTACCGGACTCATGTCGAACGACAACCGTCAGAAAGAACGGTGGTAGCGCCGAGACGAGATACCACTGACGCCATAGCTGCAATGGTACCGCAACCCGCCACGTACCGAGGGGATCGCAGCGGAGGATTACGTCTTCGCTGTCCAGACGTCGAACCCCTTCGAAGGCCAAAATGGCGAAGAGGATCGCTGCGACCTGCCAGCTCACTTATCCGGCTGTCTCAGGCGTTGTCGACTTTTTCTTCTTTCCGAAGATTCGTTTGAAGAAAGCAGCGATTGCCAGCACGGCGGCGACGATCAACTTCTTGATTGCGAGTACCACAGCGATGAACAGCTTGCCCAATTTCGCAAAGAGTCCAGCCTTGGTCGCAGCGACGCCGGCACCACCTGCGATGAGCGCGACAAGACCGTAGCTCGCGATTTTGTCACCTTGACGCCACTCGCCGTAGGTCTGGCCAGGAATGAACTGCGTCCCGTCTATACTCTTATCGAACGCAGGCACGATCTCGGCGAGCCGGTCTACATCTGCGACGAGCTCCGCGCTGACAACGCCACCACGGCCGAGGAGTCGCACCGATCGATTGGCGCTTGATTCCCCGCTCGATGAGAGACCTTCGAGAGCCCAGGTGAGGTTGTGGGTTTTCTCGTCGTAGAATGGGGGTGTGATCCAGTCCGTGACGTACATCTTCTCCCACCCGCGGCGCTCGCGTTCATCGTTTGATCTTTCGGTAGCGTCTTTGATCGTGGCGAGGATCTTGGCGGCGTCGAGCGTGTTCTTGTCGGTATCGCGCACGAGACCGCTGGGATCGTATTTGTACAAGACAAACCACGTCGACGCGGTATCGGCTGTCCGACACAGTAGCACCGCTGCAACAGATTCATCAGGAAGATTCTGGGTCGCCTCGAGAAATGCCGGCACGCCGGCGCGTCCAGTGAACCTGCAGCCGTCGGGGACGGTTATTTGCGCAACCGAGCTGATTCGTCCGGTGCTGCCTGGACCTTGCCACGGGATCCGTCCCGCGTGATCTGATGCCTGCGCGCCGCAAACGAGAATCGCCGGCGACATGGCGTTGAGCAGTAGAAGTGAAATTGCGCCGAACCGCATCGGCACCTCAGAAGATGAACGGGAGATTACTCTCCTCTAGGACGGGCAACAGAGGTTGGCGCAACCCGCGTGTGATGCTCCTGACTATCAGGTCATAGATGTCGCGTTAAGTGATATGAAATCGACATGTCAGTGATAGAAAAACGACATATCGCCAAACCCTGCAGCCAGTGGATGCGGGTTATCTACCCCCACTTCATGCGTCTGAATGGTGACCCCGACCATTCGATGCAATGATGGAAGCGACCGCACCAGTCATCGCCGTCAACCAGCTCTCACGGCGCTTTGATACCAAAACCGCGCTCGACGCGGTGACGCTGTCTATTCCGCGCGGCGCGGTGTACGGACTGGTCGGCGCCAATGGGGCCGGCAAGACCACACTCATCAAACACGTACTCGGCCTGCTGCGCGCGCAGAGCGGATCGGTGCGCGTCTTCGGACTCGATCCGGTCGCCGATCCCGTCGGCGTCCTGTCGCGGATCGGCTATCTGTCCGAGGAAAACGATTTGCCCGGCTGGATGCGAGTCGACGAGCTGGTTCG
The DNA here is from genome assembly GCA_045803545.1 of Gemmatimonadaceae bacterium. Classification (GTDB taxonomy): domain Bacteria; phylum Gemmatimonadota; class Gemmatimonadetes; order Gemmatimonadales; family Gemmatimonadaceae; genus UBA4720. The sequence goes on along the minus strand of JBJMOW010000004.1, from coordinate 851,824 downwards.
ATATTCGCGCGCGTTCCGCCCATCCTGGGATGACGGCTACGCCCAGGAGCTGCGGGAATCGTTCGCGCTCGATCCGGCGGCGAAAATCAGGACCCTATCGAAGGGACAGAAGGCACGCGTTGGCATCCTCATCGCACTCGCCTATCGGCCGGACCTGCTGGTGCTGGACGAGCCCTCTTCGGGCCTCGACCCAATCGTGCGACGCGACATACTAGGCGCGATCATCCGCACTGTTGCCGATGAGGGTCGGACGGTTCTCTTTTCTTCGCACCTGTTGGAAGAGGTGGAGCAGGTCGCCGATTACGTGACGATGATCAACAAGGGCCGGATCGTGCTGAGCGCGCCGCTCGATGAGATTCGTGAGGCGCACCGCGTGAACGGGCACGTCCCTTCCCTCGACGAGATCTTCATCGCGAGAGTTGGGATGTCGGCCGCGGCAGCTTCAGAAGCGTAAGCCGATGCAGTCGCCGGCCGCGGCAATCGCCCGGGAATTTCGCGCGCGGCATCGTTGGGGAATGCTGGGCGTCATCGTCTACCTGGTAGTTCTGGCGGCGGTCAAGCTCGCGGTAATCGCAGGCGGCGCCCCACTCCACGTCGATAGCCCCGAAAGCTTTGCGTTCATGGTGATGGTACCACTGGCGTCGACGGCCACGTATTTCCTGGCGGTGTTCACGTTTGGACTCGACGGCGACCTCGCCGCGCGACAATCGATGTATCCGTCTCGACGATTCACGCTCCCCGTGACGTCGACCGCGCTGACCTTGTGGCCGATGCTTTATGGCGCGGCGGCAATGACGATGCTGTGGCTGGCGTTACGTACGTTCGCGATGTGGCCGGCTGGATTCGTAATTCCATGGGTGTGGCCGGCGTTTCTCGCAACGTCGCTGCTCGCCTGGACGCAGGCGCTGACGTGGATGCCGTATCCGCTCCCGGGCCTGCGGATCGTCGCGGCAGTACTATGGCTGGGCATAATCGACACGACTGCGTTGATGGCGCTGCATTTCAACGCCGGCGAGTGGACGATGATCGGAATTCTTGCGCCGCAGATTCCGGTGGCGTACATCGTGGCCCGCTACGCAGTCTCGCGCGCAAGACACGGTGAGGTCCCCGAATGGCGCGGCGCTTTCTCACTCCCGCGCATCGGAGATTCCAGGCGCGAACGGAATTTCACATCGCCCGCCGCCGCGCAAGTGTGGTTCGATTGGCGAAGACACGGCTGGTCGCTTCCTACCTGGGTTGCGATCCTGCTGCCATTCGAGCTGGTGCTGCTTTGGGGCGCGGGTGATTCCGCGTCGCTCGCGTTTACCATCCTGCTCGGCGTCTTGTTGACTCCGCCGTTCGTGGCAACGTTTGCCGCGGCAGCGGTGAGCACGTCCAGCTCGGACGCAGGCGGATCCTCTGCGAGCGCTGCGTTCGTCGCCACGCGCCCGATGACCAACGCCGAGCTCGTTGCGGCAAAGCTGAAGATGGCGATGCGGAGCACTCTGCTCGCTTGGGTGATCGTCCTCCTTTGCGCGCCAATCGCGCTCAAGCTCTCGGGGACATCCGGGCTAGTGATATCCGCCTGGGGTCGCGACAGCGAGTTCCTTGGTATGGCGCGCGCGGTCGTGCTTTCGCTTTTGATCCTGACCGGATGCGTCGCCGCCACGTGGACCCAACTCGTTCAGAGCCTGTACATCGGCCTCACCGGTCGCGCATCGCTGATCAAGGCGAGCGTGTTTCTGGCGATCGGCTTCTTCTTTCTCTTCGGGCCTTTCTCCCAATGGATTGCCGACAGCCATCGATTCGGCGAAGTCTGGAGCGCACTGCCACTCGTCTTCAGCATTCTCGCAGCACTGAAGATGACCGCAGTTGTCTGGATCGGACAGCGACTCTTTCGAGAGAGGCTGCTTAACGATCGCGCGCTGGTCGGTGGCGCGGCGGTGTGGTGCGTTGCGGTGCTCGTCCTGTATGGAGTGCTGGCGTGGCTGCTCGATGCGCCACACATCCCGCACTACCTGCTGATGTTGATCGCGATTCTTACGATCCCGATCGCACGGCTCTCGGCGGCACCGATGGCGCTGGCGTGGAACCGACATCGATGAAGGACCGCAGAGTTTTCCTCGGCGCCGCGCTGGCACTCGTTGGCTTGCCGGCAGCAATCGTCCCGATCGAAGCCGTCTCGTTCTACTCCGCAAATCGTGACAACGGCTCCTTCGTGTCCTCAGGCGAAAAGCGGGAGTACCTGCTCTACGTGCCGAAGAGTTATGACCGTACTCGTCCTACACCTCTCGTGATCAGCATGCACGGTGCTGGTCTTTGGGGCGCATCGCAGCGGGACATCAGCCGATGGAACGAGCTCGCCGATGCGAAAGGATTCATCGTCGTTTATCCGTCAGGCGTCGGCGGCAAGGGAGTCCGAATCTGGCGTGCGGAGCCGGGTGATGATTTGGCAAAGGATGTGAAATTCATCTCGGCGCTGATCGATACCCTGAGCGCGCACTACAACGTCGACTCGTCGCGCATTTATGCCAACGGACTTTCCAATGGCGGCGGGATGTCGTTCGCGCTTTCATGCACGCTTTCCAGTCGTATCGCGGCGATTGGAGTGGTCGCCGGCGCGCAAACGCTGGCGTGGCGCTGGTGCGCCGATCAACGACCGATGCCGATGATCGCATTCCATGGAACGGCAGACGCGCACACTCCGTACAACGGCGGTCCGTCGTGGTTATCGCCGAGGCCGTTTCCGAACGTGCCGAGGTGGACGGCGAATTGGGCAAGGCGGAACCACTGCCGAACTCCGCCCGTCGATTCATCGATCGCGGCCGATGTAGTTCGTCGCACCTACGCCCGGTGCGCTGACGGCGCGCCAGTGGTGCTCTACACAATTCGCGGCGGCGGGCACACCTGGCCCGGCGGAATGGAACTGCCCGAATGGTTTGTCGGTCGCACGACCCGGAGTATCGACGCTACGCGATTGATGTGGGAGTTCTTCATCTCAGCTCGATAGCTGGCAGCACAACGAGCTCGCCGTACATCATTGGCTTGTGGGACGGAACGTCGCACACGTATTCGAACACGCCGGCCTTGTTGGCGATGTAGGTAGCACTGACAGTCGATTGCGGCGGCATCGACACTGCGACGCCAGGGATAACGAAGGAATGCGCGTCGTCCTCCGGATTGATGAGAGTAAAGTGGACGGTATCGCCCTCGAACACCGTCACATTGTCCGGAACGAAAGCGTAAACCTCTTTGCCATCGAGTACGCCACCTTTGCGAAAGTCTGAGGTGAGGAACGGGTAAACCGGCGTCAGCTCTTTGGTCAACAGGGGCACTGCGGTTATGGTGACATTGCGCGTTCGCGGTGTGTAATGCGACTCAGCGGCTCTTTCCGTGCATGCGGCTAGCAGGGAAAGAAAGGTCACAAGCGCTGGCGCGGAATATTTAAACAAGAGGGGTCTCATAAATGAACAATGGGTCAGCCGCAATCGGTTTTCACGGTGTTCGTTATCAGGTCAAGGATCTGCGCCGCTCCATTTCTTTTTATTCCCAGCATCTCGGCTTCAAAGTACTGCATCAGAAGCCACCGGCATTCGCCACGCTTTCGCTCGGCGCGCTCAACCTGCTTCTCAGCGGCCCGGGTGCATCAGGGTCGCGTGCGCTGCCGGACGGACAGTCGCAGGAGCCGGGTGGGTGGAACCGGATAGTTCTGAGTGTGACAGATCTTCCGGCGTGGATAGACAAGCTGAGGAAGGCAGGCGTGGGATTCCGTAATGATATGGAGACAGGACCCGCTGGCAGGCAGATCCAATTAGAAGATCCCGATGGGAATTCAGTAGAGCTGTTCGAGCCTGCAGGCTAGGGGAAGACGCAGCCGTCCGTCTCCCGACATGGCTATCGCTTCGATGCTGTTCGCTCGAGCGCCGAGGCGAGGCCGCGGGCGAGCTTGACGGCGTCGTTGTTCGCCCAGAAGTGCATGAAGAAAAGCTTTGGCTGTTCCATGAGCATATGCGTATGCAGCGCTGTGACTTCGATACCGTTATCGCGCAGCGCGCGAATCACCGGATTCACCTCGCCCTCGCGGAGGACGAAGTCGCCTGTTATCGCGGCCTTTCCGCTGCCGGTCGGCTGGAAGTTGATGGCGGTCGCCACACCCATCGACGGTGGCACCACGATGCCATCGGCGGTGATCCTTTCCTGTCGCGGAACGCTTACCTGATAAACGCCGCCATTCCATTTGCCGGAAGCGCGAAGCGTCCGCGCGATGGTGACCGTATCGAGATCTGGCGTCGCTGCAGGCGCGCTCGCGGCCGGCGCGCTGAGCGGCGTCTTCGTTTGCGCCAGTGCAGCATGGATCGTTCGCGCGATCGACTCGGCGTCGCCGTGGGCATGGATATGGATGTAGACGACGTGCGGCTGCTCTCTGAGCAGATGATTGTGCACTGCCGTCTGTTCCACTCCTCCTGCCTGTAACGCGCTTATCACTGGAGCGACTTCGTCCTCGAGAAGTACGAGATCGCCCATGACGATCACGTGCTTGCGACCGTCGGCGACGAAAGCGGTCCATCCACCCAATGCGAGCGCCGGCTTGATATCGACACCGTCGAGTCGGACGGTGAGATCGCTGCGAGGAAAGCCGAACCTGACTACTCCGCCGGGGTTTGCAGCCCCCTTTCTGCCAAGGATTTGTTCGATCGCCATCCAGTTGCCGGTTGGCGCACCGCCGATCTGCGCGCGCGCAATCGGCGCAGTGCTGGCGAAGCACAGAAGTGCGATCGCTGTCAGCGAGGTAACTTTTTGCTCTACGATATTGCCGCGTTTCATTTGCTCTCCGCGTTGCTCATAGCTGCCGCAAGGCATGCGCCGCGACTGACCTTCGCCGACTCTTCTGTGATCAGAATGCTTGGTCCATGGGTCGAAGCACGGGAATCAAGCACAGCGGCGCGGACCCTGCAAAGCCTAACACTTATGCGACCACGATTTCTCTTGCTCGCCGCACTCGCGGCGTTAACGATCGACTCCGCTGCACTGTGCGCGCAAACCGCGTCAACATCCACTCCCGGACTTTTCACCCGCAACGACGCGATACTGGCCGCCGGCTTCGCTGGTCTCACCGTAGCGATGTTTCCACTGGACAAGTCCCTGGCGCGGATACTGACCAACAGGGTCTCCCAAACCAACAAATTCCTCAGTCGAGCGGCGACGGGAGTCGAGCTGATCACCGACCCCGGATCGCTCGTGATCGGTGCCGTTCTCTACACTTACGGACGTGCCGCCCACAAACCCGACATCCAGGCTCTTGGGTGGCACGGCACCGAATCAGTGATCCTGGCGGGCAGTACGACGTGGATTCTGAAAAGCCTTGCCGGACGGGCCCGACCTTACGTATCGAAGGACACCAGCCCGGCGGATTTCCAGCTACTGGGCGGACTCGGGAATGGCGACCGGCAGTCGTTCCCGTCCGGACACACGACGACCGCGTTTGCCGCGGCCTCGGCGGTGACGAGCGAAGCCCGCATTATCTGGCCGGGTCACACCTGGCTCGTTGGTCCCGCGATGTATGGAGGTGCGACACTGGTCGGCCTGTCGCGGATGTACCACGACAAGCACTGGGCGAGCGATGTCGTACTTGGCGCGGCGATCGGAACGTTTGCCGGAATCAAGGTGATACGGTATACCCACGAGCATCCTGACAACCGGGTTGATCGGGCGATTATCAAGGACAGGGTCGCCGGCGTGCAAATACCGATCGCAACGTTCCGGATTCCGGTCTCGTTCTGATCGGAAGGATCAGCACTTCCGCTCCCGCCAACAGCGGCAGTGCTGAAAGCAGGTGTCGCCCATGCTGAACGGACTAGTAATACTGAATAACACGCCACACATTGGGGCATGGGCGATAACGGTTACGACTATCCCGATAAGATCGGTGCATTGATCGCGGCCGCGCTCCGCGAATCGAGCACTGACCTCGTCAGACTCTGGCTCGAAAGAATCAGCGCACGCGTGGCGGTTTCTCCGCATCGGATTTTTCCGACCGAAGAGTTGCTGAACCACGTTCCGATTCTAATCGATGGCATCGCGGATTATGTCGAGTCCCCGCATGTGGAGCTCGACGCTGAGCTACCCGTTGCTGCCAAAGCGATGGAGCTTGGAGCACTGCGTCACAGTCAGGGTTTCGACGCTTACGAAATTCTGAAAGAGCTGGAGATCCTCGGCGGAATCCTTTTCGCGTTTGTCGAGCGGATGGCAGTCGCAGAATCGGCTCCAGTTCAGTCACATGATTTCCTCGTCTGCTGGCATCGCATCGGTCACGCGATCGAGCTGATCAGACAGGCGACGATGACCCATTTTCTGCGTCTCTCGGCGCAGCGTGTAAATGAAAGAGAAACACGTTTGCGGAGATTCAATCGCATGGTCTCGCACGAGCTGAAGAACCGTGTCGGCGCGATACGCGGAGCGGCCAACCTCCTCAGAGAAGATTGGCTCGACCAGACCGAGCGCGTCCGCTTTCAGAACATGATTCTCGAGAATTCCGAGGAGCTGGAGCGAACCCTGCGCAATCTCGAATCGCTTTCTCGTCTGGAAACCGATTCGAGGCTCAGTCGTAACGTGCTACTTCCCCAGGCCACGGCCGAAGCTGCGCGCCAGCTCCGCAAACCCGCGGACGCCAAGGGCGTCGAGATTGCGATCGATGACGATCTTCCTCCGGTAGAAGTCGACGCCGCCGCGGTGGAGCTGTGTTTAGTGAACTACCTGTCGAACGCCATCAAATACTCAGACCCCGCGAAGTCGCATCGGTGGGTGCGCGTTGAGGGATCATTCCAGCTGCGGGCCGACGGTGGCAAGCTCATTGTCCGCGTTCGAGACAACGGACTTGGTGTGCCCAAGGGAGCGAGAGAAAAACTGTTCGATCGATTTTATCGCGCGCATTCCGAAACTATCACCGAGGCTGAGGGAACCGGTCTGGGTTTGAGCATCGTGCGGGAGACCGCCGAATCATTTGGAGGCGAGGCCTGGGCAGAGTTTCCCGACACCGGAGAAACAGTGTTCGCGTTTTCTTTCCCATCGCGCCGAGAGGAAGACGCCGCGGCTGCGGGAACGAGACGGGTCGAGGAAGTAGTGTCGTAGTCACGGCTCATTAATCCACAGATCATTCGAGTTTGCCAATGACCCGCCTTCGACTCCTTTGTACCACAATCCTCACCACCACCGCGATCTCCGGTGCACCGCTCCCTCTTCACGCGCAGCGAGCCGACGCACCCGAGGTGCTCTTTCGCCTCGATGACATCGGGATGAATCACTCGGTGAACCTCGCCCTGGAGCAAGTCGCGAAGACAGGAATGCCGTTCTCCGCCACCGTGCTCTTCGTCTGCCCCTGGTACCAGGAAGCGGTCGACATCCTCAAGAAGTATCCGCAGGTCACCGTCGGCGTTCACCTCGCGCTGAATTCCGAGTGGCGCGGTTACCGCTGGGGTCCGGTACTTGGTAAGGGCGGAGTGCCGTCGCTAGTCGACAGCGTCGGTTATTTCCTGCCGTCCACCACGGCATTCCTGGCAAGCAAGTACGACCTCGCCGATGTCGAGCGCGAGCTGAGCGCACAGGTGGAGCGTGCGCTGCGATCCGGCCTCAAGATCACTTTTGTCGATGCGCACATGGGAATGGCGTGGGCAAACCCGCAGCTGCGTGAGGTCATGGAGCGCGTGGCGAAAAAGTACGGCCTGGGGATCTCGACCTATTTCGGTGAATCGTACTACACCATCTGGGGTGTCGCGCCCGGCGCGAAGAAATCAACGCTGCTCGAGCATTTGGTGAAGGCGCCGCGCGACAGCGTGAACCTGATCGAGGTGCACGTCGCGGAACGGACACCGGAGATGGAAGCGATCTACGACATGAACGCTGAGGGACAGAACGCCCCGGATGCCGGCGTGGTTGCGCATCGGAATGCAGAATTGCAGACCCTGCTGTCGCCGGAGCTCGCTGAGCTGGTGCGGTCAGGCAAGATCCGGCTGGTGACGTATCAACAACTCGTGGCACGGACTGGTTTGAATGGTATGAAGCGTCCGTCAAATCCCGAGGCTCCATAAAAGATTTGGCTTTGAAGCAGCTCCTCTTTGCCTCAGCGTTTTGCGCGATCACGACGGCGTGCGCCCACGCGCCGCTGCGCCCCGTGGTGGATTTCCACCAGCACCTATTCGGGCCTGGGACACAGGAGCTCACGCCAACAGTGCGGCGCGTCACCGCGCGCGACCTCATCGCGTTCCTCGATTCCGCGAAGATTCACTCGGCGCTGTTGCTGTCGGTCGCCTACATGTTCTCCAACCCGAATCGTCCACCCGTTGCCAACGAGTACGCGCGGGTCAAGGCTGAGAATGATTGGACGGCGGATCAGGCGGATCTATATCCCGATCGGCTGCGAGCGATCTGCAGCGTCAATCCGCTGCGCGACTACGCGTTGCCGGAGATAGAGCGCTGCGCGGCCGACCAGCGTCTGCGGCGCGGGCTGAAGCTTCACTTCGGCAATTCCGACGTTCAGCTCGGCGATCCGGAGCAGCTCGAGAAAGTGAGACAGGTTTTTCGCGCCGCCAATCGTCATCATATGGCGATCGTCGTTCATCTGCATGCGTCGGTCACGATGAAGCGGCCATACGGGACGGCGTTCGGCCTCGCGTTCCTGAACGATGTCTTACCTGTCGCCCCCGATGTGCCGATTCAGATCGCGCATCTCGCCAGCTCGGGCGACTTCGACGACCCTGGTACAGGTGAGGTGCTCGACGTGTTCGCGAAAGCGATCGCCGACAAGGATCCGCGAGTGAAGAGTGTCTACTTCGACATGTCGGGGATCGGTGGCATGGCTGATCCGGCGCGCGCAGCCAGAGTCGCGGCGCGCATTCGGCAGTTGGGGGTCGAACGCATTCTGTTCGGTTCGGACGGCGCCGTGAACGGAAATTCGCCTCTCGCAACGTGGTCCTCGTTCCGAAAGGTGCCGCTATCGGATCACGAGTTCGAGGTAATCGCGGGCAATGTTCCGCCGTACATGAAATGAAGGTGACAGCCACGGACGCTTGTTTGATCGGAGGAATGGCGATGATCAGCGCTCGTGAACTGGAGGCCTAACTGCATCCAGGCGCGGTGGGTCTGCGACCTGGGTGCGCGCCAGTCACGGCCGTTGCAGTGTTCGACGATACACGTTCGAGATGTCTGAGCATCTCGCGGGCGTTCACGTTGTTCGGGAATTTAGCGAGCACGCGTTTATAGGTCTCGATTGCCCCCGCACGGTCATCCGACAAGGACTGCGTTTCGGCGAGACTTTCCAGGACGCCGGCGGAATCGGCGAACTGGCTGGCGTTGGTCTTAAGAATCTCCAGTGCGTCGGGTAAATCACCGCACTCAGAAAGCTTACGGCCGAGAAGATCGAGCTCCCATGCGCCGAAATTGAAGCTCGCGGGTGCCGTTGCGCGGAGAGAGTGGTACGTGCGGATTGCCGCGTCGATGCCGTGCGCCTGAAGCGTTTTGTTAATGGTGTCGGCGACACTCGGCGGCGTGCCGTCGCCAAGCCTGCGCGTTGCGAAGCCGTCGCGAATGGCGTCGAGCTCGAGAATGATGTCGACGTTATCCGACAGCATGTTGGTCAGCGGATTGTAGTCCGGGTTGAACTTGTTCGTCCCCGCAATTCCGAAATCCTTCCTGCTCAAACGAAGATTGGCGGTGAATGCTACGCCTCTTGTGCTCCCAATCCGGTATGGCGCGAGGGCGAGCTGCACCGGAAAAGTGATGCGGCGAGTTACGCCGTGCATCGTCAGCATGCCTGATACCGTCGCTCCGCCCTGGCGCGGCACCACCCGATCGCTGACGAACTCTATCGTCGGATACGTCGTGACGTCGAAGAAGTCGGGACTGCGCAAATGGTCGTCGCGGAATCCCATGTTCGTATTGATGCTTTTCGCCTGGATGATCGCCGAAACCGATGACCGCTCGGGATGCTTCTCGTCATAGATGATCGTCGCATCGTAATCGTCGAAGCGACCGCGCACTTTTACCGCGCGTAGGAGTGTAGTCGCAAAGCCGACGGTGGAATGCATGCCGTCGACGGAGTAACGCGAGGATGCTACCTCGGCGGACGACTGTGCGCTGCCGACAGCAGAAACTGACAGCAACGCGAGCAAGCCTAGGTGAAGAGTCAACGTCCGCTGCCGAGTCATTGCACCACCTCGATCGGCGCCGTCCAGCGGAATGTCCCCCACTCCATCGTGAGCGTGCCGTGTCGCTGGTCGTTCGCTACGACTGAGATCGTGAATTGATCGACCGGGGTTGAAGGCGTCGTCGACTGGATGCGCGCTACTCCGACATCGCGGGCGTGGTTGTACTGGGTGCCCCACTGCCCTGACTGTCCGTTGACGACGAGGTCGACGCCGTTCTGGTGTGGAACTGTCCACAGAGTGTATGCGCCTGCGGCTAATCGGATGCCCGCGAGTCTGATCGGCGCAGACGTGAAGAATTGTGTCGCCGCATTCGCACCGGTTCGCCACACCCGATCATATGGTATGATGCCGCCGACCAGAGTGCGCCCGCGCGCCAGTGGCCGGCTGTAGTCGATCATGATCGAGTCGCTACCTATAGTAGAGCGCACAGTATCGCGCGGACTGAGCTGCCTGGCTCCGCCCGCAGCTAATTCAGTCGCTTCCCACCGGTCGGCGATGCTCTTGATGTCCGGCTGTGAATCCAGCCGCGCGACATCGACCAGATACGTGCTGCGGGCACCGGAATAGGCGAGCATGTGGCCCGCCGAATCGAAGGTTGCCTGACCAGTACCGGAGAGCCAGTCGTGTTGAATCTCCGCCTTGTGATCCGCCAACAGCCGCACCGTTCCGTGGTGCAGCGGGAACCGATCGAATTCACGATCGATGTAGAACTGCCGTAACTGTATGGTGTCGCCGGCACCTCGCTTCAGCGAATCGGCGCGCGCGAACGCTGCATCGAAGTAGAGCTCGTAGAGGCTGTACATCTGCGGCACGTGTGCCATCGCGACAGCCCCGCTCGTCGCGAACTCGTGCCGCAATTTGGCCGAGTCGTCAGTTTGAAGGATGTGCACGGAGTCGGCAGTCACGTCCGCAGTCACATGTCGCTCGCGCTGATTCGCCGGCTCGCTCGGCGTATGGATGTCCATTACGAGGTGACGGATGGTGCTGCCCGGGCCTAGCTCGATCTCGGTGTGCCGGCGGCGCACGCGCGGGAAGCGGTCGACGCCGTCGACGACGACCTTATTTCCCCGGCGAGTTATGCTCTCGACGGAGACGGTGTCGTCACCAAGGCGCGCGATGAAGCCGTATTTTTGCTCCGGCCCGGAGGGGCGGCAGGCGATTGCCGCCAGCGCGACCATAAACAGAGACCAAGTGCTGACGATTTGTCTCATCACGTGAGTTTCCTTGATGCAGAATTAGACAGAAACAGATTGTCGGCGTTTCCGATTGCGGAAGATTTTACACAATAGTCACAGGGAGATTTCGATGACCATGAAATTGCTCATATCGATGACCGCTTGCATCGGCGTCATCGCGATAGCTGGCGTTGCGGCGGCCGAAGATCGGTTGCCAGTCGCGACAGAGGCGCGTCGATAGGTATCCGCTCTAATTTCTTTCCGCCGCTTCGCCGTCCGATAATGTCCAAAGGCCGCATCATCCTGGCGCTCATCATCGTCGCCAGCCTCACCACATATGGGTACCGCCGGTATCAACGATCCCTGCTATCCCCGTTCATCATGGGGACCGCCCGTGCCGGGATGCGTTTCAGCGCCATCGACGATGAAGCGCGGCAGGAGATGAAGCACGGTTTCACGTGCACGCCCGCCGGTAATGGTGTCAGGATTTGCTCGTTGACTACCGACGCTCCCGTTGGCCAACTCAAAATCGTAGTCGATCGTTCTGGACGCGCGGCGGTGGTACAGCTGCTCGCCTCGGAGGAATCGGTGAAGTGGAGTCAGGTCGGAAGCGCGACGATCTCGCGATGGTCGCGCATTCGCGAAGGCGACGTCGAGCCGTCGGACTCCCATTCGGATTACAACCACGAGCGCTGGCAGACGCTCGACAGCCTATGGTCTGCGGAGATCCTGTGGCACAGGACTACTAACGTCCCTACCGAGATGCTTCTCGTTGACGAACGTCGCGTGCGCCGTATCGCAGAGTCCAGTCCGACCACAGTTTTTGCCCTCGCATCAGCAAACATCCTTCACGGGAAGTCCCTGGCGAGAGTCGCGAAAATCGCGGTTGACGCGGCCGTAGAAGCCAGCAGCATGACCAACACAGCGGCAATCAGGGATGCGGAGAAATTCGCGCACGGCGTCGGGTCCCTGCCTCAGGTGCAGTCCCGCTTTCACCGCCGAGCCGATGCGGGACAACGGCGCTGACACGAGCCTGAGCGAGACACTGCGGCCGGTGGCCGAGCAGACAATCGCGCTCGCTTATCCCGGACGGCGGTTGGTGATCGGGGAGCACGCCATGTATTTGTCAGACGCCGCGGGTCAACTGGAGGAGGTCTCGCTTTACCCGAATGCTGAAGGCGATGACGGGACGCTGTTCGCTTTCGCCGTGACGTTTCCGCGGAGGGTGGTGGCAGCGAGTGCTCACGCCAAGGATTTCGACACCGGCGGCCAGTGCCGCGCGAACTCCGAAGTACTTCTCGCCAGCGTCAATCCATCAACGCGCGCCGTCGACGGAATTCAGCGTCTGGCGCCGGATGACGAATCGCTGGTCAGTCAGTTGGGGTCGCTGGATTTCGCGCCAACCGCGGACGCGCCTCCACGGCTGATTGCAATTTTTTCCGCAGTTTACGCGACGACGGAATGGTATGGGTTGGTTCGGTGGAACGAATTGATCTACGCCGATTCGCTGCGAGTCGGCCGACGTTCACCGATCGCCGCGACAAAGGCCCTAGTAGATGGGACCGAGTCTGGGGGCCCATTGATGCCGGAAAGTGGGTCTGAGGATCCCAGCGGTCTGTCCTACATACCGGGCGACACGCTGCGCTTTTCGACCATCCTTACCACTATCGCTTCCCCACCTCGGCGAATCGCCTTGCCGACGGGTGCACGAACGCTGCCCAGTGGTTGGTCGCTTTTGGCCCAGCTATGACCCAATTGTTGGATTACGAAAAGGATCTCGTAAGGTGTTAGCGAATCGCGGCAAGCGCGTCAGCGGCGGCTTTGTTCTGCGGGTCCAACTCCAGCGCGCGTGTGAATTCCTGACGCGCTCGCACTGTTTCGCCGGCCGCACGCAGCGCGCGACCGAGGCCAAACGCCGAGCTCGACGAACGCGGATAATCACTCGCGTTCATTGTCAGCAGCGCGATCGCGCCGGTGGCGTCGTTCATTTTCAGCATTTGATATCCGATCACCTCGATGCCTGTGCGGGTGTCGACGTCCGGATGCGCTCGACGGAAGGCGAGATAAGACCAACGCACCGCGCTGGTGTCGGTGCGCTCGTAATACAGCTGCTCGAGAAATTCCTGGAGTGGCGTGCGTGCGAACGACGGCGGAGAGAACCATTCGCGAGGCAGTTTGCGGTTGATCTCGATCGCGCCCCAGGTCATCGAGTTGAGCTCTTTGCCTGTCGCGATCTCGACTTCCGTCGAGCGGAATGAAAACATCACACCATCTATAGATCTGTAATCGCTGACGCGCTCCTCAGTCGTCACCGGCTCACCGAACGCGTGAATGGGTGCTGCCTTACGAACCGCGCTGATCAGAAAGGTCTCTTTGTCGAACAGGTATGTCGCGCGCGCGCCATCGCGCAGCGTCAGCAGAATTGCATATGCTGGTCGTCCACCGACATTGGCGTCAGTAACGCGCTCGATCGTCGTTCCCTTGGCGCGAAAGTCGGAGAATGGCCCCTCCGGATCGAGATTGTGACGAATCGCGGCGTTGGCGGCGCCAACGGTGCGCAGGACGATGCCAGGCGAGCGATACCACTCCCACGCACTGCCGTCATATCCCTCGCGAAAGTCGGCGCTGGTATCAGTGGGGTCACTTACGATCTTGTAGTATGGACGCGCCATTGCCATGAACGCGTTTCCCGAGCCGACGTAACTTCCTTCGCGATAGACGCCATTGCGATAGACGACGCTTTCCAGGGCGCGCAGACGCTCTTCACCGCCACGGGCCTCGAGATGTCGAGCCACTATGGCGTCAGCTGATAGGTCCTGAGCGCCGAGCGGTAATGCGATCGAGAGTGCCGCTATAAGTACGAGGCATTTCATTGGCCGTAGTCGCTGAATAAAGTAGTGTCTGATCTTTCAGCGTTGGACACAGACGTGCCATGAATGGTTGAGATTAAAGGGCAGCGGTGGTCCTCTCGGAGAATCTCAACCGAAAAGTCCTTCTTGACACCAGCTGTCAAGATTCTGAAACACTCACGAGGAGGAGCGGTGAGAAATCTCGTCTCGATACGCTGGATATGTGTGGTCCTTCTCCATTTGCCCATGCCCGCCAGTGCACAGGTGGCGGATTCCGCGTTACCCGTTCCTCACGACAGTCACTACGCCCAGATTGGCAGACTGAGCATGTACTACCAGGTATACGGCTCAGGCCAGCCAATGCTTTTGCTCCACGGTGGTAGTAGCACGATCGAGCAATCGTTTCCGAAGCAGCTGGCGTATTTCTCCGCCCACCGCGTGCTGATCGCACCCGAGCAGCAGGGACATGGACGGACGCGTGATATAGATGCGCCCCTCGATTATGTCGCGATGGCTGATAACACCGCGCAGCTTCTGCAGCAGTTGCGACTAAAGAATGTGGATGTTCTTGGCTGGAGCGACGGCGGAATCGTTGGGCTCCTGCTCGCGGCACGACATCCGGAACTCGTTCGGCGTCTGGTCGTCACGGGTGCGAGCACACTTCCACTCGCCGAAGCCTTTGGACCGAGCATTGCGGCTGAAGTTGAGGCCAGCCGATCAGAGGCAGATACTCAAAGCATTGCCAATTATTCGCGGCGATTCGCCGACTCAATTAATCACTATCCAATATTCGCGGCGAAGATCAAGAATCTTTGGCTGCACCACCCAACTCTGACGGAGCTCGGGCCCGCAGTCTTGGCGCGAGTCGGTGTGCCGACATTGGTGATCGATGGTGATCATGGGTCCGCCCGGCTCGAGCACACGATCTCGCTTTATCGGAATCTGCCGAGAGCGGAGTTGCTGATCGTACCGGGAACGGGGCATAACACACTCGGTGAGCATCCGGAGTGGCTGAACCCGATCATTTTAGCATTTCTCGATCGAGCCTCGGATAAGCATTGATCTCGCCAATAGCCGCTATCCCTTCTTCCGCTGCCGATGGTAAGGGCACACACGATGGTAACAGTTTTGCACCTATCTTCCCAGCCAATCGAGAGTAACCATGCCGTCGAAACCTTCCCAACCAAGAGCTGCGGCGTTTGCTCGAGCGAGCGAGGCACCGCACCGCCAGAAAAAAGTCGCGGCGGACGCGCCCGCTGAACAATGAGTCTCACGCGAGTCACTACCGCTGTCGCGTTGATTTCGGTTCTGACGTTCGCGACCGGTTCATTTGTCCACAGCACAAGTTCGCACGCGGGCGTGACGATCGTAGTACGAATGACAGGCGGTGCTGATGGCTATCGCTTCAGTCCAGCGAACATCTCAGCGCACATCGGCGACGTTGTGCGCTTCGTCAACGTCAGCGGCGGACCACACAATGTCAGCTTCTGGGCTGACAGCATCCCCGCCGGCGCCGCTGCGAGTTTGCAGAAGAACATGCAGCAAACGATGGACGCGTTGGAGGGTGTTATGCTCAGCGGGCCGAACGAGACGTACACGGTGTCACTCGCCGGACTCCGACCGGGCACGTATCGGTACTACTGTGCACCACATCTGGCGGTCGGCATGGTCGGTCGCATCACAGTACGTCCGTGAGAGCTGCTAGATCGCGTTGCCGAGAAGTACAGTAGCCTTAGCGAGCGGCGGCTAATTTCCGGCGTACTTCGTCGAGCCAGTTCAACACCACGACCGTCTTGGTCTCACCGCCGGCTGGCTTGGAGAATACGAGTGTGGTTCCGTCCGGGCTCACTCCGTACATCGAATGCACGGGAACACTGACGTACACGTCGTCGAACAGGTCCTCACGCGTCACCGACGGTGACGTCTCGAGGTTCGTGATACGCGCGAGGATGATCTTGCCGCTGCCTCTGTAAAACAGCTCGCGCCGCTTCGGCGACCAGAGCGGTTCCATGCCGCCATCGGTTGAGATCTGGAGCTGCCGCCCAGGACCCGGCATCGGCCTCACGTAGACTTCGGAGCGTCCCGATTCATTCGACACGTATGCAAGCCATTTTCCGTCCGGTGATACGCTTGGCATCATCTCCTCCGCGCGTGTTGCGAGGAAGGGACGAACGGCCTGCGGAGAGTCGACTGGCGCAATCCAGATGTCACGCGACGGGGCGCCAACCCGGGCGGCGAGATATCCCTTTCCGCTGCTTGGCACGGAGAGCTCGAGGACTTCCCTCTCCGGCACTTTCAGAAAATCCTGCGGAGCGTCGCTGCCATCCCAGCGCTGTTTGACGAATCGCGGGGTGCCTGCCTCGCGCTGATTGCTCAGGATATTCAGTCCATCGGGACTCCACTCAGGCCGGTCTCCGCCGTTGTCGGTTAACCGGGTGAGCGCTCCGGACTGCTTGTCGTAGATCCAGGTTCGTGCGGTGCGCTCTGTACCTAGAATTGCAACCGCGAGACGCTTTCCATCTGGTGAGAAGCGCGGAGTTCCATAGTCGCGAAGCTGGGGCAGCAGCTGCGTTTCTTTTCCATGCAGATCTACCAGCATCAGTTTCTTCTCCGTCACGCCGCTTCGATACACCAGCGTACCATTGTCGGAGACGCCGAACTCGGCGGAGCCAGTGCCTTTCACTATTACGTTGTCCAGCACCGGCGCGGCCGCACCCGTAATGCGGAGCTTGTCAGCATCAAACGGGGCGGCAAAGATACTTCCATTGGGGCGCGCGAAGAAAACGTAGCCTGCTGCGTAGCGTGGGTTCGAGCCGGACATCTGCAGGTCGATGACCTGGCCGTCACTCAAGCGCACTGCGCCGAGGTAGGCCGTCGTCGCCGCAACTTCGCCTTTGTACATCGTCAGCAGCGCGGCGTTGCTCCCGGGAAGCAGATACGGAAAGCCGAAAGTGATGAACCCGAGCTTGCGTGGTGCTGTGGCGACGAGCCGTGGAGTGGCCGCGCCATCGCTTGTTTGAAACAGCCTCGCCGGCGGAACGTAAAGAAGAATTACGCCGTTGTCGCCCCAGCTGTAGCTCGTCCCGCTATCGGCGAGAACGACCGGCGCTCCTCCATCGACTGGAACGCGCTTCAAATAACCGCCGCCAGCACGGTACAACACGTTGCGGCCGTCGGGCGAGAGTACCGGGATTTCCGGCAACTCACTCTCATCGAGTCCCCGAATGGGCTTCGCATCGAGCTCGTCCAGCTCGTGAACGAACAACTGCACCTTCGTGGCGTCGCCACCTACGTAGACGATTCGCGACCCGTCCCGCGCAAGCGCCATCGATAGGGTCGGCGGATTTCGGAAACGCGCACTGTCGTTTTGAGTGATCATGAATCGAATCGGTCGGGAAGCAGGAGGCGTCGGCGTGAAAGTCCGCATCGCGGCGGCGCCGATTGCAAAACCGACGGCGACGAGTGCCCCAACGACCAGCTTGCTTCGCCAAGCCCGACCCCGCGGCGCCAGACCAGGAGGTGTGAGCGCGCCCTTCGACCCTGGATCACTGAGCGCTACAGTCCGTGTACCGCGCAGCGCATCGACGAAATCCTGCGCGGTGTCGAACCTGTCGGCGGGGATTTTTGCGAGCGCGCGGTCGACGGCCGCTTCCACATGCGGCGGAATCGTATCACGAAATGCGCGCAGAGGCCTCGGCTTGTCGGTGACCACCTTGGCGATGACCGCCTGCGCACTGCTGCCCGTATACGGAGGCTCTCCGGTCAACATTTCGTAGAGGACCGCGCCCAGCGAGTAGATGTCAGTGCGGCCGTCGATGACGCGATCGCCGGTTGCCTGCTCGGGCGACATATACTGTGGCGTGCCGAGTGAGACTCCGGTCTGCGTAATTCGCGCGGTGCTGGCGGCGCTGAGGGCGAGAGCAATTCCAAAGTCTGCCACCAGCGGCTCGCCTTCGTGCAGCAGAATATTCTCGGGCTTGAGATCGCGGTGAACGACGCCGTGTCTGTGCGCGTAGCCGAGTGCGCTGCCAACTCCAATAGCAATGCGTACCGCTTCTTCGATCGGAAGCTGACGCCGATTATTCAGCAGAGCACGCAGCGACTCACCTTCCACGTACGGCATGACGTAGAACAGCTGGTTTTCGGCTATGCCGCTGTCGAAGAGCGGCAGCAGATGCGGATGCTGTAGCCTGGCAGTGACACGGATTTCTGAGAGGAACCGCTCTTTACCGACGACTGCGGCGAGCTCCGGGTCCAGTACCTTGAGAGCGACTTCCCGCTCGTGACGAAGATCGTGCGCGACGTAGACGGTGGCCATGCCGCCTCTTCCGATCTCGCGCTCGATTCGATATCGGCCGGCGAGCGCCGAGTTGAGTTCACTCGCTTCGTCCACTCAGACCCCCGAGGTCCGAATAGAATACGGTCTATAGCGGGCTGGTGTCTATGGGCGAGATGTCTTCCTCCCGCCTGTCGTTGCGCAACGCGCCCGGCAGTAAATGATTCAATACCCGCTAGCGGACCTCGGAGCGGCGAGTTGTGTCGAGCTCCGCAATCAGTTTCCGGAAGTCCGAATTTCCCCGCAGCGGTGCCCACGCCGGATCCTCGCGAAGCAGGGCCGGAGAAATCCACCAACCAGGCGTCGGACGTCGAGCAAGCTCGCGGAGTCTGGCGATCGCCTCATTCTGTCGACCCATCAGTACGTCGGCAAACGCCGCGTTGTTGAGCCCCTCTTCCACTCCGCCGAATTCTGCAATGTCGCGCCGCAGACGGATGCTGGCTGTGTAGCGGTCATTTTCTCGCGCAGCATCGGCGGCGCGCCCGACAACACCGTACGCCTCTGCCAACGCGAGATGCGTGAAGTCGTCTTGGAACCGGGCGTATCCAAGTGCGCCGGAGCCGGAGGCTTGAGGAATAGACCGCTCGTATAACCTGATGATGGAATCTGCCTCCGAACGCGCACGGGAAGGTTGCGCCGTGAAGAAGAAATGGTGGAGCTTCATCAAGTGAAACACATGGGGAGCCACACCGATGCCGTTTTGAACGAATCCCTGGTAGGTGATGGTGTCCTTTGCTTGCCGCGCAGCCCTTGTTAGCGACAATTCCCAGAGACCGATCGCGCCCGGCGCGCGAACGGAACCGATCATCCAGGCCAGCGCACTCGTGCCTCCGCGCTCGAGAACGCGACGGGCATTCATGGTGTCGGCTCGCCAAATCAGGTACGAAGCCGCCTGCACCACATAGGCCAAACCGTTGTCAGGGCTGAGCGCAATCTCGCGCTCGCGCATTTGAATGGCGTCCTGATATCTCCCGAGGCGATCATACAATCCGGCCAAATAAGCCGGCGGCTCGGGTGAGCGTGGATCTAGCACTTCCGCACGCAATCCTATCTCCCGGGCGCGCTCCGGATTTCCCCGGAATTCCTCCATTGCGCCCAGGAAATACAGCATCTCGGTATTGCTGGGAGCGGACCTCGTTGCCGCGCTAATTGCTGTGTAGGCTCCGTCCATGTCCCCTTCATCGCGACGTGCTTCGGCGAGTGCGAACTGGCTTTCCGCTTGTGACGGATCGAGCGCGACTGCTCGCTCTGCACTTGCCCTGGCCTTCACAGAGTAGTTGCGGTCGTTGGCCAGGATTCTCTTGTCGAGATATGAGCGAGCCAGCAGTGCGTGCGCGAGGGCGAAATTTGAATCGAGTGCCGTAGCACGCTCGAAATTCGCGATGGCAGTGTCGACGCGCTGTGGTGTAAAGCGATTCGCGCGCGTCGAGCTGGCGAGGCCGCGCAGGTATGCGTCGTACGCCGCGAGATTCGATGTTGGCCGTGCTACTACGGATTGGTGCTCACCACTGAGCAACGCAACATCGAGCGCGCCCGCAACTCGTTCGGCGACGTTCGCCTGGACACGAAACACATCGCTTAGTGGTCCCTCGTACGGTTCCGCCCATACGCTGGACTGATCCGAGGCGCGGACTAATACCGGACTCACTCGCACGCGACCACTGCCGCTGTCGGATCGCTCCCATCGTACTGTGCCCGTCAGTAAATAGTTGGCACCGAGCTCCTGGGCGATCTCTCGCGGACTCTTCGTGGATTCCTTGTAGCGTCGCGCGCTCGCCCGGCCGATTACCCGCAACCCCGATACGCCGGAGAGACGACTCGTCACTTCGTCTGTCAGTCCATCTGCGAAATACGCGTCGGCGGGCTGGCCGAGGTTCTCGAACGGGAGAACGGCCAGCACTGGCTGTTGAGGGGCTGTCTTACGACGTGACACAAGCGCGACGAGTGCAATGAGAGCCAGCAGTCCCAACCCACCGCCGACAACTGCAACGCGCATACGCCGCCGCGAGCGGTTTGTCGCAGCAGTCGCGCCGGGCTGCGTTTCAGTCGGCGCACCGATGGTGTCGAGCGTTGCCCTGACTTCCGCCGCGCTTTGCGGACGATCGATCGCTCGTTTTTGCAGGAGACGCGCTACGAGCTCTGCGACCCCGGGTGGCACGTCAGGCCTGCGGTCAAGCAATGAAGGTGGGGCCTCAGTCAGGTGCGCAGCCAGCATGGCTTGTGGAGCGCGACCGCTGAAAGGATGCTCGCCGGCAAGCGTCTCATAGGCGATGACGCCCAGCGCGTAAAGGTCCGCACGATGATCAATCGTCGGATCTCCAACAGCTTGCTCGGGAGCCATGTATCCGATAGTCCCGATGGGGACACCCATGGCAGAAGTCAGAGTGTTGACGGACGAATCATCGCTGCCTGTCCCGCCCACCGTGGCGACGGACAGAGCTTTGGCGACACCGAAATCGGTGACCATCGCATGGCTCGCCGACAGGAGTACGTTCTCCGGTTTCAGATCGCGGTGAATCACTCCTTGCTGGTGCGCGTATGCGAGACCATCGGCAAGCTCGCGGATCAGACGAAGC
The DNA here is from genome assembly GCA_045803545.1 of Gemmatimonadaceae bacterium. GTDB lineage: Bacteria > Gemmatimonadota > Gemmatimonadetes > Gemmatimonadales > Gemmatimonadaceae > UBA4720. The sequence goes on along the minus strand of JBJMOW010000004.1, from coordinate 830,710 downwards.
GCATCGGCAATACCGAGCGCTCCATCGCGTGAAAGGCGGGCGCGCAGACTCTCGCCTTCGACGAATGGCATCGTGTAGTAAGGAAGCCCGGTGATGTCTCCCGCGCTGAGCAGCGGCACGATGTGCGGATGCTGAAGTCGAGCCGCGAGGCGAATCTCCCGCTCGAAGCGCGCGGCGGACACATCCGCGGCCAGGTCCGGGTGAAGCACCTTGACGACGATGCGCCGCCCGAGCCTTGTATCCTGGGCGACGAATACGCGGGACATCCCACCGCCTCCGAGCTCGCGCTCTACGGTGTATCCGCTGAGAGTCGTTCGAAGTTGCTCGTGGAGGTCAGTCACATCCTGCGTCCATCCGCTCAGGTCGCTCCACCATACGGTTTCGACACGCACGCAAGGTTTAGCTCTCTAAGCGGGCAAGCGTAAGGGCTCATTCGTCAGGCAGGCGCCAGCTTCCTACCGTCTTGGCAGCAATCTCGTTTCGCGAAACCGAAACGTCGTCTGCGGCAGCGGCATAACCCAATCCGCCGAAGCTGGAAGCGATTTTCCCAGACTTTTCCGCAACGCGTCGAGATCAGTCCCGGGTCCCAACTGCAGCGGCAAGCGCCGCGCCCGGAAGAAATCTTCCCAATGACCCAGCATCACGTGCGCCGGCTTCAGAATGACGAGCAGGCTGTCGGGCGTTTTTGCAACGTTGGAAGAAGTCGCGGCACATAACACCGCAAGGTCGATTGGACGCTCGGCGAGTACTTCGGCCGGTGGAAAACCAAGCGGCGGCTCGCTCGGAGCGTCCTGGAAATAGATCCGGAATACCGGCAAGCGCGTTTGATCATCCAAAACGTCGATCAGGTACGAGTATGGCTCGCCGAGCTTCCACTCGGCGGCGGTGTGCGGGAGGCTGTCGCGATCAGAGTCGACGGTTCCGCTGGTGAAGGTGTAAACCTGCTTCCATGCGCGATAAGTCGGAGCATGTCCGGAGATCAGAGCCATGAAACGGTAAGCGCTATCGCTCGCATAGAACCACGCACCGCGCCGCCGTGGACGCCCGGCGACCACTTCAGAAATTGCTACCACTCTGCGTCCGCCATTCATGCGAAGCACGGAATCTCCCATCAGCATGTGACGCACTGAGGGTCCACCATAAATCGTGGCCGACGTTGCACGATGCGTCGCGATGTAGGGGACGTCCATCAGATGATCGTAGTGACCGTGGCCGACGAGGATTGTGGTTGCCCGGTCCGCACCACGCGGCAACAACCTTTCTATAGTATTGGTATCAGGCGTGATTCTGGGGGTGCTGCGCAGAACCTTGCGCACGCGCGGCCGCACCTGTCCGAAAGAAGGATTGCTGAAGAAAGGAGCTGTCAGCAGGACGTGATTCCGGTGCTCGATCAGGAAGCCGGAAACGCCAAGATAGGTGACATCAATCAGGCTGTCGGCGTTGCCGCAATCTTCGGCTGCGCAGCCGATCACCTGCTGTCCGGATTGGATCTGGGTTGTAATCGTAAGTGGAGCACGACACGCCAGCGCTGACAGAGCGATCAGGAGACACCTGCTGCCGCTCATCGAGTCGGCGTGCCCCTCATGACCCCGTGACCTTCGGCTCAGTCGAGACGAAGGCAGCGCACGACTTCCTGAAAACGGGGATCGGCGCTTATGTGATCGTACAGCGGAACTCTGATCCCAAACGCGAGCGTACAATCGTGCTCTGCGCACGCCTTGTTCAACCACTCGAGGGCGCGCTCAGGTTGATCGAGATTCGCGTAAATCCACGAGATCATCGTCGGACCCACGTATCCCAGATTTGCGCGTGCAAGCAGGTCGTCGAGTACGAGCTGGGCTTCCTTTCTATTGCCAGCAGCGGCGTACGTTGTCGCGAGTAATGCGCGCAGCAGATTAAGGTCCGGTGAAAGCTCCGCGCCTTGTTTCGCGTAGGCGATGGCTTGATCGTGCTTCCCCATCGCTGCATAGGAGAGCGAAATTGCGAGAAGGCCAAGGAACGAAGTCTTATCGCGGTCGAGCGCGCGCTCGCATTCAGTAACAGCCTGGTCGTACCGTCGCGCGTGATATGAGACAAGCGCAGAAATGCCGTTCGTCGCGGGTGAGAGAGGGTCCAGCTCCAGTCCGACCCGTGCCGCCTCAGCGGCCTCGCGTGGTCTGTCGGTACCGCTCAGAAGCCACGCCAGAAAAGTGTGTGCGAGTGCGTAACGCGGGTTGAGGTCGATCGCATGAAGAAAAGAGGATTCTGCCGCCTCCCAGTTCCAGTTCAGGAGCTGCACGAACCCGAGTGACGTGCGCGATTCGGCGAGATCGGGTGCGATCTCCACGGCGCGCGTCGCAGCAGCAATCGCTTTTGGTAGTACCGCCGACGCCGGCAGGATGCCCCACAATCCGGGCACGCTGTAGGCGTCGGCAAGCCCGGAGTACGCGAGTGCGTAATTGGGATCCTTCGCCAACGCAGCCGCATAGTGCTGCACCGCTCTTTCGAGGCCGCGTTTCATGTTCCAGTGATGCCAGCAATACCTTCCGCGCAGGTACAGCTCGTACGCCTCGATGTTTTCGGTTTGTCGTTGGATCAGCGCCTTATCTTGCGCCGGCGTCAGCTTGAGTTTCAGCTCATCGACAATCCGGCGCGCGATCTCGTCCTGGATCTCGAAAACGTCTTCGACATCCCGGTCGTAGCGCTCGGACCATATCTGATAACCGTCGCTCGCGTTCACCAACTGTGCGCTGATGCGGACGCGTTTGTCCATGCGACGTACGCTGCCCTCGAGGATCGTCTTCACATTCAGTAGCTCGCCGATTTCAGCGATGCCGAGTGGCTTTCCCCTGAGAGCGAACGTCGAAGTGCGCGCCGCGACTTTCAGCGTCGGAATTCGGGAGAGCGCGTTGATGATGTCCTCCGTGACGCCGTCCGAGAAGTATTCGTTGTCGGGACTCGCGCTCATGTTGGCGAACGGAAGCACACCGATCGAAGCGCATTCAGTGGTCGGTTCTTCGGCGGTGTGATGTCGAGTGAGATCTCTAGCGAGCTCTTCGGCGCGGCCGTAACGATCGTGCGGATCGCGTGCGAGGCTTTTGCTCACTACGAGGTCGAGCCATCGAGGTACTTCCTTGCGCAGACTGGAGGGCGCCGGCGCCGGCTCGGTGAAGCGTTTTGCAAAACCGTCCTTGCCAGAGAACGGCGGCTTGCCAGTGAGCATTTCGAAGAGAACGCAACCAAGACTGTAGATGTCGCTGCGTCCATCGAGCTCGCGGTCGCCCAGCAGCTGTTCAGGACTCATGTAAGCGGGCGTCCCGGGTCCGCCCATCCCCGTGCGTGTGAGAGTCTGCACGCCTGCCAGATCGATCGCGCGCGCAATGCCGAAATCGGCAATCACTGCGTGCCCGCCGGAGAGCAGAATATTCTCAGGCTTGATATCGCGGTGAATTATTCCCTGCGCGTGCGCGTAAGACAGAGCGTCGGCTGATTCGCAGCAGATTTGTGCAGCGGCGTCGATGGCAAGACGCCGCTCCCGATGGATTCTTGCGCGCAACGTCTCACCACTGACGTACGGCATCAGATAGTAGAACAGTGACTCGACGTGACCGGAGTCGTGGAGCGGAAGAATGTTCGGGTGCTGCAATCGCGCGAGCATTCCGATCTCGCGCGCGAATCGCACTTCACCGCTCTCCGTCCCGTGATCGACGTTCAGGACTTTTACAGCGACCTGACGCTCATGCCTGGAGTCTTTGGCGAGGTAGACGGTGGCGAACGCTCCTTGTCCGATCTCTCGGCCGATTTCGTACCGGCCCGCGAGTGCAGCCCGGAGTGGAGCAATCGGGTCGGTCGCGCTGAGCGGGTTCATCACTTGTGACCTTCACCTAAAGGGAGCCAGGCTAACTTAGGTCACAGTTCTGCGCGACGCCATACAGACGATTGGATGACGGGTGATCATCCTGTGTCGGTTGGTCTACGTGCCCGCAGAACAATCATGACCGAAAGCAGTCGACCATGTGATCGTTGACCATACCAACCGCCTGCATGTGTGCGTAGATCACGGTCGATCCGACGAAACTGAAGCCGCGCTGCTTGAGATCGCGGCTGAACTTGTCGGACTCGGGCGTCGTGGCGGGAATTTGCCGCAGTGATTTCCAGCGATTCTGGCGCGGCTTGCCATCGACGAAGCGCCAGCTGTACTCGTCGAAGCTTCCGAATTCCTCCTGCACCGCGAGCAGCGCACGCGCGTTCCTCACGGCTGATTCGATCTTCAACCGGTTGCGGATTATTCCTGGATCGGCAACGAGCTTCTCGATTCGCGCCTTGGTGAATCGGGCAACTTTCTCCGGATCGAACTGGCTGAACGCGCGGCGGTAACCCTCACGCTTGTTGAGCACGATCGACCAGCTCAATCCAGCCTGCGCCGCTTCGAGAATGAGGAACTCGAAGTGTTTGCGATCGTCGTGGACCGGCACCCCCCATTCGCGATCGTGATACTCGCGCATGAGCGCGTTGTCGACGTTGACCCACGAACACCGTTTTTGTTCGATCACTGACTTCTCAACAGGTTTCATCCTCGCCGTCCGGCGGTATCAATGACGCTGCATCAATTACCACTGACAAGCTTCTGGACAGTCGCTCCGGCTTGCGCCGCATTCCCCGTCTCGTTGATGACGTGCGAAATCGTACCGCGGCCGCCGCCCAGCGACACGATCACCATGTTCCGCAGTCGCACGCCGGGAGCGATGGGCGCCTCGAAGGCGTGATCCGCGACCACCTTGGGATTTCTGTTGAAGAAGCAGTAGCTACCGAGTCCCCACGCTTCGTGACTGGTGACCGCGGCGTCGACTCGATAGGCGGCGAACCCACGCGTCCCGCCGCTCATCCACTCCGCCTGATCCGGCACATCGTAGGGCATCTCGTTCTGAAACATGTAGGTGCGCCCGCCGTTTCCATTCCATTGCACCTGGTACTGCTGGTAGTGCTCCACGAAGAGTCCGTACATCGTCACGTCGTTGCCGTTCACGACGAGGCCGTTCGCCGCCGTATTCGAGGTCCATCCGACTCCGTTGCCGTGATCGGCGCGCCAGAGCCACAGATGGTCGCCGATGACGTCGTTGCTGTTGATCTCGACGGAGCGGGTTGCTTTCCCGATTCCGGCGCCGCCGACCCGAACGAACAGATCGCTGAGCAATGTCGGGTCAGACGAATGCCGGATGGACGAATGAGACCGCCCGATCTGCACGAGCACCGGCGAGTTGGTCGGACCCGCAGCGATGAGAAGGCCGGCGAGGGTCACGCCATCCACGTCATCGACCGTGATCGCACTGACGCCGTCGTCCGGAACAAGAGTCGCCAGGCCGAGTCCGAGGACGATGGTGTTCGCCTTCCTGACGCGAAGCGGCGCATCCAGATGGTACACGCCAGGCGTGATGATGAGGCTCTTGTTCCGCGTCAGCGCGCCGTTCATCGTCGCGGCGGAAGCGCCCGGCTTGACGATGACAAACTCGCTCAGCGGACGCGCGACTCCGCGCGGATTTCCGGAGCTCCAGGTCGTACCCTCCGCATTCGAGCGGAGCGCCGGAACGAAAACCTTCCACTCGCCGCGCCGGTCGACGATGAGGAACGGCTTCTCACGGATCAGTGGAGCGGCATCGACGGTGGTGTAGGGTGGATCCGGAAAGCTGTTCGCTGGCGCATTCTGAGTGCCGACGAATACCATGTTCCAGTTCGATCCCGTCCAGTTTCCGAGCGCGCTGTTGCGCGTCAGCCACTGTTGCTGGCTCCCGGATCTCACCTCGCCGTCGACCTTGGAGTCGGCAAGAAAACCACCACTCGACCAGCCACCATCATCGAGCACGAGGTCGCCGCGAATGTGCATTCGGCGCGTTGGCGCGGCCTGTGACACGGCCCATCGGTCGAAGCCGCCGGCTGGAACGATCGACATGTTCTCGACGTCCCGCCAGAAGTTCACCGTTGCGTTCCCCTTCCTCCAGCGCGCATCGGCACGCATGCCGCCATTGATGACGACATCGTCCGGCAAAATTCCGAGGCCGGACACCTGGGTGTAGTATCCGATTCGCGCATCCACATCGTAGGTCCCCGGCTTGAACAGAATCGCAAACCGCCCCGCGCCGAACTCGCTGGACTCCTGCGACGCGAAGATTGTGTCGAGCCTCGCCTGGATGGTGGCGGCCGGCGTGGTTGAATCGAAGATCGTGACGTTGGGACCGAAGTCCGGAGCGGTGCGAGGCGACTGGGCCGCGACGGGTACGGCGGCCAGTGCGGCGAGGAGAACGGGACGGATTCGCATAGCGCGAAGTGTCGCTCGTGCCATCGGCCGCGTCAACGCGCCCGCCACGCCGAAGATCACGATTCGGTAACTTGGTGGCGGTGGAGGAGAGACAAGCTCAGTGTTCTTGATACTCGTTCGCTCAATCGCGGCAATCGCTCAGCCTGCGTTTCTGCATCACTTCGGTCGCGTGATGAATTGGGTACTGGTGGCGGCAGTACTCGTCGCTGCCATCATCGGCTTCCTCTTCGTCACGCGCGGCACCGCGGTGCGACGAGTGCGCGGTGTCGGCGTCGACGGCGCACCCGTTTCGCCCGAAGAGAGTGAGTTCCCGACCACATTCTCGCTCCTGACCGGTTCCGAGCTTCTTCCCGGGAATGAAATCGAGCTGGTGCTCGACGGCGGCGTTTTCCCACAACTGTGGGAAGATCTGCGCGCCGCTAAAATCGCGATCAGCATCCAGATGTATTACGCACTGGCCGGCGAAGTGACCGAGACGCTGGCGGAGATTCTAACTGAGCGTGCGCGAGCGGGCGTTGCCGTCTACGTGCTCTATGACGCTTTTGGTGCGAAGGCCCTTGGCGGAGCGTACTCCGAGAGACTGCGCAAGGCCGGCGTACAGATCGTTCCGTTCCGGCCGCTGCGCGTTCGCAATCTCTGGATTATCCAGAACCGTGCGCACATCAGAGGTGTCGTCATCGACTGGGAAGTCGGTTGGACCGGCGGCTTTGGCTTCGACGACAAGTGGTTGGGCGAGAAGCGCCCGGGCACCGGTTGGCGCGACACCGCTGTGCGGATCAAGGGACCCGCCGTAATGCATTTGCTGGAGGCCGTCACCGCCGGATGGGCGGAAGCGACCGGAGACCTTTTTACCGGACGCATTCAGCCGCCGCCATTGAACGGCGGTGTTTCATCGGCGGCACTGCTCTACACCGCGCCGACGCTCGGCAGCACTCCTGCTGAACGCTATCTGGCAATGTCTATCGCCGGCGCGCAGCGCAGCCTCTACATCACCAACGCATACTTCGCGCCCGACAAGAACTTTGTTGGACTGTTGATTGACGCAGCACGCCGAGGTGTTGACGTGCAGCTGCTGGTAGGAGGTCCCAAGACCGATGTTCGCGTTGCGCGTCTGGCCGCGCACGGGCGCTACGACGCACTGCTCGCCGCGGGTGTGCGGATTTACGAATATGACCCGACGACGCTGCATGCGAAGACCTTCGTCGTCGATGGTATCTGGTCGAGCGTCGGAACGATGAACTTTGACAACCGTTCGCTCGCGCTGAACGACGAGGCAACGCTGGTGGTGCTCGATTCCGGCTTTGGTCGGCAAATGCAAGCCATGTTCAAGAATGACCTCCGTCAGGCCACAGCAGTCGACTACGCTGAGTTCCGCCGGCGGCCGGTCACCGAGCATGTAAAGGAATGGGCGGCGAATCAAATCACGCGCGTACTTTGACACGAGTTGCCGCGAAGGGCGCGCGCGCTGCACTGATACCAAGGTATCGACCGATACCAACGTGCAATACAGGGATTGCCGACTTGTTGGAATTATTCTGCCAATCCCCCGCCAACGGAAACGACTCGAATGTCCGACACGCCCGATCTAAACCGCCGTCGCTTTGTCAGTGCTGCCGCCGCGACTGTTGCGGCGGGCCAATTGGGTCTTGTCGCTTTTTCACGGAGGTTGGAGGCAATGCAAACCAGAACTGAAAGTTCGAAAGACGCGGCATTGAAGACTGGCCGGTCCGAGATCCGAACATTTCACGCGAGCTTCCCCGAAGAGCAGCTTACAGACCTGAAGCGGCGCGTTAAAGCGACCAGGTGGCCCGAGAAAGAAACGGTCACCGACGATACCCAGGGCGTACAGCTCGCGACGATGCAGGCACTCGCCAACTATTGGGCGAACGACTACGACTGGCGCAGAGCCGAGAAGAGGATCAACTCGTACCCGAATTTCATCACCAACATCGATGGGCTGGACATTCATTTCATTCACGTCAAGTCGAAGGAAAAGAACGCGCTACCGATAATCGTAACGCACGGTTGGCCGGGCTCATTCATCGAGCAGATGAAGATCATCGATCCGCTCACCAATCCGACGAAGTACGGTGCAAGCTCCGCCGATGCTTTTGATGTGGTAATCCCTTCGCTTCCCGGTTACGGCTTCTCCGGCAAACCGACATCGCCCGGATGGAACCCTGTAAGAATCGCCAAAGCCTGGACGACGCTGATGAAGAACCTCGGCTACACGACGTTCGTCGCGCAGGGTGGGGACTGGGGCAATGCCGTCACGGAGACCATGGCGCTTCAGGGACCACCGGAATTACTCGGCATTTCGACCAACATGGCGGCGACAGTTGCGCCCGAGATCGATGCAGCGATTTCCGCGGGCAAACCAAAGCCGGCAGATCTCAGTGCCGACGAATCGAGAGCGTGGGATCAGCTGGGCTTTTTCTACAGGAACGGCCTCGGCTACGCAAATGAGATGTCGTTGCGTGCGCAGACATTGTACGGCATCGCCGACTCGCCAGTCGGTCTGGCCGCGTGGATTCTCGATCACGATGACGCCAGCCAGAAACTCATCTCACGTGTGTTTGCGGGTCAGCGCGAAGGTCTCTCGCGAGACGATATCCTCGATAACATCACCATGTACTGGTTGACGAACACGGCGGTATCGTCCGCACGTCTGTACTGGGACAACAGTCACACACTTCCGCCAGGCGGCTTCTTCACGGTGAGGAATATTCAGCTACCCGTCGTGGTGACGGTGTTCCCGGACGAGATCTACGCGGCGCCACGCACCTGGGCGGAGAAGGCTTACCCCAAAATGATTTACTACGAGAAGTTCCCTAAGGGCGGACACTTCGCGGCGTGGGAGCAGCCGGAGTATTTCGTAAGCGCGATGCGCGATGGCTTCAGGTCACTCCGGAGCGCATCGACAGCGAGTGGCCGCGCGGACTAACGTCGAGGGCAGAGTCGAGTCACTCAAACTGCTGCGGTCGGCGCGACCCTCGGACTTATACTCACGTCCGGGATTGCCAGAGCTTTCGCTTTGGTCGGAATCGAAAACGCGAAGGTCGCGCCGATGTCGTCGTTGGACTCCGCCCAGATGCGGCCGTGATGGCTCTCGATGATCGAGCGGCTGACGGACAGGCCGATACCCATACCGCCGTTCTTGGTTGTGTAGAAGGCGTTGAAAACCTTGTTCGCGCTGTCGGGGTCGATTCCCGTTCCCGTATCCCGTACTGTGAATCGCACGCCATCGCTGTCACGAACGGTTCGCACGATCAATCGCCGCGGACGCCCATCGACGTCGGTCATCGCGTCCGTTGCGTTGCGGATAAGGTTCAGAATCACCTGCTGAAGCTGGATGCGGTCGCCCGTGATCTGCGGAAGACGTTCGTCGAGATCTGATTCAACGGTGATGTTGTTGCGCTGCAGATCACTCGACGACAACGCGATGACCTCCTGCGTCGCCTCATTGAGATCCAGCCAGTCGAAAGTGAACTCCTGCTTGCTGAACAACCCTCGCAGGCGCGCAACCACCTCTGACGCGCGATTGCCGTCACGAATCGTTCGCCTCGCTGTCTCGCGCGCGCCATCGACGTTCGGTGGCTCGGCGTCGAGCATCCGCAGGCACGTACTGGAGTTTGTAATGATCCCCGACAGCGGTTGATTGACCTCGTGCGCAATTGAAGCGGCGAGCTCGCCTGCGGTCGCAACGTGCGCGGCGCGTGACATAGCGATTTGCAGCTCGCGCAGTGTTTCGGATGTTTGATGCAGCTCGGTGCTAGCCTGCCAATGCTCGGTCATGTCCATCGACGCGCCCATGAACTCCACGAGGTTGCCGGCAGCATCCACGACGGGATGGCCGGTAGCGTACTGGTACCTGATCGCGCCGTCCGGAAGGAGGATTCGATAGCCGTCCTGATATTCGGTTCGCTCCTGGAGGCAACGCACGAAATGCGACTGCACCCGGGGCCTGTCGTCCGGATGAATCCTGTCGAACCAGAACGCGGGCTTCGAGATATCCTCGTGCGGCTGCGGATCGTAAAAGCGCTGGATCTCGGGCGAACTTTCTACTGTGTCCGTCGCCACGTCATACCGCCAGCCGCCGGTGTGACTAAGTCGCTGGATCTCGAGGAGGAAGGTCTCGCTTCTGCGTAGCGCGTCAATGGTTTCGGTGAGGTTGCGCTGCGTCGCCCGCATCCGTTCTTCTGCGCGTTTGACGTCGTCGATGTCGGACAGCACCACGAACCATCCAGTCACATGATCATTTTTGCCCTGAATGGCCAACGCGCGAACTTGAAACCAGCGGTATGCGCCGTCGGCCCTGCGGCAGCGATGTTCGATGGTATACGGTTTTCCGGTCGTCACCGACTCTGTGAATGCCGCAATCACTCGCAACAAATCGTCCGGATGGACGGCGTCGGTCAGCTGCCAGGTCCGCAATTCCTCGGCGGTCTTCCCGAAATACTCGAGGACCTCATTGCTGAATAGCTCGACCTGTCCCATGACGCTCATGGTGACCATGAGGCCGGGAAATCCTTCGACCCACTCCCTGATGTCGGTGTCGATCAACTGCGGATCCTCGCGCGATGGCCTTTGCGATCAGCCATCCTCGGATGCCGGGTTGATTATACGGTCCGATTGCGCCGCAGGGGATACCCTTACACCAACTTTTACGTTCGCATGAACACCTGTGTGGGAACACGAAGACGCCCCGCAATATTTACCAGCTGAGCAAGAGAATCTGCGTGCATCTTCCGCATCACTCGTCCGCGATGCGCCTTCACCGTGATCTCGCTGATGCCTAGCTGCGCCGCGACCTGCTTGTTCAAACTGCCTTTCACGACGAGGATCATGACTTCGCGCTCGCGGCGGCTCAGGGACGCATAGCATTCCCTGACGAATTTCAAGTCCGATTCATTGCCGAACGCGATTACGCTGCGCTCGAGCGCATTCCTGATCGCGCTCAGTAGTGCCTGGTCACTAATCGGCTTCGTCAGAAATTCGACGGCGCCCGCTCTCATCGCCCTGACTGTCATCGGCACGTCGCCATGACCGCTGATAAAGATGATCGGCATGTCGAGTCGGTCCGTGCCGATACGCTCCTGCACATCGAGCCCGCTCAAATCTGGAAGCTGAACGTCGAGGACGAGACAGCTCGGGCCGCCAGCCCGCGAGCGCACGAGGAATTCAGTCGCCGAGGCAAACGTCTCGCATCGCCAACCAGTGGAGCGGATCAGCCCTTCAAGTGATTCTCGTACAGAGATGTCGTCGTCCACGACGAACACGACCGGTGTGGTCTCGACTGCTGACGGTAGTTGGGTTTCCTGTTCCAGCATAGAGCTCGTCAAATCCTCCCGCGTGAAGGATACTATCAGGCCTCGCCGAGCGCGCTCGTCACGGCATCGAAGAGCGCGGCCTCGGAGAACGGCTTGGTCAAGTAGTCCACCGCGCCTGCCTGAAGCAATTGCGGACGAATGTTTTCCGCCGGATTTGCGGTGATGAACACCACCGGAATCAGCCGCTGCTGGCGTACCAGCTCCAGATGCAGCTCAGGCCCGCTCATCCCCGGCATCGCGATGTCGAGAAGCAGACACTGAGTCTGGTCGATCGACTCGGAATCGAGAAACTCCTCGGCAGAAGAAAACGTCCGGGCTTCGAATCCGAGCTCGCGCAGCAGGTCCGGGAGGGACTCGCGCACGGATTCGTCGTCGTCGACAACCGAGACGAGTGGTCGAGCAGGCATACGTGACGATACCTCACCAGCGTTGAAGACCTCATGATACCTTCGTATCGGTCCGACCCTGTCGATACTATGGTGCAATAGAGCAGGGTGCGCGACGGCTGCATTTGTCTTCTCTGCGATTCGCAGTTTCCTCGGCAGGGCGTACTCGGATTCGAGCTCGCATGCCTCACGCGGAGAAGACAATGATTTCGAAGACAGTTGGCTCAATCTCGCTCGCCCTTTTGCTCATCGCCGGAGCCGGTGTTGGAGCTCAAACCGCCGGGATGGCGAAAAGCTCCCGCACAACCGCCGGCGCCGCCGCGGCGAAGCCGACAATCGTGCTCGTGCACGGCGCCTTTGCCGACGCGAGCAGCTTCCAATATCTGATACCGCTCTTGATTAACGACGGCTACCACGTAGTCGCGGTTCAGAACCCTCTCTCGTCAGCTCCTGACGACATCGCCACCACCAAACGACTCATCGATGCGCAAAAGGGACCGGTGGTAGTGGTTGGACATTCGTACGGCGGCCTCGTGATCAGCGGCGCTGCCGCCGGTAATCCAAACGTGAAAGCGCTGGTCTACCTCGCTGCGTTTGCGCCCGAAGCAAACGAGCCGGTCGGCCCGCTGACGGACAAGTATCCGACCGGGCTCGGCAAAGCGCTGCGGCCCGATGCCGCTGGCTTCCTCTACATCGCCTGCGACCAGGTCCACAACATATTTGCCGCTGATCTGCCAGAAAGTGCGGCAGGCGTGGTCTGCGCCACGCAGAAGCCGGTTCACAATTCTGTATTCGCCGCGACGATCGATTCACCGGCGTGGAAGACCATTCCGTCGTGGTATCTGGTGTCACGCCAGGATCACGCGTTGAATCCGGATCTCGAGCGTTTCTACGCCAAGCGGATGGGAGCGACCACGAGTGAGATCAACGCCAGTCACGTCGCGTTCATATCGCATCCGAAAGTCGTGGCGCGACTGATCGAGGAAGCTGCGACGGCAACTGCGAAATAATCTCGCTCGCCGACCGGAGAAGGAGCATGAATTCACGCCTCCTGGGGGAGAAATTTGCCGGCACCCCCTATGGCGATCACTTCGCCGCCGGCGATTCCGAGAGGAGATCCTGATGACCGCATCAACGACAGCCATGGCATCATCACCGAGCGCAACTTTACAGCGCGCGATGTGGGATAAGCAGTGGCGCACGGCCGGACTTCAATTCATCGGCTTTTCCATCATCGTCGCTGTTATTTATGGCGCCGTGCCGCGCATCGGGGCTTCGGGCGACACGGTGACCGCATTCTACGCCGCTCATCGCACGCGGATTCTCATCGCTTCCTTTTTTGCCGGGCTGAACCTGCTCAACCTGTTGTGGTTCGCTGCGTCGCTGCGAAACACCCTGGTCGAAGCCGGTCAAGAGGGTTGGGCTACGGCAGCGTCGGTGTCGAGCGCAGCGTTCGGCGCACTGTACTACCTGATCATCGCAATCGGAGCAGCACTCGCTTATTCCATCGCCGGCTCGGGAAATGGCGCGCTGACGTCAGCACTCAACGACTTTGCGTGGGTGCTGATGGTGTTGATCTCGTTCCCGCGCGCGATGCTGATCATGTCGGGGGTGTTCGGTCTCTGGCGCGCCGGAATGATCTCGAGTGGTCTCTTCACCGCGGGTGTCGTGGCGGTCGTGCTCGGTGTGCTCGGCGGTACCACGTGGATGAGCGACGGTTTCTGGTCACCGACCGGCGCCTTCGCGCTGTTCGTGTCGCCGATTCTCCTCCTCGCCTGGATCGTGATGGTGAGCCGAGTGCTGCTCACGCGACCGCTTGCACGTGCCGGCTGGTGAACGAGCCAGAGCCCAGCGATCGTCGCCGCTTTCTGCAGAGCGCGATGGTTACACTGGGCGCAGCACGATTCGGTGCGAAGAGTTTCTCGAAAATGTCGACCACTGCGCTGATGCCTGAAAGCGGAACCGCCGTTGCACCACCGACTCGCATGTCATTCGATTCGATCAAACAGATCGAAGCCGGCGTCCTGAACGTCGGCTACGCCGAAGCCGGGCCGTCGAATGGCACGCCGGTCGTGCTGCTTCATGGTTGGCCGTATGACATTCACGCCTTCGAGAACGTCGCGCCGATTCTGGCCGCGCGGGGATACAGAGTTATTATGCCCTACCTGCGCGGCTACGGTACGACTCGGTTTCTGTCGGATAACACGCTGCGCAACGGCGAGCAGGCAGTCATCGCGGTCGATACCATCGCGCTGATGGACGCGCTCAAGATCCAGAAAGCAATCGTCGGCGGGTTTGACTGGGGCTCGCGCACTGCCGGTATCATGGCAGCGCTCTGGCCGGATCGCGTCAAAGGACTCGTCGCGGTAAGTGGCTACATCATGGTGAACCTGCAGACCAACATGCAGCCGCTACCGCCGAAGGCCGAGCTGGGCTGGTGGTATCAGTACTACTTCGCCACCGAACGCGGCGTACTCGGCTACACCAGGAACACCCACGACTTCAACAAACTGATCTGGCAGCTCGCGTCACCGAAATGGAACTTCGATGACGCGACGTACGATCGCAGTGCGGCATCGTTCAGCAATCCCGACCACGTCAGCATCGTCATTCATAACTATCGTTGGCGCCTGAGCGTTGCCGATGGCGAAGCGAAGTACGCCGATCTCGAGCGCAGACTTTTCGAACGGCCGAGAATCACAGTGCCATCGATCACCATTGGCAGCGATTTCGATGGAGCTGCCGGCGACGGCAAGGCGTACGCAGACAGATTCACCGGCAAGTACGAGCACCGCGTTTTGAACGGCATCGGTCACAACGTTCCGCAGGAGGATCCGCAGTCATTTGCCCGGGCGATCGTCGATGTCGACAGCTTGTGACCGCCGCAGCTTCATCGGGGCCGCAGCGGCCGCGCTCGGCGCGGCGAGGCTTGGCGCAATCGGAGCAGCGATTCAACAGATGGCCTGTGCAGCGCTAGTCAATGAAGGTACCCTGCCGTCGCTGAGCGGAGCGACGGAATGGATCAACTCGCCACCGCTGACGCCGGAAGGACTGCGCGGAAAGGTAGTGCTAGTCGATTTCTGGACGTACACATGCGTCAACTGGACTCGCACCCTTCCCTACGTGCGTGCGTGGGCGGAGAAGTATAAGGATCAGGGGTTGGTGGTGATCGGCGCGCACACGCCAGAGTTTGCGTTCGAGAAAGACATAGAGAACATCCGCTGGGCGGCGAAGGCGATGAACGTCAACTATCCGATCGCTGTGGACAGTGATTACGGAATCTGGCACGCCTTCGATAACAACTACTGGCCGGCGGCGTACATCGCCGATGCCAACGGCACGCTGCGCTTTCATCATTACGGCGAAGGCAATTACGACGGTATCGAGCGGACCGTTCAGCGCTTGCTCAACGAAGCCGGGAAGAAGACTGATGGGCAGCTCGTGAAAGTAGATCCGCGCGGGCTCGAGGTCGCCGCGGATTACGGTACGCTACGATCACAGGAGAACTATCTCGGATATCGCCAGGCCGAAGGATTCACCGGCGATACGCGCGAGGATCTGCCGCACCTGTATACCGTTCCGTCGAGATTGTCGCTCAATCAGTGGGCGCTCAACGGCAACTGGACGATCAAAGACAGACCGGTGGTTCTAAACGAGCCGAACGGCAGCATCGTCTATCGGTTCCACGGACGAGATGTGAATCTGATAATGAGTCCGCCGTCGAAAGGACAATCCGTGCGGTTCACGGTGAAGGTTGATGGCAAGCCGCCAGGCGCTTCACACGGCGATGACACCGATGCGGAGGGCAACGGTTCCGTGACGCATCAGCGCTGCTATCAGCTGGTGCGGCTGCGGGATCGCGTCACCGATCGCACGTTCGAGATCCAGTTCGGCGACGCGGGAGTAGAAGCGTATGATTTCACATTCGGATAACTGGCCACGGCGCATCGGCGCCGTCACGATCCGGTAACTTGCTGGCAGTGTTGCAGCGCTTCGGCGTCCCAGGTCGTTCGACAGGAGCGGATATGCCAATCACGGCTACCTATGATCACCCGCACCGACGAGTTATCGCGCGCGCGGAAGGCCGCGTCACCATCGAGGAGATTCGCGATCACCTCGAAGAGGAACGCCAGGAGCCCGGTCTCGCCTACTCCGAGGTGATCGATGCCCGCCGCGCCCATCCGGATTTCTCACCCGCCGACGTCAGGGTGCTGGTTGCACTACTGCGCTGGCTCGGGGAAAGAACGCGGCTCGGCCCCACTGCAGTCCTCGTTGAGAACGACTTTCAATTTGGAATGGTGCGTATGGTCGAGATCCTCGTCGAGGACGTCTGCGAGATCAAGCCATTCTACAACGATGTCGACGCCGAGCGTTGGCTCGACCGACCGAAGGCACGTGAATGACGAGACTTAACACCCGTTTCTATCAGGACATCAGCAATCTGCCCGGCGTTGGCCAGTACCTGCGGCGTAATGCCGACACCGGCCTTCGCGGCGACATTGTCGCGATCGGCATCACCGCGCTGGCGTGCTACGCCGCTGTTGCCTGGCCGACCATCGCCTACCTGCTTCTACTCACAGCGGTCGCTACCAATATCTGGCGACTCGGTGCGTTACGGGCGCTGGCGATTTCGCTCGGCGTCATCGCCCTTCTCTTCGCATTCCTGATCCCGACGTCGGACAAGTCAGTCTTCGTGCGGGTATTCAAGGACGTTCCGCACGTGGTGTTTTTCTCGATCGTTGTCGCACTCGTCAGTGCGGCGACCGAAATGTTGCGACGCGCTCGCGCGGTGGCGGAAACTCACGTCCTCAAGCTCAATCGTCTCAACGCTGACCTCGCCCAGCAAATGGAAGAAGTGCGAGCTCTCTCTGAGAATCTCACCTCGGCAAATGAGGCGCTCGAGGACGCCCTGAAGGACGCCGAGAGAACGGTGGCGCGAGCCAACGCACTTCAGGAGGTGACGGCGGCGATGTCGATGGCAAGCACGACGGCCGACATCGCGACGGCGCTATTGACGCGTGGACTGCACACCGTCCAGGCCACGCGCGGCCACCTCGTTCTGGTCGAGGACGGACGCGTGACGCAAGTGATCGGTGCCGTCGGCCGACCCGACGACAAGGAGTTGATGCAGCTCTATTCGAGCGGCGACGACAGCCTCCCGATTCTGCAGGCGATTCGTGACCGGCATTCGGTATGGCTGCGCTCAGTGAAGGAGTACGATGAATGCTTTGCCGGCCTCGGCGCAGCGTTGACGGATGCCGATTACGTGGGCGCGCATCTCGCCTTGCCGCTCATTCACGCGGATAGAGTGGTGGGTGGAGTGGCATTCGAGTTCACTTTCTGTCCGGACACCCACGCCACCGACGAGCTCTTTACCAGCCTGCTTGCTCAGGCGACCGCCGATGCTCTGCAGCGGGCGCGAAGCTACGACGAGGAGCGTGCCGCCAGGCAAGCCGCCGAGCTCATGTCACATGCGCGCGAGCAGGTGCTTGGCGTGGTTGCACATGATTTACGAAATCCGCTGAACCTCGTAAGCATGACGACGCAGCTGCTGGCTGAACCCGATCTTACTCCTGAGCGGCGGAAGTCTTCAGTCGCCATCAGCACTCGTGCGGTGCAGCGAATGAATCGACTCATCGGCGACCTGCTCGATATCGTTCGACTCGAGACGGGACACCTGTCGCTCAACATCCGCCGTATCGATGTCAATCGCATGCTGAAGGACACATTCGACGCCTTCGAAGCACGCGCGTCGGACCAGGGCATCACACTCGCCCTCACGCCCGCGCCCGACGGCACTCTGGTTCAAGCCGATGAGGAGCGCGTACTGCAGCTGCTCGACAACCTGGTCGGCAATGCGCTCAAATTCACGCCGAGCGGTGGACGCGTGAGTATTGATGCTTACGTCGACGATGGTGAGTGGCATGCATCAGTTGCTGACACGGGACCTGGCATCGCCGAGGAGCAGCGATCGCGGTTGTTCGATCGATTCTGGCAAGCACGCGGCGACGACCGTCGCGGTCTCGGCCTGGGCCTCGCCATCGCCAAAGGAATCGCCGAGGCGCACGGTGGGCGACTGTGGGTAGATTCGACGGTGGGCGAAGGAAGCGCATTCCAGTTCGCGATGCCACTCGAGCTGACTCGTTAGCTAACACCGCCGGAGGTGCACCGTGGCTGAAAGCGAAGCGATTGCGACCTCGCAATACCGCGTTCTCGGCAAAACGAAGGAACGGGTATCGCCCATTGGACTCGGCGGCTGGCATCTTGGCTTGCCTGCGGTAGGCGAGCAGCTCGCGCTCCGCATCGTGCGCAGCGCCATCGATCACGGGATCAACTTCCTCGACAATTCATGGGACTACAACGCCGGCGCGAGCGAGAGCCGCGCCGGGAAGGCGCTTCGCGACGGCTACCGCGACAAGGTGTTCCTGATGACGAAGATCGATGGTCGGTCGAAGAAAGAAGCGACGCGTCAGCTCGACGAGTCGCTGCGCCGGCTTCAGACCGACCGCATCGACCTCGTCCAGCATCACGAGGTAATCCGGTTCGATGATCCGCACCGCATCATGGATCCCGAAGGCGCGAACGCGGCGCTCATCGAGGCACGCAAGGCGGGAAAGATCCGCTACATCGGGTTCACCGGGCACAAGGATCCGCACATCCACCTGCACATGCTCGAGGTGGCGAAAGAGAACGGATTCTCATTCGACGCCGTGCAGATGCCACTCAATGTGATGGACGCGCACTACCGCAGCTTCGAGAAGTTGGTGCTGCCCCAGCTGGTAAAACAGAAAATTGGCGTGCTCGGCATGAAGAGCATGGCCAATGGGATCATTCTGAAATCACGTACGGTTACGCCGATCGAGTGTCTGCACTACGCGCTGAGCCTGCCAACGTCAGTGGTCATCACCGGGTGCGACAGCATGGAGATTTTGGAGCAAGCGCTTACTGCTGTTCACAGGTTCCGTCCACTGAGCGTCGCGAAACGGCGCGCTCTGCTCGCAAAGACGAGGAAAGCTGCCGTCGATGGTGAGTTCGAGCTGTTCAAGACCAGCTCGATCTTCGATTCGACCGCAACGCATCCCGACTGGCTCGGCGAAGAGCCGGCTCGCATCCGCGAAATGATGCCGGCGTGATCTCGACGTGGCCATCACTCATTACTACATCCTCGGCGGTTCCACCGGCTCGGCCCGACCGGCGATCATCGCATCAACTGAGTACCTGCCTGCGCCCGTAAGGAAAAGCGCGACACTCGCGGCGAACAGCAGGAATTCGAGCTCGTACTTCGAGAACCCGTTCTTCAGCTGCACCAGCAGAATGGCGCCGAGCATGTCGAGCGCGAACGCCAGCGCGAGCGGTCGCGTCAGGAAACCGACGATTATGGCAACGGCGCCGAAAACTTCGAGCAAAGTGAT
The DNA here is from genome assembly GCA_045803545.1 of Gemmatimonadaceae bacterium. Lineage (GTDB taxonomy): Bacteria > Gemmatimonadota > Gemmatimonadetes > Gemmatimonadales > Gemmatimonadaceae > UBA4720. The sequence continues at coordinate 811,290 of JBJMOW010000004.1, read as the reverse complement.
CAGCGTTGCCATCACGCCGGGTAACGGCACATTGATCTGGGTAAAGAAACCCGTGACCCCACCGATGCCCATCTTGAACAGCTTCTGATAGCCGTGGTCGAGAAACACCGCCCCGGTGGCGATTCTGAGCACTGCGAGACCGAAGCTCACGTGACTGGGGGACGGAGCGCGAAAGAGTTTCATCGACTGATCCTCGTTTGACGTAAGCCCACGGATTGCTCGCTAAAATATGTCGTTCTTGCCGCGGCGATCGTAACCGCTCGCGGTGATATTGTCCCTCGCAGGCAGGCGTTAGAATGAGGGATCAGCGTACTAAAAGAGGAATGAGCATGAGCGACCTGCGATATCCGAATGAAAGCAAGGCGTACCGCGATGCGCGTGATTCGCTGCTCAAAGACGAGCAGGAGCTTGTCGACAAAGTGAAGGCCGTTGCCGCAAAACGGCGCAAGCTTCCTCCCGGCGGAGAATTGAAGCAAGACTACACTTTCCAGTGGGCGAACGATGGCAAGGTCGGCAAGAGTGTGAAGTTCTCGGAGCTGTTTGGCGACAAAGAAACGCTTCTGCTCTACTCGTTCATGTTCGGTCCGAACTGGGACAATCCCTGCCCGTCCTGCACGTCATTGGTTGATGGCTTTGATCGCAGCTGGTATCAGGTCACCCGCGACGCCGCCTTTGTTGCAGTCGCCAAGGCTCCGCCCGAGCGAATTAATGCGTGGGCAAAGCAACGTGGATGGTCGCAGATCGCACTGCTTTCCGGATTCAGCTCTCCTTTCCAGGCCGACTATAAATGCCAGGGAGACACTGATGACATGCAATTACCGGTGATGCATGTATTCCGGAAACAGAAGGGAAAGATTTTTCATTTCTGGACCACTGAACTGCCATCGAATCACGTCGACACCGTGTGGCCGTACTGGAATTTGATGGACTTCACGCCCGAAGGCCGGCCAGACATTCCGGTTCCCCCGCAGAATTTCCGGTCGCAATTTCTGGAAGAGCACTACCTGAGTAAGAAGTAGCAATCCGCCTGAATCGACGCGCGAATTGCGCGTCGAGGCTCAACGTCGAGCTAGCTTGTCCGTTTCTGCTGGTGGCCGCGCGCGTTCTTCTGCCGCGATGGCGCGTCGACATGCATTGAGTCAACCGGGCTTTTGGCGCGTCCCGATCCTGAATTGCTCGACGTGCGGTCTTGCGCCTCTCGCTTGGCAAGTTCGGCGGGAACTTCCTGGTCGTTTGATCTGTTGCGTTTGGATCCCACATTGCGGCTCGGCATGTTAATCCCCTGTTATGATCTCCTGGAGACGTGCAGCCGGTATGCCACGCGCGCGGCCTCGCCTTATACAGTGGAGCGTGTCGATGATTTTGACTTCGTCCAGGGCTCGATATGGCGATGTCATTCAACGCTCCTCCCGCACCGTGACTATCGGGCGCCTTCAGCCGTCACCGAACGTCATTCACCGTCAGTGGCCGTGGCTTCCTGGCCGTTAGTCCAAGCCAATTAGTGGTTTAACCGGAGCATCTGAGCGATCAAGCACATCCTCGAGAATTGGTGGCTTCCCGCAGTCATCCTGACATGGGTCGGCGTCTCCGTTTGGCGGTCGGTGCGCCGCCTGGCCAAGCTTTCCGCTTCAGAGCTCAAGATCCCGCGTGACGACACGCGCGAGCTCCATACCAAAGCACCGTTCCGCCGCGGCGATTTTGCCGCAAAGGCCGGAATCGCCCAGAGACAGTTCGAGAAGGGCATCGCGATCGTGATAGTGATCGTGGTCGTCGGGGTTCCGTCTTTGGTTGCGATCTCTCGACTGGTGCCGAGCCTCCAGCACGGAGCGCTCATCACCTACCGGGCGATATTGCCCGTCGTAGCGATGGGTTTGTTGCTCACATTCGCAGTGCGTGGGAGCCGTCTGGCGCGTCGCAGCGGTCTCGTCTGCCCCGCGTGCGGAATAGATCTGACAAGCGTCTACACACGCGGCCGAGTTGAGTATCTGGTCCAGGATCTGGTCCTCGAGACTGGAAAGTGCCCCGGGTGCAAAAAGCAACTACTCGATCCCGCCGAAGTAGGACCAGTATCTCGTGATCTCTCACGAGCTGGCAACGCCCTGTATATCGGGATATGCGCTGTGATGATCGCGGGAATTATCGCGATGGTGTACTTCGGCGGGCGACAGGTCCAGGCTAATGCCTGGGCGCGCTGCCGCCGTCTCTACGCTCGTGCTTACACCGCATCGGACTCGGTTGTGATTGACTCGACGCGATTGGACCGCGGCGACAGTGTTGGGTGCGAGTATTTTCGACGCACGCACGTTCCGGAGCCGGCGCCGCCGTCGTCCTTCCCATAGCCTGACTCCCGATCACCCTTCTCTCATGACACAAGTCGCCAGCGTCAAACCCGATCCGGTCAACGAGCTCGTCGTGCTCGTTCGGTCACGCCTTGGCCTGGTCGCCCTCGACGCCGATGACCCGACCCAGGCACACGAAGCAGTTGCCGCTGCAGCTGCGCAACTCGGGATACCGCTGTTCTTTTGGACGCGCACCAAAGGACTGGTGCGCAAGAATGGAGGTCCGCCGGTCGCCTCGACTGCTGATCTCGTCGGTGCTCTGGCCTACGTCGAAATGGCGCGCATCCCGGCGATATTCGTGTTCGAAGGACTCGGCGCCGATCTGGCCGACGCAACCCGCGCGCAGTATCTGAAGGATGCGATCACCGGTCTCGATGGCCTGGACGCGGCAATCATCGTCCTCGACAGCGTCGAGAGTTTGCCCGAGTCACTTCGAAAGTTGGCAGCGTTGGTCACGCTTCCGCCTCCGGGGCGAGCCGATTACTTCGCAGTCATCAAGCGAGTGGTGATGCACCTTCACGACCGCATTCCGGTCCGCGCCGAGCTGACTCAGGCCGAGGGGGAGCGCCTGATCGCTGCGCTGGGCGGCTTCACGCTGTCGGAAGCGGAGCGCGTCCTCACGCGCGTCATCGTCGACGACGGTATTCTCAGCGTGCAGGACATCGCGCAGGTGGTCGCGGCGAAAAACGCCGACATGAAGGCGGCGGGCCTGCTCGAGTTCTGTCCCATTGAGGTGAAGCTCGCCGACATCGCTGATCTATCTTCGCTGAAAGCCTGGCTCGATACGCGCAAGGCAGTCATCGCCGCGCCGTCCAAAGCGGCCGAGGCGGGATTGCCATTCCCGAGGGGGATGCTGCTCGTGGGTGTTCCCGGCTGCGGCAAGAGTATGTGCGCGAAGGCGGTTGCCGCGGACTGGCAACTGCCACTACTCAAGCTCGACACGTCTGGTATCTACGACAAGTTTGTCGGTGAAAGCGAGAAACGGTTTCTGGCGGCGATCCATTCCGCCGAGCGTGCGGCGCCGGCGGTGTTGTGGATCGACGAGATCGAAAAGGCGTTTTTCGCGGGCACCGACAACGATGGCGGCGTGTCGGTCCGCATTCTGGGAACGTTTCTCTCCTGGCTGCAGGAGCGCCGCGGCGATGTATTCGTGGTCGCGACGGCAAACGACATCGGGAGACTACCCCCCGAGCTGGTGCGGAAAGGTCGCTTCGACGAAATATTTTTTGTGGACCTTCCCGAAGCCGATGTTCGCGAGTCGATCTTTCGGCTGCACCTGGAACGCCGAAAGCAAGCGATTGCCGGCTTCGATCTCGCCACGCTGGCGGCGGCCACTGAGGGTTTCAGCGGAGCTGAGATCGAGCAGGTCGTGGTATCCTCGCTCTACGCGGTGTTCGCAGCCGGCCGCACCCTGTGCATGGAAGACCTGAGCACGGAGATCGCCCGGACGCGTCCACTCTCATCGACGATGCAGGAGCGCATTCAGGCTTTGCGTGACTGGTCGCGTGGTCGGACCGTGTCGGCACACTAGCACGCTGTTTGTTGCGCACGGCTTGCCGCCAACGTCTTTCTCCATACAACGATTAGAGGAAGACTCGATGAATTGTCCGGCCTGCGGCACGGCGATGACAGAAGTAACGGCGGGCGACGTGAAGGTTCAAACCTGCAAAGGCGGCTGCGGCGCACTCTGGTTCGACGAATGGGCGCTTCGCAAGGTCGACGAGGCCAGCGAGGCGGCCGGCGAGGCGCTTTTGAACATCGAGCAAAACCCAAAGATCAAAGTCGATCGGAACAAACGCTACAAATGCCCGCGAGATCCAGAGATCGTGATGATGCGTCATTTCTGGAGCGTGAAGCGCGACGTTACGGTCGATGAATGCCCCAAATGCGAAGGCATCTTCCTCGACCCGGGTGAGCTGGCTGAGATCAGGAGTGACTATAAGAGCGATGCCGACCGGCACGCCGCCGCGAAAGCGTACTACGGCGAGATGTTCGATCAGCAGATCTCAGGGATCCTCGAGAAGGACAAGGCCAAGGTGGCGAGCGCCCAAAGGATCGCCAATGCCTTCAAGTTCATCTGCCCGAGTTACTACATCCCTGGCAAGCAGGCGTGGGGCGCGTTCTAGACAGGCAGTAGTACCGAGTCGTCAAAGTCCGAGGGGCGCGTCGACATGCTGCTCGCCACGGAGATGCACAAGTCACTGATCCTGTGCCCGAAGGTCTTCGAGCTGAATTCTCCCATTGGCCCCGAGTACCAGCTCGGTGGCGTGACGTAAATGTTCTCGAAAGCGCGCGCCCACGATCTCTCGACCCCGAACGCAATCGCGTAGGGCAGGTAGCTTTCGAACAACTCGACTGAAGGCATTGTGTCGACGCGGCTGAGGAATTCCTTGAAGCCGAGCGTGGCTTCGCGGGCACGGGCGCCGGCGACGCTGCGGCTGGGCATGATGAACGCGAAGCCGATCAGAATCACCGTGCTGAGGAGCATGGCGAAGAGGAATTTGTAGTCGGAGACCGGGAGCGACCCATTCACGGGTGGCTCGTCGAAGATCCACACCCAAGCCGCGTCCAGGATTCCATTAAAGAACCAACCCACGAACGCAGCCACCACAAGTGGGAAACTCGCGTACGTAATCCATCTCAGGTTCACTTTGCCGGGGCGGGTGCGGTAGTAGCCTTTAGCGACGAGCTCGAATTCCATCGCTTCGACTATTTCCGGAACTGAAACGTAGAATTTGTTCGACAGACTCGAGACTCTCACGCTGTCACCCATGATACCCGCGGCGCTGGGCGCGGCGTTGATGACCCCGTCGAGCAAACGCACCTCGTGCAACTTGAGACCTTTCCACTCTGAGCGTGGTCGCGCAAAGTGAATTAGGTAATCGACGCTCCCGCTGTCGCCGTGCAGCATGCTTTGGGCTAGGGCGGTGACGTCCCTGGTCAACGTCACCAGAATGCTCGGGGTCGTCTCCTCGATGCGGAGAAAACCGCGTATGGCCAAATCGACCAGCGTTGCGGCGAAGAGCCTCATCGGAGGCTCCAGCTCGTTGCTCACCAACTTGCCGAGTCCGGCTGGTGAAATGCCGTCGACCGGCTCGTAACGGACGACCTGGGAATTTTCCTTCGGATCTCGCCCCCTCTTATCCCACAGCCGGAACGCGAAGGCGAACACGATCAACGGTATCAGCAGCGGCCACCAGGACAACATCGGTAAGAGGCGAGCCCACAGCGACGGCTGGCGGTGAATGTATCCGACAGGAAAGCCGACGCTCAGCGTGATTGCCTGGTGTGGTGCGAGCCCGCTCGTGAGAGCGAAGCTGACTTCGTTTCGGTTAGTTCGTGGTGTCGCATTGGTGACTACGGATTCACCGGGCCCGGTATAGGCGGCGGCGCGGCTTGGTCTGGCGCCCGCGGGGAGCACCACTCGCGCGTGCAAGCTGTCGGTCGGCATGTCCGCATTGCCGATCACCTTCCAGCGCACTTCATCGAGCGCGCCAGGTTTTTTGCCCGCGTTGATGAACTGAACGTCGTTGACGACCTCGTAGCGGATCGCGATATGCCGGTCCGCGTCGACAACGTCTGGAACCCGGATGACGAGTCTGCGCGTCCAGCCGTTGTCGATGCTCTTCTCTTCTACGCTGAGTGGCTCTCCGTCTTCATCAGTGACGGCAAGAACTCTGACATCGAGTTTCGTCGGCCCTTTTGGCGCTGCATCATCGCGCAGCGAGAGGTCGCGGACAAATTCATTCGATTCGCCCGCCAACCGGACCGTCAGCTCCTCTACGACATCGACAGATCCGTCGACATGAACTGTGAGCACCGCGTCAAAAGTACGGATGCGAGGGGCGCGCTCCTGTCCGCTTGCGACATTTGAGAGCGAAAGAGCCAAGGCGCCGATGAGGATTAGAACGCGCCGGGTCGTTGGCGGGATGTCTGGTATCACGATGATGTGACGCCCTGCGCTCATGGGAGCAACGCACGCCTAATCGTCGGACCTCTTCCCTGACCGACAAGCATCTTTGCTTGCGCTTTATCTCGGTGACACCGCAGGTTGATGCTCCCAACGATTTTACGGAGCGTTCACAAGCTTCCCGCTTGCATTCCGCTCGGCTATGCTGATATTTCAGCACCCCTGAGGCTGGAGTGGTCATGCAGTTGAAGCTCATGAAAATGGTTGTTCGCTTCGCGATTTCTTTTCTTCCGCTGGTCGCATTTGCGCAGGCAAAGCGCCCGCGCCTTGCCGATGCGGAGGTCGTTCGCCATGTGAACGACTACATAGCTCCGCTCGCGAATCACGAGCTCTCAGGAACCCTGCTCGTGGCACGCGGCAATCGCATTCTCCTCGAGCGGTCGTTCGGTTTGGCCAACTATGAGCTCGGCGTCCGTTTCACTCCGAGTACGCCGACGAACATTGCATCGATTACCAAGCCGCTGACGGTCATAATCGCCGCGCGCCTGAGCGACGAGAAACAACTTTCCTGGGGAGACACGGTTTCGAAGTGGCTGCCGAACTACGTCTACGGATCCAAGATGACCGTAAAGCAATTGATCGATCATCGCGCGGGAGTGCCGCACCGGCTGCTGCCGGATTCAGAGCAGGCAATGCCTCGTACCGCGCAGGAAATGGTGGAGATCGCCAACGGCGTACCGTTGCTGTTCCAGCCCGGCGACAGCGAGAGCTACAGCTCTGGCGGCTATTCCATTCTGGCCGCGGTACTGGAGCGCGCGGGAAAGCAAACGTACGACGAATTTCTGCAGCATTACGTGGCGCTTCCAGTGTCCGCGAAGACGATCAGACACATCGACAGTCGGATGATTCTTCCTGGGCGCGCAAGCAGTGCGATTCCGGTTCGCGACGGATTCATCAACCCACCACTCAGGGATCTGTCATTCCTCGTCGGCGCAGGCTCGGTGTACACGACGCCGCACGACATTTTTCTGGTGATACGCGGACTCGTGAACGGTGCATACGGCTCGACTGCGCGCGCAGCGCTGATGGAGCCTGACGGTCTACACTGGAACGGCGAAGGTGACGGTTTCCGCACCGTCGCCGACTGGTACCCAGCCGATTCATTGACGGTGATCTATTTCAGCAACCTGCGTCTGGGTGCCACCGATCTCATACGACACCAGATTCCGCGGATCGTCGCCGGAGAGAATGTCCGGCCTCCGGTGGTTCCGCAGCCAAAGGCCGTCGCACTCTCGGCTGCCGCGCAGCAGAGACTCGTCGGTGACTACGATACTGGCGGCGGCGACATAAACAGCGTCGCGTTCGCGTCGCCCAGCCTGATGCGTTGGGGCGAGAGATTTCTGCTCGCGCTCGACGATTCCACGTTCTACTCATTCGCCGATTATGCGAAGGTGAGATTTCGTTCCGACTCGACCGGCTCTGTCAGCGAGATCGACTGGAGCGGTGGCACCTGGGCAATGCACGACGAACATCTGCACTTTCCGAAAGTTCGGCGGAATGATAGCCGTTGATAGCTCGTTGATCCTGCGCAACCAGCGTGACCGCGGGGTGCTTCAACCCGTCACTGTATCTGAGAAATGGATTTCAGAATCGGTTTCATTGTCCGGGCCGACTGGATGACCGACCGCGGCCTGTAGCCTGGCCCATTACCGTTTAAAGTCGAGCGCCAATGCTCATCGCCTTACTCATAATTCTCGCCGGTGTATCGTACGCATTGAGCATGTGGGTAAACCTGCGTGCCATGAAGCACCTGGCTCCGGGAGCCACCCTCGAGGAAGTACGATCTCTCTCTAATGCTCTAGCCCCAAGGGGAGCTCAAATTCGCAATCCTGAGTTAAGGCCGCGGTTAATGTCGCTTTACACTCCGCGCGGATGGCAGCTCCGACAGCGTGGTATGCTACTGCTTGGTGTCTCCGCGATGACCCTTCTTTTCCTGATCCTCAAGGTCGTGTTCCTCTTGCCATCCATCTTGCGTTAACGCCCGCGGTTTGCGGAACGTGAATGCGGTCACGCGGTTTTTCCACGCTATCCAGCCGAATGACACTTCTATAGTAAGGGTCGTGATGTCCACGATGACGTAGGGGCATTCACCGAGGACGAAATCTCAACGCTCTCTGGCCGAGGATACTCCAATTAAATAGAGTCTTTTTTGGAGCCCGCCCCCATGCAATTTCGCCACCTCATCTCTTCCCTCCTTCCGATCCTTTCCGCAACGCAAGTCGCGGATGGCCAGATCCCGCTCAGATGGATGCTCAGTGGATCTTCAACGGCCTACACTATGTCTGCCGATGGTTCGCCGATGAGCGCGGACGGTGCAACACTCTCGTTGCAGTCGACGAATCCAGCGGTGAGCGGCTTTGGTGCAGCCACTGCCATGATAAACGCCGACACGCTCGCTGGTCGCCGCGTCCGGATATCCGCCGACATCGAGACGAAAGAAGTCTCACAATCTGCGTCCTTATGGCTGCGGGCCGACAGCGGTAGAACAATGCTGGTACTCGACAACGGCATGGATCGAGGGATCAAGGGAACGACGTCGGCCCCAAGCCACTTCGACGTGACGATGAACGTGCCGGGTTCCGCGACCAGACTCGCCTTCGGATTGTTGCTTGCCGGCGCCGGCGAGGCTACTGCGCGAAATGTTCGCATCACTGTCCGGCCACCGGTATCTGCCGACGCTCCACTCGCGCCAGACGCACAGCGGGAGCTGGATTCTGCATTCGCGATCGTCCGCCGCGCGTCGCTGTGGCGTGATACTGTAACGTGGAGCGCGGTCGAGAAAGATGTGCGCACCATTGCCGCGGGATCGGAAACGGCTGCCGAGACATATCCCGCAATCCGTGCGCTGCTAAAGCGACTGGGCGATCATCATAGCTTCCTCATGCAGCCAAAAGCCGCGACAGCGTTAAGAACCGGCGGTGCGGAGAATCCGCGACCGCTCGTTCGGGTGCAAGCCAGTGGAGTCGGCTACATCTCGGTTCCAGCGTACAGCGGTGTCGACAAGGCCGCCGCCGAAACCTATGCGCGAACGGTGTATGACTCGCTGAATGCCGCTGTAGCGAATGGCGCCGGGAGTTGCAGGTGGATCGTCGATCTCCGCACCAACGGCGGTGGTAACATGTGGCCGATGCTCGGCGGGCTCCGCCCATTCCTCGGAGAAGTTGGACTCGGCTCCTTTGTCTCTCCCACTAGCACAAAGCCGCTCTGGCACGCGCGCGATCAAGTTGACGTCAAGCCGCCTGCTTCGCTTGCGGCGCTGGAGTCGGCTAATGTCGCCGTACTTACCGGCCCAAAAACGGCGAGCTCCGGCGAGGCGGTCGCCATTTCTTTCATCGGCAGACCACGGACTCGCTCATTTGGATTGCCGACGGCCGGTCTTTCGACGTCCAACACTGACATGAAGTTGCCGGACGGGGCGCTGATTCTGTTGACGGTGGCAGTGGAGACCGACCGAACGGGAAAGCGTTACGGTCAGGAGATTTCTCCAGACGAAGTGATTGTAGCTCCAGCTACTGGCGCGGCGAACGATCCACAAATCGATCGCGCGGTCGCATGGCTTCAGTCGCAATCGTGCACATGACTGCTTCCAAAAGGCGCGAGCGTGACTGACGTCTTGCGACCTGTCGCACCACAAGAACGCATCCGCGCTCTCGACTTGCTGCGCGGATGGGCGATGTTCGGCGTGTTGTGGTCTAACCTCAACGACAACTACGCGAAACATGAATCGGTTACGGCACTCGATCACGCCCTGTGGTGGACACAACAGTGGCTGCTGGAAAGCCGCTTCTATTCTCTGCTGATCCTGTTGTTCGGCATCGGGTTCGGTATTCAGCTTTTACGCGCGGATACTCTCGCGACGGATCTGCGCAACACCTACTACCGCCGTTCGGCCGCACTCCTAGCTATTGGCATCGTACACGGCACGCTGATCTGGAGCGGCGATATCCTCACCATCTACGCGCTCGTTGCCTTCGCACTGGTGATGTTCCGGACTGCAAGCACGCGAACGATCCTGATCGCAGCAGCCCTGCTCTGGTTCATCGGCCCACTCATCGTTCGAGATCTGATGTTCCTCTCAGGACTGCGCTTCATGGTGCCGGGCTTATCCTGGACCGCGCGGACGGCGATTTATGGTCACGGCACATGGCTCCAGATCGAGCGCGTTCGCGTCGGTGAGTACCTCGATTGGCTCCGCAATTTTGGCCTCACGTCATATGTGAGCATCCTCGCGTCGTTCCTGATTGGACTTTGGTCCATCAAGAGCGGGTACTTGCGCCGAGTGATCGACGAACCTCGTGTCACGCGCCGTCTTCTCGCATTGTCGCTCGTCGCCGCGGCTATCGGCTACGCGAGCTGGAACTTCGCTGGGAGGATATGGCCTCCGGTGCTCCCGACCGGCCCCATGCAACCATTTCCTTATCCCCACTTCCAATTCGCAATGTTGCGGGCGTTTGTGTTGAAGTTTTTCGATTGGGCGACGGAAGGCACCGCCATCGCGTACGCGTGCATCCTACTCCTGATCTGGCAGCGCCCGCGCGGCGAGCGCGTACTTCGACCGCTGGCAGCGACGGGACGGATGGCGCTGACGACCTACCTCACCCAGTCAATCGTGTGCACGCTTCTCTTCTACAGTTACGGCCTCGGCTGGTACGGCCGCGTCGGTGTCTCTGGGTGTTTTCTCCTCACGCTGATCCTGTTTGCAAGCCAGATGGTCGCGAGCACGTGGTGGCTTGCCCGATTCCGCTATGGGCCGGTCGAGTGGGTGTGGCGAACGATCACCTACGGCCGCGCACCGGCAATGAAGATCTAACGATCCATTGTCATATGGATGCCGCGCTGACGGCACTCATTAGCAACGACACAACGTTCCAGCCACGGACCGACGCGATGGATCAATGCGATTTGGAGCGAGAGCTGGGATTGTTGCACCCGGAAAGCTGGGGCTGGGCGCTGGCGTGCTGCGGCCGAGACAGGGACTTGGCGGAGGATGTCCTGCAGACAGCGTATGTGAGCATCATTTCGCGACGCGCACTCTTCAACGGCGATTCGACTCTCAAGACGTGGGTGTTCGGCGTAATTCGGTGGACCGCGCTTGGCGAGCGACGCCGACAATTGTTCTGGAAGCGGCGGCATGTGAGCGCCACGGCGGCCGAAGATTTCGTCGACTCGGCGCGCGGCGCCGACGAGACGGTCGAACAGTCGGATCTGCGCGCGCGCTTGATTCACGCGCTCAACGATTTGTCGAGACGACAGAGAGAGGTATTACAGCTGGTGTTCTATCACGGCCTGACGATCAATGAAGCTGCCGGCGTGATGAGTGTCTCGCTCGGCTCTGCGCGCACGCACTACGAGCGTGGCAAGAAGGCGCTCGCCCAAAAGCTCGGTGATGAGGACCATAGGTGACTGAATTGAACCACGACGAGCTCCGCGCCCGGTTCGAGGCGATGCGTGAGCACGATCTGCGCGGCGCACCGCCGTTCGAGCCCATTCGGAACTGGGCCGCGCTTCGGTCGGGAAGAATGCCACGTAATCGCCGGCAAGTTGTGCAATGGCTCGCCTGGGCAGCGTCGATCCTAATCATTGCGTTGCTCGTCGCGCAGCCCTGGAACCGAGCCGCGCCTCGGCGCGGTGCCGAGCCAACAACCATCACTGCCTGGCAATCGCCGACCGCCAGCCTGCTGCGGTCGGCGGCGCACAGTCTGTTGCCGCCGCCGCCCCTGCTCTCTTCCGTCTTCGATGGCATCAGGAGCACGCCTCTCACAAAAACCGATTGATCGAAACCAAGGAGATCTGATGCGAAAAACTTTTGCGGTAATAGCGCTCGTTGTGGGAGTCACGTCAGTTGCGCATGCCCAGGATCCAAACCGGGGCCCAGGGTGCGTGATCGATGGAACTCCGCATCCCGCCAGCGATTGCGGGCCGGGTGGCGGCGACCCCATCGCGCGCTATCTATACCCACCCGAGCTGATCATGGCGAACCAGCGCGCGATCGGTCTGAGCGACGCCCAGCGAAACGCCGTGCAGCAGGCGATGACCGATGCCCAAAGCAAGTTCGTCGGGCTGCAGTTCAAAATGAGCTCTGAGGTAGAGAGTCTGCAGCGCCTTCTACAGCCGGCGAAAGTGGACGAAGCGCAGGTGCTCGAGCAAGTCGATCGCGTGCTCGGTGTGGAGCGCGAAATCAAGCGAGCTCAGCTCAGTCTGATGATCCGAATCAAGAACGTACTCACCCCGGACCAGCAGACGAAGCTGCATCAGTCGCGGTGAGAAGCTCGCACCGGCTACTTTGCCGGCAGCCGTTCCGAGATCCAGCTGGTGGTTCTTCCTGCTCCCCTGTCCATGTTGGCCAGCGCAATCACGACGTAACCGGTCTGGGGAAAGATCTGCAGATCCCCATTCATGCCCGGTGCGCCGCCACTGTGACCGAAGCTGCGAAGACCTCCGCGCACTTCGTCCTGGAAGCCGTAGGCGTAGTGCGCATCACCTGTCTCCGGCTTGGCAGTGGTTAGCAGTTCGGTATAACGCTCATTCAGGAGCTTGTGTCCGGTGAGCGCGTTGGCAAAGCGAAGCAGATCCTCGACGGTCGTGTATCCGCCGCCTGCGGACGTGCCGCGATATGGAAGAGTCTCCGTGTTTGGCTTCGATGCGTCGCCAGCTCCCATGTAGCCGATGGCGCGATCGGGAACCAGCACATCTTCCGGATCCGATGCCGTGCGTGTCATACCGGCCGGCGTAAAGATGTGATCGCGCACGTAGTCGTAGTAGCTCTGCCCCGAAACTTTCTCGACGATCGCGCCGAGCAGAATGAATCCGTAATTACTGTAGTCCCACTGCGTCCCGGGCTGGAACGCGAGAGCGCGTGAGCCGTAAAGCTTGATGTAGTCGTTGAGCGTCCGAAGCTGGAGACGGTGGGTGTCGAACTCGGGGCCGAAGATGTCGCCGGTCCCGCCGGTGTGAGTCAGCAAATGATGGATGGTCACCTTCGACGCGACATCCTTGTTGGGATAGTCGGTGAGAAATTTTCCGAGCGGATCGTCGAGCTTGATCTTCCCCGCCTGCACGAGCTGCATGATCGCCGTCGCGGTGAACATCTTGTTCATCGAGCCCATGCGAAAACGCGTCGTCAGCTTGTTGGGCTCTTTCGTCTCGCGATTGGCCATCCCGTAGGCACTCGAAAAAATGGGCTTGCCCTGGCGCGCGATCAGAACCGCTCCCGAGAACAAACCCTTCCTGGAATCGTCGTTCAGTTTGCGGCCCAGCTCTTTCACCAGCTCGGCTTCAGTCAGCCGAGGGAGGGCAAATTCCGGGGGACGGGGAATGGCACGAAGACCGAGGCTGAGAATCCGGTGTGGCTCGCCCGAGTCGACCGTTAATACTGCTCGCGCGAACTGGTCAGAGTTTTTTTCCTGAACCAGCGCCGTGAACTCCGTTGCAGTCGCGCTCACTGCTTTTCGGAAATCGAACCCGCCGGTGCCGGCGCGAAAATTCATTTCGTTATCGATTCTGCCGACTGCGGACGGATAGTTGTCGCTGATGAACTTCTCCAGCGCCGCGCGATCGCCCTGGTTGAACGCCGCCAACCACGCGCGGAACTGTCGCTCAGCGGGAGAGTCGGCGACCTGCGGACCTTGCGCTACCACGATTTCGGTGGCTTGGGCGGGGGCGGGGCTTGAACCCGCGACCACGATTAATAGCGTGCCCAGCATGCATGGCCATGATTTCGACATTATTGCCTCGACGCGATTGGTCAGCGAATGAAGTGAATTCTTCTGGTTAGACCAACAGAGCTACGAAATGGAGCCCGTCGTCCTTTCATTACCGGACGGCCGATATGTCTACGTGCGGTAAACGTCAACGGTGGTGTGAGTGCTTCTGCTCCGCCCTGGGTGCCGGAAGCCAACGATGCGCCCAGTCGGCGAGACCCTCGAGCATCGGGGTCAGGTCACGCGCCTTCTCGGTCAGGGCGTAGTCGACACGCACCGGGACGCTCGGATACGCCGAACGGCTAAGCAGACCCTCGGCCTGCAGCTCGCGCAATCGCTCGCTGAGTATCCGATCGGTCATCTCCGGAAGCGCGGACTTGATGACGCTGAATCGCGCGGGGCCCTTGAGCAGGATTTGGAGGATCGCACCAGTCCATCGCCGCCCGATCAGCTCGATGGCCTGATGAAATCGCGCACAGACCTCGCGTTCAGAGTCGTCGCTGAGCTGCGCGCGCGCAACGACTGGTTTCGGCCGACTCGTTCGCCGTCGGGCACGGGTGCGTGGCATGTTTATCAATATAGCGGCGACGCTAGCTTGACACTAGTTACTTGCTAAAGTATAGTTCTTACTATAGAAAGTATAGGACTGCGCATGCCTGGCCAGCGCTTTTCACGACAGAAACGACCGATAAACATGAACGACCCCCAATCAATGAACGCTCAGCTCGAGCTTGGACTCGACACCTTCGGCGACGTCACCCGCGCCGCCGACGGCAGTTCTGAATCACACGCTCAGGTCATTCGACATGTCGTCGACGAGGCAGTGCTTGCAGACCAGCTGGGTGTCGATTTCTTCGGCGTCGGCGAACACCATCGTCCCGACTTCGCGGTGTCGTCACCCGAGATCGTTCTCGCCGCCATTGCCGGTCAGACCAGCCGCATCAAGCTGGGAACTTCCGTGACGGTCCTCAGCTCGGATGATCCAGTCCGTGTGTTTGAGCGCTTCTCCACTCTCAATGCAATCTCGAACGGACGCGCCGAAATCATTCTCGGACGGGGCTCGTTTACGGAGTCGTTCCCGCTTTTTGGTTATTCGCTGGACGATTACGAGACGCTGTTCGAGGAGCGGCTCGAGCTATTCGCCGCACTGCTCGAGAAAGATCGGACGGGCGAGCCGGTGACCTGGCATGGAACAACGCGCGCTCCGCTCGTCAACCAGCGTGTATTCCCTGCTACCGAGCAGGCACTTACAACGTGGGTAGGCGTTGGCGGCAGTCCTGAATCGGTCCTGCGCGCCGCGCGTTACGGCATGCGACTGATGCTCGCGATCATTGGCGGCAATCCGCGTCGCTTCCTGCCATACGTCGATCTCTATCGGCAGTCACTCGCCGACCTCGGCATGCCCGAGCTACCGATCGGCGTTCACTCACCCGGCTTTGTGGCGGAGTCCGACGAAGAGGCGCGCGAAACTGTCTGGCCGGCCTATCGCGAAATGCGCAACCGAATCGGCGCCGAGCGTGGTTGGGGCCCGACCAGCCGCGCCGAATTCGAGTCGGAAATCGAGCGCGGGTCAATGTATCTCGGCTCACCTGATGTCGTAGCTGGGAAAATCGCGGCAACAGTCAAGGCGCTCGGCCTGTCGCGTTTCCAGCTGAAATACAGCTCGGGACCGCTGCCTCATGAGGCCATGATGCGAAGCATCGAGCTGTATGGTCGCGAAGTCATTCCGCGGGTGCGTGAGCTGCTAAGCCAGTCGGAGCCCACCACGGTTCTCCGGACTGCCTGACCCGGCAGGCGCGGCGCTTAACACGTAATCACGACCTTGCCTCGAGTGTGACCCGCCGCGACGTACCTCACTGCCTCGGCCGTTTCCTCGAGACGGTAGGTGCGGTCAATGATGGGAGTTACGCTGCCGCTTTCGATCAATTGCCGCAGCACGGCGAGATCGCCGGGATTGGCGCGCGCAACGAATGTGGTGAGCTTGCCTCGCGTGAATGGCTCCCGCAGCAACAGAGGTAACGCGCGGCGCGGCGGACCACCAGCCGCGACATACTTTCCATTCGTTGTCAGCATGCGTCGGCACTCCGCCCACGACTTGTTGCCGACGATGTCGAGGATGACGTCGTAGCGCATCGCACCATCCGCAAAACTATCACGCGTGTAATCGATGACGTGATCGGCGCCGATCCGGCGCACCATCTCGACATTCCGCGTGCTGCACACACCGGTGACATCGGCTCCGAACGCTTTGGCGATCTGCACCGCAAAGGTTCCGATCCCGCCCGACGCTCCATTGACCAGCATCTTGTGTCCTGGCTTCAGCAGGCCGTGATTGCGAAGTCCCTGCAGCGCGGTGAATCCGGCAACGGGGACTGCCGCCGCCTGCTCGAACGTCACGTTGCGCGGCTTCGCCTCCACCATATTTTCGGCGACACACACATACTCGGCGAAGGAGCCGGTCTTCGGGCGAACCGACTTTCCACGTCCGGTTCCGTAGACCTGGTCGCCCGGCCCGAACCGGGTGACGCCGGATCCAATCGCCTCGACTACTCCGGCGAGATCGACGCCGAGCGGCTTCGGATGTGAACCGAGAACGAGGCGAAAGACGCGCGGCTTCCCTCGCACCATGTACCAGTCGAACATGTTGACCGCAGCTGCGCGCACTGCGACGAGGACTTCGCCGGTAGCGGGCACCGGTTTATCGACGTGCTCGACCTTGAGCACGTCAGGCGAACCAAACTCGCGATAGATGATCGCTCTCATGGGTGCCTGAAACTAAGGACTAAGTTATTCGTACGCAGAACACGACGACTCTGTTTCAACCGACAAAAGAGGCCTGCGATGAAATCCAGTGTGATGCTCACGGTGACGTCCCTGATCTCGATTCTATTGTTGTCGCTCCACATTTCAGAGGACATCGTGCTCGGTTTTGCGGCAGGTGGGCTCACCAACCTCGTCGGGATCGCCATACTCGTGGTCTATCTCTGCGCGACGCTGTTGTGGAGCGATCGGCGATGGGGCCTCGTCATTGTTCTTATCGGCTCGATCATCGCCGTAGGTATGCCGGTCATCCATATGTCGGCAGCGGGCGTCGGCGTCAAACGGTCCGCCGGAGCCTTCTTTTTCGTCTGGACGCTTTACGCCCTCGGTGTAACCGGCACGTTTGGCGTCATCCTCTCGGCGCGCGCGCTGTGGCGCATGCGCGCGGTTAAGCCGCGGACCACACCGTAAGCGCCACTTCGTGATTCCCCGCCGCCGTTCGAGTAATATTGTGATTGTGGGAGGCACCCCGCACGACAATCCACGGACTCGGAAACCGCAACCAAGTGCCACGGCAGCGGAGTCCGAGTCTGCAGATTCTGGAGGATGTCGTGCTGCGACCTCGCCTGGCAGTCGCGCTTGCTACGCCGCTTCTTATTTTCGGCGTTCTTACTCAGCCACAACGCTTCGTACTCATTAGCAACGATGCAGCCATCGATGGCTACGGACTTCGATGTCTGACACACGCGGCTGGTCCAACGCACGCATTTGTCGACGACGAAGCGTACATCGCCGCTGACCCACGCGACGCAACGAAACTGATCGCCGTTTGGCAGACCCACGGCTCGCACGGTTCGGCCATTCAATGGTCGCGATCCACCGACAGTGGAAAGACCTGGACCAAACCTCACACTGCGGCGATCAATGCATGCGCGGGCGGTCCGGTTCCGGATGCGGAGCGCGCCAGCGATCCGTGGGTTGAGTTCGGACCCAACCATCGAGTCTACGCGTCCGCCATCGCGTGGACTCCGAATCCAGGCGGTGGCCCTGATCTGGTGAGCGCTCTCGTCGTGGCGGCCTCAGGCGATGCCGGTCGCTCATGGGAGCGGCCGAGGGCCATCGCAATCGCGTCGTCAAAGACAATCGCGTTCGACAATCTCGCGATCACTGCGGATCCGGTCCGCAACGAGTGGGTTTATGTCGCGACCACCCACGGCGAGTGGCCGACACCTCGCACCTATTTCGGTCAACTCGGCTTCGCACGCTCGAAGGATGGAGGACGCAGCTGGGAGCCGCTTCGTCTCATCACGCCACGGGTCAACCGCGAGCGAATTGGCGCGCCGCAGATCAAAGTGGATCCGCGCTCCGGGAGATTGTATGCGGTGTACACACGCCGCAACTCTACGGGGATGGTCATCGGCGTCATGACATCGGATAATGGCGGTGACGACTGGAGCCCCGAGCATATCGCCGCACAAATTCGACAAGCGCCGCCGACGCACTTGCCGACGGATAGCAACGCCTTTGTATTTGCCGACGACATCGTGCACGCAGTTGTACTTCCGAAGAGCGGACGCGTCGCGATCGCTTTCACGGAGGCGCGGCCGGGAATCGCGCCGCTGCGAAGAGTATCGGTCACCTGGTCGGCCGACGGAGCTCGCTGGGCCGAACCGATACCGGTGTCCGCGGACAGCAGCGTGACGGCCTGGCTGCCGCAGATCGCGGCGAGTCCAAGCGACGAGGTGGCGATCACGTATCTGGAAGCTGACTTCGCTGCACGAACACAGGCGGAGACGACGATGCGATTGCAGCGAACACCGCTTCAGATGACAGAGCACGGTCTGGTCGCGGGTTCATCGAGCGAGCTCGACTCAATGCCGCTCTCGTGGCCAGGTGACTATCAGGGCTTAGTCAGTACCGGGCGCGGATTTGTTTCCGTGTATGGTCGGGCGGCAGATATAGCTGCGCGTTGACGTGTCTCACCGCACCTCGATCGGCGGCGTCCGATAAGAAATCGACACTCCCTGAGTTTTACTGCCGCGCATGCTGGTTACCGCGTTGCGCTGCCGATTGGAAATCGTGTTTGAAGTATGCGCCTGTCTTCTCCTCTCTCGCTGGCCGCTCTTGCGTGCGTTCTGCTTCCTTGCTGCGAAAAAGTCGACTCCCAACAGGTCCACAGCGACGATATCGCAGTCCTCGCCGCCACGACGATGCTGGACACGACCGCGACACTCGGTAACTGGCTCAAGTCAAATCCGAAAGACAGTCTATCGAGCGTCTACCCGCTGTACTCCGAGGATCGCTCCTTCTGCCGAACCTCAATCAGTGACGCGAACGTAGCGAATCATCACGCGAGGCGGTTCGCGGTCTTCAGAATTATCCCGCCTCCAGCCGAACAACTCCCTGCCGATACACTAGACGCCGATGCCCAGCTGTGTCGCCTGACGACGATTTTGGTCGAAACTGACGAAATGGATTCTGTCACCGCTGTCGCGCTCGACGATGAAATCACCAAGGCAATCGCAGCAAAGCTCGGAGACCCGACTGCAGGGACGCGACTCAGTGAGGGCACGATCGAGGGATGGACTGACAGCAAAACCTGGAGCAAGCCGCGCGCGCGAGTCCTGCTCGCAACTACACGTGGCGCCACTGGCCGCAAAGTGATTGTCGAGGCGTACAGCCAAAGCAGCGCCGTAACCGATAACGACTTCTTCACCGCGAATTGGCAGGAAGAGTCTAAACAGAATGGCGAAGCCGGCAAAGAGACCCTGGTCGATGCCGATTCAGCGATTGCCTGGGCCGGGCTGCCGTCGATTGGTGCAGATCTGCGAACGATGCTCGCCGAGCTTCGCCGACCTAAGGCGCACTCGGACACCTTGCGCAATCCGGCAGCCGACTCGGCGCTCATTCGCGCCTACATCGCTACGCGAGATACCGCGCCGCACCTCGATTCTGCTCGCCAGGCAGCTGCACTGCTCGCTGCCGACATCGTCCGCTTTGCGACCATTGCCTATCCGCCACCACCGTATGGCAATAGAGCCGCGGTCCGGCTGTACGACACTCTACAGTCGATCAACACGGGCTCGGAAGTTCACGGATTCGATCCCTCATCGGCCTTCGCCCGTCCGTGGTTATGGCAAGCGTACGCACTCGACTCACTCGGTCGGGTAGGTCATCTCGCGTTCGTCAGACTATTGGCTCGGGGTTTCGACGAGGACAAGGAATGCGCGAAAAGTGCTGATTTCTATCGAACAATGATCGACCGCGGCGAAGCCGACATTCGACGTGGAGACAGAGATCCGCTCGTTCAGTTCTACGTGGGTGCGGCGTACTCAGCGATATTCCAGTTATCGCAAACTGATTCTGGAGACTACGTCGATTCTGTGCCGCCGAAATCCGAAGGTGAGCTCGCGCGTATGCGAGCGCTCGATCACTTTCGCATCGCGCTCGCTTCACTCCACAGCAAGAGTCGTCGGCGTGAGGCATGGACTCTGGGTGCTCTACTAATGCTCCGAGTGCGCACCAGCCCCTGGTGGTTCTGCGCTGACGAAGAAGATTAGCAAAAGCAGGGCGTCGGTTGCGCTATTCTCTGGACGGTGAAGCTTTGAGGTCTTGTCCACCCAGCTAGCATCAGATCGTGTCGCCGAAGTCGAGGCCAGGAGTGCCGGGCTCGGGAAAGAGCTCGGGCTAACCGACCTCGTCCTGATGCAGATCATGTACGTGGTCGGCGCGAGCTGGGTCGGGGTCGCGGCAAAACTCGGCAGCGCGCATACGGTTTTCTGGCTGCTGGCGATCGTGTTCTATTATCTGCCGCAGGCCGCGGTCGTGATCTTCCTCTCGCGGCTGATGCCACTCGAAGGTGGCCTGTACCAGTGGACATCGATTGCTCTCGGGCGGTTCGCCGGATTCATGCTCGCCTGGAATCTGTGGGCGTACGCGGTGCTGATCGGCGCCACCTTCGGCGTCACCATCGCGACGAATGCCGCCTATTTACTGAGCGGAAGCAGCGCGGCACTTTCGCATCTGTGGTGGTACACGCCGATCGTCAGCACACTGGCGCTGATGGCGGTGACGATAATCGCGGTGTTCGGCCTGCGTGTTGGTCGCTGGGTGCAGGATGTTGGCGGAGCTGCGCACGTGCTCACTTTCGCCGCGCTGTTGATTGTGCCGTTCGTTGCACTCGCGCATGGGCGGTCCGTCGCGTACCACCCGCTCGACATCTCGGCGCCAAAACTTACTCCGTTCAGCCTCAACATCTTCGGGAAGATGGGACTGGGCGCGCTGAGTGGGTTCGAGTACGTCGCGATCATGGCCGGCGAAACGCGCAGCGCCAGTCGTACCATCACGCGCTCGGTGCTGGTCGCCGCGCCGATCATCGCACTAATGTTCATACTCGGCACCGACAGCGTGATCTCGCTGGTGCCGAGAGACCGCATCGATCTGGTGAGCCCGATTCCGCAGGCGCTGAGTGTGGGCTTCGAGGGAACGGGCGCAATGCGGCTCATCGCGCCCGCGCTGATTTTGTTGTTACTGCTGCGACACATGGGAGTGGTGACGATGTTGTTCAACGGCAACACCCGTCTGCCGCTCGTCGCGGGCTGGGACAATCTGCTACCGAGCTGGTTCACGCGACTGCATCCGCGGTTCAGAACGCCGGTCAATTCCATTCTATTGGTGAGCGCGATCACGATCGCATTCTCACTCGCAGGTCAGATCGGCGTCGGCGTCCAGGAAGCGTTTCAGCTGCTGGAGAACGCTGCGGGGATTCTTTACGCGTTCACGTACCTGGGGCTGTTTGCGATTCCACTCTTCGGCGCTCGGAATCTTCAGCGGAAGCCGCCACTCTGGTTGAAGATCGCGTCTGCATCCGGATTCGCGATGTCGCTGCTTTATTCGACGCTATCGGTGTTTCCGATTATCGAGGTCGCAAGTTGGCGGATATTCGCGCTGAAGATCATCACGGTGATTCTGGTCGCAAATGTCATTGGGGTGGGGATCTATTTCGGCGGCAGCACGACGAACGCGGTCGATGCTGAGGGCGCGCGAGTAGGATATTAGGGAATGTCGCCCGCTAGGCAGCCATCCAGAGAAATGAACTACCTCTTTTTTGGCCGACGTACTTGCCGTGATTGAGCACTCCTTTTTAGCCTCGGACCTCCAAGTGATAGAAAAACGACAGTAGGATGATACAAAATAGACATTTCGCCCTTTTGCACCCTGTAGGAAGTTTGGACGAGACTCCGATCGGGCGAATCTACCATGACTTTGGCCCACTACTCGGCAGGGACCCGGTGTTAAGAGACAAGATCATTTCGTCAATTCGTGAAAGCCTTGAGCGTAGCAAATTTTCCGTCGAGGAGTTCACCTTCGATCAGACGGAGAAGGAGGGCACGACGACTCTTACGATTTCCTATAGATTCGACTCGCGCTTCTTCTTCCGACTTTCGGTAAAGGCCAACGCAGGATCCGACTTTTCGTACATGGCGGCACCTGGATCAGTAGCGCAACGAGAATCTGGCACGGTTTCGACGTATCACCTAAGCGGCACGATTCAAGAATGGGCTAACCGAGTTCTAGAGGATCTGGTCGCTCCTCCTGTGATGCGGCAGATCTCCGAACAGAGTAAAGCCATCAGTGAGATGCTCTCCCAATTTGATACTCTCGAGGATGAATATTTTACCAAGGAAGAGGCGGCCGAGATGCGCCGCAAACTCGATGAGCTAGAAACTAACCTGCTCGCGCAGCTCGAGAGCGCGGATGCCAATCAAAAGGAGCTTCGGCGGAAAGCCGACCAACTCCACAAAGAGATCGAGACCCTTAAAGGAACGGTGGAGTCACTCAAGAAGCCAGGATTCGCAGGGAGCGTCATGGTTCGACTTTCCTCCTTTTTCAACGACCCCGAGAACGCTAAGCTCCTCAAAACGACCACGGCGGAGATCGGAAAGCAACTTCTTATCGAAGCAGGCAAGAAATCGCTATCGCCGTGACATTGGCAAGACGATCTAAATCCGTCGCGGCCGTTGAATTTGCCGCCGTCCGGACTGAGACGCATGCGGTAAATCCACCCCCCGATCATTCAACGGCGGAAATCGCCCAGAGGATCGATAGAAGCTGTGGCGGCAATGCTAAGGAAAACCTTCGGCGTTGTGAAGCGGCAGGCCACCTATGAGATAATTGCAGCAAATGAGGGCTTGTCGGAGGTTGGGGTATAGAAATCGGCGATGGATCAGAGTTTCGCCTGACTTGGAGCTAAAAGCTTGAGAGTGCCCTACTTTGATGCGACATCGGACTCCTTTGAACGCATCGTCGTCGCAACGTGTTTCGAAATTCTCGGTGATGGTGTTCAGCCGTTTTCGACTGGACCAGACGGCGGTCGGGACGCCCGCTTTGAAGGAACCGCTAGCAGGTTTCCAAGCGAGAATGCTCCACTCTCGGGAAAGTTCGTTGTTCAGGCGAAACACACTGAAAATCCAGTTGGAAAATTCAGCGACACAGATTTTTCCGGGCAGACAGATAGCTCGGTACTGTCTAAAGAGATCCCTAGGATTAGGAACCTCGTCAATCAAGGTGAACTTCAAAACTACATGTTGTTTTCGAACCGACGGTTGGCCGGCGTCTCTGATTCGCAGATCAGGCAGCGAATTTTGAACGAAACAGGAGTAACAAGGGTGGAGTTGTTTGGAGTTGAGCGAATGGATGTCCTCTTAAAGCGCCACCCAACGATTGCGACCACGGCTGATGTCAAGATCTTAAATGCTCCGCTGTTAATAAATCCTGATGACTTGGCCGAGACCATCACTGCGCTCGATCGCGACAGGGACGTGTTCAGCGCGGCAACAGAAGAGGTGGACGAACTTGAGAGGGTATCGTTCCGCCAAAAAAACGCTGAAAATGGCCTTTCCGAAGATTTTGCCAAACTGATTACGTCAAAGTACCTGAAGGATTTCGATAAGATAAAGCGATTCTTGGCTCTCCCAGCAAACGACGCCGTTCTTCAACGATACTTGGACGCGGCGGCCGAGCTGCATGATCAGATAGTCGCGCATCGCGCAGACCACGACACGTTCGATAAAGTTCTAGTACGCATTCAGAACTTGCTTTTTGAACGCGATGGCGACCTCAGAAGTAAAAAGCGACTTACTAAGCTTGTGCTGTATTACATGTATTGGAACTGCGATATTGGAACCAGCGATGCTGCGGCCGAATAAACACTCCGATCCTTCTCTGACAGTCGTTCCAGTCGCGGCGAATGCTCTACAGCTCGTCCGAAGTCAACGCATCGTGAGCTTAACGGACTTGCGACTCAGGCTTAACAATACTCGGGCTGAGGTCGACCCCCTTATCGTCCCAGCGCTTCATACGCTGTTCCTGCTTGGTTTGATTGCCTACCGTCGGAAAGCAGACGCGATTGAATACGTCGGCCCATGAAGCTCCGTCGGCTCTACTCAAATAGTCCCTCCCTCTTTACGCCCATTGAGTTCAGAGACGGCTTGAACGTTGTCCTCGGCAAGGTGCTGAAGCCACAACTTCGCGAACGCGACACTCACAACCTCGGCAAATCACTGCTGGCGCAACTGATCGACTTTTGTCTGGTGAAAAAGCGATCGCCGACGTTCTTCTTGTTTCAGCATGAACAATTTCAGCCGTTCGTGTTCTTTCTTGAAATCCAGCTACAAGAAGGCTCGTACATGACGGTTCGGAGATCTGTCTCTGAATCGAGTAAGCCGGCGTTCGCATACCATACTGATCAGATCCGCGACTGGTCCTTAGCCGCTGATGATCAGTGGACACACTGGGCCGTTCCTTTCGAGAAGGCGCGTGAACTTCTCGACGCGGCCCTTGATTTAGATGTGGTGAAGCCTTGGTCCTACCGTAACGCACTCGCTTATGCTTTACGGACGCAGAGTGATTACGACGATCCCTTCCGGCTCTCCAAGCATGTCGGGAAACATGCGGAGTGGAAACCGTTCTTGGCACACATCCTCGGTTTGGATTCAGAGTTGGTGAGTCGTATTTACGACATAGAGGCGACCATCGAAGAGCAGCTCGCGCTAGCGAAGTCCCTGCGAAACACCGCAGGGGGCTCCGAGACTCTGGACCAAGTGCGCGGGGTAGTCGAGATCGCACAGAGGGATGTGGAGCAGCTGAGCAAAGAACTCGCGGATTTCAACTTGGGCCCTTCAGAAGCCCGCACTACGCGAGCGCTTGTCGGCGATGTCGATAAACAAATCGCTGTTCTCAACGACGAGCGTTACGCAGTCGAAACGGATAAAGCGCGCATCATAGGCGCCCTTGAACAGCGAATCTCAGTAAATCTTCAAACGCTGGAGTCGATTTTCGCGCAGGCTAACATCTATTTCGGTGAACAAATCAGAAGAGACTACAGCGCCTTGGAACGTTTTAATAAGGAGCTTGTCGAAGAGCGGGACGGCTACCTGCGCGATGAGCTTTCGGAACTTGACGCCAAGGCACGTGACCTAGAGGCGGAGCTAAGTAACCTTAACGAGAAGCGTACTGAGGCCCTCCAAAGCCTAAGCAACGCTGAGGCGATAGCCTCGTATAAGGCGTTGACCCGTAGGCTATCTCATCGACAGGCAGAATTTGAGATCCTTCGCCTCAGACAGAAGTCAGTCGAGGAACTGCTCGCTATACGCCAAGCGATTCGAGAACTTGAAGCCGAGAAGCTGGCCACGCAGGCCAGGTTGGAAAGATCTCTAGTTCAAACTGAAGGTGTGTATGGGGACATCAGGCGCTCGCTCGACGACGTGGTATTTCGCGTCATCGGGCGTCATGGCAACATGTACACTGAGGTCAACAAGGAAGGTCACCCGGATTTTCATGCAGAGATAGTCGACTCCGAGGGACAGCCAACCAGCGCGGCTGAAGGCTTTTCGTACGGTCGTCTTTTATGTATTGCGTTTGATATGGCAATGCTGCGAACCTATTCGAGCCGCAAATATCCGCATTTCGTTTACCATGATGGGGTCTTGGAGACGTTAGATGACCGGAAGAAACTCAACCTGCTAGACACTATTCGCGCGTATGCGAGCGTCGGAACCCAACACATTATCACGGTCATCGATGCCGAGCTTCCCGTGGATGCGCGTGGCGAACGCATATCTTTCGGCGAGGAAGAGATAATTCTCCGCCTGCATGACGTAGACGATTCTGGCAGGCTATTCCATATGCCGGCTTGGTAGAAAAAGTGCCTCCATCGTGATTCGGCGGCGCGCGCGGACGTCATCGAAAGAGATAAGCAGGGTTCGTACAAGAGAATCAACGATATCGCCGAGAAATACCGAGTCTTCATAGCGCAACTCACGTGGTACGAATCGCGCGTCGCTCAACCGCAGCTCGGGAGAGGCACAATGAAAGTTGGTGTTGCGATTCTACTTGTCCTGAGTTCTCGTGCTGCATCGTCGCAGCTTCCGTCGGCCCGCCACACCATCACCCACGAAGACGTCTGGATGATGAAGCGCGTCGGAGCGCCAGTCGTGAGCCCCGACGGCAAATGGACAGTCTTCTCCGTCACCGAACCATCCTACGACGAGTCGAAAACCGTCAGCGATCTCTGGATCGTCCTCACCGACGGCTCCTCACAACCGAGAAAGCTCACTAACACCAAAGGCGGCGAGAGCGGCGTCGAGTGGAGTCCGGACGGACGCAGGATCGCATTCTCGGCGCGGCGCGAAGATGATTCGACGTCGCAGATCTACGTCATGAACATCGCCGAGGGCGGCGAGGCGGCGCGCGTCACCAGCGTCTCGACCGGCGCGTCGTCGCCGCACTGGCGACCCGACGGACGCGCGATCCTCTTCAGCACCATGACGTACCCGGGCGCGCTCACCGACTCGGCGAATCGCATGGCTGTCGGCGAGCGACGTGGGCGCAAATACAACGCGCGCGTGTTTGAGAGCTCGCCGATCCGCATCTGGGATCACTGGCTCGACGAGCGCAAAGCGAGTCTGTGGATTCAGCCGCTCGATCCGAGCGGACCGGCGCGCGACATCCTCGCCGGCACTCAGCTCGTCAAGAACGCCGGCTTCGGTGGACAGCTCGGCAACGCTGGTGAATCAATCAGCGCGGCGTGGACGCCGGACGGCAACGCCGTCGTCTTCGCCGCGACCACCAATCGCAACGAGTGGACGTACAAGGATGTCGTGACTGCGCTCTATGGAGTGACCGCGTCCGGCGGTGAGCTACCGAAAATCACGACTGACAATGCAGACTACGGCTCGCCGAAAATCAGTCCCGACGGCAAGTCGTTGTACGCGCCCATGCAGCCCACTGACAGCAAGACGTTCCACAACACTCGCATCGTGAAGTGGACGCTCGGGCAGATGGGGAACGACTACAAAATCGTCGCCGGTGGTCCCGATCTATCCGTCGGAGATTTCGAGATCAGCCCCGACAGCAAGACGATTTTCTTCACCGCCGAGAACCAGGGATTCGTGAAGCTGTACCGCGTCCCGGCGAATGGCGGCGAGACGCGCGAAGTCGGCACCATGAAAGCTGGAGCGTACGGCGGGCTCAGCGTCGGTGGAACGACCAATACTATAGTAGTGGCGAACTGGCAGAGCGCGGTGCATCCGCCTGAGGTCGGTCGCATCGACCTCAACACCGGCAAGTGGGCGGCGCTCACGCACTTCACCGACGACCGCGTCGCGCAAATCGACTGGCAGCCGCTGCGCGAATTCTGGTTCACCAACAGTCGCGGCGAGAAGATCCACAGCTTCATGGCGTTGCCGCCCAACTTCGATTCGACAAAGAAGTATCCGCTGTTCGTTCTCATTCACGGCGGCGCCGCCAACATGTGGACCGACAACTTTGGCCTGCGCTGGAATCCGCACCTGCTCGGCGCGCCGGGTTATGTGGTGTTGATGACTGACTACCGAGGATCGACCGGCTACGGCGAGAAATTCTCGCAGGACATCCAGTTCGATCCGCTCAAGGGTCCGGCGAACGATCTCAACGAAGCAGCCGACGCAGCGATCAAACAGTATCCGTTCATCGACGCATCGAAGCAGGTCGCGGGCGGCGCGTCGTACGGTGGACATCTGACGAACTGGCTGGCGGTCACGACCACTCGCTACCGCGCGCTCGTCAGTCACGCCGGGGAATGGGATCTCGAGACGCAGTGGGCGACGAGCGATTACAACTACGATCGCGAGCGCAACATCGGCGGTCCGCCGTGGGACACGGTCTCACTCTGGCGTGTGCAATCGCCGATGAGACTGGCGGCGAATCTCAAGACGCCGGTACTCGTGTCGGTGGGCGAGCGGGATTTCAGAGTCCCCATGAATAACGCTTTGGAATTCTGGACCGCGCTTCAGCGACAGAAAGTGCCGAGCAAGTTGATCATCTGGCCGAACGAGAATCACTGGATTCTCAATCCGGAGGACAGCAGGTTCTTCTATAGCCAGGTGCGCGAGTGGCTGGCGCGGTGGATCAATGGGCCGTCGCCGACGGGCACAACGGGCGGGTAGCGATCGCGAGCGAATTCTGCAGCCGGGAGGCGCGATGAGAGTATGTCTGCAGGCAATGACGATCAGTTTCACACTTTCGGCCATCAATCTTTCCGCGCAGCAGCTCCCTCATCTCACGGCTGCGTCAAACGCTTGCGCGAATCTGAGAAGCGTTACGCTCGATGAGGTGCGGCTCACAGAAGTCGTCGATGTCCGAGACTCCGTGGGCGACAGCTATAAGGTTCGCGCGCCGCATTGCCGGGTGTCCGGAGTAATCGGCAAGAGCATCGGCTTCACCGCGATCCTGCCGAACGACTGGAACCAGCGCCTGCTGATGGGCGGCAACGGCGGCTTCGCCGGAAGCATCAACGAGGAGATGCTCGCAAGCGCGAAGAGTGGATATCTCACCATTAGCACCAATACCGGCCACCAGGCATCAGGAGCAACGGCGCGGTGGGCATTGAACGAGCTGGAGCGTCAACGGGATTACGGCTATCTCGGCGTGCATCGCACCGCCGTCGTCGGCAAAGCTTTGGCCAAAGCGTTCTATGGATCGGAGGCGCGGTACTCCTACTTCGAAGGCTGCTCCAACGGCGGCCGTCAGGGATTGATGGAAGCGCAGCGCTACCCGGAAGATTTTGACGGTATCATTAGCGGCGCACCCGCAGCGCACTGGACTCGGATCGTCGCTTCATTCCTCAAGAATACGCAGGCTGCGTTTCCGGACCCGAGCTATTTCCAGCACCCAATCGTCACGAAAGAGAACCTTGCACTAGTCGGTGCAAAGGTTCTCGAGAAGTGCGACAGGCTCGACGGTATCGCGGACGGAATCATCGACGATCCGCGAGACTGCCACTTCGACCTCGGGAGCGTGAAGGCATGCCCGCAGGATCACCTCGCGCCTGATTGTCTGACAAGGGCGCAGCGTCGAGTGATTGCGCGGATTTACACGCCAGTTACCGATCGCGGCGGCAAGATCATTTATGCCGGACAACCGATAGGCGGAGAGAACGACCCCGAAGGTTGGTCGAGCTGGATCACGGGTCCCGACGCGTGGGCTCAGGAGAATATGCATGTACCAAGCGTACAAGCAATATTCGCCACCGAAGCTGGCAAGTATTTCATCTTCAACGATTCGACCTGGGATTACAGCCGCTATCGGGGATCGCTGATGGACGATGCGAAGTCGTGGGGCGAGATCGTCGATGCGGACAACCCGGATCTCTCGCGTTTCGCTGCTCGCAACGGACGGCTGATACTCTGGCATGGCTGGGCGGATCCAGCAGTGAACCCGCTTGCAACCGTCGACTACTACGACAAGGTGCGCGCGCGTGACCCCAAAGCTTCCGCCTACGTTCGACTTTTCATGGAGCCGAGCGTTGAACATTGCAGCGGTGGCCCATCGCCGAGTGAAGTGCCGTGGCTGGACGTCATCACGCGTTGGGTGGAGAATGGAGTCGCGCCGTCACAGGTGACCGCAACCAAAACTGACAGTACCGGCAAAATCACAATATCCCGACCGCTTTGCGCGTATCCCGGACGTGCAGTTTACTCCGGTAAGGGCGACACCAAGGACGCCGCCAACTTTGTCTGCCGCTCGCGCGCTGGACGTTCTTGACGGAATCAACGTTACGCTCAGCTTCCGCTCATGGGGGGCTTCGTGAATACTTTCAACCCGACTGGCCCTAACTTTGGCAAACCGACAAACTGGAGATTCCCATGAAGTTGCGGATTATCCTCCTCTCAGCTGCCTTCGCCGCTCAACTGGGCGCTCAGCGGACCTCAGACAGGGCAGCGATTCGCAGAATCGTCGACAATGAGACCGCGAGCTGGAATAAAGGCGACGCCGTCGGATACTCGCGAGATTTCGCGCGCACGGGAACCTTCACCAACATCCGCGGCCAGTACTTCGAAGGTTATGACGCCTTTCTCAAACAGCATCAGGTAATCTTCGACGGGATATTCAAGAACAGCGCGCTGACGCAGGATGTCGTTTCTCTGAGATTCATCCGCCCCGACGTCGCCGTCGTCGAAACCCTCACCAGCGTCACGAGCACGCAGGCTCCGCCGGGGGTCGCAAAAGATGAGAAAGGCGCGTTCCATACGCGACTGTTGCAGGTTGTTGCCAAAGATCGTGGTGTATGGAAAGTCGTCGCATATCACAACACCGACCTGAAAGCCGCAACGGCGCTGACGACGGCTCGGCCGTAGCCGGGTACATCCAAGCGCTTGCCGGCGGCATCGGCAGATTCCGTGCTCCTAATATGATCAGATACGCGACACTCCTCGCTTTCGGAATGCCGGCGCTCCTACTGGCGCAGAGCGAATCTCGATCGCTGCCGCCGGACCCGAGCAAGTCGGTTCCCACCAAATCAGAGATCATCGCCGCGTGGCAGAAACGGCAGAGCGGGTTGAATTCTTTTCGCTTCGCCTGGACCGAAGAACAAATCCATCCCAAAGGCTGGCTCGCGAACCCGCGCTACCCCGAACGTGAGCGCTTGGCCAAACCAGACCTGCTGATCGATCGGCGTTACAATGTCGAAAAAAACCTCGCCGTCTCCGGCGACCGGATGCGGTACAGCTTCGTGCTCGATCGCAGAGAAGAGCCCGACGGTGTCGACGTCGTTGCCCGGCAAGGCGACAATCGCGGCCTCGGAGTCCGACGTCACTACTCGTACGTAAGCGTCTTCGACGGTCAGATTGGACGGACTCGCATCACCTCTTTCCTCGATCACCCGCCAGGAACTGCGCTGCAAACGGCGGCAAACATCGACGCGCAGAATCTGGATGTCCGACCGATCCTGATGGCGTTCCGTCCACTCGATCCGGCGATGGGGCACCTCCTGATCGATCGCGCAGTCACCAACGAGAGACGTCAATTCTATAGAGGGAGATCGATCTTCCTGCTCGAGGAGCGACACGATCCGTCGGGCTGGAAGACGATCCTCTGGCTCGAGCCGGAGCGCGGGTTCCTCGTCAGCCGATATCTGGTTGCCTTCGAGCAGAAAACGATGACGGACATCGTCATCGATTACACTCACGACCCGCGCTGGGGCTGGATTCCTGAGGGGTGGCGCGTAACCGAGATGCTGTCGGATGGATCGAAACGGCAGGTTACTGTCGCGAGGGTCACCAGCTACAGCATAAATGTGCCGATCGCCGCAGAAGAGTTCCGTTGATTCGAACTCAGGAGAGAACGAACAATGTGGTCGCGAACCAGGATTTCGGGAAGCCGCGGCTAGCTAGAGCACAGTCCTTTGGCATTCCAGTCGTGCGCCGGCGCCGTCCACGGCAGTGAAGAATCGTGCACCACCAGCACGAGCGCGCGGCGCACCTTGGTTCCTACGCCGCTCAGCAGCATCGGCGGACCCTCCCGTACAATTGCACTCTGACCAGCGCGCACAACGGTGACTCCATCGGGAGTCTCCAGGCACTGCGCGCCCGTCAACAGAAACCAGGCTTCGGGTCCCGGGTGACGATGCGGAGCGGTATGCATCCCCGGGTTGAACGTGGCCTCCATATACCGAACCGTATACGACTTTCCGGCCGTCAGTGGGATCGGGCCGACGCGCGCGACAAATTCCCCCGACGGCGGACGCCAGGTATCCTGCGCCATCGTCAACAGCCACACTTTGCCGAAGGACTCGACAATCGTTCCACGAAGGGGCTGCGCGTTTTCTGCCGCTGTCCGACTCGGGAATGTGTGCAGATACCAATAAATTGGGTGACTCGCGTCGGCAGTCAGCGGCTCGACCGCTATCAGATAGCAGCCGGCATCACCCGTGTGTTCAGCGGCGGGCGCAGCGCAACCGCCGGGAACGCCGACAGCCGCGACGTTCATCGGTACGGGTTCGGGTTCGGGCGCGGACCGCGGCTGCGAGGTGCACGCGACGCTGGCCACAAGGGCGAGAATGGATCTCTCGTAGCTGGCGGGTTGACTCATTGAGCGCACCGAAGTGTCCTGTCAGAACGTCGATTCGCGTAGCAATCTGCTTTTCTCTCACAGGTATGTCTAGCAACGATCGATCCTCGATCCGGCGGGTCCGCCTTTGTCCTGGATCCTCGCTCTACACGTTCATCTTGTGACAACCGTGGTGTTCAGTCACCAGCTTGCCGTTCTCTTTATAGGTCGGGCCCAACACGGTGTATTCGGTTTCGGATCTTCTGCTGTGGACCGCCGTGCCCGGCCCTGGTAGAGCGTATCCAAAGGTCACCCACGTTCAGGCTACAGACCGTATCAAGGCTGCCGGCGAATATTGAGCTGCTGACGCTGACCGGTCGCCGCTGCGGTCTCGATCGCATCCAGCATCAGATGCCGAGTGACCGCGTCGTCGAAAGTCGGGCAGAGATGCGTTCCCTCGCGGTAGTCGCGCGCGAAATGGGCGTACGCCTGGGCGACATTCAGGGCGGGACCTTGCACTGGCGACAATCGGTACTGCTGCGGCACGGGCAGTGTCTCGAGCGAAGACTGCGCATCGTTGCCGCCGCGAACGGTCAAGTCATAGATCTGCGCTTGCCCGCCGTCGGCCGTCAGCTGAAGATCGCCGTTGGTGCCGTTGATTTCCCACAGCAGGTTGGTGCCCCGCGAACGGCCGCCGCGATAGTGGATCGAGAATGCGGTTCCGCTCTCGAGCAGTCCGCTGACGCCCACCTGATCCGCCGCCCCCATGGGCTTTTTTTCGCTCGACCCGGTGACGGTGTAATACTCTCTGCGAGTGGTCATGGTCGCCGAGAGTTGTCGGATCTCACCGAGGCAGTAGCATAGCGCGTCCGTCGCGTGACCGACGGCAATCGAGAGCATGGTCGCACCGTTTTTCTTATCGTTGACATACTCGTTGTAACCTTCGACTGTCGGCCCCCAGCCCATTCCGGAACCGATCAGCGTGGTTGAGAGCACCTCACCGACGTACCCCTGCTCGATCAGGTCGCGCACATAAGCGACCGGCGGCGCAGCGCGTGCCTGCAGGCCGGCCACGGCCAGTACTCCTTTTTTCTTCGCCAAAGCGGCCAGACTCTCCGCCTCCTTCAGACCGTTGCCGAGTGGCCACTCGCAATACACTGCTTTGCCCGCCTGCAGTGCTGCGGTCGCCAGCTCGAAGTGATGCGGCACCTTCACCGTGATGGCGACGACATCGACGTCAGCACTGTTCACGAGATCATGATGATTGTCGAACGCGAGAGCTACACCGAAGCGGTTGCCGGCGGCGTCCGCAGATGCACGCCGGCTGGTGGACAGCGCCGAAATCTCGAAATCATCCGCGAGAGATCTCAGCGCAGGGATGTGCGCCTGCGCCGCCCAGCCGCGATCCGGATTCGCGCCGATGATGCCGACGCGAATTTTCTTCGCGGCCGTCTTGTCGACTTCCATGTTTTCTAGTGCTGGGTGGCGAGACGTGGCTGTCGCGACGGTGAAGCCAATGCCTTTGCTATCGCACCATCGACAGAAAACGCGCCCGCTCCACGGACCACCAGAAATCCTGCGATTGCCAGCACCAGCAGGTGAAACTCGTAACCCTCCCCTTTTTGCATCCCGGTCCAATTGATGAAAAAGCCGAAGGCTCTGTGCACCAGAAAAATCGCAACGATCATATTCGTGGCGATGCCGAGGGCAGCGATTCGGGTGAGAAATCCCAGGATCAGTCCCAGCGAGCCAAAGAACTCCGCCACAATCGCCAGCACGGCGAGCGGTGCCGCGATGTGCATGGTCCCCGTGAAGAAACCCATCGTTCCGGAGAAGCCGAAACCTCCGAACCAACCCAACATTTTCTGAGCGCCATGCGCGAAGAAAACAATTCCCAACACCACCCGTAAAGCGGCTACCGAAACACTGTCGTCGGTGGCAAAAAGTCTGTTAAGCATCTGTGGTCTCCTTTCCAGTTTATGAGGTCAAGTTTTGGCGTATTCAGGCGCCAGGTTGCGCGCCGCCCAATCCGAAAAGCCGATGAACCCTGCGGGGTACAACGCGTTCGCCGCGGCGATCCGCGATTCGCTCTTCGGGCCGAAGTAGGTGCACTGCTCGAAGTACTGAAACGTCTCCCGTATTTCGGGCGCACCCGGGAAGAACGTGTCGTAGAGATCGGCGGCCACCTGCTGCACCTGAAGGTCGTGGCCCTGAGCGTTCAGCGTGCCGACGAAGTCCTTCCACGAGTACGTTCCGCCGCACACGGCGAGATAGCTCCCGTTGGCAAGCTTGTCGCCGGCTGCGAAAGCCGCTGCAACGGCCCGTCCGAGATCGTTGATGTCACCGCCGTGGATCACCCGCGCCGCGGGTTCGATGGGGACCGCCCAGCCGCGTCCACCATTCGGCAACGGCTGTGGCGCAAGCAGCCCCAGGAAATTCTGAAAGTAGAACGGCGCCTGCACGAACGTATGGCGCGGAAATCCCGCGGCCTCGACCGCGGCGTCGACGCGTGCCTTACCCGTGAAGTGCGGAAGCTCGAGCCGCCCACCTGTCAGTTTTTCTGCATCGGGAAGCGTCGACCAGATGATGTGTTGGATACCAGCCGCGCGCGCTTCCTTCACTGCCGCGATGCCGATCTCGGTTTCCCTCGGCATCTGCGCCGGGTCCCAGAAATTGGTGACGACGAACGCTCCGTAAGCTCCTTCGAACGCAGCGCGCAGACTGCTCGGCTCGAGCAAATCGCCTTTCACCACCTGAACGCCGCGCTTCTCGAGCGCTTCAGCCGACTTGCTCGCAGGATTACGGCTGACGACGCGAACTGTGAATTGGCCGGTGGCCAGCAACGCGTCGACGACACCGCCACCCTGCGCGCCGGTACCGCCGATGACTGCAATGGTCTGCCTGGTCATGTCCTCTATGCTCCTTTCTTCCTATGATTGTTCCGAGGCTGCTGCAGCTCGGCAGACGTGCCGAGTTTCCTGAGCAGCTCGATCAGCGTTGCGCGCTCTTTTTTGGAGAGCCCGGTCGCCGCCAAATCCATCGCCGTTTTGTGACTGGCGAACACTTTCGCCGCCTGCTCTTTCCCTCTCGGCGTAAGTCCGACGATCCGAGCCCTGCGATCGCTTTCGTGCGCTTCGCGCGTCACAAGGCCGCGCGACTCCAGCCGATCCACCGCGGTGGTTATCGCTCCGCTGGTGAGCTCGATGCGCCGGCCAATCTCGTTGACGGGCTGTGGCCCTTTGTGGAGCAGCATCTCCATCACCGCGAAGTCGGAGAGGCAGATGTCGGACGCCTCGATGCTGCGCGTCGCCAGCCGCTGGAGGGTGCGATGCGCTTTCATCAGCACCAGCCAAAGGTGTGTGCCCGAAACATCCGCTGACTTTCGTGTGGCGACATTCTTCATACATATATCTTAACGTCAAGATACTTGATGTCAAGGCACCTGCCCAAATGGGATGGCGTCCGCACGCGGCGACGCCATCACCAGGTTTTTGGGTCAGGACGGTTTGTTGAACAGATACCGGGCGATCTTCCAGCCGTCCGCCGTCCGCGCGAAAACAAAAAGCTCGCGGTTCTCTTCGGGCCCGCTTGCGCCGGTGGCCACCACTGTCGACGTGCCGGCCGAGTGTGTGCGCGCATACGCGAAATCGCCCTTCACCTTCAGCTCGTCGACGGTGAAGTGGATGGCGATCCGAATGTTCTTGAAGACCGCGTCGTAGGCGCCTCTCACCGCCGGCCGACCGGCGGCCGACGGGAATCCAGCCGGCATGAAGACGCCGTCCGCTGTATAGAGCTGTTCGATCCGACCCGCGTCCCCGGCGTTCAGGGACGTTTCATAATTGGCCAACAACGTGTGAAGCTGTTTCTCGGCGGTGTTCTGCGCTCCGGCAAAAGCGGATGGGACGGCGGCAACAAACGCGAACGCCGACAGCAGCGAGGAAAAGCGAGAGCGGGGTGTCATTGGATCTCCGAAAGTGTAGTGGTGGAGGAAGGTGGCGGTGCAAAGGCGACCAGCAGTTTGAGGAGAGCTTTGAGTCGATTACGACCGAGGTGACCCAGGGTCTGCTTCGCGGCATCGGCGACATCGTGATCGAGCCGACCCAGTGTTGCCCTGCCAGCCGGAGTAATCCGGTTGATGCTTCGACGCCGATCCTTGGCGTCGGTTTCTCGCACGACGAGTCGCTCGCGCTCGAGACCCGAGATCAGGCGAGTGAGATCCGAATCACGGGTGACCATGCGCTCGCCGATCTCGTTGCAGGAGAGTCCGCTTCGTCCCGCCGCGCGGAGAATACGGAGAACGTTGTATTGCGAGGGCGAGAGGCCCGCCGCGGTGGTGATCGCAGTGGAGCGTTCCGCGGCCAGCCACGCGGCGCGGACGAGGGCGATGAGCACCTCCTCTTCCAGCGAATCGTGGATCGCCATTGCGGCGGCGGGAGTCGGAACTGACATGCCATATAATTAGTCCTCGCGAGGACTAATTGTCAAGGGCAGAGTTTTGGATGCTCGAGAACGGTGAGGCCTTACGCGCTACACGCCGCACCATATGCCTGCTCAAAAATGATGACCCACCCGGCGGGATAGCTTCCGCGCATCATCTCGGCCATGTCGCCAAAGCCTTCCCAGTTGCTCTGAGTCAGCTCGACGCGCGTTCGGTTCTTTTGCAGCGGAGTGAAGCGCACATCGACGCGGCTGGCCTTCGACGGAGGCAGCCCCATGTGAAACGACATCCCGACTGAGTTATAAGGATCGTAGGACTCGATCGTTCCCCAGTGGTATAACGTGTCGTCGTGGCCGTGCTCCACGATTTTGCCTCCCACTCTCGGCTCAATGCTCAGTGACTTGGCCGGCTGGCCCTTGTGCATGGACATGGAGCGCTTGTGCAGCGGCCACCAGGTGCCCATGTCGTGGACGAACACCTTGAATGCCTGTTCCTGGCCACACGGCACCTCGATCGCTGTCACGAATGGTTCGAGCATCTTTCGTCTCCGTTGCGGTTAACCGTCTTTTATCTGGCGGGCGATTTCGGCGCTGTACGCGGCCAGCGCATCTGACCAGAATCCCTGCAGGTAGCGACGCAGCTCGTCGAGGCCATCGCGCCGCACCCGGTAAAGCCGATGATTGCCTCGCGCCTCGACGTTCACGAGTCTCGCAGCCTCGAGCACTCTCAGATGCTGCGAGACCGCCGGCCGACTCACCGACCGACCCTTCGCGAGTTCGGTCACGGTTCGCGGCCGTTTGTGCAGCGCCTCGAAGAGTCTGCGCCGGGTCGGGTCGGCTAAAGCCGTCAGGACATCTGCGTAAGCCATGACTTACGCTAATGGGAATGACCGGAGTGTCAAGCCCCGGCCGGCGATCGCTCCCACCGCGCGCGAAGCCCCTGGACGAATTTCTTCGGATCGCGCTCCATCTCGCGAACCAGATCCGGCGGGGCGGCGGTCCGCTCATGGCGGGCAGCCCAAATGACCATCTGGACGATTATGGGGGCGAGGTCAAAACCTTTGGGCGTCAGGTCGTAGACGAACTTGCGACCGTCAGCGGGATCCCGTCGGCGGAGGATCAAACCTTCGCACTCGAGGAGCTCGAGGCGGTCGGTGAGGACATTCGTGGCAATATCCTCCCCGGCCCTGGCAAAGTCGCCGAAGCGGCGATTGTCCGTGAACAGCAGGTCGCGGATGATGAGCAGCGACCACCTGTCGCCGAAAATGTCGAGCGACGTTGCAACTGGGCAGCTCGAACGACGAGGTCTGCTGATCCGACTGGCCATTAGCCAATATAACTATTACTTGCGAAAAGCAAGTAACCATCACAATATCTATTTATCCCAAACTCGATCGGCCACATGACAAAACGATATCCGCTCCTCGTTTTCGCCTACGTCGTTCCGACCTTTCTTCTTGGATTCGTTTGGCATCTGGTGGTGTTCGACTCTTACTACAAGGCGCTCGGAATTTATCGCGAGAACCCGATCATTCCGTTCGGCTTCGGATCGATGCTGATCCAGGCTGCGCTCTTTGCGTGGATTTATCCGCGAGTCGTCGCCCGTCCCGAGTCGTTTACGGATGGAATGAAGTTCGCCGCGGTGGCCGCGGTCCTGTCTTGGTCCTTCACCACCCTGGCCGTTGCTGCGAAACAACCCATGACGTCGATTCCGGATTTCATGGCGATCGAGACCGGATTCACCATCGTCCAGTTCCTGCTGGTTAGCCCGTTGTGGGTGCTCGCTGCTCGCGCGAGCGAAGGCCTGGCTGTCTCTCACCCGATCGGCGCAGATATTCGATGAATGGCTGACGCCTGCATTCCGTCGCTATAATTCGGTCGTATGCGCAGACTAGGTGAAGTACTAATGATTCTCGGCGCGACGCTCGGCGTACTCGTCGCGCTGGCGATGGTCGCGCACCTCGGGCCGGGAAATTCGTGGCTGATCAACGTCGCACTGGCCAAGCTATCGCTGATCGCCGCGGGTGGTTTGATGGGTGGCGGCGCGGTGGCGATTCGCCTCGATAATCGTGAACGGTCAAAACAACTTCCTGACAAGACCGATCAGACAGATTAAGCACCCCGAGGACTGCGGCTAGGACTAACCGTTTTTACATCCGGTATCGAACACTGAGGTAGCCAGACCTCGGCTCACCGGGCGAAGCAGCCGACGCTGCGATCAAACAGTATCCGTTCATCGACGCGTCGAAGCAGGTCGCGGGCGGCGCGTCATACGGTGGACATTTAACGAACCGGCTGGCGGTGACGACGACTCGCTACCGCGCGCTGGTCAGTCACGCCGGCGAATAGGATCTCGAGACGCAGTGGGCGACCAGCGATTACTGCTCGCCCGTTTCAGTAGCTCGCTCTATATTCGCCGTGACGCTTTTCGTCGAATTCCTTTACGCCTGCATGGGACGACGGTGAGAAATGAGCTCGCGCTGTTCCATGATTCTCCACTTCGGGGCGGTTGGCACCGGGCGAAGATATTTTCAGCAGCGGCCATAGTTTCTCTTACTGTCGGCGCGTGTGGTAGCGACGGTCCAGTGGCGCCGGCTGAGGGCACAGGAAGTCTCACGACGACCGGCGCAGTAAACCTCTCGGGAAGCGGGCCCGCAGATTTTCAACAAATCCTGGTGGGCCGAGAGCCCACGTTTGGGATAACGATTTCCCACTTCACTCAGTTCTCCCTGGACTGGGAACTGCAGATTGTCAAGAATAATTCGTCGCAACTTGGGGCGGGCACCTACGATCTCGTGCCGCAGTCAGAGAGCACAACCAACCCCACAGCGCTCCTTACCCTCTACACGTCCGGCACAGAATTTCAATCGTTCAATTCCACGTCCGGGCGCCTTGCGATCACCAGTTCCTCACCGTCAGAAATGCGCGGTACGTTCACCTTCCTGGGAACAGACGGCACGAATTCCGTCAGCGCGAATGGCTCCTTCGACGCCTGCACGACCCACCCGTGCCAGTAGGCACTGGCTCGTACGGGCCGCGAGAGCCCGCGCAGTTCCAACAAAATGAACGACCCTAAATCAATGAACATCGGGTTTTACATCCGATATCGAACACTGAGGTAGCCAGACCTCGGCTCACCCGGCGCGACGAGGTGACCAGCGACCAGCTCGGGATAACTGCGGTCCAACACGTTGCGCACACCGAGATCGATCACCACCGCGCGGGATGCACGCACGCGACCGCCCAGATGGAACAGACCGTAGCCGCCGAGGATGACACCCGGCTCGTCGAACGGCGAATACGGACCGACCCAGTTGCCACCGAGGTGCAGATTCCATTTTCCGGGAGTGACGCCGTCGTCGGTGCGGAGATCGAGCGCGGAGCTTCCGATGTACCGCGCAGTGTTGTAGACGCGGAGCCCGCTCACATCTTCGGGCGATGCGGTCGGATCTTCAGGCTCGGCGATGAAGTTCACGTACCTCGCGTCGTTCAGCGTCCACTCCGTTGAGAGCGAAGCAAGCCGCGTCAGCGGCGCGCGGACGCCGAGCTCAATGCCCTGCCGCCGGCTGCGCCCGCCGTTGTTGGAGCCCGACGTCAACGGATTGAAGGTCTGCTCGTTACTCACGTTCATGCGGAAGACATCGAGCGAGGCCTGCACTCCAATCGTATCGAGCTTGATTCCCGTCTCGTACGCCCAGACGGTGACCGGCTCGAGCGACGGATCCTCGAGAATTCCATCGGTCGATCGGAATCCCTTCGATGCGTTGGCGTAGACGCCGAGCCCGGGCAGCACCCGCACCAGCGCGCCCACCTTGGGTGAGAACACTCCGTGACTCATTGTGATCTCCGCGTCGCCGGCGGGAATCGAAGTCGATCGAACTGCGTCGTAGCGTCCGCCGAGGTCGATGCGGAGATACCGGCCAACATCGATCGCCGATTGCGCGAAGATTCCGCCGGAGAGCTGGCGTCCGCCAACGATTGCCGCGACTGAATCTCGCTGCCGATCGGTGGTGAACCAGTTCTCATAGCTGGCGTGATCAAACCGGCCTTCACCACCGACTGTGACATCGATGTTGGATGTATTCCAGGTGAGGGCGCTGGTGAGGCCGTAACCATAGCGCGTGTCTTCTTCTTCGGTCTGGCTGCCGGTGCCCTCGAACTGTCCGCCGGCGGGCGGGATCGTGAGAAAGAGCTGCCACCGACCCTGGGTTGCGTACCCCGTTGTCCGCCACAGCATGTTCTCGCCGCGCGTTACGCGCAGACTCAGACGCTCCTGTGCGCGGCGCTTGAATCCGCCGTCACTGGGATTCGAGATGATGTCGTACTGTTTATCCGCGAACTCCTGCTCGCTCAGATATCCGGGCGAATCCCAGCGGCCGCCATACAGCTCGACGCCGCCATCGACCACCGCGTCGCGCGCGATGTTGCGTACAAGCCGTCCGTGAATCTGGGCGACGTCATTCTTCGCGTGCGGCCTGAAGCCGCCGTCGTGGCGCCCGCGAAATCCGAACACTCCGCCGCCGCCGTCGCCGTGGTCGAAGCCGGTAATGAGCGATCCTTCTCCGCGCGCGAAGTTGCCGCCGCTGACATCGATCTGGGTGCCGG
Source organism: Gemmatimonadaceae bacterium (assembly GCA_045803545.1). Classification (GTDB taxonomy): domain Bacteria; phylum Gemmatimonadota; class Gemmatimonadetes; order Gemmatimonadales; family Gemmatimonadaceae; genus UBA4720. Next base: position 770,113 of record JBJMOW010000004.1, on the reverse strand, counting down.
TTGTCCGCTCCAGAGTTCTGACGTTGACGACTCCCGACAGCGCAAAATTTCCGAACAGCGCACTGGTCGGCCCCTTGATCACGTCGACGTCCTGCACCGTCGCCGGAAAAATCAGGCTCCAGTCGTTGTAGCCCTCGGCGTGGCCATTGACGGGCTCATTGATCGGCACGCCATCGATCCACAGCGCGAGATCGGTCGAGTGGTCGCTGCTGAACCCGCGCACCGACGCGTCGCTGGCGAAGCCTGGACCCTGACCCTGGAGATGTACTTCGACTCCGGCTGTCTGACGCAACAGATCCCAGGGGTTGGTTGCCGGTGTCGACTGAATCTGTGCCTGCGATACGTGGGTCGCGTTCGATGCCTCGGCCCTGTCGGCCGGAGCAGCGGTGATGGTTACAGCGCGCAGCTGCACTGATCGGCGCGCAGTATCGGCGCGCGCAGTATCGGCGCGCACTGAATCTGGGACTGGCTGTTGCGCGGCGAGCGGATCCGCGGTGAGCGAAGTCGCGACCAGTACGGCGGCCGAGACGAAACTGATGCTGTGAATTGACATTGAGCGACGCCCCTCCAGGAGACGTTGAGCGAGTGATCGGATGATTGATTTGCGCTCGCAGTGGCGAGCGTGTCGCCAGGCGGATGTCCGCGCCGGCGGGATTCAGCCGTTCAGGCTTGGGGAGGGAGCTGGAGGAGGTGTGGGGTACGGTAGGGAATGTTCGGCGCGTCGTGGACCCAGCGTTGTCGCAGTTGGTAGCGGCTGTTCCGTTCCAGCGGAGACCAGGGCTGGCGCAAAGGTGACAGGCTTTGCGGCCAGAGCACCTGGCGATGGACAATCGCCACACCCGACACAGGTGCAGTGGTGCCGCTGCTGAGAGTGATTGGTCGGCGCGTTCAGCTCTTCGTGATGGCCGGCAGTGTTGTGCCCAGCGCTCGGCGTGGCGGCTGAACTCTCATGCGCGTGATGTCCGTGCGCCGCGAGTTTCGCGAACGCCGGATCGTGAACCGCGCATGGCGCCCCGAACGCCGGGAGCACATTCGCGGATGCAAAGCAAATCGCGATTACCGCGGCGACTGAACGGACGAAGGCACCCGGGACCATGCCAAAGAATAACATCCTGAACGCGCTACGGCTGCCCAAAGCAGTCGGCCCGGCGGGCCGACCGAAGTTCTGACCACGCTAGCGCGCGAGAATCCCGTCCCGAATACTCTTTGCTTTCGGGGACGCACTCTCGACGACCCTGATCGCCAGCTCGTCGCTCTCGACGAGCCTTACCGGCACCGCCACAGTCATCACATCCGTACCTCGGCGAATCGTGAACGGGAGAGAAGCGAGACGAGTGTCCGCGTTTCGCGCCCTCACCTCGCGCAACGAATATTCCGATACGACTGGGATTCCCGCCGCCTGCACTACGCAGTCGCCCGCGCGAATTCCGGCTGCCTCGACCGCGCTTCCAGCTGGAACGCTGGTCACCTTTAAACAGTCGCCGTTCCGCTCGCCGCTCATCTCGATCGCGGGCTGCTTAGGCGTCGTCAGCGCGAGTCCAGCCAAGGACAGAACGGAATCAACCGGCAGGTCGTCTCGGCCGCTGACGTAGCGACGATTGAAATCATTGAATGATTTGCTGCCTGCGTAACGACTCACCGTTTGCCACCAGTCAGTGCCGGTAAACCCGCGCGAAGAGTTCTTGTACGTCGACGTGTAAAGCTGGCGCATCACATCGTCCAGCGAGTGCCGGTTGTTCGATCCATCGCGGATCAGGATATCGAGAAGTAATCCGAGGAGCTCGCCTTTCGCGTAGTAGTCACCGGAAGCTCCACGCGTCGGCTGAATCCACTCCGACAACGAAGCGTCGGTGACGGCGAACGGAGGTGCGTGGCGAAGCTGCTGAATATCCGACGCGATGACGCCGTAGAAGGCAGCAGGCTCGTTGACGCGCGCGCGAACGAGACTGACGTTCGCATAGTAGCTGGTGATGCCTTCGGCTACCCAGAGCCACATTGACGGCTGGATGTAATCGTAGAGGTAAGGACTCATGTCGGCGGGCCGAAGGCGCTTCACATTCCAGAGGTGGAACAACTCGTGTGCGTAAAGGAAGTTGTGCCACCCTTCCCAGTCCTTTCCCTCGGGGAGATCGACCAGTTGTGAGTTCGCGTGCTCGAGCCCGCCCCGGTTGTCGCCGCTCGGATCCATTCTCTGCAGAACGACGTAGTCATCGAGCGGCGTCTCGCCGAACACGGCGGCCTCGACCGGAAGTAGTCGAGAGAAGAGATCGAGTGTCCTCGCGCGACTCTCAGGGCTGGCGGAACCTCGGGGAGAGCTCCCGAGCCGCACCCACACCTTCGACACCTTCACGCTGTCGATGTCGAACTTGCCGACGAAGAACGGAGCGTCGACCAGCTCATGATATGTTGCTGCCGACCAGCTGTTGTGATTGGCAGTGCGACTCAGCCCGGTCAGAACACGCGCGGTTGAATCGACGTGAAGGACGATCGTCGCTGGCCAGCGGAAGCCCTGGCCGACTGGATAGAGACAGAATCCAACGCAGTCAAGCGTCGCGAACTCGGGTGAATGCGTGTACTGGGCGCCCAACTCGATTGAATCCCCGAGATATCGAAAGGCCACCCGAACGCGGCCCGCCGCAGGCACTGCGACGCGCCACGTTTGCGGATCGGCCTTGTTCCACTCGAGCGGCTTCCCATCCTGGTTCGCGGTGAACTCCGACACGCGACGCGCGAACCATTTCAGACTGTAGTCGCCGGGAGCCCACGCCGGGAGCGCCAGCAAAACATCCCCAGGCCTTGTCACCGAGAAGCTCATTTCCACTTTGAGCTTGTCCATTGTGGCGCCGGCCGAATCAACGGTCACATCGTAGCGGACATTTGCAATCGGTATCGACCGCGGAACATCCACCTCGGCGGCCGCGAGGCAGTTCAGGGTGAAAGCGAATCCCAGTAGTTGGATCTGATACAGTCGACGCAGCAACAACGCAGCCTCCGTTGCAGTTAGGACAGCTGCACTACGCTGAAAGTCGGGTTGTGGCTGGACGTAGCGCGCGAATTTACACGCCAGTCACATCGCGTTTACGAGGAAACGAGTCGCGGGTGCGGTCGGCGAGGTTCAGGTGGTGTGCGTTCGGTCCACGACTATCTGAGCTTCGCGCGGGTGTTGTAGCGCGCTCCACACTGCGATGATGATGCTGCCAACGCACATCAGCCACGCGATCATTCGCATCCAACGGGCGATCACCGTGTCCTGCTCGAGCTTCCCCCAGATGGTGAGAAGATTGTACCAGTCATGTCCGTCGCTCTCCTGCCCTGTCAGTCCGTCGAGGAGCATGAGCTTGCCGGCGCGTGAGTCGGCGCAGTAGATCGCGGTGGCGAGCAGGCCGATCCCAGACCACCAGAGACACACCATCGCCGCGAACACGTCGCGCCGCCGGCCGTCCTCGCGCTTGCGCAGAAAGTATCCGACGAACAGCAGTGGAAACGCGACTTCGGTGAGCGATCCGCCGAGTATCACCATCGTCCCGCCGAGTATCGGGATGCCGAAGGGCATGAACAGCATGTGCCCGAACTCGTGGATGGCGGTGCTGACGTCGGTCACGATCGGTACGTTGCCGTAGGGGTCGTGAAACGCGTGCCATGAGAGCAACGCGAGAAGCGCGGTGAAAGCGAGGCGGAGGTACCTCTCTATCGTGCGGGGTGAATCAGTGGAGCTAAGAGAGGAGGTCGTCGCGCCCATGAGATCCTTGCTGACTAGAGGAAACGTCGAAGGGAGGACGTCTCCGACGGCGAACGGCAACACCCTACATCTTGGACGCTGGGAATGGTGGCACTGCTGGAAGTGAATTAACGTCGAGCGGGTCCCCATTCGTGCTCTGGCCTACGGGCAGAATTAGCCCACTGGTCTGGCGCGGCGCGATAGCAGGTAGTAGTTACTGAAGGTCCGGTCGCCGAAGTTACCTGCTATGTGCAAACGAATCGCGGTGCTCGCTGGCTTCGTCGCTCCGCTCGCGAGCGCGTTCGTGCCGTGGACAGTCCGAGCGCAGGTCCCGGCCGTCACCGTTGTATCCGTCGGCGACTGTCGCTTTAGTAGCGGCGCAGTCGTACCAGATTGCCGCGTCGCGTATCGCGCTTACGGAAAATTGAATGCGGCGCGGGATAACGTCGTGCTTATTCCGACCTGGCTGCTCGGCCGCTCGGAAGATTGGCACTCATTTCTCACCACGGACGCACTCGTCGACACGACGCGCTTCTATGTAATGGTAGTGGACGCACTCGCGGACGGACGCTCCTCATCGCCATCGAACACCGCTCCTACCGCCCGCTCGGCGTTCGACGATCTCACAATCGGTGATATGGTTGAGGCGCAGTATCGTATGCTGACGGAGAGGCTCGGTATCCGTCATCTGCGAGCCGTCATTGGGTTTTCGATGGGCGGAATGCAAGCTATCGAATGGGCGGTTCGATATCCCACATTCATCGACAAGACGATACCGATCGCCGGAACGCCGCGCGTTGGGACCTTCAATCGGTTAGCCCTGACCGCGATGCTCGAGCAAATCGCTGATGGGCGACGAGCTCGCATACCTCCCGACTCCCTGTGGCCGCGACTCGCTCGCACTGAAATGCTGTTCATCGTGACGCCACTCGGGCTCGACGCGCGGGGTACGGACAGCGTTGCACATGACATCGCAGGGAACGCAAGCAACTACCAGACGTGGGACCTGGACGACTATGCTGCACAGATTGCCGCCCTAAGGCGGTATGACCTTGCCGGCGATTACGGAGACATCCGGCGAGCAGCGGCGAGAGTGCGGGCGCCAATGCTCGCTGTCTATTCCTGGGACGACCATATGGTAACGCCCGACGCGATGGCTGAGTTCGCGAAATTGGTGCGCGCGGACACCTTGTCGATCGCCAGCAGGTGCGGTCACATCATGATCTTTTGCGAGCAGAGGCGGGTCGCCGTTGCCACTCGCGCGTTCATCGCTCGATGAGCGCCTAACGTCTTTCACAGTCGTCATCGGCGCGCAGGACACGCGCTGGCAATCTCAGGCGGCTGGCGCCGGCGCCTCATTGGCGATGTCCACCACACAACGCCATTGGCCATCCGGCTCGAGGCGCCAGATAGAGTAGCCACGAAGGTGAAGCGTGATCGGCTTACCCTGAGGCCCCGGCACTGTCATCTCGTCGGTGCCGCGCATGTAGGCAAACTTGCCGTCGGGCGAAAACGTTGGCTTCTCGGACACCCAGTGAATCTTGAAGCCGGGCGTCTTGAGACTCTCGGCGACGTACTTCCGAATCGCCGCTTTGCCCTCGACCGCCGGTTGGCCCGGCTCCAGCACCACAGCATCCTCACTCCAGTATGAGACGATGCTGTCGACGTTCTTTCCGGCCGACGCGAGGTCAGCCCACTCCGCGTCGCGTCGGAGGAGTTTGGCTGACTCCGCGGCGGGATCGAATTTCGCTTTCGCCGCACACGCTGCCAGCACGGACACGAACGCGAACATCCCCAGGTGCCGTAGTGTCGTCGCTGAGCGAAGCACAGATCCGGAAAGCATACTGGTTGTCCTTTGGTGAAGGTAGATGCAACGCTGCGGAAATCAGCCGACAAAGCATACCACTGAGCACTTCCCAAAACGAGCCGGACGTGCGGAGGCCGTCGATGGACGCGGCGTTAATCTGGCCGAGCGACGGCGTCCGTGGAACGACTGCCTGTCGGCGTTGACGGCGAGCCGGCGCCGAGGGACATTCTCCGGATGTCTCCACGAGCGATACTCATCGGTGCATAGGTCGATATTCGTGCTTTCCATGGCGGTTGCATCATCGATGACCGCTCAGGGCACCAGCGGTATTTCACAACCGTCACTCGACAGAAGTCCGAAGGCCTCTCTCACCGACTACGAGGGAGTCTACGATTATCATGGCCGCACGAGTCTCATGATCGTTGCAGCCGACACCAACCTGTTTGCTGTCATCGACGAAGCGAAATATCCGTTGCGCGCTATCGGTGGTGACCGCTTTCTGAACGCGGGTGGCGACACCATACCGTTTCGGCGCGAAGCCGACGGAGCAGTCTCAGGCTTCGTCGAGCGCACGGTGTTCTTTCGGCGTCGAACATCGAAGATCGATCCGGTCGTCGCCGCCGACGTACGCGCGGCACCGCGGCCGCTCGGCAACGATGGCCGCCCGAAGATTTATAGCTACGCGATTCCCGCCGACCTCGGCGACGGCCTCATAGTTGGCGACGCCAGGCAGGCGGGATTCGATACCGCCGGCCTTGCCCACATCGTGCGGAGCGTCGTGGATCGCAGCTATCCAGATGTGCATAGCGTTCTCGTCTATCGCGCTGGAAAGCTGGTCTTTGAAGAATATTTCTATGGATACAACCGCGACCGCCCGCACCAGATGCGGTCCGCAACCAAGAGCGTGGTGTCAGCGCTGGTCGGGATCGCCATCGATCGTGGCGCGCTCACGAGCGAGAATGAGCTGGTAACGAAGCGCCTCCCTTACGCCAGTTACGCGAATCCGGACCCTCGTAAGAATGCGCTGACGCTTCGCGATCTGCTGACGATGCAATCCGGCCTCGCCTGCGATGACTGGAACGACGCATCGCCGGGCAACGAATCCCGCGTTTACCAATCGGAAGACTGGGTGAAATTCGTGCTCGATCTTCCGATGGCGACGCAACCCGGAACACACGGCAGCTATTGCTCTGGTAACGTGGCAGTGGCGGGACGCATCGTTGAGCGAGCGACCGGCGAGCCCCTGCCCGCGTTTGCGCAGCAGAATCTTTTCGCTCCGCTCGGCATCCGCGCCTCTGATGTTCGTTGGAACTACACGCTCTCTGCCTCGAACGCGGCGACCTTCGCGCAGCTCTATCTGCGTCCGCGCGACATGCTCAAGCTCGGAATTCTCTTCCAGCAGCACGGTAACTGGAAAGGCCGACAGGTCATCTCACGCAACTGGGTTGCACGGTCCACAGGTGAGTGGTCGACCGTCGGAGACCAGAAATACGGATACTTCTGGTGGCATCAGTGGGTGATGGCATCGACGCCGAGCGGGCCGCGGCGTGTGGACATGATCGTCGCCACGGGAAATGGAGGTCAGAAGATCTACCTCGTTCCCTCCCTCGACCTCATTGTCGTGCTGACTGGCGGCAACTACAACACCCAGTCGCCGGCGATGTCGATCATGTCAAAGGATCTGCTGCCAGCGCTACTGAGATAACTGATCTGGTCTATTCCTCAATCGGAGACTTCCGTATGCGCATTGTTGCGTTCGCCCTCGCCGCATGCTGTCCGGTTCTCGCTGCGCAGTCACGGCCAATCCCATCGGCGGCCGATTCCACGACAATCATTACCCTCGGCACCGGCACACCGCGGCCACTTCCCGCCGTCATGGGCCCTGCGACGGCGGTGGTGGTCGGACAGCGCGTTTTTCTTTTCGACGCCGGTACGGGTGTGGAGCGCCGACTCGCAGCGGCGCATCTTCCAGTTAACGGCGTGGATGCGCTCTTTTTGACGCATTTGCAGCGATCACATTCTCGGGCTCGGCGACCTTGTATTCACATCGTGGAGCTTCGGTCGCGACCGACCGTTCCCGGTGTACGGACCCACCGGCACTAAAGCGATGCTCGAGCATCTTTATCAGGCATTCGCCGTCGACATCGAGACACGCGAAATCGATTACGGCGTTGCCGGAGGTTATCGCGTCAATGCACGTGAGATCGCGCCCGGGGTCGTTTACGATAGTGGCGGCGTCCGCGTCACTGCATTCCGGGTGGAGCACGGCCGGTTGCAGGCTTTCGGCTACCGGATCGACACGCCAACCAGAAGCATCGTCATTTCCGGCGACACGCGGCCGAGCGAGACACTGATCAGGATGGCGACGGGAGTCGATGTACTGATTCACGAAGTCATACCTTCCGGACAAGTACAGTCGGGTAATCGACCTAACGTCGATTGGGCGAAGTACATCGCCGAGCATCACACAACATCGATACAGCTTGGCGAAGTGGCGGCGCGAGCAAGACCAAAACTGCTGATCGTCTCGCACAACACCCGCCGAGAGTCGTCGGAGGAGGTGCTCGCGAACATTCGTCGTAACTACCATGGGCAGGTTGTCATCGCCGAGGATCTGCAGCGCTTTTAGACGTTAGGACCTGACCCTTACGGATTCAGTTTTGGCGTTGGCAAGGTATCCTTCTTATGGTATGACCTCACGCCTGCTGATGATGCTCCAGGTTGTCGTCGCGCCGCTTCAAAAGCTCGGCGCTGTGCCCCATGGAACGCGCGTCATCGCGCCCATCACAGGCGGTACCTTCGAAGGGCCCCGCCTGCGCGGCAAGGTCTTGCCGGGCGGAGGTGACTGGACACTCTCGCGGTCCGACGCCGTTCTCGAGCTCGATCTGCGCATCACGCTCGAGACCGACGACGGCGCCTTGATCAACATGACGTCCTTCGGGCTCCGTCATGGCCCGCCTGAGATATTGGCGGCGCTCGGCACAGGCGAGTCCGTCGATCCGTCGAAGTACTACTTCCGCACCGCGCCGCGATTTGAAACGAGCGCACCATCCTATGCGTTCCTGAACAGTTTGATCGCTGTCGCGTCCGGCGATCGCCGCGCGACCGGGCCGATTTACACGATCAACGAGATCCTGTAGCCATGGCCACGTTCGAAGCCGAGGTCATCACCTCACGACCACTCATGACGGTGAAAATCATCGCCGCTCCTCTGCAAAAGTTCGGTGCGGTACCCTATGGCGTTCGCAGCTTCGTGCCGGTCGCGGGAGGTGACTTCGAAGGCGCGCGGCTCCGCGGAAAGGTTCTGCCGGGAGGAGGCGACTGGCTGTTGCTGCGCTCCGACGGCGTAATGGAGTTGGATCTGCGCATAACGCTGGAGACGGACGATCATGCGCTGATCTATATGACCTTTCAGGGTCTGCGTAACGCCCCGCCTGAAGTGATCACCGCCTTTAGCCGTGGAGAGCTCGTCGATCCCGCGCGTTACTACTTTCGAACAGTGCCGAAATTCGAGACTTCGGCCGAAGCATACGGATTCCTGAATCGCATCATCAGCATCGGGATAGGCGAAACTCGGCCCCCCGGGGCAGTGCACCAAATCGACGAGATCCTGTGATCAGTGCAAGCGGGGCTTAGTCCACCCGCAGCACATAGACGTGGGCGCCCACAAATGATGCTTCCCCGCCGCTCGGATCCAGAATCTTCACATTCTTCGCTCCGGAGTTGGCTGAGACGGTGAGATGGAAGTAGACGCCATCTCCGGATTTCACCTCCGTCGACACGTTGGAGCCGCTGGCAATCGGAATCAGCTCCAGCGGATACGCACCGCCGTTGCTGAGGACTGACGCGGCAACCGGCGGCATGATGTTGCGGAAGTTGTAGGACCGGTACTGATACTTCGGATCGAGACCGCTGATGCCGTCGTGGTCCGCAAACATCGACACCAGCCAACCTGCCATCAACGAATCGAACGGCGCGCCGGCAACGTCGGTGAAATTCTTGATTCCGTTTTCAGGACCAGCCGCCAGCTTTCGCGTGAAATTTCGTACGTCTCCGTTGGAGTAATTGTCGGCGGCGTAGCGCCCGATCGCCCAGTCGGCGCCGCTCGAGGAAAGATTCGCATCCGAGTTGGAGCTGATCCCCGACGAGGTATCCGGTTTCTCCATCCAATACGACAACCGCGCAAAATTTTCGAAGAAGAACGCGTTGAAATCGTCGGCCGCTGCCCGGTTTCCATTGGGCAGCATATCCTGGATCGTCAGCAACTGAAGATCACCGAATCCCCGTGACACACGACCAACCGCTTCCTCGGCAATATGCGCCAGCGATTCGTCGAGCCAGTTCTCCTCGAAAGCCGTGGCGGCGGGATTGAAGAACCGATTGCCGGCGTTGATCATGTGCTCGACTTCGTGTGGAATCGTGCCGCGCGTTCCCTGTCGCACCTCCGATGCATCGCGCACGTTGCCGTACTTTCCCGTTGGGTCCGGCGACAGCAGATACACGATCTCCGCGTTGTTGCTCTCCGCGCAGGACTGACCCTGCGGCCCCGTACGCGGGAAATAGTCCCCCGCGAAGAAGAACCCACCGACGAATCCACCATTTGAGTTCGCGGGCGTCAGCTTGTTGACCTCACCGGTGAAAAGCAGGATGACACGACCGTTGCCGTCGACGTCACTCGGATTCCCAAAGTAAGAGCTGTCGGTGACGAAGGTATTGTTATCGAACTCCTGGGTGATCGAGTCGAGAACGGTCTGTGGAAACAGGGTTGTCGGCGGACCATCGAGCGTGTCGACAGCGAGTATCGCTCGGCGACTGACCGACGCCACAACCGCCTGGGTCTGAAAAAAGTTGGCGCACAGGTCGTTGCTGCTGCCATCAGGAACATCGACGCTGATCACGTCCCCCGGAGCTGGCGTTGTCGCGACGGCAACGCTTCGACTGGCCGAGACCCGTGCGGCTCCAAATGCGCCCGACTTTGCGTGGAGAGACAAATTGCGTCGCTCGAATCCCCGCACCTGCGCATCGAATGCCTGTTGCCGAGACGTCAACGAGGTGATGGCCCGGCTCGAAACATCGAGCCGGGCATCGAGTGATTTGTTCGCGGCGATGTTCGCGGATTCACCCGCGGACTGATCCGCACGCACCAGGAAATTGGCGACGACATCAATGGTCGGATTGGTGTTGCCGACAATGATTACGTAATCACGCGCCGACGATGTCGCCGAAAGATGGATACCATTGGGGATCTCGCCTGGTGTGAGCACGCGAACCTCCCCGACGTTCATGTCACTAATATCGTTCGGTTGCGGAACTGGAGCCGTACCATCGCTGCTGTGACAGGCGGCAGCGGCAACCATGAGCAGCAGCGATGTAGTTTGCTTCATGGACATAATTCCTCCAGACACTCTGCGGCGCGGCAATGCGCACTTCGGAAAACGTCTCATTTACTGGGCGATGTTGAGTCGGAACTGGAACATGCGCGGACGTCCGACCGACGCACCGCTGAAGAAGGCGCCCTTGAGCAGGTACTTCTTGTCGAAGATGTTGTCGATGTAAAACTCGGGTCGCACCAGCGCGCGCCCGAACGAGAAGGAGGTCCCTGCGCTCGCGTTCACGATGAAGCTGGGCTTCACCTTGATGCCGCGATTGAAATCGAACAATCCTGTTCCGTAGGCGCAGTCGCAGTCGGCTGGATCGACGCCGTTCGTCAGGCCGGAGCCGTAAGTTCCGGTCAGACTCAGATAACTACGCGACAGAGAGTAGGTGCCGGAGCCGACTATGCTCAGTCTCTGATCGTGATCGAGATCGAAGAAGCCCTGAGGCTCGTCGGTTGGGAAGAATCCGCCCGTTATCGGACCGATACCGTAGGCGTGGTTCAGCGCTGCGTTCAGATACGCGGAGAACGGGCCGGGGGGCCGGATTTCCTGGACCGTTTCAATGCCCGTAATCTTCACTTTGGCGATGTTCACCGAAGTGACGATCGCCGAGCCCGGAACCGTATTGTCGTCGATGCCCGGAGTGCTTTGCTTGTAGTAGCCGGAAAACTTCGAGACCAGGCCGAACGGGAAGCGGTGTAGCAGTCCCGCCTCATAGAAGTGATCACGTTCCGGCAGCGTCGGCGTCGTAGCGGTATTGCCCTGGGCGACGCTCGTGATCGCGCGCAGGTCTTCGACGTTCGTCGGCAGGAACAGCCGCCCGTAATAGAGGTAGAGCGTATTTGCTGTATTAGGGAAAAAGTTGAGCCGGATTCGCGGGCTCACCTGGGTTTGCGTCCCGGCAAACGGCGCATTGTGTGCGTCGTAGCGCACGCCGGTGCGTATCTCGAATCGCTCGATCGGGGAGTACGCCACCTGTGCATAGCCGCTGGCGTCCCAGCCCTTGAGTGCCGAATTCGATCCGGGTCCGCGGGCGCCGGTGACGTCGAACGTCGAGAAGTCCTCCTGTCCGCGGGTCAGGCTGGAGAGCGTACCAAACTTGAACTCGAGCTCGTGCGCTGGGTGGATCGAATAATCAGCCTTCAACCCGTAGGTGTTGAAGTCGCGCACCTCGCTGATGTTGCGATGCGTGGTATCGGGGAAGAAAACGAATTGCGGGTCATCGTTTGTACCGGGCGTGTAGGTCAGACTCCCGTGGCGATAGAAAAGTCCGGCGAAGAGCTCCGGTGCCGCGCCTGCGTTCGCGGCGCTGCCACCGCCTGAATACTCGGGCCCGGCAAATTGATGCCGCCAGCCGAGGTTGAGGAAGCTGTTGACGTCGCGTTGCCTGTCGTCAGCTTGCGTATTACCCGTCGTGTCAAACGGCACCTGGAACTTCGTCTGCGACAGATTTCCTTCGAGGTTTACGACGTCGTTCAGGCCTGGCGTAAACTGGATCTTGCCGAATCCGAACCAGTCTTCGCCGTGATTGTGGAAGTTCTCGATTTCGTTCGAAGTCGGATCGAGAATGACAGGCTCACGTCGCATATCCGTCGTCTGGTGCGATCCGGAGAAGAAGTAGCCGAGCTTCCCCGCGTTGGTGCTTGCGGTTAGTCCCTGCCCGTAAGTGTTGTAATTGCCGGCAAAGCCAGAGACCTGATAGTGAAGTCCACCAGTCGGAATTCGTGTCGTGATGTCGACTACCGCGGCATTCTTGTTTCCATATTCAGCATCCCAGCCGCCCGTCTTGAAATCGATTTCGTTTACGACTGACGGATCGAATAATTCATTGAGGCTTCCCGATATTCCGGCCGGAACTGGGACTCCATCGACGTAATAGGTGTATTCGGCGTGTTGGCCACGAATATGGACTTCGCCGGTCGGAGCGCGCGCGGCTCCGGCGATTGATTGTTGCAGGATCTGCGACGTGGTTTGCGTCGGAGCGCCGTGATACTGGTCCTGCTTGAAGCGCTGATCGCCACTGCGGGTGTCGACCGCCAGAGGTACTGAGGCGGTGACCGTGACGCCCTGCAAGGCGATTGCGATCGCGGTGAGCCCGAAATCGACTCTGAGATCGCCGGTGGCATCGCCGATCGTAATCGACTTTGTCCGTGGGCCGAATCCGAGAAAGCGCGCCGTGATATCGTAGGTACCGGGCGCGATGTTGTGCGCGGTGTAACGGCCAAACGCGTCGGTCGATGCGTTGGCGATGACCTGCGATCCCTGCATGACGCTGATTTCGGCTGACGGAAGGGGCTGGCCGCTGGCCGAATCTGTGACCACTCCGGTCACATCGGCGTTGACCCGGCGCGCTACCCGCGCGCTCGCTGGTTCAGTCAGTGTCAACACCATTGCCGCAGCTACAAGAAATGCACGCGCGATGGGCACGCCCATGCGCGATTGTGCGAATGACATGATCTCCTCGGTAAGATTGACGTAGTTCGTCCGCCTTTTTCGAGCGGCGGAACGGAAATACGGCGAGGCCCTGTGGCCTCTAGCCGACTACGCGGTTACCGGTGGAGCTCGGGGTAGGCTGGGTGTGACTTCAAAAGCAGCCGCAGGCGGTTGCTGCTCGAGCGACGCTTTGACGTCTGTATAGCGGACATTCGCGACCGGACTGGGCGCGTGCGGCGGCGTGACAGCGACTGCACCTCTAACGAATTGGCACAGTGCGCAATTGTCTTCCTGGTGCACTCGCGGGCACTTGGGCGAGCCATGTGACTCGATGTGCGGTCGAATCGCGGCCGTCGCGGATGCGGCACTGGGCAACGCGTCGACGACGCTGGTGACTGCCGGCATTGCTGCCTGGCTGAAACCAGCGAGAAAAATCCAGAGACGGGCTTTAGTGGAAAAACGTCTTCTCTGCGAGATCATCATCCGCATCTAAGGCTTACCAGCGACTTCAATGTAACGCGACCAGGCTGCCAAGCGAACCCTCAGTCTTGTCAACGATCATCCGCCACGTCGGCACCATCCGTAGACGAGTCATCGCTTCAGTACTGACATCGATACGATCTCCGTCCCCCGAACTGTTGAATATTCTTTACGCGGCGCGCCGATCCGGGTCTATCTACCGGTCTGGTTTCCAACTAACTATACGCGGCGAAAAAGGCACTCAAGGACGCGCGCACCATGAGGTCTGATTGAGATCGAAGCGGACTCTGTTTTTCCCATCTGCCATCGTTACGAGAATCAGCAGTGGGACCGTACTGGCAGCAGTTTTTCTGGATGTCGGCTTACTCAGTGCTCAGAATCGACTCGCTCCGACACGTGATCCGCACACGCCGGGATTCGTCGCAGCAACGGAGCTAACCGACGGCACCGTTCCGCCCGCCGACGTCGAGGGCAATTTCATCATCGGGCCGACGCATCCTCCAGCTCCAGAGATGGTCGTGCGCGAAGGTGTGCCGCGCGGAAAGATCTACACCTTTATCATGAGCTCGAAAGACAGCAAGCTCTTTCCCGGCATCGCTCGCGATTCGGGTACGTTCGGCGTCGTAAGTCCAACCGATCCCGCCACTCTAATCGTCACCACCAGTCGGCCGGCTCCTTACACGCGCACCGTCGCCGTCTATGTGCCGGCCCAATACGTCCCCGGCCGGGCCGCACCTTTTATAGTAGGCGCCGATGGGCCCGATTACTCCTTGTTCACCGCGCTCGACAATCTCATCGCCGCGAAGAAGGTGCCGGTGATGATCGCGATCTCGATCGGAAATGGCGGCGGCGATGCGCAGGGCAGCGAGCGCAGCCTCGAGTACGACACGATGTCGGGGCGCTACGCCGAATTCGTCGAGACGGAGGTACTCCCTGTCGTCGAACGGCAGTACAACGTGACGCTCACCAAAGATCCGGACGGACGGGCGACGATGGGCGGCAGCTCCGGCGGATCCGCGGCATTCATCATGGCGTGGTATCGCCCCGATCTCTATCATCGCGTACTCACCTATTCGATCACCGCCATCAACCAGCAATGGCCGCATAGTGCGGAGACGCCGCATGGCGCCTGGGAATTTCACGAGCGTCTGATTCCCGGTAGCCCAACCAAACCGATTCGGGTCTGGCTGGAAGTCGGCGACAGGGACTTTCTCAATCCGAACATCATGCGCGACGGTATGCACGACTGGGTGATCGCCAGCGAGAGCATGGCGAAGGTGCTCGCTGCCAGGAACTATCACTATCAGTTCGTGTTCGCTCGCAACGCCGAGCACGTCGACCGGGCAGTGAAACAGCAAACGTTGCCCGAGGCGCTCGAATGGCTGTGGCAAGGCTATCCGAAATGAAATCTCCAGCGGTCTTCGCTCTGTTCGTGGTCAGCCTGGCCAGACCATTGGCCGCTCAAATGGATCTTCACCTCATTCCGCAGCCGCGAGAGATGAGCGTGAACGGCACGGCGCTGTCGGTCGCTCGAGGAATCACCATCGCCCGACCGGCGTCCGCCGAAGATCGCTTCGCGGCGTCGGATCTCGCGGCGGCTCTCAAGGATCGCGGGATTCGCGTGGTGAATGGCGAGTCCGGTCCCGGCACCAATGTGGTGCTGATGCGCGCGGACGCTTCCGCCGCCAGGACCGTGCTGCGCCGCCACTCGCTCACCGTTGATTCCGCGATGCACGACGAAGGCTACGTAATCATCCCCGATGGCAATCGCCTCGTCGTGATCGGTGCAACCGCGGCCGGAGTGTTCTACGGCGCGCAGACGCTGAAGCAGCTAGTCAGTGGCGACGGTGCACAGGCGAAACTCTATCGGGCGACGATCCGCGACTGGCCCGCGATGCGCTACCGCGGATTTCACGACGATATCTCGCGCGGACCCGTACCGACGCTCGACTTTCAGAAGAAACAAATCCGAACACTCGCTGCGTACAAGGTCAACTTCTTCTCGCCGTACTTCGAGCACACTCTCGCCTACGAGTCGAATCCGCTGATCGCGCCGCCCGGTGGCGCGATGACTCACGCCGATGTGAAGGAGCTCGTCGCGTACGCGGCCAACTATCACGTCGACATCATTCCCGAGCAGGAAGCGTTCGGACACCTGCACCACCTGCTGAAGTACGAGATCTATTCACCGCTTGGAGAAACGTCGCACGGACATGTGCTCGCGCCGGGACAACCAGGCTCGCTCCCGCTCATCAGGCAGATGTTCGCGGAGATTTTCTCGCTCTTTCCGAGCCGCTTCGTTCACCTCGGCGCCGACGAAACGTTCGAGCTCGGTCGCGGGCAAACCGCGGACAGGGTCAAGTCCGTCGGAATCGGCACCGTCTATCTCGACTTTCTCAGGCAGATCGCGGACGCGCTGCGGCCGAGCGGGAAGAAATTTCTGTTCTGGGGCGATGTCGCGTTGAGCTCACCCGAGCTGGTGAATACGATCCCGAAAGATCTGATTGCCGTACCATGGACTTACGGCGCGGATACATCGTACGTGCGGTTCATCAAGCCGTTTCGCGACGTCGGAATGGAGACCTGGGTCGCACCCGGCGTCAGCAGCTGGAATCGGGTCTATCCCAACAACTCCAACGCTCTCGTCAACATCCAGCGTTTCGTGCGCGATGGACAGCGACTCGGCGCCACCGGAATGATCAACACTTCGTGGGACGACGACGGCGAGGCGCTTTTCAATCAGACGTGGTACGGCGATCTCTTCGGCGCGGCCGCGGCGTGGCAATCAGGTGAAAGTAGCATCGACGCGTTCGCTTCGAGTTACGGCCGAGTGTTTCACGGTGACGTGAGCGGCAAGATCGACGAAGCGCAGCGACGCCTCTCAGCGGCCCACGCGTTGTTGACCAACGCCAAGGTCGGCGATGCGAGCAACTACTTGTTCTGGCTGGATCCATGGAGCGATGAAGGACGCAGCATGGCGCAGCGCATCAGACCTTACACCCACGACCTGCGCATTCTCGCGGAATCGACGCTGGTGTTGATTGCGCAAGCCGAGCCCGTGGCGCGTGAGCGCGATGCGATCGAGGCGATGAAGCTCGGCGCGCGAAGGATGGATTTCATCGGGATGAAGTTTCAGTTCGCCGACGAAGTAGTGGCGATGTACGACCGCGCGCGCGACACGACGAGTAAAGCGCCGCAGCGCGATCTCGCGGACATCACCGGCGTCAACGGCAGACTACAGGATCTGCGCGACGGTCTCTCGTTGATCCGGGACGAATACGAAAAGGCGTGGCTGAGAGAGAATCGCCCGTATTGGTTGCACAACGTTCTGGCGCGTTACGATCTCGCGACGCAGCTATGGATCGAGCGCGGCGACAGGGTCAATCTTGCACGGCAGGAGTGGTATCGGAGTCACAGGCTGCCGCCCGCGGAAAGCCTCGGCATACCCGCCAGTATGCCGGGGTTGGCGCCTTACCCGAGGTAATCCTAGCGCGACTCTTTTCGCGGGCTCGACGGCGACTGGCTGGGTTTGTCTCCCGATTTCGCATTGCCGCCATCGGAACTCTCGTCGGGCAACGTTTCCCAGGATGAGGATCCGCTCAGCGTTCGGTTCGACCCGACGTCGCCGAGTGAGTCTGCGCCTTCCTTCGCCTCGCGCGACAGTTCCTTCTCCAAGCTTTCCTCTGAGTCGTCTGCCGCGCCG
The DNA here is from genome assembly GCA_045803545.1 of Gemmatimonadaceae bacterium. GTDB lineage: Bacteria > Gemmatimonadota > Gemmatimonadetes > Gemmatimonadales > Gemmatimonadaceae > UBA4720. The sequence goes on along the minus strand of JBJMOW010000004.1, from coordinate 752,597 downwards.
CTCTTGTTGCGGTTGTCGTTGTTCCTTTCGGTCATTGATGCTCCGGTGATTGTAATCGGCCACGTTTTACAGCCGTACGACATTATGCTGCAAAGCCCTGGCCTATGCGCTGACCAACAACCTGCAGCCAATTCTTAGCCACATACCTCATTGGGTCTACGTGGGCGACCAGTAACGATAGGCTTTGCTCAATGTGCGCAGGCTAGCTGCGGAGTCGGTGCGCAGAAGATACGAGTCCTCCCCTTCGGCGCCTGCCCAGGTAATCGCGATCACCAGGCCATCGGGTGACTCAGCGACGAACAGGACATCGAAGCTGGTGGGAGAGAACACACCTTCGTCATCCACACGCCACACACTCTCATCGCCGGCGCGATGAACGGCGGGGAAATCGTCGAACCACAGGGAACTGCCGCTGAACACCACGAGACTGGCGAGCGCAGCGGAATCGATGTCGGCGAATTGAACTGCCAGGACCTCGACATGAGTCGGTGCGCTGGCGATGTCCCAGCAATGAATAACCTGGCGACTCTTGGCCGCCGCAATGCGGGACACTTGCTCTGTCGCACAATCCGCGGGTTTCTGCATTGTCGCCCCGCGCGCACTGGCCATAAGCAGCGAGTCGGCCGAGAGGTAGCAGGTCTGGTCGGAGGTAGCTTTGCTTCCGCTCACACGAAATACGTCGCCTTGCTCATTGGCGAAATTCGCTGCGACCTGCCTGCCGTTGCCACCCGACTGGCGAGTAGCGCGATGGTCGTATCGGGCGGTGACAGCAACACCTCCAGAGCAGACGGCACCCAGAATCGTCGACGGATCCGCCAGGGAATCCAGCGCCAGCAATTGAGTGCCGTCGGAATTGGCGAACGCGAAGCTTCCCTGCGTGACGCGGCTAACCAAAGCGGTGCCGGCATCCGTGTGAGCAACGGACGAATCTTTAGTCCTCGATACCGGTTGTGTTCGCCCGCAGGCTCCGAGCAGGATGACCGCGGTAGTCAGCATTGTGCGCGCTGCGATCATTATTGGTTCGCGGCCTTGTGAAAAGAACCTGCAGCACGCCTTGAAGAGTGTCAATCTGGCGGTGGCGCCTTGAACATCTAGAGCACGGGATCTTGCCGTCGACCCAATCACGTGCAACGTTAGATCCCCCTCCCACGGAATCGCGGTATGCCTTGGCCGACTGTTCGTCTCGTCTCCGTAGCGATCGCTCTTTGCGTTGTACCCGTCATGGCAGCCGCACAGGACAAACCGGCTGACACCGCAAAGAAGACCAGCGACACCACTCGGAAGACCGCGCCCAACTCCGACCTTCCGATTCTGCCAGCACGCCAGGCGTCGTTTACTACTGAGGAAGGCACCTGGATGTCGCTCGATGTTTCGCCCGACGGCAAAACGATCGTCTTCGATCTCGTTGGCGATCTTTACACTGTTCCGATCAGCGGCGGCAAAGCGACGCGCATCACCAGCGGGATGGGATTCGACGGCCAGCCGAGATTCTCGCCCGACGGAAGAAGCATCGTCTTCGTCAGCGATCGCAGCGGCTACGAGAACCTGTGGCTGGTCGAGCCGAGCGGCGCCAATGTGCGCGCGATCACCAAGGACAAGGATGCGCAGTACATCTCGCCGGCATGGACGCACGACGGCAAATACATCGTCGTATCCCGCAACAAGCAGGGCATACTCGGTAGCAAGTATGACCTCGTCCTGGTCAACAAGAATGGTGGAACGGGCATAGCGATTACCGGCAAAGGTACCGGCGCACCGTCAGGGCCACCCGATCCGCTCAATCCACCGTCGTTCGACAACTACCTCGGCGCGTCGGCCGCGCCCGACAACCGCTACATCTACGCTGCGATCAAGCAGGGCGGTTTCAGGTACAACCAGATGCTGAGTGATCGATGGCAGCTTGGCGTCTACGACCGCAGCACGGGAAAGACCTATCAGCGCACCACCAGCGTCGGCGGCGCGATGCGACCCGCGGTGAGTCCAGACGGAAAGTGGCTGGCCTATGGTAGCCGGTTGGACAGCAAGACCGCCTTGCGGCTGCGCAATCTGGCTTCGGGCGACGAAGTATGGGTGGCACGCGACATTCAACGCGACGACTCGGAATCACGCTTCACGCGCGATCTGCTTCCGGGCTATGCCTGGACGCCCGACTCGAAAGCAATCGTCATCACCAACGGCGGAAAGCTGTGGAAGCTCGATGTTCCGGGCGGAAGCGCGACACCAATCCCATTCTCGGCGGATGTCCAGGTCGACCTCGGACCGCTGGTAAAGTTCGATTATCCGATCGACGACTCGGTGCTTACGGTCAAGCAGATTCGAAACGCGCGGCCGTCGCCGAACGGCAAGCAGCTGACGTTCACTGCGTTGGACAAGCTGTGGCTGATGGATCTGCCAAACGGGCGTCCGCGTCGACTCACGACGAGCACTCTGGGAGAACACTCACCGGTGTGGAGTCCCGACGGCAAGTACGTCGCGTACGTAACATGGTCTGAAGAAGGCGGCGATGTGTGGCGCGTAGCGGTCGACAGGAACGGCCGGCAGCCGGAGCGACTGACACGGCAGAGTGCGTTCTATGAAGATCTGAACTACGATCCGACTGGCCGGCGACTCGTCGTCGTGCGAGGCCCGCGAGAACAGCGCATCGAGAAGAGCAACGAGTTCGACGGGCCAGGGCCGCGCGTGCAGGAGCTCGTTTGGCTGCCCGCGAACGGTGGTGATGTCACTCAGATTGCGCCGCTCAATTATTACGGCCGTCCGCATTTCACGCACGATACCGCCCGGGTTTTCATTTACGACCCTGTCGATGGAGTAGTCTCCATGCGCTGGGACGGCACGGACCGACGCGCGCACGTGAAGATCACCGGCTACATGGAGAACCTCAACGATCCGCCGCGGCCCAATCCGGCAGACGAAGTGATTCTCAATCCTGACGGCGATCAGGCACTCGTCCAGGTCGACAACAAGGTCTATCTGGTCGCGGTGCCGGTGACCGGTGGCGTCACGCCGACGATCTCGATCTCCAACGCCGAGGCAGCTCCGGTTCCGATACGGAGGCTAACGCGCGTCGGCGGTGATTTCCTCGGCTGGAAGGGCGATGGCCAGACAGCGTACTGGTCACTCGGCCGATCGTTTTTCACTTATGATCTCGCGGCGGCGGATAAAGCTATCGCCGATTCGACACGACGGGCCGACAGTCTGACCAAGGCGAACGCGAAACCAGACACCAGTGCGAAGCCCAAGCCGGCCTATGCCGCGACACGCATGGACGTGTCGATCACTGCTCTCAAGGATCGTCCATCGGGAGTGATCGCGCTGCACGGCGCGCGCATCATCACGATGAAGGGCAACGAGATCATCGACAACGGCGACATCGTCGTGACGAACAATCGCATCACCGCGATCGGACCAAGCGGAAGCGTCGCAATCCCGGCGGGAGCGAAGTCCATCGATGTAAGCGGAACAACGATCATTCCCGGCTTCATCGACATTCACTCCCACATGTGGCCGACGTGGGGGATCCACAAGACGCAGGTCTACGAGTATCTCGTCAACCTCGCCTATGGTGTGACGACGACGCGCGACCCGCAGACGAGCACGACGGACGTTCTGACGTACGGCGATCTCGTCGAGACCGGAGACATGATCGGGCCGAGAATCTTCAGTACTGGGCCGGGCGTGTTCTGGTCCGATGAGATTTCAAGTCTCGATGATGCACGCGAAGTCCTGACGCGCTACTCCGACTTCTACCAGACGCACACCCTCAAGCAATACATGGTCGGGCAGCGAATGCAGCGGCAGTGGATTCTGATGGCGGCACGCGAGCAGCACATCACGCCAACTCTGGAGGGTGGTCTCGATTTCAAGAAGAATCTCACGGAGGCAATCGACGGCTACGGTGGCAGCGAGCACGCTTACCCGATCACTCCGCTCTTTCAGGACGTGATAACGGTTGTGGCAAAGAGTGGTATCACCAATACGCCGACGCTCATCGTCGAGTACGGCGGTCCCTGGGCCGAGAATTATTGGTACGAGCATTACGACATTCATGCGGACACCAAGCTGGCGCGTTTCACGCCGCACTCGGAGCTGGATGAGCGGGCGCTACGCCGACCGGGTTGGTTCGCCGACAGCGAGTACAGCTTCAGCCAGATCGCGGCGCAGAGTGCGAAGCTCGTCGCCGCCGGCGGCAGAGTCGGACTCGGCGGTCACGGCCAGCTACAAGGACTGGGATCTCACTGGGAGCTCTGGAACATCGCGAGTGGTGGAATGCCGGCGCACGACGTGTTGCGGGTCGGCACCATCTTCGGCGCTGAGGCAATCGGCATCGAAAAAGATCTCGGATCACTCGAGCCCGGAAAGCTTGCCGACCTTCAGGTCCTCGACCGAAACCCGCTGGACAACATCCGGAACACGAACAGTCTGCGTTATGTAATGAAGAACGGCCGACTGTACGACGCGAACACATTGAGAGAGATAGCTCCGCGCGACAAGCCGCTGCAGCGAATGTGGTGGGTGGCCACGCAGTGACATTTTCAGGTTGACGGGTGCCGACCGGGTCTGGTAGAGAATTATTCTGCTTCGACCCGATACCTTAACCAAACGATGTTGTTTGATCTCCGTTCCACCGCATCGAGCGCCAGGCGGTGCGGTGTGATCTGATCAGCATCAACATCGAAGAGCGCTGGCGTGCCGGTGCGCCCATCGGCCACCGGCGAAACAAGCACGCTCAATTCGTCGATGAGACCCGCGGCAAGCATTCCGCCATTGATGTGGCCGCCCCCTTCGAGCATAAGCGTGCGAATACCAAAGCCCGCGGCGAGTTTCTCGAGGGCAGCCGCGAGATCCACTTCGCGCTTGCCGACAAGGATGTACGACACTCCACGGTCACGCAGAAAAGCGAGATACTCCTCCGACGCGCGCTCGGAGAGCACGGCGATCACGTGATCGCCCTCGATGTCGTTCTTCTTCCACGCCAGCCGACCGCTCGGATCGATCGCCACCGCGAACGAATCATGCCCATTCGACGCGATGTGATCCTCGCGTGGCGGACCGGCATACTCACGCTTTATCTCCTCGTCCGAACGAAGCGCGCCGGCGAACGGCTCCATGGTGATGCGGCCGCACATCCATGCGTCCGCTCCATAGCTGTTGTGAACAGTTTCATACTCTCGGCGCACAGCAGCAGCTTCAGGCCAGCCGTCGGCGACAATCCGTCCGTCGATCGACGTCGCCATATGGCAGATCACGCGCGGTCGCATCGACAGGCTTCAACCGCGGCGCGCCGCTTCGATTTTGGCGATGTCGATCTTTTTCATCTGCATCATCGCATCGAACGCGCGCTTGGCGGCGGCGCGATCCGAGCCGGTGAACGCTTTCGTGAGCGCGATCGGCGTGATCTGCCACGACACTCCCCACTTGTCCTTGCACCACCCGCACATGCTTTCCTGGCCACCGTTGTTGACGATCGCGTTCCAATAGCGATCGGTCTCCTCCTGATCCTTGGTTGCCACCTGAAACGAGAAGGCTTCGCTGTGCTTGAACATTGGTCCGCCGTTCAGGCCGATGCAGGGGATGCCCATTACCGTAAAGTCCACGGTCAACACATCCCCCTCTTTTCCGGAGGGATTGTCTCCCGGCGCGCGATGCAAGGCGCCGACCGACGAATCGGGAAAGGTCTTGGCGTAGAACCGCGCCGCTTCCTCGGCGCCACGATCGTACCAAAGGCAAATGGTGTTCTTGGCTGGATTAGCCATGTCAGCTCTCCGTAAGATGGGAAATCAGGTGCCTGGGGATCTTAAAGAGTTGCATTCATTTCGCACACCCGTCACCTTCATTTTACTCCACCCGACCTTAGAGGCATTGATGATCCGCCCGGCAACAATCGCGCGACTCGCAATCGCGCTGATCACCACATTTGCAGCGACCCACCTTGGCGCCCAGACCTTCACCGCCCAGAAAATGAGCATCGGCGGCGACGGGTTCTTCGATTACCTGTCGGTCGATACCGCCACCAATCGGGTGTTCGTTTCGCGCGGCACGCACATCATGGTCGTCGATGGCGCGACCGGTCAGGTCGTCGGTGACATTCTCAACACTCCGCGAGTGCATGGAGCGGCGTTGGTGCCGAGCGAGAATCACGGGTTCACGACCAACGGTGGCGATTCGTCGGTGACGATGTTCGATCTCAAAACTCTGGCGGTGATCAGGAAGATTCCGGCAGGCGTCGACGGTCTCGACGGATTCATGTACGACGCGCCGACGAATACGATGCTTTCGCTCAACCACAGTCATCCCACCGGCACGGCTGTCGTGATCGACGCGAAATCAGGCAATGTGATCGGTCGCGTGACGCTGAGTGGCAACGGACCCGAGGGCGGAGTAAGCGACGGAAAGGGTCGCATTTTCGTCAACATCGAAGACAAGAACGCAATCGACGTCATCGATACCAAAACGTGGAAAGTCGTCGACACCTGGAAGATCGATCCGTGCGATGGCCCGACGGGTATCGCAATGGACCATGAGACCAATCGCATTTTCTCCGGCTGTGGCAAGACGTCGGTGGTCGTCGACGCAAGCACGGGCAAGGTTGTGGCGCAAATCCCGAATGGCGAAGGCGTCGATGGACTCGCCTTTGACCAATCCCAGAAACTGATCTACATCCCCGACGGTCGCGGCGGGAATGTCACCGTAGTGCACGAGGATTCGCCGGACAAATACACCGTCCTCGCGACTGTTCCGACGATGCAGGGCGCCCGCACGATCACTGTCAACGACAAGACGCACGTGGCGTATGTCTTCACGCCCGAGTTTGGGCCGCCGCCGGCGAATGCCCCGCCGCCACAGCCGGGTCGGCGCGGACCGCGTGGGCCGATCATCGCGTCGTGGCTAATCGCCGTCAAACACTGAGCGACTCACTGACCTTCGAAGTGCATCTCCATGCAGGTCGGACAGATGCTGTGGCTGAACAACGTCGACGTATGCGCTGACACGTAATTCTCGACGGTGTCCCAGTAATTCTCATCGTCGCGCACCTTTCTGCAGAACGAACAGATCGGCAGTATCTCCTGCAGCGTCTTCACTTCGGCAAGCGCGGTTCGTAGCTCGTGAACCAGGCGCTCGCGTTCTTCCGCCGCCCGCTTGATCTCGGTGACGTCGCGCGCGACGGAGTAGATAACGCTCCACGATGGATCAGACGTCGCATTCCAGCGGAACCAGCGGAACGAGCCGTCGTTACGTAGGTAGCGATTCTCGAAGCCGAGGGCCTGGCCGCCTCGTCTCACGGCAGCGTTCTGATTGAGGGTGCGCTCGCGATCATCGGGATGAACGAATTCGATGAATGGACGCGACATGAGCTCCTCGCGGGTGAAGCCGAGCGTACGCTCCCACGAGGGGCTCAGTCGTTTGAAGTAGCCGTTAAAATCGAGCATGCACAGCAGGTCGATCGAAAGATCGAAGAAGCGCTCTTCCAGCTCAGGGGAATGCGTCTCAATTGGGCGGGTAATTGTCATCAGCCTAAAGACGATTTTCCTGGAGCCGTCGTCAGTTACTGAGCGCAGACTCCTGAATCGGGACCTTGACGTCAGCCGCTAGAACCGCTCGCGGCGCCTCCTCGGCTCGACCCGCGCGGGTAGCCTCTTCGACTTCTACCAGCTTGCCGGTCTTCACCTCGTAGACGTAGCCGTAGACCGGAATGTTCTTCGGGACGAGCGGGTGCTGCCGAATCCGGGCGACATCGTCCACCACCGCCTGCCTCGTGTTCTTGATCGTCAGCCAGTCGATGAACTGGGCTTCCGCTGATCCCGGTCCTTTGCCGACATCGCGGAAACCCTGGGCGCCGAGCTCTGCTGTCTCGAGGCTGTTCGAAAGAAGGCCCCGTATCACTTCATCGGTAAAGAATTCCATCCCGCAGTTGGTGTGATGAACGACGAACCACTCGCGCGTGCCGAGCAGTTTGTAGGAGATCACCAATGAGCGGATGGCATCGTCGCTGGCGCGGCCGCCGGCGTTGCGAATTACGTGTGCATCGCCCTCACTGAGTCCGGCGTACTTCGCGGGATCGAGTCGGGCGTCCATGCAGGTGAGAATTGCGAAGCGACGCGCGGGTGGAAGAGCGAGGTTGCCCTTCGATCCGAATGAGCTGACGTACTCAGCGTTCGCGGAGAGAACTTCGTCCAGTACTTTCGACATAACCTGTCCTTTGGAGAGTGGTAAAACAAAAAACCCCGGACCTGGAGAGCCCGGGGCGTGCGCGAGAGCAGATGTCAGCCGCTATGTCGCGTCACAACACCGGGTGCAGCACGGACACGCGCAGGTGGCCGGCGCGCACGCCGCGGTGCAGCAGCAGACGACAAAGCGGAAACAAGTCATTGGGTGACGATATGGGCCGGGCCAGCGACCGTCAATAGAAAACGCTTGTAATGGTGCCGTAAAATTCATCGCCCTTTTGGCGCAAATGATCGGCGGGTCAGAAATCCTTGCAAATCGATGTCGATTCAGGGGGCGCCCGAACGACGATCTATTGTGAGGCGAGCGAAAGATGGATCAGAGAGCAGTCGGATAAGGAGCACGTTCTTGCTGCTTGGCGTTTTCGACCATCAGGTCGACGAGCTGCACCAGATGCTCTCCGAACTTGCGCATCCCGACGCACTGAACACACGAGTGCGCCCCTTCCAGCAGCATCCAGAACAGATTGGCGGCGAGATCCGGATTCTGGAAACCAGCGGCCTTGCAGAGTCGTACGACTCGCTTATGCTCTCGGGCCTTGTACTCCTGAATGACACGCCGCGCCGGATGCTCCGGGTCAGGAAGCTCGGCGAGCGCGTTCCCCAGCGCGGAGCCGCGCTCCTCCATGACCTTGAGCTTGGCGGCGGTCCGCCGACTCCAGTCCTGAAGCAGCCCCTGTGGATCGCCGTGGTGATGGGCGGTCAGATCGCTCCATTCATCCTCTTTGTGTGCGATCATTCCCCGCACCCACTCGGCGATGAGCTCGTCCTTCGAGTCGAAGTGACGGTAGAGCGTCATCTTGTTGGTATCAGCCGCTTCCGCGATCGCCTCCACGCCTACCCCGCGGATGCCTTGTTTATGAAACAGATCGCCGGCGGCGACGAGGATACGCTCACGCACGGGCAACCGTTCGCTGCGTTTCCCTTTCGTTTTTCTGCCGTTCTTCTGAATATCTGTTTGCATAACAGATTGTACCCGCGCTTGACAAAAATGTTACCGATCGGTAACATCGGGGTGCGCGCGCCATGTTACCGACCGGTAACATATCAGCCCCCGCAGATTATCGCCACCAGTTTCGGTTTACCGTCACGGAGTCTTGCAACATGAGTTCCACTCTCTCCCGCGCCCATTCGGCCTCGCTCAGAATTCACCCCGGTGGCTGGACTGCCGCCGCTGTCTTCGTTCTCGCTACCGCAGCTTGTCGCAAGGATGCGCCGCAGATGCCGACGCCGCAGGTGACGGTTGCGCCTGCAATCGAAAGAGTCGTCACCGACTGGGACGAGTTCACCGGACACTTCGAGGCGGTGAATTCCGTTGAGGTGCGTCCGCGCGTCGGTGGATTCATCGACCGCGTCGCATTCACCGAAGGCACGACCGTACATCAGGGTGACGTTCTGTTCGTCATCGACCAGCGGCCGTATCAGGCTGAAGTCGCCAGAGCGGAAGCGGTTCTTGCCCAGGCTCGGACTCGCAAGCAGCTTGCCGACATGGAAGCCGACCGCGCGCAGAAGCTGGTAAACACCCAGGCGATCTCGCGCGAGGAGCTCGATTCGCGGACCAGCAGCCGCGCGGAGAGCGACGCAGCGATCCACGGCGCCGAAGCGGCGCTGCAGGTCGCGCGCCTCAATCTCGAATGGACCGTTGTGCGCGCACCGATTTCCGGTCGTGTTGGCCGCGCCGAGATCACCAGAGGAAATGTCGTGCAGGGTGGCGCGCCGACGCCGACGCTGCTCACCACTATCGTCTCCCTGGATCCGATCTATGTGTACTTCGACACCGACGAACAGGCATACCTGAAGTACGCGGGTGCTTTCGCCGGACCGAACGGCCGAGAGGTGCTGGTCGGACTGGCCAATGAAAGCGGCTATCCGCACCAGGGCAGGCTGAACTTCATCGACAACCGCGTCGACGGAACCGCGGGGACGATCCGCGCCCGCGCGGTGCTCTCCAATCCGAATCAGCTCTTCGCGCCGGGTCTCTTCGCGCGCGTCAGGTTGCTTGGCACCGATCGCCACAACGCGACGCTGATCCAGGATCAGGCCGTCGGCACCGATCAGGACCGCAAGTTCGTGCTCGTTCTCAAGAACGACACGACGGTGGAGTACCGGCCGATTACCATCGGACGCGTGTTCGATGGACTTCGCATCATCGACAGCGGCCTCAAACCGGGCGAACGCGTTGTGATCAATGGGTTGATGCGCGTGCGGCCGGGGATGAAGGTCGCCGCCACCAACGCCGCAATGGTCGCCGAAACTGCGACCCAAGCACCTGCCGCTCGCTAGTCAGACTCTTTTCGGAAAACTCACGTGCGCTTTTCACGCTTTTTCATAGACCGGCCGATCTTTGCGATTGTAATCTCGCTGGTGATTCTCGCCGGCGGTATTATCGCCGCGCGCAGCCTGGCAGTCAGCGAATATCCGGAAGTAACACCGCCGACGATCACCGTCACCGCCGTATATCCGGGCGCAAATCCGACGGTGCTCGCTCAGACGGTTGCTACGCCGCTGGAGGACGCCATCAACGGCGTCGAGCACATGCTGTACATGGCGTCGTCCTCCACCGCTGATGGCACCGTCAATCTCACGGTGACCTTCGAGATCGGCACCAACGTCGACCTGGCGCAAGTCCAGGTTCAGAACCGCGTCTCACAGGCGCTGGCGAGATTGCCCGACGAAGTTCGGCAGATCGGCGTCATCACCCAGAAGCGCTCGCCCGACATCACGATGGTGGTGCACCTGTTCTCACCAGACGGGCGCTACAATCCGACATATCTGCGCAATTACGCGCTGCTCAACATTCGCAACGATCTGGCGCGCATCCCGGGCGCCGGTCAGGTATTCGTCTTCGGTGCCGGCGATTACGCGATGCGAATCTGGATGGATCCGAACAAAGTCGCATCACACGGCCTGTCCGCGGGCGATGTGATCCAGGCGATTCGTGAGCAGAACGTCCAGGTCGCGGCGGGGACCGTCGGTGCGCCGCCAACGAATGATCCCGTCGCCTACCAGCTGACGGTGAACGCGCATGGCCGGCTCGCCGACGAGGGCGAATTCGGCAACATCATCGTCAAGACGGGGACCGACGGACAGGTCACCCGCCTCCGCGACGTCGCCCGCATCGAGCTCGGTCCCAGCACTTACGGATTGCGCGCTCTGCTCGACAACAAGTCTGCGGTTGCAATCGTCGTCTTCCAGGCGCCGGGGTCCAATGCGCTCTCCCTATCGAGCGGAATTCGCTCGAAGATGGCCGAGCTCAAGACGCGCTTCCCACAAGGCGTGGAGTGGTCGTCGGTTTACGATCCGACGCTGTTCGTACGCGACTCGATTCGCGAAGTCATCTATACCCTCCTCCTCGCCGTGTTGATGGTCGTGATCGTCGTCGTGTTGTTCCTGCAGACGTGGCGAGCTTCGATCATCCCGCTTGCCGCAGTCCCGATTTCGATCGTCGGCACCTTCGCCGTCATGCTCGCCACCGGATTCTCGATCAACACTCTGTCGCTGTTCGGACTGGTGCTGGCGATCGGAATCGTGGTCGACGATGCGATCGTCGTCGTCGAAAACGTCGAGCGCCATATCGAAGAAGGGCTGTCGCCGCTCGAGGCAAGCCACCGCGCGATGGATGAAGTAAGCGGTCCCATCATCGCCATCGCGCTGGTTCTGTCTGCGGTCTTCGTGCCCGTCGCGTTCATCAGCGGCCTCGATGGACAGTTCTACCGGCAGTTCGCGCTCACCATCGCGTTCTCGACGCTCATCTCGGCGTTCAACTCACTTACGTTGTCTCCCGCGCTCGCGGCGATACTCCTGAAGCCGCGCGGCGCTCCCGAGGACGCACCAACTCGCGTTATGAATCGTTTGTTGGGTTGGGCGTTCGGTCCGTTCAATCGCGTTTTCAAACGCGGCTCGGCGGGTTACGGAAAAGCAGTCCAGACTGTACGTCGCCGCAAGGTGGCAGCGCTCGCCGTTTATGGCGCGCTAGTTCTCCTCGGCATTCTGGGATTCGCGAGAGTGCCGAAAGGATTCGTACCCAGTCAGGACAAACGCTATCTGGTCGCCATCGCCCAGCTTCCTGACGCCGCTTCACTCGATCGTACCGAGGCGGTCATCCGGCGGATGACAGACATTGCACTCAAGCAACCCGGCGTGGAGCACGCGGTCGAATTCCCTGGTCTTTCGATTAGCTCGTTCGGTCCGAAGCCAAACGCGGGCATCATCTTCTTCGGCCTCAAGCCTTTCGAAGAGAGAAAGAGCAAGGAGCTGAAGAGCGGCGCGATCCTGATGGCGCTCAACCAGAAATTCTCCGCCATTCAGGAGGGTTTCACCGCGGTCTTCCCACCGCCGGCAGTCAACGGACTCGGCGCAATCGGCGGTTTCAAGCTGATGGTCGAGGACAAAGCAGGCCTCGGTGACTCGACGCTCTACGCGATGACCCAGCAGTTGGTTGGTCGCACATACCAGACTCCGAAGCTCGGAGGACAGTTCTCGAGTTTCCAGGTCAACGTCCCTCAGCTCTACGCCGATGTCGATCGCGACAAAGCGAAACAGCTCGGCATCCGGCTCAACGATTTATTCGCAACGCTGCAGATCTATCTCGGATCGCAATACGTGAACGACTTCAACAAGTTCGGGCGCACCTACCAGGTGATTGCGCAGGCCGACGCGCCGTATCGCTCGAGCGCCGAGAACATCGCGGAGCTCAAGGTACGGAATGTCCGCGGCGAGATGGTCCCCCTCGGATCGGTGCTCACGGTGAAGCAGTCGTATGGACCCGATCAGGTGACGCATTACAACGGTTATCCGGCGGCAGACATCAGCGGCAGCGCCGCGCCGGGCGTCAGCGCCGGTGCCGCGGTGCAGACGATGGAGCAGTTGGCGAGCGAGACGCTGCCCAATGGCATGGGCTACGAGTGGACCGAGCTGACCTATCAGCAGAAGCTCGCCGGCAACACGGCAATCTTCGTCTTCCCGCTTTGTATCGCGCTGGTGTTCCTGGTACTGGCTGCGCTGTACGAGAGCTGGTCATTGCCGCTGGTCATCGTGCTGATCGTTCCGATGTGTCTGGTGTCGGCGATCGCCGGAGTATGGCTGACGCGCGGCGACAACAATGTCTTCACTCAAATCGGATTGCTGGTTCTCGTCGGACTCGCGTGCAAGAACGCGATTCTGATCGTGGAGTTCGCACGTGACCTGGAGCGGCAAGGTCGAGATCGATTCACGGCGGCCCTCGAAGCAGCGCGGATTCGTCTGCGTCCGATTCTGATGACTTCCTTCGCGTTCATCGCCGGCGTGGTGCCGCTCATCATCGCCAGCGGCGCCGGCGCGGAAATGCGACGTGTCATGGGCATCGCCGTGTTCTCAGGCATGCTCGGCGTGACTTTCCTCGGGCTCGTGTTCACGCCGCTGTTCTATACGCTGGTTCGTGGCCTCGTCGACAGGCGAGCTCAGCGTCCAGTCGAAAAGCCGGTGGCAATTCCTGATGATGTTCAACCAATCAATACGTGGCGTCCGCAGCTGACGGTGGAGAGAGAAGGTGGTACCCATGCGTAATATTGCAATTCTGATCGGAGCGACCGCGCTTGGATGCGCTTCGCCAGCTTATCGCGCGCCGGAAGTTCCCGTGCCGACCGCTTATGACGTCAATCGCCCGGCTGCTGTTGCCGCTGCGCCGACGACAGATGCGCGGGGATACGGATCGGCCGAGTCAGTTCATATCAGCCAGTCACTTGCAGCAACACCGTTCTGGACTTCGCTCGGCGACAGTGTTCTCACCGCGCTCGTCGGTGAAGCACAGCGCGCAAATCTCGACGTGCGTGTTGCCGAGTCCAGACTCAGCGGCGCTCGCGCGAGCCGGCGTTTGAGTCGCCTCGATCTCGTTCCAACAGTTACAGGAACCGGCAGTACTTCTCGGCTCCAGAATTCTCTGGCCCAAACTCCCGGCCTCGGCAGTCAGCTGCCCGCGTACAACCTTTATGACGTCGGCTTCGACGCATCGTGGGAGGTCGACTTCTTCGGACGCGTGAACAGAAACGTTCAGGCGCAGGGCGCGCTTGTCGAGTCGACGCAGCATGGACTCGAAGATGTGCAGATCAGTGTGGCTTCCGAGGTCGCGCGCACGTACTTCGAGCTGCGCGGTGCACAGCGTCGGCTGGCAGTCGCCCAGCGCAACGCGACAAATCAGCAGAAGATCGTGAAGCTCACCGAAGACCGATTGGCAGCCGGCGGGGGAACCGCTTTCGATACCGAGCGCGCGAAGTCGGTTCTCTATCTGACGCTCTCCGCGACACCGGGTCTCGAAGCAGAGATCGCCGCCGATCGCAATCGGTTAGCGGTACTGCTTGGAAAATCACCGGACGCATTACCCGCGGCACTGGTCGATTCGGGACCGCTGCCGCGGTTGCCGGATACGCTTTATGTCGGCTCGCCGGGCGAACTCGTTCGCAAGCGGCCGGATGTGCTGCAGGCGGAGCGGCTGTACGCGGCGCGTTCATTGTTCGTGGGAGCCGCTCGCGCGGAGTATCTGCCGCGAGTGACTCTTGGCGCGCGAATGGGCTATACCTCGACGACTGTCGATTCACTATTCAAGCGCGGCAACTCGAGATTGCTGCTGGGTCCCATTGTGAGTTTTCCGCTGTTCGACATTGGACGGGTGCGCGAGCGTGTAGAAATCGCGACAGCCGGCCAGCAGGAAGCACAGGCCGAATACAACGCGACCGTGCTTGGCGCGCTCGCCGAGAGTCAATCAGCGCTCGTCGCATACGATCGCGCGCACGCGCGACTGTCGATTCTGGAGAGCGCGGTACGTTCGAGCGTAAGAGCCGCGGACCTGGCCCAGCAAAGATTCGAGGCCGGTTTGACTGATTTCCTGCAGGTGCTCGACGCCGAGCGTACGCTCCTCGAAGCGGAGAATCAGTTGGCGTTCGGTCGGACAGCGGCGGCGACAGCGCTAGTCGCGGCTTACAAGTCGGTTGGGGGAACCTGGCCGATCCGATAACGAATGGACGTCATTAATGGCGTGAATTCACTGAGCCGCCGACATTAGCGGCGGCTCAGCGATCGGCACGGCCTGGTAATTCGAAAAGCACGATATCGGAATTCTCCCGCACGCGCTCGAAAACGATGCGCCTCCCATTCGGCGAGACATCGAAGCGCTGAATCGACTCGCCGGGTTTGAGGTTGGTGAGCTGTCTGCCTCGCCCACTCGCAAGATCGAAAAGCCAGAAATCCTGACGACGGAATCCTCCCTGCTTCACCACCAGGCGCTTGCCGTCGGGAAGGAAGCGATAGCTATCGCCACGACGATCTACCACGAGCGAGGGCATCGCCGCCTGTTTTCCGTCAGGAGTGACTGCTTTTATGGGAGCGCTCCGCGCGCGCGGAGTTCCAGAATAAAGAATGAATGTTCCGTCGGGCGACCAGACAGGATTGGACGCAACGGAATCAACGAGCCGCAACGGCTTTCCGCCTTCAGCAGGAATCTTGAACAGTCGCAATCCTCTTCCTTCCTCGGCGGCGATGGCGATCCACTTACCATCAGGAGACCAGGACGGCGCGCCCCTCACATTCAGCGACTCGGCGACCGCGCGCATTCCTGTCCCGTCGGAATTGCCGCAGTAAAGCGCAGACGGCTGACCAGGCTCCCGCAGCGGGAAGCAGACAGTTTTGCCATCGGGCGAGACAGCCGCAGCTCCAATTACGGCGCCGCGAGCGGATTTCCACACGACACTCGGTCCGGATTCACTCAGTCGCCATAGCTCGTCGCCGGCACTGCGCGCGCCCAGATACCATAGAGATGCATCAGGTCCGAAGCGCGGAGCCGCAGCTCGGGCAGTGGGCAACGCAATTGGCGCAGCCGCCGTTTCATCGACAGTGCCGTCCGTGATCGGTACGCTCCACAACTGCACGCTGGGATTGGAAACCGAAGCAACCACACGTCGCGCGCCGTTGGGCATCTCTCCGCTCGCCGAGAGGGATATGTAGTGTTCGACACCTCCGGTCACGCGATGCGGCACGCGTTGATCGACATCGATCGAGTAAAGCCACGGACCAGTTCCGTCCTCCGCCGTTGCCGTGTATAAAAGCGTGCGCGGGTCCAGCAGCACCGGATACGCAACTCTCGAAACATGATTGGTGATTCGCTCGGCGGGTCCGCCGGTGGAGGGAACGCGCCAGATGTCCATCTCGTCAGGCGGAAGCCCGTGCGAGAAATAAATGAAGCGTGCATCGGGCGACCACGATACGTAATGGTTGTGCAGGCCAGGATTCGACATGAAGATCCGGCGCGGATTTCGGCCGCTGCTGTCCGCCACGAAGATCGGATCGCCCGGCGTTGTCTCGTGGTAGGCGATCCGCGACCCATCCGGAGACCACGCGACGGTGACAGCGGTCTTGAGGAATGGACGGAGAGCACCGCCGGATGTCGGGATCAGCGAGACGCTGGCGGGCGATGTGATGTCGGCGACGCGATTCCACACGTACTTCGCGTCGGGCGAGAAGCCGATGTTGCGCACATCTTCGTTGAAGAGCTGCGGTAATCTGCCGCCGGTCAGATTTACGAATTGTTCGCTGCCGACGCGGGTGACGAAGGAATCGAAAACGCTGTCTTTGTCAGCAAGGAAGGCGACGAATTGACCGTCCGCCGAAATCGCGGCATCCGCTTCGACTCCGGGAAAGTCGGTCACCCGCTGTGTGCGAGCGGCGTTCCATCGCTCACGCCACACTGTGTCCGCAGGCGTGCGTCGTGACCACGTTACCGCCGCAAGAAGACCGACGACTGCCAACCCCGCCAGCGCCAACGGCCACCGTCTCGATTTCGGCTCCGGCGACACGGCTACTGAAGCGGGTCCGCTCGTAGCGACCGCTATCATAACCAGGTTGGCAACCAATTCATCGGCAGTTTGCCACCGGTCGTCCGGATTTTTCTCAATCGACTTCATCACCAGCTCGCCGAGCGACACCGGAATATCCGATCGGTGAGCACTGAGTGGTGTGGGAAGGCTCTCGAGGTGTGCAGATAGAATCTCGTCGCGCGTTTTGCCGTCGAACGGAAGTCGTCCCGTCAACAGCTCATACGACAGTACTCCGACCGAGTAGATGTCAGGGCGATGATCTATATCGGCGTTACTCTGGATCTGCTCCGGCGACATGTACGCGGGTGTGCCGAGCGCGATCCGCGGAATAGCATCGGCCGATGCGAATGCCGCATCAGTCGCGGCCTTGGCAACTCCGAAATCCGCGACCATCGCGTGTCGCCCTGAAAGCAGCACATTGTCCGGTTTGATATCCCGATGGATGATCCTGCGCTCATGAGCGTACGACAGCGCCTCGCACACGTCGCGAAGAATTTGTACGACGTCATCGACTGGTAGCTGACCATCGCGCGCCACACGTTCGCGCAATGACAGCCCTGCCTCGTACGGCATTACGTAATAGAGCGACCCGTCCACCTCTCCCGAATCGTAGAGTGGAACGATGTGCGGATGCTGCAATTGCGCGACAATCTCGATCTCGCGCAGAAAATGACCCGCTGCCAGTGCCGACGTCACGCGCGGGTGTACGACTTTCACGGCGACATCGCGCTTGTGCTTGACGTCACGCGCGAGAAAGACCGTCGCCATTCCGCCGCGGCCCAACTCCCTGATCACCTCGTATCGCGCGCCCAGCGCCGGGGGAAATTGTGCGCCATCGTGCTCGAACAACCCACCGAATAGATCGGGCGCGGAGTGAGTGAGAAGCGGGGGCTCCCGCTCGCACTCTTCGAGCAGCTCCTCGAGCTTGCGGCGACGCGCCGGATCACCACCGCTGAGATCCGCGATCAGCGTCGGTCTGTGCTCCGCCCCCGCATCGAGCAACGTATCGATGAGCGCCGCCAGCTCCGACCAGCTCTCAACGTCTTTCGAGCCCACAGTCCTCCTCTCGCCTCTCGCCTCTCGCCTTCCGCCTCCCGCCTCCCGCCTCCCGCTTCCCGCTTCCCGCTTCCCGCTTCCCGCTATAACGTCTTCTTCCCCGAAATCACGACTCCAGCAGCCGCCGGAGCAGCACGCGCGCTTTCACCCAGTCCCGCTGAACGGTGCGAACGGTGACGCCGAGTGCCGCGGCGCTTTCGGTTTCGGTGAGGCCGCCGAAGAAGCGACATTCGACCACCTGCGCCAGCCGAGGGTCAATCGCCGCGAGACGTTCGAGCGCTTCGTTGAGTTGGAGCAGAGTTTCCGGCTGGTCTTCGATGCCGACGGTGTCGTCGTTGAGGGTGATCTGGCGGCGCACGCCACCACGCTTGAGTGCGACGTGCTCCCTTGCCCGGTCCACCAGGACGTGGCGCATCGCCAGTGAAGCGACGGCAAGAAAGTGTGCCCGGTCGCGCCAGCCTGCGCGTGACTGGTCGGTGAGCTTGAGATAGGCCTCGTGAACGAGTGCAGTCGTCGAGAGTGTCGCACCCGGTCTGCGCGCTAGCAGCCGGCGGTGCGCGATCGCGCGCAACTCCTGATAGGTGAGCTCGACGAGATCACCAACGGATTCCTGAGTTTCCTGAGTGATGTCGTATTTCGGCACGACTTCCCGTTATCCCAAACGCGGTCTCTCCGCACGACGGCTCCAACATACGCCGCGACGGGTGTGGGAGACAGCGCAGATACCCCATCCACCTTCTCAATCGGAGCTCCAGATGTTGCTTCTTCACCGCAGTTCAGTAGGTCTGCTCGGCCTTACCGTCGTTCTCGCAGCGTGCAAGAACGACGAGGAAGCAGTTGGACCGGAGCGCAATGCGGCGCGAAGCGCGATCGCCGCACCGACTGACGCTCACATGACAATGGGATCGGGGACGACCTCAACTCCCCTCGGCCGCGCGACTTTCAGCGATCCCGACAATCAGACGCTGGACATCAAGCGCAAGTCGGGCGACTGGCAAGTGCAGATAAAGTCGAAGCCCGCCATGGATATCGCCGTCCAAACCATCGACTTCCAGCCGAACGCACAGAGCGGCTGGCACCAACACCCCGGCCCTGTCTTCATTCAGGTCGTGCTCGGCACCATGACCTTCTACGAGTCAACCGACCCGAACTGCACGCCCATCGTCAAGACCGCCGGTCAGGGATACCTCGACCTCGGCGAATTCGCGCACATTGCGCGCAACGAGAGTGGAGCGCTGGCGCGCACGGTAGTGACGTACTTTGCGCCTCCCGGTGAACAGCTCAAGAGCGATGCGCCAAGACCCGGTAACTGTCCGTTCTAACGACATCTATGAGCTCCGAGCGGTGGCTGCCTGACGTTAACGTCGGGCAGCGCCGTGAGAGACGGCGTTGCTGCGTCAGCACCTCGCTGTGAGTGGACTACAATTTACTTTCCGGCCAGCATCACCCGGTTGGTGGACAGCGATCCATCCGCGTTTTTCTTCGCCTGAATCGCAACACGATCGCCGGCAGCCAATTGCTTCGATATCGCCTTGAGCTGCGTGACCGGAGTATTCGGTGGCACCGTGACTTTTTGAGAGCCGCCTGGGTATTGCACTTCGAGTGTCGAGCCGCTGGCATTGGTGACGTTTCCGTTCGACATGCGCGACGAAGCGGTGCCGTTGGTCATGCGTGATTCGGCGACTGCACCATTGGTCATGCGATTACCCGGATTGCCTCCCGCTCCCGCATTCATCATGCGGCTGCCCTCGCCGAGTCCCCTGAGCTCCTCGGGAAAGATGTGGATCTCCGTCGCTCGTTCCGATCCGTCCGGTTGCTTCACGGTGGTCACGCCGATGAAGACATTGTCTTTGACGTCGGCGAGCGTAGCGGGCTGACGTGAGTAGACCTGGAGTGGGCGGGTGACAGCAACGGTGACATTGCCCGCCGGTGTCGCCACCACGACTTGTGTCGGCGATGCGCTCGTGACCGTGCCTCGCACCATTGCCGATGTATCCGCGGTCGCTGTCGACGCGGCGGCGCTAGAGGACGTGTCGGATGCAGAGGTGTCCGCGCGCTGACTGCACGCGGTGCCGAGCATCCCGAAAGCAGCAACGCCGAGTGTAAAAGGCGTCAACCCCGGGCGAGATATCATCACAACCTCCATTGGCGAGTCGATCGAGCACAAGGCGCGCTGCACTTCCCGTGCTCAGCGAAATCCTCTAGCCGCGGCTTTCATGGTTCAGAAATTGGACTTGCTGGTCCTCGGGAGGAAACCCAGGTTAGAAGCATGACCGCGTACGGACAGTTCTGTCCCGTCGCACTCGGCGCCGAGATCTTCGCTGAGCGCTGGACCCCGCTCATTCTGCGCGAGCTACTCATGGGCGGCCGACGATTCTCGGACATCCATCGTGGCGTTCCACGTATCTCCAAGAACCTGCTTACGCAGCGGCTGCACGCGTTGCAGAGAAACGGGATGATCGAACAGCGCCCGACAAAGGATGGGCACCAGGAATACCATCTGACCGTTGGTGGTCGAGAGATTGGTGCAGTGATCGACGCGCTGGGTACGTGGGGCTATCGCTGGGCGGCCAAGGACCTGCAAGACAAAGAGCTCGATCCGGATTTCTGCATGTGGTCGCTGCGCAGGCTCGTTCGCGTCGACTCGCTTCCAGACGACCGCGTGGTTGTCCTCTTTCGATTCCGTGGACACAGTGATCGCCTTTTCTGGCTCGTGTTGCACCGACCCGAAGTCGATCTCTGCCTGTTCGATCCAGGTTACGAGGTGAATCTGGAGATTGACGCGACCGTCGAAGCACTCGCCCGGGTGTGCCTCGGCCACCTCACGCTGCTCGACGCGATGCGCGAGGGACGTGTCGAGGTGCACGGCCCTCCACATTATCGCAACGCGATACCAAACTGGCTCGGCGTGACACGCTTCGCCGCCATGGCCAAGACCGTCAGCGCTACGACGCCGTAAGCTCGCTGACGGTTCATTTTTTGGCCTGTCCGAACCACTGATTCGGACCTAGCCTCGTCTCCAGGATTGCCAATCATCAAGGAGGCGAACATGAAAACCGAGAAATTCCTGCCCGTACTGTGTCTGCTGGTCGCCGCGTGCGCGGACAATCGGTCAGGAACGATCGACGCACCGCGGACCGTTGCTGCGAGTCAGGGAATCGGCAGAACTGCTGCCGCCGACTTCGATCCCGGCGTACCGCTCGCGTACTATCAGCTGTCGCTCCGCTTCAGCAAGCAGACGGCGGGCTTCACTCCACCGGTACAGGCGCGCGCGTTCGGGTACATGGGCCTCGCTCTCTACGAGTCGCTCATTGGCGGCATGCCCGACCATCAATCAGTCGCGAGTCAGCTGCACGGTGTCGGCATACTACCGCAAGCAAACGGAATACCGTACAACTGGGCGCTGGTGGCGAACTCAGCGCTCGCGGAAGTGATGCGCGGGCTTTGGGGGGACCAGACGAGTCTAGCGGCCGCCAACATCGCCGATCTCAACACGCTCGAGGCAAGCCTCGCTGCGCAATATGGTGTGGACGTGCCGCCTGGCATCGCGAAGCTGTCGAGTGATTTCGGTCGCTCTGTCGGCGCGGCTGTGTTCGCAACGTCGCGCGATGATGGCGGCGATCGAGGTTATCTCACGAACTTTCCGAGCTCGTACACACCGCCAGCTGGTGCGGCGTTCTGGGTGCCATTCCCGACCGCGCAGGTGGCAATGCAGCCTTTCTGGGCTGCAACCGTCGGCACATTTGCACTATCGACTGCGGCCGAGTGTAATCCCGGTCCTCCACCGGCCTACTCGGAGGATCCAAACTCCCCGTTTTACGGCGAGGCGAACACCGATTACCAGGTGTCGCAGCATCTGACGGCTGACCAGACGACCATCGCGCGCTATTGGGCCGATGGTCCGGGAACTATCTCTGGTCCAGGTCACGCGCTCGCGATCGTCAACGAGATCGTGACGCAACAAAACGCCAATCTCGCGCAGGCTGCGGAAGCGTACGCGCGTGCTGGCGTCGCTGACGCCGATGCGCTCACAGCAATCTGGCAGTCGAAGTATCAGTACAATCTGCTTCGCCCTGTCACGTACATCCGAAGGGTGATCGATCCGAACTGGAGTCCACTGCTCCCGTCGCCGCCCTTCCCCGAGTATGTGTCCGCGCACTCCGGTCAGTCAGCGGCGGTGGCATTGACGCTCGAGGCGTTGTTCGGGAACAATGTGTCGTTCATTGATCACGCGCATGACGCGGATGGCTTTGCGCCACGTCCTTTCAACAGTATCCTCGCTGCCGCCGAGGAAGCTGGGATTTCCCGGATCTATGCCGGAATCCACTTTCCGTCGGGGAACGTCAACGGCCGGGCACTCGGACGTTGTGTTGCTGCAAAGGTGAATTCGCTGAACTGGCTGCGCTGAGTGAGCGTAAAAGGAAAACGGGGACATCCTTTGATGTCCCCGTTTTCTTGAACGATGAGTGAGCTCCAGGCGGTCATGTGCAGACGATCGCGCCCGAGGAGTTATCGCAGGTCTTCGCTGACTGTGAGTGCGACGCCGTGGCGGTCCAGGCTTGAGGCGGACCGACAACGATCACAGCGGTAATCGTCACGTTCTGCGACGGGGTGAAACCCTGGAGTGGAGTCGTGCTGGTGGCAGTGCCGGCGAAGTAAGCGCCCTGGTTGTCAGCAGCGTATTGCTCTTCATACGTCGCGAGGTTGCGCAAGTCGGACTTCATTGCGGCGACGTACGCCTTGTCCTTGGTGTTCGCGAACTTCGGAATCGCGATCGCGGCAAGAATGCCGATGATGACGACGACAATCAGAAGCTCGATGAGCGTAAAACCTTTCTTATCGGTGCGCATTGTTTGAGATCCTTTCTTAGTTAATTGGAGACCCGCCAAACATGCGCTTGATGACATGACGGCTTTATGAACGAAGTATGACGAGTTCGTAAGGAAGCACCTCGTTCAGGGTTTACACCCCCGTGTTTTCCAGGCGAGGCGCCGGGCTTCAGCGCCAATCAGGTTGGTAATAGTCCATTTGTGAAAAGCCCGACACGAAGCCCGCGACCACCTGCGCGCCATCGCTCACGCGAATTATGCGTAAGCCTACTTCCGTATACGACTGGCTGCTGCGACCGATGACGTATTTTCCGTCCGGAGACCAGGCAAGGCCGGGACTGTAGCAGTAGTTCGCCAGAACGCTCCGCCCCGACCCATCGGCGTTAATGATTGTGAGGGCGCCGTCGAGAAAGTTCGAGCAGGCCGGCGTACTCAGGTAGGCCAGGCGATCACCCTGCACCGACCAGCGAGGAGACTGGGCGTTCTGATCCAGCGTCGTCGTGACCCCGGTAGATACGTTTAGAACGTTGAGCGCGCCGCCGGAGATATACGCCACGCGGTTTCCGTCGTACGAGATGTCGGCACCGCCGTAAGTGGCACCCATTCCGTACAGTGTTGCGACCACCGTAATCGTGTTGTCGGCAGTCACACGGAACAGGGAAAAATACGCATCACTGTTTCGTACGCCGACCACCATCACGTTCCCGTCGTCGGTTTGCCGCACCGCGAAGATGTAGTCGATTCCGGCGATGTCGCGTCGCGGCGTTCGAGTTGTATCGATGACGATGGCGTCATTGGACGGCCCGCCGTAGTAGGCTGTTCCCGTATGCATTGTGATGCGCTGCCTTGTTAGATCGAAGCGCGGAAAAACGCCCCAGTCGCTCTGCACGCCGGTGATGATGTTCTGTTCATTCTTGCCGTTGATGTCGACGAGCCGCACCGTCGCCAGCCCCGGCGACCACACTACCAAACGGCCCGGCGGCACGACACGCACAATCGCGGAGTCGCTCGCCGTGGCGTAACGAGCGTACACCCACTGAGTGCCCATGTCGCGCGCCGTGACGGTTTTGCTCGCTGCATCGACAGTGATGGTGTTGCCGGCGCTGGCTGATAATGCCGGCACCTCGGTGCGCGGGTTCCCATATCGATCCGCGAGGTGTGCCTGAATCGTCGCAGTACCGCCGATATCGAGAATGGTGTCGCTCGGAGACAGAAGCACTAGCTTCGGCGCACCGGGCGTCACCGTATACGTCGCCGAGTCCTGAACGCCAAGCAGGGGCACAGTTACGCGCACCGTTGCTTTTCCGACAACTCGTCCGAGACGAACGACGACTTTTGCCCGTCCTGAGCGGTCGGTTGTATCCGTTACGAACTGGGAATAATTGCACATCGGCACGGTGAGGCCGCAGACGGAGACTGCGGGGTCGTATGGCCTGTTCGGATCCGTCGAGGGCTGGGCTTCAAAGCGCACGACAGCGCCCGAAATGACTTTTCCGCCCTCGCCTCTTGCTTCGACGACGAGTGCCTGGATTGGCTGCGTCTCGATAGTGTCCGTTACTCCGGCGCCCGCAATTACCTTCAGGCTCGGCTCACTCGCCGATGGACCCGTAGCGCTATCGCCGCAAGCGGTGAGAAAAGCGGTCAAGCAAACTAAGCTGAGATAACGGCGGACTGATTCGGTCAACAAATTCTCGGTCTCCGGGAACCGGTATCGATTTCGGATGGTCAGGCCAAATGCGCCAACAAACAGACCGAAAATAGACGTCGATGATGACGTTTCGGCCAGATGCGCCCATCCGTCAAATCAGAGCATCCATCCGACGAACACGCCGAAGATAAAATTCGATGATGCTGTTTCGGTCAGATGCGTCATCCGAACCGGCTCCGGCATATAGGGGTTTGGAAGCAGCAGCGGGGCGCACATCACCACCGCGAACATATAGCCGAGGACGAGGGCGGTTTCCGACTTCCCAGCCTCGAGCAGCCGGATGACGACGACTGCGATTCCTGCCCAGCATATGGCGCGGAAGATCTGAAACGGGATCAGCCACGGCGTATCGCGCAGGACAGTCTGCATCTGCCCGAAGAAATTCCCGGAATCGGCACCGCCATAGAATTCGCGGACCGCGGGCGATCGCCAGGCGATGAAGTAGCCGAAGGTGAAATAGAGCACGACGTAAACGACCGCGATTAGAGCGAGCTTCCACGACCATTCACTTACCGGAAGCTTCAGATGGAAGTGGTCGGCGGTGGGTTGTCCGGCGCTTTCGCGTTTGCCGAGGATAACGACAGCGAGAATCGAGAACGGGATCGCGATCAGGAGTCCCATCAGGAAAAGTCGGGGGAGCATGCCGGCAGGCAGTCGTGTAAGGAAAACCGCGGACTCGATCTGTGGCATGAACGTCGTCACGCCGTAGTAGACGACGAAAATCGCGGCGATCAGTCGCCATCCGCTCCAGCGCGATCGAAGGATCAGATACGAAACGCCCATCGTCTGAAGGAAGCAAACCAGGACCAATGTGAACGCAGCCGATCCGCCACTCTGGGGAGATTGAGTGACTCCACGCATCGCCACGGTGCTCCCGAACGCGAAGCACACGAAGAGGATGACCGTCAGCGCCAGCACTTTTGCCAGCATGGGAAGGAATTTCACGGCCCAAAGTTGCAAGCTGAAGCTCTGGCGGATAAGCGGTGGCGGTGCAATTCTAGGCACGTCCTGAATAGGAAGGGTGCCATCGTGGATCGAAGAACCGCTCTCGCTCGGCTTTCATCTGTCGTTGCAGCCAGTGCCAGCTGGCCGAAACTGATTGCCAAATCGCGAGCTGAGCACCCGGGGCGCCGAACCGCACGGGCAGTGCGTGCACGCGTGCGGAAAATCGCGACAGAAGAAGCATTCGTAATTCCTGAGGTCGCTGCCGCGCTTCGTGAGGTGGCACAGAAGGGCGGGCCGAGCCTCGACCTCAAGCTGATGAACCTGATCTACAATTCGGCCTCCGCTTCGACTTTCGAGATCCAGACGCCGACCACGCCGCCGCCGACAAACCGTGACGCCTATGCGCGCACGCTTCTCCCAAGGCTGCTCGATCTCGAGGAACATCGCCTCGCAGAGATGGATGCGAACGGTGTGGACGTGCACCTGCTGTCTCTAACGACGCCCGGCGTGCAGATGTTCGAGCGAGAGAAAGCCATTGAGCTTGCCACCTTGGCGAACGATCGGTTGAGCGAAGTCGTACGTCGTCATCCAAAACGGTTTGCCGGTCTTGCGTCTTTTGCGCCGCAGGATGCCGCCGCGGCAGCGAAGGAAATGGAGCGAGCGATCAAAACTCTCAGGCTCAACGGGTTCATCGTCAATTCGCACACTGACAATCGTTATCTCGACGATCAGCGCTTCTGGCCAATCCTCGAGGCAGCGGAAGCGCTTGACGCTCCGCTATACATCCATCCGCGTCCGCCATCCGATGGCATGGCCGCACCGTTCGCCGACTATCGAATGGAGGGCGCGATCTGGGGCTACGGCGTCGAGACGGGCACTCACGCAGTGCGCCTGATGCTGAGTGGCGTGCTCGATCAATTCCCGAAAATCCGCATCGTGATCGGACACATGGGTGAAGCACTTCCCTACTGGCTGTGGCGACTTGACTACATGGCGTCGCCGGGCTCGCGCGCCGCACTGCGCAACAAACTCAAGCCCAGCGAGTATCTGCAGCGCAACTTTGCCATCACGACGAGTGGCCTCGACGATCCGTTGGCTCTTCGCTACGCGATCGACAAGATCGGAATCGATCACGTGATGTGGGCGATCGACTACCCTTTCCAGAGCACGCCCGGCTCGGTGGCCTTCATCGAGAACGCCTCACTCAGCGATACAGAGCGAGAGCAGGTCGCTTATCGCAACGCTGAGCGGATATTCAGGATATCGTGACGAGCTCATTTGGCGAGACAATCTTCCTTTTCACTCCACATAGAATGCGTGCGAGCCCTTTCCGATTACTGATTGCCATCGCGGCGGTTGCCCCGTGTCTCTCTACCGCACAGGCGCGCAGCCGACAGCCCGCCGCTCCACTGACCACGACGCTGCTGGTGCCCGATCGGGTGTGGGACGGCGTCGCGGACCCGCCGCATTCTGGCTGGGTGGTGCTCATCACCGGCAACAAGATCGTCTCCGCAGGACCGCGCAGTCAGATTAGTGCGCCCGCCGACGCGACGACGATCGATCTGCCGGGCACGACGCTGATGCCGGGGCTGATCGACGCGCATTCGCACGTGCTGCTGCATCCGTACAACGAGACGTCGTGGAACGATCAGGTGTTGCACGAATCTTTGGCGCTGCGCACCGCGCGCGCGGTGAATCACTTGAAGGCGACGTTGATGGCGGGGTTCACCACGTTGCGCGACCTCGGCACCGAGGGCGCCGGCTATGCTGACGTCGGGCTGAAGCAGGCAATCAATCAAGGCATCATCCCCGGTCCGCGACTGTTCACGTCTACGCGGGCGATCGTTGCCACCGGCGCATATGGTCCAGCCGGGTTTACTCCCGAGTATCAGGACCAGATTCCGCAGGGCGCACAGGAAGCGAGTGGGCTCGACCAGATGGCGCAGGTGGTGCGAGATCAGATCAAGCACGGCGCGGATTGGGTGAAGATCTACGCCGACTATCGCTGGGGACCGAACGGAGAAGCGGAGCCGACGTTCACGCTCGACGAGCTCAAGGAAGCGGTGGAGATCGCGAATAGCTCAGGACGACCGGTGACGGTGCACGCGACGACTGCCGAGGGCATGCGTCGCGGAATTCTCGCCGGCGTTGCGACAGTCGAACACGGCGACGCCGGCACGGCGGAAGTCTTCAAGTTGATGGCGCAGCACGGCGTGTGTTTCGTTCCGACGCTCGCCGCCGGTGATGCAGTCCTGCAATACGGCGGCTGGAAGAAGGGAGTCGACGCTGATCCGCCCTCGATCGTCGCCAAGAAAAAAAGCTTCAAGGCCGCGCTCGATGCCGGCGTGGCGATCTGCAACGGCAGCGACGTCGGAGTGTTCACTCATGGCGATAACGCGCGCGAAGTCGAGATGCTCGTTGCCTATGGAATGACACCGCTTGCCGCGCTCCGCTCGGCGACGTCGATCGACGCGAAGATGCTCGGCATGGGTGACAAGCTGGGCCAGGTGAAGGACGGCTTCCTCGCCGACTTGATCGCGGTGAAGGGCGATCCAACCAAAGACATCTCCGCGATTCGTCAGATACAACTGGTGATGAAGGACGGGACTATCTACAAACAATGACCCATCGGCTGGAGCGTCGAATTTATGGCGCTTCTCCCGTAGCCATCATATGTTTGGCGCCCGATGCGAAGACATTGTCTGCTCGTCGCGGCAACCCTCGTCGCCCTGTCCTGTGGCGATAGCTCGGGCCCGAGTGGCGGACGTCCCGGGCTGACATTGGTCAGTGGCTATGACGTGACCGACACCGTCGGCGCCAAGCCAGTAAAGGCTCTCGTCGTCGAGGTGCGCGACCAGAGAGGTGCAATCGTGCCGCGTGGAACAGTCGTCCGCTTCACGCCGGCAATGAGCTCGTTTTCCCCCGAAATGTTGGTCGAGGCCCTGACCTCACCGTACTATGAGATTTTCACCACCGGAGAGACAGACGCTGCCGGACGGGCCGGCGTGCTGGTGCAACTTGGCAACTTTGCGGGTGCAGCGCGCATCGCCATCTCGGTGCCTACATTCGGCCTGCAAGACACCGCGCGATTCACAGTGCTTCCTGGGCGACCGGCAGCGATTCTGATGTTGCCCTCGGACACTGCGATGTACACGACTGGCAGCTATGCAATCCGTGGTGGCGTCGTCGACCGGTTCAACAATCCCCGCAACGATCCAGTGGTATACGCCTCGTCATCGCCGGGCGTATCCGTCAGCAGCTCGGGAATGGTAACTGCCTCAGCCCTCGGCCGGTACACCCTGACCGGGACGCTCGGCGCCCTCTCCGGATCGAGTAGCCTCAGCATCGTTCCCCAGGGCACCCTCGCTGCCTTGGTTTATCGCACCAACGGTTTGCGCATCGTCACCTTCAATCTCGACGGCTCCGGCTTTCACGATCTCGTTGGCGTGATCGACGGCGGAATCGGGCCACATCCACAATGGCTCCCCGCATCGAGCACCATCATCTACACGGAACTCGTCAACGGACTGCAGCAATTGCGTACCGTAGACGCGAGCGGCAAAGTCTCGACGTTCTTTTCCAATCCCCCGGCGACGATGACGCATCAGGCCGAGCCGTCGCCCAGCGCCAACGCACCCGTCTTGTATTTCAGTGCTTACGACTCACGCTGCTCATACTACGCGTATTGCCTGTTTCGGTCGGGTATCGATGGGACTAGCCCCGAGCTTCTTGGCGACATCATCGCACCTGGCGAAGCAATCGGGCATCCGTCGCCCTCGCCGGATGGATCCAAGGTCGCATTCGTGGCGAGCGGACCGCAGATCAAGGTGTTCGACTACACCACCAAGACCGTCTCCGCGTGGAGCGTGACTGGGAATTACCCGGCGTGGTCTCCCGATGGGACGCAGATAGCGTACGCGGAGCAGTATGGAGGATCTCTGCATCTCATGAACGCCGACGGCACCAATCAGCGCGTGATCACGGGTAGTCGGCCTTATGCAGAGGTTACGCCCGTGTGGTCGCCGGACTCGAAGTGGGTCATCGCCCAGAACACCAGCTATGGCGTTCTGGACATAATCGAAGTCGCGACGGGGAACATTCTGCCTGTGATTAACGGCGCTGGCTACGGAAGTCTGAGCTGGAAATAGTGAGTAGTTATCCTTCGCGGGTGACCAAGCCTTTCGCCAAACTCGTTCTCCTCTGCGCGGCATCCGCTTCGACCGCCGCCGCGCAAACTCCTCCAGCGTCTCCTTCGCGGAATGTTCTGACCCGCTGGTCGCGCGAAGCGCAGAACGTGATGATCACCCGCGACGATTGGGGAATTCCACACATCTCGGGAAAGACCGACGCCGACGCGGTGTTCGGTCTTCTTTACGCACAGGCCGAGGACGACTTCAATCGCGTCGAAACCAACTATTTAGTCGCATTGGGCCGAGCCTCCGAGTCGGACGGCGAAGACGCGATTTATCGCGATTTGAGATATCGGCTGATCAACAATCCGGATTCGCTAAAAGCGATTTACTCGCGGGCGCCGCGTTGGCTTCAATCAGTGATGAACGCGTGGGCGGACGGCTTGAACTTCTACCTCTACAAGCATCCCGAGGTGAAGCCAAAAGTCATCACCCACTTCGAGCCGTGGATGCCCCTCGCCTTCAGCGACGGAAGCATCGGACCCGATATCGAGTCAGTGAATCTGACTCAGCTCGCCGCGTTCTACGGAAACGAGAAGCGAGAGGCGGGAGGCGGGAGGCGGGGCATAGGACTGGTAATGCCGCCGCAAAGGCGACGTTTGACGCGCGACCTTCCGCCTCTCACCTCCCGCCTCTCACCTCCCGACAGAGGCTCCAACGGCGTCGCCATCGCGCCCTCCAATACGGCTTCGCATCACGCGCTGCTTCTGATCAATCCGCACACGTCGTTTTTCTTTCGCGCCGAAGTTCAGGTCACCAGTCAGCAGGGCCTGAATGCCTATGGTGCCGTGACGTGGGGACAGTTCTTCGTCTATCAGGGCTTCAACGATCGCGCTGGCTGGATGCACACGTCGACCGGTGCCGACAACATCGACGAATATCTGGAGACTGTAAGCAGAAGGGGCGATCACTTCACCTACCGCTATGGGAATACCGAGCGACCGGTGACGGAAGACAAAGTCGTGATTCGCTACCGGACCCCGCAGGGAATGGCGCCAAAGAATTTCACGATCTTCCACACCCATCACGGTCCGATCGTGCGCGAGCAAAACGGAAAATGGGTGAGCATTCGACTGATGCAGCGACCCCTCGACGCGCTGATCCAGTCGTTCACGAGAATGAAGGCGCGGAATCTCAAATCATTCCGGCAGGCGATGGAGCTGCACACCAATTCGTCCAACAACACGCTGTTTGCCGATGCTGACGGCGACATCGCGTACTTCCATTCCAATTTCATTCCGAAGCGCGACACTTCCTTCGACTGGACTCATCCCGTCGATGGCACCGATCCGCGCACCGAATGGCACGGCGTGCTGTCGATCGACCAATCTCCGAATGCCATCAATCCGCCCAACGGCTGGGTGTACAACAGCAACAACTGGCCGTGGTCAGCGGCGGGGCCGAATAGCCCGAAGCGCGAGAATTTTCCTCGTTACGTGGAGCTGAGTACGGAGGAATCACCGCGCGGGCGACACGCTCTGAAAATCCTTCCCGACAAAAAAGATTTCACCATCGCGTCCCTTATCTCGGCGGCGTACGACAGCTGGCTGCCGTCCTTTGCGCGGATGATTCCGGGACTGCTCCAGTCTTACGACCGACTTCCCGCGAGTGATCCACTCAAGTCGAGCCTCGCCGGTCAGATCGACTCGCTGCGTAGCTGGGACTATCGCTGGGGCACCAATTCCATTCCGACATCACTCGCCGTCTTCTGGGGCGAGGATGTCTTCAATCGCGTCGGCGCCAAACCGCGTGGAGCTGCAATGTCGCCGGAGACCTACGTCATCGAACGCGCGACAGATGCGGAGCGACTTCAGTCATTGGCCGCCGCGACAACGCGACTCGAACAGGATTTCGGCCGGTGGCAAACTCCGTGGGGCGAGATCAATCGATTCCAGCGCATCACAGACGACATCTTTCCAAAGTTCGACGACGCTGGGCCGAGCATCCCGGTGCCGTTTACTTCATCGAGGTGGGGATCGCTGGCGTCGTTCGCCGCTCGACCGTATCCCGGAACGAAGAAGTGGTATGGGACAAGTGGCAACAGCTTCGTCGCGGTCGTCGAGTTCGGCGACAGCGTGCGTGCGAGAGCAATCACAGCCGGCGGCGAGAGCGGCAATCCGTCTTCGCCGCACTTCAACGACGAGGCGCTCCGCTACAGCACTGGCAATCTCAGGGACGTTTACTTCTATTCTTCACAGCTTAGTGGGCATATTGAGCGGGTGTATCATCCGGGCGCTTGAGCCACTCACCTCGTTCCCTTTCTCCCATGGCAAATCCAAGAGATAGCAAGACAGTCCGGTTGGTGGTGATCGTCCTTCTGGCGTTGATTGTCGCCTACCTCCTCTACTCGGCGTCCTAGACGATGCCACTGCCAAAGTTCACGCCCGTCGCGAACGCTTCCGAGGGCACCAAGAAGATCATCAGACCCCTTCTGATCGGTTTACTCACGATTCTCGCAGGCGCATTTGGTCTCGAGCTATCGAACAACGACTGGGATCTGGGCAAGATCATGAAAGGATCCTCACCATCGGACGCGAAGATCCTGCGCGACAAGAATGGCAACATCAGGCGCGATGCCAACGGCCAGATCGTCACACGGGTAATGCGCGACAAGAATGGCAACGTTGTTCCGGACGGCACCGCGGGTGCGAAATACACCGACGAATACAACTGCACGGATTTTTCGACCCAGCCAGAGGCGCAAGCGTTCTTCGACAAGGCGGGCGGCGTGGGCCACGACACCAACAGACTCGACGGCGACAAGGACGGAGTTGCCTGCGAGGATCTGCGAAAGGGCGCGAAATAGATGCGGACGAAAGACGGAAGCCATGCCACAGCTGCTATCGCGGCCGCACTCGTGTTCACTCTTTATCTGCTGACGCTGTCGCCTACCGTCGCAATGTGGGACACAGGCGAATACATGGCAGCGGTGAAGGTGCTCGGAATTCCCCATCCTCCGGGGAATCCGTTTTTCATGTTGCTCGCCCACGCGTTTGCATCACTGCCCATCCCAGTCTCCTACGCCGCGAAGATCAACATCCTGGCCGCGCTCGCCAGCGCATGTTCGGCGGGCCTCTGGTTCCTGATCACTGAGCGCATCGTCTCGAGCTGGATCGATGATCGCTGGCAGCGCCGAGTTGTCGCCGGACTCGCTACGCTGCTCGGTGCGACCGCGTTTACCGTCTGGAATCAGTCGGTCGTCAACGAGAAGGTCTATACTGTGTCCCTCCTTTTTCTCACCATTACGACGTGGCTGATTTTGCGCTGGATGGACACCCCCAACTCGAAGCGCGCAGATCGCCTGCTGGTACTCGCCGCATTTCTGATCGGGCTGGGCTACGCGAATCACCCGGCGGGGTTTCTTGCATTGCCGGGCGCCGGCCTCGCCGTTGTGATGACGCGCTGGCGGACGTTACTGCGCTGGAAGCTGATGCTCGCATCCGTCGGCGCGCTCACGCTGGGCCTCACGCCGTTCGCATACGAGCCGATCCGTGCTGCGTACTTCCCCGCGATCAACGAAGGCGCGCCGACAGCGTGTGACACAAAACTCGAAGCGAATTGCACCTTCACTAAGCTGACCAGGAATCGCTGGGTCGACGTCATCAACCGTGCACAATATCCACCGAAGATCGGTCGACAGGCGCCGTTCACCGCCCAGGTCGGAATGTGGTGGCTCTACTTCAAGTGGCAGTGGCTGCGTGACTCGCACGAAGCAGCACCCGGAGTCCAGTTCATACTTGCGTTCGTTCTGCTCGCGCTCGGACTGCTCGGCGGATACCTACACTGCCAGAGAGATCGAAAGACGTTCTGGTACTTCGGTCCGCTGATGTTCACGATCACGCTGGCACTCATCTACTATCTCAATTTCAAATACGGCTGGTCGCAGAGTCAGGAGCTGGGAGATAGCGTCGATCGGGAAGTTCGCGATCGCGACTACTTCTATATATGGAGTTTCTCTGCGTGGGGCGTGTGGGCTGCCATTGGTCTCGCGTTTCTGTGGCAGCAGCTCGCTTTGTTGCTCGGCGGCGAAGCCGTTCCACAGATAGAGGACAGCACACGCAATCATCGCCGCAAAGTCACGTCGTCTGGCTGGCCGACACAGCGCGGGCTCGCACTCGCAGCACCGATTCTTCTGATTGCGCTCATTCCATTAGTTAGCAACTGGAAATTCGCTTCGCGCGCGAACGACACCTTCACGCAACAGTGGGCGCACGACTATCTGAACTCCGTCGAACCGTACGCGGTCGTTGTCACCAACGGCGACAACGACACGTTCCCACTCTGGTACGCGCAGGAAGTCGAAGGAGTACGCCGCGATGTCACAGTTGCTGTGTCGACGTACCTCGGCAGTGACTGGTATGCTCGGCAGATGATACGTCGCCCTGTCGAGACCTACGACGCCGCGAACGGCCCCGCCATCTATCGGGACAAGGAATGGAAGAAACCGTCCGGACCGCCACTCAAGATGACGTACGCCGAGGCCGATTCGATTCCCGATTACATCGAGGTCCGACAACCCGCGGTTTTTCGTAAGGGAGATCTCACGCTGCACATCCCGCCGAGTTATTTGATGCGGTATCAGCTGGTATTGCTGCGATTGATCAGAGACTCGTTCCCTGAGCGCCGCATCTACGTCTCGGCCGGCGGTGCACAGGGACTCGGCATGGAGCCGTATCTCCTGACGCAAGGGTTTGTGCAGAAGCTCGTCGAGCATCCGCTTACCGACACTCCGGCGACGCCGAAGCTCGGAGGTTTGTTCGTTGACGTCGATCGTACGAAGGCGCTGTGGGCCTCGGTCTATCGAGCGCCCGACTCGCTAATGAAAGAGGGCGATTGGGTCGATCGGGCGTCCGTGAATATCCCAAACACTTATGTCTGGTCCGGTGCCGTGCTCGCTGAAGCCTTGTCGAGACGAGGCGACACGGCAGCTGCGATGGCGATAACTGACAAAGTCAAACAGATCGCCACAGAAGCGCGTATACAGTACGCAAACTGAGCGCTCGGACCATATGTGTAATTCTTATCACGAGATGTCTATTTCTTATCATGTGTTCAGGGTAAGATTTCCGTTGGAATAGCTCCCATTACCAATGGATCTGAACACTTACGTCAGCTTTAAAGGCGATTGCGAAGTCGCCTTCAAGTTTTATGAGGAAGTACTCGGCGCGAATCCGGGGCTGATGTTCCGCTACGCCGATTCGCCGATGGCCGACGTCGTGCCGCCCGGCTGGGACACAAAGATCATGCACGGCAGCGTGAAGATCGGTGGATGCCTGCTCGAGGGCGCCGATGTTCCCCCCGACCGCTACGAAGAAGCGAGAGGGTTCTCGCTTTCTCTCAACGTGCCAACTGCGCGCGAGGCTGTGCGACTCTACGAAAAACTCGCCGAAGGCGGTCGAGTGGTATACGCGATCGAAAAGACGTTCTGGTCGGAACGCTTCGGAATGGTGGTCGATCGCTTCGGAATTCCGTGGATGATCAACTGCGAGGCGCGCTAACTCCTCGGCAACCCTT
Source organism: Gemmatimonadaceae bacterium (assembly GCA_045803545.1). Taxonomy (GTDB): domain Bacteria; phylum Gemmatimonadota; class Gemmatimonadetes; order Gemmatimonadales; family Gemmatimonadaceae; genus UBA4720. The sequence continues at coordinate 717,290 of JBJMOW010000004.1, read as the reverse complement.
CGCGCGACGCGGGCGTCCAATAATCCGAAATGCTGTTCCCCCCGGACCTGAGAATCCCATGATTCGTCGCGCCCTCGTCTCCGTCAGTGTAGTTGGCTTTGCAGCAGCATCCTGCATTGGCGCGCAGCAACAAACGCTGACGTCGGAACAACGTGGGGCTGTGATCGATTCGATCGCGAGCTATCTCAATAGCATGTACGTCTTCCCCGACGTCGCCACACGGATGGACGCCGACATTCACGCGAGAGCCAAGCGTGGCGAGTTCGACAAGCTCGGCGACCCGTCGGAATTCGCGCAGACCCTGACGCAGGATCTGCAGGCGATCAGCCACGACAAGCATCTGCGCGTGCGCATGCGCGCCTCCGACCCGGTGAGCGGACCGGCGGGGAGCTTTGGATCGCGCGCGAACATCTTCGGGCGTAGCGAGCGCTTGCCGGGAGACATCGCCTACGTCGAGATACTGAGCTTCGGCGCTCCGCCTGAAGAAGTGCAGGAGCAGGCGACCCAGGTCATGAGCGCGGCGTCCGACGCGAAAGCTTTGATTCTCGATCTGCGGAAGAACGGCGGCGGATCACCTTTCACGGTTGCGCTGGTGAGTAGCTACCTCTTTGGCGACGACTCGGTGCACCTCAATTCGCTTTACTTCCGTCCCGCCAACCGCACCGATGCTTTCTACACGAATCCGCGCGTCGCCGGTCGCAAATTCGGTCCCGACAAACCGATCTACGTTCTCACGAGCTCGAAGACTTTTTCAGGCGCCGAGGAGTTTGCGTACAACCTGCAGACGCGGAAGCGGGCGACGATCGTTGGTGAGACGACCGGCGGCGGCGCGAATCCTGGCCGAGGATTTCAACTTCCGAATAACCTGACCGTGTTCGTTCCGACCGGGCGCGCCATCAATCCGATCACGAAGACCAACTGGGAAGGCGTCGGCGTGAAGCCGGACATCGCGGTCGCTGCGAGCGCCGCCCTCGATACCGCGATCCGAATGGCGAGCCAGGCGATCCGTAACTAGTGGCGCATTCCTTTTCTTGCGCGGCCCCCGGGTCGAACCGGCAGCATAGGTCGGAGATTGGTACCGAACCCCAGCAGCGTGAGTCGGAGATTTGGTATACAATTGGTGAATGCCGATTCTCTGTTCTTTTGCCCTGCTGATCTCGCTGCAGGCCACTGATTCGATCCCACGATACGATTCGCTGTCGATCACATCGCGCGCGTTGAGCGAAGCTCGCCGCATCAACGTCCACGTGCCGAAAGGCTACGACGCCTCGACATCTACCCGGTACCCCGTGCTTTACATGCCCGACGGAGGCATCGACGAAGATTTCCCCCACATCGTCAACACCGTCGACTCCCTGATCGCACTTGGCGAGATCCGGCCGGTGATCATCGTTGGCGTGCCGAATACTGAGCGACGTCGCGACCTCACCGGGCCGACGAAAGTGCATAGCGACAGTGCGATTGCGCCGCACGTCGGCGGATCGGCGGCGTTCAGGCAATTCTTTCGCGACGAGCTGATTCCGGAAATCGACAAGCGTTATCGCACGACGCCGGAACGCGGGATAATCGGCGAGTCGCTCGCCGGATTGTTCGTCGTCGAGACGTTCTTGAGGGAGCCGAGGCTGTTCGACCACTACATCGCGTTCGATCCGAGCCTGTGGTGGAATCACGGCGCGCTCGTTGACTCAGCGCCGGCACTGCTCGGAACGACGGTAGGTGGCGGCGTTACCCATCGGAGCGCCAGGCACATGCCGAATCGCACGCTCTACGTCGCGGCGTCGCGCGATGATATCGACAACCAAACCGACCGGCTCGCCGCTGCGCTGCGATCGGGTGGCGGATTTGCGTGGACCTATACGTCGCGACCGGATCTCACACACCCGACAATCTTCCGCGCGCTCGCCCCGATCGGGCTGACGACGTTGCTCCGCTAGCCATCAACGACTATCGCCGAAAATCATGCATCGACATCTGATCTCAATCGCAGTCGCGCTCGTATGCGCGGCGGAGCTCGCGACAGCTCAAACGGTAAATGTCTGGCCGGGGGTCGCGCCCGGCTCCGAGAGCTGGAAGCAAAAGGAAATCACGATCGAGAACACGCCGGTCGGTACTGTCATCATGGATGTCGTAACTCCGACGATCACGGCGTACCTCCCTGATCCGGCCAAGGCGACCGGCACTGGTGTGATCATCGCGCCCGGCGGCGCTTTCCTCGCGCTGGCGATTAGTCTCGAGGCGACTGACGCCGCGAAATGGCTGCAGCAGCGCGGCATCGCGGCATTTGTGCTCAAGTATCGAACCGTCGAAAAGAAGAGCGACGGAATTCCAGCCGGTCTGGACCTCGACACCGCGGGTCGCTATGGAATGGCCGACGGAATCCAGGCGCTCAAAGTCGTGCGTCAGCACGCCCGCGAATGGCGTGTCGACCCATATCGACTTGGCATCCTTGGCTTCTCTGCCGGCGCCATGGTCGCCAGCGCCACGCTGATCCAGCCCGATTCGGCAGCGCGGCCAAGCTTCGCGGCACTACTATATGGTGGCCCGTTCAGCAAAATGCCGGTCGTGCCGAAAGGCCTGCCGCCGGTGTTCATGGCGTGGGCACAGGACGATCCGGTCGCGCTGGCGACAGCGACTCGTTTCCACGACGCGTTGATCGCCGCCGGCAACAAGCCCGAGGCGCACATCTATACCTCGGGCGGCCACGGCTTCGGCATGCACAAGCAGGGCAAGAGTAGCGATCACTGGATCGATGAGTTCTACTATTGGCTCGAGGCAGAGGGGCTAACCGTTCCGACGCAGGTGGCGCACGGGGCGAAGTAGTGCGGAGGACAACCTAGAGGCGAACTACCGCGCTGGTAGCTGATGGCAGCTAGCTAATGGCTAATCGCTGCAAGCGACGGGACAGATCGCGATAGAGTCAGAGGAAACGCGTTCAGTTCGCCTGTATGCGATGAGATCGGTCCCGTCAGCAGGCAGCCATCAGCTATCAGCCAGCTGCCATCAGCTACCAGCGCGGTAGTCCTCTTTACAGCCCTCCGTCCAATTTCCCTCTTGACTCCCCCTTTCTACACATGTAGAATCTACAGCTGTAGAAACCCGAGCCACAAAACGATGCCCGACCGCCAGCCCCTGACCGAGTTACAGATATCGATCCTCCGCCTGCTCTGGGACCAGGGCGAGCTGACCGTCGCCCAGATATGGGAGCAACTGTACGCCGAGCGAAAGCTGGCGCAGACCACCATCGCGACGATCGTTGCGAGACTACAGCGACGGCGCATTCTCGCGCGACGAACCAAGGACAGGCAGTTCGTCTACCGCGCTCTCGTCACTGAGCCCGATGTCCAGCATTCAATGGTGAGCGAGCTCACCGAGCGGCTGTTTGCCGGCGACGTCACCGCACTGGTCAGTCACCTGCTTTCCGATCGTGACATGACTCCTGGCGACCTCGCACGCGTAAGGAAGATGATCAAAGACATTCGCCCCCGAACGGGAGAGACCGCATGACCAGCACCTTTTCATCCACCGCGCTTGCCTGGCTGCTCACCTACGCCATCCATAGCACCTTTCTGTTCTCGCTCGCCTGGCTGCTGGTGCGAGCGCGCCACTGGTCACCGGGCGCGTCGGAGCTGCTATGGAAGACGGCAATGGTCGGCGCGATCATCACCGCCAGCGCCCAGCAGTGGCTCGATGTGCGGCCGGCGGGAACGATTATGCTGGAACGGCGGGAAGCGGGAAGCGGGAAGCGGGAAGCGATAAGAGCGACGCAGCCTACGGTCACCAGTGGAACCGAGATCGGGCAGGCGTCGACTCAACCCGTGCTGACTACTCCCGCGAGCGCAGCACCCCCGCAGGCGCCGACTCCCGCTTCCCGCTTCCCGCTTCCCGCCGCCGCCCTCGCCGTTCTCATCTGGGGCGTCATCGCCCTCACCCTCGGCATGGCCTACGTCGCACGCCGACTGATTCTCGTCGGCAGACTCGGCGATCGTCGCGATTTGCCCGATGGTCCGATGCTCGATTCGCTTACCGAGCTCGCGGGCGCAGCAGGACTGCGTCGCACGCCACGGCTTACTTGCACGTCGCGCATCTCCAGCCCTGTCGCATTCGGTATCGGTGAGATCTGCGTACCGGAGACCGCGCTCACCGATCTCGACACCGAACAACAGCGCAGCCTGCTCGCGCACGAGCTCGCGCACCTCGCTCGCCGCGATCCGATCTGGCTCGTCGCCGGCAGTTTGATCGAGCGGGTCTTCTGGATTCAGCCTCTGAACCGTGTCGCCAATCGTGAGATCGCGACATCCGCCGAGTTTCTCGCTGATGACTGGGCAGTCCGTCGCACTGGCTCGGGTGACGCGCTCGCGCGTTGTCTCGCACAGGTCGCGGAATGGATTCAGGCATCGCCACTCGGCGTCCCCGTCGCTGGTATGGCCGAAGAGCGATCGCTGCTCGTATCGCGAGTCGCGAGGCTTGTTGACGGTGTGAAGCCGACCAATCGCTCGCGTCGCGGACTGGCCGTGGCAGCCGTGGCCGTTCTGATCGCGACGACCCTCGTCGCGCCCGGCGTCTCCGGCAAAACGGGCAGCTTGCTCGCCAGGCAAGTGCAAAACCTCGGCAGTCCTGTTCCCGCCAATGTCGACGACGCGAAGACACCTGGCTCGCCGCCTGCTGGCGTCCCGACAGTTGCCGCGCTCAAGGCAATCGCTCGCCAGGACACTGGCGCCGACACCGGCGTGGTGGGCGCGCTCATCGCGCGTCTCGACGACGAGAACGCTGAAGTACGCAGCGCCGCGGCGCGCTCGCTGGGTCATCTCAAGGATTCGCGCGCAGTGCCCGGACTGATTGGCGCGCTCAAGGACCGCGATGAGAAAGTTCGCGCGTCCGCCGCCGATGCGTTGGGCGAGCTCGAGGACACCCGCGCGGTCGCGCCGCTCGCCGATCTGTTGAATGACCAATCGACCGAAGTCAGAAAGAACGCTCTCGACGCACTGTCGCACTTCGAGGATCAGCAGATCCCAGCCGCGCCAATTGTGCGGCTGCTGAGCGACCCCGATGCTGACGTGCGCCACAATGCCGCACACATGGCGGGACGGCTACACGATCGGTCAGCGATCGGCGCACTGGCGAAGCTGGTCGGTGATCCATCTTCCGATGTTCGCGGAGCAGCGATCGAAGCGATTGGTGAGCTGGGCGATCCGTCGGGAGCAGCGGCGGTCGTGCCGGCGTTATCAGATGCAAACGCCGACGTTCGTCAGGAAGCGATCAACGCGATCGAGCAGCTCAAAGCCCCGATGAATGAAACGACTTTGTTGATGCTGATGCGCGACAAGGACGCTGACGTTCGCCAGAAGGCCGCGCACCTGGCCGGCGACCGCTCAGTAATCGGCGCGATTCCAACCCTGCGCCGCATGCTCGACGATCCGAACGCAGATGTGCGCGAGAGCGCAGTCGATGCGCTCGGCAACATTGCCGATAACGCCGCCTACGACGCGCTGCGCGCGGCACTCACCTCAAAGGACGCCAAGGTGCGCCGCGCCGCAGCCGAAGCGCTCGGCGAGAGGAAACCATGATCATGCGCGCGATTACAGTAGTACTCGTCTCCGGCGTGATCGGGGCAGGCGCGATTGGCGCAGCTGTGACAATGAATCCGACTTCCACGCCTGCGCCAATCAACGCGGATCACGACTGGGAGAAAAGTCGCCCTGGTGCTGATTCCGGTCGCGTCGCAATCATGATCGATGCATTGGGACACACCGATCCGGTCGTGTGCGAGCTGATCGCAGATCAGATCGGAAATTTCTGGTGGGGCGGCGATAGATACGGGGTCGGCCGTCTGTCCGGAGCCTCAGCGACAGCAAGAGTCGCCAAGGACTCGATCGGCGGCACCATCACCGATCCTCGTGCAATCAACAGACTGGTTGCCGAGCTCGATGGGCCGAACGCGTGCACGCGTCGAGTCGCGAGCAAGATGCTTGGCAACAGTACGATCTCCGCTGCGCGGCTGAATGCTCTGTTGACCGACGCGTCGGCGAACGTGCGAGAGTCGGCGGCGTTGGCGGCTGGCAACGGCGAACATCGTGACGCGATTCCCGCTCTGGTACGCGCGCTCGATGATCGCACTCCCGCCGTCGCGGCAATGGCAGCGTGGGCGCTTGGCGAGCTCGAGGATAAGGCGTCGGAGCCGGCGTTGACCAGGCTCGTTCGCACCGGTGACACCCAGGTCCGACTGTCGGCGATGTGGGCACTTGGCCAGCTCGAGGATGCGCGTGCGTTGCCGGACGTCGTAGCAGTACTCCGTGATCAGAATCCGTTGGTTAGGGCGATGTCGGCCGAAGTGCTCGGTCGTTTCGAGAAGGCGGATGCAATTGGACCGCTCGAGAGGGCGCTCTCGAGTGACGCAGACGCAAAAGTGCGCTCGGAAGCAGCCTCTTCGCTGGGCAAGATCAGCTCGCCGACATCGGCAGATGCCCTTGGCAAGGCCTTGTCCGATGACAACGTCGAAGTGCGCCGCGCAGCAGCCGAGGCTCTCGGCGATCTCGACGATGTGCACGTTGCGCCTCCTGGTTTGACCGCGGCGCTGTCCGCGAATGATCCTGAGCTGCGTTATCGCGCGTCGAAGGCGCTTGCCAACATTGCCGATCCGTCGACGACGTCGGCGATTATTGGAATTTTGTCGAGCCCTGACGCCGAGCTGCGAAAGGATGCAGTCGAAGCGCTGGGCAAGATCAAGAGCGCCCCGGCGGTTCAGGCGATCACAAAAGCACTCAATGATCGCGATCCCGAAGTCCGTAAGGCGGCCGCAGAGGCGTTGGGCGACATCGACGAGGGATAATCGCGCGCGAGAGAGCGCAGAACCGCGCATTCGGACGTGTAATCTGGTAAGTTCATGGTACGCTGCTGGTCCCAAAATTGATCGGCAGCCTACCACGAACACACCATTACAAAATGAAAACTCCGGACGAACGATCCGCGACAATCTGGAACTCTCCGCCCACGTTGAAGTCCAGGGGCGTCATCCAACGCGCAGTCACCGCTTTGCTCGATCATCTGGCACCTGAGCGCGGTCTCAAGCTGAACGAGAGGCCGCACGGTCCGGTCGAGCAGCATCGCACGCCGAACGGTTGCGTGCTACAGGCAGAGAAGGCGGCGCTGAGCGTGTCGTGGTTCTCCGGTGCAGCGAACGACCCGTCGCTCGGTGAGTTGCGCGTAGTCGTCTGGCGTGGCGTCGTCTCGCGTCGTGGTGCGCCGAAGAGACGGGAGGGCGCGACTGTTGTTAGCGAGATGGTCGTTCATCCGATCGAGAACCCATCCAGCGAGACCGTTTGGCGGGCGGGCGATGGCTCGCAGTACAGCACGTCTGCGTTGGCGGCCGCCTGCACCAGGCTCCTCGACCAGCAGCTGGTCAGGGAAGCGTAGCGGCGCGAGCAGCTTCGGCGCGCCACCATCGGTCGAGCGCGCCGGGATCGTTGGGAGGAAGTCCGAGGGCGGTTGAGATTGTGCGAAGCATTGATTCTGCATCGCCACCCGCCTGATAGAGATCGCGCAGGCCAGTAATACCACGCTTCTGGTAGACGGCGTTCGCGATCAACGCACCACTGCCGTAGATGAGATCTGACTGGCGCAGCGGGTCATCATCTTCAAAGCCTGTGCGATAAAGTCTCGACAGGCTCAACGTCGAATCGGCGCGCTGATATTGCCGCACTGCAGCGTAGACCTCTCGAGCTGATCGACCGCGCGAGCCACCGAGCCACGTCGCAACACCTTCGCTTAGCAACCGTGTACCAGCGCGGATGTGCGGGCCGAGTATGGCGTGGACGAATTCGTGGTAATAGGCCTCGCCGATTTGCGGATTACCGACGAGTAAGATCGAGCCGAGGTTCCGGCCACCACTGCGCTGGCCGGGTCCGGAAGGCTCCGGGTAAAAATCGAGACCGATCGCGCGCAGAACGTCGTCCATCGACTGTCCCACTATTACATCGAGGTGCGGGGGCTGGGGGACGCCGAACATTCTGGCGACCGAATCCACGAAGCGCGCTACGCTGTCGATGCGCGCCTGGTTGGGCGATTGTCCGGGCGCGTAGACAAAAGTGATCGGACCGGCGCTGCGCTGTTGCCAATGCCTCGTGACCCGTGGCAGCGCGCTGGCGAGTTTGAATCCGAAGCGAGCGCTGGGGTCGCGAATGGCGTAAAGTCGCTGCAGCGCGAGCGGCGCGGCAGCTCCCGTCGAATCGGCACGTGCGTAAAGCATCCTCACCACGTACACGCCCTCGTCCGGTGTCGACAGCACACCGACGACCGTCGCCGGAAATCCCTCATAGGCCTGAAACAAAGTTGCGTCACCCACGCGCCGATCGAACTCGGTCGACGTGGTCCACAATCCTCGGGAGCGCGCCGTCGTATCCGGCTTGGCGAGGTAAGCGCGCACGAGCGAGACGATATTGCGCACATCCGTGATGGTGGTGTCCACGCCGAACCCGGTGCTCACGGATGGCGATGGTGTCTGCGCGTTCACTGATCCTGCGAGCGCGAACACGCTGACGATTATTGCGATCAGTCTGCGCTTGTACATCCCGACGGGTGAGACTCGTTGCGGATTTCGGATCACAGATCGGTAGCGTATCATTGTTTTTCCGAGACCACCAGTATCGACCGATCATGGGCATTTCCCGACGCGAAGCTCTCCGCGAATTAGGCGCGCTGTTCGCGATTCCGCTTCTCCGCTGGCCGGAGACAGTCACCGATCCGCTCGCGGGAACGATCGCGGAGTATCAGGCTGGGCGCGTTCGTGGCGACTGGACGGCGTTGGAAGTAACGAAGGCGGCGCTGGACCGCGCGAGCGCGGTGGGTCGGGCGTTACATGCTATTGACGAGCTATCGCACGCAGCACTGGACGACGCGCGTGCCTCAGACGCGCGGCTGCATCGCCACGCACTACGCGGCCCGCTCGATGGTGTCCCGGTTTTCGCGAAAGCGATCTACGACATGGATGGATTGCCGACGACAGGATCGAATCTCGACTGGTCCAGGTTGTTCCCGCAGGCGGTGCATCGCGATTCGATCGAGGTCGCGCGGATGCGCGCTGCCGGCGCGGTGGTGCTCGGCAAAACCGCGGCTGACGATTTCGCCTATCACGGCAACGGCACCAGCTCGCTGACGGGACAGGTCCTCAATCCATACGACAGAACCGGGACGAAAACTCCGGGCGGCTCGAGCGCCGGATCTGCGGTGTCGGTCGCGACGGGAATCGCCTTCGCCGCGCTCGGCACCGACGACGGCGGATCGAATCGCATTCCGGCGCAATTCACTGGAGTGGTCGGAATGAAGCCGACCTTCGGTTTGGTTCCACGTACCGGCGTGATTCCGACCTGGCCTTATCTCGACACTCACGGCCCGTTGGCGCGCAACGTCGCTGATGCCGCGCTGTTGCTCGACGCGATTGCCAGGCCGGATCCGTCGGACGGACTCGCTCTCCGGACGCCGTGGAATCGTGGACGGTTGACTCAGCTCAACGATCGTGCGCTGCAGGGTGCGCGGCTCGGTCTGGTCGAGGCCCATTTTCCGCGTGCACAGATGTCTGCGGAATCGATCTCTGTGTTCGAGCGGGCGGTGGCCGATCTCAAACTCGCGGGCGCGGTCGTCGATGTATTCAACGCGCCGGTGACGCGCGTGAATTTCCGCGACTTCTTTGCGAATGCGGCGAAGGCGCGTGGTGATCTCGCACCCAATGCCTACGCTGCTGCGCCGACCGCGAACGCGTTTTACCGCTACTTCCTGACTCACGGCGATGGCGCGCGAAGAGACGCCGCGCGCGGACTCGCGCCTTATCAGTCGTTCTACGATGTGTTGCCCAAGGATTGGACCGAGATGGCGAAGCTGATCCTGCAGCCATACGAAGAAGATGGCACCGGACTGTCATTCGCGCGCTCGCGCGCAACCGTCGTCGCACAACTCGCTGATGCTTTCCGCGCGCAGAACATTGATGCGATGATCTATCCGACCATGCCGTACCCTGCTCCGCGCGCCGTCGACAAATGGCCTGACATTCGTACGCCACTTGGCTATGGCAACTGGATGGGATTGCCTGAAGTCTCCGTCCCATCAGGACTTGGCGCCGACGGCATGCCAGTCGGGAATATTTCTTTTGTTGGCTTGCCTGGCACCGACGCGCGAGTGCTCGCACTGGCTCACTCTTACCAGCTCGCGTCGCAGCGATTCGTGCCGCCGCCGCGGACGCGCTGATCAGCCTCCGGTTTCGTTCAAATCGATCTTGTCGTTCTCCTTATTCACGTGTCCGAACAGCCACGTCGCGTTGATCTGAAGCCCGCGCACCACGCGGCGACGGTCCGACAGCTGCGTGAAATTCGGATCGACGGTCGTGTTCCGCTCGAGTGAAGTATTGAACGGATCGAGCACACGGAGTGTCAGGTTCATCTGATCGTTCATCAGCTTCTGGCGGAGGGCGAGACTGACGCGCATGCGCGCGGCGTTCTTCCCCTGCTCCACCGTCATCGGGGCCTGGTATGACACGAGGGCCTGCAGATCAACGGTTGGCGACAGCCGCGCCATCAGGTTGGTGCGCGCGTTCCAACCGAAGGTGCTCGCCGAGAAACCAGGGGAGAGATTCGCGGCATCGCTGGCCTGGTGAAACCCACTTGCACTGGCGAATCCACTCAGCTTGCTGCCAGTCATCGAGATCGTGACGTCGGTGCCGTAGGCGTCGATGCTGGCGACGTTCGCGAACGTTCTCGTCGAAACGCCGTTGTTGTCGAGAGTGCGGATAGTCCGGATCGCGTTCAGGGTGTGCCGATAGAACGGCGTAACCTGCACCGTCGCATGGTCATCGGAGCGCTGGAAACCAAGCTCCAAGGAGCGGATGTACTCGGGCTGCAGACCTGGATTGCCGACGGAAATGTTCAGCGGATCGAGCTGGTGCGGCGTGGGATCGAGGATATCCACGTCGTCGGGACGCCGAATGCGGGTTGAGTAACTCAGCTTCACCTGCTGCGCGTCGTCGATGTGGTAGGCGATCAGTCCACTCGGGAAGAAGCTGTTGTACGGATTGTCGTAAGACGCGCCAGTGTTGGCTATGTTGAATCGGGTTGCCGCACGTTCGACGCGCAATCCGCCCTGAAATTGGTACTTGCCGCTTTCGCCTCCGAGCTGCGCGTAGCCGGCGTTCACCAGCTGTCGATAGGTGAAGTCGCTCGTGCGAGCTGGATCGACGATGAAGCTGCCGCTCGTCGTATCGAAGACGTCGGTGTCGAGAGTCGTGTGGATTCGCAGCAACGAGCCCTTGTATCCGCCCTCGAAGCGCATCGCGTTCGATAGGGGTCGCACGTAATCGGTTTTGAATGAGTACTCGCGCGGGCGCTCCCACGGCGTTTGATGCTCGTGCGCCGTAGTGTCGATGCTGCTCCCGTCGAGCGCGAGTTCTTCCTGGAGAATGCTGGTCGGTCCGCCTTCACCGTCGGCAACCAGTCTCAGCTCACTCGACAGCTTGTGTCCCTTGTCGGCGAAGCTGTGCTTGTACGATAGCGCCGATTCGGAATTGAACTCGTGACTCGGCCCTTCGGTGTATCGATCGCTGAATCCGACGAGCTGTCTCGACGAATTGAGGCTGCGATAGAGAACGTTGTAGGTTTCCTCCTGATTGCGGCCGCTGTAGACCGCTTCGAACGAAACCGCATCGTGCTGACTCGCGGCGTAATCGATATTCGCTGTTACGGTGTGGGCGAGCGGCAGCTGGGTGCGCTTGCCCGATTCGGAGAGAAAAGGCGCCGGATCTGGCTGCAGGTCTTCACGAAACACCGAATCCCGCCGCAGCCGATTCTCGCGCATGAAACCGTAACTCCCGTAGAACGACAGCGGGCTTTGCTCGAGCCCGACGTTTGCACCGGCGTCGACGTGGCCGCGCGTCCCGACGCCGACGGTGACTCCTCCGCTGCGCTGCGACTCCGGCTTTTCCTTGAGCACGATGTTGATGATTCCGGCCGCGCCTTCGGGATCGTCACGCGCCGATGGGTTGGTGACAACCTCGACTTTGTCGACTACGTCGGCCGGAAGCTGAGACAGGAAATTGCCGAGCTGCTGCGGCTTCATCGGGCTGGGTCGTCCGTTGATCTGAACGACGACACCACTGTTCCCGCGCAGGCTCACGATGTTGTCGATATCGACATCGACCGACGGCACGTTGCGCAGCACGTCGAGCGCGGTACCACCGCGGGTGGTCGGCATGTCGTGTACGACATAGGTGTTGCGGTCAGGCGCCAGCTGAACGTCCTGCTTCTGTCCGATGACGTTGAGCGACTGGAGTCGCACCGGCGCCATGTTGAGATAGACGGTGCCGACATCGATGGTTGGCAACGTCGACCCGATTTCCAGGGTCGCCAAAGGTCGAGGAGTGTAGCCAACACTGCGCACTCGAATGGTGTAGCGACCGCTGGCCAGACCCTCGATGCGGAACGAGCCGTCGTCGGTTGTGGTCGCACTCGCGACAACTGCGGTTGCTCCCGCTTTTCTGACATCGACGACCGCGCGGCCGATCGGCTGGCTGCTGGCGGAGTCGATAACGCGCCCTGAGATGACTCCGGTTGTCGACGACGTCGTTGTCTGAGCTCCTCCGCGAGGGACAGCTAGAAAAGCAAAGGCTGCGAGCGCGAAAGCGACCAAATATCGGATCATTGAATGAGACTTTTGAGAGATGAATTGGGGCTGTGCTATAGATAACGTGATGAGGCTCGACGGCGGGTAACGGTAAAGGACTATCCGTCCCCGCATGGAACGTTTTAGAATGGCAAATGCAGACAAGCCCAGGCATTTCCGCAATCACTGTGCACGCCGCCGAATCGACTCTCAGGCGGGCGCAACTGAGCGGTGATATAGAGGCACTAGAGACACTGCTCGATGACTCGCTCGTGTTCACCGGACCCGACGGGTTGATCTATGGGAAGCGCGACGACCTCGATGCGCATCGCGCGGGCGTCATTCGAATTGCGAAGCTCGAGCCGAGCGAGGAGCACGTTCAGGATTTCGGCGAGATCGCTGTCGTGAGTGTACGCATGGAGATGCGCGGATCGTTTCAGGGCGCAGACTTTGGCGGGCCGTTTCGTTACACACGAATCTGGCGCAGGAGTGATAGTGGTTGGCGGATAGTTGCCGGCCACGTCAGCGCCATCACCGGAAGTGAAAGCGCCAAATGAGAAAAGTCATACTGCAGGAGATTGTCAGTCTCGATGGATATGCGGCTGGGCCGAACGATGACGTCGGGTTCATTCCTGCATCCACTCGCGGCGATCAGCGCTGGGGCGCGGAGCAGATGCGCCTGTTCGATTCAGTCGACACGCTAGTTCTCGGTCGAGTCACTTACGAGATCTTCTCGCAGATATGGCCCACACGGACGGAGGGCGAGGAAAAAGCGTTCGCCGATTTGTTCAACGGAATACCGAAAGTCGTCTTCTCGAAAACGCTTAACCTGGCGCCGTGGGGCAATTGGCCGGCGGGTCGCGTCGTCAAAGCGAATCCGACTGACGAAATCCCGAAGCTGAAGAAACAACCGGGAAAGAGCATGCTGATCTCGGGCAGCATCTCGATCGGACAGCAACTGAGCGAGGCTAACCTGGTCGACGAGTATCACATCATCGTCTGCCCCGTCGTACTCGGCGGCGGTCGGCGCTTGTTTCCGGATAAAACAGCGAAGCAGCTCGAGTTGGTCGACGCTCACCCACTGACTCGCGGGGCGGTGTCGATGGTGTATCGCCCGCGCTAAATCCCGAACTGCCGGAAGTGATGGTCCATGTGACGATAGGCGAAGACGCACCACGCGCGCTTCGTCATCTTTCCGAAGGCAGGGTGATGTGGCCAGTCATTCCGCCTGGCGATCGTGTCGAATCCCTCAAGGCGTTGACGCACCGTTTCCATTTCGATCGACCAATCGCGAGGCTTGCGACTCCTTAGCTCCGGCGCGGTCATCACGTTCCTGGGAAACGGCAGCCAGTATATCGCCAGCCATTTGAGCGGCGGGTACCGGACGATCATCCGGATTGGGGTTACACCGAGGCTTCCGGCCGCCATCGCCATTCAGTCGGCGAGGTGAGCGAGCATTTGAGTCGGGTTCATTCGACCCCAGCGCGGTTTGGCGTCGGGCGAGAGACGTTCCAGTCTGTCAAGCATTTCGTCGCGGACGGTCGGGTTCGCCAGTGATTTAGGCATCGCCCGACAAGATTGCGGCCTCCGCAGTCAGTCGCGCAACGGGCAGCCGAAACGCAAATTCATAAGCATGCCTGACACCGTCACTGGCAGCCACGCGCTGACAATTGCGCCCGGGGGAACCATCGGGCGCTACCGGCTCGTCGAGCGCATCGGCGCCGGCGGAATGGGCGAAGTGTGGAAGGCGCACGACGATAACCTCGACCGCGACGTCGCGATCAAATTTCTCCTGCGCGAGTCGGACTACGACGGCCGCAACGAGCGCTTCCGTCGCGAAGCACTCGCGCTCTCGCGTCTGTCGCACCCGGGGGTCGCCACTGTCTTCGACTTCAACGTCCATCTGGACCAGGAATACCTGGTCATGGAGTACGTTGCCGGTGGCACACTCGAATCGCGCATCGTCGGTGGCCGGCTGCCGATCGACAACATTCTGTCGATTGGCGCAGCGCTCGCTGACGCGATCGATCACGCACATCGGAACGGGATCTTTCACCGCGACCTGAAGCCAGGCAACGTCGTCTTCACCGCCGACGGTCAACCGAAAATACTCGACTTCGGCTTGGCGCTTCTCCTCTCCGATGCCAGCTCGATCGGCAGAGTGACGCAGCCCGGCATGATCATGGGCTCGCTGTCCTACATGGCACCTGAACAACTCTTCGGCGAAGCCGATGCGCGGACCGATACTTACGCGCTCGGTGCGATGCTGTTCGAGATGGCGACGGGCCAGCGCCCGTTCGTGCGCGATCGCACTGAAGCTCTGATGTTCGCGATCATCAACACTGCTCCGGCGCGTGTAGTGTGGCACCGGCCCGACGCACCGGACGCGCTCGATCGCATCGTGGCCGAGTGCCTGCGAAAGGAGCCGGATGAGCGGCCCGCATCAGCGGCGATTGTCGCGCAGACACTGCGTGGTATCGCGCAGGGGCTGCCGTCGGGCGAGCTCCCTCTTCAGGCAAGGAATGTCGTGCGCTCGATCGCAGTCCTTCCGCTGCGCAACACTTCGCGTGACGCGTCGCAGGAGTATTTCGCGGACGGAATGACGGAGTCGCTGATCTCCGATCTGGCGCGGGTGAAAGCGTTGCGAGTGATCTCGCACACCTCAGTCGCAAAGTACAAAACCGCGAGCCTATCGCTGCCCGAGATTGCGCACGAGCTCAACGTCGATGCAGTGCTCGAGGGGTCGGTGCTCCTTGTCAACAATCGCGTCCGCCTGAGCGTGCAGCTCGTCTCCGCGCGCACCGACGAAACGCTGTGGGCCGAGCGTTATGATCGCGAGCTCAAGGACGTGCTGGATATGCAAAGCGAGCTGGCGGGTACGATCGTGAAAGAGGTGGCGGTGCAGCTGACGCCGGCTGAGGAGAAGAAACTCGGAGCTCACGTCGCGGTGAATCCCGAGGCGTACCTCGAGTTTCTGAAGAGCCGACACTCATTCTCGGACGCCACGCCGCAAGCGCTCGACGTCGGGCTGCGTCATGCCAGGCGCGCGGTCGAGCTCGATCCGACTTCGGCGCTGGCGTGGACCGCAATTGCCGATCATAACATCTTCCGCGCGATTCGCGGGATGACGTCGCCTGGCGAGTCGGTTCGCGAGGCATTGAACGCCGCACGAATTGCACTCAAGCTCGATCCGAATCTGCCCGACGCACACGTCTCGATAGGGGTGACGATGTCTCACTCGGGCGACGTCGCCGGTGGATTGAAGCATCTGCGAAAGGCGGTCGAGCTGAACCCAGGGCTGGCGCACGCCCAGAACCTGCTTGGCCGCGCCCTCTACTCGTACGAGCGGCACGCCGAGGCACTGGCAGCGATGCACAAGTCGATGACGCTCGACCCGCAGTCGATGATGATCTACGTCGGTGTCGGCGACGCGTACTACTTCGCGCGCGACTACGAGAAATCGGTGGTGCACTATCGATTGGCGATCGGACTGGATCCGCGATTCGATGGAGCGCACACCGGACTGGCGCGCTCACTGGAGGCGCTTGGTCGTTTTGACGAAGCGCGCAAAGAGTGTGAAGAGGCGATTCGGGTTTCCGCGGGAGTCGCCGGTCCGATGTTCGGCCTCGCGCATCTCGAAGTGACGATGGGGCATGAGCAGGAAGCCAGACGGATGCTGGTGGAGCTGATAGAGGCGAGGAAGACCCGCATCGTGTCGGCGTGGGGAATTGCAGTGCTCTACACGTCGCTGGGTGATGTCGACGATGCCTTTCACTGGCTGGACATCGCCGTCGACGAGCAGGCGCCGGGCATAATCATGCTGCGCGCGCATCCGCGGCTTGATCCGATCAGGAAGGACCCGCGATATGACGCATTAATCAGGAGGCTCGGACTCGATGCGATTCCTTAGAGACGTTCGCCACCGAGGAGTGGCGACGCGTCCAATGACGATGTAGAGTCAGCGGATGGCAAAGCGGCTGCGTTATCAGGTGGCGGTGAGTCTTGACGGATTTATCGCTCGACCGGATGGGAGTTACGACTGGCTCGTTTCGGATCCGAGCATCGATTTCGGCGCGCTGTACAAGGAGTTCGACGCCGCGGTGATGGGTCGCAAGACCTACGAAGTTGGTCTGGCGGCCGGAGTGGACGGCTCGATTCCGGGCATGGATGTCGTCGTCTTCTCGCGGACGCTTCCCGCATCGACGTCGCGCGGCGTGCGGGTCGTTAACGACGATCCGCGCAAAGTCGTCGCTGAGCTCAAGAAGAAATCGGGGCGTGACATCTGGCTGTTCGGTGGCGGCGAGCTCTTTCGCTATCTGCTCGACGGCGGACTGGTCGACACCGTTGAGCTGGCGGTGATGCCGGTGTTGCTGGGATCGGGAATTCCTGTTTTGCCGCCGGGCGCGTCGACGAATCTCGTGCTCTCCGACACCCACCGGCTTCCGAGTGGGATAATGGTGCTCGCGTATTCGGTGAAGGGAGTGCGTAGCGAGCCACCGAAGGTCAGGTTCGTCAAAAAGAAAGCAAAGCCGGCGAAGAAAAAGAGCGGCAAGCGCGCTGCGGCTAAGCGCAAAGGCAGTAGACGTCGATGAAATATTCTGCCTAATGCGCGACGTCCGTGTAGCCGCCATCCAATTCGAGCATAAATCCGGCGACAAGGAATACAATCTCGATCGCGTCCGCTACTTCGTTGGCGAGGCCGCGAAGTCCGGCGTCGAGATCATCGTCTTTCCCGAGATGTGCCTCAGCGGCTACTGGCACGTCCGCAAACTTTCGCGCGACCAGGTCGCGGCGCTCGCCGAGCCGGTTCCAGATGGTCCGTCGACACAGGAGTTGATGCGTCTGTCGCGCGAGCATGGAATGACCATTTGCGCCGGAATCATCGAGCGTGGCGATGATGGGAAATTCTACAACGCCTCGGTCGTCGCGATGCCCGACGGCCGCTGGGCTCGGCATCGCAAAATGCACGAGTTCGTAAGTGAGTTCATCTCCGACGGCCATCAGTTCACCGTCTTTGATACTCCGCATGGATGTCGGGTGGGCGTACTCATTTGCTACGACAACAACATCATCGAAAACGCGCGGGCGACGGCATTGATGGGCGCGGAGATTCTGTTATCCCCGCATCAAACCGGTGGCTGCGATTCGGTGAGCCCACATGCGATGAAGCCAATCGACCAGGAGATCTGGGCGCGCCGCGAGGAGGATCCAGCAGCCTGCGAGGCGGAGCTGTGTGGACCAAAGGGCCGCGGCTGGCTGATGCGGTGGCTGCCGAGCAGAGCGCACGACAACGGGCTGTTTCTCATTTTCAGTAACGGCATCGGACCAGACGACGACGAAATCCGCACCGGAAACGCGATGATACTCGACCCCTACGGTCGCATCATCACGGAAACGCGAGCGGCGAAAGACGACATGGTGGTTGCAGACCTCGATGCTTCATTGATCGAGACGTCGTCGGGACGACGCTGGCTACGCGCACGACGGCCGGAGCTGTACGATCATCTCACTCGCCCTACCGGCAACGAGAAGACGACCCGTCGGGTGCGATTCGGCGAATGAGCGTCTAATGCATTACGCACTCAAACAAAAATTGGTCTCCTTCGGCACCAACTTTACGATCGAAGGCGAGGACGGCTCTAAGTATGAGGTCAAGGGTGAGCCGATCACGATTCTCGACAAGATTTCCATCGAGGACGCGGATGGTAACGAGCTCGTCCACATCGACCTGACGATCGACCGCTGGAGAGGAGTCTATGAGATCCACCGTGCTGGCCGGCTGATCGCCGACGTCCGCCGAAAGCTATTCGCGATCTTTCCAAGGCACGGCTTTACCGTCGAGACAGACGGCACCACCGCGCTCGAGGCAGTCGGCGATTTTCTCGACCTCGAGTACTTCATCAAGCGGAATGGCCACCAGATCGCCCGATTTACCAAGCAGTGGTTCCACCTCAGCGACACCTGGGGCATCGACATCGACGACAAGGAGCAGGACCACGTCTTCCTGCTGGCGCTGGCAGTGATCATTGCACGGGCGAGAGAGCGGCTCTGGTCGAGAGGCTGAAACCACTCACCCGATCCTTCGTAGGGCATAACTGAAACCTTAGTTATTCCCCCGAGCCCGTGCTCGGCATCCCTTCCGAGATCGAGATGACTCACGTCCAAACCTACGCGCGCATCGCTGGCGTTCTCTTCCTCATTTCGCTGATCGGCGGCACGTTTGGCGAGCTGATCGTCCCAACAACGTTGATCGCACCGCAGAACGCGGCAGAGACGGCGAGCAGAATCCTCGCCCACGAATCGCTGTTCCGATTCGGTTTCGCCGGATACCTGCTGGAGGCGGTGTGCGATGTCGCCATTGCCCTGGTCTTCTACATCCTGCTCAAACCGGTGCACCGGAACTGGGCACTGTTCGCCGCATTCCTTGGCCTGGTTTCGACAGCGATTTTCGCGGTGTGCGAGTTGTTCTTCTTCGTCGGACCAGTGCTGCTCCGCAGCCCGGCGTATGCGGGCTCTTTCTCCCCTGCCCAGCTCAACGCGCTGGTTTATTTCTTTGTCTACGTTTATTCGGCCGGTGCCGGGCTGTTCATGGTGTTCTACGGCCTGGCGTCAATCATTCGCGGGTACCTGATCTACAGATCGACCTATATACCACGGTTCGTCGGCATCCTGCTCATGATTGTCGGTGTTGCATTCATCGTGAAGAACTTCACCTTGGTGCTGGCGCCCGCATATTCCTGGGACCTGCTGTTGCTGCCGGCCCCGCTCACGGTTCTGGTGCTGACTGTATGGTTTCTGTGGAAGGGTGTCGACGTCCAGAAATGGAATGCACGCGTGCTCGCAATGCGAGCTATCACCGATCCGTCGCTGACGTAATGACCAGCCAATGAAGCCGCGCATCAGCCTGATCTCCGTAATCGCGCTGGTCGCCGCTTGTCACCATCAGCGACCCGCTCATAACGATGGTAGAGATCCGGCAGTCGCCGCACTGTTCAGGGACACCCTCCCATCGACGCGGTATTCCGCCGAGGGTCGAAACTACAACGTGCAGAATCCGGCTGAGCGTAAGGCGCTTCAGGCTACACTGGCGAGGGAACGCGCGTTATGGGATGCGGGGAAGCCGCGTGACTATCGGTTTCTCGCAAGGAGCGAGTGCTTCTGCCCCGGACCAACGCGATGGCTCCTGTTAGAGGTCCGGCACGATCAAGCCGTTCGAGTCTGGGATGCGAGCGGGCGGCGCGTCGAGACTACTGCCGGAAGCCTGAACATCGACGCCTTGTTCGACAATCTTGCCCGCGTCCGGGATCCGCTCACTCAGGTGCAGGTGGCCTTTGATGAGGAGTGGCACTATCCCCGATTTCTGCGCACCTCGATGGCTTATCCGGATAGCTGGAGTGTCGTCGTGGTGCGCGGACTTCACCCGCTTTGAGGCTGACAGTGCGGGCAGAAGGAGCCCACTCATGACGTGTCGGATCGCAGTTTGCGCTTTTGCTGTGGGAGTTGCCGTGGCTGGCTGCAGGAAGCCCAATCCACGCGACGTCGCGCGCGAACAGCTCAAGGCGATTGTAAACGACAGCGTTGGTAAAGCGGGTGATCCAAAGATCAGTTTCGTAATGGAGCTGAAGGTGGGGCCACAAAGTTACGGGCATTTGCAGGTGGAGTTCGACACGGTCGCGTTCGCCAACATGGCCGACTCTGCTTTCGCCGCGCGATCCCGTCAGATCGCCGGTCTCGTCATTAGACACTATAGCGGTGGACCGCTCGATAGTGTGACGGTGCTTTCACATGACCCAATAGGACCGGGAGCGTGGAGAATAGTGCGCATGCAAACCTATGCAGTGCGCGATTTGCCCGGCAAATCCTCCTCGCCCTAAAGCCCAGCGTGGCGTCACTCGGATTGATCGGGGGCCTCGGCCCCGAATCGACCATCGACTACTATCGACGCATCCTGGAAGAATGGGAGCGCATCGATCCGGGATCGGCACCACATATCGTCATAGATAGCCTGGACGTGGATTATGGTCTCAGCCTCGTCGAACATGATCGCCCGAAGCTGGTTGAATACCTGCTTGATTCGGTACGACGCCTGGCGGCCGCTGATTGCGACTTCGGCGCAATGGCTGCCAACACACCGCACGTCGTGTTCGACGACCTGATCGCTCGATCACCCATTCCACTCATCAGCATCGTCGAAGCCGCCGCCGAGGAAGCGAAACGACGAGGTATGAAACGCGTCGGACTGCTCGGCACGCGATTTACGATGGAAGGGTCCTTCTACCCGAACGTGCTGGCGAGATACGGAATCGAGTGCGTCACGCCCGATGATCGAGAGATCACGTGGATTCACGAGAGATACATCGGGCAAATGTTGCGCGGCGATTTTCGTGAGGAGACCCGCGACGGCGTGATCGGCGTCGTACTCCGGCTCGGCAATGAAGAGCGAATCGACGGCGTGATACTGGGCGGCACCGAGCTGACAATCCTGCTTTCCGCGCCGTCGATCGGCGGTGTGCCTGCTCTCGACACGACGGAGCTTCACGTCAGCGCAATCGTGAAACGCCTGCACGACTGAAAACGTAGTTTTTTGTAACCGCCTCAAAGGAGCTCATCGCAATGCGTAAATTCTTTTTCCTTTTGCTGCTCGCATTGCCGAGCGTGGCATCCGCGCAGTTCCCCGAGGAAATCAAACCGGGAATGCGCGTGCGCGTGTGGCTGCCCGAAGTTCGTCGCCAGAATCCGCCGCCGGAACGCCGGCTGCTGGTGCGCGGCACCGTTGAATCGATCGACGGTGGTGTTCTTCGCCTCGGTGTACCTGGAACCGGCGGAGCCCTCGCGATCCCGCGCGCGTCCATCGTGCGACTCGATGTGAGTCGCGGCGTCAATCGCGGTGCCAGCATGATCGAGCGAGCAGCCGCTGGCGCGCTCGGCGGCGCCGTAACGTTCGCCCTGATGAACGATCCTCGTCGAACTGGCGGCCCGCACTACAAGCGTGACTGGCGCGCAGCCGGCGTCGGGGCCGAATGGGGCGCTGGAATCGGCGCGCTGATCGGTCTCGCCTTCCCACACGAGCAGTGGAAGCGAGTGTACGGCCGCTGGTTCTGATGCCAGCCCTGTGAGCCAAGGCGCACCGATCCAGTGGGAGGCGAGGGGCGTTCCCTGAAAAACATCGCGCAGACCCGCCTACACTCAGAGCGCCACCGACAATGAGGTCGCAAGACAGCGGGTCGAGCAGTTTTTCAGGGAATGCCCCTCACCGACCCTCCGCAGAGATATAAAGCTCTTACGCTCACCAAGGGACCGACGACATAATCAGGCGACCTTTAACCCGACGGACATGTCCCCGATTCTCGCCGAGGTGTTTGGTACCGCGATTCTGATCGTGCTGGGCGATGGAGTGGTAGCGAACGTGGTATTGCAGCGGACGAAAGGAAACAACTCCGGCTGGATCGTGATCACCTCGGGCTGGGCGCTGGCGGTCACCATTGCTGTTTACTGCGTGAATCACATCAGCGGCGCCCACCTCAATCCGGCAGTGACCATCGCGCTAGCTACGACCGGCGCGTTCGATTGGGCAAAGGTGCCCGGCTACGTACTGGCGCAGATCGTGGGCGGCTTTCTCGGTGGAGTCATCGTTTGGCTCTCGTATCTGCCGCACTGGAGTGCGACACCGGATCCCGTGAGCAAGCTCGCTGTGTTCTCCACTACTCCGGCGATTCGCCGCCCGCTCGACAATTTCATCTCAGAGTTCATCGGCGGCTTCGCGCTGGTGCTCTTTCTGCTGGCGGTATTGTCGCCCGGCAATCTCGTTCCCGGCTCCGATCTCGCTAAGGGATTCGGTCCGCTACTCGTCGGCGCGATCGTGATGGCGATCGGCCTCTCACTCGGCGGACCGACCGGCTACGCGATCAATCCGGCGCGTGATCTTGGTCCGCGCATCGCACACGCGGTTCTTCCGATTCCGGGTAAAGGCAGCTCCGACTGGGGCTACGCCTGGATTCCTATTGTAGCGCCGACAATCGGCGGAGTCGCCGCCGGCCTCTTCTATCACGCAGTGTGGCAATGACCAAATACGTTCTCGCTCTCGATCAGGGCACAACCAGCTCTCGCGCGATTCTGTTCGACAACGCCGGCTCGATTGTCGCCGTCGCGCAAAAAGAGTTTCGGCAGATCTTCCCCAAGCCAGGCTGGGTCGAGCACGATCCGCGTGACATCTGGTCGTCGCAGGCCGGAGTCGCGGCGGAAGTCCTCACCAAGGCAAACGTGCGCGCCGCCGACGTCGCAGCAATCGGAATCACCAATCAGCGCGAGACGACCATCGTCTGGGATCGCAGGACGGGCGAGCCGATTCACAACGCGATTGTCTGGCAGGATCGGCGCACTGCTTCGATCTGCGATCGACTGAGAGCGCGCAAGCTCGATCGCGGGATCACGCGCAAGACGGGGCTGGTGGTCGACGCGTATTTCTCTGCCACCAAAGTCCAATGGATTCTCGAGAACGTGAAAGGCGCCAAGGCGAAAGCGAAAGCCGGTGAGCTCGCGTTTGGTACGGTCGACACGTGGCTCGTTTGGAATCTCAGTGGCGGCGCTGTTCATGTGACTGATGCAAGCAACGCGTCGCGCACGATGATGTACGACATCAGCAAAGGTGATTGGGATGACGAGCTCCTGAAAATCTTCGGCGTACCGCGCTCGATGCTGCCAGAAGTCCGATCGTCGAGTGAAGTCTATGGTGAATCACGATTGCTCGGCACACCGATTCCGATCGCCGGAATCGCCGGCGATCAGCAAGCAGCGCTGTTCGGACAAGCGTGCACCAAAGCCGGCATGGCGAAGAATACCTACGGCACCGGCTGCTTCATGCTGATGAACACCGGCGCCAAACGCATCGCATCGAAGAACAACCTGCTCACGACAGTCGCCTGGCGGATCGGCAACAAGACCGAGTACGCGCTCGAGGGCAGCATCTTCATCGCCGGCGCCGTCGTGCAATGGCTGCGCGACGGGCTCGAGTTCTTTCGCTCGGCGGCAGAGATCGAGGCGATGGCAGCAACAGTGGAAGACACCGGCGGAGTTTACCTGGTGCCCGCGTTCGCCGGGCTCGGTGCGCCGCACTGGGATCAGTACGCGCGCGGAACGATCGTCGGCATCACCCGCGGAACGACCAGGGCACATCTCGCCCGTGCTGCGCTCGAAGGAATCGTTTTGCAGGTGCGCGACGTCCTGACCGCAATGCAGGCGGATTCCGGAATCAAGCTCAAGGAGCTGCGCGTCGATGGCGGCGCCAGCGCCAACGATCTGCTGATGCAATTGCAGGCGGACATTCTAAACGTCCCGGTGGTCCGACCAAGAGTCGCCGAGACAACGGCACTCGGCGCGGCGTATCTGGCCGGGCTGGCGGTCGGATACTGGAAGAGTCAGGAAGACATCGCGCGGCAGTGGCAGGTCGACAAACGATTCAAGCCAGCGATGAAGGCGGCGATGCGCAATCAGATCACCAAGGGTTGGGAGCGCGCACTGCAGCGCGCCAAGGCGTGGGAAGAGACTTAGTGGGAGGCGGGAGGCGCGAGGCGGGAAGCGGTAGCGGGCGCGAGCTGAACCAATGAATGGCGGCGATTCGGCTCCTTCTTCAAAGTGAGCTGAAACTCGGCGCGAGCCTGCGCGGGTCGACCCATTTGCATCAGCATGTCCCCGAGGAGCTCGTGTGCGGGGGCCACCGGACCAGGGGTGACAGCGCTTTTCTCGGTTGCATCCTCACGTGTTGCCGCTTCCCGCATCAGTTTGAGCGCATCCCCTTTCTTACCTTCTGCCAGCGCGAGCCATGCCTGGGCGCCCAGCAGTTGAATGGCGACCTGCTCCGCCCAGTAGGACTCCTTTTGCGCGGTGAGTCGCTGCTGGATGGCCGCGAGTGAATCAATCGACCGCTGCGCTTTGAGGAAATCGCGGGTGCGCGACGCGCCGATTGCGCGGGCGAAGTGAGTGATGGCGTCGGCGTACGGATAGTCAGTGGTCTTCGGCTCGAGCGCAGCCGCTTCGGCCCACGCGCCGCGCTCGAGCGCCCAGCGCGCAGGAATTGCCGCCATCGCGAAGTAGGCAGCAGCGGGCGGTGCCGCTCCCCCGATTGCATTCGGATCGAACCGCGCCGCGATGGTGGGAAGCTGTTCCAGAATCGACTTCGCTTTCCCGTATTCGCCAAGCTGAAGATAGGCGTACATCTCATAGTCAGCGGCGTGAAGCGCCTCTGCAATCGAGCCGGTGTTCAGCGCGGCCTCGCTCGAGCGCTCGTTCGCGTCGACTGACTCCTTCCACATGCCAAGCCGAGTGAAAGTGTGCGACGGCATGTGCAGCGCGTGCGCGGCCGAAGGAGCGATGAGGGCATAACGGGCAGCCGCTGCGCGCGCTTTGTCCGCGAGCGCGGGATAGTCGTAGGTGTGGATGATGTAATGAGCGAGTCCTGGATGATCAGGCTGCTTCGCCCAGAGCGCTTCGAGAATTGCGCCCGCCTTCAGCTGATTGCCGTAAGTCTTGTCGGTCGGTGACGCCGCAGCGACGAGGGAGATCGCGTAGAATATTTTTGCTTCAGTGTCGGCCGGCTGTTGCATGACGAGGGATTCCATCGCGTGCGAATAAGCCTCGACACGGGTGTGCTGATCCCGCTGTTGAAAGTCGTCGTACAGTTGACTGACCGCGCCGAGGTAACCGCGCTCGCGGTCGGTGGCTGCGGCTGCCAGACGCGCACCGGTGAACGCCCACTGTCCGCCTTGCTGCAGCAACGACGCGGGTCGATTGCCGGCGGCCGTTGGATTGCCCCACCGACTCAAAGCCAATCCCCAATAAGCCATCACGCAAGTGGAATCCGCGGCCAGCACATCATTGAACCCGCGGATCGATGCGCCGAACTCGAACGAGTGCAGCAGCGCGACGGCGCGATCGAATTGCGGTGTGACATCAGGCTTGCACGACGTCGCGAAGTGAACGGTGCCGAGTCGTTCTGGGCTCGTCGTATGCGGGTGGGCAGCGTCCTGAGCTTGCGTGAAAGATGCTGCTGAAACGAAGGCGAGTGCTACGATAGTTGCACGTCTCATGGGATAGCACCCAACTTTTTCCACTCAGGCCAGGTCCACAAGGTATGATGCCGATTTTTCGATTGCTCGCCAGACCGGTTTTCCCTGCGGCGCATTCGCCAGGTCGGAGTCCGCCGCATACTATATGGTTCCGACGCGGCGGTCGCGGGCAATCCGAAGCCGAAGCAGTTGTGGGCGGCTTTCAGGCGAATACCTCTGACTGAAGCAGAGTTCGCGGAGATTGCCCGCAACGTGGCGCCGTACTTCACGGAGAGATCACCATGACGACATCGGTGAAAGAGCAAACGGGGATCCGAATTCGATCAGCGGTGCCGACGTTTCTGGTTCCCGACATCGCGGCAACAGCGCACTGGTATGAGACCGAGCTCGGGTTCACAGTCGCCGGTCAGTTTCCGGCCCAGGCGCCGTACGTCTTTGCGAGTTTGCAGCGCGATAACGCGGAGCTGATGCTGCTCAACCTCGCCGACTATCAGAAGCCTGATCTATCATCGCGCCGACCGACGGGGCTCTGGGACGCATACTTCCGTACGAGTGGCGTCGAGTCTTTGTACGAAAGAGTCAAGGGCAAGGCATTCGTGAAAACGCGACTGACCAAACAGGCTTACGGCGACCTGGAGTTCGAGGTCCGCGACCCGAATGGGTATATCCTCGTGTTCGGAGGCGACTAGAATTGTACCTGATGAATTGCCGCACCAATTACAATTTCGGGCTTCTCCTTGCCGCTCTTGTTGCGGCCGGCTGCGCCGATAGCGCTCCCTCGAACTCGGGCGGCACTGGATCCACTCAGCCTTCTACGCCGCTGGAGTGGACTCAGATCTGGAGCGACGAATTCGATGGACCGGCCGGCGCCGCGGTCGATGCGACGAAATGGGCCAATGATGTCGGCGACGGCTGCGCGCAGCGGCTGTGTGGCTACGGCAACAACGAGCTCGAGTACTATTCGACCGACCCGTCGAACATTTCGCTGAATGGACAAGGGCAGTTGGTCATTGTCGGAAAAACAGCGGATGGACTCACCTGCTATTACGGCCCGTGCCGCTACACATCCGCGAAGATCACGACCAAGGGCAAACTCATCGTCTCGCCCGCGGGCAAAGTCGAAGCGCGCATTAAACTGCCAGCCGGCCAGGGATTGTGGCCCGCCTTCTGGATGCTCGGCAGCACTTGCCCCGAGACACCGTGGCCTGCATGCGGCGAGATCGACATCATGGAGAACAAGGGCAGTCAGCCAACGACGACGAGCTCGGCGCTCCACGGACCGGGTTATTCCGGCGCGACACCATTTGCGCACGCACAGACTTTCGTAAGTGGCACCACGTCGGACTTCCACATTTATACGGTCGAGTGGGACACGACCTATGTGGCATGGCTCGTCGACGGCGTCTTGCATTACTCGGTCGCAATCAGCGACCTGGTAGCGTATGGACCTTCGGTACTCGACAAGACATTCATCGTGATTCTGAATCTCGCCATCGGCGGCCACTTCGATGGCGATCCGCTGTCAGACTCGATTTTCCCGGCGACGATGATGGTGGATTACGTGCGAGTTTTTGCGCCGAAAAAGAGCTGACTTCGAGACGCCGGGAAACTCTAGTGTCCGCACGCGCGAGCAAGAAAGGTGGACGGCAAGTCATGGCTCACTTCTCCATTGAGCCCTAAATCTCTCCCTTCAGTCGGCGCATCGAGTTCCGCGCCGGCTTCAACCGTTTTTGACGAAGGGAAGGAAAATGAAGAAACGCACTGAAGCGCTCGCCAAACGGCTCGAGCAAGGCGCAAGCGCGCTCGAAGATTTCACCCGCGGATTGACCACCGAGGAGTGGCAGACTCCGGTTCCACACGACGGCCGCAAGGTCGGCGTCATGGTTCACCACGTCGGCAACATGTACCCGATCGAGATCCAGATCGCGCTGCAGGCCGCGCGCGGCGAGCCGATCGTGGGCGTCACCTGGGATGTCGTTGCCGACATCAACGCCAAGCACGCTCAGGAGTTCGAGGATGTGAGCAAGGACGAAGCAATCGCTTTCGTGCGCCGCAATAGCGCTGCCGCCGCCGCGGCGATTCGCGCGCTCGAAGACGATCAGCTCGACATAGCGGTGCCAGTCTCGCTCAACGGCGATGCTCCGCTGACCACCCAGTTCGTGCTCGAAGATCACGCCGTGCGACATAGTTTCCATCACCTGGCGAAGATCAAGGCGGCGTTACAGCTGGAGTCGGCGACCTTCTAGGCAACCCTTGGTTGGCAGGCACAGTCAAATGGTGGTAGTGTCTAACGACAAGTCGTTAGTGCATTGCCGCCATTTTTCTGTATCTGAGAGGGTCTCGTGAGTACGTCTTCGGAATCCGCGCTGCTCGTCATCGACGTTCAACAGGGGATGGACAATCCGCGACTCGGCGAGCGCAACAATCCCGACGCAGAGAAGCGGATCGCCGATGTCCTGGCGGCGTGGCGCGCGGCGGGCAAGCCGGTGATTCACGTGCAGCACGATTCGGTCGAGCCGCAATCGGAGCTGCGCCCTGACCGCCCCGGCAACACGGTGAAGCCGGAAGGAAAGCCAATCGAAGGCGAGCCGGTGTTCCGCAAGAACGTCAACAGCGCGTTTATCGGCACCAATCTCGAGAGCTATTTGCGCGAGCGCGGGATCGACAACCTGGTGATGGTCGGTCTCACCACCGAGCACTGCGTCTCGACCAGCGCGCGGATGGCCGCCAACCTCGGCTTCAACGTCACTATCGTTGCCGACGCCACCGCTGCGTTCGAGCACAAGGGTTACGACGGCACCCACTTCACCGCTGACCAGGTGCATAACGTCGAGCTCGCGAATCTCAATCGTGAGTTCGCGACGATTCGCGAGTCACGCGATGTCGTCGCCGAGGTCGAGCACTCCTTGCCAGTCTCGAGCGCCTGAGACAAGTTGGCGCCATAACAGGAGCGGGTTACGGCAAGAAAATCAGCGAGAAAAAAGTCGACACCTAAGCGCGCTACCACCAGACGCGCATCGGCGAGTCGTCGCACAGCGACGCGCGCGCCAAAACGGTCTCCTCGGCGGACCACGAGATCGAAGTCGGGCCAGTTGAGGCACCAGCCGACGCCCGGACTCCACGGCTGGATCACCCACACCGAGTTGCAGAGCGCCGATCCGCTCGCCACCAAGGCATGGTGCGCGAAAGTACTCGGCTGGACGTTCGTGCACAGCATGCCGACGCCGAGCGGTGAGTACCATCTCTTCGCCTATTCCGACAAAGGCGGCGGCGGAGTGCGCGGCCTCGAGCCCGGCGAATTACCGGGCAGCAATTTCACCGTCCACGTTGCAGACGCGCATGAAGCGTTTGCGAATGCGCTCACCGAAGGCGCCGAGCCGGTTACTCCGCCCTTCAGAGTAATGGAAGGTATTACAATCGCCGTCGTGAAGGCGCCGGGTGGAGTCCGCGTCGGATTCTCAGGGCCATAGTAATGTCAGCGCCAACGATGCCGATCGAAGTCGTTCTCAAACGGTTCGAGAATCCGGACGAAGTGCGCGAGTTCACGCGGGGCCGCTTCGAGATCGTGCACATGGGCGGGATGACAATCGGGCGAGCGACGTATCAGCCGGGATGGAAGTGGTCGACCGATGTTGGACCAAACGTCGGCGTGACAAGATGTAATGTGGAGCACCTCGGCATGGTGCTCGAGGGCCGGGCGACGGTTTCGTTCGACGACGGAAAAGTCTGGGAGCTTACGCCCGGGTCGATTTTCTACGTTCCTCCCGAGCCGCACGACAGCTGGGTACTAGGCGACGAGCCCTATGTGTCGCTTCACTTCCTCGGCGCGAGTCACTATGCAAAATAGTTCGGGCGACCAGAACACCAACCCGCCACAAAGCGTCCGCAGCATTCATAGAGCCTTGGCTGTTGGGATTATTCTGTACGCGATCGTCGCGCAGTTCGTCGTCCTGCCGAACGCCAATACCTCCGGCAACCTGGCAACGATGATTCCAATGCTGTTAGCGGTGGCGCTTGCGCTGTGCGCATTGCCAGTGCTCTTGATGAATCGCGTTCCGCGCCCGGCGGAGGGAGAATCGACGAGCGCCTTTTGGTTGAGGGCCGGTTCTCCTGCACTCGTCACGTGGACGCCGCTCGAAGGAGCCGCGCTCCTCTGCGTCACCCTCTACTCTCACACCGGATCTAAAGCGGCGATTGCGGTCGCCGGGTTGGCCGTTCTGATCATGCTCCTGCTGAGGCCCGGCTATTTCGAAGGACGTTAATAGCCGGTGAGACGTTCGCCACCGCTCGTCCATCAAATCCTTTTGCGATCAGCCAGAGTGCCAACGCCAGCTGAGTGAGGCCGAGCGGGGCGAGCATCGGGAAAATCACCGCGTGGCCGAAGAACGGCATCGATAGTCCGGTAATCATCGACGCGACGGCGATGATACCGAGACCGGTGATCGCCCGCGGGACCAGAACGAATCTGAATAGCGCGATGTAGAAAGTCAGCGCCGCAAG
This sequence comes from Gemmatimonadaceae bacterium, assembly GCA_045803545.1. Taxonomy (GTDB): domain Bacteria; phylum Gemmatimonadota; class Gemmatimonadetes; order Gemmatimonadales; family Gemmatimonadaceae; genus UBA4720. The sequence goes on along the minus strand of JBJMOW010000004.1, from coordinate 687,093 downwards.
GCCATCGAACATGCGTCCGAGATAATGCGGCCAATTCCTGGCTGAACCTACGGCGACGCGCACCGCCTCGAGCTGCGTGAGGTCGGCAGGACTCGCGGATGCATAAGCCTGACTCAGCGAGACCATCGACATCACGCCGGAGTTCTCGACGACGCCGATCACGAGACAGACGATGCTGACTGCGAAAAGCGCGAGCGCCGATCTCAGCGAACGCTCAGCGAGGATGGGAAACGCAAGAATCGCAATCGCCACCCAGGTCGCCTCGATGACGATCGCGAGAAAGACAGCAGCAGCGATTTGCTGGGAGTGAGACGCGGCATTAGCGAGGTATCCTGCGCCATCGAACAGCGGGGCTTCGGCGAAGAAGTTCACGAGGGCGCTGCCCGCCATCTGCGCGAGAATCAGAATGCCGATAATGACTGCTGCTCTACGCCCTGCCGACTGCTGTGAGCTCATGTGGCTCCCGTTCGATGAGTATCCGTACGCGTAAGTCGAGGCACGGTTTCACACTCCCCATTCCTCTCACGGCTGGCGCAATCCGACTTCATGAAGTTCGTGACTCGGCGCAGCGCCTGACGATGCACAGGGAGTTTCAATCCGCAGCGTGATCAGCAAGGTCACTGTGAGAGCGGTACTGACGTAACGAATAAGGCTACTGCGAAAGTTCTGATACTGCTTCATGGTGTGCTCCTCGGTTGATGTTCTCGACCAGATGCACACCACCCCGTTACTCGCGCGTGAATCTCGCGATGACCGTCCCGACAACCGGCGACGGGTCGCGCGCGACGAAGATGGGCTGATAGTCCGGATTGAACGACGCCAGCTCGATGCTGCCGTCCGTGATTGACGCGACTCGCTTCACGACGTGGCTCTGGTCAGGCAGGCGCGCGACCACCAGATCGTCGACGCGCGGCGTTGACTCCAGCTGGATCAGAATCACTTCCCGTGGACATAGCACAGGTGTCATGCTGTCACCGGCAACGCGCAGCGCCACGTAACGTCCGGCCGAAACATCTTCCGGCAGCTCCAGCCACCGATCGCACGGCTCATCCCAGATCTCTCTGCCCTGCCCTGCCGCAACCGCGAGATCGAGCAGCGTCGCACATCCGTTGGCGCTGGCGACTGCGGCTGATTGCTCGATCGTCGCGGCGACCGGCGCGGAGCGCTCACGGAGCGGACGCCGAGGCAGAGCGCGATCGGCGCGACGTACGGCCAGTCGTGTCAGCGCGCGACGTGCGAAATCGGCTGCATCGAGCTCGTCCTGAGTCCGCTCTTCGGTATTCAGTGAATCCTGAAGATCACGGGCGACCCAGGACAGAAACTTTTCATCCTGAAATGCGAGCTGCTGATCCTGCGACTCGATCTCGCGACCAACAACGGACATGAACTCGTAAATCGACTGATCGCCATTGCTGATCATTGACTTCGCTCCCGCAGCACGCGCTGCGCACTTTGATGGACAGGCGCCGCAGGCAACTCGAGCTCGGCGCGCCGGAAAAATCTCGACAATTCCTTTTTCCCTTCAGGCTCGAGGGTCGCCAGGTAATCGCCCGCGATTCCGCGAAAGCGTTCGCGCAGGCGATGCACACGCACCCGCGCAGCGCCGTAGCTTATCCCCACCTGCTCGGCGATCTCGCGCAGCGGCATGTGCCGACCAATGCCAATCATCATCGTCATCTCGCTGACATCGAGCTCGCCGGCGACGCGCTCAGCAAGCTGGCTGATGACGGATCGACCGACATGAGTCTCGCCCACATCCGTCACCGACAGCGTGTACTCCGAAATACATTCGGCAACCACAGATTGATGGGCGCTACCAATCTCTGAATAGCCTCCAGCATCTCTGGTCTCTCTGCGAGATGAATCGCGATGACGACGACGAGCACGGTTACGAAACGCCGCGACGAGATAGCGGGCGAGATCCCGCGGCGCGAGGCGATGCTCCATGAGATGCAATACCACATCGTCGAGCAGAGTCGTCACCATATCGTCGCGCTCATCACCGTCGACTCCCATTCGCCGCGCCTGATCGCGCAGCAGCGGGGCGTAGAGCAGAAAGAACTCGCGAATGGCCGGCTCGTCACCGTCGTGGATACCGGCAAGAAGCTTCGCGGAAGTCGGATAGCGATCGGACACTCTGACTGCACCCCAACCCGTTACAGCTCATGCCGACGTACCCAATTCCGCAGTGCGGACTCGATTTGTCGCAGCCGCGGCAGAATCAGTCCGGGGTAGCCGACGACTCTCGCCCGCAAGATCTCACCGCGCCGCACCGAGAAGCCGTTTTGCTCGGCGATCGCAAGCAGATGCAGTACATCATCTCTCGCATTGGCGCGCGTCTGGAGCGATGGCGGAGACTCGCGTCGTTTGCCGAACGCGAGCGTGGATCGCATACGCAGGACTTTCTCCATCTCCTCGCGACTTGGGCGCTTCGCGCTCGCGATGAATCCGAGATTGGCGAGGGCGCGGCCGACCGCCGACGTCTCGGTATTCTCGAGACAAGCGACCGTATTGATGTCGCTGTCGCCCTCGCGCTCGCTCGCCCACCCCGTCGCCGCGGGAGTCGTATCGCCCGGATCACGGTAGATGAACGCCTTGAACGTGATGGCGCCGTCGACGTGCGAGACCAGCTCTGTATTGATACGACCCTGCGGATAGCGCGTATAGAACATCTCTATCCGCTCGGCGACGGTCGCGTAGTGTTCTGGATTGAAGAAGGAATCGGTCTTCGGCATCGGGCGCTCGACAACTCTGGATTGGATTCCCAACCTATGCCCGAAGAAAGGCCGAAACAAGGGCTGATTATGTCAACTTTGTGCGCTCGGATCCTTTGCGTCGATCGCAGCTGGGCGCCGCGCGCTTAGCCGCGTTTCTGGGTCGTGACCGGCGTTACTGCCGTCACGATCGCGCCGGCAATGTCGTCTTCGACCGCGAAAATATCCTTGACGTCGCGATCGTAGACGTCGGCCCACTGCATCACGTCGTCGGCAGTGCTGCTCAAGCGCGCGGTCACGCGAAGGCGATTGCCGATGCGCTCGACGGTTCCTTCGAGCACCAAGTGCGCGTCGAGGCTCGCGGTCACCGAGCTGTCGGTGCGACGCTTCACGGAGCGCGGCAGGCCTGGCGCGAGGACTCTGAAGCCGCCTGCCTGCGTCAACTTGCCGGCAACGGCGTTGGTGACACCCGTCGCGAGATAGGCGTTAGCTGAATCATTGCCGAGGCTGACAAATGGCAACACTGCGATCACACCCAGCTGCCCCGGCCGCACGGGCTGCGCGGACTTCGTCATCGCAGCTGGCTCGGCGGCCGCGGACGTGCCGCTCGGATGCAGGCGTGTGTAGATCCCAGCGCTAACGACAATCGCGCCTACCAGCGCAAGCGCGCTGATCACCATCCGCTTCGCGCGACGACCGTGCTGCGCGAAATTCGCGGACGCGAACGATCCACTGATCGTCTCCGGATCTTCCAGCATCTCGACGAGGTCGGCCGCAGTCTGTGGGCGATCCTTAGGATCGATCGCCAGACATTTCGCGATCAATCTCTCGAGTCCAGCCGGCACGTCCTTCCGATAATTCGAAAGTGGGCGAGGAGGCAGCGTCAGTCTCGCTGTTAACATCTCGCGCGGACCGAGGTCGGCGAACGGCGCCGACCCGGCCAGCATCTCGTAGCCGGCGATGCCGAGCGCGTAGATGTCGGCGCGGCCGTCAATGTCGGGGTCACCCGCTGCCTGCTCGGGCGCCATATAGAGAATGGTGCCGAGGGACATGCCGGTGTTGGTGAGACCGCTGGTCTTGTTCTTCTCGCCCGAGCGACGCGCGGAAGACAACGCTTTCGCGACGCCGAAATCAGTTACTGTCGCTGATCCTGACGCGAGCAGAATGTTGCCAGGCTTGATGTCGCGGTGCACGACGCCTCCCGCGTGCGCGAACGCGAGAGCGCGCGCGACGTCTTTCATGATCGCCATCGTCTCGCGCACGCTGAGCGGTCCGGTGCGACGCAGTCTGATGTCGAGCGATTCACCGTCGACGTAAGGCATCACGAAGTACGGCAGTCCGTCGATCTCGCCCGCCTTGAGGATCGGGACGATGTGCGGATGCTGCAGTCGTGCGACCGTCAGGATCTCGCGTCTGAAACGCTCAGCCGAAACCGACGCCGCCAGCTCTGGTGGCAGCACCTTGATGACGACCTTTCGCTCCAGGTCGTGGTCTTCGCCCATGAAGACGAGCGCCATCCCGCCGCCAGTGAGCTCACGCTCAATGGTGTAGGATCCGCCGAGTGCGGCGAGCAGGCGTTCAGAGATCGAGGGCATAGCGGGAAGCGGGAAGCGAGTAACGGTGTGGTAAGCTGCGAATACTTATTAGATAGCGAGACTGGTCCGAAGGTTGGCGTTCTGATGGTTAGAAGTGTCCAGAATGTGATAAACGGCACTTTCTGACGTATGAACGGCGCTTAACGCGGCATGAGCCTCGGACGTCAGATGAGGGAGGCGGGGAGCGGGAAGCGGGAAGCGGGAAGGGGGGCAAATGCGGATCACAAAAGTCGTTTTTGGGACAGCGCTCCTAATCAGTAGCGCACCTGTTGGCTTATACGCACAGAAGATTGGTACTTCTGCGCAGAAGTCGGGTATTGCGCGTTCCGATACGCGTGAGCTGCCGGCTGATCAGCAGATCATTCAGGCTCTTAACCGGCTCACGTTTGGGTCGAGGCCGGGTGACGTTGCGAGAGTGCGCGCGATCGGACTCGATAACTGGATCGATCTGCAGCTGCACCCCGACAAGATCAACGACAACATCCTGAACGACTTCGTGAACACGAAGTACGCGACGCTCCGTCAGGATCAGAACGATTTGCTCAAGCAGTACGCGGTGCAGCAACGCGAGCGTCGCGAGATCAAACGCGATAAGGCTGACTCGACCAAAGGACTCACCGCGCAGGACAGCGCGATGATCATGGAGCAGCGACAGTTGCAGAACGGACGGCGACAGGTCGTCACGCAATTGCAGTCGTCGCGCGTTGCGCGTGCGGTCGGCAGCGAGCGACAGCTGCAGGAAGTGATGACCGACTTCTGGGAAAATCACTTCAACATCTTCCTCGGCAAGGGCGCGCCAGAGCCGTACTATCTCGTCGATTTCGATCAGAACGTCATTCGACCCAACGCGCTCGGCAAATTCCGCGATCTGCTCGACGCGACCGCCAAGAGTCCGGCGATGCTGTTCTATCTCGACAACGCGCGCAGCATGGCGGATAGCACTCAGCCGACGTTGGCGGGAGGTGGGAGGGGGGAGACGAGAGGCGGGGCGCGGGAGGCGGGAGGCGTTAGAGCGACGAGACGCGGCCGCTTCGGTGGAATTCTCGGGATGCCGCCAATGCCAATGCCGAGGCAGCCGCAGCCGCAACAGCAGAAACAGCGGCAGGGACTCAACGAGAATTACGGTCGCGAGCTGCTCGAGCTGCACACCCTCGGTGTGGATGGCGGATACACCCAGCAGGACGTGATCGACGTCGCGCGCGCGTTCACTGGCTGGACGATTCGTCCGCCGGCGCAGGGCGGCGGATTCATCTTCCGGCCCCAGGTGCATGATGCGGGATCGAAAGTCGTGCTTGGCCACAAGCTGGCGGCAGGTCGCGGAATCGAAGATGGGGAAGACGTGCTCGACATCATCTCGAAGAGTCCGGCGACCGCGCACTTCATCGCCTTCAAGCTCGCGCGCCGGTTTGTGTCCGACAGTCCTTCGAAAGTATTGGTCGATCACGCAGCGCAGGTTTTTCTGAAAACCGGCGGAGACATTCGCGAGACACTGCGCGCGATCATCACGTCGCCGGAGTTTTTCTCGCAGCAGGCATTCAGGACCAAGGTGAAGACGCCGTTCGAGGTTGTCGTCAGCGCTGCGCGCGCGATGAACGCGCCACCGGACGAAACGCCGAGGTCAGCGCAGATGATCGCATACCTCGGGCAACCGATCTTCGGGCATCAAGCGCCGAACGGTTGGCCGGAGACGGGCGACGCCTGGATGAACACAGGCGCGATTCTCAATCGCATCAATTTCGGGATGGCGGCAGCGGCGGGACGACTGCCGGGCGTCGATGTCGGATCGCAGCCGGCGCTCGATTCTCTGCGGGGAGCTTCGAGAGAGAAACAGGTCGATGCTGTGGTGGCGACGGTTTTGAACGGGATGGCGTCGCCGGATACCCGCGCAGTTTTGCTGTCGGGCGAGCATCCGTTGTTGAGCAGTTCGGGGCTGCAAGCCATGCCATCGATGGATTCAACCGCCGACAGTGAAGAGATGATGAGCGGCGCGGACAGTCCGCGGCCGAAGAAGGGTGGTGGTGCGAAGAAAGTCGCGTTGCAGGGTCGAGGACTTGGCGCTGTACCGCAGGTCAGTGGGATTACACAGATCGTTGGGTTGGCGTTGGGATCGCCGGAGTTTCAAAGACATTAGGACTGAGGACTGAGGCCTGAGACTAAGGGCATCGATCATCGCGGACTAAGTGAGGATTGAGGACCAGCTTTGCAGCTCGTACTCAGTAAGTCAGCAATAAAAGGAAGGAGCTATGGATCGTAGAGTGTTCGTCAAATCGGGTGCGCTCGCGCTGGTTACTATGGGACTCAGTCCCAGTTTTCTGCGGCGAGTCACGTTCGGGATGGAATTGCCGAAGGCCCCGAAGGGGAAAGTTTTGATTTGCCTCTTTCAGCGTGGCGCCGCGGACGCTTTGAACATCGTCGTGCCGCACGGCGAGCGCGCGTACTACGCGATGAGACCCTCCATAAACATTCCCCAGCCGTCCAGGGGCGTCGCGGATTCGGCGATCGATCTCGATGGATTCTTTGGGTTGCATCCGGCGTTGGCGCCGTTGAAGCCGCTGTACGATCGAGGATTGTTGGCGCCGGTTCATGCAGTCGGAAGCCCCAGCACCACGCGCTCGCACTTCGACGCGCAGGATTACATGGAGACAGGCACGCCCGACGTGAAGGGCACGACTGACGGCTGGCTCAATCGTTATCTCGCCGTTCAGGGAACGTGCGATGAATGCAATCTTGCCAAAACTCCGTTCCGCGCTGTCGCGCTGACTCCGCAGACGCCGCGCATTCTCGAGGGACCGAGTGCGACGGTGGCGATGAACAGTCTGCAGGAATTCAGCGTGCGCGCGACTGGCAGCAGCGCGGAAAGACTGGAAGCGCTGTATCGCACGGGATCGGCAGATCTCGTGCACGCCACCGGCGCCGAGACGTTTGACGCGGTCAAGATGCTTCGCTCGGCGAATCCGCAGAAATATCTGCCGCAGAACGGCGCGGACTATCCGCGCTCACAGTTCGGCCAGCGCTTAATGCAGATCGCACAATTGATCAAGTCGAACGTCGGTCTCGAGGTCGCATTCGCCGATGTCGGCGGCTGGGACACCCACGTAAACCAGGGCTCGTCGACTGGCCAGCTCGCGCAACGTCTCGACGATTTCTCCCGCTCCATTGCCGCGCTCGTCACCGACCTCGGCGACAGAATGGACGACGTCGTGATCATGACGATGTCGGAGTTCGGTCGCATGGCGCGCGAGAACGGCAACCGCGGCACCGATCACGGTCACGCCGGCGCTCTGTTCGTAATCGGCGGACACGTCAGGGGCGGCAAGGTGCACGGTAAGTGGCCGGGCCTCGAGCCCGAGCAGCTGTACGAGGGGCGCGACCTTGCGCTCACCACAGACTTCAGATCGGTGTTCGCCGAAGTCGTGTCGCATCACATGGGCGCGCGCGCCCTCGACCGCATCTTCCCGCGTTTTGCCGCGTCGCCAGCTAACTACGTCGGCGTCGTTTGAGATCTCTGTTGTTAGGTCGGGGAGAGAGCATTCCTGAAAAGCTTCTCGACCCGCTACGTCCGGGCTACCGTGTGAGTGGCGTTCTAAGATGACGCGGGTCTGCGCGACCTTTCAGGAACGCTCTCTGCCCTCCTCACACAGTTCCGCAACTGCACGCGCGCGTAGCGCGCGGCGGCCCGGCAAGCCCCGCAACATGCGTGCGTTCCACGACGCGCGCCCGGTGTAGCTCCTTCCGCAGCTCGCATCTACAGATCGCGGTAGGGAGAGGCGAGGGGCGTTCCCTGAAAAACATCGCGCAGACCCGCCTCCGCTCCGAACGCCAACGACAATGATGTCGCAAGACAGCGGGTCGAGCAGTTTTTCAGGGAATGCCCCTCGCCTCGACCCAAACAGAGATCCCCGAAGCGCAACAAGCGAGAGGAGCTAAAACCGGAAGATGCGGCCGAGCGCGCGACCTATGCGCTGGCCGAGATCGTCCGGCGCATTTTGCGGGCGATCACCCTGAGCGCTCTGATCCATGTCAGGCCCATGCTCGGGGCACGGGATTGTGGGCAGAGGATCTTCGGGTTTGTAGTACTCGTTGCGAGTGACCGGACACCACTCCGTCGCGAGATAGCCGGTGGTGGGATCGATGATGCGCTCGATCATGCCGGGCGGCGGATTCCACGCGGTTGCGGCGGCGACCTCGTGCCAACCGTTGAGATAGAACTCCGCCCACGCAGGCGCGGCGAGTCTTCCGCCTGATGCATCGCCGGAGATCGGAGCGGGCACGTCGAAGCCAAACCAGAACGCTGCAATCACGGTCGGCGTGTAGCCCACGAACCAGACGTCGGTGCCACTGTTGGTGGTGCCGGTTTTTCCGGCGACGAGGCCTTTCACACCAAGGTCGCGAATCGTTTTGCCCGTACCATAGTCGACCACCGACTGCAACATCGAAGTCACCTGATAAGCATCGCGCGGATCCATTACCTGCGGGCGATTGTTCATATCGCGCTCTGGATCTTCCCAGATCGGAATGTCGTTCGCGGCGGAGATGCTGCGAATCAGTCGCGGTCGCACTTTGAATCCACCATTCGCGAATGGCGCATACGCGGTCACCAATTCGATCGGGGTGACTTCGGCGGTACCGAGTGCGACGGAAGGAAGATCGGGGATCTGACTGACGATGCCGTTCTTTTTGGCCTGCGCAATTACGCGCTGAATTCCGACTGCCTGACTCACGCGTACGGTCGCAGCGTTCGCCGAGCGAATCAGCGCTTTGCGGAAAGTGATTCTTCCGGCGTAGTCGTCGTTGTAATTCGCCGGCGACCAGACGCTGCGACCCTGAATCACATCGATTGGATCGTCGTCGACTTCTGAGGATGGTGTGTAGCCCGCTGCCATCGCCGCGGCGTAGACGAACGGCTTGAACGCGGAGCCAGGCTGACGATGGGCGAGCAGCGCGCGATTGAACGTCCCGCGCTCGTACTGCCGCCCGCCCGTAAGTGCACGGATGTCGCCGTTGCGCGGATCGATCGCCACCATCGCACCCTGGATCGGGGCGCGTCTCGACGCCTCGGACTGGATCGCCGCCGCGCGACGTCGTACCGCGCGATCGCCGGCGATCTGCGCGTTTCGGTCGAGCGTCGTGCGCACGGTGAGATCGACAATGTCCGCGGTACCGCCCTGGATGATCGAATCGACTAAACTGCGCACCGCGTCGAGCGCGTACGAATCGGTGGGATCGCTCGGACGCCACTCGTCTTTCGCCATGGCAAGTGGCGCCGCCTGCAAACCGGGCAGGCGATTGGCCGACACGTATCCCTGCTGCACCATCAGCGTGAGAACGAGATTGCGTCGATCGAGCGCGCGCTGCGGATGGCGTCGTGGTGTGTAGACCGACGGCGCCTTGGGCAGCGCAGCCAGCGTTGCTGCCTGCGGGAGATTGATCTTGTTGACGCTCTTGCCGAACAGATCTCTACTGGCTGCCTCGACGCCGTAGACGCCGTTGCCCATGTAGATAACGTTGAAGTACAGCTCAAGGATCTGCTGCTTGGTGAGCGAGTGCTCGATGAGGCGCGACAGTCGAAGCTCAGTGAGTTTCTGACGCAGCGATCGCGCGGGATACTTTCGCACCGCGAAGGTGTTACGGGCGACCTGCATTGTAATCGTGCTGAAACCTTGGCGGGTGCCGCCGGCCCTGATGTTCGTGATCAGTGCGCGGAAGAAGCCGCGCCAGTCGAGGCCGCCGTGCTCGTAAAAGCGGCGGTCTTCGGTGGCGACGAACGCCTGCTGGACGAACACCGGAACCTGGCTCAGCGGTACGTTGACGCGCCGCACCAGCTCGATCCGTCCCATCAGACGGTTGTAGCGATCGAGGATGCGGCCGCCCTGATCGGGCTGGAACGTCTGGATGTCGCGCGGTGTCGGACAGCCATCGAAACCGCACGTCAGCAGCCACGCATCGGTGAAGTAGATCGCTAGAATACAAATTGCGAATGTACCGAGGAGAATTCCTCGACGGTGTGAAGACAACCAGCCGAAGAAGCCCCGGGACCTAGTTCCCATTCCAGAAATCAGACGCGAAAAATGAATCGTTCAATCCTCTTTTCGATCGCAATCGCGACCGCTGTCACTGCCTGCAGCGGGAGCGAGACGAAATCGGCATCTGCCGCGAACAGTAATAGCGCAGCCTCGTTGGCACAGCCTTCCAACACCACATCAGACACCGCTGGCAGTGCTGCAGGTCCAACGGTGGGAAGCGGGAAGCGGGAAGCGGGAAGCGGTACTGCGGCAACTTCGACTGGCAGTGGTGTAATCGTGCCCGCTTCCAACGCTAGTCCCGATCCCGGAGCAAAACCGAATCCAAATCGCGTCCCCAATGAGATGGGACGAATCATGGTGCTCGAGTATCACCTCATCACCGACCATAATGGCTTCTACGCGCGGGAGCGCGGCCAGTTTCGAAAGGACCTCGAGCTGCTGTACGACCGCGGATATAGGCCCGTAAACATGGCGGACGTGCTCGACAAGAACCTCAATCTGCCGGCAGGATTGTCGCCGGTAGTGTTCGTGTTCGACGATGCGTCGCCGGAGCAGTTCCGCTACATCAACAACAACGGCAAGCTCGAGATCGATCCGACCAGCGGCGTCGGCATCTGGCTCGATTTCAAGAAGACGCATCCCGATTGGGCGAACAAGGGAGTGTTCTGCCTCCTCTCAGGCGCCAATGCCGGCCACAATTTCTTTGGTGATCGGGGCATCCAGGGACAGCTGTCGAACTGGCGATTCCAGAAAGTGAAATGGCTCGCTGACAACGGATTCGAGCTCTGCGATCACACATTGTGGCACGCGCAGCTGAGTAAGTATCCCGACCCCTTCGTGCAGGAGCAGATCGCGCGCAACGTACTCGCGATCGACTCCGCGGTACCGGGCTACAGGATCAGATCGATGGCGTTGCCGCAGGGACTGTGGCCGAAGAATCGGGCGCTTGCAACCAAAGGATCCTGGACCAATCCGAAGACTGGTAAAACGGTTTCTTATTCCTGGCCGGTGGTGTTCGAGGTCGACGGTGGGCCAATGCGCTCCCCCTATGACCCGGCGTTCAATCCGGGCTCGACTCCGCGCATCCAGGTGATAGGGAACGCTATTCAGCAGAACATGGATAGGCTCGAGAAGTCCGGCAACGCGTACATCTCGGACGGCAATCCTTCCGTTGTCGCTCGCCCGGCATCTTCTCCAACGACTGCTAAGAAATAGATCTGTGTCGTCGGTCGGCTGAGGAGTTCCTCACGCGGCCACGTTCGCCGGGCGCCCGCGTGCGGGCAGCATGGAGCCCCTAACTGCGCTCGTTCGCTCTGCTCACTCGCGGGTCTCCTCCACGCGCTCACTGTAACGGCCGCTTAGAGGACCTCTCAGCCTCCCTCCACAACTATCGTGGTCACCGCAGAAACGTGTCGCCGCGGCGGTGCGCGACGAACTAGAAATGCCAGCCTTCGAGAGTTGTAATCGCTTTCTCGAGCGCTGCGCGCTGGTCGGCGCGGTCGCTCACGGCGAGCAATTCCTTGTACGTAGCGATCGCTAGATCAACGGCTTCATAGTCGTGCTCCGCGCCGGCCAGACTCGCGGCGTTGTCGGCGAGGTTCGCCTTAGCGAGCAGATCCGCGGGGAAGCGTTGCGAGACTTGCTGCCAACGCGCCATACGCTGGCGCGGATCGGACTCGGCGAGCGCCCAGAGATGCCAGGCGCCGCGGTTGTCGGGGTCGATCGCGATCGCGCGTGACGCAAGATCAGCAACCGGCTCCGGACCCGTACCGATCAACCAATAATGATTCGCGAGTGCAACCAACGCTTTCGCATCGTCTGGCCGCTCAGCAACCGCGCTCTCCAGTGCCGGTAACGGATCGATCAGATCCGGAGCGTTACTCTGCGCATCTTGTACAGTCATTCAAGCAGGAGAAGTAGGTTCGGTGAGTCTGGGTTCAGCGCGCAATCTAAAGCTTAGCTCCGCAGCTAAGAGCTCCCTAAGCTGGTGGCTCCCGGCTTTTGTATTGTGGATGTCTGAATCGCGACAAGGTCTCTACGCCGAGACGCACAAGGTCTCTACGCCGAGACGCACAAGGTCTCGACGCCGAGACAATTAACACTGGACAGACCAAGCACCACACCCTAGCATTTAGTCATTGCTGGACTTTCAGTCCATCAGTTAGTACCATTCGGCACACAGCGCAGCTCTCGCAGCGCGCAATTCCTTACAAAATTCGGTTCCGATCTTCGCGTGAATTCAGACCGCGAAACGCGTGAGCCATTCGAGCAGCACTAAGTCTCAGCCACACCACAATTCATGAGCGAACGCCGACGTCCTTTTCGTCGCGGCCGGAGGTCCCGTCCGTCCGGTCATCAACCGCATACTCCCTTCGCCGAATCTCCCGGCGATGCAGACCCGTATCTGGATATGGATTCATCCAACCCCAGCTCAACCCCTCCCTCCGACGCGGCAGACCTACCTGATGCCCGCGACAACATGACCTCTCCAGTAATTCCCACTACACCATCGACACCACCATCGTCGCAGTCCGACGTGGACAACACCGATGATTCAGGTGCGCCGCCAGTGAGCGGCAACGGCGACGAAAACACCGGCACTCAATCACAACAGCAATCGCAATACAATCCACGCCACCAGAGCGGTGGCGGTGGCCAGGGACAACATCAGCGTGAAGGCAATCGCGACAACCGCCACAACGGACGTCGCGGCCGCAATCAGCGCGGACGCAGACAGCGTGGCGGCGGTGGCGGCGGTCAGGGTCAAGGCGGCGGTGGACAGCAGGGCGGCGCTCAACGCGCTGAGCGAAATGAGTCGCGTGCGCCACTCGCTCCCATAGTTCCGGACGGCGAGACGATCGGTTGGTTCGATCCGCAGCGCGAAGGCGGATTCATCCGCCGCGCTGGTTTTAGCTACCTCGCCGAGCCCGGCGATGCCTACGTGCCGATCCAGCTCATTCGCCAGTATACACTTCGTCGCGGCGATCAGATCGCAGCGACAACCGGACACGACCATCGCAATCGTATCGTCGTCGTCGATGTCCAGAAAATCAACAACGAGGATCCCGAATCGGCCGCGCGCCGTCCTGATTTCGGCTCACTGATCGCTTCGTATCCCGAGAGAAAACTCAAGCTCGAGACAGGACGCCCAGCCAAGGGCGGACCCGAACTCACCCGCCGCGCGATCGATCTCATCGCACCAATCGGCTACGGCCAGCGCGCACTCATCGTCGCTCCGGCACGCGCTGGTAAGACGATGTTGCTGCAGGCAATCGTCGAAGGCGTCGCCATCAATCACCCACAGGCAGTTCTCTTGATCCTCCTCGTCGACGAGCGGCCCGAGGAAGTGAGCGAGATGATTACCTGGGGTTACGGCGAGGTCGTCGCCTCCAGTTTCGATATGCCGGCGGTGCGCCACACCGACGTCACCGAGATGGTTCTGGAGCGCGCTCGTCGCCTCGTCGAGCTTGGTAAGGACGTTGTAATCGTTCTTGACTCGATTACGCGCATGGCACGTGCATATAACACGGTCGAGCGCGGCACCGGACGCACCTTGTCCGGCGGTCTCGATTCGTCCGCGATGGCGCGTCCCAAGGCCTTCTTTGGCTCGGCGCGCTCGGTCGCCCCTGAACACGGCGGTGGATCGCTCACAATTATCGCCACCGCGCTGGTAGAGACCGGCTCGCGCATGGACGACGTGATTTTTGAAGAATTCAAGGGTACCGGCAACTGCGAAATCAAGCTGGATCGCTCGTTATCGGAGAAACGCATCTTCCCCGCTATCGATGTCGCGACCAGCGGCACGCGTCGTGAAGACAAGCTCTTCCGTCCTGATCAGCTAGAGCATGTTTACACGCTTAGGCGCGGCTTACAACAGATGCCGAGTAGTTCGGCTATGGAATGGCTTATCAAACGCATCGCTGCTACTCCTAGCAACGACGCGTTGCTCGAGGGCCTATAGGGGGGAAGCGGGAAGCCGGAAGCCGGAAGCGGCTCGCGTTCGGAGTTTCCGTTTCGCAGTCCCCTCTTCCCGCTTCCCGCTTCCCGCTTCCCTCCTTCTAGGCGCAGCACTCCTTCCCGCTCTACTGACTTCCCAGGCGGTCGACACTCCGCGGCCACCAACCGTCCCGCCCAAAAAACTCACCGCCGCACCCTCGCCTCATCCCGAGGTCGTCAACCTCACGCTCAAGGGCGTGAAAGTCGTCCGGCAGGACGACCTCCGAAACAACATTTACACCACGGCTTCGTACTGCAACAGCTTCATCCTCAAGCCGTTCTGCTGGATCAGCAAATCGAAATACTTCTACACCCGCGAGTATCTCGATCACCAGGAGCTGCACCGTGACGTGCTGCGCATGCGCGTCTACTACTGGAAGCGCGGATATCGCGAGACTGAAGTAGATACCGCGGTTGTTCCGCGCGGCAAAAACCAGGTCGGCGTCACCTTCACCATCAACGAAGGTCCAGCCACCGTCGTCTCCGACATCGTCGTCAATCAGGACACCACAGTCCTCACCCAGCGCGAGATCGACGATCGCATCGCACTCGGCAAGAATGGCCCGCTCAACCTGATCAAGCTCGATTCGTCGCGCTTCAATCTGCAGGCGCGGATGTTCGACAAGGGATACGCTGACGCCGAAGTGGATACGGCGACGGTGATCGACAGCGCGTCGCATACGGCGCAGGTGCGATTCACCCTGATTCCGAAGTACAAGACGACGGTCGAAGATATCGTCATCAAGGGCAACGACGATGTCGATTCGCGCACCATTCTCAAATCGCTGACCTTCCACATCGGCGACATCTTCAAACGATCGGAGATGCTGCGCAGCCAGCGCGCGCTCTACGAATCGAACCTGTTCCGGCGCGCATCGATCGAGCCGCGGCCGCCGATCGACATCTCGGCCCCGGATTCGGCCAAGATCGTCGTGATCGATCTCACCGAAGCGCCGTTCCACGAAGCGCGCATCAGTGCGGGCTTCAACACCATTGATTTCGGTCAGGTCGAGACGAAGTTCACCAGCTACAATTTCCGCGGCGGGGCGCGACGGCTCGACCTTCTGGGAGTCGTCGGAAATCTGTTCGCCAAATCGCTAAACGGCCGCGGCGTCTTTCGGAACGCAACCGTCGGCAGCACCGGAACGCTCGCGCGCTACTACGTCCCGACCTATAACGCGAGCGCGGACCTCACCCAGCCCTGGTTCGGCTCACCGCACAACACGCTCTCGGCGGGCATCTTCACGCATCGTCGCAGCGCTCCGGGCATCTACATCGATCGCGGCTACGGCAGCTCGTTCACCTTCACGCGCGAGATGACCGAGCGCGCGCCGCTCAGCATCAACTACCGATTCGAGATCAGCAAGGTCGACGCCGGCGACGTCTACTTCTGCATCAACTTCGGCGTCTGCGATGCGCCGACGCTCGAAGCGCTGCGCGGAAATCAGAAGCTGTCACCGATCACGATCACCGCCGGTCTCGATCGCAGCAACGATCCGTTCTCGCCCAATCGCGGCTATCGCACCAACGGCAGTATCGAGCACGCGTCGGGCTTCACTGCATCCGATTTCCGCTACAATCGCGCGACGGCTGATGGTGCTTCGTACTTTCAGATTCGGAAGCGCGGCTCGTTCGCCGCACACATCCGCGCGGGCTGGGTTCATCCACTCGGCAGCACCGCGCAAGCAGTTGGCATCGCAGCCGGATTGGGCGACGGCGTGCTGCATCCCCGCAAACGCTTTTACGCCGGCGGCGCCAGCTCGGTACGCGGGTATGGCGAGAATCAGCTCGGCCCGCGCGTGCTCACCATTCCAATCGCAACGCTGCAAGCGCACGATTCGCTCAACGTCGCGTGCACCAGCGGCGCCGACGTGACGCAGTGCGATCCGACGGCGGGAAATCTCAAGGATCGCGATTTCGAGCCGAGGCCACTCGGTGGAAATTTCGTGGTGGAAGGGAGTGTGGAGGCGCGCTTCCCGGTTTGGCGCGATCTCGCCGGCGCTGCGTTCGTCGATGCTGGAATCGTGAGTCAAAGAACGACGGCCGACCTTCCCCGCCGAAAGACAGCCATAACCCCGGGTTTTGGCTTCAGGTACAAATCTCCGGTAGGCCCAATCCGTGCCGATATAGGGGTCAACCCGGGCCGCAGTGAGTCACTGCCGGTCATCACGGAAAGCATTGTTAATGGCCAAAGGACGCTCGTCAGACTACAACAGCGGCGCACCTATTCGCCTACCAGCGGCGGCATCCTCAACCGGATGGTGCTCCACCTGTCGATCGGCGAAGCGTTCTAATGCGTAGGCGGATCCTGATCGCAATCACCGCCCTGGTAGTGGTGGTGTTGTTGCTCGTCGGTGGCGTTTTCCTCGTCACCAACACCAACTGGGGACGCGAGCGGGTCCGTCGCTACGTCGAAGGATTGATTCAGCGAAACAGTCACGGACTCGTGCACATCGGCAGCGTGACGGGCAATCTGCTGAAGGGATTTACGCTGCACGACGTGGTGATCACCGACAGCGCGCACCGTCCCTTCATCAAGGTCGGAGAAGCGTGGGCGCGCTACAGTCCGCTCAGCACGATTCGCGGCAAGCGCATCGATTTCCGCCAGGTGAAACTCGTCAATCCGATCATCGTGCTCGAGAAGCGGCCCAACGACACGAAATGGAATTACGAGAGAATTTTTCCACGCGACACGACGACGCCGACGGGTCCCAGGAAAACCGGCTGGGGCACCTGGATCAAATTCAGCGATGTGACGGTGCAGCAGGGCGACTTGACTGTGCGCGCGCCGTGGCAGCCCGATCCGAACATCACCGCCGCCAAGCAGAAGGACGAAGCTCGCAAGGCACTCGGCCCCGAAGGCAGACTCAAGATTTTTGCGGTGCCGGGCGGTTATCAGAAGGAATTCGCGTTCCACAAGATCGACGGGATTTTCCCGCTCGTTCGTCTCGAGGATCCCGCCTACAGCTATCGCGAAGTCGATGTCTCTGCGCTGAAGATGATCGCGGCGCCATTCCGGCCACCGTTGGCCGATGTGCGCGGCCTCACCGGCAATTTCTTATTCACGGGCGATTCATTGTGGTGGAAAGGTGCGCGCGCCGCGTTCCCGCAGACCAAGCTCACCGGCGATGGCAGATACCTGCTCACCAACGGCGATCTGCATCTGAAGCTGCACGGCGATCCGGTGAACCCGGCCGATATTCGCTGGGCGATGGTGACGCTCCCGGAGAGTGGCAACGGCAAGCTCGATTTGGGTCTCGATTGGACCGGCAAGAAGAGCGTCTACACCATTGCCAACATGGACATGAACGTCGAGCGATCGCACGTCGCCGGTAAGATCCAGGCGACGATCGGCGATACGATCTCGTACAAGGATGCGAATCTCAGCTTCGCAAATCTCGACACCCGCCTGCTCCACAGGATGTTCCCTGCTCTGACTTTCCCTCGGCCGCTGATTCTCACCGGCCGAGCGGCGTTTGATGGCGGGCAACACGCCCTGCGCATCAATGGAGATGTCGTGGTCGACGACGCGCAGTCGGGGCGCAGCCACCTTGTCGGCAACGGCGTGATGGGCCTCTTCGGCACTGTGTTCACCGCCAGCAATCTCCACGTGACGATGAAGCCGCTCGAGATCAATCTCGCGCGCGCGATCATTCCGACGATACCGCGACAGCTCCAGGGAACGCTGTCCGGCACGATGACGCTCAACGGGTCGAGCACGGCGATCATGACGGCCGTCGGTGATGTAACCCACGTCGATCGCGGTGCTCTAACGCGTGCGACTGGTCGCGCATCATTCCGCAACGGCGCCGTCGGCTATTGGGACATCGACGCTCGAATGCATCCGCTGGCGCTGGCAACGCTCGGTCGCTTCATGCCGACGGTTGGCCTGCGTGGCGTTGCGAGCGGACCTTTGAAAGCGCGTGGGAATACCAACAATCTCGCGCTCAACACCCAGCTCACTTTCGCCGACGGCGGTTACCTCGACCTGCGCGGCACGATGGATCTGTACAGTCGGGAGACCGGCTACAACCTCACCTTCGATACGCGCGGATTCAACGCGAACTACGTCGTCGCCAAATTCCCCCAAACACGTTTGACGGCGGTTGGATCATTCCGCGGCCGCGGCTTCAACCCAGCGACGATGCAGTCCCAGCTCATCGCGACTGTTGCTCCGTCGACGATCGACACCATTCGCGTCGATCGCGCCAACGTCAACGTGACGATGGCGAACGGGCTCGCCCGGTTCGACACGCTGGCGGTCGATCTGCCGCAGGGAATCGTCGAAGCGAAAGGGACGTTCGGACTTTCGCCCGAGCGCTCGGGCACTTTGAGCTATCACGTCGCGGTAGACTCGCTCCAGAACTTCGCCGGCCTGATTGGCCAAAAGGACACCGGCGTGGTGAAGCCGAGGCCAGGGATTTTGTCGACGAGAGTCGCCCAGGCACGCGCTGATTCTTCGCGCAAGGCGAAGGCGACCGAAGTTGAGAGAGCGGTGACCGGCCTCGCGTATCCGACCGCGGCGGTCGACACACCACAGGGAATTCCGAAGGATCTCGTCGCCGGATCGGTACGCGCCGACGGCGTCGCGACTGGCAACATCAAGAATTTCAGCCTGAAAGGAACCGCGTCCGGCACCAACGTAATTGCGCGCGGCAACAGCGTCGCGTCCTTCACGGCCGACTACGACTGGATCAACGCGCGCACGCCACAGTCACAGATATCAGTGAACGCGAGCGCGCTATCGGTGCGCGCGGCGGGCTTCGATCTCGACAGCGTCCGCGGGAAGCTCACCTACGGCAAACCGAACGGTACGCTGTCGCTGACCGTCGACCAGAGCAACGGGCGAACCTATGCCGCTGATGCTGCGTTCACCCTCGACAAGGTTCGGAACACTCTGAAGCTCAACGATCTTCGTCTGCAGTTCGACACCAGCACCTGGGCCAGCACTCACGCTGCTGCGCTGCACTGGGGTCAGGCAGGCGTCGACGTCGACAGTCTCGAGCTGCGCAACGGACGCAACGGCCGGATCTTTGTCAATGGATTCCTGCCCAAGCAGGGCAGCGCCAACTTCGATCTCGCCGTCGACAACGTGAACGTCGAAGACATCATCTCGCTGACGCAGAGCGACATCAACGCCGCGGGTCTGGTTTCGTTCAATGTTCACGGCACAGGCACGCTGGCGAATCCGCAATTCAGCGGCGCATTTGGCGCCACTGACCTTCTCTACAACGGCACTGAATTGCCCGAAGTGCACGGCACCCTGCAGTACGCGAATCAGACGCTGAGCGGGCGCGCCGAGGCGATGCGCGCGGGTGGCCAGCCATTTTTGACTGCAGAAGGGACGGTCCCGATCAATCTCGCGCTCACCGGCGTAACTGGATCGCGCTTCCCAACCAATCGACAGATCGCGCTCAACGTAACTGCCGACAGTCTGCCGATGGAGCTGCTGCCGTCGTACTTCGGCAATTTCGTCAGCGATCTGCGGGGCAAGATGACCAGCAACTTCAAGGTGAGCGGCACTCTGAACAAGCCGCAGCTCACCGGGCAGTTCGCGATGCACGAGGGTCACGCGCACGTCGTGCAGGCTGGAATCAATCTCAATCAGATCGAAGCGTCAGTGCGCCTGCTCGGCGACACCATCGTCGTCGATTCCATCGCCGCGAACAGCAAGGGCCGGATCCTGCTCACCGGCGGCATCGGGCTCGGCTCACTGACGCAGCCAAGTTTCGATTTGCACCTGGTCACCACAGGCGCGGAGGTGCTCCACAACGAGCGTGGCAATATAGTGTTGCGCGCCAACCTGGCGATGGTGGGGCCGTTCAACGATGCGCACGTCACGGGCGATGTGAGAGTGCGCGGCGGCGTGTTGTCTATCCCGCCCTCGACCAACAAGAATCTCGTTGGCGCCGGCGATCCAGCGCTGTTCAATGTGATGGACACCGCGGTGATGGCAGATCGTGAGATATTCCCCGCCCAGTCGCCGTTGTTCGCAAAGCTGCGGATGGACGTGAATCTCAGTGTCGATCGTGACGTCTTCGTGCGCTCGCGCGAATACAACATCGAGGTCTACACCGAAGATCCGATGGGCGTGCACGTCAATCGCGCCAAGCAGACACTGGTGATCGACGGTGTCCTGCTGAGCGAGCGCGGCGAGTATGCGTTCCTGACGCGCCGCTTCAAAATCCAGCGCGGTTCGGCAACCTTCATCAATTCGACCGAGCTCAATCCGACGCTGCAGGGAACCGCCGGCTACACCGTGCAGCAGCCGAATCGCGAAGCGCTCAACATCCAAATTATAGTCGGCGGAACGCTGCGCACGCCGGCGATTTCGTTGACCAGTGACGCCCAGCCGCCTATACCCCAGAGCGACTTGCTGAGTTATCTCGCGTTTGGCCAGTCGTCGAGCTCGCTGTTGCAGCTCGAGGGATCGGGTCTGAGCAGCGGCGGTAGCGGCCAGAATCTGGTCGGCGCCGGTGCAGCGCTGGCGAGCCGCCAGCTCGCCGGGATCGCGCTCGGTGTCGTCGCGGATCAAGTCGCCGGCAGTGCGGCACGCTCACTTGGCGCCGACGTCTTTACGATCACACCTGCCGATGTGCAGACCGACGTCGGGAATTTCCTGCGCGGGACGCAGTTCGAGTTCGGCAAGTACATCAGATCGCACACCTTCGTGCTGCTGAAATCTCCGTTCGATCCATCAGCGCTGAAGCGTCCTGGCGTGCAAGTCGTGCATCGCTTCGGCGGGCTGCAGGGTTACCGGCTGGAGACCGGCGTCGACACACGCTATATCCTGCGCGAGCCGAGTTTGCAGCGGGATCAGAACATTTACACGACGTCGGCGTTTGGGGCATTCCTCATTAAAGAGTGGCGTTTCTAGTCTCGGCGTAGAGATCGCGAGCGGGGGTTTGCATCCAGAATACAAAAGCCGGGAGCTCCCAGCTTTGACAGTTTGATAGCGCCGAGCTCTTATTTTGAAGTGTGAGCGAGATCAGACAGTGTCGCGTGGTAGCACACTGACCACTCAAATGTCGATATTGCAGGTCCCGGTTCGTCGGACAGGTGGGCACTCATCTGCAACCGGACCGGGACCAACACGCATATGCCGACAACCAAAGCACCGAACGAAAAAGAATCTCGCGCGCAGATACGCGCATACACCGCGAAACTTCAGCCGTCGACGCGACGGCGCTTGAAGGAGCTAGCGGACACCATCCGCAAAGCGGCGCCGGGCGCGGTCGATGCCTTCAGCTACCAGATCCCGGCGTTTCGCTACAACGGCAAGATTCTCGTCTGGTACGCCGCCTGGACCGATCATCTCAGCATGTACCCGCTCAGCGTCGCTGACAGAAAGTTCGCGGAGCAAAAGGGATTCAAGACATCGAAGGGCACAGTGCAGTTTCCGCTCGACGACCCCATTCCCGTTTCACTCATCAAACGTCTCGTAAAATCACGCGTCGCAGCGATCAAGGCACCGACAAAGTGAGCACCATCCCAACCGAGCGTATCACGCCCGACGATCCACGCTATCGCACCGTCGTCGACAAAAGATTCAATAAGCGATTCACGGCGGAGCCGGACTATGTTCGTCTCGCCGATTCGACAGAAGCCGTCGTCAACGCCGTGCAGGACGCGGTCGACGAAGGCCAGCGCGTCGTCGTCACCAGTGGCGGCCATTGCCTCGAAGGCTTCGTTTCCGATCCCGACGTGCGCGTGATCATCGATTGCTCGCCGATGAAACGCATCTACTATGACGACAAAATGCGCGCGATCGCGGTCGAGGCTGGCGCGACCGTCGGCGACACCTTTCGCTCGCTCCACGATAACTGGCGCGTTGTCGTTCCACTCGGCGAGTATCCTGCCATCGGCATCGGCGGTCACGTCAGCGGCGGCGCTTTCGGATTCCTCTGCCGAACACTTGGCCTCGCTGCCGATTATCTCTACGGCGTCGAAGTAGTAGTCGTCGACAACGACGGTCGAGCGAATGCCGTGATGGCGACCAGAGAAGCCGACGATCCGAATCGCGAGTTGTGGTGGGCGCACACCGGCGGTGGCGCGGGCAATTTCGGAGTCGTCACCCGCTACTGGTTTCGCTCAGCGGACGCAACCGGCAACGAGCCGGGCAGAATTCTCCCGCGCGCCCCCGAATCGATCACGACATTCCGCGCCGAGTGGAATTGGACGGATCTCGATAAGCAGTCGTTCGTGCGATTGCTGCGGAATCACGGCGCGTGGGGTGAACACAATAGCCACGCGAGCTCGCCCGACATCTCACTGTGGTCGCTGTTGATGGTGCATCGCTGGCAGGTCGGCAAAATCTTCATTCGCGGATTGACCGTCGACGAAGCGCGCGCGGATCGACAGATCGATGGTTACCTGGCCGCGTTGAACGACGGAACCAAACCCTCGAGCGCGCTCGAGGTGAAGCAGATGTCGTGGCTGGACTTTGCTCTGAATCCGTTTCCGGATCTGTTCGCGATGCCGCCGGGCGGAGTCAGCACCAAGGTGAAGGACGCGATGCTAAGGAGGCCGCTCACCGAGCGACAGTTCGAATTCGTCTACGATTACATGAATCGCACCGAGTACGACGTGATGGGCGGCGCTTTCGGCTTCGCCAGTTACGGCGGACATGTGAACACGGTCGCGGAGGATGCGACGGCTTCCGCTCAGCGGAGCTCGATCTTCGACATGGCTTGCAACGCCGGCTGGCTCAATCAGAGTGAGGAAACCGAGAGTCTGCGCTGGGTGCGCTCGTTCTATCGCGAGCTTTTCGCGGATACAGGTGGTGTCCCGGTTCCGAACGATCGTTACGACGGCACGTTCATCAATCATCCCGACACCGATCTGCTCGACCTGGCACTGAACACGTCAGGCGTGCCGTGGTCGACACTCTACTATCACGATAATTATCGGCGACTGCGACGCGTCAAAGCGCGCTGGGATCCGCGCGACATCTTCCGGCACGCGCTGTCGATCCAACTTCCGTGACGCGGATCACCGTTCGTGACGCCGAGGCGGACGAGATAGATCAGATCGCCAGGGTGTGGTTCGACAGCTGGCGCGATGCGCACGAGCAGATTGTGCCGGCTAATCTCACCGCTACGCGCACACTCGAGAGCTTGCGCGATCGGGTAGAGGCTTCGCTCGACGAGTTGCGCGTCGTCGGTGAGAGTGGCAATCCAGTTGGATTTGCGTTGGTGAAGGACGACGAGCTCTATCAGCTCTTCGTGGCTGCTGCCGCGCGTGGAACCGGTGTCGCCGCGGCGCTGATCGCCGATGCCGAAGAGCGATTGGCAGATTACGGCTTCAGGACGGCGTGGCTCGGCTGCGCAATCGGCAACGACCGCGCCGCGCGCTTCTACGAGAAGCAGGGCTGGCGCAGAGTTGGGAATATGCCTGGCCGGTTCCAGACCATTAATGGCGAAATGACTCTGGAAGTCTGGCGCTACGAGAAAGATCTGAGCCACCTCGCGTAGATTTCAGTACATGACGCTCGACTTCTCGCGCTACGACACACGTCGCTATCCCATTGTCTCGGTAACCGACGGCTATGGTGACTGGTCCGCTCATTACGAGCAGACCGTTCACGACGAGATGGACATCGCGCTGCTCGATCGCGTCGAGACCGTGGAGTGGACTACAGTGAACACTGCAGCCGATCTCGCCTGCGGCACCGGTCGGATCGGCACCTGGTTGCGGGCGCACGGTGTGAAGGAAATAGACGGCGTCGACCTCACGCCGGAGATGCTCGATCGGGCGCGGGAGCGAAATATCTATCGTTCGCTGCGCATCGCCGATGTTGGCGACACTGGCTTGCCCTCTGAGTCATACGATCTGGCGACCCAATCGCTGGCCGACGAGCATCTGCAAAGCATCACTCCGCTCTACAACGAGACGGCGCGATTGCTGCGCCGCCGGGGACACTTCGTCCTCGTCGGCTATCATCCGTATTTTCTGCTCAGCGGCCAGCCGACGCATTACCATCGCGCGTCCAACGACGAGCCTGTCACCATCCGCAGCTACGTTCATTTCTTCAGCGATCACGTTGCAGCAGCGCTGACTGCGGGATTCACGCTCGTCGAAATGCACGAGCGAATTGTCGACGATGCGTGGATCGCATCGAAGCCCAAGTGGGAGAAATACCGCGATCGCCCCACGAGCTTTGCCATGGTCTGGAGACGCGATGAAGATCGCTAGCTCGAGATTCGCTTTCGCGCTCATCGCAGGCATCGTCGCCTGCGCGCCGGCTCCGACGCGCGCCGATCCGTGCGACAGTCTCGCCAGGCTCAATCGACTCAACACAACGATTACGAGTGCTCGCGTAGTACCTGCCGGGACATTTCGTTCCCCGATTCGCACTCGACCTTCGCCCGAGATCTTCAACGGCTACGATCGGCTGCCCGCGTTTTGTCGGCTGCAAGCGACGGTCGCGCCGTCGAGCGACTCTCGTATCCAGGTCGAAGTGTGGCTCCCAATCACCGGCTGGAACGGCAAATACCTCGGCGTCGGCAACGGCGGCTACGCTGGCTCGATTGCGTATCCGCGACTGGGCGAAGCGCTCAACACCGGCTACGCGAGCGCGTCGACCGACACCGGCCACGAGGGCAAATCGACCGACATTGGCTGGGCAAAAGGGCACCCTGAAAAGCAAACCGATTTCGATTACCGCGCGATCCACGAGATGACGTTGATGGCGAGGGCGGCGATCGAGTCGTTCTACGGCAAGGCGCCCACTCGCTCCTATTTCGCCAGCTGCTCCAATGGCGGCCGGCAGGGCTTGATGGAAGCCGAGCGATATCCGGCGGACTATGACGGCGTGATTGCGGGCGCGCCGGCGTTCCGTTGGGGATTCGAAAGTTTTCTGCAGGGAAATCTCGATGCGTTCGCCGCTCGCGGCGGCAAGCTCGTCATCTATCACGGCAGCAAGGACGCACCTGGCGCGACGATTGATTACTACGATCGCCTGATCTCGAAGATGGGTCGCAAGAACGCCGATGATTTCGCGCGTCTTTACATCGTGCCGGGAATGGGCCACTGTGGCAGCGGTGACGTCCCCAATGATTTTGGACAGTGGCTTCGTCCGAACGCAGATCCAGAGCACAGCATGTTGATCGCGCTCGAGCGCTGGGTCGAGACCGGCTCGGCGCCGACCGACATCATCGCGACGCAGTGGCGGATCGACGGGGACACCGCGAGCGGCATCGTGCGCACGCGCCCACTTTGTCCGTATCCGCAGCAGGCGCGCTTCGCCGGAGCCGGCAACCGCGACAGCGCGGCGAGCTACAGCTGCAGGTTATAGTGTGGCGATAGACCTCCCGGTAAATCCGCCGGTGTTGCCGATGCTCGCCAAGCGCGTGAGTGCGCTTCCGCCGGGCGAAGGCTGGATCTTCGAGCCCAAGTGGGACGGATTTCGCACGCTGATCTTTCGCGACGGCGATGAAGTCTTTATACAGAGTCGCGACGAGCGGCCGTTCAATCGCTACTTTCCCGAGCTGATCGAACCAATCAGGAAGCAATTGCCGAAGCGGTGTGTGCTCGACGGCGAGATCGTGATGCCCGTCGACGGCGCGCTGGAGTTCGACACCCTGCAGCTCCGACTGCATCCCGCCGAATCTCGGGTGAAGAAGCTGGCCGCGGAGATACCGGCGTCGATCGTGTTCTTTGATTTGCTCTGCGAAGGCGATCGCAGTCTGTGCGACACGCCGTTCGAGAAGCGGCGCGAGCGACTGGAGAAAATTTGCGCGAAGCTCGAGGCACCGTTGCATTGCACACCAGCGACGCGCGATCGGAACGAGGCACAGGACTGGTTCAACCGATTCGAGGGCGCCGGCCTCGACGGTGTCGTCGCCAAAGCGCTTGATGGTACTTACGAGCCCAACAAGCGTGTAATGCTCAAGGTGAAGCATGAGCGCGAGTGCGATTGCGTCGTCGCCGGATTTCGCTGGCACAAGACGGGCGGCAAGACCAAGGTCGGGTCTCTGCTACTTGGCTTGTACAACGACGATGGACAGCTCGAGCATGTTGGTGTGTGCGCGAGCTTCACCGATGCGAAGCGCAAAGAGCTCGTCGAGATGCTCGAGCCCTATCGCAAGAACGCGTTAAAGAATCATCCGTGGGGCGATTGGGCCGACTTCGCACAAAATGACGACGCACCGCATCGGATGCCTGGTGGTCAGAGTCGCTGGAGCGGCGGGAAGGATCTGTCGTGGGAGCCAGTGCGTCCCGAGCTCGTGCTCGAGGTCGCCTACGATCACATGCAGGGCGATCGTTTCCGTCACACTGCGCAGTTCCGTCGCTGGCGATCGGACAAGAAGCCGAAGGATTGCACCTATGAGCAACTCGAGGTCGTCCCGCCGCAGGAGCTGACCGAGATTTTCGCAACCGGGAGATAGCGTTCCGAATTCTGGTTGGCTGCGAATCCCAAAGATGTCGCGCATAATCCCGGATAGACTACCAAATCGACATGCGTCAAACTGCAGATGCGACCGCGCCGGCGGTTGCCGGAAGGTCGCCCTTACTCTCGCAGTTGGTCGAGCAGCTGCGGCTTCGCCACTACAGCGACCGAACGGTCAGCACCTATCTAAGCTGGGTGGTCCGTTACATCCGCTTCCACGGTAAGCGACATCCTCGCGATCTCGGCCGCGACCAAGTCGAAGAGTTTCTGACATCGTTGGCAATCCAGTCGAACGTCAGCGCCTCGACCCAGAACCAGGCGTTGGCTGCGGTGGGTTTTTTGTACCGCGACGTTCTCAACATTCCGCTCGAAGACGCCGAGCGCCTCGCGCGAGCCAAGCGTCCGGTGCGACTGCCCGTCGTTCTTACCCGCGAGGAGACGAGGCGGCTAATCGCTGAGATGGACGGCGTACCGCAGCTGGCGGTGATCCTCTTGTACGGCGCGGGCATGCGGGTCCTGGAGTGTCTGCAGCTGCGTGTAAAGGACATCGATTTCGGCAGCCACCAGATCCTCGTTCGTGGCGGCAAGGGCAACAAGGATCGGATCACGATGCTCCCGACCGCTGCCGAGTCGCGGCTGCGCGAGCATTTGGACGAAGTGCGGGTCACTCACGCGCGTGATCTGAGGCGCGGTGGCGGTCGCGTGGATATTCCCGGCGCCTTGGTGCGGAAATATCCAAAAGCGTCGACGGAGTTCCGTTGGCAGTACGTCTTCCCTGCCACGCGGACCCACATCGACCTTGTGACTCGCGAGCTCCGCCGCCACCATCTTCACCCGACCGTCATCCAGCGCGCCGTCGCGGACGCCGTTCGCGCGGCCGGTCTGATGAAGCGCGCCACCTGTCACACCTTCCGCCACTCCTTCGCGACGCACCTGCTAGAGGATGGCTACGACCTCCGCACCATTCAGGAGCTCCTCGGCCACACCGATGTACGGACGACGATGATCTACACCCACGTGCTGAACACAGGTGGCCGGGGCGTTAGAAGCCCGATCGACGCCCTTTGACGCAAACACAGCGTGCGCAGGAATCACAGCGCCCCTCGCAGTCTAACATCCATCACCTGTGTGACGTACAATTTCGCAGACAGGGCCTTCTCGGGACTTACCGGTCGTTCACCCGGCGCCGAGAGTACATGTTTTGCAGCTTTCTTTGCAGCAGTTCTTTTTTTCCATGAGCCTAATAAGGCGTTAGGTGGCTTCACTCGTCCTTATACGTGGACGTGACTAACAAAACCGCTTAGTTCGATTTCTCTTCCCGACAGCTGCGAGCACCGATGGGCATGCACCGATCTGAACGTTCGTTCTTGAGTAATGTGGTTTGGGGCGTAGGGTTCGGACTCGCTTTCGCCGCGCTATACTCACTTTATGTCGTCGTGTTGTATCTGGCTGAAGGCTCCCGACCATTCGACAAGCTGCACACAACGCTTGCGGCGGTAATCGCGGCCTATGTTATCGGAGGGCTAGCAAGCGGCACCGTTGTAGGTGCGATGCGGCCGTTCCTTCACATAAGACTCGTCGCAATTCTAGTCGGCATAACGGCAGCCGTCTTTGTTTTCTTTGGCGCCGCCGTTGCCTCCGATGGTATGCCATGGCAATGGCGCATAACAGAGTGGGAGTCGATTGCAGGTTGCGCTCTGCTATTAGGCACCTTCGGCGGCTATTGGTTATCGAGCCACCCTATCGGATCTAACCGGTAGACGCGTGGTCAATCTCCTTTGCCGTATCAGGTGCGCACTTACGCGACGCCACCTAACGGTAGTTGCAGCAGACGAGCGCCCGCTTTAAGGAATTGCATATGATTGGATCTAGAGTAGAGTCGCTCGCAGCTGAACTGGGGCGTTAGGCGGATGATAAACCACTCAGGCGTTTTAGAACCGCGTAACGAGATCACATCAGACGATGAGGCTCGCGTAATTTCCGCCCTCGACAACGATATCGGTGTAACCCTAGGCGGCGCCTACGCCAAATTCATTCGCCAGCAAGCGCGCTCGCAAAGAGAGTCCGTAAACGGCCCTAACCACGTACGCGTCGATGCGGAGGACTACGAGCAGCGCGTTGCAGAGTACGTCCAACAAGAGTTTTTGGATTCGCATATTGATACCACATGGCCGACGTGCCCTTTCCACACTCGGCATCCCCTTTGGGTACACAAGCGTCATTGGGTTTGCGAGCGGCTCAATGTGCCCGTCGCGCCGATTGGTGGCCTTCGCGCGGCACGTAATACCGACGGTTCCTACCGCATTTTGACCGATGAAGATCACGCACCCACCGCCTAACGAACGTTGCAGCTGACAAGCACTTTTCGGATGCGGCTTCGCCGCCATGGTGGTAGTGTGCTTGCAGCTGAACTAAGGCGTTAGATAGTGAGACACACATTCTTCCGCACTTAAGGTGATCAACCTCGCTGCTATGCGCAGAACAGTTTTCACGGCCACATCGTTAGTTGCTGCCATTGGATGCGTCACGTCCCGAACTAACAACGTACTCACAACTGGAATCCCAGGTTTTCCGCAGGATTCTGTCACCCGAGACTCGACGGGCAGAAAGCTGGGAGCCTTGGCTGGGGTCGTTCTGGATTCTGCTTCAGGTTCGGGCATAGAAGGCGCGCAGGTGCTTCTTAGGTCTCCCGACGGGACAAACCGGCGCGCTGCTTATACCAATAAAAGCGGTGGCTTCGTCATCGGAAAAATTGAGCCTGGCAGTTACAACGTATTGGCTCGTCGCCTTGGCTACCTGCCTTCGATTGGTCGCCGCGACCTTCGTGCGGGTGTGGTCGATACGGTCATACTGAGAATAGCTGTTTCAAACGCAACTCTTTCATCGATATCGACTGCGACCCGACAACTTCGCGCGCCTCACTATCTAACCGTAGTTGCTGCAGACGAGCGCGTGTTAGTCGTTGGGTTTCTCGCTTTTCCGGCGTTTTGCCTGCGGTGCGTCGCAATCTTTTCGCAGCTATGTTAGAATCGCTCGCAGCAGAACTGGGGCGTTAGGTGGATGCATCTATGATAAAAGCACCGCTCCCTTCAAAGGATCGCGTGGTCGCCTTCGTAGACATCGCGTTTGCTCTAGTCTTCTTCTGGCTCGCATGGGACAGTTTTCAAAGACGCGAATGGATATCTACGTTCTTATCTCTGGCAGTAAGTCTTTGGATGTTGTTTTCACGCTGGTGGGAATCGCGTGAGAAAATCCGCGCTACCAAAGGCACCACCTAACGTTAGTTGCTGCAGACGAGCGCTTGTTAGTCGTTGGGTTGAACGCTCTTCGAGCGCATCGCCTGCGGCGCGGAACTGCCATCGTGCAACTATGTTAGAGTCGCTCGCAGCAGAACTGGGGCGTTAGACAGCCGCTAACACGCTATGAATCCATTTCAGAGGCGCGACGACATAGCGAATGATGTTATTCACTTCACTAAGGGCGATTCCCCCACTGAAGCGTTCGAGGTCCTTTCGCATATCGTCGGTGACTCGCGACTCCTCGGCGGCACGGGTTTCATCAAAGGCAATTACACTTGCGTTTGTTTCACGGAAGCGCCCCTCGCGCATCTGACTGACGTTTTCGCGCGGACCGCGGCCCAACGGCTTCGTTACATGCCATTCGGAGTCCTGCTTCCTAAGAAATGGCTCTTTGAGAGAGGAGGACGGCCGGTGATTTACCAGCCAGAGTCTGAGTTCTCAGAGTTACCGGAATCGCTTCGCTATCGGCACGTACGGTACGAACCGACAAGTGAGCCGCCAATTGATTTTTGCTGGGAGCGGGAGTGGCGCATCCGAACTGAGGACCTGCGCTTGGATCCCACGGTCGCGACAATCGTTCTACCGAGTGAAGAATATCTCGAGGAACTCATTCGCCGGCACAATCGCGCGCAAGATCACAGAGTGCGAATGCACTCGCTCGTGCTAGATGAATTTTTAGCCGAACAGATGCGTGAACCTTTTTTGTGGAACAGCTACTTGTTGGCACCGCCGGAGCTGCCGCAATACAAGCGTCCCGTCACACGCGCTGTCTAACGGTAGTTGCTGCAGACGAGCGCTCGCTTTAAGGAATTAGTTATGATCGCAGCTACATTAGAGTCGCTCGCAGCAGAACTGGGGCGTTAGGCAGATGAAATCGAGATTTCGTGTGAGGCACCAATGAACCGGAATCAAGTTCTTTCGCAACTAAAGGAAGCCAGCGAAGCTCTGGACGAAATGATTAAGTCAATCGAGAGTACTGCGGACTACGACTACGGTGAGTACTGGGTCGACATGCAGCATGTCTACCACCACATCAATACTGCGTGGAACTCGCGAGACGAAAGCGACGAGAGAATCTCTCAAGCGACGGACGTAGACTTTAATCGGTGGAGTGCGTTACCTAATGACCTTCCGATGATGGAAGTCCGCGCCACTGCCTAACGATAGTTGCTGCAGACGAGCGCGTGACAATTGTTGGGTTGTTCGCCTGTCGAGATCTTGCCGTCGGCGAGTCCATCGCGCATGGTGAATAGATCGCTCGCAGCAGAACTGGGGCGTTAGGCAGCGCATATGCAGGTATTCTCGGGGCGCCTTTACGTTAATACAGATCCGCGGAGGCTTTATGCAATCGAACTTTAGAGACGCCGCATTGATAGGCGCCGTTAGCGGATTGTTGTTCTACCTCAACGCTCTTTACCCAAGAAGCTATTTGTACCCACTCGTATGGCCGGTATTAGGCGGAGCGCTTGCGGTTTACTTGGGTGACCGCAGGAAACACGAATGGCCCGCAGCACTCGCACTGGCGCTTGGCGTGGGTGTTGTCTCTGGAGTGTTTTTCTTTCTTCCAGGTATGGGAACACTTTACGCCCTGGGTCAGATATCGCCAGAAAGTTGGCCGAGGCTTAGTCCTCGAGGGCTGTCCGCTCTCGACCGCATCCAAGTAGTCAACTCTGCAATATTCGCTTTTGTCGCGATCCCAGCAACGGCTGTTATCGGAGGCGCTTTTACGCGACTGATTCTACACGAGCGTCGTGGCACAGCGGAAAGGAAGCATCGTCCGCAGCCTGCCTAACTGTAGTTGCTGCAGACGAGCGCTTGATAGTCGTTGGGTTGTGCGCCTGTCGATTGCAGTGCGTGGAGAAATGATAATGCGCGTTGCTGGTCGATCGCTCGCAGCAGAACTTGGGCGTTAGGCCGACAGACAGGAATGGCGCTGGCACAACATGACCGAATGGGGATGGCGCTCGTTCAACTCGAAACTGCGCTCCGACTCTACTTTGAGGGGCAGGACTATTACTCTGTAATCTCTCTTAGCGGCGCTGCTGACGAGATTTTCGGCCAGCTTCTCACCGCAAATGGAGTGAAGAACTCAGTCGAGACAATCAAGAAGGCAGCTGTCGAGATTCATAAACATCTCACAGGCGAGTCTATCGAAGGCAGCGAAATCGCTCATCGGGCAAACCTTGCCAAGAATGCATTAAAGCATTGGAATGTGAAGAAGCAGCCGCGTGTGGTGTCCTTCGATGCGCGCGAAGAAGCAGTGGACATGCTGAATCGAGCGATTGATAACTACTGGGCTCTCGAACAAAACCTTTCGTCTGCAATGCAGCGATTTCAACAGGAGAACTTGTTCCGCAATTGAAGTCACACATGCGAAAACCAACTGCGCTCGCACTGCGGCCTAACGGTAGTTGCAGCAGACGAACGCGTGATAGTCGTTGGGTTTCTCGCCTTTCAAGTTTTTCTGAAGCACGAATCGCAATGCGGCTTGATAGTAGATCGCTCGCAGCTGAACTTGGGCGTTAGACAGTTGTTCACGGAGTTTGTATGACCGCAACCAATTTCGATGACTACGTCTCGGTGATGGCTGACGAAGCGCCACACGCGCTCGTTCTGGATTGGTACCGTCGCTTGGAGCTGACGGTTCGAGACTATCTCGCCGCACGAGGTATCGAGTGCAGAGTAGGACGATCAGCCGAAGCAGTTATCGGTAACGATCGGTTGCTCGGCTCTCAAATCGCAACAGAGATCGGAGATCTCAGACGGGTCCGGAACTCTGTAGCTCATAGCGCCGGTCCCGTCGAGCGAGACAATGCTGTGGCATATGCACGCCAGTGCTCCTCTATGATCGGTGTCATATGGAAAGCGCAAGACGCCCACACTGCCTAACGGTAGTTGCGGCAGACAAGCGCTTGATAGTCATTGGGTTGAACGCCTTTCGGGCGTTTCATGTATGCAAGTGAATCGCGCTACTATAGTAGAGTCGCTCGCAGCAGAACTTGGGCGTTAGGTAGCATACACAGATTAGTTAAGAAATGAATTGTTGGGCGAGCCGTCTAGGCGGCTGTGGTGGAAAAATCTCCCGAGAGCATCTGGTTACCGAAGCATTTTGGCGAACCAACAAGATCTCCGTTGTCGGCTTCCCTTGGTGCAAGACCACGCCTAAAGAGGTGGGGACAGCAGCGATTGTCTCCAAGTTTCTTTGTCGAGATCACAACAGCGCCCTGTCGCCAGTCGATGAAGCCGGCGCACGCGCATTTGAGGAATTTGAAGCAGCCGAGAAGCTTACTGAATCGCGCCGTCGCTTGGGATCCCGTCAATGGTTTCTTCATTGCTTCGGCGTTGATGCCAGTCTCCTCGAGCGATGGTTCCTGAAAACGGCAATCAATCTCGCGCTAGTTAATGATTGGAATATCCAATGGGCGCTTGGGAACGACGGAGATCGGCCGCCGCGGTCGCTGGTTGCCGCGGCGTTTGGCCAAGCGCCCATCGTAAGACCCATGGGGCTTTACTCCGCTGCGAGCGTTGGCGACACGATCAAACCATTGAGCGGGCTGGTCTTCATGCCGCTAATCTGGGAGGGACACGGCCTTGCCGGCGGGCTCTTCGAATGGAGGGGATATAAGTTTTTCTTCAATCTCGTAGACAGTCCGTTACCGCAGGTGCTGCCAACAATGCCAGGAGGCGTTGAGGTGTGGGCAGGCGCAACTCTGTCATACCACCCGAACAGAATCAATCACGTCGTCATTAACTCGCCTTCGCACTTCATTGATTTCCATTGGCCAGATTCTACCCTTCCGCACTTTGCTACCTAACGAGAGTTGCAGCAGACGAGCGCGCCAAAGTCGTTTGGTTGATCGCTCTTCAGGCGTTTGGCCTGCGGCGCGGAAATACTATTCTGCTTAGATGCTAGAGTCGCTCGCAGCTGAACAAGGCGTTAGGAAGCCTACCTACACATTCTCTTTGCCTATGGTACGCGGCCGTCTAGTTCTTCTCGCAAGTACAATCGCGTTGATTTCGCCGAGTGAAACACCTGCGCAAAACAGAGCCGCTGGAGCGGCGAGTCTCACCCCGTCGGAGGTCGTGCAACGATACTCCGATGCGCTGCTAGCCAAGGACTGGAGAACATCAGCAAGCCTTACAGACCCCGAAGAACTGGCGAGAACAAAGGCAGCATTCCTGCCGATCTTCGAGAAAGATTCCACGCACCGTCTTGCCGTGCGTGTCCTCGGGACGCCGACGCAACTCGTTCTGAGTACTCTCTCAGACGCCGACTTCAACGCCAGGCTCTTTTCCTTCTTCGTCGCGACAAGTTCACAGGGATCCGCACTCGATCGCTTTCAAGGCATCAACATCTACGGTGTCGCTCAACCCGAACCCGACCGAGCGTACGTTGTGTACCAGTGGCGATTGCCAGCTAGCGAGCGACCAATACGTGGAGTGCAGGCTATGGAGCTGCGCAGAGTGAATGGACAATGGAAGCTCAGGATGCTCGCGGACTTTGAAGGACTTCGGGAGTTTCTTGCTAGTCAGTCAGCATCTCGTGAGTAGCTTCCTAACGGTAGTTGCAGCAGACGAGCGCGGGTTAAATCGTTGGGTTGTGCGCCCTTCGAGCGCTCATATGTGCAGGGTCTTCGCGCTATGATAGTAGAATCGCTCGCAGCTGAACTTGGGCGTTAGATAGTGAGAAGCAGCTCTTTCTACAAACTGTAAGATTCATGCGGCATCACCCTACAGCTGTAGGCATCCTCATCGTCGTCGCCGCCTGTGCGCACAGACCGACGCCGCTCTTCGCGCCAAACATCTTCATACCACACGTTGATCCGGATTCTATTGCGCGGGATTCCACCGGAAGACGCGTTGCTGCCCTCGTGGGCGCAGTCCTCGACTCTGCGGCGGGATCTCCGCTTGAAACGACGCAAATACTTCTGCAACCGAGCAGCAGCGGTAGATCCTATTTTGCCTATACAGATAAACGCGGGAGTTTCATCATCCGTCGCGTTGAACCCGGCTCCTACAGGGTATTAGTCCGTCGGATCGGTTACATGGCGCAAACCGAGCAACGAAATCTGACCGCGAGCGCGATAGACACTCTTGTAGTGAGAATGAAAATGGCTCCGCCATGCAAGGGTGGCATCGAATGCTATTGAGAGATCTCGCGCCTCACTATCTAACGGTAGTTGCTGCAGACGAGCGCTTGATAGTTGTTGGGTTGAATCCTCTTCGGGTGTTCGTGTGATCGAGTCTTTCGCGCTATGATAGTAGAGTCGCTCGCAGCAGAACTTGGGCGTTAGACGGCGAGAACTAGCATTGATGCGAAGACACGTACATGAGGCGATGCGCGTCATTGGTCTACCGACCATGCTTTGCGCTACAATGAGTTGCGCATCGCGCCACTCAAAGCAGGCGACTGCTCCCTACCAGGACACATCCGTCTGGGTAAACCCCTCAGCTGACTGCAGTCCAACGTCGCCAAGATTTCTTCCGAAGGTCAGAGCTTCAGATGCTGTAGCCGCCCCTCATGATAGTTCTGATTCGGAGCAAGTCAGTGTGTGGCTCGCGCGCCGAGTTCCGGGAGGATGGACGTTCGGGCCAATGGTGGATTCGATCCAACACAGGACACTGCTGTGGATGCGTGACACGAGTCAGAAGCGAGCAGCGCTCGCGGCATTGGATACGCTCGCGCCACACGGTCCTTTTTCTGTGTCCCGCTATCCAACCAGCTATCCGGACTCGGTCCTGCCGTACCAGGTACGATGGGATTATGCCGAGTTGTACGATTGGATGGAATTTCTCGGTCGACCTGGCCGAGCTCAGGGAGTGAATGTAACTATGTGGGCTATTGACGCTCTGGAAGGTCGACTTGTTTTCGGAGTCGAAACTCCCGAGATGGTTCCGATAATGTCTCGGTGGCTTGTCGGGAGAGGAATCCCTTGCCGCCTGGTGAGGCTCGAGGTTTCGGGCCAGATACGACTCCTTAGCCAACCTTCGTCGTGACTCGCCGTCTAACGAACGTTGCAGCAGGCGAGCGCTCGCTTTAAGGAATTAGATATGATCGCAGCTACATCAGAGTCGCTCGCAGCTGAACTTGGGCGTTAGCTAGCCAGACGGACCTCCGCTTGATGAATAGAATTCTCAACGTTCTCTTTGTCGTGGCCCTCTCCGCGTGCAGCGGGAAGAATGAGCAAGCGAATTTGCCCGCGAGCTCCTCCCTCGCGTTGCCGTGCGGGAACGAGGTGTTGAGTGGACGCGGAATTGGTGAATTGGTGGTTGGCCGTAACGTCGACTCAATCAAACGCGTATGTCGAGTTATCAGCGATGACACAGAACTCGGCGGCGAAGGCATGCCAACACGAATACTGAGAGTGGCATTTAGCCACGATACTGTGGAAGCCGAAATCGATAGCTCACGCGTTTGGAGGATCGAAGTTGCGTCGCGCAGTCTCAAGACAGCTGATTCAATTGGCGTTGGTACTTCCATCGAACGCCTTCTGCAGCTGAAAGAGCCAACAGGGCTGGGCGGTGAAGGCGCCGTGTTTTTGCTGAGCCCTGAGCATTGTGGCTTAAGCTTTCAATTATCTGAGAGTGGATCGGACGCACCTCCGGAGAAATGGGATCGTGCTGCCTTGGCTGGCTTGCCCAAATCGACGGTTGTTGACCGAGTGCTCGTTGTCGGATGTGATCGCACCGCTAGCTAACGAACGTTGCAGCAGACGAGCGCGCGTGCTATTGAACACATGTGAGCGCCGTTCGATCGGTCGCTCGCAGCTGAACTCAGGCGTTAGGCGGACTGCCCGGACTTGGACGGAAGAATGAGAAGGTACAAAAAGAGGAGCTTGCCCCTCACGAAGATCCGGCGCTTCATTGAGCCGGGGCCTATTGTGCTCATCAGCTCCGCCCATCGAGGCGAGCGGAACGTCATGACTCTGGGCTGGCACATGATGCTCGGATTTGAGCCCGCGCTCTTCGGTTGTTTCATATGGGACGAAAACCACAGCTTTTCGCTAATCCGCCGGAGTAAGGAATGCGTGATCAACATTCCGACGTTTGATCTCATCGACACGGTCATCGGTGTTGGTAACATTCACGGAGGCAAAGGCGACAAGTTTGAGGCGTTTGGCCTTACACCCGTCAAGGCATCAAAAGTAAAGGCGCCGCTTATCGCTGAGTGCTACGCGAATTTCGAGTGCAAATTGGTTGACGGGAGTCGGATCAACCGATACAGCCTATTCATCTTCGAGGTAGTGAAGGCTCACGTCGCGACGTCACCGCGCTATCCCCAGACGGTCCACTATCGCGGCGATGGAGTGTTCATGGTCTCGGGACGCAACCTCAGTTATCGACGACGGTTCAAGTCCGTGAATCTGTAGATTCGCTCTCAACAGGCGCCAATATGGACTTTGCGTGGCTTAGCAATGCACAAGCGAGTGATCGTGCCACGCCGCCTAACGATCGTTGCAGCGGACAAGCACTTCTCGAATGCGACTTCGTCGCAATGGTTGTAACGTACTTGCAGCTGACCTAAGGCGTTAAGTGGTTGCAACTGGAAATCGACGTTATGAACAGATCTCACCGATGGGTCCTTCTCTCATTCCTCCTTGCTAGTAACGCATGCGCGAACCAGCGCATAGAAGTATTTGCGGCGCCTGGACCAGGGCAGCTACGTTTTCGCGACCCCACATCGATTGTCGCAGCTAAGGCTGACACGTCTGGTTTATTAGAACCGGCCTTTCCGAAGTATCCCCGCGGCTTTGACGGAAGTTTGATCAACGGCGCAGTCGTGGAAGCGTTCGTCGTCGACACAACCGGGCATGTAGAACTTGGCACTGCATCTTTTCTTCAGACGGACAGGCCGGAGTTCGAGCGTTCCGTTTGCGCGTCGCTGCAAAAAGTGAGATACGCGCCGATCGCCATCCAAGGGGCGAAGCGCCGCGCGCTTATCACGCAGGTTCACGTATTTGTCGGAAATGGAGGTTCGGACGCTGCAGGCGAACCCGCAGCATCTGCATTTCGCGCACGAATGGAAAATGAGTTTCTTAACCAGCCCATCGAGGCAACAATAGCTAAGCTTGAACCGTTGCCCCACTGTGATACGATCGGCCACTAACCGCGCACCACCTAACGGTAGTTGCAGCAGACGAGCGCTTGATAGTCGTTGGGTTTCTCGGCTAGCAAGTATGCTGCTTTGGAGCTCTTAATGCGCGTTGAAGGCAGATCGCTCGCAGCAGAACTGGGGCGTTAGCCAGACGAAATAGAGCCGGCCAGAATAGCTTTAGTTGTGGACTTTGAGATCCTAGATCGTCTCTCAAATATAGAAACGATCGCCGTCGGCAACCGAATCAGAGAGCTAAGGCGCTTACAACGTGCCTACGGTCGCGGACGCTGGCGGAAACGCAAAGGTACTGCTAGGGTAAGACTCGAGGATGGCTCGGTGCGCCGAGCAGAACTTCACTGGTACGAAGCCACCGGCATCGGCAGACATGAGTACAAAATCAAACGCTACCTCGACTAAACCGCGTCGCCGGAAGAAGTCGGCATCAACGCGCTCTCGCAGCATTGTGCTTTGTCTGCGAAACGATGGCTACGAAGTATCTCTCGAGCCGCGAAAGATCTACGAGGTGCTGCCTGATTCTGATGCTGCATCGCACAACCAGCTTCGAGTAATCGACGAATCCGGCGAGGATTACCTGTATCCAGCTTCGCTGTTTGCTTCTATCGCACTTCCACAGTCGCTACGTCGAGCGGTTCTCGCCGCTGGCTAACGGTAGTTGCTGCAGACGAGCGCGTGATAATCGTTGGGTTGTGCGGCTGTCGAGATCTTGCGCGGCACAAATTCCATCGCGCATGTTGAGCAGATCGCTCGCAGCAGAACAGGGGCGTTAGGTAGCGTCAACGGGCATTCATGTATGGCTGACATCATTTCGTTCGGAGAAGCGCTCGAGCGCCGAATTAAGACGCTGC
The DNA here is from genome assembly GCA_045803545.1 of Gemmatimonadaceae bacterium. Taxonomy (GTDB): domain Bacteria; phylum Gemmatimonadota; class Gemmatimonadetes; order Gemmatimonadales; family Gemmatimonadaceae; genus UBA4720. The sequence continues at coordinate 648,114 of JBJMOW010000004.1, read as the reverse complement.
CGGAATTTTTCCAGCCGATCGCGTACGGCGCCGCGGTAATACTCCTCTTTATGGGCGCGCGCGGCGCTCTCATCATAATTCCTATAGCGATCGTCTATGTCCTGTTGACGAGTAGTACGCCACTGGCTGACCTGACTAACGGCGCCGGGTTTTTGCTCACGGCCATCGCTGCCGGCGCGCTTGCCGGTGTGTCATATACTCTGATCGGCCGCTACGTGAAACGAGCTGGAACACCCGGTCCTTACCTCGCTGGGATAGTTACGGCAGCGCCGTATCTGTGGGTGATTTTTCACCTCGATACGAACCGGAAGTCGCACGCACTGTTCCAGGCGATGGATAAAGTCGATTACGTTTTCCTCGCAGCGTTGAGCATTTTCTTCGGGAGTATTATTGGCGTGGCATTCCGCAAGAAAGGGGAGCCACCCCGACGCATCGGTGACCACGCTTCCTAACGGTAGTTGCAGCAGACGAGCGCTCGCTTCAAGGAATTAGGGTTGATCGCTCTTCGACCCTTAACGAGGTTTAGTTTGTCTCGCTCAAATGGGACAGCGCTCGCAGCTGAACTGGGCGTTAGCCAGACGAGGAGGAACTGTGGCAAGGAATGGCAACCTTTTGATAACGTTCTTGGTCGGCGTGCTAGCAGCGTGTAACTCCGCCCCTTTTGCCCCTATTGAACGAGTTTCCCCCGACCTGCTGAATTCCCCAAATCAACTTGTCGTCGAGAGTGCCACTCTTCGACTGGACATCTATCCTTACCGTGATTTTCAGCCTGGCACTGCAGTGGACACTCGCCTGATAACTGGATTTCGCCTCATCGTCAGCGCGGGGACTTTTCCAGTAGGCTTGCGAGCTGAGAAAGCCTGGCTTGTACGAGGTGACGAAGCATGGGTGTCCGTGCCCGGCTACCAGCCGCAGATTTCAACGCCGACTCAAATCGAGTACGTATCACGACAGGGACCCCCGTGGCCGGTTGGCGATTTTGTTGTGGGCGTGGTGCAGCTCAGGGATCTGAGCAATAATTCGTATTTGCTGCGCAGTGCTGCCCAACCTATTGGTCGAACTGATTAACGGATCACCGCTGGCTAACGATAGTTGCAGCAGACGAGCGCGTGATAGTCGTTGGTTGTGCGCCTTTCGCGTATTTCGTCCGTGCGAATCCATCGCGCTGGTTTAGTAGAATCGCTTGCAGCTGAACTTGGGCGTTAGACAGCCACCGGGCTTCGCTCATGGTTGAGATCAATCGCGTCGATACCGCGCACGCCCTCGCCGCGGCGCGAGCTCTTATTCAAGCACATATCGAAGCCCATTCTGAGGCACACGATTCGGCGGCCACGGTCATTCTCCTGGCCGCACTCCCAACGCCGTATGTCGCGCCAGCGGGCGGGTTATGGCTCGCGTGGGACGGAGCCGAAGCTGCGGGATGCGTTGCCTTACACAAGCTGACTCCCAGAATCGCCGAACTAAAACGCATGTACGTCCGGCCGGCTAGCCGTGGCCGCGGGATCGCCCGCGCCCTCGCGCAACACGCGATTCTCGAGGCTCGATCGATGGGGTACGAGCGCCTAAGGCTGGGCACCCTCACGACGATGTACGCGGCGCAGCACCTCTACGCGAGCCTGGGCTTCCGAGCGATCGCACCATATCGCGCAGTGGAATTTGGCGACACACTGTTTTATGAGTTGGAAATCGGGACGTCGGCGGTCTAACCAACGTTGCAGCAGACAAGCACTTTTCGGATGCGCTTCGAAGGAAATCGACGCGGTCAACACAGTATCCACATCAATAATCAGTACCGGGTCTGTTTCCGCTGGGAGGGGACTTATGCCGACGAAGTCGAAGTCACGGACTACCACTAAGCGCTCATCGAGCATCCCGCGGCTGGTGCGCCGTCGCTTGCCAACAGCGATTCCACCGGTACACCCGGGTGAGATGCTTCTGGAGGAGTTCCTGAAGCCACTCGGAGTCTCACAGTCTGCCTTCGCCATCCGCCTCGGCGTCTCCCTCCCTCGGCTCAATGAGATCATTCGTCAGAAACGAGGCGTCACACCAGATACGGCACTCCGTTTCGCCCAGGTAACAGGAATGAGCGCGGATTTCTGGCTCGGCCTGCAGTTGGACTGGGATCTTTGGCACGCGCTCAGCTCCAAAGACGCTGAGCGGATTGCTAAGCTCTCTCCACTTCCCAGAGCAAGCTAGCAAGGTTCCATCGCTGCCATCTAACGATAGTTGCAGCAGACGAGCGCTCGCTTCGAGGAATTAAGGTTGATCTCCCTTCGAGTCTTAACGACGTTTAGCTTGTCGCGCTCACTCGGTTGGGCGCTCGCGGCAGAACTTGGGCGTTAGGTACGCCTCAGATGGCACTTATGGAAGAGATCAAGAAATCGAAACCATCGCTCCGCGCGAAAGCCGATAAGATCAAGGAGTTCCGCTGCAAAAACCTGATCGCGGTGATCGAGAACCCGAGCGATCTAAGAAATATTGGAACGATTATTAGAAATGTGAACGCACTCGGCGTCGAGAAGACCTACATCGTCACTGACCAGACTTTCTTGCCGGACGACTGGCAGGAAATGCGCACTAGAAAAACGTTGAGTGCCATCTCGGCTTCTGCAATCAAGTGGAGCTTCGTCAAGAAATTCCATGACACCGCAAGCTGTCTCGAACATCTCGAACGAAATAGGTTCGTTTCGGTTGTCACGTCTCCACACACTAAGGGGTGCAAAAACGTGGTGCTGCACGAAGCAGATTACACCAGGTTCAAGAAACTCGCGGTTTGGTTTGGAAACGAAGGCATAGGGATTAGTGACCTCGCACTGCAGCGAAGCGAGTTGTGTGTGAACATTCCGATGTTTGGAATTATCGAAAGCTTGAATCTTGGTACGTCGTCAGGAATTGTGCTCTACGAGGTAACCAAACAGCGAAGAGGATTTCAAGCCAAGCTCAAGGCTAAGATTAATGCAAGGAAAAAATCAAAGACTGCCGCATCGCCGGCTACCTAACGAACATTGCAGCAGACAAGCACGTTTCGGATGCGGCTACGCGGCAATGCTGGTAGTGTGCTTGCAACTGAACTAGGGGTTAGACCGAGCACGACCTGCCTCGCGTTCAAGGATTCGCAATGACGCCCAAGCCCCAGACGTGTCCAGAATGCAACGCTTCGATGGAAGAGGGAGTTACGCTCGACTTGGAAAGCCGTCGTACGCAGACGTGGCTTCGCGGTCCGGTGGAAGAGAGGCGGTTGACCGGAATCAAGACGCGTGGGAAGGAGCTCTTTCCGGTGGTCAGCTATCGCTGTCCCAAGTGCGGGTACCTCAAGGCGTTCGCGCCGCCGGTCTAACGAACGCTGCACCAGTCGGGCGATTTTTGGATGCTCGGTTCGCTCGCTTTTTATTTGATTCGCCCGCAGCTGAACTTGGGCCTTAGACGGATCCCACCAGGCGCTCGCTTCGTAATGCTGATTCACAGAGGTTACCGATGATTATCCCTCAGGTCGTCTGCCATTTTGCTGCACTCCTAACAACGGTCGTCGCTCCTCATAGACAACTTCTCGTAGAGCGGCCTGTGGACAATCTACCGCGGACGCGCGTGGTGCTGCTCGGAACGGGCACACCTGTTCCCGATCCGGACCGGTCCGGTCCTGCGACCGCAATCATTGTTGGGGACAATGCCTATCTGGTCGATTTTGGACCCGGAGTCGTACGTCGTGCGGAAGCCGCTGTTCTCCAACGAGGTGTCACGGCACTCGAGCCCGCCAACCTCAAAGTTGCTTTCGTTACGCACCTGCACTCCGATCACACGGCTGGTTACCCGGATCTGATCTTCACTGGATGGACGTCGGGGCGCAGCACTCCGCTCGAGGTCTATGGCCCGACCGGATTGAAGTCGATGACAGATCACATTCTGCAGGCTTATCGCATCGACATCGAGACGCGCACCAACCCGCAGGGAAACCAACGCGCTATCGCTGATGGCTGGAAAGTGAACGCGCATGAAATCAAGCCGGGGATCGTCTACAAGGACTCACTGGTAACCGTAACCGCGTTCGTCACCCAACACGCGATGGAGAGTTACGGATTTCGGTTCGATACCACGGACCGCAGTATCGTGATCTCGGGCGATACCGGTCCAACCGACGAGACAATCAAGGCTTGTCACGGATGTGACGTTCTGGTCCACGAGGCGCAGCCGATGGAGTTGTATGCGAAGATGCCCGAACGTCTCCACTCCTTTGTCACCAAGTACCATACGACGACCGAACAGCTGGCTGCCCTCGCGATGCGGGCAAAGCCGAAATTACTGGTGATCTATCACACCCTAGGATTCCGTCCCGGGATTGCACCTCCGAAGTTTCTGTCCGCTGCAGCTGGTGGTGCCGCATTGGGCTCCGCGGAAGAAGTGCTCCGGGACGAAATCAGCTCGCGATACACCGGGCAGTTTGTCATCGGTCGGGACCTTGACGTGTACTAGGAAGATGGTGACACACGCCGACGCTCTCCAAAGGAGCGGCCGCCGCCTCCCTGACCGTCTAACGAACGTTGCAGCAGGCAAGCACGAGACACAATGCGCAGCGTAGTCGTAGGGATTTTGTTCGTCGGTTCGTTCTTCTTTCTCTTGAGGAAGTTGGGCCACGCACGCTTTACTAATCTTTTGCGCAGAGTCGCCGGCCTCTGGTTCGTGTCGCTCGGAACCTTGGCGATACTCGTCGAGATAGTCGCCACGATTTGGCCAGCTGCGTTTGATGAGAAGACACCGACTAGCGGAGTCATCGTTTTGGTTGGCGTCTTCGCCGCCGCTATTGCGATCGGGGTATGGTTACTCCGAGCGCCGAGTTATCGGCCAGATCTTGGCGACACAATGCGCCTGTTGAGTACGGAGCCTTGGCCGGAGGAACTACAAAGACGAAAGAACAGAACTTGGTGGACCGGCGATCCGAAAATCACAGGCAATGAATCACTCGCACCCGACGCACGCACTATCTAACGGTAGTTGCTGCAGACGAGCCCTCGATAGTGGTTGGGTTTGTCGCCTGGCAAGATCTTTCAGCGCGGAGACAGACACGCTCCCGAAACTGACAAGTGATTCCTCCGAAATGCACTCCGCGCGACAAGCGTTTGATAATCCGTTAGCGGCTGGTGCCGTGAGGAGGATTCCATGAACCGCGCTGCTCTCTTCTTTCTGGCTTGCGTGCTCGGTGGTGCTGGCGGCGCACTCGGATCGATGGTCGGACATGCGTTCGGCAAAACAGGACTCTGGGCGGGCGGGATTCTCGGTGGGATCCTCGCGTCGATGCTCGTCGCACGGATTGCCCTCTGGCGGCGTTGGATCGCCCAATCCCAGTACTGGCCGACGGTACTCGGAACGGTCATCGGGTTCTTGATGGCGTGCGTCGTTGTCGTGAACACATTGTCCAGTCCAATTGGTCCAATTATGAGCACGCTCTTGATCGGCGCGGGCGCGGTTCTTGGCGGATACCGCTCGCCACCGGTCAACAACGTCGACGACGACGCTACCTAACGAACGTTGCAGCTGACAGGCACTTTTCGGATGCCGCTACGCCGCAATGCTGATACCGTGCGTGCAGCTGACCTAGGGCGTTAGGTAGTAAAACACTGGTCGTGTCTCGAGTGAAAGACTTTAGAATCGTGCGGATGATCGCCGTGCTCTGTTCATCTGCACTTCTCACGTGCGCGCCACGACGTCCAATGAGATCGGCAGAATTCGAGTGGCCGCTGCCAGACATCGGGTCTTCGATCGCAAGCAATGTTGGTCGTGAGATCCGCATTCATCAGGATTTCGGTCTGGCTGGCCCAGGCCCGACCGTTCGCATCATAGTAGACTCGGCCGGAGTTCGTGGTGAGTCCTACATCTCCCACTACTTGGTGGAAGCCGACGATTCTGCTGGGCTGAGCGTGGTGGAAGAAATCGAGGCAAGACAACGGGCAGAATATCATTGTCGATCATTTGTGAGAACGAAGGACTAAGCAATCTGTCGCGTCCCCTTTCGTTCTGAACCAAATTGGGCGCGAGTGCTTAGAACTCTAGACTCGCTTCGCGCATCGGCACCTCCTGTGCTGCCACCTCAAGATCCCAATCTGGTTTGCTCAGATTATCCGGGTTGGACCCTCACTGAACGCTCCGGTTCAGAGGTTCGTCGCGACTCAACCGGTTTCTGCGGACCTGGCTCACCCGCACGCGGCGTTTACGAAAAGGCAATGTGGGACCTATTCCGCAGGATCGATAACGATGCTCGTTTTCGCTGATCTGATCCTGGGCGTTAGACCGACCCGCCAGCTGACAAACGCTGATCGGTAGGTCAACTCTATCCGGCAAGTAAAGGCTGATCCTATGAGAGTCAACGTCCGGTCTCTTAAGTGGGTGATAGTGCCGCCACTCGGCTACCTGGCGTTCGTTCTGCCGGTACTCGTGTCGCCACTTCCGCGACACTACGCCACTGTGCTTTTTCAGACTTACACCGATGCCAGCTACACACTCGGCTGGCCGAATGGGGTTCTCTTATTCTTTCTCGGTGTGTTGCTTGGCTTTTTCGGTTTTCAACGAGAGGGACTTGCCGGCTGCCTGTCAGTCATCCTTCTTCCGATTCTTGCCGTAATCGAAATGATCAAAGACGGCACAAGCCACAATCTTTGGCCGTTCGAATTTATGGCCTATGCGATTATGGCAGCGATAGTAGTAATTGGATCACTAACCGGGCAAAAACTGCGCGGCCTGCGCGAGAGAAGGAACTGACTTTCTGGCGCTACCATTTGACGGGTGTTCGGATCGACCTCCGGCGTGGGATCATGTCCATTCGCAATATTTTCCGAAGCGGCGAACTGTGATTCGGCCTAACGAACGTGCAGCAGGCGGGCGCGACATGCGCGTTAGGCAATCATGACCATCGATTTGCGAACATGCACGAGTCCCTTCTGCTCCGGGATCCTCCGCGGAGGCGTGGTAACGCTCGTCGTGGTGCTGGCATGTTCACGCAACGAGAAGGAACCTGATAGCGCTCAAGTAGTCCATACCAAGAGAGGCATTACTGCGAGTACGACAAAATCTTCCACCACTCGCATCGAGCCAGACCTCGTACCTGCCATGGCTCGTGCCCTCGAAGCGTACGCACCGGGTTTCCAGAGATTTCCTTCAACTGAGTACGCTCCACGCGTCGACACGACTTATCGTGCTGATGGTGACTTCAATGGTGATAACATTCCCGATGTCGCTCTTTACGGACATGACAAGAATCGGGAGCTACTCTTAGTTTTGCTTTCTGCGCCGGACTCCGCTTACCGAGTTGTTCCCATTGAGGATCGAAAGCTTGAGGCGTTTCAAAGTGGCGTGTACGTCTACATAAACACAGAACCACCCGGACCCCTCGACATACCACCGGAGTTTAAGAAAACACTCGAGCCGAGGCCGCCGGAAACGCTACCATACGCAGCGATCAACGTCCTCTACGGCAACGAGGCAGGTGTGTTGTACTACTGGAATGGAAAGGAATTCGTGAAAGTCGTCACCGGCGATTGACCGTCTCGCCATTCTGGTTAACGGTATCGGATGCGACTTCGCCGCAATGGTGGTAGTGTGCTTCCAGCTGAACTAAGGCGTTAGCTAGCCGTCCATAGTCATGTTAGCGCGATTAACAGCTTGCTTCATCATAATCTCCGCCTGCGCTCGTCAACCAGCGACCTCCATCCCCACGCCGAGTATGCCGCGCGAGGTCGACTCGCAACTTGCTGCGTGGAAGGCGTTACACATCAAGAACTACTCCTTCACCTACCGCGACCGCTGCTTTTGCGCCGGAGAGCGTTCCAGTGGGTGCGCCTTACCGTCGTTCATTCGACAGTCTCAAACGCGGAAATACTTCGATCAGAGCTGCCAAACGGTCGAAAGAGTGAGGAGTTTCGACGCCCAACGATTGACTCACTTTTCGCGTGGATCTCCGCTGCATACGATCGCAAATCCGACAGAGTGGATGTAAAGTATGATCCTAAGTACCACTTCCCGGCGTCGGCGCAGTTGGACTGGAGAACGAACGTTATTGACGACGAGTTCTCGTTCGACGTTTTGGACTTTTCGCCAAGCGAGGGTCCGGGCACACGCTAGCTAACGGTAGTTGCAGCAGACGAGCGCGACCAAGTCTTGACGCTTCTCGCCTCTCGAGATCTTGCGTCGCACGAATTCCATCGCGCATGTTGAGTCGCGCGCCCGCAGCTGAACTTGGCCGTTAGGTCGCTTAATCAATGAATGTGTTTTTCATCCGTTGTCAGTACAGTCTAATTGCCGGCGCGGCACTCTTCTCGATGCTCTCGTGTGTGCGGAAGCCTGGCCCTGCACTGGACCCCATGCATGCGGCTCCCGTATGCGATGCCACGCCAATGAGGCCACTCGGACGAGTTGTTGAAATTCCGGAAATGCATCGCCGCGCAGATTTAGGAGTAGTCACCGGCGCAGTCCTACAGGACGAGACGGGTGACGCGATCGAAGGAGCCGTGGTTGACCTTACAGTTATTGATCCTGCGCCAGGCGTCGCGCCGGTCTCGCGCTACACAAATTCGAAGGGTGGGTTCAGCTTTGATAGCGTGAAACCAGCAACCTACAGACTTCGGGTTAGAAGAGTCGGCGAGGTGGCTGGCATCGATACAATTCGACCCGCGCCGGGACGAATCGACACTCTTTCTCTACGGATGCGTGCTTACCGCTGCTATGGCTATTGACCGCCACGCGTCTTGCGCGCGCGTGCCCGAACGAACGTTGCAGCAGTCAGGCACGTTTCGGATGCGACTTCGTTGCAATGGTTGTAACGTGCTTGCAGAACTTGGGCGTTAGAGAGCGAGTACAGGAGGGAAAATGAGAAAAGCATTTCTTGCTGCAGGCTTGATACTTCTCTCATCGCACGCCGTGTCTTCCGATCTCGTCGCACAGTCAACTGCGCCGAGCCCACCAAGGTCTATCTCAAGATGCTCGAGCGGGCTCCGAGGCGGGGGGCCTGAGTGCGCACAAGATCGACGTTTGTTAATCGTCGTCACAATGAATGGCTCCGAGCCATCGCCGGCGCTGCGTTCAATTATTGACGTGGGCTCCATCGCCGGTGGCGTCTTCGCTCTCACTCCAAACAACGCAACGGCGGCAGATTCAGCGTTCTTCGCTGTTATGAACCTGACCCGAGATGCAGCGGGGAATTATCGGATTGACCGAAGTATGGCGGGTGCAAAGGTGAGGACCCCAGACAACTGCCGTGGATATTCCACGGGATCAGCCGACGATATGGGTTTCGGCGCTTATCTCGCCTTAGAGACCCAGAAAATTGTTCGATGCGTGCAGAACGCACGCGGTGCTCCGAGTTATTAGGCATCTCCGACTCTCGCGCTCTAAGAGTAGTTGGACCAGGCGTCTACGTCATTTGGCGTATCCCATTCACAGTCTCGTCGCGCCAACATCTCCTGTGACGATTGCGGGAGAAAATCGATGACGTTAGGACAAATACAGATCATCACGCTCGCCATAAGCGCTCTCCTCGTATCAGAACGAGCAGCCGGCAGTCAACAAGTGCAGCAGATTGAGGGCGGGATTCAATCTCCAAAGTCCGATCAAATTGACCATAAACTGCGCTCCGGCTTCGTGTTGGTTGCAAAAAGTGCCGGTTGGTCAGCGTTGGGCTCCGTTGTTGGTGGAGCAGCTGGCTTGGCTGTTGATCAGGCATACTGCGAACGCCACCACGGCAAGGAGCGAAGCTTTCTATTCGGTCCCTGTACTTTCTACGCAAATGAAGGGTTCGGGACAGGATGGTTTGGAGGTGCAGTTTTGGGCGCAACTTTCGGAGCTGCTCGAGTCGCGGAGAAGCGAGGGTGCGCGCGCAAAGTTGCGATCTTTCGCGCAGCCGTTGGATCTGCATTCGGAGCGGCACCCGGAATAGCGATTGTGGCACAACGAACGGGGAAGTATCCGCCGTCGCGCTCGATATTTATCGCGGGTGCGCCGTTCTTGTCAGGAATTGGCGCTGCTGTTGCGGTTCGTGGATGTCATGCTCCATGAGCACTGCGGCCCAACGGAGTTGCAGCAGACGACGGGTGTTACAGAGTTGCTCGCAGCCGAACTTGGGCGTTAGGCATACGGGGAAAGGCCGATGGACGCCAAGCCCGTGACAAGTTCCAAACCCAATTCGCGCGTTCCGGCGTATAGGCGAACGCTACTGCGGATCCACGGTACGATCTTGACTCTGGTCGCGCTGGGAAGCGCTCTCGCAACGACCATCGGCTGGAGAACGGGAGCCGGACCATTTGGGTTCATGCGGCAGAATCCCATGGTGTGGGTCGGACTGATCCAGGCTTATCTCTTGATGACGATCATTGCCGTATTGCTGATACTTGGCTCGGGTCAAGTGAATGCAAGGAAGTGGAATGTGGTTGGAGCGCTCGCTCACTGCCCTCCCCTAATCGCGGCTCTCTCGTCATTAGCTGTTTTCAAGTCAATGAACGCGCTCGGAATTGTCCGAGCGGCTATTGCATTCCATTTTATCTGGCTCTGTCTAGAAACTGTTGCAGCACTTTATTCAGACTCGGACACAGCGTTAGGCAGCTTCCAGAGAGCGTCCATTATTCCACCAGCGAATGAAAAGATTCAGTGATCGGATTCCGCACGCCCTGCTCGCTGCCTACGTGGTTCTTTTCATCTGGGGCGCGATAGCTCCGTACGACCGTACTGTATGGTGGGTGGAGAACGTGCCCATCGTCCTGGTGGTGGTCACCCTCGTTGTTCTGTACACGCGCGGCGTGAGGTTCTCCGCCCTTGCCTACATTCTGATGTCGATCCTTCCGTATTGGCACACCATCGGAGGCCACTACACATTCGAGCGGGTACCATTCGACTGGTTCAGCCGCGCCTTCGGGTTCGAGCGGAATATGTACGACCGGATCGGCCACTTCAGCGTCGGATTCTACGCGTTCGGCATCGCCGAATACCTGATTGTCAAAAAAGGCATGAGTGTGGTGATGGCGTCTCTGTTCGCCCTGTTCGCGATCAGCTTCGTCGCGATGTCATACGAGCTGATCGAATGGATATATGCGGCCTATGGCGGCAACGCCGAAGCGGGGGCGGACTTTCTGGGCAGCCAGGGTGACATCTGGGACGCGCAGAAGGACATGCTGATGGACACACTGGGCGCAGTCGCGTCCCTCTTGCTATATCGCGTGCTCCGCAGCCAAAACAGAATGGTGGAGAACGATACCGGGCAGGCGAACGGCCTCCGTATCTGATACAAAAGCAGGAGCTATCATGGTGATCCGCACCCTCGGGCCGGAACGGTGCGGTTATCACGTGGACCGTCCGTGGACTCACTAATGCCGCCGCTTCGCATCGCCGGCCGTCGCGGCTTTGTGGCCTGCTATCTGCGAGCCTCGACGGACTCTTGGGCGGAGTCGTCAACGTGCCGGCAAGAAAGCGGGGCCAGCGCCATCTCGGCGAACAGGGAGACGGCGACCTCTACGTAGCTCGTGCCGCGGGCAGCTATCTCTTCGACACGCGTGGTAAACGCTACGTCGATTTCGTGATGGGCTGGTGCGTCGGCAACTTCGGGTGGGGCGATGCGGAGCTCGAGCGAAGCATCGAGCGCTTCCGCGGCCCCGACTACGTATATCCGGACTACCGCTATCGCCCCTGGGAGGAGCTCGCCACGCTCCTCGCGCGACTTGCTCCGGGCGACCTGACCAAGTGCTTCCGCGCGACCGGAGGCTCGGAGGCGGTGGAGCTCGCGATCCAGGCGGCGATGCTGCACACGAAGCGCCACGCATTTGTGTCACTCGAGGAGAGTTATCACGGGAACACGTTCGGCGCGATGAGCGTCGCCGGCTCGGAGTATCGCGAGAAGTTTCCGCGTCTCCTTCCAAACTGCCACAAGATCACGCCGCCGTTGGACGAGGATGCGCTCGACCGCATCGAGACGCGGCTCAAGCGGCGGGACGTCGCGGCATTCATCATGGAGCCGGTGAGCATCAACCTCGGCGTCTGCATACCGCAGCCCGGGTTCATGGAAGGACTTCGAGCGCTGTGTACGCGCTATCGCACCCTGCTCATTCTCGATGAAGTGGCCTGCGGTTTCGGCCGCACTGGAAGAATCTTCGCGACCGAGCACTTCGACGTCGAGCCTGACGTCATTTGCATCGCCAAGGCGATTTCCGGCGGCGTGGCCGGCATGGGCGCCATGCTTGCAACGGCCGCGGTTGGCGAGACGATGGAGGCGAAGGGAGAGTTCTACTCGACGTACGGATGGCATCCGCGGAGTACGGATGTGGCGATCGCCAGCATACGGCGCATCATGCGCGACAACCGAAAGCTGCTGGCCCAGGTCGCCGCGACCAGCGACTACTTCCGGGAGCGCATCGGCGAGATCGGGTTCGGATCGAAGCTGACCCTCAACATGCTCGGCCTCGCGATCGGTTTGCATTTCGAGGACGACGAGTATGGGGACGCCCTGGCTGACCGTTGCCGCAGAAACGGTCTCCTGGTGGCGAGTCAGTCGGATGCTGTGCTGCTCTTGCCGGCGCTCAACATCGATCGCCGGACCGCGTCACGAGGGCTGGACATCCTCGAGCAGTCCGCGTGACGCCCAAATTGTTCGCGGCGAGAACGAGCCTGCGTCCGAGAGCGCTCCCGGCTATTGCTGTTACTGTCCCGAGCTCTCACCCAGGGCGACGAGAAGCTCGTCCAGCTGATCGAACGTCTCGACCATTGCATCGGCTGCTCCGGTGCCGGCAGCGTCGAGCGCTTCCTTAGAAGGATAGCTCTCGCGCAAGACCACCAGCGTCTTGCCGCCCTTTCCTCGAAGGTCACCGTGGTGACAGACCCGCCCTCGCCACCTTCGTCATTGGTCCACGCAAGACGCGAATACGGCTTCACTTCGACATATATGCCGAAAAACGCGACAGGCTCGGGGCTGTGGTCGAATACCAATCGGTACTTGCCTCCGACACGAGCATCCACCTCGCAGGCCAGCAGGGTCATTGGCATCGACCTGGGCACCCACCAGCGCTTGAACAGCTCGGCCTTCGTAAATGCCTCGAACACGATGCGCGCCGGGCCGTTGATGGTCCGCGTGACAACCACCTCGCGGTCGGACTTCCGTTCCACCGTGGTGCGGTTCTTCACGGGGCCGGGCTTACTTTCGATTCTTGCGTTCATTGCTCTTCTCCTTTCGTGTGAGTTCCTCGACAACCTTGTCCAACTCGTCAAAGCGTTCGTCCCAGCGCTGGCGGTACTTCTCGAGCCACGCCGTCTCTTCCTCCAATCGGCGCGGGCCCAACTGGCACGTCCGCACGCGCCCGATCTTCTTCGTGGTGACGAGCCCGGCCTGCTCCAGAACGCCGACGTGCTTCTTCATGCCTGTGAGCGTCATGTGGAACTTCTCGGCGAGGTCCGTGATCGAAGCGTCGGCTCGTCCGAGCTGCCCCAGAACGCCACGCCGCGTGGCGTCCGAGAGCGCGGCGAACGAAGTGTCAAGGCGCGTCGTCACATACTGAACCATATGGTTCAGTATTTAACGCAAGCATTGCGGCTTGGCAAGGGGGCCAGCTTAGTCCACGTAAGTCTGAATCTCTTGCTTGCTACCTAACGCAACGTTGCAGCTGACAAGCGATCTAGTGGTTGCGCGTGGCTTGCCACGCGCTCTTATTAACTCGCTTGCAAGTGAACTTGGGCGTTAGGCACCGAACAGATGACCTCACTCAATGACAGAGCCTAGTTCGATCCACTCTCGATCCGACGTTCCTAACGTTCTCATCTTGCCGCCCCTGCTTTACGCAGTCGCGCTCGCGATCGGGTTTCTGCTGCAGTGGATCGCTCCGCGCACGATCATGCCGTCGAATGCCCGTTATTGGATTGGTGGTATTTTGCTCGCGTCTGGTCTTTTTCTCGCGATGCGGGGCCGTCGCGTTATGGAGAGCGCCGGAACGAACGTCAATCCGACTTTGCCATCCACTGCTTTGGTGGCGACCGGCCCGTTCCGCTTCTCCCGCAATCCCCTTTATGTCGCGCTGACTCTCATGTACGTAGGGCTGTCCCTTCTCGCCAACGCTCTGTGGGTATTGGTCTTGATTATACCGGTGTTGGTGCTGATGCATTACGGAGTTGTTCGGCGTGAGGAGCGCTACCTAGAGGCTAAGTTTGGCGAAGCGTATCGCGACTACCGCTCACGCGTGCGGCGGTACGTCTGACACCACCTGGATTGCTCGCCCCAGCCGCAGCCTAACGAACGTTGCAGCAGACAGCGCGGCCAAGTCGCTGGGTTGTAGATCGCAAAGAGGAATCGCCCGCATCTGAACTAAGGCGTTAGGCGGATCTCACTCACTTGAACGACCTGGGTGTCTGCTCAGATAGTGGGGCTGCTCCGCTAAGTCTCTGCCTCCTCGGCGTACCCGCCAGCAACTCCTCCAACAACCATCAGTAAACCGAGCCACCCAAACCAACGCAGCTGCTGATTGAAAAGGAGCAGGCTGAGCAGCGCTCCAACCAGCGGCTCGACGCTCGCGGCGACACTTGCCGGTGCCGCATCTATTCGCTTCATGGCGCCAAAGAACAGGAAATTCGCCGCAACGACGGCTCCGATGCCCAACGCCGCGACGTATACCCAGCCTGCGATGTTGCGCGGCGCATTCGGCGTTTTCCCAAACATTGGCAACAGGATGGCGAGGAATATCAGGCCGCCGACAAGCTCCCAGTACAACATCTTTTTTGATCCGTACCGCGGTACCACGTAGCGCGCGAGGATCGCTGTCGCCGCGTACGACGCCGCCGCAATCAGCCCGCCGAGTATCCCGACAAGTCGCGAGGCTGTGGGTTGCGACTGGTCAGCAGCTTCACCGTTCACTGTCAACCAAACGCCGATCATGACACCGACCGCGAGCGCAATGCGAACCGGCGTCAGCTTCTCCTTGAGGATAAAGTGTCCGGCGATGGCAACTGTAACCGGCGCGGTGTAGAGGAGAGCGACGGCGGGGGCGACACCGAGCCCCGCGATCGCATACTGGAAGGGTACCTCGAACAGTGCGACTAGCGCACCTCCAAGTACCGTGATGAGCCAGATTCCACGTCTATCGATCCTGAAGAGATCACGCGCGAAGAATCCGTAGACTGTAAGGCCGAGTACTGCCAGCAGTAGTCGCCAGAATCCCACCGCTGAAATTGCCGCGCCCTCCGCGTACAACGCAGTGCTCAACGGTCCGGTAGTGCCCCAGATTGCGCCTGCGCCGAGGCCGCAGGCGTACCCAATGATTCGAGTTCGCTGTGAAGACTTTGGCAGCCGCGTGTTCATCGCCCAATTTTATACACGGCAGCAGTCGGCAGGGAGTTTTTTCTTGCCGCAATGGAGCGCAGCTCACGGAGATTCTGAGAGCTATTGTAGACTTTGGCTAAGGGCAGACTAGTTTCGTTTTATGAGTAGTGCGTCCGCATCTGAACTCCGGTCGGAGCACCTGAGCGCGAGGAACAGATCGATGCCTGGCAAGAAATCATCACCCTTGAAGGCGAAGGCGGCTCGGCCAACCACCGTGGCCGCCTACCTGGCCTCGCTCACTCCGGAAAAACGGACGGTGATCGAAGCGGCCCGCGCTTTTGTTCTCGAGCACATCCCCAATGGGTACGCAGAGTTCATGAACTGGGGCGTGATCAACTGGGGGATCCCGCTCGAAGAGTTCTCAAACACGTACAACGGTCAGCCGCTCTGCTACGTGGGCCTCGCGGCGCACAAGAGTTACAACTCGCTCTACCTAATGGGCGCGTATGACAGCTCGAACGGCGAGTACACATCGCCGTTCCCCGAAAAGCTTCTCGTCGACGCATTCAAGAAAGCGGGAAAGCGCCTCGACATGGGCAAGTGCTGTCTGCACTTCAAAGAGCTCAATGATCTCGAGCTCACCTCAGTCGCGACCGTAATCGCTATGTCGACTCCGAAAGAGTACCTCGCGTACTACAAGCGCGTGAAAGGACTCGCGTAGCCCGGGCAGCTTCGTTCGTTGATCGCGAAGAACGAGACCAGATGATATGACTCTGAAGCGGATGGACAACATAGGCATCGTGGTAGAATCCCTCGATTCCGCCATCTCATTCTTCGCCGAGCTTGGCCTCACACTCGAAGGGCGAGCCACGATCGAAGGAGAGTGGGCCGGACGCGTCACCGGATTGGGAACCCAACACGTCGAGATCGCCATGATGGTCACCCCGGACGGTCACAGTCGGCTCGAGCTTTCGCGATTCCTCAGCCCGCCCGTAGTCGCCGATCACCGCAACGCTCCGGTGAACGCTCTCGGCTACCTGCGCGTCATGTTCGCCGTGGACAACATCGACGACACGCTCGCCAGGCTCCGCAAGCGTGGCGCGCAGCTCGTCGGCGAAGTGGTTCAGTACGAAGACGTGTATCGCCTCTGCTACATCCGCGGGCCCGAAGGAATTCTCATCGGGCTCGCCGAGGAGCTCCGTTCTGCGACGTGATAACGCTGAAACTCTCGATAGGATGTTCTTCGGTGCTGCTTGACGAGCTCATGCCAAAGTATGACGTCATCGAGCGCCATCGGGCGGTCGTCGCGGCTGGGACGGATACGGTTTATGCAGCCCTCCGAAGGGCTGATCTCGCGAGTGGGCCGCTCGCGAAATTACTCCTTGCTGTTCGTGCGATCCCGAGCGCGCTAATCGCGTCGTTCCGTTCGCCTGGCAGCGCGTTCGTAGAGCTCCGCGCGGCTCGCAAGCCGCGAGCGCAGCGTCCGCGCGCAATCCGTCTTGCGGACTTCGAGCGGGCAGGGTTCCATGTTGTGGCCGAGCGGGTTCCCGAAGAAATCGTCATCGGTCTGCTTGGAAAATTTTGGACGCCGAGGGGCGCACTGCGCGCTACGCTCAGTATAGACGACTTCCATAAGGGTCCGCCGAACGGTTACGCGCTCGCGGGCTGGAACTTCACGGTCGCCGCGCGCCCGGACGGTCTCACCGAACTCGCGACGGAAACGCGCGTCTGGTGCGCGGAGGATGCACGGGTCAAGTTCCGCGCGTACTGGCTGGTGGTGCGACCGGGAAGTGGACTCATACGTCGCTCGATGCTTGGAGCAATCCGGCGGGAGGCCGAGCGAGAAGAACCACTCTCGGTTGTGCATCAACTGAATAAATGACGCGCATCAAGGTCATTTTTGCTGTTCCGATAGCGGGCTGCGCCCAAGAGGAGAGTGCGGACAGTGAGTCGTCGAATCCACGTGACGCTAATGCTTGTTTGCTTTGCCTGCTCCCGGGAGACGCAACAAAAACCCGCGACGACTTCAACGAGTTCGGCTACAGACGCGGATGCCATCCGCCAGATGTACCCGGCTTTTGTCGCGGCGAAGCTTGCCCGGGACGTTGAAAGGGAATTGAGCTTCGTCACGGATGATGCCGTGTACACGCCGCCTGGAATACCAGACGTTGTCGGGAAGGCCGCATTACGCGCTTGGTGGACATCGCGCGAAGCTGCTGACTCTCTCGAAGTATTCGAGCTCGATCCAGGCGAAATTGTCGTTGCCGGCGACCTTGCGTATTCGCGAGGTACCTCGACGTCGCGTTTCCGAAATCGTCGCACCGGACAGATTAGCAACCAAGTAGTACGACATCTCGACATTCTCCGCCGTCAGCCGAATGGACACTGGCTTATCTCACGACATATTCGAAACTCGAGTAAGTCGAGTCCACCGTAATCGGTGTACTTCGCGCACAGAATTGTTGGAAGTGTTCGACCCGACGACTACACTGACGATCCCGGTCGCGCTCTCACAATGAGTGGACCGAAGGACAGGAGCCGCGCAGCCGATGGGATGGGAGGCACTCGAGCAGTGGGGTGACGTCGCTCGCATCGAACGGCTCGCTGGCGGAGTTGCAAACGACGTGTGGAGCGTGCGCGTCAACGGACGCTTTGCGGTTGGTCGTCTCGGCGCCAGGAGCAATGCTGATCTCGCGTGGGAGACCGAGCTCGTCCAATACCTTCACCGTGAAGGTCTGACCGTGCCAGTGCCGATCCCGACCACGGACGGCCGGCTCTTCGCCAACGGTGTGGTGGTGATGACCTACATAGAGGGCGGACCGCCCGAGACGGACGCCGACTGGCGTCGCGTGGCCGACACTCTGCGCCCGCTGCATCGGCTGACGCAGGGCTGGCCGCAGCGCCCCGGCTGGCGATCGTCGATCGACCTTCTGCACGCCGAGACCGCGACGAAGATCGACCTCGGCGCGATGCCGCCTGAAGGCGTTGCTCGATGTCGCGCTGCGTGGGCGCGGCTCGTCGGACGTCGGACATGCGTCGTCCACGGCAATCCCAACAGCCCCGCGAACGTTCGAATGACGGCTGATCGGGTCGCGCTGATCGACTGGGACGAGTCGCACGTCGACGTCCCCGACCTCGACCTGGTACTGCCCGGCAACGCCGCCGGTCTTGACGACGACGCGCACGACATCGCCGCGCAAGCCTCGGCCGCGTGGGAAGCGGCCGTCTGCTGGGACGACGATTACGCGGTCAAGCGGCTCGCCGAAGTTCGGCCGGTCTGAGCAACACGGCACTATCTTCGCGCACTTATGTTGCTCGCAACTGATATGGGCGTTAGGCCGACATCCGAACATGAGAGAGGAGAATCTTGAGCAAAGTATTCGTCAACATCGGGCTTAGCCTCGATGGCTACACGTCACCGGAAGGAATGACCATGGAGCATTGGGAGGACCCTGCATACAAGAACTGGGGTGCCAAGTGGGGTGCGCTGATGACGTGGCTCATGAAGCAGCAATACTTCCGCGAGAACCTCAAGTTCGGACCGGGCGGAGAGACCGGCCCGGTCAATGACTTCGTTCGCAGCACTATGCAGCGCATCGGTGCCAACATCATGGGCAAGCGAATGTTCGACCAGGGCGAAGCCTCCTGGCCAGAGGAGGCTCCGTTTCACACACCGGTATACGTTCTCACCCATGAAAAACGCGAACCCTGGCTGCGCGCCGGTGGGACGACATTTTATTTCATAAATGACGGGCCGGAGCGTGCGCTGGAGCTGGCTCGGAAATCCGCAGGCAGTGGTGATGTTCGGATCTCGGGCGGAGCCGATGTGATCCAGCAGTACCTGAACCTGGGTGTCGTCGACGAGCTGGAAATCGCCTTGGTACCCGTGTTGTTTGGCGGCGGGCGGCGACTCTTCGAGAACCTACGCGAGCCCGGACCGCAGTTTCGAATCGACAAGGTTCTTGATGGTCCTGCTGCCACGCACTTGCGCTATGTGCGTCAGTGACGGCACCCGAAGTGAAACAAGCCACTAGGCTGCAGCAAGAGAGCGCGCGCAACCCGCGACCTCATTTGAGAGTGCAATACTGCGTCCGCAGAGCTCTACTCATATTGCTGGCGCTCGCAGCGGGAGCGCCAAGGCGTACCGCAGCGCAAACTGTATGGCAGCCATCGCCGGGCCACACGCAGATCCGAATCTGGCCCGGTGTCGCTCCGGGAGCAGAGCCGCACAAAGGACCTGAGGTCGCAGGAACAGTCGTAGACTCCACCGGTAAGCCCAAGCCCGTTGGCGGCAGGCCGTGGACTTATGTCGACAGTGTCTCGCAACCAACGATGACTGTGTATTCGCCCGTGGGAAGGAACACTGGCACAGCGGTCGTCGTGTTTCCGGGCGGTGGTTATTTCATTCTTGCAATCGATCTCGAAGGCACGGAAGCCTGCGACTGGTTGACGTCGAAGGGCATCACCTGCGTGTTGTTGAAGTACCGCGTACCGTGCTACAGAGTCGGGCCATATCGGGATTGTCGAACAGCATTGCTGGATGCGCAACGGACCGTGGGACTCCTCCGCTCCCAGGCAGCGCGGTGGCATATCGATCCCCACAAAATCGGAGTACTCGGCTTTTCTGCCGGCGGACATATGGTGGCGGCGATCAGCACGCATTTCGACCAGCGTCTGTACCGGATGGTAGACGCAGCTGACTCTGTGAGTTGCCGCCCCGATTTCGCGATCGCTCTCTATCCGGGGCATCTGGCGGTACGCGAAAAGGGCTTTGTGTTGAATCCCGATCTCCGCGTCACCAGCCGAATTCCGCCGACGTTACTGATCCAGGCGGAGAATGATCCCGTCGATCCTGTGGAGAACTCGATCGTCTATCACGCCGCCCTGAGGAAGGCTGGCGTTCCGGTGGAGATGCATTTGTATGCGAAGGGCGGACATGCCTTCGGACTGCGGCGCACGATTTTTCCGATTACGGAATGGCCGCAGTTGGTGGAGAGTTGGCTGGGAACTATCGGCGTGATCTCGAAGTAGGGCAGACTCTCCACGCGAGCGCGAGTTCATGATTTCTGTGCTCTCCTTCGTGTACGCCACCGTCCGCATTGTGGCTGCGGCCATTATTGCTCGGAGAGCGGTGCTGCGCGGCGCATCGATCTGGGAGATCGTGGCCCAGGGCGTATCGGATGTCTCACTCAGTCTAGGCATCGTTGCATTCGGTCAACCCAGCCTTGCGCAACGGCTCGGCGGAGTGCTGGACCTTCTCGTCAGCTATGCGGTCATTTGGGAGACCTACTCCTGGCTGACGCGGTTCGCAGAGCAACACGATGCGCCGGGGGACGATCTGTCGGCTGCGTCGATTGCTCGACCGATACTCGGCGCGTGGGAGCTTCTTGCCGTCATACCCGGTATTCTGATGGCGAGTATCGCCGTAAACTCTCGCTACGTTGCTTTTAACGGCGGGTACCTTTTTGATAGCAACGCACTCGACGCTCTCGTTGCCGCGGGACTAGGCGTAGCCGTACTGATTTGGATGCGTCGACATGCGCCCAGCTCGCGGCCGGTCGCCTGGTTACTGCGAGGGCTCGGTATCATGCTGTTGTTTGTCGCGGTGTGGGTATGGTCGTAGTGACGACTGTGAGTATGCGCTGCACCTTAAGGCATTAGGCGCGAACAGAATGCGAAAAATAATTTCCGGCGTTTTAATGGTCATTGGGATAGTCGGCCTGCGTGTCTCGGGTGTCTGGCGTTATCCCGGCTTCACCCGGCTTTCATCGGAAGACTCATTCGCGTTTGAGCGCGCGGCCTATCAGTACCTGGCATGGTTTGTCTGCCTGGCCCTTTTGGTGCTCGGCGCCGTCATTGCGCTCTGGCCTCCACGCATCCGGAAACGTTTTAATGATCTGTCGCGTCGGCCACCGAACAACGAGTTGTAAATCACGACTGCCTGACACATCCCACTTCAGTGTTGACCTAAATGATTGTGGAGGGTGATGCTCGCATGGAGATGGCGTATCGAGACCGGTGGGAGGCAGAGATCGCGGAGATGCGGCGGGTGCTCGCTGGCTTTGCGATGAAGGAGGACTGTAAGTGGGGTAAGCCCACTTACACAGTGAATGGAAAGAACATCGTCATCATGCAGGGCTTCAAAGACTACTTCGCGCTGGGCTTCTTTCAGGGCGCCCTGCTGAAGGATCCCAAAAAGATGCTGGCGCAGCTTGGCCAAACGCACGCCGGACGCGTGATGAAGTTCACCAGCGCAAAGGAGATCAAGGCGAAGGCGACGATCATCAAGGCGTACGCGCGCGAGGCCATCGCAGTCGAGAAGGCCGGGCTGCGGATGAAGCAGAGGAGGACCTCAGATCTTCCGGTGCCCGAGGAACTGACCGAGGAATTCCGAAGAGACTCGCGCTTCAAGCGCGCCTTCGAAGCGCTGACGCCGGGGCGGCAGAGGGGTTACCTCTACCACTTTGCCGCAGCCAAGCAGTCGGCGACGCGGGCGGCGCGCATCGAAAAGGCGAGGCCCGCGATATTCGAAGGCAGAGGGTTCCTCGAGAGACGCTAACTGGAGTGAATTCCAGAAACACCTGCGCTACCGAGTCTCTGCGCGCCAATGATCCGTATCTCTGGAGGCAGCAATGAGAGCATCCACGTTTTATCGAATCGCTGCTGTTCTTCTTCTCCTTTTCTCCGTGATCCATACTCTCGCCTTTAGCCAGACTGATCCCAAATGGGGAGTTGATGCGCTGCTTAGGTCAATGCAGTCGATTCACTTCGACGTGCTGGGATTCAACCGCACCTTTTGGGATTTCTTTATAGCAGCCGGCTTGTCTGTCGGCGTGTTTTATCTCTTCGCTGCAATATTGGCCTGGCAGCTAGGTGGCCTGCCGGTAGCGACGCTGGCGCTCATGCGCGGCACTGTGTGGGGCTTCGCTCTTTCGTTTGCCGCCATCACTGTCGTGAGCTGGAAGTACCTGTTTCTTATACCACTCGCGTTTTCAATCGCGATTACGATTTGTTTGACTGCCGCCGCGTGGATGTCAACGAAATACGTTGCCCCTGTCAACGCAGTCTCCGCTTCTCATGGTGTGTGAGTTCGGCGTCGGCGGTATCCCCACGGCCATCGGGCAATTTCAGTCTTTCCGCACGTCTGGCCAAAGCGAGCGAACCAGAGGCGCAGGCCGCGCACGCAACGACGAACGTCGGGGCGAGCACTAACACGTCTCCCGCACCGAGGGATGCGATCCTCGTGAAGATGGCCGATAGCAGAAGGCCGCCCACGCCACCCCACGCTGCAAATCGCGGAAGCGACAGCTGGTCAAATGTGCGACGGCGCTCGGTCAACACGAGGAGCGCGAAAAAGATGATGCCGGCAATGAAGCCCAGTACACCGAATACGAGCGGGAACGGAACGTCGGCATTGAAGCCAAACAACCAACGCGGCGCTGAGCCTGCAAGAGACCATGCTGCTCCCCACGCGAAGCCCATCCCGATTGCGCCGCGAATGCGACGCAGCAATTTCTGCATGATCCCTCCGCCCATCGCTGCACCGTGGCACTGCTGATTATGGGGAGTGTCAAGTGCTTTGTGATGTAAAGTATGAGCGATGGGGTGCGGATTCAAGAGCGCGCATTCACGACATGTAACAGCTGTGTCGATTTTGACCGGGCTCGTTCGACGTGTAAGTGAGGCCGCGAACGAAGCGCGCTAGGCGACACGAACCGAATTCAGGGAGAACGATGCGTTTCATAGTCATGGGCATGATGACGAAAGAATCGGAACCTGGCCCTCCGCCGAAGCCAGAAGCGTTCGTCGAGATGCAGAAGTTCAAATGAGAAAACTCAAGATCATTGAACACATCTCGCTGGATGGCGTGATGCAGTCGTCCGGCGAAGACGGCTTCCCGTACGAAAACTGGACTGCGCCCTATCGGACACCGGCCGGTCGTGACGCCTTGCTCGCCGAGCATGGCGAGCACTTCGATTTACTGCTTGGCCGTCGCACCTACGATATGTGGTCGGGCTTCTGGCCAAAGTCGCCGAACAACCCGTTCGCGGACAGACTCAATGCGGCAACAAAGTTCGTCGTGACCCATCGGCCTGAGAGTCTTGAATGGGGACCTTTCGCGGCCGTTGGACCGGACCTCGTCGAGGGCATTCGCCGCATCAAGTCGCAGGACGGCCCGGCCTTGATCCTCTCGGGAAGCTCCACGCTGACATCGCCGGTGCTCGAACACGGGCTGGCCGATGAAGTTCTGCTCGCCGTTTATCCGACCGTGATAGGCACCGGGAAGCGCTTCTTCGCGGAGGGAACCCCGGCACGCTCATTCGAGCTCGTCGGCACGAAAGCATTTCCGTCCGGCATCGTCCTCAACAGTTACAAGGTCGCGGGGCCTCTCAAGACAGGGTAGTTTCGACAGCTGACAACTCAACGCGAAACTTCACTCATGTCTTCGATCATCAATTCGCAGGTAGCAGACATTCCGGCCAACATGACGACGACCGGCTTCGACGTGCCCGGGTTCCGCATCGTCGATAACCTTGGTGTCGTACGTGGTGTTGTGGTCCGATCGCGATCGGTTTTCGGGACGGCTGGCGCTGCGCTACAGACGATGCTTGGCGGCAACATCTCGCTCTTCACAGAGCTCGCTGAGCGAACGCGCAAGCAGGCTTTCGACACGATGTTGGTTCAAGCGCATATGGCGGGGGCGGACGCAGTGATCGGCATCCGCTATGACGCGAACGAGTTGATGAAAGGCGTGACAGAAGTGCTGTGTTACGGGACAGCCGTTCGCGTCGAACCGGTACAGCATTGAAGATCATCGCGGCGCCTGGCGGCGCAATAAGAAAGGTACGTGAGGAGGATACGTGAACCCCAGGACCAAACAGATCGTCTCAGTTATCGTCGTGGTTATTCTCGTACTGCTTGCAATCGAGTTCATACGAGATCGACAGGGTACCAGGAACGCCTTTCGACAAGGATTCGACTCGACCGCCGGAACCCCTGTGCGATGAACCGTCGAATCGTCGTGGCTTTGGCGATTCACCTGGTGGGCGCCGCACTCGCTGGCGCGCCCGCGCATACGGCGATCGCGCAAGGCGCCGTCCATCCGGCGGCACTCACAACTCCCATCGGCACCTGGCGTGGCACGTCATCTTGCCTGGTGCGCCCGTCGGGATGCCACGACGAGATCGTCGTGTATCGGATCACGCCGATGAAAGCAGCAGACAGCCTGTCGATTGACGCATTCAGGATCGTCCGCGGCGAGGAACTGGATATGGGTGTCCTCGGCTGTCGCCTGCTGCCGCCGAGTGGCCAAATCACTTGCAGTATTCCGCAGGGTGTCTGGCGCTTCACCGTGCGCGGCAATAGCCTGACCGGGGAATTGCGGCTTCCTGATAACACGCGGTTTCGAGACGTCCGAGCCATCCGCGCGCGTGGTCCCTGACATCGATCCGACCAATGCCTACCGCCTATATGCGTCGGAGTGTCGATTCGAGTGGTACTCGTTCGTAGTAACAGTAGGGTCCACTGAACGCAGTCTCCATTCATCGAAAGGAAACCCTCAATGTCGAAGCTTGTCGCACTCATGTCGGTGTCGCTCGACGGTTTCGTCGCCGATCCCAACGATGGCGTTGCCGAGGTGTTCGACTGGTACATGCACTCGGGTAACGTCGAATTCAACACCGGAGGGTCGGATCCGATGACCTTCAACGTGTCGGCGCCGAGCGCCGAGCACCTTCGCAATCTCTGGTCTGAGCTCGGTGCAGTGCTCACGGGTCGACGCACTTTCGACAAGGCCGAAGGCTGGGGCGGAAACCACGCGTGGGGGCCGGCGTTCGTGCTGACTCATCAAGTCCCGGACGGATGGCCGCGGCCCAATTCCACTGTCCATTTCGTAACAGACGGACTCGAGAGCGCAGTGAAGCAAGCGAAAGCCGCCGCCGGAAGGAAGTCCGTTGCAGTGCACGGCGCTGACACCATCCAGCAACTTCTGAATGCCGGGCTCATCGACGAAATCGCCGTCGACGTCGCGGCGGTTCTTCTTGGCTCCGGAATTCGACTCTTTGATCACCTCGCTGGCACGCCAGTCGTCCTCGGCAATCCAACTGCGATTCAGGGCGTTGGAGTTACACACCTGCGCTATGCGGTACAGAAGGGGAGGAAGTGAAATGAGACTTGATGTCTATGTGAACTATCGTGGCAGCTGCGAGGAAGCGTTTCGGTTCTACGAACAACACCTTGGCGGCAAGATCACCCAAATAGTCCGCCATCGCGACATGCCTAATCCCGCTACACCCGCGGACTGGAAAGACAAGATCCTTCACGCGCGCATCGAGATCGGCACGATTGTGCTGATGGGTGCCGACATCCCGCAGGCGGAGACGATGCGGAGTGCGTATCTCACTCTTACCGTTGACAGTGAGGCGGAAGCGGAGCGCACTTATTCCGTGCTCGGCGATGGCGGCGAGATCTTCATGAAGCTGGAGAAAACGCCGTTCGCGAATCGCTTTGCGATGCTACGCGACCGATTCGGCGCATCATGGATGCTGCTCCACCAGACTGCATGAGCCGGCAGCAAACAGCGAACTAAGCCGCATCAGCTAGTCGGTCTATGCTCCACACGCCGGCGCCTGCACTCCGAGAGCCTTCGTCAATGGAGTCTTTCCAGCCGCGGCGAGCGCGGCATTCAATGCGCTGAAATCGGCGCCATTGAGTGCGGCCCACGCAGTGATCGACTTTACCAGATCGTTGCACGTCGACTTGTAGGCCGCGTACATCGCCGCGGTCGGCGCGACGTCGCCGTTTTCGAACGTTCCGAGCTGACTCAGAAATTGGTTGACCAGTTGCACGAGCGTTGGACGTGCGTTGGCACCGAAGCCAGCGCCACCGAAGCTAAAGCCGCCGCCCGCCGCTGCGCCGCCCAGCGTGTCGAGCTTCGCTATGTATTCCCGAATCGCCTTCACGGCGGCGCTCGTGGAGTCGGATGCCGTCAGCGTGCGAAGCTGGGCGCGCGTCGTGTCCGTCTGCCGGAAGGCTTCCCACGCCACCCGTTCCGCCGCGTTCAGCTTCCTGATCAACGCATCCTGGGCTTTGAGCGCTGCGAGATTCGCCGGCGAGCGCGGGTCGCTGGTGACGACCACTCTTTCGGAGTGCGCCTTTCCATTCACCGTAAGACGCACCGTGTATGTCCCGGGTGGCACAAGTGAACCTTCGGGTGACGCCGGCGTCTCGCCGGGATTCGCGTTGATTTCGAACGTGTGCGCGAATGCCGGTGGTGCGTCGTAGCGCAAATTCCAATTCACGCGGTGCATTCCTGCATCCGTGGGGAGGGGCTGCTCGAGTTTCACCCAGAAGTTCGGATGCGGCGGACGCGCCGCTTCAGGAACTGGCGGGATAGGATCGCTCGAATAGTGGCGCACGACCACACCCGATGAATCCAGAACCTCCATCGTGACGCGGCTGTTCGCGGCGTTCCCCAGCCAGTAATAGATAATGGCGCCATCGGGCGGATTCAGCGCATGCGGCACCTCGAGCGGGAACGGCGTGTCCGCACCGACATTGCGGCGCACACGCACTGCGCCGTCCGGCTTGAAGAGGTGCGCATCCTCGTTTGCCACTCCGTCGCTGAATTGCCGCAACACGGCGTAGTCGTCGAGCACGAAGATCCCGCGTCCGTACGTGCCGACGATGAGATCGTTGCCCTTGATCGCGATATCACGGAACGACGTCGTCGGCAGATTGAGCATCAGCGACTGCCATGAATCGCCGTCGTCGAACGACACGTACATCGCGCTCTCCGTGCCGAGGAAGACGAGCCCGGGTCGCTTCGGATCCTCGCGGAGGATGCGCGCGTAGCTGCCGTTGGATTCACCGGTGGCGAGCCCATTGGTAATCAAAGTCCACGTCTTGCCGTAATCGCGAGTACGGTAGACGTACGGGTTGTAGTCGGCGCTTCCGCGTCGATCAGCTGTCACGTACGCCTCCGCCGCATTCGAGTGCGACGGTTCCACCGAATGGATTTGGCCGGGCATCGAGAAGCCGGACACATCGGTCCACGTCCGCCCGTTGTCGCGCGTCACTTTCACCAGCCCGGTGTTCACACCCACCCAGATCAGTCCACGCGCGACCGTGGATGCGCCGATCGACATGATGGTGCCCGGAATCGGCTCGCCTGGTTTGGGCGTCGCAGTGTCTTCCGGAACCTTGAAGCTTGCTGGATAGCCGAGATTCGGACTCATCTTCGTCCAATGCGCTCCTCCGTCCGTCGTCGACATCAGGTACTGGTAGCCTGCGAACAACCGGTGTGGATCGAAGGGATCGAACAGCAGCGGGGCGTCGATGTTGACGCGGAGGTGAAGCGACGCGTCCTGTGCCGGGCTGACGTTCACCCACTGCTCGCTCGGATACGAAATCCTGATGACGCCGTTACCGGTTGCGTACACGGAATTCGGGTCGAGCGGGTCGGGCAGAACAGTGCCCCACTCCCATCCGTTCACTGGATTCCAATCGAGCGGTGTTACCGCGCCGAGGATGCCGCGGGCGCGCGTGCGCACTGCGCCGGCATCCTGTTGGGATGCGTAGATCCAGTACGGAAAGGAATTGTCCGCCGAGACGTGATAGACCTGCTCGGTGGATTGGTTATACCACGAGCTCCAGGTGGCGCCGCCGTCGAGCGAAACGATCGCGCCCTGATCGTAGCCGAGTATGATGCGCTTGCCATTGGTTGGATCGATCCAACCTTGCTGCGGATCGTCGCCGCCCGGCGCGCCCCTGAAACCGGTGAAGGTGTTGCCGCCATCGCGTGAGATGTACGACGACGTGTTGAAGACGTAGACGACGTCCGGATTCTTCGGGTCGATGTAGACGCCGCAGTTGTAGCCGCCCTGTCCGTTACGAATGCGCGTGTCGGCCGCATCCATCTGCTTCCACGTGGCGCCGCCGTCATCCGAACGGAAGAACCCGATGTTGGTGGTGAAGTACACGCGCTGCGCGTTGGTGCCAATAGCGACAGCGATTGATGTGCGACCGGAAATGCGCGGCAATCCACCGCCGGTCAGCTCTTTCCAGGTGATGCCCCCGTCGACGGATTTGTAAATGGAAGTCCCGGTTGGGCCCTGTGAGCGTTGGCCACCCGCGGGGCCCCCACCGCCACCCAGTCCGCCAGGCGGGACGATGGGTGGACCGATTGGCGCAGCCGCGTAGTGGCGTACCGTCGTCGCGAACACAACGTCCGGGCGGTCGAAAGCGATCGCCAGCTTCTGGACGCCCGTCGAGTCGTCGACGAACAACGTGCGCGCCCAGTTGCTCCCGCCGTTTGTTGAGCGAAAAACGCCGCGGTCCTCGCTCTTATGGCGGACGTCGCCTTGCGCTGCGACGAGCACCACGTTCGCGTCCCGCGGGTCGACGACGATGCTGGGGATCTGCTTCGTCTTCTCGAGGCCGATGTGAGTCCACGTCGCGCCGGCATCGGTGCTCTTGTACATGCCGTTGCCTTCGGCGATTCCACCGCCGGCGATCAAATCGCCGGTACCGACATAGATGGTGTTGCCATTCGACGGTGACACTTCCACCGCGCCAATCACCTCCGCGTCCCTGACAGCGTCGAAGATGGGCCACCAGGTAGCGCCCGCGTTCGTTGTCTTCCACACACCGCCGGCGGGCAAACCGATGTAGAACGTTCCCGGTTCGCCGATCACGCCGGAAACGGCGGAGATGCGGCCTGCCCGGAACGGACCGACATTGCGCCAGACAAGCCCGGTGAGCAATTCAGGTTTGACGGGTGTCGCTGCGACGGAGATGGCGGCGACGATAATGGCTACGGTCAGGACGACAGCGTGTTTCGTGTTCATCGCGGTGCTGGATGGGTTGAAGTGGGTGGACTAATATGCGCATGCGCTTTGGGCGCCGTCATCAAGGGAGGCTCAGTGAATACACGGATCATCTGCCTGATCATCACCATGCTCGCCTGTACCGCCGCTCCCGCTTCGTACCAGATTCCCGCTCCACGCGCCTTGGCGGCGCGGGCCACGACACCACCGTGCGGTCCCGGACTGGACATCAAGAACACGGCGAGAGATTCCCGGTGCTTCGAGCTCCGCACGTACACGGTACAAGGAGGCAGTTCGGCGGACGCGCTGCACGGCCGTTTTCGTGACCACACCATCGCGCTGTTCCAGAAGCACGGGATGACCGTCATCGGATTCTGGCAGCCTGTCGGGCGACTCGATCAGCTGGTGTACGTACTCGCCTACCGTGATGCGGCGGCGAGGGATTCCGCATGGGCGGCGTTCAGCGCCGATCCTGAGTGGGTGAAAACACGCACTGAGATTCCGGTGAACGTCCAGGTCGATAATACCTTCATGGTGGCGACCGACTACAGCCCAATCAAATGACGCGACCGCTTCGCTACTCCATCAATGTCACACTGGACGGCTGCTGCGACCATCGGGTGGGTATTCCTAACGAAGACATCCATCGTCACGCGATGGAGAACTTCGAGCGGGCCGATGCGCTGCTGTTCGGCAGAGTAACCTACGAGATGATGGAGGCAGGTTGGCGCCAGCAACCGCCGCCGGGTACGTGGGAGGATTACGAGAAAGATTTCGCGCAAACGATCGCGGCAAAAAAGAAATACGTGGTGTCGAGTACTCTCGATCGCGTTGATTGGAACGCTGAGCTCCTCCGGGGTGATTTGGGCAACTCCGTCCGGCAGCTGAAGTCGCAGCCGGGCAAGGGCCTGCTCACGGGAGGCGTGACGCTCCCGCTGGCGCTGGCGGAGCTGGGATTAATCGATGAATACGAATTCGTCGTCCATCCCCGAGTAGTCGGCCATGGTCCGACGTTGTTGGCTGGACTATCGAAGATCGTCGATTTGAATCTTGTGAGGCGGCTCGAGCTCGCTTCAGGAATCATGGCGATGCAGTATGAGCCGACGAGGAGAAACCAGCACTGACGACGGTCGCCGACGTGTAGGAGATGCCAGTGACGATAGCACATCAACGAATCCTGCGATTGGCGTTCACGCTGGGGATCGCGTCATCTCTTTCCGGTTGCCGCCTACTCAGCTGCACTTATGAAACGAGATACGTGACGGCCAACGGCGCAATCATCGAGAATGGCTCACAATTGGTGCGCGCGGACATAACCGTCGGCGCAAATAAAGGCTCGCTTGAATGGAAGGACTTTAATCGCACCATCGCCGGCCCGTCGCTCAAGGGTCACGTCCTGGCGGCAAGACTTGTCCGATCTGACCACCCAGGAGTATCGCTGCTCGACCTCCCACTCGATGATCCGATCTCGCCACTGATATCGAGCGGCGGTTTCGTTCAGCACCCCGCAGACGCATCGCCCAATCTCAACGGTCTATTCGAGATCGTTGCGGGCGGACTCGCCGCGATCGAACTCGATACCGATATTTCCTCGCAGTCGCACTTATCAATCCCGCTTAACGTGACTCAGAAAAAGGATTGGTACCGTCCGAGCAACTGTTACTGAGCGCGCTGCAAGAGAATCGCGCGGGAGGAGGCACTCGATGAATATGGTGTTGTGGGTCCTGCAGATCCTCGGCGCGCTCCTGTATTTATCCTCGGGCGTGATGAAGGTCTTCATGTTAGACAAGGTGAGCGTGGACGTTCCCTCCTTCGGTGCGTTGCCGCGCAATGCGTGGACGGCACTCGGCGTCCTCGAGCTGATCTGCGCGATCGGCCTCATTATCCCCGATGCGCTTCACTGGCATCCGTCGCTGACCGTACTCGCTGCTACGATCCTGGCGATCGAGAGCGTCGTGTTCATCGGCGTCCACGTCAAATACCGCGAGATGACGCCCATTATCATGAGTGCCGTGCTCGGCATCGTCATGGTATTCATCGCCTACGGCCGTTCAGTCGTGAGCCCCATCGTATAGCTCAGCGCTTAGAAAGATGGCGTTTGAGGCCTCATTCCCCGCGCTCTTTCGCGCCATCGCGGATGGTGATGTTGAGCGCGTCTCGCATCTACTCGACGCATCTCCTCGCCTGGCTTCAGAACAAGTTGCAACCGGCGCGAGTCGGTCCGCAGCCGCGCCGTTCTTCCTGAAGAGAATCGCGCACTACGTCTACACGGGCGATTCCGCGCTTCATATTGGCGCCGCAGCGTATCAAGCGGGAATGGTGCGTGATCTCGTTGGGCGTGGAGCTTCCGTGGGTGCGAAGAATCGCCGCCGCGCCGAACCACTTTACTACGCGTGCGACGGGAGTCCGGGATCAACGCGCTGGGATCCGGTTGCTCAGGCGGCGACCGTTCAGTGCTTGCTGCAAGCCGGAGCGAATCCGAATGCCGTCGATGGTGACGGTGTCACGCCTCTGCATCGCGCCGTTCGCACACGCTGCGCTGCGGCCGCGCGCATTCTCCTCGAGCACGGTGCGAACGCGCTTCAAACCAACGGCCGCGGATCGACGCCGTTGCATCTCGCCGTTCAGACGACTGGTCGCGGTGGCAGCGGGAGCGCCGAAGCGCGCCAACAGCAGGCGGAGATTATCCGACTGCTCATTGCGCACGGCGCGCGCGCAACGGATCGAGGTTCTCGTGGACGGACTGTTGCCGCCAGCGTATCGGGCGCATGGGTCGAAGAACTGCTCAATGAAGCAAAATGACAGCTGTGGCAACACCGTATCCCGAACTGAATGCCGTCCTCCGCGAACTGGTGACAGGCGTTCAAGCCGCCCTGGGCGACGCGTTCGTGGGTGCCTACCTCCAAGGCTCGTTCGCGGTCGGCGATTTTGATCGCGACAGCGATGTCGACTTCGTCATCGCCATGAGCGATGAGCTATCGGACCACAAGGTCGTCGCGCTCCAGGCGCTGCACGAACGCATCTACGCCCTCGGCCCCGAGTGGGCGAAGCACCTGGAGGGTTCGTACTTCCCCGCGGCGATCCTTCGGGACTACCGCCAGCGCGCCAAACCGCTTTGGTATCTGGACCACGGCAGCCGGTCACTGGTGAAGTCCGACCACTGCAACACACTCGTCGTGCGGTGGGTGGTCCGCGAGCGCGGTGTTCAGCTCGCGGGACCAGATCCGACAACACTCGTCGATCCAATATCCGTCGACGCGCTCCGTAAGGAGATGGGCGAGACAATTCGAACGTGGGGCGAGCAGCTACTTGCTGAGCCGGATCAGTATCGGAATCGCTTCTATCAGGGCTTCATCGTTTTGAACTACTGCCGCATGCTGCATGACCTCGTCGAGGGATACCCGGGTTCGAAGCTCGCGGGCGCGACGTGGGCAAAGACGGCTCTCGATCCGAAGTGGTCCGCGCTCATTGAACGGGCGTGGAATTCACGTCCGGACCCGGCCGTCGCAGTTCGCGAGCCGCCCGACGCCGCTGACTTCGAGATGACGCTACAGCTCGTGAAGGCCATCATGCACGAGAGCAGGCGGTATTCCGCGTCCGCTTGACGAAAGTTCCAGCAGGCGGAGCGATCAGTTCGTTGGATCGGTATCATATGGTAGAATCACGGAGCTGACCGAAGGCGTTAGACCGCGACAAAGAGGTGCCAAATGATCGAGACGACCGACACAGAGCTCGCAACACCGCGCGCGACAACCGGGGGAGCAATCCCGATTCTCCGAGTGACAAACTTTGACGCCAGCATCGAATACTATCTGCGGCAACTGGGTTTCTCGCTCGAATGGCGGAGCGAAGGGATGGCGTCCGTGCGGCGAGACCGAACAGCCGTCCTGCTTTGCGCCGGCGACCAGGGCCATGCGGGTACGTGGCTGTGGATCAGCGCCAGCGATGTCGATGCGCTCTACGCCGAGTTTGAAGTTCGCGGTGCTCATCTCCGCCATGCACCAGCGAACTATCCGTGGGGCTCGCGCGAATGCCAGATCAGTGACCCCGACGGACACGTGCTGCGATTCGGTGCAGATCTTCTGGACGGCGAGCCGATGGGCGAGTGGATGGACGGTGCCGTCCGGCGCTGGCTCCCTGCACCGGGTGGAGGCTGGCAGTCTGCCGATGGCGCCTGACGTTAAGTATCCGAGCGGCAGCCGCGAGGTCGATTCGTTGCTCACGCGCTACCAATAGAATGCACCGAATCATGTGACTCGAGTAATTAATATTTTGCTCGTGCTAGTCGGTGTCGGCGCGGCCTGGCTTGCGATTGAACTCAGGAATCTTGCGCCGGGTCTGGTCGCAATTTTGTCGCTGCTCCTCGCTGCGACGTCCGCCGCTGGTTCGAGCCAGATTGCTACCCAATGCGAACGGTTAAAAGGTCAAGCCACGACCGTGCGCATTTGGGGCAACGCTCCGAAAGATTTCGGCGATGCCGATGTAATCATCAAGCGAGTGTGGGCTTTGGGCGCCGGACTGCATTTCCATGTCGTGACGCTGAATGGCGCATCGTCTACGCACATCAAGGTGGCCCAGCCTCGACGGTGGTCGATCGACGCGAACGGTCTGCACATCGCCGACGCAAAGTACGTACAGGTGTCGGGCGCAACGGCGAAGCGCGTCACAGGCCAGCCTGCTATAGAATTTCTCCGCCCTCCATCACCGCACTCTGGATAACCGTGATGCACAAAGGGATTTGATATGAATTCGTTGCGCAAATACTCATTGGCCGGCGGGATCTTTTACCTGCTCACCTTCGTATCGATCCCGACACTCGCACTCTACAAATCAGTGCGAGGTCCGAACTTCCTCACGAGCTCGGCTCCGGACACGCCGGTGATTATCGGTGTGTTGCTGGAGATGATTGTGGCACTCGCAAATATCGGAACCGCTGTCGCTTTGTACCCCGTCGTCAAGCGAGTAGGCCAGGCGCGTGCGATGGGTTTCGTCGCGTCACGCACCCTCGAGGCAGCGACGATGTACGTTGGCATCGTCAGCCTGATGTCGATCGTGTCGTTGCATCAGTCCGGCGCGGGAGCGAGCGCCCTTGGCGCTGCCCAGGGCCTCGCCGCTCAATACCAGTACACGTTCTTTTTTGCCCAAAGCTTTATTCCTGCAGTGAACGGTGTGTTGCTGGGATCTCTATTGTATCAGTCGCGACTGGTACCGCGGTGGCTTCCGACACTGGGATTGATTGGAGCAGTACTGCTGGTCGTGGCGTGGTTTGGCGTTCTGACCGGGATGATCAAGGCGATAAGCCCTGCCGCAGCGGTCGCGACGCTGCCGATCGCCGTCTGGGAATTTTCGCTGGGTGTCTACCTGACATTCTTCGGATTCAGACCCACTCCGATCACTTCCGGCCTATCAGGCGACTAGCGCAACGGGGACCTCGTTAGGCACGGTTTCAGTTCCTCTGCCTGTTGCTATATTTCTAGCATATGCTAGAATACTAGCACAACGGAGGATGATTATGATCGCCCACAGTTTCCCCGCTTTACTTCTTTTCGCGGTTAGCGCCGCCGCTTCGACTCCGGACAGTACGTCATCGCCGTGGGCGGCCCTCGCTGCAAACGATGTCGCGGCTTACTGCGCTGACATTCGAGGCGTGCACCCGGGAATGGTCGATCCCCTGTCGCCGACGTTTGCAAAGCAGGTCGATCGAGCGTGCGCGGTAGCCGCCGAGTCATCCCGGAATGCAACCTCGTTTCTCGACTGGATGGAGATCATGCAGTCGCTCGTCACGAGTTTCAGAGACGGGCACACCGGCATCACCTTCACC
Organism: Gemmatimonadaceae bacterium; assembly: GCA_045803545.1. GTDB lineage: Bacteria > Gemmatimonadota > Gemmatimonadetes > Gemmatimonadales > Gemmatimonadaceae > UBA4720. The sequence goes on along the minus strand of JBJMOW010000004.1, from coordinate 613,202 downwards.
GTAGTCCCCACTCAATTGCGCTGGCCGGGATTCCTGATCGACGGGCAAGGCGGTCGATGGGTAGTGCGGCGTCCACCAAATAGTCCGGCGCCGAATACCAACCCTCCGGACGGCGCCGAGCTTGTCAGTTGTGATGGGCAGCCGGCGGCAAAATTTCTCGAGCAACGCGTCGATCAGAAAACCGTTGACTGGTCGAAGGAGCCGGAGCGTATCCGGCAGGCGTTTCGAGCTTTCACTACTTACCGTGTGGGCGGTCCGCCGCCGGCAAGGCAGTGTCAGTTCCGTCAGTATGGAAAGGCCGTTGATGTTCCCTTGGAATGGCAGACCATTTCCACCGTGGCGATGCAGCCACTGCTCGCACCTTACCTGAGACGCGGAGCTTCGCGGCGTCCCATCACTTTCACCTTCGCACCCGATCATCACGCCTGGATTCAGCTCGGCAACTTTCAGGACGAGACGGCGCTCAAGGCAGCCGAGTCTGAGCTTCTCGCCAAACAGGATTTGCTGAGATCTGCGTCTTATGTGGTGTTCGACCTGCGCGGGAATGGCGGCGGCAATTCCACCTGGGGCGCTCGATTCGCATCAATCCTCTGGGGCAACGATGCCGTCGAGGGTCGTCGTCTCGCCTCACAATCCTCGAATCCTGCGGACTATGGCAAGTATTGGCGGCAATCAAAGACTGCCGCGGCGAAAATGCGTGCAGCGGGCGACGCGTACGCCACCGAGGGACCGGACTTCGCGGATATCGCGAAGTATTGGCGTGACCTGGGCGACACTATCGCCGCCGCGAAGGAAGATGGCCTGTATCAGGACGAATGCTGTCGGCCGAAGCCAATCCCGTCAGTCGTTCCCGCGCCGACGTACAAAGGGAAAGTGTTCGTGTTGACTGATGCCGGGTGCTTCAGCTCGTGCGTCGTGGTGATGAACACGCTCAAGAGGATGGGAGCGATTCAGGTGGGCGAAGCATCGGGGCAGAACGAGGTCTACGGAGAATCGGTCGGCCCATTCAATCTTCCGTCGAGTCTGGGCTGGTATCGCATTCCTGTCTCCATCATCAGGCAGCCGCGAAGTTCGCTGGGCGGTCTCGCGCCGGACATTCCCTGGCCTGGTGCGATGGATGATGACCAGGGCATCCGTGCATGGATTGCGAAACTTGCGGGCGCTGGAACTCAATAAGGTCAGGGCGATTTTCCGAACCAGGTCGACAGCGCGTCCACAAGACCAGCTTGGGTGCGATCTCCAACCCAGGCGACATACCCGTCCGGTCGAATCAATACTGCTGTCGGAGCAGCGACAGGTCCGATTGCCGGGAGCTCCCACTTACCGTCGTACCTGGCGTCGACCAACTGAACGCGATCCGACCATCCAGTAATGTCGACGCTGCCGGGCTCAGCGAAGTTGATCACCACTGGCCGCGCATCATGCAGCAGTGTGACTACGCGCCGCGATCCGCCGCCGGTGATGAGATCGAGGTCCGGCATCCGTCGACCGAGCAAAGGATGTCCATCGCCGAAATCGTAGTGAACACCGAGTCCAGACATCTCCGCTGCCATTCGCTTGCGCGGTTCGTCCATGCTGAGAAACTCGGCGACGTATCCGTTGAGCGCTTTGGCGCGATCATCCGAACGACGTAGAGTGGTCTGCGCCATCGTGCTCTTGAGCACGCGCGCCGCAACAGGGTGACGCTCGGCGTGATAGCTATCGAGAAGAGTGTCGGGCGATATCCGTTTCACCGCCTGCGCCAGCTTCCATCCCAGGTTCACCGCGTCTTGCACGCCAATGTTGAGCCCCTGCCCGCCGATCGGCGGATGAATGTGCGCCGCATCACCGGCGAGCAGAACGCGTCGATCACGATACGCGACAGCCTGCCGAGTCATATCGGTGAATCGTGACAGCCAGATTGGGCTGTGTACGCCGAAGTCGGTTCCGTAGACGTCGATCAGCGCGTCGCTGAGATCGCGCAATGTCGGGTCGCCGGATTGCACTTCGCGATCGCTCAGCACCATGCGGGCGTGACCAGCGTCTCCTTTGCCGATCGCATGACCGCCAGTGGGACTGTCCTGGAATCCCCACGCCGGCTCCTCCCTCCATTCCACTTCGGCGATGATCCAGCTCGTCGTCGCGTCCGATCCGGTGAAGTCGATGCCCGCTGTCTTGCGCACGACACTTCGACCGCCGTCGCAGCCGACGAGATAGTGCGCGCGCAACGAGTTGCCGTCTGAGATGGCGACGTTAACTCCGGTGTCGTCCTGGGTGAAGCCGGTGACATGGCGCCCGCGATAGATCAAAACGCCGAGCTCTTCGACCCAATCGGCGAGAATGCGCTCGATACGGTTTTGAAAGAGCGCGAGACCATATGGGTGCCGGCTCGGAAAGTCACTCATATCGATTCGATTCATGCCGAAGCCGACGATCTGCGCCGTTTGACCCTGAGAGAGGAAGCGCTCGGCGATTCCCCGCATGTCGAAGACTTCGATCGTGCGCGAGTGGAGCCCGCCCGCGCGCGAGCCCGCGAGCTCTTGATTCACTCGGCGTTCGACGATGGCGGCGTCGACTCCCGCCAGCTTCAGCTCGGCGGCCAGCATCAGTCCTGTCGGACCCCCGCCGGCAATCACTACCTCATGTTCGGTCATCAGTGCACTCGATTCGGAATGAGCCGCCGACTATAACGGTAGCACCCGGTCTTGCTACAAGTCCCCTGTTGATTAGTATTCTGAAGTGGCGAGATTAGCCCGCGCTCCAAAGAGCGCGGGCTTTTTTATTTTCTAGCCGAGGCTGTCGACAATTCCTGGGAAAGTAGAAGCAATCTGGCTCAAGCGCGCGCATCGCGGGCCGATGGACAGTGTGGCTCAGGCGACCCTGGTCGAGGGCCAGGGCGTTGCGGGTAGCGTTGATCGCAGTCGGCGGCGACAGGTCACGCTGCTCGAGTCCGAGTCGTGGAACGCATGCATGGAGGAGCTCGGTGTCGAAGGAGATCCTTCTTCGCGGCGAGCGAATATCCTTGTCAGCGGGATCAGGCTCGCGCACACACGCGGCCGAACCTTGGTCATTGGTGATACGCGACTCGCGGTTGGTGGCGAGGTGACTCCTTGTGAGCGCATGGACGAAGCGATTCCAGGACTTCGCGCGGCAATGCGGCCTGAGTGGCGCGGCGGTGTGTTCGCGCAAGTAATTGCGGGCGGGATCATCAGTCTCGGCGATCGAGTCGAGTGGGAGGAGGCTCCCGTCTAGTGCGGATTTGCAGTCGCGACCCAGTCAGCCGACGGCGCAGTCGCCACCCTACATCCGTTACGATGGAACGGCCGGAATAGTCAGAGACTGGTCCGCCGCTCGGGCGGTTGCAGCGGAGGCACGAGCGGCTCGGCAAGCTTGGCTTGCGTCGTTGTGGCCGGCCATTGCGGACTGACACTGGAACCGTCGGCGCCGAAAAACCTCGCGTCGCCTCCTGCAGCGGCGACGTCGCGCGCATCGACTGCGCCCGCAGCGACCGCCCACGGGTACCCCTCCTTGCGGAGCGAGTAGTTCAAATCGGCAAAAAGTTTCTTTAGCTCGTGGTTGAAGACGTCGAAACGCTGATGCTCCGTGAGGGTGAGAATGGCCCAGACCGTGACTTGCTCCGGATCGGTTGCTGGATCTCCGCACGTGATGTAGCGCGCATGATTCAGGAAAGGCTTCCAGCTCTCTACATACTTTGCCAATTGCGCCGCAACCACAGCGCGTCGCTTCGTTGGATCGGCTTCCAGCTCGGCGCGTTTCCGCGCGATTTCCGCCTCCTCCGCGATGCGCTCGACCCGGGATTTGGCGAACCCTGCGTCTCTCTTGATATTGTCGATGAGGTTTCCGCCGAAATTGATCGCCATCATCCAGGCCACGAGACTCACGACGGACCAGCCGATTCTCGAGCCTAAGTCGTGCGCTGCGATTCGAAAAGCGAAAACAGTCAGCACCAATAAGACAACGCCCGCAAGAAGGGGGATGGCACGGTTACCGGGCTTGCTCATCACGAAGACGACGAAGCCAAACGTGACGGTCACCAGCGAAAGAAAGGCGAGCAGGCCGACCGGTAGCGCTCGCGCGTTCTTCCACGCCACGAGCAGCAGCGGTAGAAACCCGAAAACCCCGAACACAATGAATTCATACAGCTGCGACAGCTTCAGCCACCTTGGCATGTCGATTTCTCTGCGGAGACGTTCACCTTTCAGACGCACTCACGTTGAACGAGTTTCGGTTCTCGTTCGCGGTGTCAGCTCTCGTCGTGGTCTACGGCGCCGCGATGATCAATCCTGCCAGCCGACGACGCAGTCGCACGCGCCACATCCAATAGAGTAGAAAGAAGAGCGGCCCCACTCCCAGCACAATCAGCACCGGCATGATTCGGACTGGCGCCGGAATGAACTTCATCTGGCCGATGAAGAACGAGCCGGTCGCGATGAACAGCGCGAAACACATCCGCCATAGATGCCGAGCGAGGCGGCGCGGGCCGCGAAGGCCGCCTTCGCGAATCGTTCTCAGGTCACCGATCGCCGCGAGCAGGCAGATGGTCGCGAGGAACAGCCGCATCGCTGCCGGAACTCCGTTGAGCGCGTGTCCCGGTCTACTCCACGCGACGAGTCCGTACCAGTAGCTGACTGCTGCGATGGCGAACGCGAATGTCATCAGCGTGACATCGACAATGCCGCCGCTGCCTGGCATTGGCTTGACGGCAGTCATCGCGGTGTAGACGAAATAGATCACCAGAATCCCGGCGACGACGCTGCCGATGTTCCCTTCGTAGGCAGCGATCGGAACGGCGAGCGCACCGGCGGCACCCATCGCGATTGTGAACACCATTCCACTTTTCTTGTGTAGCTTGCCGCCCTTGGCGACGAGCAGAGCGATCGTGCCCGCGACGAGGGCGATCAGCGCGCTGCCGAAATGCGAAACGAGGCCGAGCCAGAGGAAACCAGACGACGTCGCGATCGTGACCTTCTCCACCGAATCTCCTAAAGCCAGAGACGGTCACTACGGGATACCGCTTAACTTAGTTTCTAGTTATGGATGGCGTCGACACAGATCCCCGATGATAAGTAAACCGCTGTCGCCGGGTCAGCATCTCCGTCGCACGATGACTGGTACGGCGTTCGCAGCTAAGGCGCGGCGCCAGAACCGGGCCTAGAGGATGCGACGCTCTTTATTGAGTCTTATGAGATCACTAGTGAGATGTTTCGATTCGATCGACAATCAGACGGCACCTGGAAAGCGACCGCGCTGGACGCGGAAAAGCAAACGATTGATGTAGTATGGCCCGCACCTACGCAGGCGCATTCGTTGAAATGGTAAAGCGAGAATTCGCGTCGAAGTATCATAAGGATCTCGTGTTGCGGCTCGAGACTGGTCCCGCGCCGAGCAGCGAGCTCACCAAACTCAGCGAAGAACTGCGACGAGAGTTCCCATTCATGACGGAGTTTGCGGCCGGCGGCGATGGCGATCGCTATTGGCGAATCTCAGTTAGTGTTAGACCAGGAGCCTCGGCATCATCGCTTCGCCAGGAGCTAGCGAGGTGGGCGTCGACGAAGGAGCCATGGGTGCGCAGCTATTCCATCTACCAGCGGTCGCTGTGGCGCTCTGCAAAACGGAGTTGAAGCCTTGGTGCGCTTAACACTATCGCGACTTTACCTTCTTATCTCGGTAGCAGCGCTGCTTGCCGTAATGTATCCCGGACTGCACCAGTATTTGACGGAGGAAGCCTGCCTGTCGGTCGGCACACTCAACAGCTCGGGCGTGACTACCTGCCCATATGGCTCTCAGAGAATGCCGGTCGCTGCCGTACAATGGTTTCAGATTCCTACCGTGACTTCAATTGCCGTCGCTCTTCTCGCTGCTTGTTTTTTGTTTCTTATTTTCACATTTCGCGATCGGTGGGCACGCCAGTGATGAAGCCTTTCATTAGCGTGAACGCGACCGATCCGGCTGCGCAGCCATGGGGACTGGAATTCCCTTCTTAGGGTCTCTTGGGCAAGAGAAAATACGTCGACCTTGTATATGGCTTGACGCGTATATACCTGTAGGCGTATATTCTCAATGTGCAATCTGCCTTTGAAATCATCGCGGAGCCAAATCGACGTGCGATACTCAGCCTCCTCCTCTCGTCGGAGCGATCGGTGGGAGAGATCGAGAGCAGGCTCCGCATGTCGCAGCCCACGGTGTCCAAGCACCTGCGCGTACTACGGGATGCCGGCTTCGTCGACTCTACCGTGGACGCACAGCGCCGCCTCTACCGACTGAAGCCCCAACGGCTGAGGGAGCTGCATGAGTGGCTCGCGCAGTTCCGTCGGCTCTGGTCAACTCACCTGGACGCGCTCGAGCGCCACCTCGATCGCATGGAACAGTCAACACCAACGAAAAAGAAAAAGAGGAGAACAAAGTGATCACTCGCGAGCAATACACACCGGGACCGCCGAGTGCCAAAGTCCAAAAGGATGGAGACAAATGGACGCTGGTGCTCACCAGAGAGCTGCACCATTCACCAGACAAAGTCTGGGGGGCGCTGACCGATCCGGCGCAACTTCGCGAATGGGCGCCGTTCGACGCCGATGGAAGCCTTGGGAAAGCAGGAAGCAGCGTACACCTCACCACCGTTGGTGCCCCCGGTCCCCATGTCACCGAAAGCAGGATTACCCGCGCCGATGCTCCAAAGCTCCTCGAGTACAACTGGGGCGACTTCGACATGCGGTGGCAACTCGAACCGCTCAGCAACGGCACGCGCCTCACGCTGTGGACGAACATCGATCGCCGCTTCATCTCGATGGGCGCCGCAGGCTGGCACATCGCTCTCGACGTGCTGGATCACCTGCTCAGCGGAGAACCAATCGGACGGATCGTCGGCCCCGATGCGATGCAGTTCCCCGGGTGGCAACGGCTGAACAAAGAGTACGCGCAGGAATTCGGCCTCGCAGCTCCGAAGTGGTAGCGCATTGCCTACCCGACACACTCCCTTCCAAAGGAGGTCCGGTTGAACTGGAGCAAATGGATTCGGCAAACGCACCGATGGCTCTCGATCGCGTTTACGCTGACCGTCATTGCCAACTTCATCGCGTTGGGCGTCGGCCACGGAAAGCAGCCGGCGGCATTGATCACCTATTCGCCACTGGTACCGCTGTTCCTGCTGCTTTTCACCGGCCTCTACATGTTCGCATTGCCGTACGTCAACAGGCGTCGCGCCAGACATGGCGCAGTTAACGTCGATGCGAGTACAATCAGCGGGTGAGTAGAATCCATCATTTGTTGGAGTCCAGTAATGCGTAAAGCGGTCACCAAGAAAACCTCGCAGTCAAAAACGACTGCGAAAAAAAGCGCGGCGACCAACGAGTCTGCGTCGCGGATGATCGACGGCAGGATCAAAGAGCTGGGAGACTGGCGAGCGAAGATGCTCACCCAGATTCGCACGTTGATCAAACAGGCAGATCCCGACGTCGTCGAAGAATGGAAGTGGGAGAATCCGGTCTGGTCGCACGATGGTCTGATCTGCACCGGCGAGAGCTACAAGAACGCCGTCAAGACAACCTTCGCCAAAGGTGCCACGCTCCCGGATCCGTCGGGACTCTTCAACTCCAGCCTCGGCGGCGGCACCCGCCGCGCGATCGATTTCCGCGAGGGCGATCAGATCAATGAAGACGCATTCAAGGCTCTCGTTCGCTCGGCCGTCACGTTGAACACTTCCGGCAAGTGAGACGCCTATGAGCCCGAAGAAATCGGCCGCCAAATCGTCGGCCACTTCGAAGAAACTCGAGGGCTTTACGGCGGAAGAAAAATCGGCGATGAAGGACCGCGTAAAGGAGATGAAAGCGGCCGCGCGTCGCGGCTCCGGCGCGGACGTGAATCCCGAAAGCGAGGTGCTAGCGAAGATCGCCGAGATGGCGGCATCGGATCGCGCGATGGCAAATCGGATTCACGGAATTGTGAAAGCGACTGCGCCGATGCTGACGCCACGGCTGTGGTACGGGATGCCGGCGTACTCGAAGGATGACAGGGTTCTTTGTTTCTTCCAGAGCGGACAGAAATTCAAGACCAGATACGCGACGTTGGGCTTCAGCGACAAGTCGAACCTCGACGAAGGGGAAGTTTGGCCGGTCGCCTTCGCGATCAAGGAATTAACGCCCGAAGCCGAGGCGAAAATCGGTACGCTGTTAAAGAAAGCGATCAGCTGAGGCAGCCATTCGCGAGAAATCGCTTCGTCGAGCGGCTTTTTGATGTCGGCCCCGAGCTACTCAGGACCTCAGTATGTTGCATGAGGCGCGACGACGATTTGCTGCGTCGAGCATAGTAGACCTGGTACCAGGAGCGAAAATGAACCGTGCCGTGCTGTTGACCTCGTGCACCTTGTTGATGGGACTCACTGCTGCAGCGCATGGCCAAACTCCGATCCGTGAGTTCTCTCTCGCAGTCGGCGCCAGCCAGTTCGACGCAAGTGGCACCGGCACGGCACCGCTCGGCGCATTCCGCTACTCTGCTCCAATCGCGGGTAGATGGCTGCTTGGCGATCTGAGCGTTTCTTACGCATCGCTCGATGAGCAGTTCAGCTCGACCAACACAAATCTCGGTGTCGCGGAGGGGCAGCTACAGGCTCAGTTGCCTGCGAGCGCAGTCAGACCGTACATAGGTATAGGTGGCGGGTGGCTTCACTACTTCAGTAACGCGGCTGGTCGTCCGGCGACCGGAGGAACGGTATCAGGCTCTGCCGGTCTGCGAATCCCCCTCTCGAATGCGCTAATTCTGCGCGGCGAGATGCGGCTGCGTGCGTGGCAAGCTGGCGGTGATGGTAGCTACCACGATAACGCTGCCGAATACACCGCCGGTGTGGGTTTCGCGTTCTAAAGCGTACCTGTCCGTCTAGCCGACAGATCCTGCACATCCGCTTGAAAAGGCGCGCGTCTTAATCTACTTTATGACACAAAGTAGAATGCGTTCGCCGTAATTCGCGGAGATCATGATGTCGGACGAGAAAGGATTCGCGCGTCTGCGTGCCGCGTTTAGAAACGCGATAGTTTGGGCTGTTGGGTGGGGCGCGATTGGATCTGCGATAGCGACGGCGATGCGGTTCATCGACGATGTTCCTTTTGGGTACGCCATACTCGACGGACTCGGTATGGGCCTCAGAATCGCGTTCATCGGTGCGATCGCCGGCACGGCATTCTTCGGCTTCATCAGCCTCGCCTATCGCGGGAGACGGCTCCGCGACATCAGCTGGGTCCGGTTTGGAATCGGAGGAGCGATCCTCGCCGGGCTGTTCGTGCCGGCGTTCCTCCAGACCATGAACCTCATTTCCGACGGATCGATGGTCCCGTGGCGTCTGGTGTTCGACGACCTGATATTCTCGGCAGCGTTCGGCGGGATCACTGCAGCGGGCACCATGTTTCTCGCCCAGCGGTACGAGGCGGCGCACCCCGTAACGGTACAGGAGCTGCTCGATCGCATGGAGCGTCAGACTCTTGGCATGGGCGAAGCCACGACCTACACGAAAGCGGAACGCTCGCAATCGGTCGAACGCTCGTAGATTTTCCCAAAACATGAGAGCTGGGCGCCCGAGCCGGACCGCTCATTTCGTTGCGCACGGTCGCGCGATGGCAGACGTGGGCTTGTCGCACGTCGCCGATTTCCGCGACCCGACGGCGCGCGTTTTTCTGAGCGACAAACGAAAACGCAGCCTCGCCAGGATGGAGCGTGCGGCACGAGCAGGGCATCGCACCATGCGGCTCGAGGCCGCGCGCGTCATGGCTGACATGATGGCGCTTCGCACTTCCGCAATCGACGCTGCGGTCCGCGACGCCATGGCGAGTGGCGCAAATCAGCTCGTCATACTCGGCGCTGGCTACGACGGACGCGCGTGGCGAATGCCCGAACTTAAAGGCGTGAAAGTGTTCGAAGTCGATCATCCCGCGACGCAAGGTGAGAAACGCGCGCACGCCCGTGAATTGCCACCTGCTATCGGTGCCATCAAGTTCGTCCCGATAGACTTTGCGCGAGAGTCACTCGATGCAGTGCTCGAGCGCGCCGGGCACGATCGTGCCGTGCCAACATGCTGGATCTGGGAAGGGGTCGTGATGTACCTCACCCACGACGTGGTGCGTGCGACGCTGACGAAGATCGCCGAGCTCAGCGCACCCGGCTCGACTATAATCGTCAACTATCACACCCTTCTCCGCGGCTTTGTCGCCCGATTGATTTTCAGTTTGATCGGCGAGCCGCAGGTCAGTGCCTGGACTCAGGATGAAATGGCGGCCGACCTTCGTTCGGCCGGTTTCATCGTGCGCGAAGATTCAGGGATGATCGACTGGAACAAACGCTTTGCACAGGGCCAGGCAAAAGTCGATCGCGGGTTTTACATGCGTATCGCAGTCGCGCGGAACTAGCGTACTCTCCCGCGCGCGGTGACACGCCAACTGCCGTCCACCTTTCCGCCTCGCCCGTACCAAACCTCGTCGTGGAGATTCACAGTCGGACAAACATGACTGGGCACGAGCCAAACCTTCTCGCCAATCCGTGCCGGCTCGCGGATCTCTACATATCCGTGCTCCTCGTTGAGCTTGCGCGGAGTCCAGTCGCGGTCGATGAAGTGTCCGTAGGTTCCGGGCCCGACTGTCTGATCGCTCGACAACGTTTTGGATCCGGCGTCGATCACGCACTGACCCGGAACTGAAGTACTCACGACGGTCGTGAGCACGCGCAGAGCGCAATCGTCCTCGGTGCAAATCTTCGCCTCGAGACTGCTGGCGTCGTAGAAGACGTAGGTGCCGGGGCGGATCTCCGTGGTCTGTGGAACCAGCGGAGTTTTTGCGGCGCCGGGCGTCGAGCCACCGGAGACGATCCTTGCATCGAAGCCGTACTTTTCAAGTGCGTTTAGAACTGCCTCGATTTTCCTGCACGCCGAGCGGAATCCGGACTCGTCGAGCCACGAAGGCCAATAGAAGATTCCCTGGAAATCCGAGCACGCTTTGGCGATCTCCACTGCCTGCTCCGGCGTCTGCGCACCGGTGCGGCCAACACCGACATCGATCTCCACCAGTGTGTCGATTCCCTCGAGACCGCGGGCAACTTCGACCGAATCGACAGCAACTTTCACGTGCCGCGTCTTCGTCAGCTCCTTCAGGCGTGGTAGCTTCGCTTTCACGAGCGGGTACGCAATGAGCACATCGTCGCCGGGGAGTACTTCTGCTTCGCCGATTTTCGCGACGGTGATTCCGATCGCACCGGCATCGAGCTGCATCTGCGCGATCTCGGGGATCTTGTGGGTCTTAACGTGTGGCCGCAGCTCGACTCCCCACTGCCGACATTGCTGCTGCATGCCGACGATGTTCCGCTCCATGGCGTCGAGATCGACGTAGAGCGCGGGGGTGTCGAGTTCGAGCGCGTCCATTATGGAATCTTCTTGGCGATGCACTCGATCTCGACGGCGATCCCACCTGGCAACGCACCCGCCTGAATCGTCGTCCGCGCTGGAAACGGCGGCGTGAAGAATGTCTGGTACACCTCGTTCATCGCCGAGAAGTCGTTGATGTCGCGCAGATAGACGTTGCACTTCATCACGTGATCCATCGATGAGCCGGCCGCCTGCAGGATCGCGCGCAGATTCTCGAAGGTGCGCTTGGTCTCGGCTCGCACATCGCCAAGCTCTTTCTTCCCGGTCTGCGGATTGGTCGCACCCTGCCCCGACACGAAAATGAGCTCGCCATCGGTCACGGCCTGGGAGTACGGGCCAATCGGCTTCGGCGCCTTGTCCGTCACAACGGGATGTCTCATGTGCCCCTCTTCATTCGCTGCCAAAGGTGATAAATCGGGAATCCTGCCGCAGCAATGCCCAGACCATAGATCGGAGAAAAGTTGCCGACGTTGATCTGTCCCCACACGATCGCCGTCAAACCGATCACCGTGCCGGCGATAAACAACAGCGGCACCACCGGATAACCCGGCGTGCGAAACGGCCTCGGCGCTTGCGGCATCTTCCGTCTCAGGACGAACACTGCTCCCACCGCAAAGATCAAAGCTGCCCACTCCACTACCACGAAATATGTAGTGAGCGTATCGAAATCCTTGAGTACCAGCACCATTACAATCGCGACGGCGCCGATGATCACGACCGCCGCCCAGGGCGTCGACCGACGGGGATTGCTTTTACCGAGGAATGGAAAAATCAAACCGTCGCGCGCCATTGCGTAGGCGACCCTCGGCTTCGCCAGCAAGTTGCCGTTGAGAGCGCCGAAGATGCTGGTCATGATCGCGAGCATGATCGCCACGCCCGCACCGCGTCCGGCAATCGCCGTTATCACGGTCCGCGCGATTGCTTCCTTCTGCTGTGCCATCGTTGTCACCGGCATCATGTACAGATAGGCGAGGTTGGCGCCGAAATAGAGCGTGACGATCATCAGCATGCCGACGATGATGATGCGCTTCATCAGCCGCTCGGGCGCGACGACTTCTCCGGCGATCATGCTGACGGCGATCCAGCCGTCGTAGGTCCAGATCACTGCCGCGACGGCGCGCGCCAGTCCGCTACCATGCACTATCCCGCCCTCCGTGAAGTGGGACAGCTGCCCATCGCCCAGCAGAAATGCGCCGAGTATGATCGCAGCGAGCGCGACCACCTTCACCAGCGTCGTCAGCTCACTCACTCCGGTGCCAACCCGTGCCCCGAGTACGTTGGCGACGGTGAGAACGACGATCGCCGCGATGGCGATCAGCTGTACATAGAATGTGGTAGGAGAAACGCCGCGTAGGTTGAGCAGGAATTCGGCGAAGACGGTGGCGAGCGAGGCGACCGCGGCAGGAGTGGTGACCAGAACGTACAACCAGCCGAACACGAATGCAGCGGCGTCTCCGTACGCCTCACGCAGAAAGACATAAACGCCACCCGCCCTGGGCAGCAACGTGCTCAGCTCGGCGACCGCTAGCGCTCCGCAAATGCTGATCAGTCCGAATGCTGTCCACAGTCCCATGATCACGAGCGGATTTGGGACGAGCCGCGCGATCGTCGGCGGGGTGCGGAAGATCCCGCTGCCGATAGTGATGCCGACGATGAGCGCGATACCACCAGTGAGTCCGATGACTCGCCGCAGGTCTTGCGAGTCGGATTGAGCCGGCGTAGTCAAGAAATTATTGACATACTCCCCGCAAAAAGTGGCGGTTCCATGGGTTCGCTGCCACTTTCTTGCGTCATGTCAAACACTCGCAGGACATCGAGACGGGAGTTTCTCGCCGCGTCAGCCTTTGGTTTTATCGAGCTCGCGCGCGGCTCGAAACGCCTTTCATTGCGCAAGGAGTCGCCGGTGGGCGATGAGCTTCTCTACGTCGGTACCTACACCGACGATGGCAAATCAAAAGGCATTTATCTCGTTCGCTTCGATTCACGCTCGGGTGAATTACGAATGCTCGGCTCAGTTGACGCCGGACCGAACCCGTCGTTTCTGGCCATTCATCCGAAGGGCACTGCGCTCTACGCGGTCAACGAGACGGACAAATTCAACGGAGAGGCGAGCGGCGGTGTCACTGCATTCAGCATTGCTGCGGGCACGGGCGCCCTCACCAGGATCGGCGCGCAATCGTCGGGGGGCACAGGGCCTTGCTATGTCAGTGTGGACGGGGCGGGTCGCGCGGTGCTGGTCGCCAACTACGATGGCGGGAGCGTAGCGCTGCTGCCGGTTCAGTCCGGTGGCGCGATAGCGCCGGCGACTTCGGTAATCAAACACACCGGTCATGGGCCAGTTGCAGATCGACAGGGCGAGCCACACGCGCACTGCATCATTGCCGATCCATCAAACCGCTTCGCGTTGGCCGCTGACCTCGGCGCGGATCGCCTTTTCGTCTACCGACTCGACGGACAAACGCTGCGACATGTCGAGGCCGGCGATGCGGTGATGCGGCCGCGCGCGGGCCCGCGTCATATCGCGTTTCACCCATCCGCGCCGATGGTGTTCGTCTCGTGCGAGCTCGATTCAACCGTGACCGCGTTACGCTTTGACGCTGAGCGGGGAGCGCTGACTGCACTCGATACCCAGTCGACGCTGCCCAGCGGTTGGAAGGGCGAGAACTACCCGGCGGATATTCACGTCGCGCCATCCGGCCGCACCGTCTATGTGTCGAACCGTGGTCACAACAGCATCGCTGCGTTGTCGATTTCGAACAGTGGCGCGTTATCGCTCGAACAGACTGTCTCCACTGAAGGCGACTGGCCGCGCAACTTCACTCTGGATCCGAGTGGGCGTTGGTTGCTGGTGGCGAATCAAAAATCGAATTCGATTGTCGTTTTCGGTCGCGATGAGAAAAGCAGCCGACTGACGTCCACGCATCACCAGCTCGCACTACCAAGTCCCGTCTGCCTGAGATTCCGGACGCCTGCGGTTTGACCACTTACGATCGGGTAATTCGCGGGGGACGCGTAATCGATGCAGCGTCCGGTCTTGACGACCTGCGCAATATCGGAATAGTCGACGGAAGAGTTGAGACCATCACGACCGAGACTGTCCGCGGTCGCGATGTGATCGATGCGACTGGTCTTGTCGTCGTACCAGGATTCATCGATCTGCACGATCACGGAGTGACGGCCGAGACGTACCGGTTTCGGTCGGTGGACGGTGTGACGACTACGTTGGAGCTTGAGCTCGGCACTGCGGATGTCGACGCGTGGTATCGGGAGCGCAGTGCCGGTCAGATTATCAACTACGGCGTCAGCATCGGCCACATCAAAGTCCGAATGGCGGTTATGAACGATCGCGGGACGTTCATGCCGGTGGGGGACGGAGCCTATCGCGCGCCGACTCCGGCGCACATCGCCGAGATCGCGCAGCGAATCGAGAGGGGACTCAGTGAGGGCGGCGTCGATATCGGCGCTGGAATTCCGTACACACCGGCGGCGACGCGAGAGGAATTGCTGGCGGTGTTTCGGATTGCTGCCAGAACGAAGACGCCGGTTCACGTTCACATCACTCCCGGCATCGACGGTCTCAAGGAAGCGCTGTCATTGGCAATCGAGACTCAGGCGCCGCTGCACGTGGTGCACGTGAACAGCTCGAGCCTCGCCGATACGCCGGTGATGCTGGAGATGATCCGCAACGCGCAAGCGCTTGGCAACGAGGTGACTGTCGAGGCTTATCCGTATACAGCCGGAATGACGGAGATTCAGTCGGCGACCATTCAGAGCGTGTATGGCTCTGCGCCCGACGACCAGCTCGGCAAGATCGAATGGCCGCGGACAGGCGAGCGAATGAATCGTGAAAGCTTTACGCGCTATACGGAAATCGGTGGGCCAATCGTGGTGCATGACAACACCGAAGAAATGGTTAGCGCGGCGATCACCAATCCGCTGACGATGATTGCCAGCGATGGATATTGGCAGAATGGTACAGGCCATCCTCGAACCTGCGGCACTTACTCGCGGGTGCTGGGTCGGTACGTGCGCGAAGCCGGCTCCCTCTCGTTGATGGAAGCCATCGGCAAGATGACCATCAGGCCGGCGCAGCTGCTCGAGCCGCGCGTGCCGGCGATGCGGCAGAAGGGACGCCTGCAGGTTGGAGCCGACGCGGATATCACCATTTTCGATGCGAAGCGTGTGATCGATCGCGCGACGTATCGCGAGCCGTCGCTGCCGCCGATCGGGATCGAGCACGTCATCGTAAACGGTGTGTCAGTCGTCACGAATGGCAAACCAGTCGACGGTGTCGCGCCAGGGAAAGCGGTGCGCGCATCAGTGAAATCACCGAGGGCGTCGATCTAAACGTTTTGGTATTCCGCGCTGTCTCAGTTGAACCGTCGCCTCGCGACTCACCAATCATTGAGCCTCCTTCAAGTGTTCGATACCTCACGCACGAGCAGTGCTTTTTCGCGCCTGCGCATCATCTCGATCGCCATCGCTGCGCTTGCGATTTGGCTCGCTCCGATAATCGCGCGGGCCCAAGCCGCACCTGCAACGCAAACCGGTCCCGTCTACAATCTGACCGCAGAAGAATGGAGAGCGGATCTCAAGTTCATGGCGGCCGAGATGCAGCGCCGCCACAAGAACTTGTATCACACTGTGAGCGCGGAGCAGTTTGCCGCCGCAGTATCGGATCTCAACGCGCGAATTCCGACGCTGCAGCGCAACGAGATAATCGTCGGCATGATGCGAATCGCGGCGATGGTCGGCGATGGCCACACCAGAGTCGATCCGCGCAAGGATCCGAAGTTTGGATTTCCATCGCTGCCGCTCAGGCTCTACCTCTTTGAGGATGGGTTATACGTGCGCGCAGCGGCGCCACAATACGCCTCGCTCGTCGGCTCGCGGATCGAAGCCGTCGGCGGCGTGCCGGTCGAAGAAGCGATCAAGCGAGTGAGCGAGATCGTCTCCAAGGACAATGAGATGGGGACGAAGCTGATGGCGCCGATCTTCATCAACATGCCCGACATTCTTCAGGCGCTGAAGCTCTCGCCGACTTCGAAGGCGGCGACCTTCACGCTGGTGAAGGATGGTCGGCGCTCAACAGTCACAGTTCCCGCTGGGGAAATCGCGCCGCTCTGGCCGCCCGACACCGACGCGTCCTTCTTCACGCCGGACGGCTGGGTCGACGCGCGCACAGGTGCGCAGCCCACGTGGTTGCAGGCGCCACTCGATTATCACCGCATGATCGATCTTTCCAATCGAAAGGCGCTCTACACCCAGCTCAATATGGTTGCAGCTGTCAAAGACGAATCGTTGGGCCAATTCGGTGAGCGCATCCGTAAGCAGGCACAGGCGACCAATCCGCGAGCGATAATTATCGATCTTCGGCTCAATTACGGCGGCAACATGGATCTGCGCTCCGGCTATATCAGTGAGCTGATCAAAGCAGAGGATGACGACACCCGCCTCTTCGTCCTCAGCGCGCGCGGGAGCTTCTCTGCGACCGAAGGAATCCTCGTCGACCTCAGGCGACTGACGAAAGCGGTTTTCCTCGGCGAGCCCGCGAGCTCAAAACCGAATTCATACGGCGACGGTTATCGCTCGCGTATGCCGAATAGCGGCATTAGCGTCCAGACGTCGATCTACTGGAATCAACTCGCTGGACAGAGCAAGCGGCCGTGGACCGGCGTCGACATCGCAGCGCCGCTGACCTTCGCAGATTACGCGCGCGGAATCGATCCGGTACTCGAGGCTGCGCTCGATTACACTCCGCGTCCTTCGTTGCAGGATCTATTGCTCCAGACGGCGAAGACAGGTGGAGTGAAAGCCGTTCGGGATACGCTCGCGGCATTCCGCGAAGACGTCGCGAATCGCTATTTGAATCTCGAGCTGATGATTCCGCAGGCCGCCGAGCAGCTTTACATCCAGAAAGAACTGGAGGCCGCGTATGCGGTTGCTGAAGCCGGTGCGCAGGCATATACCAACAGCATCGATGCCAACGTTGTAGTGGCTTACGTTGCCGATCTAACCAAACGGCCGGATGTTGCGTTACGAGCAGCACAGCGGACCCTGGAACTGGATCCGACAAACCGGACCGCTCGCGACATCGTCGAGAAGCTCAAACCCTCGGCGAAGTAGAGGCGTCGGTCAGGCAGTGTTAGCTTGATCAATCAGATGACAATTCGATCAAGTTGATTCCGGACAGTACGAACGAAGCCGCGCCGCGAGGTCTCGTGACGGTGCCTGCTACGGCGAACGACCGCCCGTCGTTTCTCCGCGCGGTGACTCCGGTCTGGCTCGTCACCGCTGCCTGGGATTTTCTCTGCGCAACGGCGCTGACAGTCTTCGCCTATCACGGCACGTTCGCTCATCTCTGGCAAGGCGTCGCGTCCACCGTTCTCGGCCCGACTGCGATCGACGGCGGTAATACGCCGATCGCAGTCGGCATCGCGCTTCACCTCGCTGTCGCCTTTACCTGGTCGGCAATATTTGTCGCGGCCGCCCTTTCGTCGCCCGCGATCCGCTGCTCCATCGCGACGCCCACCGGTGCACTCGGCGTTGCTCTAGTCTACGGTCCGATTATCTGGTTGGTGATGTCGCTCGCGGTCATTCCACTCGCAACCGGCCACTTTCCGCGCATTGGGTTTCGGTGGTGGGTCCAGATTTTCGCGCATATACCATTCGTTACGATTCCAATCGTCTTCATGACCCGACGAGTGCTACGTGCGGGACGTTGACGAACTCTTCTCTGCCCTGACGCGCTCCTCGTTTCGACAAGGCTTCCGACTGGGCGCGAAAGAGAAAGCATATCTGGAGGACAAGGGCTTGCCGACGGTTCTCGGACATGCGCACAATTTCATCGAGCAGAGACTGGCGCCCGCAGAGCCGAAGAACGATGGCAAGCAGACGCCGTGGAAAGGGCATCCGGTGTTCGTCGCCCAGCATGCGACAGCAACATGTTGTCGCGGCTGTCTCGCGAAGTGGCATCGCATCGATAAAGGCCACGCATTGACGCCGGACGAGCAAGCTCACACTGTGGAGGTAATCGAGCGATGGCTACGCGAGCAGACGTAAAAGCGCCGAAGCTGACCGCGTTCGCACCGCAGTTTCTGGTTGATGATCTCGCGCGTTCAATCGAGTATTACGAGAAGCTCGGTTTCAGGTTCGGCGAGCCATGGGAGGGCTTCTACGCGATTGGCAAGCTCGACGGACTCGAGCTCCATCTAAAGGAATCACCGAAGAACGTCGGTGATCGAAGCTGGCGCCGCGAGAACGAGCACCTCGATGCGGCAGCTGGTGTCGACGGCATCGAGGCCTTTTATGATCGGTGCATGGCGAACGGCGCGAAGATTCTACGACCAATAGAGCCCACCGAATGGGGCACCAAGGACTTCTACGTTGAAGATCCCGACGGTTACGTGATCTCATTTGGAGGGAGACCCGACGAGGGAAAATGAAAAAGACCGCCAAAGCGCGTTTCGCGATCAAGAGCTGGGATGAGAAGCCATACAGCGAAGGCGCGGACCAGCCAAAGCTCACGCGAGCGAGTGTCGCCAAGACCTTCACCGGCGACATCGAGGGCGAGGGACATGTGGAGTACATAATGATGTATCGCAGCGATGGATCCGCGTCGTTTGTCGGCATCGAGCGGATCGTCGGCCGCATCGGCAACAAGAGCGGCACCTTCGTATTACAGAGAATTGGTGAATTCGAGGACGGACAAGCGAAAGAGTCCTACACAGTCGTCCCCGGATCCGCGACCGGCGATCTGCGCGGTCTCGAGGGCGAAGGACGGACGTCGGTCGGACACGGCATGGAGCATCCATTCGAGCTCAGTTACGAGCTCCGGACGAGCGGCGCGTGAAGCTCTCTTGATGTCCATCCTCGCCTACGTTGGATTCTTCGCGTACTGCCGGAAGTTGTTGTAGCGCGAAATACCGAATGCGCTACCTGATTGACGGAATCGCGATCGGCATCGGCGCAACGTTGCTGATGGATCTATGGAACCTGTTCCTGAAGCGAGTGTTTGGAATTCCTTCACTCAACTACGGCTTCCTGGGACGTTGGGTTCTGCACATGCCAGACGGCACTTTCCGACACGCGAGCGTCGGCAATGCTGCGCCAAAGAGTTTCGAGCGTCAGCTCGGCTGGATCACTCACTACACCATCGGCGTAAGCCTGGCGATTGTATTCGTGGCGATCATATCGCGCGATTGGGTTGCACGACCAACGCTGACACCGGCTCTTATCTATGGCGTCGCCACAGTCGTCTTCCCGTTTTTTATCCTGCAGCCTTCGCTCGGCCTTGGTATCGCATCAGCCAGCACCGCGAATCCAACGAAGGCGAGGCTCAAGAGTCTCGCGACTCACTTCGTGTTCGGCCTCGGGATGTACCTGACCGCGCTCCTGGTAAGCCGCGTCTCGTAACTCAGTACACTCTCACGGTTACCGACTCTGGCGATGTCACGGCATCGTCGATGGTGACCCGCAGCCGGCGCGCGCTCCCCTGCGTTCGATCGAGCTTGCTGTGACCGATGGTCGTTCCGCGACTCAGCTCACGCCAAACACCATCGTCGCCCGCGCCATCGACGCGGTAGGATCCAACTACCTGGCCACGCGCGATGCCCTCCTCGAGACGGATAACACTGATCGGCGATTCGCGTCCAAGATCAACGCTTAACTCGGCGGTTCGCGCTCCAGTCACGCGCCACTCACGCGTCGCTGCAGGCGAAAGATCGTTCGCGAGCAACTGATCGAGCGCGCTGCGCATTCCGCCGAGCCGCGCGACGTCTGTCGGGTGCAGCACCCCATCAGCGGTCGGGGGAACGTTCAACAGCAGCTTGCCATTCCGTCCGACAGACGTGAAGTAAAGATCCACAAGATTGTCGACCGATCGAACGCTGTCGTTTTCGGCTGGGTGATTGAACCAGCCCGGCCGGATCGAAACGTCCACTTCCGCGGGGCGCCACACCGTGCCGTCGCGATCGCCGTGCTGTAGCGCGTCGATTATACCCGGGCCGTCCGCTC
Source organism: Gemmatimonadaceae bacterium (assembly GCA_045803545.1). GTDB lineage: Bacteria > Gemmatimonadota > Gemmatimonadetes > Gemmatimonadales > Gemmatimonadaceae > UBA4720. The sequence goes on along the minus strand of JBJMOW010000004.1, from coordinate 592,792 downwards.
CCGGATACGGAACGCGGGCAGGATTCACCATCGCCCAATTCGGATCGCCGGCCGTGCCCTTCTCGTTGCCACACCAGCGCACGTCAGGGCCGGCGTCCGAGAAAATCACCGCATTTGGCTGCAGTCGCTTGACGTGTCCGAAGAATCGTGGCCAGTCGTAAACCTGGCGCTTTCCGTTCGGCCCCTCGCCATTCGCGCCGTCAAACCACACCTCGGCGATCTGCCCGTACCGAGTGAGAAGCTCCGTCAGCTGGGCGACGTACACATCGTTGTAGCGCGGCGAATCTCCATAAGCGGGGTGATTGCGGTCCCACGGCGACAGATAAAGACCCGCGCGCAATCCCTCGGCGCGACACGCATCGACGAATTCACGAACGACATCGCCCCGCCCACCGCGGAACGGACTGGCGGCGACCGAATGCTGCGTCGTGCTGGTTGGCCACAGGCAGAAGCCATCGTGATGCTTCGCCGTCAGGATCATCGCGCGAAAGCCGGAAGCGTTTGCGGTGCGAGCCCACTGTCGCGCGTCGAGTGAAACCGGGTTGAAGATCGATGGTGATTCGGTGCCATCGCCCCACTCGCGATTGGTGAATGTGTTCACACCGAAGTGAACAAACATCGCGAGCTCGTCACGATGCCATTGCAGCTGCGCCAGCGTTGGGACTGGTCGATCGGGCGAGGTCGGAGCAACTCCACGCCCTCGCGGCAGAGCGCACGCAGCGAGCGAAAATGCGCTCAGCTGCAGAAAGGAACGCCGGGACGGCCGGCCATCAAAGATCATCAGAATCCATCCTAGGTCTTTGGTGGCCGACTACACGTTGGCTGCTAGGGCTTGGGCTCGAACGTCGCCGTCGTCAGTGCAAACAGAAACCCGTCTTTCACGGTCGGATTGGTGAACACGAAATACAGATCGTGTACTCCGGTCGTCGGCCTTAGCACCGTATGCAAACGCACCGGTGCCGGGGTGCTGGTCGGAGTAATCGCTTCACTCTCACCGAGTAGCGCTCCCGTTGGCGAATCGAGATGGACTTCGATCTTGCCGCCCTTCGCCTGATACTGGCTCGGCGCAAGTGCCATGAAGCTCACTGCGGCCAAGCCCGTCAGATCGATCTGCTTCAATGCGACGGATGCCCCGCTCTTGTTTACTACTGTGATGGTGACAGGGATTCCTTCCACACTCTGCTTCGACGTGCCATCGCCGAGGTCCTCGTCAGCAACGACGACGGTCGGCGAGCGCAGCACAATTGATTTCTCGCCGGTGAGCGAAGGCATGCCATTACCGCCGCGGTCGGTGTACTCCGCGTTCAGCACGACGACTCCCTGTGGTGCGGCCCCGGATCCAGCAGGCGGTGTGTACGATCCACGTGTCGGCATCGTTTGCGCGTTGGCCCGGTCGGCGAGACTGAGGATGTAAGCGACAATCGACGAAGTCTGAGCTTCGTTGAGATTTGGATGCGCCGGCATCGTCGCATTCCCCCACACTCCCGATCCCCCTTCACGGATCTTCTTCACCAGATGAGCGACCGCGGTGCTGTCGCCGTGATATTTCTTCGCGACGTCAGCGTAGGCAGGGCCGATTGCTTTCACGTTGAACTGGTGACAGGACAGGCAGTCGTTCGCTTCGATCAGTCTCCTGCCTCTCGTCAGCGCATTTTCACCGGAGCCGGCATTCCCCGATCCCGCGAGTCCGCTCTTAAGGTACTGCGCGCTCAGATGCACTCGACTCGCTGGAATGGTGCCGCCGCGCAACGAGCCATCTTCGCGATCGGTCACGGTCGTTGAATAACGGACCGGCACGCCCGGGAAGAAGAAGGATTTGTTACCGTTGGTCAGTGCGACGTCGACGTTCGGTGGCTCATTGCCGGCGACGACTTCGACAGTGGCAGTCGAAGACGCACCGTGCACATCGGTAGCATTGAGCGTGGCGGTGTACGTGCCAGGACGAGTGAACGTGTACGTCGGATTGGGTTGCGTAACGCGCGCTACTGTGGCGCCGCCCTTGCGCGCGATGGTCCACACGTAGCGCAGCGAATCCTCATCGAGGTCCACCGTTCCCGCCGACGACAGCTTCACACGCATTGGCAAAGCACCGGTCGGCTTGTCCACCGCGGCCGCGACGATGGGCTTGCGATTGCCCGCGTTGTACTCGACGCGCACGAGTCGCGCGTCGTCGTTCCCCTGGAACCACCGCGTTCCGTACTCGAGGATGTACATGTCGCCGCTTGGAGCGAACTCCATCTCGATTGGCGCGCTGAATTGCGCGCTGGGCATAAAACGTTCGATCGATACGAGGTCACCGCTCTTGTCCATCGTCACCGCCATGATCCAGTGACGCATGAACTCGTAAATGAACAGCTTGCCGTCGTAGTATTGCGGGAACGCCCGCGGTGCGCCGCGGAAATCATCGCGATAGAATACCGGACCGGCCGCGGCGGCGCGTCCACCACTGCCGACGATCGGGAATTCAGTGGACGCCGCGTATGGATACCAGATGTAAGCGCCCCGCGCCGGCGGCAGATCGTTCAGTCCGGTGTTATTTGGCGAGCTATTGACTGGATGCTCGGGATCGAACTGCTGTCCCGCCTGAATGGTGGCCGAGTCGATCCAGGTGAAATGGTTATACGCCTGATTGTTGCCGACGAAGTACGGCCAGCCATAGTTGCCGGCGGTGCGCGCCTGATCGACCTCATCGTAGCCACGCGGTCCGCGACCGACCGAATCGACGTTCGCGTCGGGACCGACTTCTCCCCAATACAGGAAGCCGGTGTGTTTGTCGACCGAGATGCGATATGGGTTGCGATGGCCCATGGTGTAGATCTCCGGCCGAGTCTTGGGCGTTCCCGGCGGGAAGAGATTTCCCTCCGGAATCGTGTAAGTACCATCAGGCTCGGGATGGATGCGAACGACCTTCCCGCGGAGGTCGTTGGTGTTGCCCGATGATTTCTGCGCATCCCACGGCATCCGGCCAGGACGCTCGTCGATTGGCGCGTATCCAGTCTCGAATGGATTCGAGTTGTCGCCGGTCGACAGGTAGAGATTGCCTTTGGCGTCGAAAGCAATCGAGCCACCGGTGTGACAGCACTTGAGACGCTGCGTCGGAATCTCGAGCATGACCTTCCGCGACGAGAGATCGAGCGAATCTCCAACCATGTGGAATCGCGACAGCTCGTTCTTCGACTCGGGTCCGGCGGGCGAGTAGTACATGTACACCCAGCCGTTGGTCGCGAAATTCGGATCGGCGGCGAGGCCAAGCAAACCATCTTCGGCCTGGCTGCTATCAGCGTACTTGGTGCTTACCGGAATCGCCGAGATCTGTCTCGTCTTCCCATCCGACGGTGTGTACAGCTTCACCGCTCCTCTGCGCTCGACGAACAGCACTCTTTCACCGGGCAGTACCGCGAGCTCGACTGGCTCATTCAGTTTTTCAGTGAGCACCACTCGAGTGAAGCGATTCTCCTCCGGACGAGCGCGACCGAAATCGACTTTGCCGCTGCCGATCGCGTATTTGATTCCACCAAGGATGTGACCGAGGAAGAGCGGCTCGGTGTAACTGGCTTCGGTGTGACCCATGTTGGTGTACCACGCGCGTCCACCGTCGAAGTCGTGGTACCAGCTCATTGGGTGATGCGCGCCGTTCGTCCCGCCGGTGTAGCTCGTCTCGTCGATTTCGACGAGTGGGTGGATCGTGGGATCGATCGACTTGAAGTTGTAGAACTCATCCTCGCGATCGAACGTCGCGGGGAATCCCTTGGTCGAGATGTGCGTGCTGTCGAGGGTGCGATAGGTCCCCTTCTTTACGTTCGGATTGTTCGGGTGACCGTTGAAGTACGCGCCCGCCAATCTTCCATACCACGGCCAGTCGTACTCAGTATCGGTCGCCGAGTGAATGCCGACGTAACCGCCACCCGCCTGGATATAGCGCTCGAAGTCATCCTGCTGCGCAGCGTCGAGCACGTCACCGGTGGTGCTGAGAAAGATGACCGCTGCATACCGCGCGAGATTCTTCTGGGTGAATGCGGTCGCGTCTTCGGTGGTATCGACGGCGAATCCGTTTGCCTGTCCGAGCTTCAGGATCGCGGCCTTTCCGTTCGGAATCGAGGTGTGTCGGAATCCGGCGGTTTTCGAGAAGACGAGTACGCGTGGCTGCTGTGCATGTACGGCAGACGTTACGCAGACCGCTGCGATCAGAAGAGCGATACGAGCGACGAGTCGGTGCATGGATGAGAAAAAACGAGGGTGGCGGACGGGGGATATCGACCGCCAATCTGCACGTTGGTTTACGGCGAGGATAGAGGCCGCCGGCCCGACCTGGCGCCATGATGAGAGTCTGGTATTGAACCGTAGACCGTCGAGAGCGACACTAGTGTAATGTCAGGTTCAGTGCGCCTAAGGCGAATCGCGGTCTATGCCCGCCGCAAAGACCTGGTGATCTACGCCTGGCACAAGACTCACACTGGATTCTGGCTGGCGGGCTTACCAGCAATCCAGGTCAGCGCCGACGCCACTGCCACTGAGTTGAGCGGCATCGTCCGCGATGTGCTCGCCCGCAGCGGCACCGCCGTACCCACACCCAGGCGTGATGACTACGCTCGACGTCTCAAGCCCGTACTCCAGGCTGTCGGTGCGAAAACCTGGTCGGACATCGAGCGCAATTCCCGACTCTGTACGGTGAGCCAGGAGAAGCCGGGCGAGATTCGCATCATACCTAGCTGGAACGGTGGGGGGCGGGGGCAGAACCGTGGGTTCCATAACCTGGATTCCCTCGCGTTCACTATCCCGGCCGATGCCTTTGATGAAGTGCTGAGCGCGGGCGTGCGGCGCGGACTCGAGCTGTCGCGGGCGAAGCCAATCAAGTCGAAATAATGCAACAGCGCATCGCGCACATCGCTCTCTTGGTGTCCGACTACGACGAGGCGATCGAGTTTTACACCCGGAAGCTTCACTTCAGTCTCGTCGACGACACCTATCAGCCGGAGCAGGACAAACGCTGGGTGGTCGTCGCACCGCCTGGCGCTGCTGGAGGAACGACGCTGTTGTTGGCGCGAGCGTCCACTTCCGAGCAATCGAAATTCGTCGGGAACCAGTCAGGTGGCCGCGTATTTCTTTTCCTGCGGACCGACGACTTTTGGCGGGATTACAACGAAATGACGGGCAAGGGAATCGTGTTCGTGCGGGCGCCGAGTGAGCAGCCGTATGGTACAGTGGCGGTGTTCGAGGACTTGTATGGCAACCGCTGGGATCTTGTTGAATACAAGATCTGAATGACAAAACGAGATTTACCGCGCGTCGATATCGCGCTTGCAAAAACACTCGAACGCGCCGAAGCAACGGCAAACGGTGCGACTGTGGAAGCACGCCAGGCCGTGAGGCCAGAGGTGGGCGCCGAGTGGATCGAGGTTGCCGGGGCGTACGCCATGTTCGATGGCCCTGAGGCCCCGACCACTCAGACCTTTGGAATCGGTCTGTACGACCGCTTCCTCGATTCTGAGTTTGAAACCGTCGAAAAGTTCTTCGAACGACACCAGACAACCACCTTCCACGAAGTCTGCTCTTTCGCTGCGCACGAGACGCAAGGTCTTCTCAGCGCGCGGGGCTATACGCCGTTCGAGCCTTCAATCGTGCTACTCCGCTCGACCGCGAACCACGCGGCGGCCAAGCCGGGCGCGGTTACAACGCGTGCAATCGAAACGGACGAGCTGCCGACCTGGTGCCGGGTCGCCGGCGAAGCGTGGAGCAACGAGTCGCCGGAGCTCGGAGAATTCGTCGCCAACCTCCGGGACATCTGGGCCCGCACTCGCGGCATCACCTGCTTCCTCGCGGAGCGAGATGGAGAGCCGATAGCATCGGGCGCTCTCAACATCGCAAACGGGGTCGCGATCATGGCCGGCGCTTCGACGATTCCCTCGGCGCGGCGGCAGGGCGCGCAGCTGGCGCTTTTCGATGCGCGACTGGCGTTCGCCGCGGAACGCGGAATCAAGCTGGCAATGGTGGTGACGGCGCCGGGCGGCGGTTCTCAACGTAACAGCGAGCGCCTGGGATTCCGACCCGTGTACTCGCGCATGAAATGGAAACGCGCTCATGTCGCTGGTCGTTTTCCTTAAAGGCGTCAACGTTGGCGGCCATAGAAGAATCCGCCCAACCGAATTGGCGACGCAGCTGAAAAAGTTCGACGTCATCAACATTGGCGCGGCGGGCACGTTTGTCGTCCGCAAACCAATCAGTCAGGCGAAGCTTCGCGCCGAGCTGAAACGTCGGCTGCCGTTCGAGGCCGAGATGATGATCTGTCGTGGCAGCGACATCCTTCGACTGGCAGCGACCAATCCTTTCGCCCAGGAGCCCGCCGACCGGAGTGTCATGCAGTTCGTGACTGTGCTGGCACATTTGCCCAGGAGCCGAGCGTCGACGCCGATAGTACTACCGCGGACTGGCGACTGGGAATTCAGAGTTCTCGATCACGTCGACCGATTCGTGATTGGTGTTTGCCGCCGTCAAATGAAGGCGATCGGACACTTTGGTCAGCTGGAAAAGATCTTCGGCTGTTCAGGAACCACCCGCAGCTGGAGCACGATACTCAAGCTCGCTCGTATTCTCGAAGAGCGTGTCGATCAGCGGCGGGGATTGTCTCCCAGCCAGAGCAAAGCATCGAGAATCAGACGGTCCTGAACCGGATTGCCGAAGGTGTGCGACAGCGTCCGATTGGTCGAGTCGTATTTGTGCTCGTAGTCGATGTCGTTGTGGCCGAAATTGAAGTAGATCATTCGGTACTGCCGGTTCATCCACGCCACCGGGTAGTAGCCGCTGTGCCAGATCTCGTGCAGCTTGGGGCCGGTGCCCAATGGAAAACTCGTCGAGTCGATCGACAGCAGAATGTCGATATCCGGATTCTGCCGCAGATCCTTCTCCCAGCGATACCATTCGCTCGGTGACGACCTGAACGTTGCGGGGAGATTTCGCATCGCCGGATGGTTCCGGTCTTCCACCCGCAAAACCGCCGATGTCGGCCGCCAGGTGTTGCTGACGTATTGCCCGGTGCCGAGGAACGTGTAGTGGTACCAATCCCAGTTGGACGGATAGACTGACGGCGTCAAGGCGAAGCCGGCGAAGTGAAACCCCATCCACGCGCCTCCGTGCTCCATGTAGCTCTGAAACGCCGCCCGCTGGGTGGAATCTTCGGGGCGGGTGTCGAGGAAGACTACGACTTGATACCTGGCGAGAAAATCCGCATTCAGATTCCGCCAATCCGACGTCGTATCGAACGCGAAATTGTTCCTGGCGGCCATCTCCGGAAACCAGCTCACAGCTTCGTGCAAAAAGCTGATATGCGCCGCGTCTTCCTTCCCGGTGAAGAATGCCACAGCCCTGAAGCGTGGCTTGTCCGGGACGGCGGCGATCGCAACACAGCAGCAAACGAGCGCAACAATCGATAGTGCTTTTCCGGCCTTCATAGTGAAGATTGTAGGCATGGATAGCCATCCCAACGAAAAGTGGGTGCCGCCGACTCGACCAAAGGCTAACGAATCGACGGCGGTTCGGCCAAAGCCCAACTTTTCCGGCGAGTTCGTTCTCGATCGGGATGCAAGCAAACTCGACGGCGGCGCCGCCACAGCGCGCGGTGCAATTCTGCGCATTGATCACCATGACCCCATGGTTCGGATCGATGCGAAATTCGAGTTCGTCGGGCAGACCTTCGCCTGGTCGGCGCAGCGCACCGCCGATGGCCGAGAGCGGCCAGAGCCTTCCGATCCGCAGAACGTCTCCAGCTTGCGCTGGGACGGCGATGCTCTCCTCTTCACTGACCGAACCGCCGGCGCGAAGACCGAGGTGACGATGACCTGGCGCTACGAAATCGTCGACAGCGGGCGCGGACTCCGCGCCACCGAACAGATTCGCGGCCGCGGCCGCGACCAGGACAATATTTGGGTATTCGCGCGCCGCTAGACGGGTCGCAATCCGACGCCGATCGGCTCGGCATGAACGAGCCGATCTCTCGCCGGGATTTTCTGAACGGGGCACTGCTGGCTGGCGCCGGCCTCTACCTGAATGGCCGCGCGCCGGTGATTTCTCCCGCTGATGCGTTTAACGGCTACGGCGGCGTCGGGGACTACCGGCACTCCAACGGCAACACCTGGGAAGTTCTTTCCGCCGGACACGCAATGCGTGACGGAGTCTTCGAGAAACGCGTTGCCAGCGCTACCGATACACGCGAGATGTACGATCTCGTCTGCGTCGGTGGTGGGCTCAGCGGACTCGCAGCGGCGGTTTTCTTTCAGAAAGACAAGGGTGGCAGCTGCCTAGTCATCGACAATCACCCGATTTTTGGCGGCGAGGCCAAACGCAACGAGTTTCGCGTCAACGGTCAGTCGCTGATCGCGCACCAGGGCTCGGCGATCTTCCTGGTTCCTGGCAAAGGCGGGTACACCGATCGCTTCTATCAGATGATCGGGATGGATCGCTCGACGTTCAATTATCAGACCTGGCGCGGTCCGACTCCTGAGATGCCGCTCGCGCAGTCACCATACGACATCGGCTCACCCAAGCAATACGGTTTCTACTTCGGCCGGCGCTTCGGCAAGAATCCCGGAGTGTGGCTGATTGATCCGTGGGGTCGGAATCTCGACGGGGCTCCGATCAGCGAGACGGCTAAGGCGGAATTGTTGCGGTACCGCACAGTCCGCAATGCGACACCCGCACCAAAGACTGAAGGCGACGCGATCTCGAGGCAGCTCGATGCGATCACCCTCGAAGATCACCTGATGGCGCAGCACGGCATCAGTCGCGAGATCATCCGCGAATTCCTTTCGCCAATCGAAGGCGGTGGTTACGGCCTTGGTCCCGACGCACTCTCGGCGTACTGCAACTACGCGATCGAGACCGAATTTCCCGAGGACGGCGACGACAAACTTGGTGACCAGATGTTCCCGGACGGCAACAGCGGATTCGCCCGATTGATGGTGAAGACGCTGATTCCCGATGCGATACCGGGCCCGCGCGCGGTCGATGCAGTCTGGCAGAACCGCGTAAACTTCAGCGCGCTCGATCGCGCGAGGCAGTCAACGCGTAATCGTTTGAATTCCACCGTCGTGCGCGTCGAGCATGCCGGCGATCCCGCCAGCGCGCCCCACGTCGTCATCACGTACGCTAAGGGGAATCGGCTCTACAAAGTCCGCGCGCGTCGCGTCGTCGTCGCTGGTGGAAGCTGGACGGCGAAGCACATCGTGCACGATCTACCTGCAGCTCACCGCGAAGCGTATGCGCAGTTCTATCGGTCGCCTTGCCTGATGGCGAATGTCGCCGTCACCAACTGGCGCTTCCTCTACAAAATGGGAATTTCCGGTTGCCGCTGGTTCGAGGGACTCGGCAATTATCTCTCGGTGACGAAGAAGGCAATCGTCGGAAATACTCCGCGTACCATCGATCCCGACTCGCCGACAGTTCTCACAATCAAAGTGCTGTTCGCGAAACCTGGTCTGCCGATTGGTGAACAAGGAAGCCGCGGTCGAGCGGAGCTACTGAGTACCTCCTTCGCGCAGTACGAGCGCGCGCTCCGTCAGCAGATGGCAGACATGTTCGCGCCCGGCGGTTTCGACCCGCGCCGCGACATCGCGGGGATCATCCTCAATCGCTGGGGTCACGCGTACGTCAATCCACAACCCGGTTTCTTCTTTGGTCTGAACGGCAACCCCGCGCCGCGGGATATCCTGCGCAATCGATCTCACGGGCGGATTGCGTTTGCCAATACAGATCTCGCCGGTGCTGCGGATCACCGCAATTCGATTCGCGAAGCCGATCGCGCGGTCCATCAGCTGCTCGATCTCTGAGGTAGAGCGTGGACGCGTTCGGTTACCTCTCCGTTCTACTCTCGATCATCATCGGGCTCGGCGTCACTCAATTACTCACCGCCATCGGCAGAGTGATTCGTCATCGCGATCGGGTGCGCGTCGATTGGCTTCCGTTGCTGTGGGCAGTTGTGCTGCTGGTCGTTTTCGTACAAGTCTGGTGGTCGATGTTCGGGCTGCGCCTCCAGCGCGACTGGACCTTCGGCTCGTTTCTGTTCATCCTCGCCCAGACGAGCGCGTTGTATCTGATGGCAGCGGTACTGCTTCCCGAGCAAATCGACGCCGAGTCGATCGACCTGGCCGCACATTACGACCGTCAGCGACGCTGGTTCTTCGGGTTTCTCGTCGCTACGCTCGTGATCAGTCTTGCCAAGGACCGGGTCATGAATGGTCGCTGGCCGAGCAGCCTGAACTTCGGTTTTCACATGCTGGTGCTGGCCCTGGCACTTTCCGCGATCTTCATCCGGCAACGTCGTTACCAGGAATTTGCGGGCATCGTTGGTGCCGCAATATTTGCCACCTACATCGTCGTACTGTTTCCGCGTCTGCAGTAGGAGTCCGGGATGAGCCGTCCTGATTCAGTTGTTCGCGTAGGCCTGGTCGGTTTTGGCTTCGTGTCCAAGACCTTTCACGTTCCGCTGCTGCAGGCGACCGACGGCTATCGAATCACCGCCGTTTCGTCCAGCAAGCCGGACGATGTCAGGGCGATGTGCCCCGACGCGGAGGTCGTTGCCGACCCGAAAAAGCTGGTCGCGCGTCCCGACATCGATTTGGTTGTGATCGCCAGCCCCAACGACACCCACGCGCCGCTCGCCGACGCGGCAATGCGCGCCGGACACAACGTCGTGGTCGACAAGCCGTTCACGATTACGCTCAAGCAAGCGCGGCGGCTGGCGACGATGGCGAGAAAGAGTGGGCTGGTGCTGTCCGTATTCCAGAACCGGAGATGGGACAGCGATTTCCTGGCGATTCAGGAGGCGATCAAGCGCGGAATGCTCGGAAGAATCGTGCAGTTCGAATCGCGCATCGATCGCTATCGACCCGATGTCCGCGAGCGTTGGCGCGAAATTCCCGGACCGGGTGCCGGATTGCTCTACGACCTCGGTCCGCACCTGATCGATCAAACCTTGTTGCTGTTCGGAATTCCGAAGACGGTGCACGCGACTTTGGCAAGACAACGCAGCGGCGCGCGCGTAGATGATTTCTTCCAGCTCGTACTGCGTTACGGCGAGACCGTCGCAGTGCTCCAGGCCGGATCGCTCGTTTCGGGAGGAACACCTCGATTCTCGGTGCACGGCGAGAACGCGAGCGTCGTCAAGATGAAGCCCGACATCCAGGAAGATCAGCTGCGTGCCGGAATGAGCCCGCGCTCTCGAGAATGGGGCGTCGATCCCGACGCGGCGACGGTCTACGAGGGAGCGAACGGCAAAACCAACGTCCTCAAGGCCTCGCGCGGCGATCAGCGCGGGTTTTACGTCGCGCTGCGTGAAGCGCTGCTCGGTCGCGGCAGGAATCCGGTGCCGCCCGAGCAGGGAGCGTCGGTGATGGCGATCCTCGAGGCAGCGTTCAAGTCCCACGAAGAAGGGTGTGCGGTCGCGCCCAAGGTCAGCAAAGAGGAGCGCGGCGCGTGGTAGCTGGTGACATGGATATCGATGATCGGGTGAGTCCGGAGGATGAAGCGGCGGTCGTGCGCGGATTGCTTGCGTTCAACGAGAACTGGATCGGGCCGTCCAATGAGAAACCTGTCAAGCTCGTCGCGCGCGATCATCATGGCATCGTCGGCGGACTGATTGGCCACACCCGCTGGGGCTGGCTCTACGTCGCCAAACTATGGGTGCACGAGCGCGCGCGAGGTCACGGCGTCGGCACGCGACTGCTCAGCGCGGCAGAAGACATCGCTCGATCGCGCGGCTGTACGGACGCGAGCCTGGACACTTTCGAGTACCAGGCTCGCCCATTCTACGAGAAACTCGGGTACGAACTATTCGGTACGCTCGACGGGTATCCGCCGGGATATCGACAGTTCTATCTGCGAAAGAGTCTTCGCTAGGGACCGAACGGCTGCGGGTGGCGCAGCGATCCGTTCCACGGCCGCAGCCACACTTTGCCATTCCACGAGTGCGCGAGATAGGCGTTGACCTTCGCCATCTCCTCCGGCGTGTACTGCGAGCGGTGACAAGCGAACTCTTCCCTGCCGGCGGCGAGATCCTCCGGTCCGAACGGCACGCGAACTGTCAGCAATGACGTCGCCATTCCATTCACCGTCGGCTCAGCCTTCGGTGCGGTGCGCAGCAACTCGGTGGGAAGTGAGGCATACAGCAGATCAATGTCAGCGTATCGATCATCGCTCTCGATGATTTGACTGGTGACGTTGCCGACGAGTCGATGATCCGGATGTCCGGTCCCGCCTTCGGGCCCGAAGGTGATGATCACTGCCGGCTTCACCGAGTCGATGATGGCGGCGAGCGAAGTCCGGAGTTTGCCCAGCACCTCGAACGACGCCAGGCCGCCATCGGGCAAGCCAAGCAAATGGAGTTTGCGCACGCCGAGTCGGGTGGCGGCGCAGGTTGCTTCCTTTGTGCGCGCGGCGGCGAGCTCGGGACCCGCTGGAATGTGCGCATAGTCGCGCACTCCTTTGGATCCGTCGGTGGCGATGACGAGATGAGTTTCTCTTCCTTCGCGCGCGAGCTTGGACAGCAATGGTCCAATGACGCGCTCGTCATCGGGATGGGCAAAAACGGCGAGGACGGGACGTGCGCTCGATTGAGCGTCAGCTCTGAATGGAGCGGCGGCTGCGAGCGCAGCCACGAGTAGAGTGATAATTCGCATACCTAAGATTGCAATTCGGAACGTCGGCGCGGGAGGGTGCGGACACCTCATTGCAAGTGGCCGGGGACCATGGCAGAATGCGGTACAGAGTAAACTCTCACAGGTGTCAGCACTCCAGCCCAATCACGATTGACGTTTGGCCGTTCGATTCTCCTCGCCGCCGCACAAAGTCAGCGCCTCAACGACTTCGCGCTCCGCAGTGCGTTTGTAAAACGCGCCACTCGGAAGTTCATGCCAGGGGAAAATCCAGAAGACGCGCTACGCGCGGGTGCAGGGATTGCCGCGACTGGTCGAGGGATTCTCTACACCCAGCTCGGCGAGGCAATCCTAAACTCACGGGCCGCGATCGAAGTGCGCGATCACTACCTGTGGTTCTTCGATCAGATCCGTGAGCACAAGCTCCCGGCGCATGTCAGCGTCAAGCCAACGCAGCTTGGTCTCGACGTGTCAGCTACCGAATGTAAGAAGCACCTGCTGGCGCTCGCGGCCAAGGCGGAGCAAACGGGCTCCGCATTGTGGCTGGACATGGAAGATTCGAGCTACGTCGATCGCACCATCGATCTTTACATCAAGCTGCTGAAGCAGCACCCGACGACGGGGATCGCGATTCAGGCTTACCTCTTTCGCACTCCGCAAGACATTGCGCGACTCCTCCCTATGAAGCCAACGATTCGCCTCGTCAAAGGCGCCTACCAGGAGGCATCCAGCATCGCGTTCCCCAAAAAGGCCGACACCGATCGCGCGTACTTCGAGCTGGCGTCGCAAATGCTCGAAGCGGCACGCAATCGCAGCTGCACTCCGATATTTGGCACCCACGACCTCCAATTGATATCACGAATCACCGACCACGCCGCGCGTACGGGCGTCGGCAAGGACAAGTATCAGATCCACATGCTGTACGGCATCCGCGATGCGGCGCAGCAACAGCTCGTCGCTGACAGCCATATCGTCAAGACACTCGTCAGCTACGGCGCGGCGTGGTATCGCTGGTACATGCGGCGCCTTGCCGAACGGCCGGCGAATGTTCTATTCGTGCTCAAGTCGCTATTCTAGCAAAGGAGATTTGATGCCACGACGCCTGACGGTGTGGCGAGCAGTGGCCGCCGGGTTCACAGTCATCAACTTTGGCGGTTTCGTTTACGCGGGTATCATGGGTGAGCCGATGCACGCTGTCGTGCACGCGGTGCTCACGGTACTCGGCGGCGTCTTCTTCGGCGTGCTGCAAATGCGCTCAGTCCCCGAGAGGCCCACCGCAATGCCCAAAGAAACTGCGGAGCGCCTGAAGCACCTCGAACAGTCGGTCGACAAACTCGCGATCGGCGTCGAACGCGTCGGCGAAGCCCAGCGTTATCAAACGAAAATCCTGGATGAAAAAATCAAGGCCCGTCCGCCCAAGAACGAAGGCTAAAATCTGGTCGCAGGTGGACGAGTACATCTGCGACAAACTTCTGGCCGACGACAAGGTGCTCGACACAGCGCTGAAAGACAGTGACGCCGCCGGATTGCCGGCGATCGCTGTCACTCCGGCCCAAGGCAAGTTTTTACAAATACTGGCCGAGATGATTGGCGCGCGCTCCGTTCTCGAGATCGGCACACTCGGCGGCTACAGCACGATCTGGTTTGCGCGCGCTCTCCCTCCTGACGGTCATATCATCACATTGGAAGTCGATCCAACTCACGCCGACGTCGCCAGAAAGAACTTCGCGCGAGCCGGACTTCAGCGGATGATCGAGCTGCGATTGGGAGCCGCGCTCGACACTTTGCCCCTGTTAGTGGCCGAGCAAAGCGGACCGTTCGATCTGATCTTCATCGATGCCGACAAAACTAACATTCCTGCCTATTTCGACTGGGCGATGAAGCTGTCTCGACCAGGAAGTCTGATCATCGTCGACAACGTCGTGCGTGATGGCGGCGTAGTCGACGCGAAGAGTAAGGATCCAAGCATTCAGGGCGTCCGGCGTTTCATCGACCAGTTGGCTCGCGACAAGCGCGTGACCGCCACGGCGATTCAGACCGTCGGCTCCAAGGGCTACGACGGCTTTGCGATTGCGCGCGTGCGATGACTGACGTGGTCGGCACCACAAGGCCTCGTCCGCTGTCGGCGAAAGGCGCACTAACGGTTCTCGCCGCAATTCATCTCAGCGTAGTGGTTTGGCATGGCGGAGCGCACTCCGCTCTCGCAGTCGGCTTGTCGCCTTTCCAGACCGTCTTTGTATTCGGGGTCATTCTCTTCGCGCCGCTCCTTGCAACGCTGCTGTTGTGGACGCGTCTGGAGGAGTTCGCGCTCTGGCTTTACGTGATTTCGATGACCGCGTCGCTGCTGTTCGGCGTCTATTATCACTATATCGTCGTGTCGCCTGACAACATCCACTACCTGCCGCCCGCCAGTGACTCAGCGCGCCATCGCTTCACATACAGCGCGGCGGCAGTTGCCGTGACCGAAGCAGTGGCAGCCGTTCGCTCCGAGATAACCCTGCTTACCCGGCGGTCGGGCATTCAAACGTGATGCCTGGAACCGCTGTCTAACTGCCTGTCGTTCCAGGCAGACCCTCTCTCCAGGACAACCGATGAAACGCTTTCTATGGATTTGCGCGGCGTTCGCGACGCCAGCGCTCGCTCAGTCCCCAGCTCCGCGCGCCGAGGTCCTTGTGCTCGGCGTGTACCACATGGCGAATCCTGGCCACGACATCTTCAACACCAAAGCCGACGATGTTCTCGCTCCGAAGCGCCAGCAGGAGATCGCTCAGCTCGCGGACGTCTTAAAAAACTTCGCGCCGACCAAGATCGCAATCGAGGCAGATGTCTGGAGTCAGCGCGTTCCCAAGGAGTACAGCGACTATCTCGCTGGCAAGTACACACTCACGCGGAACGAGATCGATCAGATTGGATATCGTCTCGCTAAAGAGCTCGGCCACAAGGCAGTTTACCCGGTCGACGCCGATGGCGAATTTCCATTTCAGCGTGTCGTGAATTACGCCAAGGCGAGCGGGAAGTCGAAGGAGCTCGAGACGATGATGAACGAGGTCGGCACCGGCGTGAAGGCTCAGAATGACTATCTCGCCTCGCATAGCGTGCTCGAGACTCTCCTTTATATGAACTCTGATTCGCACGTGGCCGATGACGTTGGCTTCTATTTCCGCGAGGCTCATTTCGGCGAGCCGGGAGATTGGGCGGGCGCGGATCTCATCGCTGACTGGTATCGACGCAACATTCGCATTTACAGCAACGTTGTACGCCTGATTGACTCGCCCAACGAGCGCATCCTGGTGATTTTCGGGGCCGGCCACCTCGGCTGGCTGCGTCAACAGTTCGCGAACGATCCCAGCATTCGCCTGCGCAAACTGGCCGAGTTTGCGAATTAAATTGATGGACAATGCCGTTTAGCAAACGCAGTCTGACTTTCTTTCGACAGCTAGCCCGGAATAACGAGAAGGCGTGGTTCGAAGCACATCGTGCCGACTACGAGAATGACGTGCGAGCGCCAATGCGGGAATTGATCGAGGAGCTCGACGTCCGCTTTGCCAGGTTCGCCCCTGAGATCGGCGGCGATCCCAAGCGATCGATGTTTCGAATCAACCGCGACATCCGCTTCTCGAAGGACAAGTCGCCGTACAAGACCCACGCCGCTGCCTGGTTCCATCATCGCAACGCAGCTCGCAGTGTCGGCTCCGAAGCTGACGCCGGCAGCGCTGGCTACTATTTCCATCTCGAGCCGGGCGGTCGATCCATGCTCGGCGCCGGTTTGTGGATGCCGCCGCGTCCGCAGCTCAACATGTTGCGCGAAGCGATCGCCGAGAATCCAAAGTGTTTCGATCGCATGTTGCGCTCGCTTCCCGCGCGCTTCGCAGGCCTCGACGACGAAGCCGCGCTCAAACGAATGCCGCGCGGGTACGCCGAGGACCACCCAGCTGCGAAGTGGCTGAAGTACCAGTCATTCACCACTGGCCACACTCTCACCGACGCTCAGGTCACTAGTAAATCGCTGGCAGATCTGCTTGCGAAAGAGTTCGCCGCCGTGCTGCCGCTCGTGCGCTGGCTCAACGAAACCCTCGGCTTCAAGTCAGTCACTCGTCGCTGAGCGGTGAGCGTCCCGCCACGCGCGCGTGGGATCGTCGTCGGGATCCGGCTTTTCCTGCTGCGGCCTGATTTTCTCCGGCACGTTCTTGAGATTGACGCGAACGCGCGTCCAGGTCGACGATCTTCCGCGCATCGAATCGACCAGTACGTCATCGACAGCGAGATGCTTCGCCACCGCGCGATGCCGTTTCTTCCAGCGCTCGAGTCCCGCTAACGCTTCGTCTTTGTCGGGCGAGTTCGCCACGGTAATGAGGGGCATCCTGGATCGTGGAGTCTTAGCAGCCGACCGCTTCTCGCTTCCCGCTTCCCGCTTCCCTCCACCCGCCTCCCGCTTCCCTCCCTTTGCTCGCGATGGCGCAACCCTGGGCGCCTCGCCTTCCATCTTTCTGAAATGCGGCGGCCACGGCGCATCGCCCAGTCCGGCAGCCTCATCGCGGTCAGCGAGCTCGAGCAGTGTCTCCAGTGAGCCGGCGAAATCATCCATCGCTTCGTTCGGATCCCCGATCTCGACGAATCGCTTCGGCACTGTCAGCACAGTGAAATCTTCCGGCTCACAGTCGGGCACCTCGTCCCAGCGCAAAGGCGTCGATACTCGTGCATCAGGCAACGGACGGATCGAATACGCAGAGCAAGTCGTTCGATCCTTGGCGTTCTGGTTGTAGTCGAGGAACACACCATGTCGCTCTTCCTTCCACCACTTCGACGTCGCGAGCTTCGGTAGCCGCCTCTCGATCTCGCGCGAGAACGCCAACGCCGCGCGCCTCACCTCGTTGAAGCTCCACCGCTGCTGGATGCGCGTGTTCACGTGCATCCCGCGCGAGCCGCTCGTCTTCGCAAAGCCGCGCAGGCCCATCTCGTCCATCAGGTTCTTCGCTTCCAGCGCCACCGCGCGCACCTGATCCCACTTCACCCCCGGAATCGGATCGAGGTCGATGCGCAATTCATCCGGGTGATCGAGATCGTTGGTCCGCACGGGATGCGGATGCAGCTCGATGCAGCCGAGGTTCACAATCCAGGCGAGGCCCGCCGCATCGTCGACGACTACTTCGTCTGCCGTGCGGCCCGACGGAAATGAGAGAGTCACCGTGCGCAGCCAGTCCGGCTTGTTATCGGGCGCGCGCTTCTGATAGAAAGGCGGCGCCTCAGCGCCATTCACAAATCGTTTCAGCATGTTGGGCCGATCGCGCGCTCCGCGCACCGCGCCACCGGCGACCGAGAGGTAGTACTGCACCACCTCCAGCTTAGTGAGCTTTACGTCGCGCGAGAAATAGAGCTTGTCCGGATTGGTCACCTGGACTTCGCGCCCGTCGATCTTCAGAACTTCCGCCGCCTGCTTCTTGGCCATTGCCGCAATTTGCTCGTAAGATTGACTCGATGAAACCGGATACGCCAAACAGCAATTCTGTGATCGACAGGCCGGTCGTGCAGTCCTACGGCCCAGCAATTACATCGTCTGTCGGTACGGCCCACAGCTCCGAGAGTGGCCGCAGCTACATCCTGAATCGACTGATCGGCAAAGGTGGCTTCGGCGAGGTGTACCTCGCCACTCCAACTCCACAGCATGGACTGCCGGCGCAGGTCTGCGTCAAAATCACCGAACGACTTCCGGCGTGGCTGCGCGAAGCCTACTTCGCGGACCTGTTGTACCGCGAGAAACGGGCGCTGAAAGTGTACGACCGTTTCGTCGACCTCGCTGACGGTCGTACCCGCTATTGCATGGTGATCGAGTACGCGGTCCACGGCGACCTCGGCGTATGGCTCCAGGAAAAGGGCGCGCAATCCGAGCGCTTTGTCCGCCGAGAGATCGCCGCGATTTTGAGCGCGCTCGACGCGCTGCATCGAGGACAGGCGCTGCATCGCGATCTCACTCCATTCAACGTCTTCGTCTGCGATGATGAGCAGCTCAAGCTGGGCGACTTCGGCATCGCTACACATCAAATGAGCCAACGCGGCGTGACAGCTGACGCGTTCAATCCGTTCAATGCGCCGTCGGAAATCGCGTGGGGCCGCGTGCGCCGCTGGCAGCAGCGCGACGATATCTATCAGGTCGGACTGATCGCGGCGATGCTCCTGCGCGGCGATATCAGCGATCCGATGAGCAGTCGCGATGTGCGGCGACTGCCCTGCAGCGATGATCTCAAAGAGGTCATTTATCGATGCCTCGGTGCCCGCGGTAAACGCTATGAAGCGGCGCGGGAACTCATTACCGCGCTGCGTCAACGTCCGAAGCAGCCCCACTTTGGCCGCATCGACAATCTCAAGGGAAAACGCATCTCGTTTACGGGTTTCCTCACCCGCCCGCGCAGCGAAGCGATCGCGGCGGCGAAGAAAGCGGGCGCGATTGTTGTATCGACACCCGGACCGTCGTCGGACGTGCTGGTGCGCGGTCGGCCGAATGCGCTGCAGATCGCCGGCGCGGTTGGCGGTGTCAAATTGCTGGAGATTCGCCGACTCGCCGCGCAGGGGCGTCCGGTGCGCGTGATCGGCGAGAAACAGTTCTGGAATCTTGTCGAAAAAGCATCACCAGCACGAAAAGCCAAGCGACGCACTACGGCATCTCGTCGCACGTAACCGTTTGGAGGTAGAATTCTCCGCATGAAACCCAACGAGCTTACGATACGCGGCCTGGTCCTCGGCGCGCTTATCACAACGGTTTTCACCGCCGCCAACGTCTACCTCGGTCTAAAGGTAGGCCTCACCTTCGCCTCATCGATCCCCGCAGCGGTGATATCGATGGCGATCCTCAGCGCGGTGAAGGACTCCACGATCCTCGAGAACAACATCGTGCAGACCGTCGCTTCGGCAGCGGGAACGCTCTCGGCGATCATCTTTGTTCTCCCCGGATTGGTGATCATCGGCTGGTGGACTGGATTCCCGTTCTGGGAATCTTTTTTTATCTGCCTGAGCGGCGGCGTGCTCGGCGTGCTATTCACGATTCCGCTGCGACGCGCGCTGGTGACGACTTCGGATCTGCCGTATCCCGAAGGAGTGGCCGCAGCCGAAGTTCTGATCGTCGGCGCGGGCACGCGCGGCGAGACGAAGGACGAATCCGGCGAAGCACGCGAAGGTTTGGTCGCCGTCATCCTCGGCTCGATCGCATCAGCAGGATTTGCAATTGTCACCGCGACGCGGATTGCCGCCGCGGAGCTGAATGGATTCACCCGCGTGGGCTCAGGATCGACCGGCTGGAATCTGGGCTGGTCTCTCGCCCTGCTTGGAGCGGGACACCTCGTCGGACTCTCAGTCGGCATGGCGATGTTAGTTGGACAAATCATCTCGTGGGTCATCGCGGTGCCGGTCCTCACTGCGATGCAACCGGCAACAGTCGGACAGACTCTCGACGCGCACACCATCGCGATCTGGCGTACCCAGGTTCGGTTCATCGGGGCGGGCGTGATCGCGGTTGCCGCCATTTACTCACTCGGTCGGCTTGCCCGTCCGGTATTCGGCGGACTCGTGAGCACACTCCGCGCTTCTCGCGTGGAAGCGACGGGAGACGACCTCGACCGCGACATACCTCCATCCTGGATTTACATCCTGACGGCAGGGTGTTTGATCATCGCGGCGTGGCTCGCTTACTCGTTTGCAAAATCGACGGTGCTGGCGCCTGACGCACTGAAGCTGACTCTGATTTCCATTCCTTTCGTGCTGATCATCGGCTTCATCATCGCGGGTGTCTGCGGATACATGGCCGGCCTGATTGGGGCGTCGAATAGCCCGATCTCGGGTGTCGGTATTCTGTCGATTGTTGTCTGCGCATCCGTGTTCGCGCTCGCCGTCACACCGACGGCGCAAAACAGCCAGGCACTCGTTGCGATCGCGCTGTTCGTGACGGCGATCGTATTTGCCTGCGCGACAATTTCAAATGACAATCTGCAGGACCTGAAAACCGGTCAGCTGGTTGGCGCATCACCAATGCGCCAGCAGATCGCCCTGATCGTCGGTGTCGCAGCCGGCGCGTCAGTCATTCCATCGGTGCTGAATCTGCTCGCACGTGCTTACGGCTTTGCTGGAGCACCAAACGTAAACGTCATTGCCGCGAACCCGCTGCCCGCTCCGCAGGCAACGCTGATATCCGCTCTTGCACAGGGCGTCATCGGCGGCAAGCTCGAATGGAAGATGCTCGGCATCGGCGCATTGGTCGGCGTCGGCATCGTTATTCTCGACGAGGTTCTTCGCATCCTGAAGAAGTTGCGCATTCCGCCACTCGCGGTTGGGATCGGCATCTACCTGCCAATGTCGGCGACGTTCGCAGTGATCGTCGGCGCAGTGCTCGCGCACTGGTACGACGGTCGGGTGAAGAACACACCGAACCCGGAGCGCGCCGAGCGATTGGGGACACTGGTCGCGTCGGGCTTGATCGTCGGCGAAAGCATCTGGGGCGTCATCAACGCAGGTCTCATTGTCGGTTTCTCCAAGGACGCGCCGATCGCCCTCGTCTCCGAGGCCTTCAGAGCGGCGCCCTGGCTTGGTGTAATCGGCTTCGTCGGCGTGATTATCTGGCTGTACGGGTGGATGCTCAGAAAAGCGCGATCAGCCCCAGCAGCGGCGCCGCTACGATGAAGCTTCGGCAAAGCACCCTAGCGCGATAGCAACTCGGCGGGAAGCGGCGCCACCGCGCCGGCCTGGGAGCAGACGAATGATGCCACAGCGTTCGCGTGCCGATTGATCTCCCCGAGTGGCAGGCCGAGCATGCAGTCCATCACCAGGGCCGCCGTAAACGCATCGCCCGCGCCTACCGTGTCGACGACCGTCGTCGGCAGTGCCGGACATTCCGAGACATCGTCGGCCGTCATCAGCAGCGCTCCGTTGAACCCACGCGTCAGCGCAACGAGATTCAACTGGTATCGATCGAGGAGACCTCGCAACAGCTCTCGCGTGTGGCTCCCAGTCACGTTGCACATTCGCGCAACAAGTGGCAGTTCGTCTTCATTGAGCTTCAAAGCTGTCGCCAATCGCAGGGAAGCGTCGACGACCTCGGCGTTGAAAAAACTCTGCCGCAGATTGACGTCGAACATGCGTGTGGTGCCCGCCAACGTTGCGCCAACGAACCGCCGAATTGTTTCACACGATTCCTTCGATCGCTGCGCCAGGGTGCCGAAGCATACTGCATCAACCTGGTGAGCCAACAACGCCAGGGAATCGCCCCACGACAGGTGGTCCCAGGCCACGTCTTCCGCAAATCGATAACTGGCGCGGCCTGACGGATCGAGCGTCACTTCCACCTGTCCGGTTGGGTGTGCATGGTCGCGGACAACCGATGCAATGTCCACCCCGTGCTTTGCCAACGTGGCTATCGCGCGGTGACCGAGCTCATCGTCACCAACCGCGCTAATGAGAAGCGCGTCTGCGCTGAATGCCGCCGCGTGACACGCAAAGTTCGCAGGTGCTCCACCAAACCGGGCGGCGTCGGGATAGACATCCCAAAGCACCTCACCGATGGCCGCAACGACCGGGCGCGACCTCACAATGCGACGCCCAGCTTCTTCTGGATCTCCTCGAGCGGAACGCCCTTGGTCTCAGGCACCATCGTCCGCACCCAGATCAGCTGCAGTACCATCATGAAGCAGAAGAACGAGAAGATGTAACCGGGCGCGAACATGCTCACCGCCGCCGGGAAGAACGTCGTCAGCAGGGCAGCGAAGATCCAGTGTGTCGCGCTGCCGAGGGACTGGCCCGCTGCGCGATATCGATTTGGGAAGATCTCGGAAATCAAAACCCAGATCACAGTTCCCTGCCCGACGGCGTGAGCCGCGATGAAACCGAAGATGCACGCCGGCACGATCGCGTAGTGATGGGTGAAGAACGCCCACGCGCAGAGACCAAGCGATGCGATGTAGCCGAACGATCCGATGGTGAGCAGGGTTCGTCGGCCCAGTCGATCGATCAGCCACAGCCCGACGAAAGTGAAAATGAGATTGGTGATGCCGATGCCGACAGACTGGAGCAGGGCCGCCTGCGCACCGAGGCCGGTCATCTCGAAGATGCGCGGGGCAAAGTAGAGAATCGCGTTGATTCCCGAGAGCTGGTTGAAGAACGCCACCAGGAACGCGAGCATGATCGGTACACGCAGCTTCATCGTCCAGAACCCGCGCGAGCTCGTTTGCTGCGCGGAGGCGGCAAGTATCTCGTCGGCTTTTCGACCGAGATCCATCTCACTCGCCCGCGGTTCGGCTTTCTGCATCACTTCCAGCGCCCGCTGACGGTCACCCCTTCGCGTTAGCAGCCAGCGCGGACTCTCCGGAATCGCCAGGCACATCAGTGTGTAGATGAGCGACGGAATTGCTGCCACGCCAAGCATCCACCGCCACGCGTTCTCACCGATGCTTGCGAGCAGCGCATTCGACAGAAATGCGACGACGATGCCGAATACGATGTTGAACTGGAACATCCCCGCGAGCCGTCCGCGATACGCGGGCGGCGCGATCTCGGAGATGTACATCGGCGCCACGACTGTCGACACACCGATGCCAACGCCACCAAGGAATCGTGCGAGAATGAAAACCTCGACGTTCCATGCGATCGCCGAGCCGAGCGCAGACACGATGTAGAAAAGCCCAACCCAGAGCAGGGTAGGCTTCCGGCCAAATCGATCGGCGGGAAACCCACCAGTGAGCGACCCGAGCACGGTACCATAGAGCGCCGCGCCAAGCGCGACACCGTGAACGCCGGCTGACAATGACCATAGCGCCTGAATCCGCTGCTCGGCCCCGGATATAACCACGGTGTCGAACCCAAACAGGAATCCGGCGAGCGCCGAAGTAATCGACCAGAAGAAAAGCCGCTTGCTCATTGCGGCTACATCGTCGCCTTCACCGGCTGAGGCGTCAAGCAGTCCTCGTCCCGCCTCTCGCTTCCCGCTGCCCGCCTACCGCCTACCGCTTCTTCTTAAGCATCTCCCTCATCCGCGCCAATTCCTTCTCGGGTATGCGCTTTTGCTCCATCAGATGCGCGAGGAGCTTGATCGGCGATCCGCCGTAGACCTTCTCGAGGACGCGCTTGAGAACGGATTCGCCGGCCTTCTCAGCTTCGATCACCGGGAAGTAGACGTGCGTCTTGCCCTCGCCGCGGCGGTGCGACACGTAGCGCTTGAGCTCGAGCGTCCGAATCATGCTCGAGATGCTGGTATAGGAGAGATCGGGATCGATCTCGTCGCGGACTTCGGTGACAGTCGCTTCGCCGCGCTCCCAGAGCACGCCCATGATATCGAGCTCGCGCTGCGTTAAATGAAGATCTGCCATTATCTGCCAGCGGTTCCTGTCGACGCCAGTTGGTGAGACGCGTTGCAGTTGGGCCCGAGTATCGGATGCGGCATCCAGACAACAATAAACAGGAGCGTCACCGTCAGCACTGGCAGCAGAAATTTCTGCGCTCGACGGAGTGGCGCCGGCGATACGAGCGCCCGTAACCTACGCTCGAGCGACCCGGCGCCGCCGAGGAATGCCGGCTGGAGCCTGGGCGTTTTGCTCGCTGCAGTCGCAACTGTGAGAAGGAGCTCGCCATAGGCAGGCGCATCCCCCAGCGCGTTGACGACCCGATTGTCGCAATCGAGCTCCACTGCGAGGGAGAGTCGGCGCAGATGCCACCACATCGCGAGGTTCCACGGCATCAACAGCAGCGGTAGCGATGCAAAGAGCAGCAAATGCACATCGTGCGCGCGCCGATGCTCCTCTTCATGACGGAGCACGTATCGCCGCTGCATGCCTGGCAGCGCCAGGACCCAACGCGGCACCAGCACCCGCGACCGCATCAAGCCAACAGTGGCCGGCCCGAGCTGGTCGGTGACGACGATCGGCACGCCGTCGACGACCGGTGCTTTGCGCGCTCCGGCTTGCCGCCGTGACATCGCGACCAGGAAGGCTACGCGTAATGCGTTGACGACGCCCCAGATCAGTAGCACCAGAGAAACCGTCCACCACACTCGATTGATCGTTGAGTCGAAATTTCCGCTGCGTGCCCACCATCCGCGGAAGTCTCCGACAATCGAGAGATCGGTTGCTACCGCGCCGTCAGTGACAATCCAGTTGTGGTGCATCCGATAGAATCCGGGCACGAACATCGACGCGGGAATGATCAAGCACCACACCCAACGCCTCGGCGCAGTCGTCGGCAGTAGTCGCTCCATGGATATACCGGCGATCCCCAGGAGAGCTCCAACTGCATTGACGTAGAGAATGCAAAGCATGGCTTTCCTACGGGGCGAGGCGGCCGGCGGTTTCCGTAGAACCGCCCCCGGGGGTTGTTCGGCCCGGCTGAGCCTGAAACCTGATCCAGCTTCGGCTCGTTAGAGATAACTGAAAACTTAGTTATCCCCAGAACCCACCCGGAGAATGTATGGCGATTTCTAATCATGCATCACCGCAGTTCACCGCGCGAATGGCTGGCGCGCTCTGGCTCGCCGTCATCGTTATCAGCTCGTTTGCCATCGCCGGCCCCACCATCATCGTGCCGGACGCGGCTACGACTGCCAACAACATCCTCGCGTCCGAGCTCGCCTTTCGTTTCGGCGTTGTCAACGAATTTATCGGCGGGGCCTGCTACGTCGGGGTCACCGTGCTGCTCTACCAGCTGCTGAAACCGGTCAGCAAAAGCCTGGCGCTATTCGCCGCTGCCTGCGGGATCATCGGAATCACCATCGGAGCGGGGCTGACCGTTCGCGACCTCGGCATCATTGCGATTCTCAGGTCCGCCCAGACCGCCTCCGCCGCCGACGCCAGTCAGATGCAGGCAGTTGCCCGCTCGGCGATCATGGCGTTCGGACTCGGATTTAAAGTCTCCATGGTGTATTTCGGCCTGCAGTGCGCCACCGCCGGCTATCTGATCGCCCGCTCCGGCTTCATCCCCAGAATCGTTGGAATCCTGCTCGGCGTTGGTGGGTCGTTCTACGTCATCAGCTCGCTTACCTACCTCCTCTCGCCAACACTCGGCAGCATGCTGTCTCCGGTCGTCATTCCAGTAGCGTTCCTGGGCGAGGGTTGCACGACACTGTGGCTCCTGTTCAAAGGCGTCAACGTCGAGAGGTGGAGACAACGCGCGGACTCGACGACGCTCAATCTGGCGGCAGCATGACGCGCAGCACGAACGCCCGCATCGCCGGCGTCGCATATCTCGTCTACATCGGCGTCGCGTTCCCGTCGATGGTGATATTCGGGCGAGTGACCGAAGGAGCTGATGTGCCGGCGCGACTCGCCAGCGTCGCGCGCCATACCGGCGACATGCGCCTAATGATGTTCCTCGATTTATGCAGCGTTTTCTGCGCGCTGACTCTGGCTGTAACCCTGTATGGGATCACGCGCGACGAGGACAACGAGCTTGCGATGTTTGGCCTTGTCTGTCGCGCCGGCGAAGGAATCCTGGGCGCAATAGCGATTGACACCAATGGATTGCTTTGGCTCGCCACGGCCAGAGGCCCGGGGGCGCCCGACCCCGCCAGTGCTACGGCGATCGGCACGCTGCTGCTAAAGGTGGGATCGTGGCAAGTGAACTCTGCCGCCACTCTATTCGCGGTTGGCAGCACTGTCTTCTGCTACCTACTCCTCCGCGGGCGCATGATTCCGACGCTGCTAGCCTGGATCGGTGTGATTGGGTCAGCGATCGTCGCGGTCGGCGTGCCAATGGAATCAGTTGGCATTCTTCGCGGTGCGCCTGCACAATTGATGTTCATCCCGATCGCCATCTTCGAGATAACCGTGGCGTTCTGGTTCATCATCAAGGGCGTTGCGCCACCACGGCGCCGAGCAACGGCATAGGAGGCAGCAATGGTGTCGCCCCCGGGCTATCGATTCGCCGAAGCCAAATACACGCCAGGTGTCGCGACCGATCAGGCCAGCATGCCGGTGCTTGAACGGGTTGTCGCGCTTGATGTATTACGCGGGATCGCCGTTGGCGGCATTCTCCTCGCCAACGTCATCGTCTTTTTCGGACTGACCTTCCTTTCGCGAGATCAGGTCGCCGCACTCGCGACGACGACGGCGGATCGTGGCGCAATCTGGTTCGAGCACATATTCATCGACCAGAAGTTCTACTCGATCTTTTCGCTGCTGTTCGGCATTGGATTCGGAATCCAACTGTCGCGGGGTGGTGACGCAGCGTTGCCGAGGTTCAGGCGACGCCTGCGGATTCTGCTGGCGATCGGCGCCATTCACGCCTTTTTCATCTGGGCCGGCGACATCCTGATGCTCTACGCGCTGCTGGGCTTCACGCTGCCATGGTTTGCGCGAAAGTCCGACCGCGCTCTGCTCAAATGGACGCTGATTCTCCTCGCGACGCCGACGGTGCTCTACGCGCTCGTACTGACGCTGTGGATTGCGACCGGGCAGCACGCCGGCTCAGCGGATTCCGGCCTGCCCGCAGCGATGCTTCATTTTTTCGAGGGAATCGGACGCGGCGGTCTCAAGGACGCGTTCATCGGCAACCTGGTTTTTCTTTCCGGCCGCTGGGCCGACCTGTTCGCGACAGTTCGCTTCCCTAAAGTGCTCGGTATGTTCGTGCTCGGACTGTGGACGGTGCGCACTGGAGTCACATCGTCGCTGGCCGACCATCGCCCATTGCTGGTGAAGTGGGCAACTCTCGGCTGGTGTATTGGCTTGCCGGCGAATGTCGCGGCCGCGTGGATCTTCAGGCGCTGGTACTATCTACCACCAAACGGCGGCGGATTGATCGGAACCGCACTGCAGGGAGTCGGGGTCCCGATGCTGGCGCTCGGCTATGCTGCAACCATTGCCCTGCTGGTCATAAATGGTCGCCGATGGATTACCACCTTCGCGCCGGTGGGTCGCATGGCGCTGACGAATTACCTGATGCATTCGCTGATCTGCACCACGCTGTCGTATGGGTTCGGTTTCGGATTGTGGTGGCGGACCAGTCCGGCGACGGCGATGGCGATCGCAATTGCGATCATCGCAGTTCAGATCCCGCTCAGCGCGTTATGGCTCTCACGTTTCCGCTACGGTCCGGTCGAATGGATCTGGCGCCGGCTGACATATCGCCGACCGATCGCGATGAGACTCGAGTCAGCCATGCGGTGATTTCGGTGACTCGACAATCACAGGCGGCTTGCCGGGACCTGGCTCGCCACCCGATGGCGCAGGTGCCTTGGTATCGTCACGCCCTTCGTCCGCCTTTTTCTCCTCGCCAATCTCGGCGAGGGATTCAGGCTTGATCCAGCCGTGTTCGGCTGCATGTCGCGCCGCATCGAGAGTATCCTCAGCGAGCATCAACACTGATCCGGCGGCCAATACTTCCGCTGCTAGTTTTTTCACGCTGGTCGATCGCTCGGCGCTGCCGCTCGTGACGTCGCGGATGTAGATCGCCTTCACTCGCTTCGGGAATTCGCCCACGATCTGGCGATAAATCTCCGGGTCATGCTGGCTCGAGTCGCCGATGAGAATGAAGTCGAGCTCCGGGTGTTGCCCCATGATATCACGGATCGGCCCGATTTTGTGTTGGAGGTGTCGAGAAGACGAAAGGAGTCCCCAGCCGATGTCCCAGTCGCGCAGCAGGAGCGGACCCCGCGGAATCTTCTGCAGCTCCATGAACTCAGTGATCACGTCGAAGATGTTCCACGGGCTGCTCGACACGTAGTAGATCGGATTCCTTTCATCGCCGCCCGCTCCCCCCCTCAAGGCCCGGTAAAACGCCGCCACTCCGGGAAACGGCAGTCGCGTGCGGGCGTTCCCGAGCATGACAGTCCGTGCAGCCTGCAGAAAGTTGGAGACGCGCGACTGAATGACGGTGTCGTCGATGTCACTGATCACGCCGAAGCGAGCAGTTTTGGCGGGAATGAGTATTTCACCTTTCGCGTCGGCGGTGGAATGCTCGGGATGCACCGGTGCGATCAGGGAGACCTTGTAGACGTTCCATTCATCGTCGCTGGTCAGCGGTTCGCTCAGTTCGATCCAGCCGCTGAAGAATCCTTCATCATCCGCCGACAGCTTGACGGTAGTCTTTGCGTACTCTACGGCGACACTGGCAAACGGGATTGGATCGGCCTCGGCGCGTCGATAAGTGTTCAGCAGATTCCTGAATGCGGAATCGCTGTCGGTGCTGGTGCTGACATTGCGCACCTCGAGGACTCGGCCCTGCACGTAAGCGCGCTGGCGATTGCCGTAGCCGTAGTAGGTTAGGATTTCGATCGGATCCTGGTGAAAGATGGATCTGACCGTTCGCGTAAGATGCTTTAGATAACGGCGCATCCGCACTTCGTCAGTTCACCACGCCCCGGAACGTTTTTTCCGAGCCGAGTTTCGAATCGGGGTCGAGATTGACAAAAGAGATTCGGCCGGCTGCATCTACTTCGCAGCGGAACAGCAAGACACCTGCGTCACTGGCGAATTCTCGACGGCGATTGAGCAGATCCACCGCATCTGCCTCCTGTTGCGCACGCAGCTGCTCGATGTTTGCCCACGGGAGCTTGCGCCGATAATCCGCGCATGCCGCCTCGATGCGTCCTTCGGCAGATGGCCCGTGAAAGAGCAGGATTACGCGTCGCACGGCATGGAGATCCACCAGGTACTTGCATTCCCCGCACATCTGCTGCGCTCGCAACGGGTCCGTTCCGCTCGAGGCAAGTGCACCTGCTCCGCCCGGAACGTAGAAGCGGTCGTAGCGATTGATTCTGAATTTGCGACTGAGGAAAACGTCGGTGGCTTCTTGCAGCCGGCCATCGGAGCAGGCGACAACCATTGCGTTGGGTCGACCGGGAGTCCAGCGTAACGGAGAGTCACCGGGCATCGGTCTCAGAACGATATTGACTGAGGGTCGTCGGACGATTTCTTCGATGCCTTGGCGCGTGCGTTCGCCGCTCTGGCCTCGATCCGTTTGTCGTCCATCCGCTGGGGCCATTCAGCAAAAGCGGGCGTTGCGCCCTTCCACTCGAGCTGATCGATATCGGTGAACAGCGGGGCATTGGTTCGCAATGTCGCCAGATTCTTGAACAGCAGCGCGTTGTCGCGATTTTCGCCGAGTATGGTTTCGGGGAACGACTCGATAGGACCGTACTTGTTGAGCAGCGACGCCGCGGTGCTGGCACCAATCCCGCGAACGCCCGGGTAGCCGTCCTGCGCGTCACCGACCAGGGCGAGATAGTCGGCAACCAGCTCCGGCGGCACGCCGAATTTGGCGCGGACACCTTCAGCGTTCCTGATCTGCATTCCTTTGCGGATTATCTGGACCACGCGATCACCGCGTACGCACTGCGCGAGATCCTTGTCGTTGGCCCAGATGCAGACTTTCTCGACGCGCTCATCCTCGGAAGCGAGCTGCGCCGCTGACGCGAGGCCATCGTCCGCCTCGAGCTCCACCATTGGCCAGGTCGCGACGCCCATTGCCACCAGCGCATCCTCGAGTGGCTGGAACTGCTTCCAAAGACTGGGCTCGATCCCCTCGCCGGTTTTGTAATCAGGCCAGAGGTCGTTGCGGAACGACTCGATGACGTGATCGGTCGCGACGCCGACGTGTGTCGCGCCGGTCTCGATCATCTCGAGAACGGAATGCAGCACGCCGGCGACTGCGCCGTAAGGTTTGTCCTTCCCCTTATTCCAGCTACGCTGGCCGTAGAAGTGGCGGAACAGCTCGTAGGTACCGTCGATCAGGTGGACGATCATGTCTGAAATATCGCGATGATGTCGCTAGGGCGACGACAACGCCCATAACTGCGCGACGCGTCATTTATCGTCGCAAAAACAATTGGATTTTAGGTACGCGTCTTGACCTCTAAACCTTGCTAACCCTGCAAGCTCATCTGGAGGATCGATGCAAAAAACATTACTACCACAATGGCGACAAGCGACATGGGCCGCCGCCATCGCAGTCATGGCAGCTTCGACTGCCGCCGTCGCCCAATCGCGCGTTCTGCCGGCGGGCACAGTGATTTTCGTTCGCACCACGACGCCACTGCAATCGTCGACGGTGAAAACGGGGCAGACTTTTGATACGAACGTCGAAGAGAGCATCGGCGTCGACGAATACACTGTAATTCCAAGTGGCAGCAAACTCCGCGGCCTCGTCACCATGGTTACTCCGGCCACTCGCCAGCAGTCCGGTGTCGTCGACATCGTTTTCAATCGCTTGACTCTTCCCAACGGATCGAGCTACGCCATTCGTGGCAAACTTACCAGCACCGATTCAGCGGAGCGCCGTCAGATCAACACGGATCCGAACGGTCACGTCGTTTTGGTTGGCGGGCGCGGAGGAATCGGCGCGGCGATCGCGTCGGCTGGCTCATCTCAGAATACCAACAACATCTTCGCTGCCCTTGGCAATCTTCTCTCCGAAGGGCGCGACGTGAATGTGCCGAGTGGAACGCAGTTAGCGGTCGAGCTCGAGAATGCGGTGACGCTGAGGGGAGGGTCTCGGATGACCGGCGTCGCAGCATCGACAATTTACACCGCGCCTGAGCGCGTGTCGGCAGCACAACGCGCGCTGTCGCAGCAAGGATACTACAGAGGCTCGCTGAACGGCCAAATGGACGACGCCACACGCAACGCGTTGTTCCAGTTCCAGGTCGATCGCGGTTTAAACGCCACCGGCAATCTCGATGGCCGCACCGCACGCGTACTGGGAATCAACCTGACCGGCGCAGACAGCGGAACATTGTCGGGCGCGGTTCTTACAACCGCACAGGCGGCAGCAGTTCGGCGTGATGCTCAGAACTTCGTCGCGCGAGTGCGCAACGAACTCACGCTCTCGACGAGCGGCGTCGGTCGCCTCAACTCTTCACGCGCGTACTCGCAGGGCGACGTCGATCTGTGGTTTGCCGCGTCAGCATTCGCGGATAACGCCGGCATTTACGAACAGATCGTAAACAACGGCGCAAACTCCGACGCGGCTGTTCTCGCGGGAAGATCGCTAGCCGAGGCTGCGCGGCGCGTCGATTCCGCGGTTCAGAATGCTCGACCGTCGACGACGCTGCAGAACGCGTGGTACAATCTCCGTCAACAAATCACCACGCTCAATAATGCTTCCATGTAACAGAGGCAAAGCCAGAGCGCGTGGAGCTAGCTCCACGCGTCTCGGCGCTCTGTCAGTCACTGGTCATGATGAACAGCGGCGCGCCATCGAACTCGTAGATCGGACGTAGTCGATCGACATTGTAGTATTTCTTGACGTCGACGACTTTTTTCTCGGACGTGACGCTGGTGATCGGCACACTATCGTAGAATCCCTTGTGTACGCTCACCAGCCGTCCATACTCCTTCTTGAGAATCAGGTCGAGCGCAAGATTGCCGAAGGCCATCGGCACGATCGAGTCGAGCGCGTCGGGATCGCCCGAGCGAACGAGGTATCCGAGCCGCTGATTGACGACGTCGATGCGTCGGCCGTTGTTGTACTTCGGCGAGTACTCCTTGAGCGCGGCCGCGACTTTGTCACCGATGCCGCCGAGCTTGCGATGGCCGAACATGTCAACCTCCTCGCCCTCGAAGCTCATTCCTTCCTGCGCCTTGAGTCCTGCACCCTCTGACACAAGTACCACCGAGTACTTGCTCGGATTCCGGTTGTGGTCGTAGACCATTAGCTCGGTCAGCGCTTCGACGTCGGCAGCGTACTCCGGAATAAGACAGCGATCCGCCGCTCCCGCCATCGTCGGCAACAGCGCAGTAAAGCCGGCGTATCTCCCGAATACTTCGATCACCAGAAAACGCTCGTGCGATCCGGCCGACGTGCGCAGGCGATGGGTCAGCTCGATGGTGCGCGTGACGCACGTGCTGAACCCGATGCAGTAGTCGGTGCCGTAGACGTCGTTATCCATCGTCTTCGGAATGGCGACGACGTGCATTCCTTCATCGTGAAGTCGCTTCCCATAGCTCAGCGTATCATCCCCCCCGATCGGAACGAGCACGTCGACACCGATGTG
This sequence comes from Gemmatimonadaceae bacterium, assembly GCA_045803545.1. Lineage (GTDB taxonomy): Bacteria > Gemmatimonadota > Gemmatimonadetes > Gemmatimonadales > Gemmatimonadaceae > UBA4720. Next base: position 560,197 of record JBJMOW010000004.1, on the reverse strand, counting down.
CTCGAGATTCGTCAGGACGTCCTTGGTAACGTCGTTGGTCTTCTGGTCGTAGCCGGTCATGTGCTTCGGCACTCTGCCGAGCGGGAGATGACTTGGACGCGTGCGCGACGTGTGGAGGAACGTGCCACCCGTGCGGCCCGCACGATTTACGATCGCTTCCGACAGCTCCTGGACATTGTCGGCGTTGTCGGCTCCTTTGTCGCGACTGTAGTCGACGAGTCCAGCCCAGCCGCGCCGAATTCCAACAACTCGATATCCTTCGCGCAGGGCGCGAATGGTGATTGCTCTGATCGCCGGGTTCAGTCCGGGGACGTCGCCGCCGCCGGTGAGGATTGCGATCGTTTTCTGATTGCTCGCCATGGGAGAAAAGCTAGCGCATTTTTGGCTGTGTCTCTATGAAAGTACTTTTGTTCGGCGCAACGGGAATGGTTGGTGACGGGGTTCTCCATGAATGCTTGGAAGATTCCCGGATCGCGAGCGTGCTGGCAGTTACGCGATCAGCGCTGTCGATAACTCACGCGAAGCTCCGTGAGATTCGCCGCAAGGACTTCTTCGATTACAGGGACCTTTCGCGCGAGCTCGAAGAAGTCGACGCCTGTTTTTTCTGCCTGGGGGTTTCCTCCGTGGGAATGTCGGAACGGGACTACCACCACCAGACCTACGAGCTAACGATGTCGGCGGCGACTGCTGTGGCCGCGGCGCATCCGAACGCAACTTTCTGCTACGTGACCGGTGAGGGAACGGACAGCAGCGAACGTGGAAAACGGATGTGGGCGCGCGTGAAGGGCAAGACCGAGAATGCGCTGCTCGCGCTGCCGCTCGACGCCTACATGTTCCGCCCTGGCTTCATCCGGCCGCGTCCGGGTGCGCGCTCCAAAACCCGTTGGTATCGCTTAACCTATGCGATTCTGAATCCGCTCTATCCGGTTCTCAGCCGGCTGGCGCCGAAGCACATGACTACGTCCGAGAATGTCGCGCACGCAATGCTCGCGGTGGCCGATGTCGGCTACGAGAAGCGCGTTCTCGAAAACTGGGACATCAATGCGTTGGCAAGCGCCGATCGCGCCAGGAGAATCAGTTGAGAGTGTCAGCGATTCGACGCTCGCCTGTCGTGCTTGTGGTAATACTGGCGCTCTTGCTGGCCACCTGTCGCACGCTTCAGCGTTCGCGTGCTCCCCTCCATGCGGAGCTTCGCACGGATTCGACTGAAATCGGAGTCCATCTTGGCCCGTACTACCTCGCCACAATCGGCTTCGTATTCACCAATACCACTCGCGGTCCGGTTTCGCTATCTGGTTGCGGAGGCCCTCCAATGCCAGAACTCGAAAAACTCGTGCATGGCAGCTGGACGGCGGCGTATCACCCGGTATATCTGGCCTGCCTCAGTCTGCCAGATTTTTCGCTTGCTAGCGGAGCAACTTATCGCAACGAAGTGCGCTTCATGGCCGCTCCCAAGGGCTCGACTACATTTCCTCAGCTTGAAGTTGATTCCATCAACGGCATATATCGCCTTCATTGGGTTCTACGCGAAGGGGCGGGCTTTCGCAACGCAGCGAACCTCACTAATCGGCAGGACGCGCGAACCGTCGAGGCGATTTCCAATCAGTTTCGGATGACGCTCCGCTGATGCGCGTTTTGGCGCTGCTGGCACCGGTCACATCGATAGCGTTGAGCGCACTTAACGGTCAAACCCCGCCGCGCACGTATGCCAATCCGATCGACATCGACTATCGGTACAACTTCGAGCAGCACAACGAAGGCATCTCGTATCGTAGCGGCGCCGATCCGGTAATCGTCGTGCAGGGCGGGCAATACTACCTGTTCGAGACCATCGGCGATGGTTACTGGCGCTCGAAGGATCTCGGGACCTGGTATCACATCACGCCGTCGCGCTGGCCGCTCAATGACGTCGTCGCACCGGCGGTACTCTCAGTGCGCGATACGATTTATGTGTTGCCGAGTGCGACGAGTCCGCTGCCGATCATGATGCTGACCGATCCGGCGAGTGGACACGTCGAGTTCTACAATCGATTGTTGCCGTGGCTGCCGATGGCGCGCTCGTACGAGCCGCGGGATGCATTCGCGAAACCGGATTCGGTGCAGCCGGGCCCCTGGGATCCTCAGTTTTTCCACGATCCCGATACTGACCGCTGGTTCCTCTATTGGAACTCATCGAACGTCTATCCGCTAAACGTCATCGAGCTCGATAAAACCAGGCAACTCGCCTACAAGGGAACGCCGCGTTGGCTGTTTGGTCTCGATCCCATACACCACGGCTGGGAGCGATTCGGTCAGGATCATCGCGACTCGACGGTCAAGCCGTTTATCGAAGGCTCGTGGATGAACAAGTACAACGGACGCTACTATCTGCAGTACGGCGCGCCCGGAACCGAGTACAACGTCTATTCCACCGGAGTGTACGTCAGCGATAATCCACTTGGACCGTTCACCTACGCGCCGTACAATCCAGTCGCTTACAAACCAGGTGGATTCGTCCAGGGCGCGGGACATGGCAACACCTTTCAGGATGTCTATGGCAACTGGTGGAACACCGGCACCCCGTGGATCGCAGTCAACTGGAACTTCGAGCGCCGCATCGGACTCCATCCCGCCGGATTCGACAAGGATGGTCAGCAGTACGTGGACACCCGCTTCGGAGACTTTCCGCACTGGCTGCCGACGAAAACGAGACGTGCAACCGACGAGACGTTCACGGGGTGGATGTTGCTCTCCTATCACAGGGCCGTAACGGCATCCTCAACGCGCGACACCTTTCCGGCGCGAAACATCACCGACGAAAACCCACGCACGTTCTGGGTTGCAGCACAGAACCGCCCGCGGGAAACGCTCATCCTCGATCTTGGCCAACCATACACGGTTAAAGCTGTGCAAGTGAATTACGCTGACTACAAGTCCGGGCTCTACGGAACCGACTCAACCGTGTACACGACGTTTCGCTTGAGCAGCTCGCTCGACTCCAAAACCTGGACGACGATCGCCGAAGTTCCCGGCTCACCTCGTCGCGATCGACCGAACGCATACCTCGAGCTCACGACTCCGACACGCGCGCGCTACGTTCGTTACGAGCACGGCCACGTCGGCGCCGCGAACCTCGCCATCAGCGACATCCGTGTATTTGGAAACGGAGACGGCCCGCCGCCCGCAACTCCGATGGGACTCTCCGCAACGCGTGATCGAGACGAGCGAAACGCAACCATCACCTGGCAATCGGTGCCTAACGTCGTTGGTTACAACGTGCGTTGGGGAATTTCGCCGACCAAGTTGTATGAGACCTATCAGCGCTTCGCCGATCAGGGGACGACTCTCGAGTTGCGAGCACTGACCGTTGGACAATCGTATTGGGTTGCGATCGAGAGCTTTGACGAGAATGGTGTCTCCGGTCTCAGCGCGCCGATTCCTATCCGCTGACATTCCAATGCAAGCGACTGTAAATCATGAAGTCGTGAAGACACGCGACCTGAGCCGCTACGCGAAAGAGTTTCTCGCCGGCTGGGGCACCATGGACTTCAACGGTCACATGGGGAATACAGCGTACCTCAACCTCGCCGCGGATGTGCGCATGGCGTTCTTCGCCGAGCACGGCTTTTCACCGAGTGAGTTCCGTCGACTGGCGATTGGACCGGTCGTGAAGAAGGAAGAGATCGAGTATTTCCGCGAGGTCGGATTACATGAGACGGTGACCGTGACCTATGCCGTCCTGGCGATGAGTCCCGACGGCTCGCGCTTCACTGTCGAGAACGAGATCTGGTCGGCGAGCGGTGAGCGGGCTGCGGTTGTTCGCTCCACCGGCGGTTGGCTGGACTTGCGCGCTCGCAAGTTGATCGCTCCGCCCACCGAATTGCGCGCTGTATTCGCGCAGGTGCCCAAAGCGCCCGGCTTCGTCGAGCTGCCACCGCCCGCGAAACGGAACAGCTGATCGTACGTAAGGACCACCGGCATGAGCAACATTACGAATTACTGCGCAGTGGTGTGCGGAGCACCTCGGATCCTGATATCCCTGAATCGTCTCCCAGCTCGAGCGTGTAAATGGGAATGAGACGACTCCGCATCGGCATCGTTCGGTACGCGTCCGTCGCTAACAAGATCGCCGCTGCCCTGGCCGTCGATCGCGCGCCAGAAGTGTTAATTGGCGCGCGAACCAGAATCATCTTCAGAAGCCTCGGCGCCGCTCGATGGTCGGAAGAACAGCAGATCAGTTACGCGTTGCAGGTCGCAGCCGTCGCACGGCGCGCAATCGCTGCAGATAGTCGTCGCTCGGTTTACAAGCGTGCGCAGAATAGTGCGATGGTGGTAATCTTTGAAGACGCAACGCTCAAGCGCGGATGTTCGATCGTCGCGCGTTGGGAATGCGTGGTGCCGGCATCCGGCAGCGCTTAGCGTCGTCCGTCAAATCTCGCGGAGTTACAATGCCAACAAGCAAGAATGGAAAAATCTGCTACATCGAGCTTCCGACCTCGGACGTGAAGAAGTCCGCGGCGTTCTACTCAAAAGTCTTCGGCTGGAACGTCCGCACCCGCGGCGACGGGGCCCAGGCGTTCGACGATACGACCGGTGAAGTCAGCGGTTCGTTCGTTACCAACAGGAAACCGTGGGACAGTCCCGGCCTGCTCTTCTATATCATGGTCGACAGCGTCGCCGACACCTGCAAGACAATCGAGCAGAACGGCGCGACGATAGTGCAGAAAATCGGCGCGGACGCGCCCGAAATCACCGCGCGATTCCGCGACCCAGGTGGCAACATCGTTGGGCTCTATCAGGAACCGAACGGGTAACCCGATGCAAGGCGCCCGACGCTGCGAGTCGTCGGACGCCTTGCTCTACAACGAAACTTGAATCCTCAGGACGCGGCCACCGCCAGCAAACTGGTCTCCGCCGTCGTCGGGTCGATGATCGTCGCTACTTCCAGGACACGGTCCGCCGGGAAGCCCCCACGCTTCGCGTGCTCGCGAACGATCTCCGCGTTCGGCGCGATATATATGCAGGTGATCTTGTCTTCCGTCACATAGCTCTGCACCCACTGAATACTCGGCCCCAGCTGCTGCAACACGCCGCACGACTTCTCCGCAATCGCCTTCAACTCCACTGGCGAAAGCGCTCCCGCATTCGGGATCTCTCGTTCGATCAGATACTTGGGCATCGCTGTCTCCTGTCAAAGGTTCAGTTCCACTAGTGCGACATTGAGATTCTGGCGGTCGCGTTGACGCAGTTGACCTGCGGATTCCAGGGCGCAAAGATCCCACTCGGATTGTCCCTCCAGACCCAGGCGTGCAAGCCCCAAAGCTGAAACGCATCCACCTGCTGAAAATCCTGATTGAACAGCCGCGGCGGAGTGGCGCTGCGCGGAACGAAGGTGTAGGGAATGATGTACTCGACCGCCACCAGTCGAAGGTTGCCGTTTTTTTCCGGCTCGAACAGCAGCAGCTGTGGCTTGTCGACGCTGGCGGTGCCATCGATCAAAGCAGTGTTTCCGTAATGGAAACCCATTCCGCCAGCTCCGCCCGCATCGGTCATGCACGGCGTGATCTGCGTCTTCCATCCTGCGTTAGACGCGGTGTTGAAATCGTGGAACGACGCGGTAACCTGCCTCAAACGCGCTAGATCCTGATTGACATCCGATCCCTGCGACTTGCTCCCCGCGATTCGCAAGTCGTTGCTGCTTTTGGTAATGGATTCGCTACTGCAAGCGTTTAGCAGCGCGATACCCAGAACGAGTGTGGTTGTATATCTCATCGTGCCCCCGCGTGTGTTGTGAGTTATGTTCAACGCGCGGAAGATGAACCAAGCCGCTTAACTCCTACTTCCGCTCGGAATTAGCTGGGAATTAGCTGGATCTCGCATGGTCACGGTCCAATTGCTCGGCGGTGCCTGCCTCCGCGCGGGCGACGCTCCCCTCACTGGCCCTCCGGCCCAACGCCACCGCATCGCGCTGCTGGCGCTAATTGCGTCATCGTGGCCGCAGCCGATCTCGCGCGACAAGGCGATGGCGATGCTTTGGCCGGAGAAAGACCTCCCCAGCGCACGCCGATTGCTCAATCTCGCCGTTCATGTTCTGCGTGCCGCGCTCGGCGAGGAGGCGATCACGTCGACGGGCGATGGGCTGCTGTTCAATCCGTCGCGAGCAAACTGCGATTTGCTCGATCTCCGAGAAGCTATCGATGAGGACGCGTCGGATCGCGTCGCGAGACTTTACACCGCCCCGCTGCTGGATGGATTTCATCTCGACGATTCCTCGGAGTTTGGATACTGGCTCGACGAGCGTCGAAGCGAGCTGTCGCATGCATACGTCGGTGCATTGCTCACGCTCGCCCAACGCCAGGAGCAGGCAGGTGACCTACATGGACGCGTACGTACCTGCTTACGACTCGTGGCAGTCGATCCCCACTCCGGCCTCTACGCGCAGCAATTGATGAAGGCGCTTTACGACGCCGGTGATCGCCTTGGCGCCGTTCACCACGCCGCGGAACACGCGCGCCGCCGCCGAGCCGATCTCGATCTCGATCCCGATCCGGCAGTAGCACGCCTCGCCGAGGAGTTGCGCACGGCACCAGTGGTACGCACTCCGGCACCGGCAAAAAGTCGGTCCTCCGTCGCCGTGCTGCCATTCATCAACCTCAGCTCCGATGCTGAGAACGAGTATTTCGCCGATGGCATTACCGACGACGTAATCGCGCATCTATCCAAAATTCACGCCCTCAAAGTCATCTCGCGTACGTCAGTGATGCGATTCAAGCAGCGCCAGCAATCTCTGCGGGAAATCGGCGCCGCACTTGGCGCAATGACAATCCTCGACGCCAGCGTGCGTCGCGCCGGTGATCGGGTGCGGATCGTCGCCAAGCTCGTCGACGTTCAGACCGATCAGCACCTGTGGGCGGAGACTTACGATCGCGAGCTCACTGACATTTTTGCGATTCAGACCGACGTCGCGCTGCAGATCGCCGCTGCGATGAAAGCCGAGCTCTCACGGGAAGAGCGCAGTCGCGTGCGTCGCGGCCCGACCAGCGACATTCCCGCGTATCAGTTATTTCAGCGCGGCCGAGAGTGGTACATCAAGTACACACCTGAAGGCCTGCTGCGATCGATCGAGTTTTTCGACAAGGCGATTGCGCGCGATCCCTCTTTCGCGCTTGCCTACGCCGTCAAATCGATCGCCTACACCGAGCTTATCGAAGTCGGCGCGATAAGCCCTGACCTGGCTTACGAGCGCGCGATTGAAGCATCCGAACAGGCACTCAACCTGGATCCGGAGCTCGGCGCTGCACATTGCACCCTGGCCTATCTCAAAAGCGCTCATGAGTTCGACTGGGAAGCCGCCGAGCACGGATTCAAGCGAGCAATCGAGCTGAGCCCGAGCGGCGCCGACGCCTACGTGCTTTACGGTCGGATGTTGGCCGGACTCGGCCGGTTTGACGAAGCAATCGCGGCGCAGGAACACGCCCATGCGCTCGATCCGCTCGCGCACCGCATGGACCGCATCACCACGCTGCTTCGCGCGGGCAGGTTCGAGGAGGCGATAAAGCCGGCGGAAGCAGCGGTAGAGTTCGAACCCGGTTACGACCGCGCGCGTTCGACACTGGGCTGGTCCTACTTCCTTAACGGAGACCAAAGCGCCGGAATCGCCGAGCTCGAACGAGCGGTCGCGTGCTCACCCGGCAATACGCTTTGGCTCGGCCAGTTGGGTCAGGCCTACGCGATGGCCGGCGACGAAGCGAAGGCACGTACGATTCTCGAGCAGCTGGAAGCATATGCGCGTGAAAAGTTCGTATCTCCCTATCACTTCGCTTACGTCTATACGGGACTGGGCGATTCTGATCGCGCTCTCGACTATCTCGAACAGGCTGTGATCGCGCGCACCGGACCGACCTACGCGATGAAGAGCTCTTTTCTGTTCACGTCCCTGCACAACCACCCGCGCTTTCGCGCGCTATTGCGGGAGCTGAAGCTGGAGTGAGTCAATGCTGGAATCAGCCGATGTGATTGCGTTCGTCCCGACGCGTGAGCCTGCAAAGGCACGCGCATTTTATCAGAAGACGCTCGGCTTGAAGTTCCTGAGCGAAGATCAATTCGCTTTAGTGTTCGACGCGAACGGCGTGATGATTCGAATCGCGAACGTTTCGTCGGTCAAGAGTTTCAAGCCCTCGGCATTTACCATTCTGGGCTTTCACGTCTCAAACGCCGAATCAGTGGCCAGGCAGCTTTCGAAGAAAGGCGTTGTCTTCGAACGATTCGCGGGGATGGATCAGGACGCGCTCGGGATCTGGGATTCGCCGAGCGGCGCCCGCGTAGCGTGGTTCAAGGATCCGGACGGAAACATCCTATCCATTACTCAAGGCTGAATATCGAGCGTCGCCGGGATCCCGCGCGAATCATCTATTTGACGCTGCGAATCTTGAAGACCCGCGCGAATGCTACGTCCCCTTTGTCGCGACGCCCTGAGTTCTTGCATACGTTGGGGCTCTTGATCGGCCGCGATTTCTCCGGTTCCGTCCCGGTGCCATCAGCCGCGCCTCGCTCACCGCGCAGCGTGGTATAACCCGTACCCATATGTTCTCCGTAAACTCTGTTCAGCGCTTTTCTGTCTCACAGCGCAGATTACGTGTGTCCGGACGTGCTGCAAATGACAGATCGTCCGCGTCTCTTGATTGTGAGTTCTGATATGGGTGAGCAGGTTCGCGAGCGGGGCCGTCTTCTTACTGGGAGTACATCGACTCTCGCCGGCAAGCAGCAGTATTCGAATACTGCGGCAATGGATCCGCTGTCGGACGTTTTGCGTGCAGTCAGGCTGAACGGTGCGCACTTCTACCACGTCGAAGCCGGCGGCCGCTGGTCCGTACTGACAGTCCCGGCAAAGGAGCTGGTGCCGCGCATTCTGCCGCATGCGGAACATCTCATCTCATATCACATCCTGCTCAACGGCACCTGCTGGGGAGGACCGCTGGGCGAGCAGATCGAATTGCACGCGGGCGACGTGATCGTGTTCCCGCACGGCGACTCGCACCTGATGTCGAGCACGAAAGATTACGTCGACCGCTCCGGATCAAACGGCAGCGAAGCCAGTCGCTTTCTGAGCAACGTCTACCTCGGTCCCAACGATATCGCGCGTAATACGGAGCTGGTATGCGGCTTCCTCGGCTGCGACTCGAGACCGTTCAACCCGTTGATTGCGGCGCTGCCGCGGGTGATCGTGATTCCCGGCGCGGCGGGCGGTTTCCTGTCGCAGTTCCCGCAACAGGTAGTGGCCGAATCACGGACGGGGCGGGTCGGAAGTGAGACGATGCTCACGCGTATGGCGGAGCTGATGTTCATCGAAGTTCTGCGACGTTACGTCGAGACGCTGCCGCCGCAGGAAGCCGGTTGGCTCGGGGCGTTGCGCGATAACGTCGTTGGCCCTGCGCTGTCGAGACTGCACGAAGAGCCGACACGCTCGTGGACGCTCGCCGAGCTGGCGAAAGAGATCGCGTCGTCCCGTACCGTGCTCGTCGAACGATTTTCATCGCTCGTCGGCGTTCCCCCGATGCTGTATCTCACCAGGTGGCGGCTGCAGCTGGCGGCGGAGCAGCTGGCGCGAGGCTCGTCGAAGGTGGCTGCGATTGGCGCGCAGGTCGGGTACGAATCGGAAGCCGCATTCAGTCGCGCCTTCAAACGCGAGACCGGATTGTCGCCGGCGGCGTGGCGTCGTGCGCGCCAGACGGAGTTCGCGGTCGCGAACTAGGCTGCCCGCAGCTTAATTCTCTTCATGTGCGGGCGCGCGACCGTCGTAAATCCTGACGGCATCACCGAAAAGCTGTACGGCTACACCAGCAAGTTCACGCCAGGTGACTGGAAGCCGCGCTACAATCTGAATCCGCGCGAGCCAATTCCCGCCGTCTACTTCGACCCGTTCCTGAAGCAGCGGGTACTGCGCACGATGCACTGGAACTTCATCCCGTCGAAGCTCGCCAACAGCGAGCGCGTCAAGGAATTTGACTCCCAGTATTCCGCGTTCAACGCAAGAATCGAGACTGTCGCGTCAGCACCGACGTTCCAGGAAGCATGGCGCAGTCAGCGCTGTCTCGTCGTGATCGACGGAATCATCGAATGGGTCGGCACGCGACGGAACAAGATCCCACACCTCCTCCGGCGTCCCGACGGAGTTCCTTTTGCGATGGCCGGACTCTGGAATCGCTGGCACGATCATAGGACGAATGAGGAGCTGTGGTCGTGCACCGTAATCGTGAAGGATTCCGACGACTGGTACGGGCGCTTCCACGATCGGATGGCGGTGCTGCTCGACCCGTCGCGCTACGACGAGTGGCTGGACCCGTCGCGCAATCACGAACCGCTCTCGCTTGTTCAGGGTTCAGCATACCACCACGATGGAGCGCTCGAGCATTTCCCCATCTCGACGCTGGTCAATAATCCCGGTTACGACGCGCCCGATTGTTTGCAGCCAATGAGCGAAGCCGAGCTAGGTGCGCTGACCAGACGCGAGAGGGAGAGGAAGGCGCAGATCGATCTTTTTTGATCGAGGACTAAACTGCTAACGGCCTCGCTGAGCGCTGACCGCTTCACGCTGACCGCTAAGCGCTGCGAGCGACGGGACAAATCGCGATTACGCCAGGAAAACTTTCTGTTTGCCTTTATGCAATGAGATCTGTCCGTCGCAGGGAGCGATCGGCTAACAGCGTGTAGCGATAAGCGCTCAGCGAGGCACTGCGCCGTTCAGTCCTCACCCCGCAGTCTTAACAAGCCGCGCATATTCGTCCCACATCGCCGCCATCGCCCTCATCCCTCCGCGAAAATTCTCGACGCTCATCCACTCGTTGGGAGCGTGGGCGTTTTCGCCGGGCAGTCCGAAGCCGACCAACAGCACCGGCGCCCCGAGTATGCGCTCGAAGTCACCGACGACGGGAATCGAGCCCCCTTCGCCCGTAATCACCGGCTCCTTTCCGAACGCCGCGCGCAGCGCAGCTTTCGCCGCCTCGTAAATCGGTCCGTCCAGCTCCGCGCGCCACGGCCGGCCGCCGTGCAACGTTCTCACCTCTGCCTTTACCCCCTTCGGCGCGACCTGGGCGACGTGGGCTTTCATGAGTTTCTCGATGTCGGCCGGATCCTGATCGGGCACCAGTCGGCAGCTCACTTTCGCCATCGCCTTCGCCGGCAAAACTGTTTTCGCGCCTTCGCCAGTGTAGCCGCTCAGCAATCCATTCACTTCACACGTCGGACGAGTCCAGAGCTTCTCGAGCGTGGTGTAACCTTCCTCTCCACCGAGCGCGTTGACAGCCGTCTCTTCCATCAGATTCTTGTCATCGAACGGCAGTGAGCGCATCTGCTCGCGAATCTTCGCCGGCCACTCGCGCACCTTGTCGTAGAAGCCAGGAATGGCAATGTGCCCTTTGGCGTCGTGGAAAGTCGCGAGAATGCGAGCCAGCGCCATCGCCGGATTTACCACCGCGCCGCCATAGCTGCCAGAGTGCAAATCGCCCTTTGGTCCCTGCACATTGATCTCGAAGTAGGCGAGTCCGCGCAGTGAGGAGAGAACCGACGGCAGGCCCGGCGCGAACATCGCCGAATCCGAGATAACAACCGCGTCGGCGGCTAGAAGTTTTTTCTGTTCTTCGACGAACTGCGCGAGATGCTCGCTGCCGACTTCCTCTTCGCCCTCAGCGATGACCACCACGTTGACCGGCAGCTTCTTACGCGTCGCGAGGTGCGCTTCCAGCGCTTTCACGTGCAGGAAGAGCTGGCCTTTGTCATCGACCGAGCCGCGCGCGAACAGGTTCCCATCGCGGATCGTCGGCTCAAACGCCGGCGATGTCCAAAGCTCGAGCGGCTCCGCCGGCTGGACGTCGTAGTGCCCGTAGATGAGAACCGTCGGTGCACCCGGCGCGTTCCGCCATTCTCCGACGACCACTGGATGCCCGGCCGTTGGATACACCTTCGCAGGGACGCCGATGCGATCGAGCGAATTCTTTACCCAGTCCGCGGCGCGTTTGGTGTCCGCGTTGTGATCTGACTTCGCGCTCACGCTTGGTATGCGCAGGAACTCGAACAGCTCCTGCATGATTCGCTCTTCGTTCCTGCTCAGAAAGTCCGTGAGCTCGCGCGCAATCTGTCCCGCACCTGTGTCAACCGCCGCTGTTGTTGTCATATCCTTTGGCTCGCCATCATCATCGGAAAAGAGATGCGACCAGCATGCCGGATCACCCATGCCTGGTCGCACCCGCCAGTTGAATTGCAGTCATACCGGCGAGTGTCGCCAGCAGACAGAGAAACACGCTGAGAAAAACGTAGGCAGTCGCGCGGGCGTACTCTCCGCTTTCGATCAACGCCAGAGTGTCTGCCGAAAATGTGGAAAAGGTTGTGAATCCGCCGCAGAATCCGACGACCATGAGCGCGCGTAAATCGTTGGACAACTGCATGTTCAGGAACTGACGGACCAGAATTCCGATTAGAAAACATCCTGAAACGTTCACTACCATTGTGCCAATCGGAAATCCGCTGCTGCTGCTTCGCTGGACAACGCTCCCGAGTAGGTACCGCAAGACCGATCCGGCGCCGCCGCCAAGTGCGATAAGGAGGTAGATCATGTACCTTGATTATAGCTGCTGAAAGGAGGGAATATGCACGGCCTGAAGGGTGAGCGCGTCCTGATGCGGATCCACATCGGCGAGCGCGACAAGTACAACGGCGAGCCGTTGTATTGGGCGATTGTGAACTTGCTCCGTCAGCGACATCTCGCCGGCGCCACCGTCACTCGCGGGATCATGAGCTTCGGTGCCAGCAGTCACATCCACGCCGCGAAGTTCGTGGATTTCTCCCTCGACATGCCGATCGTCGTCGAGTGCGTCGATACTGAAGACAAAATCGATTCAGTATTGCCCGAGCTCGACAAGATGGTGACCGGCGGTCTGATCACCCTCGAGCGCGTGGAAGTCATCGTCTATCGCCCCCACGAGACCGACCAGGCACGAGCCGACGATCTCGCGATGCGGATGACCGGCACAAATCCCATTACCTAGTACCGCGTGGCCAATCGACTTGCTGGCGAGACCAGTCCCTATCTGTTGCAGCACGCCAATAATCCCGTCGATTGGTATCCGTGGGGCCAGGAGGCGCTGGAAAAAGCGAAACGTGAAGGCAAGCCGATTCTTCTGAGCATCGGTTATGCAGCCTGCCACTGGTGTCACGTGATGGCGCACGAGTCGTTCGAGGACGAAGAAACGGCGAAGTTGATGAACGAAAAGTTCGTCAACATCAAAGTCGATCGCGAAGAGCGGCCGGACATCGACAACATCTATATGCAGGCCGTCCAGGCGATGACCGGCCACGGCGGCTGGCCGATGACGATGTTCCTGCTTCCCGACGGCAGTCCGTTCTACGGCGGGACGTACTTTCCTCCTGAAGACCGTCACGGCATCCCATCTTTCAGGAAAGTTCTGGGCGCGGTGAGCGATGCATACACTCAGCGCCACGAAGGAGTATCCCAAAGCGCGGAGCAACTGAAGCAGATCTACGAGGGCAACGTCACGACTGCCCGCACCACATCGAGTCCCGCCGCCTTGTCACCACATATGCTGGAGATCGCGTTTCGCACACTCCAACAACGCTACGACGAGACGAATGGCGGATTCGGCGCTGCCCCGAAATTTCCGCCGACAATGACGCTGGATTTCGTGCTTCGCTACTCTGCCCGCACCGGAGCGAGTCACGCGCTCGACATGGCGGCGAATTCGTTCGTCAAAATGGCTCGCGGCGGCATCTACGATCAGATCGGCGGCGGCTTCGCGCGGTATGCGGTCGACGCGACATGGCTCGTCCCGCATTTCGAGAAGATGCTCTATGACAACGCGCTCCTCAGTCGCTTCGGCGCGCACCTCTGGCAGGCGACGAAGGACGATGAGATCCGGCGCGTAACTATCGAAACTGTCGAATGGGTGGCCCGCGAGCTTACCGATCCCGAAGGGGGATTCTATTCCTCGCTCGACGCCGACAGTGAAGGACACGAAGGCAAGTTCTACGTCTGGAGCGAAGAGGAGCTCGACTCATTACTCGGCGCTGACGCCCGCGCGTTCAAGACGTATTACGGCGTTGTGCGCGGCGGAAATTTCGAAGGCAAAAGCATTCTGTACGTTCCCGCCAATCGTGAGGTCGCAGCTCGCCGTGCCGGCGTCGATGTAGAGGTGCTCGACCAGGTTCTTGTCCGCGGCCGCCGCATTCTGCTCGAGACGAGATCTCGCCGCGCCTGGCCAGCCCGTGATGAGAAGATCCTTGCCTCCTGGAACGGTCTCATGCTGCGCGGTGTCGCCACCGCCGCTCGTGTCTTCGATCTCGGCGACTTCCGCAAACTTGCTTTGCGCAACGCGGAATTTCTCGCGCGGGAGATGGTACGCGACGGAAGAGTGATGCGCTCGCATAAGGAAGGCGTCACGCGGATCGCCGGATTTCTCGAGGACCACGCGTCCGTCGCACTTGGCTTCCTCGCCGTCTACGAGCTCACCTTCGACGAGAAATGGGTCAACCTGGCGCGCCGGATCTGCGACGAGATGATCAACTGGTTCTGGGACGATCAGGTCGGCGCATTCTTCGACACCGCGCGCGACGCCGAAGAGCTGATAACCCGCCCCCGCGATGTGACTGATAACGCAATTCCGTCAGGGACATCGCTCGCCGTCGACCTCCTCCTCAACATCGCCGAGCTTCAGCACGAGGCCGACTACCGGCGGCGGGCTGTATTCACCCTCGAGAGCCTGGCCGACCCGATGCTCAGATTCCCCACTGCATTCGGCCACTTGCTCGGCTGCGCCGACATGGAGGTCAACGGCGCCGTCGAAGTCGCGCTGGTTGGTGATGTAAAAAGCAAAGGATTCGCCACACTGGAGCGGACTGTCGCATCACAGTACGTTCCCTCCCTCGTGCTGGCGGCCGGTGACGATCGCTCGGCGCTCGCTGTCAAGCTGCTGGAGAACAGGACTATGATCGATCGCCAGCCAACGGCGTACGTGTGTCGAGGCTATGTCTGCGACCGACCGGTCACCCAGCCGGAGGCGCTGGCTGAGCAGCTCGAGAGCGCAGCGCGAGTTCGGGCAACTGCAACCGCATAGGGAGACTGGTGATGGACAGAACGAATAGTCGCATCGCGCAGGTTTACGGTTACGCAGTTTGCTTCATCACTGTGATCGTAATTCTCATCTCAATCAAATCGGTGGTCGACGCGGTGATTGATTTGAGCGATCCAATTCGCGCCGATGCGGGCGCTTACGGCAGGTCCGGCCGATCGTTGAGCAGCTTCGAGCTCTACAAGCTCGACGCTCAACGCGACCCACGCGCGCCAATGCCCGTCGGCGCTGCGCCGTCAAAGGTGCAAACGGACAACCTGTCCGATACGGACCTGCGCCGCCTCTATGAGGCTGAGCGCGAGCAGGCGATCGGCAACGTGAAATTCCGCGCGATGAGGACTTTGATTGGCAGCGGACTTCTCATCATCGTCGCCTTGATTCTGTTCGTCGTGCATTGGCGCTGGCTGCGCGAGCGCGATGTCGTTGCCGCCACGACGCCTTAACGATCGAACCTTCACCAGCTCTCTGAGTGCCTGAACAACAATCCTCTTTCACCCGCGGCATCTTCGCGGGTGTCGTGCTCGATTCGCTACTCTTCCCTTATCCGCGGCCTCTGGAAGAGCACAACCCTGATGAAGCGCGCACCGTTCGACGCCTCATCAAGGGACTGCGAGATATGGAAGGTACGCTCATCGACTCGGCGAGATTCGATGAACAGGAGACGATTCCCGATGACGTGATTCGCGCACTCGCCGAGCTGGGAATGCTGGGCCTGACGATTCCGAAGAAGTACGGCGGATTGGAGCTGTCCTCGGCGGCTTACGCGCGAGTATTCGAGACACTTTCGACCGTCGACGCCGGGATCGCAGTCCTGGTGGGTGTTCATTGCGGTCTCGGCTCCAAAGCGATCGTCCTGCACGGGAACGACCAGCAGAAAGAGCGCTATCTCCCGGCGCTGGCGCGCGGTGATTTTCTCGCCGCGTATGCGCTGACCGAGCCGGATGTTGGGTCGGACGCGCAAAACATCAAGACCACTGCGACTCTGGCCAAGGACGGCTCGCACTGGCGGCTGAATGGTCGGAAGATCTGGATCGGCAACGGACATCGCGCCGGCGTCATCGCAACGTTCGCTCAGGCGAGTGTCCGCCGTCGCGGAGAGGATGTGCCGCGCATGACCGCTTTCATTATCCGTCCGGACATGCCTGGCTTTCGTGTCGTCGGCACTGTCCACAAACTGGGCATTCGCGGGTCGACCCAGGCCGAGCTCGCTTACGAGGGGCTCGAGGTGCCCGCGGATCATTTGCTCGGCGCGGTTGGCCGCGGTTTCGGCGTCGCTGTACACGTGTTAAACGCGGGGCGACTGACTCTTGCCGCGGGCTGTACCGGAGCGACAAAGGCGACAGTGAAGCGGATGACGACTTACGCTGAAGAGCGGGTGCAGTTTGGTCATCCGCTTGCCGATTTCGAGATTACGCAGCGCAAGCTCGCCCAAATGGCGAGTGAGACCTACGCAGCTGACGCGATGCTCGGGATACTCGCGTCCCTGGTCGATCGTGGCGAGGCCGACTTTTCCCTCGAGGCTGCTTGCGCGAAAGTGTTCGCCAGTGATCTGGTGTGGCGCGCAGCGGACGACATGGTGCAGCTCGCCGGGGGCCGCGGTTACGTCAAACCGTATCCCTACGAGCGCGCGCTGCGCGACTCCCGCATCAATCGCATCTTCGAGGGGGCGAACGAAGTGCTGCGCCTCTTCATCGCGCTCAACGGAGTGCAGGCGCCAGCGCAGGCGTTGAAGGAAGTCGGCTCAGCGCTTCGCCGCCCGCTGCGCAATCTCGGTATGCTCGGTGGGTATGCGACCTCACGCGTGCGACTGCGGCTGGGGCAGACATCCACGCTTGACATCGATGTCCACGACCGGCTCAAGAAGAACAAGGAGTACTTCCAGAAGCACGTCGCCGAGCTGGGCGCGGCAACCGATCGCGTGATCATTCGCCACCGCGAGAAAATCGTCGAGAGCCAGTTCGTGCTCGAACGGCTGGCGAACATGGCGATCGATCTTTTCGCCACGGCCGCAGTCATCGCGCGCACCCAGAGTTTGATCGATGAGCGCGGTGTCGAGATGTGCGACCGCGAGATTGCCTTAGCGGATTTGTTCTGCGTCGAGGGGGGGCGGCGATTCCGGACTAACCGCGGAATGCTCGACTCTCGCGAAGAGGAGGTCGACGATACCCGGCGCGCGGTTGCGGAGTCGGTACGGGCTGCGAATGGGTACTTCGTTACCGACTCTATTCTCGACGAGTAGAACTGAGGACGAAAAAAAAAGGTAGGCAGAATGCAGAGAGCTCAGAACTCAGTTCGCGGCGTTGTTACGCGCATTCGAAGCGCGTTGCGCCTGGATCGCCAGGATCGTAGCTGCCAACTCTGGCCTGAGCTCTCTGCTGACTCCCTACCTTTGGTTGCAGTTATCAGTTCGCAGTGCCGTTACGGCCGCGGCGGCTGTCCCGGCTGTCCCGTAATCGAATTGACCGCGGTATCAACAGTCTTGAGCACCTGAATCAGAATCTGCGGATTCCGGTCGAGGGTCTGCACAACGCGGTTCACGATCCTGGCGACGTTATCGAGGTCGACGTAGAGGTAAGCCTCCGCCATCACACCGACGATGCCGAGCTGCACCTTCTTGATCCCGACATCGACGCCTGCCGTCAACTGGACGAGGTTCATCGCGTTGGCGTCGAGCGCGACGTGAGCGCGTACATCGGAAACCGTCAGGCCGATCGAATCGACCGACAGTTCCGGAATCTCGAGGATCACATCGCGATTCGGAGTTACCTGCGCGTTACTGGTGAACGTGCGCTGTCCGGTTGGCTGTTGTGCAAACGCCGGCACTGCGGCGGCACAGAGAAAGAGTCCGGTAATCAGGATTCCACCACGCATCGTCACCATCTCCCAGGTTGAAGGCTCATCGCCCCGGACCTAACCGAAGAGCATCGCTCAGTTGTTTGAGTGATGCCGCGAAGTGCACACGACCGCGCGCACCTCGAAGTGTCAGCGTTGCACTCGGCATTATCGCCGTCACTCCCGCACATATCGCGTATCGTCCGCGCGTTTCATCTGCGAGTCCGACACTCAGCGCAGCCGCAAGATTGGTGCGCGTCCAGGTTCGCTGCTGAATATTGAAGACCCAGGTCGTGTCGACCGACTGCCCGAGCCCTATGAATTGATTCGTTCCCGAGGATGAGTCGGTTCCAGTCCCGCCAGTTGTCGAGATGTGAATGCCGTTCCCGCCCGGGCAGCCCGCGGCCGTTCCGGCCGTCGAGTCCGAAAGCGCGCCCTGTGCAGTGAGTGATCGCGGTGGGACCTGATTTGGAATCGGAGTCGGTCGCGGCGGCGTTTGTCCGATCGCAACCGAGCTCAGCACAAACATCGCTGCGCCAGTGATCGAGCAATGATGACTGATCATGGGACTGGCGGTCTCGGACTTCCCTGACCGGCGCTCGCATTCCCGCCGAGGAACGCGCAATTGGCAGCTGATGTCGGCGCGGCGCCCGCACGTGGTTGCGTTTGCTGATTGCCAACGCCAATCGCGTCCGATAGGCACTGGCCGTTCAATCGGCCGATCAACTCGACCGCGACGTATACGTTTCTATAGGTAGTACCGGCGACCACTGGCGACGGGAGATTCGTTCGCTGCACTACTCTCAGCGTGTCGCCGCCCCAGCAAAGCCGCACTCGCACCTGCGGTTGTTTGGCGAATGTGACCTGGTCCGCCTGAACACCGACGAGGAGATGCACTGTCGGATTGGTTGTGCCTGTACGGGCGCCGCCAATGCCAAACGATGCGCTATCCGCTCGAGCGCGGGTCGTAGTATCGCGCCGCGATGCGGTGTCGGTGAGCCCGGGCCCGACTCGCGCGCCGACACTGCCGTCGTTCGACAGCAGTGCCGCGCACGTCTGGTTGTTCGCATCACTAGCCGCGACCTGCGCGCGTACCAAGGCGGGTGACATCGCCACGAGCGACGTTCCCCAGACCAGCGCTGTGTACATTTTTGACTTTCTGCGCATGATGCTCCCCAGGAACGGAGTCACGGAGTTCAACATCCGTGCCTTACACCGGTCGGGCGAGCTTTTTGCAATTCGCATTCGACGTTAGTCGGGTTGTGATGTGAGACGAGTCCGGCGTCGTTCCGTCCAGAGGATCTGCATATGCGCACCACCACGCGTGTCGTCACCTCAGTGCTGACAGTAGCAGCACTGGCCCCGTCGATCACTTTCGCGCAACAGCGAACTGCGACGCGACCAGGCGCCGGACAACCATGGCAGTGTCAGCCGACCGACTCCGCGCGCGCGTTCAATAGAGGATTACGTGTTGACAGTCTCGCTGCGCAGCGAGCCGCGGGCGGCGTTGCCGGCGCTGCGCAGGTCACCGGTGGAACTGGGCGCTCACACGAGTATCCGGAATACGACGTGGTGCTCGACATTCCGAATCTCTGTGTCCAGAGAATCTTTCTCAAAGTCGATAGCGTGACGGCGAAGCTCAATCTCAACGCGCGGGTCGCCAATCTCGTGCGCGTCGATGCGGGCGCCGACGTTCTGATCGGCAATGTCGATCTGACAATTCAGGGTGTGCGCGCGCAGGCTCTGCTGCTCGTCGATCTCGACGACGTCTACTACATCGTCGATAACACGCTGACTTTCCTCGACAACCATCCCGAGATCGTGCAGCAACTCGGCAGCACGTTGCAGAACACCGTTGGTGCCGTCGGTGGACTGGTGAATCGATTGCTGATGGGAACCGTCAATGGCGTTCAGCGCCTGATCGATCCCGCCACCGGTAACATTCTCGAGAAGGCAGTCACCGCCGCCGGCCAGAACGCCGCCGAGAAAGTCGTCGGCAACATCACTCAGCTACCAGTGCTTAGTCAGGCCACCGATGCCGCCGGCAATCTCGTCAAACGCGCGCGCGATGCCGCGACGAATGCCATAGTGCAATACACGCTGTCCAAAGCGGGCAAGGTGTTGGCCGCGAGTATCGTACAGGCGGCGACGCGTTAGTTGATCTGGGAGTAGATCGAGTCCGAGTTACGATCTAAGTCCGAAGACCGAGCCTATTACGAGTTGCGAGCGACGCTCGTAGTTGGCTCGTACCTCGGACTAGGTTCGCATCTCGGACTCAGCTCGCAACTCGGACTCATCCTACGATATCCCTAGTGTAGGAATGAACTTTGGCGCTCGACGATGTCTGCTCGCCTGCTCAAACGCATAAGCGAGCCGAATTAACGTCGGCTCACTCCACGCTCTCCCAAAAAACGAAATCCCGATCGGCAGTTCGTGTGAGAATCCTGCCGGGACATTGATGTTGGGATAACCCGCCACCGCCGCGGGTGTCGAGCTAGCGCCGCTGAAGTGATCGCCGTTGACCAGATCCGTCACCCACGCCGGCCCACCGGTCGGCGCGACGATCGCATCGAGATTGTACTTGGTCATAGTCGCATCGATACCATCGGTGCGCGACATCTTGAGATCCTGCGCCAGCTCGTCGATGTACTTCTGCTCGGTTAGCGGTCCCTTCGCCTGCGCCTGGATCATGATCTCCTGTCCGAACCAGGGCATCTCCTGGTCCTTGTGCGCCTCGTTGAACGCAATGATATCCTGTAGCGATTTCACCGGCGCTTTTGGGCCAAGTGACGCGAGATAGTTGTTCAGATCCGCCTTGAACTCGTAGAGCAGGACGTCGAACTCGCTGTCATCGAACTTCCCTGCGGTCTCAATGTTCGCCGGGTCGACGATCACCGCGCCCTGTCGCTTCATCAGATCGATTGCGTCGTTGATGACTTTGTCGGTGACGTCGCTGTAGCCAAAGAACTTGGTGCGCGCCACACCAATTCTCGCGCCGCGGAGGCCATTCGCGTCGAGCGAGCGGGTGTAGTCAACCGGCTGGCGCGCGCTCAGTGCCGAAGTTGCCGGGTCGCGCGCGTCGACGCCGGCAATTGCGTTCAACAAAATCGCGGCATCGCGCACCGTTCTCGCCATCGGGCCGGCGGTGTCCTGGCTGTGGGCAATTGGTATCACTCCGGCCCGACTGGCCAGCCCCAAAGTGGGCTTGATACCGACGATCCCATTCGTCGACGAGGGACAAACGATCGACCCATCGGTCTCGGTGCCGATTGCAACTGCACAGAGATTTGCGGAAACGGCTCCCCCGGATCCAGAGCTCGAGCCGCAGGGATTGCGATCGAGCACATAGGGATTCTTCGCCTGACCGCCGCGACCGCTCCATCCGCTGGTCGAGTGCGACGAACGGAAGTTAGCCCACTCGCTGAGGTTCGTTTTGCCGAGCAGCACTACGCCAGCTGCGCGGAGCTTCGCCGCAACTGTCGAATCCTGCAGAGGAATGGAGCCCGCCAGCGCCAGTGATCCCGCTGTCGTCGTCATCCGATCCGCGGTGTCGACGTTGTCCTTGACCAGAACCGGTATCCCGTGCAGCGGCCCGCGCACATGACCCGCTTTACGCTCGCGGTCGAGCGATGCCGCAATCGACAACGCATCGGGATTGACCTCGATCACGTGGTGGAGCGACGGACCTTTGCGATCCAGAGCCGCGATGCGATTCAGGTAGAGCTGAGTGATCGATCGCGACGTCATCCTCCCCGACGCCATCCACTTCTGCAGATCGTCAAGCGTCGCCTCTTCCAGCTCGAACGCGGCGATGTTGAAACCCGTCGCTTCGCCGGTTCTCGAGCCAAACCGAGATTGTTCACCGACGAGCGGCACGCCGCCGACTCCGAGCGCAGCGCCGACCGCGCTAAGCCGCAAGAAATCCCTACGATCCATTGTCGTTCACTCCACTGGGTGGGCGTGGTAGATGAAACTCTCAGCCTTCATTCCTACGCTGCCAACTGTCCTTATGAGTTCTTTCTGCGACGCCTACCGTTTGTTAGTCCGCAGCCCTAATCGAAGTCCAACCCGACATTCAAAGCCGGCGAAGAGTGCGTCAGTGCCCCAATCGAGATCCAGTCGACACCAGTCTCCGCAATCAGCCGCACAGTATCCAGTGTGACACCGCCCGACGCCTCCGTGACCGCCTGGCGATTTACGAGCTTTACCGCCTCGCGCAGCTCAACCAGCTGCATGTTGTCGAACATGATCACGTCGACGCCGGCATCGAGCGCTGCCCGAACGTGATCGAGCGTCTCACACTCCACTTCGACCTTCACCCCCGCCGGCGCCAGCGCTCTCGCGCGTCGGACTGCCAGTAAAATGTCGTATTCCACCGTCGCCAGGTGATTGTCCTTGATCAATACCGAAGACGCCAGGTCCATGCGGTGGTTCAATCCGCCGCCGCAGCGAACTGCATACTTCTCGAGGTGACGATACAACGGCGTCGTCTTGCGCGTGTCGAGAATGTACGCGCCGGTGCCGGCTACGGCGTCGACATAACGCGCAGTCATCGTCGCAATCCCCGACAGCTTCTGCACGAAGTTGAGGGCTACACGCTCGGCCGATAGCAACGCGCGTGCGTGCCCTGACAGAAACATCACCGGCGTCTGCGCCGGGATCCGCGACCCATCCGGATGGTCTACTCGCACCGTCACCGCGGGGTCCAGCTGCTCGAACGCCTCTATTGCCAACGGCAGACCCGATATCACTCCGCTCGGTCGCGACACCAGCCGACACCGGGCTCGGCGATTCGACAACACCGTCGCCGCCGTCGTTATGTCGTGCTTGGTGTCGTCTTCCTGCAGCGCCTGCGCTACGAGCTTAGTCAGCTCTTTTTTGGTCAAGGGGAAGTGAAGCCCTTCTTCCCAGAAGAATCCGTGCTTGGCTAACTCCTTGTCACGATGAATGGTCATTCGCCCGGGTCGTCCGACGCCTCTGGAACCGGCGAGAGCGGCGTCTGTCCACCAATCGCGATCATGCGCTCGATCGCTCCGCGCGCCCGATTGGCGATATCCTCCGGCACAGTGATCCGATGCTCCATCCGCTGCAGCGATCTCAATACTTTAGGCAGCGTCGTCACCTTCATGAACGCGCAGACCGCCTCACGATTTGCCGGATGGAATTTCTTGGTCGGATTCTCACGGCGCAGCCGGTGCAGAATCCCGACCTCTGTGGCGACGATGAACTCGTCATTTGTCGATATCTTCGGTCGCTTGATCATCCCTTCGGTCGACAGGATCTGAACCCCAACCGGATCCACGTCGCCGGCCGACACCGCCTCCACCACGCTCGTCGCGCAGCCGCACTCCGGATGAATCAGAAACTCCGCGCCCGGATGCTCGGCGCGCTGCAACCGAATGTCCTCCGGATCGATCCCAGCGTGAACGTGACACTCACCCATCCACACGTGCATGTTCTTGCGGCCTGTGATGCGTCTCACGTGCGCGCCGAGGAACATGTCAGGAAGAAAGAGGACCTCCTGATTGGCAGGAATGGAGTTCACGACTTCCACCGCGTTGCCGGACGTGCAGCAATAATCACTCTCCGCTTTCACGTCAGCAGTCGTGTTGACATAAGAAACGACGACTGCACCGGGATGCTCAGACTTCCACTGCCGCAGCTGATCACCATCGATCGTCGCTGCAAGCGAACAGCCGGCAGCAAGATCGGGCAGAAGAACTGTCTTCTGCGGAGACAACACCGCGGCGGTTTCTGCCATGAAGTGTACGCCACAGAACACGATGACATCGGCTTCTGTCTTTGCGGCTTCGCGGCTCAGCCCCAGCGAGTCGCCGACAAAGTCGGCGACATCCTGCACCTCCGCGCGCTCGTAGTTGTGCGCCAGGATGACCGCGTTTCTCGCGCGCGCGAGGTGCTTGATCTCTTCCTGCAGTTCTTTGTACAGCTTGTCCGTGGTATCTACCATTCGATGTGCTTGCCGCTCCACTTCCTTTTGGCGCGCGGGAAATCACTTCTATAATGGCCGCCCCGCGACTCCTTTCTCAACAGGGCGGCTTCGGCAATGAGCCGAGCGGTCTGCACCATGTTGGCTTCTTCGGTCGCGCCCGTCGGCAGCCGCGATTCGATTTCCTGAAGCTTGGTCAGCCCCAACCTTAGTCCCTTCGCGCTGCGATCGATGCCGCAGTGGTCCCACATCACCTGGCGGATGCTGTCGGCGGCGACCTGCGCCGCTCCGCGATCACGCAGCACCGGCACTTCCCATTTTTTCTTGCGTGGGGATGCCTGAAGCGTCGGGCAATCGATCATGTCACGCGCCACACGCTCGGCGAACACCAGGCCTTCCAGCAAAGAGTTCGACGCCAGTCTGTTCGCGCCGTGCACGCCCGTGCGAGACACCTCACCCGCTGCATACAACCGATTCAGACTCGCGCGCCCACGCAGGTCAGTGACGATACCGCCCATCATGTAATGCGCTGCGGGGGTGACCGGGATCAGATCTGTCGACGGATTTACGCCGCGCGCCCTGCAGATGGCGAAGATTCCCGGAAAGCGCTGCTCGAAGTTCTTTCCGAGTGAGCGCGCGTCCAGCCAGACATGCTTTCCACCGATCTTCTCCCGGAAGATTTCGCGCGCGACAACGTCCCGCGGTGCAAGCTCGGCGAGGCGGTGCTTCTCGAGCATGAAGCGCTTTCCTTCGTCGTTGATCAGAATCGCACCTTCGCCACGTACTGCCTCGGAGATTAGCTGCAGCGGATTCTCAGGAGTGTCGAGAGCCGTCGGATGGAACTGTACGAACTCCATGTCGGCGAGCTTCACGCCCGCGCGATGCGCGATCGCGAATCCGTCACCGGTAGCAACCTGCGGATTGGTGGTGTAGCGGAATACCTGACCACAGCCACCGGTTGCGAGCACGGTGGCGTCTGCAATGAATTCGACTGGCTTCCCCGCGACCGCCGCGCGCACGCCAGCAACTGCATCACCCTCGACGATGAGTTCGAGAATGCGAGTCTTCTCGTATACCTCGATGTCGTCGCTCTCCTTGACGCGCTTGATCAGAGTGCGCGCCACCTCGGCGCCGGTCTGATCGCCGTGCGCATGAACGATGCGACGACGCGAGTGTGCGGCTTCACGGCCAAGCTTGAAGTTGCCGCCGGGCTCGAGGTCGAAGTGGGCGCCGGCTGTCGCCAGCTCCCGCACGCGCGCCGGTCCTTCTTCAACCAGAACTTCGACGGCCTTCGAGTCACAGAGCGCCGCACCGGCCGCCAGAGTATCCTGACGATGCAGCTCGGGCGAGTCTCCAGCGCCGAGTGCGGCGGCGATTCCGCCCTGCGCGTACGCTGTAGCGCTGTCGAAGAGCGAGCGTTTTGTCAGCACCACGACGTCGCCACCAGTCGAAGCGCGCCAGGCGGTGTGAAGCCCGGCAACGCCACTACCCACTACCAAAAAGCGCGTTCGTACTCGCTCTGCCATGCAGTGAAATCAACGCGTGGGAGGATGCCTTTTGAAGGGGTTGTCAGCGGCCGATTGTCTTGCACGCGCTTGTGTTTCGGGCGATTCTTCTCAACAGATGAGAAAGCTGATCGTCGTCACCTCCCTCTTCCTCGCCGTTCACATCGCCCTCCTTTTCACACGACGGAGCGCCCAGGCAGAGGGGAAACAAAATTCGAAAGTCCAAATCGGTATCGTGCTGGACGTCGGGGGGCGAGGCGACAAGTCCTTCAACGATGGCGCCTACGCCGGCGCCGACAGCGCGACCAAAATGCTCGGCTCCAACGTCCGCTTCATCGAGCCCGGGGAAGGCGCCGATCGTGAAGCCGGGTTGAGACTGCTCGCTGCCGAAGGAATGAACCTCGTCATCGGCGTTGGCTTCATTTTCACCGACGATCTCGCGAACCTCGCTAAGGAGTATCCGAAGACAGCCTTCGCCGGTATCGACTACGCGCTGGCGACCGACAGTACCGGCAAGGTCATACCACCGCCGCCGAACGTCGCCGCTCTCAAGTTTCGAGAAGAAGAAGGTTCTTATCTCGTCGGCGCACTGGCTGCTCTCGTCAGCCACAACAGGAAAATCGGATTCGTCGGCGGAATGGACATTCCGCTGATTCACAAATTCGAGGCGGGCTACCGCGCCGGTGTGCTGAAAGTTTGCCCAAACTGTCAGATCATCGCTCAATACGCCGGCGTGACACCGGATGCATTCAAGAATCCCGGCAAGGGAAAGGAGCTGGCGCTAAGTCAGTACAATCAGGGCGTCGAAGTGATCTTCCACGCTGCCGGTGCGACGGGACAGGGAGTATTCGAAGCAGCACGCGCCACGAACAAGCTCGCCATTGGCGTCGATTCAGATCAGAACGATGAAGCGCCCGGTCACGTCCTGACATCGATGGTGAAAGGAGTGAACACAGCGACGTTCGATGTGATTCGCCGAGTTGAGAACGGCAATTTCCAGGGCGGCATTTACTCATTCGGGTTGAAGGAAGGCGGTGTCGGGTACATCTACGACAATCGCAACCGTGCGCTCATTCCCGACAGCGCCCGCGCCCGCGTCGAAGAGCTAAAGCAGGAGATAATCGCGGGACGGATTAAGGTTCCGAGCACTAGATGAGGGAGGAGGGAGGCGGGAGGCGGGAGGCGATGGAAGGCGCGACAGATCGGCGAAACGAGTCGAAGTCCTCGTCATCGCCTCTCGCCTCCCCCCTCCCGCCTCCCGCTATCCGTCTGGATGCCATCGAAAAGACATTCGGCTCCGTCAAAGCGAACCGCGGCGCTTCGCTCGAAGTGATGTCCGGCGAGATCCATGCTCTCGTCGGCGAGAACGGCGCTGGCAAATCGACGTTGATGCGCATACTCGGTGGGCTTACGAAACCAGATGCCGGCAAGGTCGAGATCTTCGGGAAGGACGTTACCGGCTGGTCGACCAGCGAAGCGATCGCCGCCGGAATCGGCATCGTCCACCAGCACTTCATGCTCGTTCCGACACTGACCGTCGCCGAGAATCTCGTGCTGGGGTGCGAGCCGAAGACGAGGGGCGTGATGATGAATTACGCTCGCGCCGCCGACGACGTCCGTGAGCTCTCGAACGACACAGGACTCGTCATTGCCCCCGATCGACTGGTTTCGGATCTGTCCGTCGGCGAGGCTCAGCGTGTCGAGATCCTCAAGGTGCTTTTCCGCGGCGCCAGGATTCTGGTGCTCGACGAGCCGACGGCGGTGCTTTCTCCGCCCGAGGTACGCGAGCTGTGGGCAGTGCTGCGTCGTTTGCGCGACAACGGCGACACCATCGTGCTGATCACCCATCGACTCGACGAAGTAGTCGATTTGTCGGACACCATCACCGTGATGCGCGCCGGCCAGACGGTTGCTCGCCTGAAAACTGCGCAAACCAATCCGTCGGAGATCGCCCGTCTTATGGTCGGACGCGAAGTCTCACTGTCCGCTGGCAAGCGCGTGCAACCGACGGCGCGCCCGGAAAGTCCGCGTCCCAATCAGGGGCTCGAGGTGCGCAACCTTACCGTGATGGGCTCCCGGGGAATTCGCGTCGTCGATGAGGTGAGCTTCAGCGTAAAGCCCGGCGAGATACTTGGGATTGCCGGAGTCGAGGGAAATGGGCAGACCGAGCTGATAGAAGCAATCGCAGGCTTGCGTTCTGTTTTCGCCGGTGATGTGCTGATCGATGGCGTCGACGTGACGCGACGCAGTGTCGCCAAACGTCACGACGCCGGCCTGTCACACATTCCTGAAGACCGTCACCGTCGTGGGTTGATCCTCGAGTACACGGTCGGTGACAACCTGATTCTCGGACTCGAGCGCGCGTTCTCGAAGCGCGGCATCATCGACAAGGATCAGGTTATGGACAATGCGCAGCGGGAGATAAGCTCCTTCGACATTCGTCCGCCGAATCCCATTCTTCCCGCCCGCGCCCTCTCCGGCGGTAATCAGCAGAAGGTCGTCGTGGCGAGAGAGATGGGGCGTGACTTCTCGGTGTTGCTCGCTTCACAGCCTACGCGTGGCGTTGACGTCGGCGCGATCGAATTCATTCATCAACAGCTGCTCGAAGCGCGCGCAAAGGAGAAAGCGATTCTGCTGGTGAGCGCTGAGCTGAACGAGGTCCTCGCTCTGTCTGACCGCATCGCGGTGATGTACCGCGGGAAATTCGCAGTCGTAATGCCCGCTGCCGAAGCAACCGAGGAATCACTCGGCGAGTACATGATCGGCACCAGAAAAGGGTCTGCCGCGTGACGGAGTCGGTTCTCCCTGGAGGCACGCCGACTTTCTCCTCGACGCCGTGGCGCGAGCGAGCCGAAGAAGCACTGTTACCGCCATTCGTCGCACTGCTCATCGCGCTTGTCTGCGGTGACCTTCTTATCCTCAGCTATGGTCAGTCACCGGCCAATGTCTATCGCCTTCTGCTGGATGGGACGTGGGGCAATGCATACGGATTCGGCCAGGTTCTATACAAAGCGACGACCCTCGCCTTCACCGGACTCGCCGTCTCATTCGGCCTGCGCGCCGGATTGTTCAACATCGGAGGAGAGAGTCAGCTCGCAGCGGGCGGATTCGCCGCTGCGCTGATCGGTCTCGTTCTCCCGATCGGAACTCCGCTTATTCTCGCTCTGCCGATCTGCATCGTTGCGGCCGGAGCCGCCGGGGGAGTTGTCGGCGCCGTTCCAGGTTATCTGAAAACGAGATTTGGCGCGCACGAAGTGATCGTGACAATCATGCTCAACTTCATCGTGCTGGCGCTTCTCAACTGGTTCATCGCCGGACATCTGCACGTGCCTGAGACGCTGCACACACCAGAGATTCACGCCGGCTTCCTGCCTCGCCTTGCCAATCTCGATGCGGATTTCCACGGCTCGGCTGCTAATCTCTCCTTGATAGTGGCGATTGTCGCGGCGGTCGCCGTCTGGTTCTACCTGTTTCGCGCGCGCGGCGGGTACGAGCTGCGCGCCGTTGGGCTGCAACCCGATGCCGCGGAGTACGGGGGCATCAGTGTCGGCCGAGTATGGATGCGCGCGATGACGTGGTCTGGTGTACTTGCTGGCATCGGCGGCATCAACTACGTCCTCGGCTACAAGCATTACTACGAAGATGGATTTGCGAGCGGCGCCGGATTCCTCGGTATCGCCGTCGCGTTGGTGGGACGAAACCATCCTTTTGGCGTTCTCATCGCCGCCTTTTTCTTCGCGACCCTGTCACAGGGCGGGCTCGCCATCCATGCGTTCGTACCGAAGCAGATGATGGACGTTTTGCAGGGCGTGGTGATTCTCGCCGTCGCGATGGCGGTACCCGAAGTGCGCAGCATTCTCCGCGGCGCGCGGCACAGGAGCGACGCGTGAATCCGGTCTCATTCATCACGCAGATGATCCGCATCGCTGTGCCGTATCTGTTCGCGGCAAGCGGAGGCGTTGTCGCCGAGCGCGCGGGAATCGTGAGCCTGACGCTCGAAGGGTTCATGCTCACCGGCGCATTCGCCGCCGTTGTCGGGACGAACTACAGCGGAAATCCATGGATCGGAGTGCTTGCCGGCATGATGGGTGGGCTGATATTCGGCGCCATTCACGCGATCGCCAGCATTCGATATCGCGCCGACCAGGTTGTCGTTGGTGTCGCCATCAACCTGCTGGCAATCGGTGTGACGAGATTTTTCCTCAAGCTCTTTTTCGCCAGCTCCTCGAACTCACCGCGTGTCGCAGGCTTCGGCGGAAATATCAAAGCCGCGGGATTCGACAATCCGCTGCTCTGGCTTGGCTTGATCAGCGCCCCTGTCGTCGCGTTCGTGATCTACAAGACGCCGTTTGGCTTGCGTGTACGCGCGGTGGGCGAGCATCCGGAAGCTGCTGAGAGTGTAGGCGTCAGCGTAACTCGCGTGCGCTACCTCGCTGTCGCAATTTCGGGAGTTCTCGCCGCGCTCGGCGGTGTCTACCTCGCGCTCGACCAGCACCAGTTCACTGACCAGATGACGGCCGGTCGCGGATTCATCGCCATCTCCGCGGTGATTTTCGGAAGATGGGATCCCGTTCGCGCAGCCTTCGCGTGCCTGCTGTTCGCTGCCGCGGAAACTTTCCAGATCCAGCTGCAGGGAAGCCACGCTATTCCCTCGCAGTTCGTGGAGATGATTCCTTACGTCCTCACGATCATTGCGTTGGCCGGAGTCGTCGGCCGAGCGGTGCCGCCGGCGGCGCTTGGCAAGGCAGAGGCTTAATGGCGTCCGGAGTGCGCGGTCAAATCTCTCGTGCGGCGAACGCGAAGCTGGCCGTGCTGATCGTCACGAATTTCGTAGACATGGTGGGATTGCTGATGATCATCCCACTGCTGCCGTTCTACGCTCGCGAAATGGGTGGCGGCGCGCTTGTCGTCGCGATCCTCATGGGAGCGTTCACTGCCGCGCAATTACTCAGCGCACCGATCTGGGGCAGATTTTCGGATAAGTATGGGAGACGGCCCGCGTTGCTAGTGGGTCTCACGGCAGCCGGCATCGCCTATCTCGTCTTCGCCTTCGCAAATTCGATTTGGTTGCTCCTGCTCTCACGACTGGTGCAGGGCGCGGGCGGCGGGACCGTGGGTGTGATTCAAGCCTACGTCGCGGATTCTGTCGAGCCGCAGAATAGAGCGAAAGCGCTCGGCTGGTTATCAGCGGCAACCAACGTTGGCGTCGCAATTGGTCCCGCGATTGGATCCGCAGCACTCAGGTTTGGACCGCACGGCCCGGGCGTCGCGGCAGCCTTGCTGTGCGCGATCAACATCTTCTTCGCCTGGCGATTCCTGCGCGAATCGCGCGACATGACAGAGGCGCATGGCAAAAAACCAACTGCATCACGTACTGCCATTACGCACGTAGTCACGCATCCGAATGAGCCGGCGCCACGGTTGATCTGGATTTACGCGATCGCGATGGGCGCCTTCTCTGGATTGATGGCAATCCTCGCGCTGTTCCTCGCCGATCAATTCGGCGTCGGCAAGGATCGCATCTGGATTTTCTACACTTATGTCGGAACCATCGCGGTAATCACGCGCGCCGGCATTCTGGGTCGGATGGTCGATCGCTACGGAGAGGCGTATCTGTCGCGAATCGGTCTGGCGATGCTGGCGACCGGACTGGCGACGCTTCCGCTCGCGCGCGGCTACGTGAGTCTCGCGATTGCCGTGGCGCTGGTGCCTCTCGGCACCGCCTTCACCTTCCCGTGCGTAACGTCAATGCTCTCGCGCGTCATCTCGAGTCGGGAGCGCGGTCTGTACATGGGCGTGCAACAGACGTTCGGCGGACTTGCCCGCGTGATCGTGCCGCTCTGGGCAGGATTCTCCTACGACCATCTCGGTCGCTCCGTCCCGATGTTCACATCCGCCGGACTCGTCCTCGCCACCATCGCGCTTGGTTATGGGATCGACGATGGCAGGAAAGCCGAGCTGCCGGCTTCGGCGTAAAGACCGTCATCGCTCACCTGAGCATCCCGAAAACTAAAGTCGGCAGTTCGCAGTTTACTGTTCTCGGTTTGGAGTCCGTGCTATTGACGTCCCCTCGAAAAAGGCAGATACTCGGCATCGACATTAGTATTTCCGGCCGCAAACCATCACCGGAGAACACCCTATGCCAACCGATCCGCGATCGGAGCGTCCAGTCTACGTCGACACTCTTGTAAGCCCGAAAGAGAAAGTCTACTTCGCGGTCTGCGTCCTGGTCAGCATCGCACTCTATCTACTCTTGGCGATGATCATTGTCTCCGGCAGCCCAGTAGCCGGGGTTATCCTCTTCTATGCGATCCTGTTCGTCGTCGGCTATTTCATGCTTCACGGCATCATGATCGGCCGGATCCGCGGCAACGGCGTGCGCGTGTCCGAGCGCCAGTTCCCCGAGCTGATGGCGATGGCAAAACAGCACTCCCGTCGACTTGACATGGAAGTCCCCGACGTCTTCGTGCTCCAGTCCGGAGGGATTCTCAACGCTTTTGCGACGCGATTCCTCGGTCGCAATTTCGTCGTGCTCTATTCCGATGTCCTCGCGCTGGCAACCCAGAAAGGGGAGAAGGCGGTGAGCTTCGTACTCGGTCACGAGCTCGGGCACGTCAAACGCCATCACATGACGCGCCGTTCCCTTCTCTATCCCGCGATGATGTTTCCGTTCCTCGGCTCCGCTTATTCGAGAGCGTGCGAATACACGTGTGACAAGATCGGCAATGCACTCGAGCCGGCAGGCAGCGTCGACGGTCTGCTAGTGTTGGCCGCCGGGCGAGATCTCTACAATCAGGTCGACGCTGAGGTCTACGCCGAACAGCGCCAGACGGAACGAGGATTCTTCGTCCGCTTCGCCGAGGTCCTCGCAACGCACCCCAATCTCACCAAACGTGTCGCGGTATTGGGCGGATCACGGCCGAGACAAGTTCTCGATCCTCAGCCCGAAACTGCAGCCGGAGGCTTGTAGCGCTCCACGTCGGTGATGAGACGCACGCCGGGTTGATAGGTGAAGTACGAGTACGCCCAGTCGAAAAACACGATGACCCGGTTGCGGAAGCCTACCAGATACATGATGTGGACAAAAAGCCAAAAGAACCACGCAAGGCGTCCCGAGAATGTTATCCAACCCAGGTCGGCGATTGCGCGCGACCGACCTATCACGGCCAAGTCGCCTTTGTTGAAGTAACGGAAATTCTTCCGAGGCTGGTGGTGCAGATCGCGCAGAATATTCTTTCCCGCCGCTTTCCCCTCCTGAATCGCGGCCGGTCCGACGCCCGGGACTTGCTTGCCATCGTGCATCACCGTCGCCAGATCGCCAATCACGAAAATGTTCGGGCGCCCCGGAACAGAGAGATCGGGACTGACGTTGATTCTGCCAGCGCGATCGAGTGGAGCACCGAGAAACTGGCCGAGCGGCGATGACTTGTTGCCCGCTGCCCAGAAGCTCGTTCTGGCGCGGATCTCCTCTTTCCCTATGCAAACGCAGTCTGCGTTCACGGCTGTCACCGCGGAGTTGACGCGCACCTCGACGCCGAGCTCCTGCAAATCCCTGGTCGCGCGCGCCGCCAGGTGCTCCGGAAAACTGGGCAACAACCTTGACCCGGCTTCAACCAGAATCACTCGTGTGCGTCGAGTGTCAACAGTTCTGAAATCCGGCGCCAGCGCCTTCCTGGCGATGAAGGGCATCGCGCCCGCCAGCTCCACGCCAGTGGGACCGCCGCCGACGATCACGAACGTCAGATACTCTTCACGTTCACGCGGATCCGTTGCTTTCTCCGCGTTCTCGAACGCCAGCAGAAAGCGACGACGAATCTCCGACGCATCTTCGATGGCCTTGAGTCCGGGCGCGTAAGGCTCCCACTCGTTGTGGCCGAAGTAGGCGTGACGCGAACCCGTGGCGACTACGAGATAGTCGTACGAGATCTCACGTAGCTCGTCGTCGATTCGAACGACCTGCTTCTCAGGATCGATCTCGCGCACCTCCGCCATCAACACTTCGGTGTTCCGCTGGTGACGGAGGATGTGCCTGATCGGTGCCGTTATATCACTCGGCGCGAGCGCCGCCGTCGCGACCTGGTACAGGAGCGGCTGAAAGGTGAAGTGATTGGTGCGATCGATGACGGTCAGGTCGAGATTGTCGTGACCGAGCTTCCGTGCGGCGGCCAGCCCGCCGAACCCGCCACCGATGATGACCACTCGCGGCCGCTTCAAAATGCTAGGCAAGTCTTTCCTCGAACGAGCGAGCCGCTAACGTCATCAGCAATACGAGCAGAATGAGCAGCACACTGTAGGCCGCCGCAGTACCGAACGCGAGCGCACGCAGCTGCGCCAGGATCTCCATTGAAATCGGGCGATTTGCGTGCGTGTAGAGCACCACACTCGCTACAAACTCACCAACGGCGGCGACAGCTGCCAGCAAACCACCCGCAACGAGACCGGGCCGAGCTGCTGGAATGATCACACGCCGCATCGTCATCAGCCACGACGCGCCGAGTCCGCGCGCCGCATCTTCGAGGGACGCGTCCATCTGTCGCAGCGACGACTCGACAGCAGATGAGACGAGCGGCGTATCGCGAATGAAATAAGCGAGCGGGAGAATCCAGAACGTGCCGACGAGCAGCACCCGCCCGGTAAGCGGATCATTCCGATTGAACGTTGCTGCCAGTCCCAGTGCAATCGCAGTCGCGGGAATCGCCCACGGCAACGCCACCAGCAGCTCCAGGAATCTGCGCCCGCCAAACTTGCGAAACACGATCAGGTACGCGGCGATGAAACAAACAACGAGATTCGCGCCAGTTGCGATCAACGCCATCGATACGCTGTTCGTGATCGGCCGCCAAAGCTCGGCCTCCGAGAACAGCCGCCGATAATTCTCGAACGTGTATTCAGGCGGCAGCACTTGCGTCGTCCACGATCCATCTCGCGCGAACGACACCAGAATCACCATCAAATGCGGCAGCACCAGAGCGATCACGATCATCGCGGCTCCGATCGTCGTCAGCAGCTGGACTCTTCTGGACCTGATGGTTCGGCGCACTCGACCTCCTTTGCTTGCCAGAGTGTACTTGCGCTTCCGATCCAGCCAGCGGAACAACGCCAGTCCCGCGACCGCGCTAAGTGCCAGCACCGTCGTCTCGACGTAAGCGAGTCCCATCGCCCCGTTCGTCTTCGAGTTCAGGATCTGGGTCGACAGCACTCGCAGCCCACCGCCAAACACGTACGGCGCCGAGAAAGAACCGAGTGCGTTCATGAAGACAAGGAGCGCCGATCCGGCGACTGCTGGCATGAGCAGAGGAATCGTCACGCGACGCAGACGCAGCCAGGTGCTCGCGCCGAGTCCGGATGCTGATTCGTCCAGCGAAGCGTCGAACCGCTCGAGACCGGCGGAGACGAACAGGAAAACGTAGACGTACATCGTGTACGCGTGGACGAACACGATCGCGCCGATCCCACGCAGCTGCCACGGCGCCTCCGCCATGCCTAATGTCCGTTGGACCGCGCGCGTAACAACTCCGCTCTCACCATATAAAAACAGGAAGGCGATAACGCCGACCAATGGCGGCAGCGCCGCTGGCAAAGTCGCGACTGCGCGCAGCAAACGCCGACCCGGAAACTCAAATCGCCCCAGCAGGAATGCCAACGGCACGACAATCGCCAGCGAAGCAAAGACCGATGCGACGGAGATGACCAGGCTGGTGATCAGAGCTTCGTGATCCGCCGGGCTCGCCCAGAATTCCCGCCAGTGTCCCAGCCCGTCCTCGAAACTGCCCGCGATGACCGCCGCGTTGGGATAAATGACGGCCCACACCAGCAGCGCGATCACCGGCAGCGCAATCAGCCAACTACTGCGGTTCCCCCGCAACGACGCATTCATTTTTCCCTCCTCCCGCCTCCCCGCCTCCCGCCTCCCTCATCCCTCATCCCGCCACTACCGGAAACTCCCGCTTCAACGGCGATACCGACACACTGTCGCCCTCATGGGCGTCCACAATCTGGGACTCGACATCGACTGTGATACCGTCGGCAAGCTCGACCCGATAAACCTCGACTCCGCCGGCAAATCGGCGATTCACGATCTTTCCGCGCCACGCAAAGACGCCGGCGCCCTTCGACATCTCGATCGAGTCGGGCCGCATTACCACGAAGGCATTATCCAGCTTCGGCGCCGCATCCTTCGGGCGTGTCACTGGCAGCTCGCGCTTCACGCCTCCGATTGTCACTTCAGCGGTGCTGCCTTTGTCGATCGCGGGAACCATCGCACCACGTCCGATGAATGCAGCGACTTCGCGATTCGCCGGCGAATGGTACAACTCCTCAGGCGTTCCGCATTGCAGCATCCTTCCACGCTTAAGAAGCGCAATCCGGTCGGCGATAGCGAATGCATCCTCCTGATCATGCGTGACGAACAGCGCCGGCACGCCAACCCGTCGCAGCATCCGACGCAGATCGTCGCGCATCGCTTCGCGCAAATTTGGATCGAGATTCGACAATGGCTCATCCAGCAGCAACGCCCTCGGCTCGATAACCAGAGCTCGGGCGAGCGCCACGCGCTGTTGCTCACCGCCGGAAAGAGACTGAATCGGCCGATTGCCGGCACCTTCGAGACCCACGTTGGCGAGTGCCGCGCGCGCCTTGATCAGGCGATCGACTTTGCTGACGCCACGTGCCTCGAGTCCGAACGCGACGTTGTCCTCGACCGACATGTGCGGGAAGAGCGCGTAGTGCTGGAAGACCATCCCAAATCCCCGCCGCTCCGGCGGGAGTCGCGTCAAATCAGTGCCACCGAGTGAGACGCGTCCGGCGTCCGGGACTTCGTAACCGGCAGCGATACGCAGCGTCGTCGTCTTGCCCGAGCCCGACGCGCCTACAAGCGCCAGCAATTCGCCGGGCCCAACCTGGAAAGA
Organism: Gemmatimonadaceae bacterium; assembly: GCA_045803545.1. Classification (GTDB taxonomy): domain Bacteria; phylum Gemmatimonadota; class Gemmatimonadetes; order Gemmatimonadales; family Gemmatimonadaceae; genus UBA4720. The sequence goes on along the minus strand of JBJMOW010000004.1, from coordinate 523,890 downwards.
AACGTTATCTACAGCTGTGAAATCGCCGAACCGGCGAGTTATGCCCTCAAGAGCAAGAGCGCCACTCTGCCCATCAGGGCGCGCCTGCGGCGCGTCGCTCACTGCTTCTTTCCGCGGTTCCGGATGTTCGCATCCCAGTACTTCATCCACTCATCCAAATGCGCAGCCATCACCTGTCGATCGACTGGCATTGGCCTGATCTGACTCAGCGCGTTGCGTATCCAATCCGGAAGGTTTGTCACGGGAATGTCCTTGCGCGCTGGGATGCGCAGAAATGAGTCTGCCGCGGCAATCATAGCTTCAGGCGTCGTGACGAACTCGTAGTACTCCTTTGCTTCCACTGGATGCTTCGCACCACGTACAAGTGCGATTCCGTCGACGAGCAACGGCGTTCCGCTCTTCGGAATGATGTAGTTGATGGGAATGTGCGTCCGTTGCTCCAGCGTGGCGAAGTCGGGCATGTCCCACATGCTGACTACCCCTTCCTGCCGACCGAGCTTCTGATAAAGGATCGTCGGGTTCAGCGTGTACTCCCTGGTGTTCGCGTCCAGCTTGCGCAGCCACTCGTAACCGGCGTCGGGTTTCCCCGTCTGCGCGATCGAACGAGCCATGATCGCTCCAAAGATCGCTCGCATTGTCCCTGAAGCAATCGGGTCGCGAATGAGAATCTTGTTGCGCCACTTGGGATCGATCAGGTCATCCCAGTCCTTCGGCGCATCCTCCGCCTTGATCGCGTCGCGATTGTATCCGATGACTTCTGGTGTGAGATAGGTCCCATACCAGTTGTCGGCCGCATCGTGCGCTTCCGCATCGACAGCTGCTGACCACGTCGGCTTGTAAGGCTGGAGTAGTCCCTCTCTCGTTGCTCGGTCAAATGCCTCTGCCGGAGCGCCAAACCACACGTCGGCCTGCGGGTTAGGCTTCTCCGCGCGCACACGCTCCAGAACTTCCTGCGATCCCATGTCGACCCACTGCACGTCGATATCAGGATGCGCTTTCTCGAACTGTTTCTCGAAATACTCGAGCAGCTCCTTTCCGTGTGGCGAGTAAACGATGAGTACCTTGCGATTATCCGAGCTGCATGCCGCGAGCAAGGCAAGCGCGATCAGAACGAAGCGCCTCACCGGACCGAGTTCCCGCCAAGCAGATTTGCGAATATCCTCGCGCCACCCGCAACACCCGCAGGTAGCTGTCTGAACAGCGCCAATGGGACGTAGATGTAGCTCCCGCGCCCGTACGGCGTCGCCAGTATCGCTGACTTGTTCGCCGGCGCGCCCGGATCATTCATCGACAACATCGTCCGATAGTGCGCATCGAATGTCGTCGGCATGTACGTCGACCGCTCTTGCGCCCAGCCGTTGAAATCTTCCTGGGTGATCTTGTTCGGCGTGTTGAGCAGCGGCGAGCGCGGATCAGTAAAGACGACCGGCGCGTTTTCGTCGGTCACGCGTTCAGCCGGTTGGCCCAGCGTGATCGGATACGGCATGATTCCCGGCCGCTGCATTTCCGCCTGCCCGTACTGCACTACCATTCGCCCGCCATTTCGCACGTACGACAGCAGATACTCGTTGTTGTCGATGAGCGTCTGATTCGCCTGATAAGCGCGCGGTCCAACGACAATCGCCGTGAAACGACCAAGCTCGGTTTGCGGAATATCATCAGGATCGAGAATCGTCAGCGGTACGCCGAGTTGTTGGAGCACCGGCGCAACGTTGTCTCCCACGCCCTGGATGTAAGCGACGTTCAATCTCGCCGGCAGCACGACGTCGACCCCATTCACCATCAGCGTCGACGGACGATAGATGCGCTGCGGATTAATGTGGGGATACTCGATGGGAACGTAACCGCTCTGAAAAGTCTTTCCCTTCGCCGTCGCTGTTGCGGTGATCTGCTGCATGCCGCGGGTAAGATTGCCGCGCAGCCTGAATGCGAGAGTTCGTGTTCCACCAGGCGCCATCGTCACCGTCCGCGACATCGAATCCGCCGACAACCCGTTCGGCAGCGATAAAGTCACGGTCACCGGCGTGGAATCGATATATGCGGACCTCAGCGTCGCTTTCACAAATTGATTGAGCGGTGCATTCACCCGTGCCATCGCTACAGACTGATCGAGGCTGATCGAGATTCCGGGCGCGACAATCAAAGGACGTTGTACATCACCCTGAACCCGATCGACGTAGTGATACACGATCGGAGTCTTTAGTGTGAACTGCTTCCCGTCGGCCGTGTAGAGCAGCCACACCGAATTGCTCCTGCGTTGATCCTCCGACAACGTGTCCAGTTTCGGAGTGAACATGTCACCGCTGCGCGGCGTTGCCAGCCACCACGGTTGGGTGATCGCGGTATCGCCGTAAAGGTTCTCCCACCTGAAGGAAGAATCGGCTGGAAGCTCCTTGGTCTCGACCAGATCACCGGCGTGCGTGTAAGAAAATCTGATCGGCGATTTTCCACGGTTGTAGACGGTCATCGTGACTTTGGCTTCCTCGCCAAGTGCAAGGGCACGCCGATCAGCAACCGCCTCGAACTGCACGGGTGGTGCAAGCGAGGGCGGCGTCACTCTGCCATCCTGCACCAGAAACTTCGTCGTATCGAGACCAGCGAAGATCGTCTGCTCCTCCTTGGCCGGCGGCGCTGCCACCCGCGAGTCCTCGCGCATCAGATAGTCATAGACCACTCCTTTGCGACGCAGCGTGCCCTCGCCCTGCGACTTGTGCTGCGATCTGCTGTCCGCCGCGATCTCCTGATACGAGAGACCGAGGAACGGATTGTACTCCCCTACATTGATCGCCAGCGTCCTGTCCTGCGGTGAGAATCTCGCCAGTCGATAAAGCTTGAGTGGCGTCCACGGCTTTCCGAACCGAGACACCGGAAACCGGACAGTATCTGCGGCGCGCTCATAAGCCTCGCGTGCAATGATCGCCGACACCTGATGATGCCCGTGACCATCCCTCGGCGTTCCCGAGAAAGTCGTAATTACGATTTGCGGCCGGAACGCGCGCATCACGGTCATTACGTCGTTGAGCACCGAGTCGCGCGGCCAATGTCTCAACGTCTCCTCCGCGCTCTTTGAAAAACCAAAGTCGTACTCGCGCCCGAAATACTGATGCGCGCCGTCGATCCTCCGCGCGGCAAGCAGCTCCTCGGTGCGAATGACACCCAGCGCCTCGCCGAGCTCGTTGCCAATCAGATTCTGGCCGCCGTCACCTCTGGTGAGCGACATGTACGCCGTCTCTACATTGCGGCCGCGCGCCAGCCATGCAATCAGATTCGTGTCCTCGTCGTCGGGATGCGCAGCGATCCACAACACGCGCATTCGCTCAACGGAATCTGCCGCGGCAATCTCGTACACCCGCGCTGGCGCCTTCATCGCCGATGAAGGAACGACGAATGCCGCAGCGAGCGCGGCGACAGCTACTGCCTTTTGCATTGTCCCCTGAAGGTTGAGCTCAGGTTTTGACCGTCATGCCGCGACGGCCCTTTGCTCCGGCCAGCTGCGGCATCGGTGCGACAACCTCGGAGATTATACGCTCCTGCTCCTTCTTGTGCGCCTCGGCGTATCCCTCGGCGGGGCTGGAGCGATCGGGACGTCCAACGTAGCGAGTAGGCAGAGCGTTGCCGGTCGACATCCGCAAACGAGGAGATGCATAGGACCACGCGCCCTGGTTCTTCGGCTCTTCCTGCGCCCACACCACTTCTTCGATCGCCGGATAAAGGTCGACGATCTGCGCAATCTGGGTTCCTGGCCACGGATAAAGTTCTTCGATCCGCACGACCGCAATGAAGGGCGAACGCTTGGCGATGATGTCGTAGTAGATCTTGCCGGTGCAGAACACCAACCGCGTGACCGATTCGCGATTCTGTGATGCAATCGGATCATCTATCACGGGGCGGAAGCTGCCGCTGGCCAGGTCGGTCAGTTTCGATGCAGCTTCGGGCAAACGCAGCAGACTCTTCGGCTGCATCAGGATCAATGGACGGCGCTCGTACAGCTGCGCCTGCCGACGCAGAATGTGGAAGTACTGCGCCGGCGTCGACGGACATGCGACACGCTGATTGCCTTCCGCGCACAGCTGCAGGAATCTCTCGAGCCGCGCACTCGAGTGTTCGGGACCCTGTCCTTCGTATCCGTGCGGCAGCAGCAGCACGATCGAAGAATCCTGCCCCCACTTTGCGCGATCGGCAGAGATGAATTGATCGATTATCGGCTGCGCGACGTTGACGAAATCTCCGTACTGCGCTTCCCACAATACGAGCGTGTCTTCGGCTGCCGTGCTATAACCGTACTCGAATCCGAGAACTCCCATCTCCGAGAGCGGACTATTGTAGATCTCGATTTTGCCATTGCCGTCGCCTTCAACAACGTGCTGCAGCGGGAAATAGGTCTCACCGGTTTCCGCATCATGCAGTACTGCCTGGCGGTGCGAGAACGTCGCGCGCTCCGAATCCTGACCGGTCAGCCGGATCGACGTGCCGTCAGTGAGCAGCGACGCAAACGCCAGCGCCTCGGCGTGACCCCAGTCGATTCCGCCAGCGTCACCCAGCGCATCGGCGCGACGCATCAGAGTCTTCGCCAACCGCGGATTCACTTTCAGATTTGCCGGCCACTTGAGCAGCTTCTCATTCAGCTCGCGCAGGCGATCGCCATCGACCGCAGTGTTACCGCTCCCGGCGCCTGACTGATCAGCCTGAGCGTCTTTCGCAGGATTGTGCTCCGGCGTGTGTAGCTCGCCCGCCTTCATCGCGGTGAGAATTCGATCGAATTCTGCAGCCGCATCTGCATCGAGCTTCTTCACATCATCCGCCGACACGACGCCTTCAGCGACGAGACGATTCCCCCAAACTTCCCGCGGCGACGGGTGCGCTTTGATCTTTTGGTACAGCGTCGGCTGGGTGAATGCGGGCTCGTCAGTCTCGTTGTGCCCGTGCCGACGATAGCCAACCAGATCGATCAGGAAGTCCTTGCCGAATTTCGCCCGGTATTCGATACCGAACTGAACGACTCTCACACACGATTCGGCATCGTCCGCGTTCACGTGCACGATCGGCACTTCGAAGCCTTTCGCCAGATCGCTCGCATAGCGCGTCGACCGCGCATCGACCGGATCGGTCGTGAATCCGACCTGGTTGTTGACGATGATGTGAAGCGTCCCGCCTGTGCGGTAGCCTTCGAGCCCGGAAAGATTGAATGTCTCCGGAACCACGCCCTCACCCGGAAACGCCGCATCACCGTGTACACAAATCGGGATGACAGCCGATTCATCCCGGCTCGGTCCGCCTCCCGCCTCCCGCTTCCCGCTTCCCCCCTCCCCTCTCCCGTCTCCCGCCAACACCTGCCTCGCCCTCGCTACTCCTTCGAGCACCGGGTTCACGACTTCGAGATGGCTCGGGTTCGGGATCAGCACCACCGCCATTTCCTTTCCATTCGCAGCCTGCCGCGTGCCGACTGCTCCGAGATGATACTTGACGTCGCCAGTTTCACTGACGGCATTCGTCGCCGCGTGCTTGCCCTCGAATTCCTCGAAGATCGTCGCGTATGGTTTGCCCAGTGTGTGCGTCAGCACGTTGATGCGACCGCGGTGGGCCATCGCCAGATCGACTTCGCGCGCGCCCAGTTGCGCCGCTGATTCGATCGCGACATCGAGCATCGGCACCAGCATGTCGGTGCCTTCGATGGAGAATCTCTTGTAGCCTTGATAGGCGCGACCGAGAAAACGCTCTAGCCCGTCGACACGCGTCAGTTGCTCGAGAATGCTTTTCTTCTCTTCCGGGCTCAGCGGTTTATTGAGGCGCCCCCTTTCAATCTCCGACCGCAGCCACTCGCGCTCATCCGCCTTTCCAACGTGCGAGATCTCAAACCCGATCGTGGAGGAGTAGAGCTGACGGAGACGCGTGACGACGTCGGAGGCGTTTCCGCCGGACGCTCCCAGCGCAATGCCGGGAATGCTGTGCAGATCTTCCTCGGTAAGCCCGTGGAATTCGGGTGTCAGCTCCGGCGTCCCTTCAGGCGGTGTGCCGAGCGGATCGAGAGGAACAGCCATGTGCCCATAACTGCGGATCGCATCGACAAGCTCGGCAGCAGCGGCTACATCGCGAAGAAAAGCGGGATCGAAATCTCCCGCTGCCGAAGGACTTTCACCCGCGCCCGGCCGCGGTGCACCGGCAATGCTTTCAGCAAATCGGAAAAACTGACGCCACGATTCGTCTACTGACGATGGGTCGCGCCGATAGGCTTCGTACGCCTCAGCGATCAAAGCATCGTTGTAGGCGCCCGTGATCGGGTCGTTACTCATGTCTGAAATTTAACTGTGCTCGACAGCCCTCGCGGGTGCGCCGAGCGAAGGAAGGACGTAGCGGGGACGAGCAGCTGCGGCGTACAGAATCCTCAGAGCGGCCGACCGATCGAGCGTGGGCAGATAGAGGAAACCCGCAATGCCATTGACGTCGAGCAATTGCAGCTCTTCGGCGTGACGGGTCAGACTCACTGCAACCACCGGCGTTCGTGAAAGGAGCCGATCGTGCTCCCACTGATCGAGCGGCACCGTCGCCAGCACATCGTAGTCGCAAATGACGACATCCGGCGTCCAGTCCGCAGTGCCAGCGACCGCCGACTCCAGGCCGACTGCGTTCGTTGTCAGAACGCCCATCGCAGCGAAGTAGCGCGCTATGTGCTCGCTCAAAATGCAATGGCGCGCAATGCACAGCGCGCGCAATGGCGAAGTTGGAATCGGTAGTGAAGGCACCGTGTTCTGACCGGGGCCTCTGTCATTCTCTAAATGCATCGCTGGTCCATCGTAAGCCGTGATGACCACGGAAGCAAGCACGGCGGGAGCTCTAGCTAGACCGTGCACCGGCTCAGTCGTAACAAAAAGCCCCGCACTAGAGCTAGTGCGGGGCTTCAACGTTCAAACGGCGAGGGTTAGTGCTTCGTCTTGTCGACGTTGTTCCCGATGATGCCGCCGAGAATTGCGCCGGCTGCGCCACCGATGATCGCGCCCTTCACCTTGTTTCTGCTGGTCACTGCGCCGATTACTGCACCAGCGCCCGCGCCGATAGCGGCGTCACGCTTGGTGTGCTTCACTACGACCGGCGCTGGTGCTGGAGCGCTGTACACAGGCGCCGACGAGTACGTCCCGCCCGAGGAGCTGCTGCTGCGACGCGCGGTCGAGGTTCTGCGAACGGTCGTCGTACGCGGAGTCGATGCGGTACTTCTCAGCGCGGTTGTCGGGGCAGTTGTGGTCGCCGTTCCGGCACGCTCCGCAGCAGTGATGCTGTCGAGCGGCGTGTACGGGCGGCTCGCAGCTGCGGTCGAAAGATCCGAATTGAGCGCGCTATCCGCCGCGGTCATTTTGTTGTCGCCCTTTGAGCAAGCGAACGCCAAAAACGCGGCCGGAAGGATTAGTATCTTTTTGAACATTTTAAAGCCTCCAGGAATGACCCCCGCGTGACGCGACGGTCCGGCTATTAAGGGCAGGTGACATGCCAATAAAAGGATGTAGTTAGGCCACGGTAGCGGCGGATAACACGGGCTCTTCGGCCAAATCGTCCTCTAGAGAGGGCGGCAAATTGAGACGAAAAGTGCTCCCCTGGCCCGGCGTCGAACACACGGTCAATGACCCGTCCAACAGCTGAGCCAGTCGCCTCGAAATCGGCAACCCGAGTCCGGTTCCCGGCTGCTTCGATTCAGAAACCTGAACGAACTCTTCGAAGATTCGGGGAATGTCGTCCTGCGATATCCCAACGCCCTGATCGATGACCTCTACTTCTACACCGCCGGGGTCAGTCTGTTTGCACCGAACCACAATCGGCTTCCCTTCGCCGAACTTGATCGCGTTCGAGAGCAGATTGATCAGGATCTGTCGTACGCGCCGCGGATCACTGACGATGTTGAATGATTCACTTTGCATCTCCAGACTGAGCGTCGAGCCATACTCGTCCGCCAGCGGGCGCACCGTTACGAACAGATCCTCGATCAGCGCCGGGAAGAGCACCGGCTGAATCGACAGCTCGATCTTACCCGCTTCGATCTTCGATAGATCGAGTACGTCGTTCACCAGCTCCAGCAGGTGTCGCGCCGCTTTGAGCGTGCGCTGCAGTCCTTCTTTCTGCTTCGCGTTGAGCGGTCCGTAAATTCCATCCAGCATCAGCGTGCTGTATCCGATGACCGCATTGATTGGCGTGCGGAGCTCGTGACTCATCGAAGCATAGAACCGGTTTCGCGCACCCATTGCCTGCTCCAGCGCCACCTGCCGTCGGTGCAGCTCGTCGTTCATCTGCGCCAGCTTCGCCGCCGAGCGAGCTTCCGCTTCCAATAGAGAAGTGCGATGCTCCAGCTCCAGCTCACGCTTCTCGGCGTTGCGCAGCAGCTCTGCCTGGCGTTGCACTTCGCGCTGCTTGATGAAGAGATCTACGAATACGGCGACCTTCATTCGCAGCACGTCGGGATTGAACGGCTTGAAGACGTAGTCCACGGCTCCCATCGAATAGCCTTTGAAGACGTACGCCTCTTCCTTGTTGATCGCGCTGAGGAAGATGATAGGAATGGTGCGTGATCTCTCGCGCGATTTGATGATCTCGGCGACCTCGAAGCCGTTCATGTCCGGCATCTGCACGTCGAGCAGAATCGTCGCGAACTCCATCTCCAGCACTCGCTTCAACGCTTCGGGGCCGGAGTTCGCGCGAACCAGATTCTGGGTCAGCGGCTCCAGAATGGCCTCCAGGGCGAGCAGATTCTCCGGCCGGTCGTCAACGAGCAGAATGTTGACACGATCGTCGCGCACGGCGCCGTTCTCTCTGTGCTCGCCGCTCATGCGCCTGCTCTCCGTGCGGTGAGCCGTTCCGCTGTTTGTTGGGAAAGCTCGATCAACCGCTTTCCGATCTGTGGCAGTGGCAGCACCTCCGCCGTCGGAACCGCCCGGGCCGCGGCTTCCGGCATGATCGGGATCTCGGCGGTCTTCGGCGACTGGATCAAAGCCTTCCCGCCGCGCTTGGCGATGTGCGCCAGCCCACGAGAGCCGTCTTCGTTCGCGCCGGTCAGCACCACGCCGATTGCTTCCTTGCCATACGTGTCTCCCGCCGACGTGAACATAACATCAATCGACGGACGACTGTACCGCACGGGCTCCTCCACCGTGAGCGATAGATATCCACGCTCGATCATCACGTGGTAATCGGCGGGAGCGACGTGAACCTTGCCCGGCTCGAGCACATCCTTGTCTTCGATCTCACAGACCGTCAGCGGCGTTGCGTCCTGCAACAACTGCGACAACAACCTGTCGGAGTCCTTCCCGCGATGCTGAACAACCACGATCGGGATCGGGAACTCCGCCGGCAGCCCTGATAGCAGCTTCGACACCGCCATCAATCCGCCCCAGGATGTTCCGATCGCGACGATGGAGTACAACATCTATTTGACCTTCCGGAAAATCTTTTCGGGCGGCGCAATCTGCTGATAACACTCCTCGTGCGCCATGAATCGCAGCGTCTCTTTGCTGCCCAGCACCAGCACGCCGAACATCACCAGGCTGTCATAGAAGAGACTGTGCACCTTCGACTGCAGAGCCTTGTCGAAATAGATCAGAACGTTTCGGCACAGGATGACGTTGAACTCGCTGAAGGAGCGGTCAGTCACCAGGTTGTGCTGCGAGAAGACAACGTTCTTCGTGAGCGTTTGATCGAACAGCGCGCCGCCGTACTTGGCAGTGTAGTACTCCGAGAAGGAGCGCTTGCCACCAGCCTTGATGTAATTGTCGGTGTACTCCTGCATTCGCTCGAGTGGAAAGATCCCGGCTTTGGCGCGCTGCAGCACGACTTCGTTGATGTCGGTGGCGTAGATGCGCGCTCGATCGTACAGCCCCTCCTCGCGCAGCAGAATCGCCATCGAATAAACTTCCTCACCCGTCGAACATCCCGCGTGCCATATCCTGATGAACGGATACGTTCGCAGCAACGGCACGACGTATTCGCGAAACGTCACGTAGAAGTTGGGATCGCGAAACATCGCCGTGACGTTGATGGAGAGATCCAGCAGGAGCTTCTCCATCATCGCCGAATCGTGGAGCACCTTTTCCTGCAACGCGCTCACGCTCGACAAACCCTCTTCTTCGATTCGCTTCCACAGCCGGCGCCGGATCGATGCGTAGGCGTAAGAGCGGAAGTCGAACCCGTAATGACGGAAGATTCCCTCCAGCAGCAGCTCGATCTCGATTCGCTCGAGATCAGGCTTAAACGCCGGGGGATCTTCGGCCGCTGCTTGCGGAGGGCGCGCTTCTGCTATCTGTATAGCCATACACGCAGTAACGACAACAGCTGTTCGGTGTCGACTGGCTTGGTGATGTAGTCAGAGGCGCCGGCCGCGATGCACTTCTCGCGATCTCCCTTCATCGCTTTGGCAGTCAACGCGATGATGGGCAGCGTCTTGAACTGCTCCATGTTGCGGATCGCGCGCGTCGTCTCGTAACCGTCCATTTCCGGCATCATGATGTCCATCAGCACCGCGTCGACATTCTGATCCTTCTTTAGCTCGTCGATCGCCTGCTTGCCCGTCTCGGCGAACCGGACGATCATGCCGTGATCCTCGAGAACACTCGTGAGCGAGAAGATGTTGCGAACATCGTCATCGACCACGAGCACTGCCTTGCCTGCAACCACCGAGTCGGAATCGTGCAGATGTTCCAGCATCTTGCGCTTCTGCTCAGGCAACTTCGCCTCGATTCGGTGCAGGAAGAGCGCGGTCTCATCGAGCAGGCGCTCCGGAGACTTCACATCCTTGAGAATGATGGTCTCGGCGTACTTCCGGATCTCTGTCTCCTCCTTCTGACTCAGCTCCTTGCCCGTATAGATGATGATCGGCAGGTCGTGATTGTTCGCATCCGATTTCACCTTCTCCAACAGATCGAAGCCGGTCATCTGGCCGCTGTGCAAGCCGAGGTCGAGCACCATACAGTCGAAATGTTCCTCCCTGATCTTCTGTAGCGCGTCTTCAGCGGACGGCACCGCGATGATCTCGACGTCTTCATGCGCGATCAGCTCGACAATGCTCTGCCGCTGCGCCTCATTATCCTCGACGACCAACAGCTTCTTCGGAACGGTGTCGATGAATGAGGAGATACGCGCGAAGGCACTGTCGAGGGCTTCCTTGCTGACGGGCTTGGTCAGATAAGCGATCGCGCCGGCCTTGAGTCCCTCGCGTTTCTGCTCGACACCCGAGATGATGTGCACCGGAACGTGTCTCGTCTCCGGATCACGCTTCAGTCTGTCGAGTACCTGAAGTCCATCCATCCCCGGCATGTCGATGTCGAGCGTGATCGCATCGGGGCGCAATTCGCGAGCTGCCTTGAGTCCTGCCTCTCCGTCTAGCTCGACGACGCCCTTGTAACCCTTGTCGCGAGCCATGTCGAGCAGAACCTTGGCGAAGTTCTGATCGTTCTCGACGATGAGCACCGTTCGATCGCCTTCCTCGACTGCATCACGATCATCCGCAATTACAGTCTGAGGCACGGCGCGGCGCTCCGGCTGATACTGAATCGCATCACCGATCGGCTTGCGGCGCTGGTTCGGCCTCGGCCCTCTCGTAACGTTCCCGCGATTGGACGCCGACGACTGGCGTTCACGACCTGCGGTCGGCGCCGAGAAGGACTCACGGCGGTCAGCTGCCTGCGACTCTTCACGATCGAGATCGCGCGGCACGCCCTTGAACTGCGTCGGCAGGAACAGTGTGAAGGTGCTGCCTTTGCTTTCTGCGCTCTCGACGCGGATCTCGCCGCCAAGCAGTCGCGCTATTTCCCGGCTGATCGATAGCCCCAGTCCCGTGCCTCCGTACTTGCGACTGGTCGTGCCGTCGGCCTGCTGGAACGCCTCGAAGATCAGACGCTGCTTGTCCTTGGCGATCCCGATACCAGTGTCCTGCACGGCGAACGCCACCACGTCCGCGGCCGAGTCGAGTGTTGGATTCTGGAAGCGACGGCCTTTCTCGGCGCGACGCATTGTCAGACTGACATCACCTTCCTGAGTGAACTTGAACGCATTGGACAACAGGTTCTTGAGCACCTGCTGCAGTCGTGCACCATCGGTAAAGACCGTTTGCGGCAGATCAGGACCGACTTCGACGTGGAACGTGAGGCCCTTCTGCTCCGCCACCGGATTGAAGCTGCGCTCGACGAAATCCTTGACCTCGGTGAGACGGACGTCCGACGGACTCACATCCATCTTGCCGGCCTCGACCTTCGACAAGTCGAGCACGTCGTTGATCAGATTCAGCAGATCGCTGCCCGACGACAGAATGGTCTGCGCGAACTCCACCTGCTTCGGAGTCAGGTTGCCATCCTTGTTCTCGCTGAGCAGACGCGCCAGGATCAGCAGGCTGTTCAACGGCGTCCTCAGCTCGTGCGACATGTTGGCGAGGAACTCCGACTTGTACTTCGAGCTGAGTTGCAGCTGCTCCGCCTTCTCTTCGAGCGCGAGACGCGCTGCTTCTACTTCCTCGTTCTTCTGCTCGACCTTGCGATTCTGCTCGGCGAGCAGTGACGCCTTCTCCTCGAGCTCCTCGTTGACCTGCTGCAATTCTTCCTGCTGGTCTTTGAGTAGCTCCTCTGACGTACGCAGAGTTTGCGCTTGCGCCTCGAGCTCGGCGTTCGATTTCTTGAGCTCTTCCTGTTGCTTGCGAAGCTCCTCGGACTGACTCTGCAACTCGAGAGTCAGGCTCTGTGACTGCTCGAGCAATTCCGCCGTTCTCATATTCGCCGCGATCATGTTGATCACGACGCCGACCGTCTCGGCGAGCTGATCGAGGAACAGCTGGTGGATCTGACTGAACGGCAGGAACGAGGCGAGCTCGATGACTGCTTTCACTTCGCCTTCGAAGAGAACCGGCAGAACGAGAACATTGCGCGGCGGCGCCTCGCCGAGACCCGATGTGATGCGGATATAATCGTCCGGCACATTGGTAAGAAGAATTGGCTTCTTCTCCAGCGCAGCCTGCCCGACGAGTCCTTCGCCGAGGTAGAACCGGTTGCCGACGTGCTTGCGCTCCTTGTAAGCGTAGCTTGCAACGAGCTTCAGCACGGGTGTGTTGCCGTTCTCCTCGTCCATGATGTAGAACGCGCCGTGATGTGCGGACACCAGCGGCGTGAGCTCGGACATGATGAGTTTCGAAACCTGTTCGAGGTCCTTCTGGCCCTGCATCATGCGCGAGAACTTGGCCAGGTTCGTCTTCAGCCAATCCTGCTCGGCGTTCTTCTCGGTGGTCGATTTCAGGTTGGCGATCATCTGGTTCAGGTTGTTCTTCAACGCGTCCAGCTCGCCCTGTGCTTCCACCGCGATCTGTCTGCTCAAGTCCCCACGTGTCACTGCCGTTGCGACGTCGGCGATTGCGCGCACCTGCACCGTCAGGCTGTTCGCCATCGCGTTCACGTTGTCTGTGAGCGCGCGCCAGGTGCCCGATGCATTCGGCACCTCTGCCTGACCGCCCAGCTTGCCTTCCGTACCTACTTCCTTCGCCACGCGAGTCACCTCGTCGGCGAACACTCGCAGCGAGTCCACCATCGCGTTGACGGTGTTCTTTAGCTCGAGGATCTCGCCGCGTACTTCGACGGAGATCTTCTGCGACAGATCTCCGCGCGCGACTGCAGTCGTGACAAGCGCAATGTTTCTGATCTGACTGGTAAGTGACGAAGCCATCGCGTTCACATTGTCGGTCAGATCCTTCCACGTACCAGCGACGCCTGGCACGTTGGCCTGCCCGCCCAGTCGGCCTTCCGTTCCCACTTCCTTCGCCACGCGCGTTACTTCGGAGGCGAAGGTGCTGAGCTGGTCGACCATCGTGTTGATGGTGTTCTTCAGCTCGAGGATCTCTCCCTTCACGTCGACCGTCATCTTGCGCGAGAGGTCGCCCTTCGCGACTGCGGTGGTGACGTCGGCGATGTTTCTCACCTGGCCCGTCAGGTTCGAGGCCATGAAGTTCACGTTGTCGGTCAGATCCTTCCACGTGCCCGCGACTCCGGGCACGTTGGCCTGACCACCGAGGCGCCCTTCCGTTCCTACCTCGCGCGCAACTCGAGTCACTTCACCCGCGAAGACGCTCAAGCTGTCGACCATGGTGTTGATCGTTTGCTTCAGCTCGAGAATCTCTCCTTTGACGTCGACGGTGATCTTGCGTGACAGATCGCCCTTGGCGACTGCCGTCGTCACGTCGGCAATGTTACGAATCTGACCAGTCAGGTTCGAAGCCATCGCATTCACGTTGTCAGTGAGATCCTTCCACGTTCCGGCAACGCCCGGTACACTCGCCTGACCACCGAGCTTTCCTTCGGTTCCTACTTCCTTGGCGACACGCGTTACTTCGGAAGCGAACGCACTCAGCTGATCGACCATCGTGTTGATGGTGTCTTTGAGCTCCGCCGTTTCTCCGCGCGCTTCGACCGTGATCTTCTGTGACAGGTCGCCCCGCGCGACTGCTGTCGTTACCGCCGCGATGTTACGAACCTGGCCGGTAAGATTTCCGGCGAGAGTGTTCACGTTGTCGGTTAAATCCTTCCACGTACCGCCAACACCCGGCACGTTCGCCTGACCGCCAAGCTTGCCGTCGGTTCCCACCTCGCGTGCGACACGCGTTACTTCCGATGCGAAGGAGCTGAGCTGATCCACCATCGTGTTGACGGTGTTCTTCAGCTCGAGAATTTCGCCCTTCACATCGACGGTGATCTTGCGGGACAGATCGCCACGCGCGACTGCCGTCGTCACGTCGGCGATGTTACGCACCTGACCCGTGAGGTTGGACGCCATGAAGTTCACGTTGTCCGTCAGGTCCTTCCACGTTCCGGCGACGCCCGGTACTTCCGCCTGTCCGCCCAGTCGGCCTTCGGTACCGACTTCCTTTGCGACACGAGTTACTTCGGAAGCGAATGCACTCAGCTGATCCACCATCGTGTTGATCGTCTGCTTCAGCTCGAGGATCTCACCCTTCGCTTCGGCAGTGATTTTCCTCGACAGGTCGCCGCGAGCTACCGCCGTCGTGACGTCGGCGATGTTTCTGATCTGGCCGGTCAGCGACGACGCCATTGCGTTCACGTTGTCGGTGAGATCCTTCCATGTACCACCGACTCCCGGAACGTCTCCTTGCCCACCCAACTTTCCTTCGGTGCCGACTTCTTTCGCGACGCGAGTTACTTCCGATGCGAAGGTGCTGAGCTGATCGACCATCGTGTTGACGGTGTTCTTCAGCTCGAGAATTTCGCCGCGCGCGTCGGCAGTGATCTTCTGAGACAAATCGCCGCGAGCGACTGCTGTAGTCACCGCGGCGATGTTACGAACCTGGCTGGTAAGATTGCCAGCAAGGGTGTTGACGTTGTCGGTAAGGTCCTTCCACGTTCCGCCGACTCCTGGCACTTCTGCCTGGCCACCGAGTTTGCCTTCGGTGCCCACCTCGCGTGCGACACGAGTCACTTCGGATGCGAACGAGCTTAGCTGATCCACCATGATGTTCATGGTGTTCTTCAGCTCGAGAATTTCTCCCTTTGCATCTGCGGTGATCTTGCGCGACAGATCTCCACGAGCAACCGCGGTCGTCACATCGGCGATGTTTCTGATCTGACCGGTAAGCGACGACGCCATGGCGTTCACGTTGTCGGTCAAATCCTTCCACGTTCCGGCGACTCCGGGCACTTCCGCCTGGCCGCCGAGTCGCCCTTCGGTACCGACTTCTTTCGCGACGCGGGTCACCTCAGATGCAAAAGCGCTCAGCTGATCCACCATCGTGTTCACGGTGTTTTTCAGCTCGAGGATCTCGCCCTTGACGTCAACGGTGATCTTTCTCGACAAATCTCCCTTTGCCACTGCCGTCGTAACGTCGGCGATGTTTCTGATCTGCCCAGTAAGGTTGGACGCCATTGCGTTCACATTGTCAGTCAGATCCTTCCAGGTGCCGGCTACACCTGGCACCTGCGCCTGACCACCGAGTTTTCCTTCGGTGCCGACTTCGCGCGCTACACGGGTTACTTCAGAAGCAAACGCGCTGAGCTGATCGACCATCGTGTTGATGGTGTTTTTGAGCGCCTGCGTTTCGCCCTTCGCTTCTACGGTGATCTTCTGTGACAGGTCTCCTTTCGCGACTGCGGTGGTGACTGCTGCAATGTTGCGCACCTGGCTCGTCAGATTGCCGGCCAGAGTATTTACGTTGTCCGTCAGATCCTTCCACGTTCCGGCGACGCCCGGGACTTCAGCCTGTCCGCCAAGCTTGCCCTCGGTACCCACTTCGCGGGCGACGCGAGTCACTTCGTTCGCAAACGAGCCGAGCTGATCGACGAGGGTGTTCACGGTCGTACCGATGCGGAGAAACTCTCCCTGCACCGGCTTGCCATCGATCTCCAGAACCATCTTGCGGCTCAAATCTCCTTCTGCGACAGCGCTCAACACGCGAGCTACTTCGGTCGTGGGCGAAGCCAGATCGGTGATGAGGGTGTTGACTGAATCGACAGTCGTGCGCCAACCGCCTGTTACGGGTCCGATGGACGCGCGATCGTTCATCTGTCCTTCGCGGCCAATCGTGGTGCTGACGCGACTCATCTCGTGGCAGAGCCGCTCGTTCATCTTGGCGATGCCGTTGAATACATCGGCGATCTCCGCAATCAACGGTTCTTCGGAGGAGGCGAGACGGACCTCGAAATCACCATCTCTCATATCCCGCATTGCGCTCAGCAACCGACGCAGATCGAGGTCTCTGACATTTCCACCTGGCGTGGCCAGGCCGATTTCGCGCTCCGAACCTTTGCGCGCAGTGCCGGCACCGTTGCCGTCGCCGTTTCCGTTTCGCTTTCCGTGGCGTCCCCTGCCGTTCCGTCCGTTTCCGTTTTTGCGGCGGGACGACGCCCGGTTAGGGGAAGATCGGGCCGATTCTTCGCCCTGTTCTTCCAAATCGATGGTGTCGCCTATCTCCACGACCAACTCCTTTATTTGTCTGCTTCCCCGTTTACGGGGACCCTAGTTAACCGCCGGCTCAATCCGGCGATGGAGGGTCTGTTCTATTGTTCAAAAGCGGGGCCGTTGCTGAGATGGACGCAGCTGTTGGTTTAGAAGCCCGGGGGAATCACTTGGACCCGGTCGCCACGGCGGATTTTCCCCTCAATGAGCACCCGGGCATAAACCCGGCTCCATCCCGGGTTAACTTTTTGTGAAATCCGCTTGAAATGGCCGTCGATGAACGAGGCTTTGATGGTCTTACAGGGGCTCGTAAAGGAGACAACCTCGAGCTCGACCTCCTGCCCACACCTAATGCGCGCGCCGGGCACGACCAAATCCCAGTCAATTCCTTCCACGGTGAGGTTCTCACCGGTGGTGCCGACGTCGATCGGATGCCCTTCGCGTTGCAGCTTTCCGATCAACTCCAGCGGATAAATGCAGATCGCCCTTTCCGGACCACCGTGGTGAATTGTCTCATCGTGCGCATCACCAATGAGCCCTGAACGCGCCACTTGGGCGTCAGTAGCAGACTTCTTGGGAACGCCGCCGCGCGAGAGATTAATTGAGCTGATCGTTCCTGTTCGACCCGTGTCTAACGGTCTGGCCGATGTGGCGTGGGCGGCCGGGGATGGTGCGCTCATCACGTGGAATCTGATCGACTGGTCGTCACGTTTCCAGCCTTTTCACTCGCCATGAAGCTCACTGGGATTCCACCATTTCGCGTTTCGAAGCGGGAACGCAAGGGAACGCCAGCATGCCGAGCCAGACGTGGATCGTCGGTGAGCAGCCCGACTCGCCAGCCGCTTTCTTTGGTGACGGACCCGAGCCCCGCATAAAGATTCCGCAGATCACCGGTCTCGCCGACTCGGATCCCATACGGTGGATTGGTAAGTATCCACCCGGGACCCTGGTCATTATCCGTGATTGTGTCCAGCGAAGCGCTGAGCGGTTGGGTAGCGAACTCGATATCTGACGACACGCCAGCCCTCTCGGCGTTGCGTATCGCCGCTGCGATCGCACCGGCATCACGGTCAGCTGCCCGAATCGTCGCCTCCGAATTCCTGATCTCGCCCTCCGATCGTATGACGAGCTCCTTCCATAGACCGGCGTCGAAGCTTGGCCAGCGCATGAATTGAAAATCCCGCCGCAGTCCCGGCGCAATTCGCCGAGCAATCATTGCTGCTTCGATTGGAATGGTGCCGGAGCCGCACATCGGGTCGAGCAGCAGGTCGCTCACGCGCCAACCACTCGCGAGAATCATTGCCGCCGCCAGCGTCTCGCGTAACGGCGCCTTCGCCACCTCCTGTCGATACCCTCGCCGATGCAGGAGGGCGCCCGAGCTGTCCGCACTGATCTCGCACTCGTCGTCCACGATCCGCACGACAAAGAGTTGGGCGTTCGCGTCGGCTTTGATCGCTCCACCTTCTGCATCGTCGTCGCCTTCGCTACCCACCGCAGTCACGCGAATCTCACCACTCCCAGCCGACATCGCCGATAGAATTCGTTCCGCTACCGCGTCAGAGTGGTAAAGGCGCGATTTGTGACAGGTGACCCGCAAATCCACCGTGGCGTTGGCAGGCAGGAAATTCTGCCACGGAATCTTCTTCGCCCGTCGCTCCAGCTCGTAGAAGGTGCTGGCGTGGAAGCGCCCAAGTCGAACAATGACGCGGCTCGGGGTACGAAGATGTAAGTTCGCGAGATAGAGCAGCCGCAGATCGCCGCTGAACGAGACGCCGCCCGGCTCCTGACTCCCCCGAGCGCTGAGGGCTTTGGCCTCGCCGGCCGCGATTGATTCGAGGCCGGGCGCGGTGACGACGAAGATCTCCATCAAGGAATACTTTGTGCCTGTATCCGGCAGAGTGTCAAAACGAGTAACCAAAGAGTCAGCCCGACAGCTGCTCAAGGAACGCTTTGGCCACGCCGATTTCCGGCCTGGACAGTGGGAACCGCTGAATGCGGTGCTTTCCGGCAAAGATGCACTGGTAGTCATGCCGACCGGCAGCGGCAAGTCGATGATTTACCAGTTGCCCGCGCTCCTTCTCCCCGGACTCACCATAGTAGTGAGCCCGCTGATCGCCTTGATGAAGGACCAGCACGACAAGCTCTCGGCGCAGGGCGTCAGCTCGGTGGCAATGCACTCCCACTTGTCGACATCAGAGGCCCGCGAGGCGCATCGACTTATCGCTGAAGGAATGGGCGAGATCCTTTACCTGACTCCAGAACGTTTTAAAGATCGCGCGTTTTTCGAGCACCTGATCTCCCGCCCAATCAGCCTTTTCGTTGTCGACGAAGCCCACTGTGTCAGCCAGTGGGGTCATGATTTCCGCCCCGACTACCTCTCACTCGGCGCCATCGCCAAACGACTCGGCCGTCCTCCGATTCTCGCCCTCACAGCGACCGCTACCGAGCACGTGCAGGGCGACATCATTCGACAGTTGGGAATGGACGACCCGCATATCACCATCACCGGATTCGCCAGACCTAACCTGCGGTTCGAGGTCGTACGCACCGTCAATGATCAGATCAAGGACACGGTTCTGCGTAACGCGCTGCGTGAGTTCGATGGATCCGGCGTTGTATATGTCGCGACGGTCAAGGAGTCGGAGCGACTGCATGACATGTTGAAGGAAGATTTCAGCGTCGGACTCTATCATGGCAAGAGACCGGCGGCCGATCGCAAGGATGTTCAGGATCGGTTCATGGCTGGCGAGCTCAAAGCGATCATCGCTACGAATGCGTTCGGGCTAGGCATCGACAAGCAGGATTTGCGCTGGGTGATGCACTACCATTTCCCGGGGTCGATCGAAGCCTACTATCAGGAAGCCGGTCGAGCGGGGCGGGATGGGGAGTCGGCGATCTGTCGCGTTCTATATCGGGTTGAGGACAAGCGCATTCAATCCTATTTCCTCGGCGGCAAGTACCCGGAAGTTCAGGAGGCAGCGCAGGTAGCGCTTGCCCTCGAGAAGTATCCTCTCAAGACCCCGGTGTTGCTCGAGGACATCGTCGAGCTCACCGGAATTCCCTCGCGCAAAGCGAAGATCGTGTTCGCGTTGCTCAAGCGGCACGGCCTGGTGCGAGAGCACCGCGGCGGCAAATGGGAGAGGCTCGGCGACAATCTTTGCGCGGTCGATCTGAGCGCCGACCTGCAGGATTATGAGGAGCGACGGGCAATGGATCAGGAAAAGCTCCGCACGATGATCCAGTTCTGTCAGACCACCCAGTGCCGCACCCGCTACATCCTCGAGCACTTCGGCGAGGAGGTCGAGACCGAATGGCGCTGCAGAAACTGCGACGCCTGCGACTCGATGGACGAAACCGAGATGCTGGCCAAAGAGCGCAAATCAGAAGGAGTTGAGTTAGCCGCCAGCTAGTTGCAGTTGGGTGCCTGTGTCCGTCTGTACTTAGCAATGACGGACATGAAAAACACACTAGCTGTCAAAATTCTCCGGGGCTCGCTGTTTCTCTTCATCGCCCTCGTCGCCTCATACACTCCAAAGCTGCTCGGGCTTTCGGAAGCGACTCAGGACAAGGCGAACATCGCGACCATCATCGCGCTCTTCACACAAGGCGTGATCTGGACCAACATCATCGTCAATTACTACATCCAGCGGTTCGTAGCGTTGCACGCGACGGACGGCAGCAACATCACGAGCTTCAAAGCGGTGGGAGTTGTAGCGCGACTGGCCGTCTGGATAATCCTCGGCGTCTATGCGCTGTCGAAGGTGGGCGTCGAGATCAAGCCGCTGCTGACCGGTCTTGGAATCGGCGGCTTGGCGGTGGCGTTGGCAGTTCAGAACATTCTTGGCGACTTGTTCGCCGCTATCGCGATTGTGACGGACAAGCCCTTCGTGGTTGGCGACCAGATTTCAGTTGAGAACTACCGGGGCAGAGTCGAGCACATCGGGCTGAAGACCACCCGCGTGCGCAGCGATTCAGGGGAGCAGATCATCTTCGCCAATGGGGAATTGCTGAAGTCGAAGATTCGGAACTACTCGCGGTAAGGCATTGGGGCGTTCGGACCTGGCTATTGGGCCGAACGCCTCAATCTCAAAGCAGGCGCGCCTCCAGCTGGATGTCGACGTTCCCCTTCAACGCCTTTGAGACGGGGCATCCCTCCTTCGTCTCCATGGCGATTTGCTCGAACTTCACTTTGTCGATCTTGGGCACCGTCGCCTGCACGTTGAGTTTCATCGTCGTGATGCCGAAGCCACCGGGAACCGCTTGAACAGTGCAGGAAGCGGTGGTCTCCACTTTCGTCGGCGGAGTTCCATTTTTTTCGAGACCCGCGCTCAGCGCCATGCTGAAGCAAGCGGCCTCCGCCGCCGCGAGCAGCTCTTCGGGGTTCGAGCCGACTCCACTCTCGAAGCGCGAGCTGAAATTGAACTGACCGGCGACTGCACCGCTCTCACCCTTGAAGCTGCCTTTGCCGTTCTTGAGTCCGCCTTCCCATTTGGCGCTTGCCGTTCTCGTTGGCATTTACTGTCTCCGTGCTGTGAATGATCTCTGAGGAAAGCTAATTAGATTGCCCACATGGAAAGCGCTCCCATGACAACAGGCATTCCTCCATCGATCGAGCGCGTGCTGCGACTTTTTCGCTCGATGAGTCGCGAAGAGAAAATGCAGGCGCTGGTGCAATACTCGAAGAAGCTCGAGCCTCTGCCCGAACGGTTCAAGAACCTGGATCGTGGGGCGTTCAACATTCCTGAGTGCCAGACGCGCGTCGACATATTTCCCGAGTTGCGCGATGGGAAGATGTATTTCTACGCCGACCTGAACACGCGCGAATCGCCGACGATTGCCGCCGTCCTGGCGATTGTGTTCGGCGCAGTAAACGGCCAGCCGGCGGCCACCACAGTTGGCATCCCCGGCGATTTCGTCGGCACGCTGATGGAAAGCATTGGTCTTGCCGCGCGCGAGCCGGGATTGAACGCGATGATCAGCCGGCTGAAACGCTACGCCCGCGAAGCCGAAAAGCAGACAGCGTGACAAACCGCGTATGAGCGCGATCCATCGTTGCGCCTTGAGCTACGACTTCCTGCTCGAATTCACATCGATGGAACAGCATCACTGGCATGACTGGTTCGAGGCCAATCCCAAAGCCTGGGACGTTTCTTTTGCCGCACCGCCAATGGGCACCGTCGGGGCGCTCGTCAACCATGTCTTCAGTGTCGAGCTCCGCTACACCCAGCGCCTGCGTGACGAAACCGTAAGCGACTGGCAGGAACTGCTCATCTACACTTCGCTCGAGGACGTCTTCGCATTTGGCGACAATGCGCGAGCGCTGCTTGTCGATTTTCTGACGACGGCGGCGGACGATGAGCTCGATCGCGTGCTGACCTTCATGACTGTGACGGCCGGAGAGGTGACCGCGAGCAAGCACAAGATGGCGTCCAATATTTTCCTGCACGGCATTCGACATTGGGGTCAGATCGCAACGGTGCTACGCCAGAATGGATTTTCGGTCCAGTGGCCCCACGACGCACTTTTGAGCACCGTCGAGATGTGATTTTGAGAACCGTCGAGATGTGATGCGGTTGCGCTGGGCAACCGCCCGGCGTCGAATAGGGTATGCTCTACTTCCTCGGCACACTGCTCGTGGTCGCCGGCGCGATTTACCTGCTGCGCCAGCGCGAGATAGGCGACTCGGTCCAGACATCGCACTCGGCGCTGACCGAGGATCAAATCAAGCAGGGCTGGCGGAAGCTCGGCTTCTTCTGCGAGGTCGACGCGGAGAAGCGGCTGTGGACGTTGACCGGCTCGCGAGCTGGATTGCTCTACTTCCCGGATCTGCTACTTGGCTTCGTCAATGACGCTGCGAACGCGACGGACGGATCGAAGCAGAACTACGATCCGTATGGCTCGCTCGAGATCATGACCTATCCAGACCCTGGCTTCGACGGCCACGCCATGCGTGGCTCGCTCGCCGCACTCACGCACCTCGCCGAGCTGGTGGAACAGAAGCTGGCTGTTGCGGAAGCAGGCGAGCAGATCAAGATTCGTGACGAATTCGCACCCGAGAGTCCGTTCGCCTTGATGCTGGATGTACGAGCGGATGGTTTCGATCCGGCAGCGGCAGACCGTGAAAGGCTTGGTGCGACTGCGGAGCGCAAGGCGGCAAAACCGGACTCAGCCTGATTGGAGCAACCGTGGAGGGCCACGTCATGACGTCACCACAGCCGCAACGGAGTATTGGTCGCACCATCGGCGCAATCGTCGGCGGTTTGGTTGTTGGTTTGGTGCTGACGCTCGGTACAGACGCAATTCTGCATGCAGTCGGCTTCTTTCCGCCGTACGATCAAGTCGCCTCGAACGGGGCTTTGGCAGTCGCGACCTTTTATCGGTTCGTCTACAGTGTGCTCGGCAGCTACGTCGCCGCGCGACTGGCGCCGAATCGACCGATGTGGCACGCGATGTTTCTTGGTTGGCTCAATCTTGCGGCCTCATTAATCGGCGCGGTGATCACCTGGAATCGCGGAGCTCAATTCGGTCCGCACTGGTATCCGATCGCGCTGATAGTGCTGGCGCTGCCGGCGGCCTGGATCGGCGGGAGGTTTTACACCTCACGCCATCGGGACTTGTCCGCGACTGGCGAGTTCTTCGCCCGTTAAGCGGGCGAAATACTGTCCGACACCCGACACGGTTAGATTGGCAGTAGCCGAGATGCGATGATTTGGCGTAATTCTCGCCCGCGCATCAGTCAATCCGCACAACTGCCAAATGAAAGTATTTGTAACCGGCGGCACCGGCGCGATCGGACAATTCCTGCTGCCGCTGCTGGTTGAAAACAAACACGAGGTGGTCGCGCTCACTCGATCGTCGGCCAAGGCGGGCAAGCTCGACGACATCGGCGTCACCCCCGTCATCGCCGATCCTTTCGACAAGCAGGCGCTCACTGCGGCCGTGCGTCGCGCTGAGGCAGAAGTCATCATTCATCAGCTGACCGCGCTGAGCTCCGCCGGGAATTTTCGAAAGCTCGATCAGGAATTCGTGCTCACCAACCGCTTTCGCACCGAAGTGACGGATACGCTGCTTGCCGCGGCACGCACTATCGGTACGCGTCGATTCATCGCGCAGAGCTACTGCGGATGGCCGTATGCGAAAAAAGGTGGCCCGGTAAAGACCGAGGAAGATCCGCTCGATCCGAAACCGCCGGAAAGTTTTAGCAAGACACTCGCGGCAATTCGCTCCCTCGAGGACAAGATGCGCAGCACCACATTTCTCGAGGGCATTACCCTCCGCTACGGAAATTTCTACGGACCGGGCACCGCGATTGGAAAGGGAGGCGTGGTCGTGAAGATGATCAAGAAGCGCCGCCTTCCGATTATCGGCGGCGGTGGCGGGATCTGGTCGTTCATCCATGTCATGGACGCGGCGCGAGCAACCATCGCGGCCATCTCGCGCGGACCAGCGGGCGTTTACAACGTCGTCGATGATGAGCCAGCGAAGGTCGCGACCTGGCTGCCGGTGCTGGCGAAGGAAGTCGGCGCCGGCCCGCCATACAAGATTCCGCATTGGCTCGGCGAGCTGATGACCGGCAAAGCCGGCGTCTCGATGATGACCCAGATTCGCGGTTGTTCGAACGCGAAAGCGAAACGCGAGCTCAATTGGGCGCCGATTTATCCAAGCTGGCGGATCGGTTTTGCCGACGGACTCGAATAAGTCATGGCCGTCATCAAGGAACTGTTCGACAACAATCGCGCTTGGGCTTCAAGAGTCACTCGCCAGGATCCCGAGTTCTTTTTGCGCCTCTCCGCACAACAGGCGCCCCGCTATTTATGGATCGGATGCGCAGACAGTCGGGTTCCGGCCAATGAGATCGTCGGCCTCGCGCCCGGAGAGATGTTCGTGCACCGCAACATCGCCAATGTCGTCGTGCACGCCGATCTGAATTGTCTGTCGGTGCTGCAGTTCGGCGTCGACGTGCTCAAGGTTCAGCACGTGGTCGTTTGCGGTCACTATGGTTGCGGCGGCGTACGCGCCGCGCTACGCGACGACAGACTCGGCCTGGTCGACAACTGGCTGCGCCACGTTCAGGACGTCCGGTGGAAACATCAGCAGGAGCTGGAGCACATTCCCTCTGAGGACGCCCGGCACAATCGGCTGTGCGAGCTGAATGTCATGGAACAGGTGATCAACGTCAGTCAGACGACAATCGTGCGCGACGCCTGGGCTCGGGGACAGCCGCTCGAGGTTCACGGATGGATCTACGATCTGCGCGACGGTCTTTTGCGGGATCTCAAAGTCTCAACTCCTCACCCAAACGGTTAGCGCTATGTCAGACACCACCGTATTGTGCCGCAACAACGGCCCGTACTGGATCATCGGCGATTTCAAGCTCGTCGACGCTGAAGGCAACCCAATCGAAGTCCCCGAGAACAAAAGAAAAACGACGCCGGAAGGATTACCCCGCGTCGCTTTATGTCGTTGTGGCGGATCGGTGATCAAGCCGTTCTGCGATGGCGCCCACAGCCGCATCGGTTTCATCGGAGCGTCCGCCGCAGTTGAGGCCAGCGACGCCACGAATCCTCCGACTACTCCCCCATCGCCTTGATCAGCACGCGCTTGGCGCGCTGACCGTCCCACTCGCCGTAAAAAACCCGCTGCCACGGACCGAAGTCGAGCTTTCCTTTCGTGACCGGGACGATGACTTCGTGACCCACCGTTAGCGATCTCAGGTGTGCGGCGGCGTTGTCTTCACCGGTACCGCTGTTGTGCCGATAGTCTTCCGGTGACCACGGGGCGATTCTGTTCTCGAGCCAGTCGAGAATGTCTTTCCACAAGCCCGATTCATGGTCGTTCACGAACACCGACGCCGAGATGTGCATCGCGGAGACGAGTACCATCCCCTCGTCGATGCCGGCAGCCGCGCGACACTTCTCGACTTCGTCCGTGATGTCAATGATTTCCTGGCGCTTCCTGGTGTTGAAGGTCAGGTAGCTGGTGTGGGTCTTCACGCCGGCTGGTCTTGTCTTAGCAGCTTGGCGTGCCATGAGTCACGCAGCGGCAGCTCGAACCGCGCGCGCCACTCGCCGAGTGACGTGACGGTCGGATCGAACGCGGTCAGGTCGGTCGAGACTTTGCCTTCACCACTCAGCTCGGTGAACCGTTCGCGATCCGCCGATTGCACCGCGCCGGCTTTATCACGAAAGAAGACGAGCCCGCTCGTCACCATGCTGGCGCCAATCTTACTCTCCAGCGATTTCAGCGAACGGAATAGTCCGTCGATCGAACATCCCGACGCTCCGGCAGTCGATTGATCGACGGCGACGGTTAGAAATCGGCCGTAGCGCCAATCGCGTCCCACCGTCAGCGGCGACCCATGCGCGGTCCAGGTCGGCAAAAAGCGATCGACCTCCGCGAGCATTTGTTTCGACTGCTGCTCATCGAGCGTGCGATCGGCGGCGAACACCCACACCCGCGAATCGTCTGGCAGGTTTTCAAAAGGAGCGACGGGCATTTTATCTCACAGGCAATATTGACCGTTGACGAACCAGCAACGCGTGTAAAGAGAAGTCTTGAAGAAATTAAGCAGGGCCAGGCCAACTTTGTTTTCGCCATCCTGCGATGGCGTTGTCCCATCCGCCTCGAAATCAGTCCGCCGCCACAATAGACCATCTGACCGCGGCTTCTCACCGGCGGCCCACAAGTATGGTCCCCATACAATGACCGGCGCCGCCTTCTTTACGTAGTTCAGGCTCCCCGCCCACGGACTCGGTGGAGTGCCGCGCATCTCCGTTATCTGTGATTCAATCAGCCACTTCACCGCGAACCCCTGCTCGTAGGCAAATGGCTCCGGCCATTGGTCGTTTGTCGAGTATCCCGCATAAAGCCTGCTCGATAAAAACACCAGCTGAAGGTGTGGATACCGGGTGCGTAAAGCGCGCATTACCTGACCGAGACTGGACATCAGTATGTGCGCGTCCGCGCTGTCGGCGGGCAGCGAGTAAACCGGCGAGAAATCGTCGAGCTCCGCCCATATGACCTGCACTTGATTCTCGCTGAGCCCGAGCGGAGTCAGCCGCGCGGTCTTGATGCGTTCGTAGTTGGGCGATGTCGCCGACGCCCATGTGCGCGCGTCCTGTCGGCCGCTGTCAGCGCCGTTCACGATTACCATGGTGTAGCGATTAACACTGATATCTGCAGCGGCGCGTCCCATCAACGTCCATAGCGCGCATGGCGGACGCGTAGTCGCGCTGCACCACTCCTGGGTTGCGTTCGAGCGACCGATCGACAGCAGCACGTACTTGCCGAACGGACTCTCGTCTCCGTTCACGTCGAGCGGCTTGATCGTGTTGCGGCGCGCCCTGACCGCGGAATCGTGATCGGGCGGCGGCTGGTTGCTCCCGCCCGGATAAAGTCCGCCCTGGTTTCCGAAATACGTTCCCGTCAGCAGATCGGTGAGCGGGACTTTGACTGTATCAGTCGGCGGGCCTTTGACAACCGGCCGTGGCGGTGGCGGCGGCGGGGGACTGGCGCACGCTGTGGCGACAGCGGCGGCGCCAATCAGAAATGTCGCGACCCTCAAGCTACTCTCGGCGCCCTCAGATTCTTGTCGAGGCCGCTGTAGATGTCCTCGCGCGTCAGAGGTATGCTCGATTTCCCAGCCTCGTTCGGCTTTGAGAGTAGTGTCTGAATGATGTTGATAGCCGCGGTCGCGAATGCCCTCGCCGAGCCCGACATATAGAGTCGCCACACCCGATAGGTGTGGTCACCAACGAGCTCTTTCGCGGCCTCACTCTTCTCCTCGAGCGAACGCACCCAGTGTCGAAGTGTCATCGCGTAGTGCTCGCGTAGACTCTCGACGTCGCGCACCTCGAACCCGGACAACTCGGCGGCGGAGATGACATCGGCAGCGGCAGTCAGTCTGCCATCAGGGAAGACGTAAGTGTCGATAAACGACCCGCTCTTCCACACCAGATCCCACAGCTTGCCGCCCATCGTTTTCGGACGCGCCGCTTCGAGGCTCACGATACCGTGATTGAGAAAGAGACCGCCCGGCTTCAGTGCGCGATACGCAGACTCGAAATAAACGGGTAGATGACTCAGTCCGACGTGCTCGATCATGCCGACGCTGGCGATTTTGTCGTACCGATCCTCGGCGGCAAGCGTACGGTAGTCGCGAATCTCGACGCGGCAGTGATCAGCCAGTCCTGATTTCTCGATGCGCTCACGGGCCAGCTTCGCCTGATTCTCGCTTAGCGTGATGCCGGTAGCGTCGACGCCGTAGTGCTGCGCAGCGTACATGATCAGCCCGCCCCACCCGCTGCCGATGTCGAGGAATCGCTCGCCGGGTTGCAGGCGAAGCTTGCGGCAGATCAAATCGAGCTTCGCTTCCTGCGCCGAGGCGAGTGAGTCGTCCGGCGTGTGGAAGTAGGCGCATGAGTAAACCATACGGTCGTCGAGCCAGAGTTTGTAAAACTCGTTACCGACATCGTAGTGAAAGCGTACCGCCGCCGCGTCACGCACGGGCGTGTGTCGAGGCCCGAGCTTTCGTGCGTGCTCGGGGAATCGTGCGTCAGCCAGGTCGTCATCAGCCTTTCCGGGAAGCTTGAGCACGAGCTTGACGAGGTTGGCCACTGCCGCTGCCGAATCGAGTCGCCCACGTATCAGAGGCTGGAGAATGGCGCCCGCTTCCATGCTGCCTTCGATATCGATGTCGCCGCTGATGTAAGACTCTACCAGCGACAGCTCCGATGGCGGCATCAGCATGCGCCGTAGCGATGCTGGTCGATTGAGCACCAGAGTGAAACGCGGAGTCGGCTCCTTGCCCCGATCGGTCGTTCCATCCCAGAAGCGGACATCGAACGGGCGCTCGCGCGGAGGTCCAAAAAGCGCACCCAGCACATCGCGACAACGCCCGATGGCGGTCTTGTCTGCGCCAGCAGCCAGTGTGAGCTCGTGCGTCGTGTGCATCAATCGCTTGAGCGCGGCACTTTGACTGGACCATCAACCAATCGCCACATGTACCACGAGCCGACGCTTCGATAGGGGGCCCACTTCGCACCGATCTTTTTTACTCGCTCCGGCGGCGGCAATTTTCTCAGACGATAGGCTCTCTGCATTCCCTTCTGAATTCCCAAATCGAGATCAGGCAGCACGTCGAGTCTGCCGAGTCGGAACATGAGGAACATCTGCGCGGTCCATCGGCCAATCCCTTTGACCTGCGTCAGCGCGGAGATGATTTCTTCGTCCGTCAACTCGTGCAGCGTTTCGATCGGTAGCTGTCCGGAAGCAACGCGCGCGCCAAGATCCTTCAGGTACGCAGACTTCTGCCGCGACAACCCGATTGAGCGCAACTGCTCGTCGGTTGTGGTGGCGAGCTCCTCAGGACGCGGGGTCCTGCCACCGTACAGGCCCTGGAATCTCCCGTGAATCGTACCTGCGGCTTTGCCGGACAGCTGCTGGAATACGATTGAGCGGGCGACAGCGTCGAAGTGCGTTCCATTGTCGTTCGGCGCACCCTTGTACGGGCCTACCTGGTCGATCACCCTGCCCAGAACCGGATCGACTTTGCGTAAATGCGCGACTGCCTTGCGAGCAACACTCGTAGAACCAGCGGCTTTCATTCGTGCTTGTGGTAAGGCGCGTGGTGGAACCTGATACTCGTCGATAGCGAACAGCCTAAAGGTATTCTAGTCCGCGTTTGGCCGCGCTGCGAGGATGTGCGGCCAACCCTCTATATTTGAGCCACTTATGTCTTTCCCAACACCTCCTGACGCTCAAATTGCGTCCGATATGTCTCCCGAGGAGTTTCGGCGGCACGGACATGCTGTAATCGATTGGATCGCAGACTACCTGGCCGATCCGGAAAAGTGGCCGGTCATTCCGGGTATGAAGCCCGGTGATCTCCGGAAGGCACTGCCCTCCTCGCCGCCGGTAAATGGCGAGCCGATGGAACAGATCCTCGCGGACTTCAAACAGCTAATCGTGCCGGCGAACACGCACTGGAATCACCCCGATTTCATGGCGTACTTCCCGAACAGCGCCACCGGAGCGGGAGTGCTCGGAGAAGCGCTGGCAGCCGCGCTCAACGTCAACGCCATGTTGTGGCGCACCACGCCGGCCGGGACCGAGCTCGAGCTGCACACGCTCGGCTGGCTCCGCCAACTGATGGGACTGCCCGAGGAATTCTTCGGCTTCATCTCCGATACCGCATCAGCGAACACGCTTTATGCCCTGGTAGCATCGCGTGAAATGCACCCCGAGCTGCGGTTGCGGGAAGAAGGAATGTCAGGGCGTGCGGATTTGCCGAGGCTCACTTTCTACTGCTCGGAGGAAGCCCACTCCAGCGTCGACAAGGCGGTGATGACGCTCGGCTATGGCCTCGAATCACTGCGGAAGATCCCCACTGATTCTTCGATGCGGATGGATCCCAATAGTTTGCGGAGCACCATTGAAAATGATGTAAAAGCGGGACGAATCCCGCTGGCGGTGGTCGCCACCGTCGGTACTACCTCGACGACGGCTGTCGATCCTGTACCTGAGATCGCCGAGATCTGTAAGAAGTACGGCATCTGGCTGCACGTCGACGCGTCGTATGCGGGGAGCGCAGCGATTCTTCCCGAGCGGCGCGAAATTCTCGCCGGGTGCGATCGCGCCGATTCACTGGTCGTCAATCCTCACAAGTGGTTGTTCACTCCGGTCGACTGCTCCGTGCTCTATGTGCGCCGGCCGGAGGTAATGAGGCGGGCGTTTCAGCACATTCCGGAGTATTTGATCGTGCCGGACGAGCCGGGCATCGTCAATCTCATGAACTATAGTATCGCGCTTGGCCGTCGGTTCCGCGCGCTCAAGCTATGGTTCGTGATCCGGAACTTCGGTGTCGAAGGATTGCGCTCGATGATCAGAGAACACATTCGGATCGCGGGCTGTCTCGCCGAATGGGTCGACACCGATCCCGAATTCGAGCGTCTCGCCGAGGCCAATTTCTCAACGGTGGTGTTCCGCCACCGGCCGCGTGGAATGAAAGAGACCGAGCTCGACGCGCACAACGCGCGCATTCTGGAGCGGGTTCTGGCGAAACGCGAAGTATTCATCTCCCACACGCGTGTCCGCGGCGAATACGGCTTGCGCATCGCGGTCGGCAATATTCACACGACCGAAGCGCATGTGCGGCACGCGTTCGACTTGGTGAAGGACGCAGCTGGAGCGGATAACTGAAAACGATTTGCCCGCTGCTGGCAGCTTCCGCTGGCGCCGGCGGTGCGCCGGAACGATCCCTGCTAGACGGTATATTATCTGGACCTGTTTCCCACCCGAATCATTAATTGACAAGTCAGGGAGATCCTTGATGAGAGTTACTATGACCAGAGCCGCGGCCGCGCTGTCGATCGGTCTCGTTATGGCCTCGCAGGTGGCAGCGCAGAATAACGCGCAGAATGCGCCGCAGTGCGACCCCACTGCCAACACGAAAGGCGACATCGCGAAAGCGCAATTTTCGATGACCCGCGCGATTTCGGCGATCAACAAAGGCAGTCCGACCAAAGATCTGCAGGACGCGCTGCGGCTCGTCGACAATGGCAACGACAATCCGACTGCACGCGCGTATCTGCGTGGCGAGGCCTACATCATCTACTTGATGCAGCCCAATGCGCAGGCAGTCGTGCCGCGCAGCTCGCTCGGCCTCACGACCAATCCAACCGGCACGATCGATCTTTATGCCGCTGCTGACTCGGCGTTCAACCTCGTCGAAACGGCGTCCCCTGAATGCGCGACCGTCATCGGACAGTGGCGCCAGCAAAAGCCGTGGCTCAACACGCTGAACGGAGCGATCAACGCTCTCAACCAGAATCAGCTCGACTCCGCTGAGGTGCTGGCGAAGCGCTCTCTGCTGCTGGATCGCAAGGCTCCTTACGCGTATTCGGTGCTTGGCTCGATTGCGAAGAGCAGACAGAACTGGACGGCGGCCAACGAATACTGGCAGCAGGCGCTGAAGGCAGCCGGTGCAGATACGACGTACGCTGACGTTCGCACCAAGACGATGTACGAAATCGCCGCAGCCGCATCGGACAAGGCTGAAGCAGCCAATGGAGCGGCCAAGCGCACGGCAGCGAAGGAAGCTCAAAAGGCGTGGCAGGATTACATCGCCGCCGCGAACAATGATCTGTTGCTCGCTGATGCGATCGATCAGGCGTCGCACGCCTACTACGTCGCTGGTGACAGCGCATCGCTACCGAGTCTGTACGCGCCCTTCATGACAAGCCCGGCCAAGTACGGCGAGCTCTCACTCGTGCACGCCGGTGTGATCGCGACGCGCAGCGGCCACCCGAAGGACGCAGAGAAGTTGTTCGAGGCAGCAATTGCCCAGAATCCGTATTCGCGCGATGCCGTCAACAACCTCGCCGCGACTTACATCCAGAACAACGAGTACTCGAAGGCGTTTCCGCTGATCGACAAGCTTATGGCAATGGATCCGAACAACCCGGACAATCCACTGCTATACGCCTTTGCCTATCAGGGATTGTACAAGGGAACGAAGGACAAGAAGCTGCAGAAGATCTACACCGACTCGCTCGTTTACTTCAACAGCAAGTCAGAGAACGCGCCGGTCAAGGTGACGGTTGGGGAGTTCACCCGCCGCGCCGATGGAACCATCGTCGCCGGCAGGATCGAGAACCGCGGTACGACGCCGAAGACCTACACCCTCAGCGTCGATCTCGTCGACAAGAGCGGCAACGTCGTTGGAACCGAGACGACAACGGTTGGACCAGTCGCACCGAAGTCGACGGGAACGTTCCGGATCACTTCGACGAAAGGCGGAGTGTTCGGATACCGGTATAAGCCGGTCATCTGAGTAGTAAGGCGCAGACCGAAGGTTTGAAAACTGCCAGCCACAAGCTGGCAGTTCTGTTTTGGGCTCTTAGGAATTCCTCGGCAGCATCAATGCATCCGTTTCGACTAGTGCGCCAAGGATCCAGAAGCGAGTGCCATCGAACCAGAAGATCGCCACCTGCTTCAGCTCCTTCGCCATCGCAACCGCCTTGTCCTGCGGCATCGCTACCGCCACGCTGCACTCACAGTGTGAGCGGTCGGGCGAGCAGGCGTCGACCTCGACGAATCTGTAGCCCGCCTTTCTTAGTTGCACGTTGAGATCGCGCCGGCGATTTTCATTCTCGGCGGCCGCCAGGTCGCGTCCGCCCGGGTCGAAGGCAGTCATCACCGCGAATGGACTGCCAAATCCGATCTCTCTCAATTCTGTCAGCGTTGTGTCAGACAAGCTCTGTCGGAGGTCGATTTCGACTTTCGGCGTCGTAGAGAACGTCAGTATGGTTTCCGGATACTTCGGCCAGTCCGGGTCGTGTTGATCGGGCGTTGATCGCATGGTTGAACGAGTTACAATGTTCGCACCATCAGTGCGAGTGCGCTCAATCAGGAAACTGGTACGCTCCTTGACCGTTGCCACACCGTGAAATCGACCCAAATCTGGCCGGATCTTCTTTACCTCGTGCGCCACGGCGAATCCGCCGGCAACGTCGCGCGTGACGCAGCGGTCGAGGCCGGCGAGCCGATGATCGACATCGACATTCGGGACATTGATGTCCCGCTCTCCGAGCTCGGACAGCGTCAGTCGATTGCGCTCGGCCGCTGGCTTGGCGCGCTTCCTACAGATCGCCGGCCGAACATTGTCCTCACATCTCCTTATCTTCGCGCACGGCACAGCGCAGGACTGATCGTGAAGACGGCTGGGATGCGTGAGGATTCTTATTCTCTCATCGTCGACGAGCGGCTGCGCGAGAAGGAGTTTGGAATTCTCGATCGACTCACCGCCGTCGGCATTCGCGACCAGTACCCCGACCAGGCCGAGTTCCGCCGGCTACTCGGCAAGTTCTATCACCGCCCACCAGGCGGTGAGAGCTGGTGCGATGTCATTCTCCGGCTGCGCAGCGCAACCGAGATGATCTCACGCGAATACTGCGGAGAGCGCGTGCTCATTGTCTGTCATGCTGTAGTCGTTTTGTGCATGCGCTATATCCTCGAGCACCTCACCGAGTCTGAGCTGCTCACCATAGACAAGAAATCGGAAATCGCAAACTGCTCGGTGACTCTCTACGAGCACGACGAGACGCTTGGCCCTCGCGGGAATCTCCGTGTAAAGCTTTTCAACTTCGTGGCCCCGCTCGAGGAAGCGGGTGCCCCGGTGACGTCAGAGCCGGACGCAAAGGTTGGCGCGCGCTAACAAACGCCCGGTCGCAGTGACGAGCGCGCTGCTGCGCCGTTGGCCGCTGCCCGAACCCGGCGAACAGGCGGACAAGCAGGATCGCGGTGTCGCCATGATAATTGGCGGAGCCGCAGAAGTACCCGGCGCTCTGCTTCTGGCGGGCACCGCCGCACTTCGCGTAGGCGCCGGCAAACTCAAGCTCGCCGGTCCACGAAGCACAGTCGCTGCACTCGGTGTAGCGATGCCGGAAGCGCGGGTGATTGGCTTGCCCGAGACAGGCGAAGGCTTTCTCGATCGCAGATCGGGCTCACGCGCCGGCGATGTCGCCAACGCAGAGGCGGTGCTAATCGGTCCGGGGATGCTCAACGACGATGCAATTCGCGGATTCATGGACGAAATCATCCGCCGAGTAGCGGATCGCACGCTTGTGATTGACGCACTGGCCTTGCACGCGCTGCGCGGTGGCCACTATCGCTTCAGCGAAGACACCAGTGTCGTGCTCACGCCAAATTTCGACGAGATGGCCAGGATCACCGGCGACAAGCGAGAAGTGATCGAGCGGGATCCGCAGACAGTTGCGCGGCGAGTGGCGGAGGATCTCAACGTCGTTGTTGCTCTGAAAGGCGCGGAAACTTTTATAGCGTCGCCGTATGGCGAGCTGTTTGGCTACACCGAAGGCGGAGTGGGATTGGCGACATCAGGCTCCGGAGATGTGTTGGCCGGCGCGCTGGTAGGATTGCTCGCGCGCGGAGCGACACTGGATCAGGCCGCCGTATGGGCTGTGTATCTGCACGGCGAAGCTGGCAATCGGCTGACGCGTCGTGTTGGATCGATCGGCATTCTGGCCCGCGAGCTATGCAACGAGCTCGCGCCAATCTTGAACGGCCTCTCGAAGAAACGAAGTCGTTGATCCGAAGTGGCTGATCCCTAGATGTGGAGCGCGGGAATCGCGCTCTGCGGCGTCGTCGGAGTATCGCGACGGCGCACTGTTTCGCCAGCTGGCGCCTTCATCGGAAGTCTCAGAAGGAACGTGGTGCCAGCTGATTGCCGGCTAGCCACGGTAACATCACCACCCAGCAGCCGCGCGAGCTTGCGCGTGACACTCAGGCCCAGGCCAGTGCCGCCGGTTTTTCTGGTGGCGGTTTGCTCAGCTTGCCAGAAAGGCTCGAACACGTTCTCGATGTTCTCCGCCGCGATGCCTACACCAGTGTCGGCGATTCTAACCTCGAGCATGCCCTCGTTTGCGACACAACTGACTCGAACCTCACCCTTATCCGTGAACTTGATGCCGTTCGACAGCAGATTCACGAGCATCTGGCGCAGCTTGGTGCCGTCGGTCTGTATCGGTTGATCTTCCTCGAGGAGCTCGACGACGAACCGAATGTCTTTTGCGGCGGCCATCGGCTCGACGAGCGCCGCCGCGTCGCCGAGTGTGTGATTGATGGACATTGATTCCCAACGCACGCGCTCGCGTCCGATATCGACGCGCGCGAAGGTCAGAATCTCGTCGATCAAACCGAGCAGGTGCCGCGCGCTGGCGTTGATTCTTCCCAGCTGTTGACGCTGCAGCTCGGTGACCGGACCGGTGATCCCATCTGAGAGAAGCTCTTCGTAGCCCATGATCGCAGTGAGCGGCGTCCGCAGCTCGTGGGACATTACAGCTAGGAAATCCGTCTTGCTGTTGTTGGCACGCTCGGCTTCCGAGCGTGCTTCCTCAGCTTCCTTCAGTGCCCACTCGGCGTGAGCACGGGCTTCCATCTCCAGCGCCAGGAGGTCAACCCGCTCACGGTCGGTGTCGCGCAGCACGCGCGCTGACCAGAGAACGAGCCCGACGAAGGTGATGATGCTGAGTATTGCAAAGAGTGAAACGCCAAAGTCAGATTCGTAAATACCCGCGGACTCGCCCGCGACTTTGATTACGCCCAGTATGATTGGTGCCGCCAGCGCAGCCGGTAACAGTCGACGAGTCAGGACGCCTGCAGCGCCTTCATCCATCAACAGCGATGCGACACCTCGTTCGCGAACCGCGACGAGGATTCCACTTCCAAGCAGCAGCAATCCGATACTCGTCGCCAGCGCCATTCCGGAGCCTTGCGCAAACCGGTACGCGTCGCTGACAGCGAAGACGTACGCGAGCAGCGCAACCAACGCGATCACCAGACCGGGCGCGACGAAAAGCTGCGCGCGGAAATCGCGCTTTCGCTGGTCGTGAGAGAGGGACAGCAAACCGAGACCCATTAGCAGGAATGTGCCTGCTGTGTTGAGTGCCATTCGCCCTGGAGGTGCAGCCGACACCTGGTGCACGCGGCTGCCAAACAGCAACAGGTCGAATCTGGATTCGCCGCCGCGCAAGTATTCGTAGAGGGTGAGCCCGGCAATTGTTGAAACGAGCGCAGCGAGAGTTTGCTGAACCGCCTCGCTCGTCGTCGTTCGGTTCGCTCGGGTGGCGATGATCAAAGACACGCCGGCCACAATGAAACAGACCGCGGTGAGCGGCAGCATTGGATAAGCGCTGCCGTGCGCGGTGACAATCGCCGGGGTGTTCAGCGACCACCCAATCAGAGCTAGTGCGCCAAGTGCAACGACGCTGATACCTGCTATGACCGGAACCCGCTCGAAAACTCGCATGAGTGGGCTGTGACGGCCCGGCGGGCCGGGTGCTGCAGTACTGGGATTTGCCATGTTGCGCGTCGACGCGAAAAACCTACCGGGCCGAGTTTGTCAGTGCAATTCTACCAGGCAATCGCTCGCCTGTCCCGAAAGAATCCACCTGTCGGCCCGTCGTCAGATAGTGTCGCCAGCCATACCGGGGTTTCTACGCCCTTCTCGAGAGAGCGAGTCGCTCCTCGTCCGCCCATTGCGGTGCGCACCCAGCCGGGGTCGACTGAATTGACGAGAATCCCCATACCTTCGGTCTCCGCGGCAAGCACCCGGGTCACCACATTGATACCCGCTTTCGACATCCGGTATGCGATGTACCCAGCTCCCATTTCACTGAGCGAGCCCATGCCGCTGGAAAGATTCACAATCCGGCCGTAGCGGCGCGTCTTCATGATCGGAATCGCGAGGCGTGACAACAACAGCGGACCGTAGACGTTGGTTTGCATGGTATCGCGCACGATTTCGAGCTCTTCGAGTGAATCAGCGTCATCGTCTTCGACCATAACGCCGGCGTTGTTGATGAGGACGTCGAGTCGTCCGACCTCGCGGCGAACCCAGTTCATACATTCACGGATACTTTGAACGTTAGCGACATCGAGTTGGCGAGGCTCGACTGGTAATCCATTCGCCTTTAGTTCGGCAGCGGCTGCAACACCTTTCGCAGGGTCGCGAGAGCACAGTATGACACGAATTCGCTGTTGCCCGAGTTGCCGGCACAGCTCGAGACCAATGCCTCTGTTGCCTCCAGTCACGAGCGCAATTCTCTGCTCGGCCATCTTTTTATTTCCGTTAGGGACGGTTATAGCGCACTAAGAACGTAGGCGACCGTGCTTGTCTGGCAAGTTTACGCGCCAGCAGTATCATTCCAAGACTTGCGGTGCGCCCGCCTGGTCCAATGAACATCTCCACAATCCCCACACTACCGACTGCGGCAGCTTCGAAGCAGGAGATCGCAAGTCTTCTTGGCGAAGCGCGCGAGCGGACACTGCTGCTCCTCTCCGGCCTGTCCGACGAGGACTTGCATCGACAGCACGATCCGTTGATGAGCCCAATCATTTGGGACGTTGGTCACATCGCGCACTTCGAAGAATTGTGGCTCACGCGAAATCTCGACGGTCCGATCGAGTTCTCAGAGATGCCCGGGCTGTACAATCCCTTCGAGCATCCGCGATCAACGCGCGCATCGCTCGAGCTGCCGACTCTGACAGAGATGATCGAGCGGCTGAACGAAATTCGCGGGCGCGTTCTGGATCGACTCGAATCGATCGAGCTCGACGAGAGGAAACCTTTGCTGCGCGATGGTTACGTCTACCACATGGTGCTCCAGCACGAGTACCAGCACAACGAGACTATCCTGCAGACGCTGCAGCTGAAGAAGGGCGAGCCTTACCGCGCTCCGCGCGCCCGGCGTTTCGGACCGCAAAAATCATTTGCCAATGCGATGGTGGAGTTCCCGGGCTCTCGCGTCACCATTGGCACCGAAGACCGCACCACGGCGTACGACAACGAGCGGCCGCTGCACTATGTCGATCTAAAACCGTTTCTGATCGATCGCCTGCCTGTGACCAATGAACGGTACCTTGAGTTCATGAACGACGGCGGTTACAGGCGCGAGGAGCTGTGGTCCGAGGAGGGGCGGCGCTGGCTCGCCGACAGCGGCGTGGAGTCACCGAAATACTGGGAGCGCGAAGGGAGCCGGTGGGCAACCCGCGTCATGGAGCTGACACGCGAAGTAGATGCGACGCGACCCGTAAGTCACGTCTGTTTCTATGAGGCTGAAGCGTTCGCTCGCTGGGATGGCAAGCGTTTGCCAACCGAGATCGAGTGGGAGGCGGCCGCATCGTGGGATCCAGCTTCGCGAACCGCGCTGGCGTTCCCCTGGGGGAATGGCGCTGACTCACGATACGCGAACATCGACCAGCTTTCGTTCGACACTGCACCGGTTGGGACCTTCGACGAAAACGTATCACCGATCGGCTGTTACGGAATGATCGGCGACGTATGGGAATGGACGTCGAGTGATTTCCGCGCCTATCCCGGCTTTAGAAGCTTTCCATATCGAGAGTACTCCGAGGAATTCTTCGGCCCCGACTACAAAATCCTTCGTGGGGGATCGTGGGCCACACGCCCCGGTGCGATCCGCAACACGTTTCGGAATTGGGACTATCCGATTCGGCGGCAGATCTTCAGCGGGTTCCGCTGCGCGCGCGACGCATGAAAAGCGGAATTCATTCCGATCTGGTCAACGGCACGCCTCCGTACACAGTGCGGCGCTCGCGCCAGCAAATGGTGCGCGACGTTCAGCATGGACTCACGCATCGGCCGAAACAGCTCTCGCCAAAATACTTCTACGA
The DNA here is from genome assembly GCA_045803545.1 of Gemmatimonadaceae bacterium. Taxonomy (GTDB): domain Bacteria; phylum Gemmatimonadota; class Gemmatimonadetes; order Gemmatimonadales; family Gemmatimonadaceae; genus UBA4720. The sequence continues at coordinate 484,767 of JBJMOW010000004.1, read as the reverse complement.
CGAACGAGGTTCGGAGTTGTTCGAGGAGATCACCCAGCTCCCAGAGTACTACCTCACCCGCGCCGAGCGTTCGCTGCTGGAGAATCGAATCGAGGAGATCGTGACACACGTGCAGCCCTGCTCGCTCGTGGAGCTTGGGGCCGGCAGTGCGACAAAGACCAGGATCATTCTCGATCAGATGCGCAGCAATGGCTGCGCGGAGTGCTATGTACCGATAGATGTCAGCAAGGATTTTCTGGAAGCGACGGCGATTCAGCTGCGCGCCGACTATCCCGACATTCAGATAAAGCCTGTCGCGTCCGACATCACCGAGCCCTTCTCATTGCCGCCGATGGCCAGTCCCACACTCGTCGCCTTCCTCGGCAGTACCATCGGGAATTTCCCACGCGAGCAGGCAGTGAGCCTGCTCTCTCACATTGCGCGCGCGATGGGACCGACCGACAGATTCCTGCTCGGCGCAGATTTAATCAAGGATCCGGAAGTGATTCACCGTGCCTATAACGACTCGAAGGAAGTCACTGCCGCATTCAATCTCAATATTCTGCAGAGATTGAACCGCGAGCTCGGCGCTGATTTTCCGCTCACGGACTATGAGCACCGCGCGTTTTACAACGAGGAACAGCATCGAGTCGAGATGCATCTGATCGCGCATAGAGCGCACGAGGTGGTCATCCCCGAGGTCGGCACGATTACGTTCGACGCCGGCGAGAGCATCCGGACCGAGCTGAGTTACAAGTACGACCGCGGGATCCTCGAAGACATCTTGTGCGCCTCCGGCCTGCTGATGGAGCGGTGGATGCCGGCGCAGGATGGGTCGTTTGCGCTGGCACTTGCCCGAGCGGAGAGCTGAGTAACGACGTGAGCCTCTCCGAGGCACAGTTGCTGGAGGACGTGCGGCAGCGCTTCTTCTCTCCCCTTGAGTCGGCATCGCCAAGAGCGGTGGGTGTCGAGCTTGAGCTCATTCCGGTAATCGAGTTCACGCGCAGGCCGGCACTCCCTCTGGCGACCACTCGTGTGCTGTCTGACCTCGCACGGAAACAGTCCTGGACCGAAAAGCGAAATGGGAGCGATCCACCGTCGTGGGAGCTGCGTGGAGGCGCGCGCATCTCGTTTGAGCCCGGCGGCCAGATAGAAATCAGCAGCACCCCATCCGCAACTGCGACGTCCGTCATCTCCGCCACCCGCGACCTGGTGAATGCCATTCGCGATCCGATGCAACAGGCGGGGATCGAGCTCGTAACCATGGGTGTGGACCCGTACAACGACATCGGCACCGTGCCGCTGCAGCTCCGCCGCGAACGCTACACGGGAATGAACGCTTTTTTCGAGTCGATCGGCCCGTCGGGCGTGCGGATGATGCGTCAGACGGCAGCGCTCCAGATCAATCTCGAGCGCGGCGAGCATCCTCTGAGTCGCTGGCTGCTGCTCAACGCCCTTACGCCGGTAGTGACAGCCCTCTTCGCCAACTCTAGCTACTACGCAGGCAGGAAGACAGATCACGCCAGCTATCGCGCTCATCTCTGGCGCACTCTCGACGATTCGCGCACCGGCATTCCCTACGACGAGCAGGACCCGATTCGCAAGTACGTCGACTTCGCGCTCGATGGGTACGCTATGCGCAGCGGGAACGGGAAGAGGCCTTACCAGACATTTCGCGAATGGATGCGCGACGCGAAGGTGGGGATGGAAGAATGGGATTTTCACCTGACGACACTCTTTCCCGAGGTCAGGCCCAAGCAGTACTTCGAGCTTCGCTCGGCGGACACCATCGATCCTCGGTGGCTGGCGGCGCCAGTCCTGTTCGTGACTGCGATCGCCTACGACCGCGAAAGCGCACAACGCGCATTCGAGATCGTGGGAACGCCGAGTATCGATTTGCTGGAGTTGGCAGGAATCAAAGGCCTCTCACATCCCGCGCTCCGGAGAATGGCACGTACGCTTGCGGATATCGCGCTCGATGGCGCCGAATCGCTTGGCGTCGACTATTTCTCCCCGGAAGATGTACAGGCGGCAACCGAGTACTTCGATCGCGCACTTTCCCCAGTCTGATTGCAATCTTTCAATGAATACCGCACAATTCTTTCGCATTCCCGCCCGGCCAGGGGGCGCGATCGGCAGATCATTGCCGACTACTATAAGAAGGCACTGGCCGCAGTTGCCGCACGAGCAGACCACGACGGCACTCGCTCGGCGGAAATAGCAATCGATGCCCGAGTTACCCGATATCACTGTTTACATCGAAGCACTCGAGGCACGCATCGTGGGCCAGCCGCTGGAGCGGATTCGCATCGCCAAGCCATTTCTCCTCCGCTCGGTCGATCCGCCAATAAGCGCCGCCAATGGCAAGAAGGTGGTCGCGGTCCGTCGAATGGGGAAAAGAATCGTCCTCGAGCTGGAAGACGATCTCTTTCTGGTCATTCATCTCATGATCGCCGGAAGACTGCGCTGGCAGGCGAGTGGCACCAAGGTTCCGGGAAAGCTCGGGTTGGCTGCGTTTGACTTTCCGAACGGCACTTTGATATTGACCGAGGCAGGATCGAAGCGTCGTGCATCTCTCTGGCTCGTGCGCGGTAAGGAATCACTCGACCAATTCGCGCGGGGCGGACTCGAAGTCCTTGACGCCACGCTGGCGGAGTTCAAGGAACGATTGATTGGCGAGAATCACACCCTGAAGCGTTCGCTCACGGATCCACGGTTGTTCAGCGGGATTGGGAACGCGTACTCCGATGAAATACTTCATCGCGCGAAGATATCACCGGTGAAGCACACCAGGCGACTGACTGACGACGAGATCGCGACGTTGTTCGATGCGACGAAGGAGATTCTGGTCGAATGGACTCAGCGGCTGCGCGACGAAGCGGGGGCGAATTTCCCTGCAAAGGTCACCGCATTTCGTGACGAGATGGCCGTCCACGGCAAGTTCGGGAAGCCTTGCCCGGTTTGTGGCACTCCGGTGCAGCGCATACGTTACGCCGATAACGAAACCAACTACTGCCCGCGGTGTCAGACCGATGGCAAGCTGCTGGCGGACCGTGCGCTATCGCGGCTGCTGAAAGGAGACTGGCCCAAGTCGATCGACGAGCTGACCTGGAGTTAGGTCGCGCCCGTCGCTGCGGTAATATTCACGCCGAGTCCGGCCAGCGATTGACCGCCGTCGCAGACGACTACCGCGCCCGTGATGAAGCGCGCTCCATCGCTCGAAAGAAAGACCGCCAAGTCAGCGATCTCGTCCTTTGTAGCAAATCGTCTCAATGGAATTCCCCGCGTAAACTGTTCGCGGATTTGTGGCGTCGGTGCCAGGCGTCGCATTCCTTCGGTGTCGTCCACTGCTCCCGGCGCAATCGAGTTCACCCGCACGCCCTGACTGCCCCACTCGATTGCAAGACACTTAGTCAGCATGTCCACGCCAGCCTTTGCCGCACACACATGCGCCTGGAACGGCATCGGCGTGAATGCCTGCATCGCGGAAATGTTGATGATCGATGCACCGGGCCGTCGCAGATGCTCGAATACGGCGCGACAAGTGTTGAAGGTGCCGAGCAGATCGATGTCGATTACCGACTTGAAACCATTGGCCGACATACCGAGCGCGGGCGCCGGAAAATTTCCCGCGGCGCCACAGACAACGAGATCGATTTCGCCGAGCTCCTCGCGCGCCGCCTTGATTGCTCCAGCCAAGGCGTCGTAATCCCGAACATCTGCGGGATGTCCTGAAGCTTTTACACCAGTTTTACGGATTTCCGCGGCTGCCGCATCGAGCTTTTCCTTCGTGCGCCCGATCAGCGCTACGTTCGCGCCATGCTCGGCGAAACGCTTCGCAATCGCGAAGTTGATTCCGCTGCCACCGCCCGTTATGATCGCGCTCTTCCCTGTCAGCAGCTCGCGTGTGAATACGTCAGTCATTCCCTAACCTACCCGCCCGATGAAATCGCTGAAAGTAGTTTTTGTATTGCTGCTGGCTACCGGGTGCAGCATGGCGGTCAACTCCAACAGCGCACCCGGCGCCACCGAGGCATCTCTGATGCAGGTCGATCGTGATTTTGCCGACGCTACGCAGCGCAACGGCATCGATGGCTGGATGTCTTTCTTCGCTCGTGACGCGATTCGCATTCGCTACCGCGCCGACATGGTGAAGGGCTACGATGCGGTCCGCGCGTTCGACCTGCCGAACATCTCCGACACTACCTACACACTCAATTGGGAGCCAACGGATGCGTACGTTTTCAGCGGTGGAACGATCGGCTCGACGACAGGCAGGTATTGGGCTGTGAGTAGAAAAGTCGAGACCAGCGGCAAAGAGCTCTCACGCGGTCGGTACGTCACAGTGTGGCGTCGAGAAGGAAATCGCTGGCTCGTGATCATGGATACCGGATATCCGGAGGCCGCGCCCGCCAGATAACAAAAAACCCCGTACCCTTTCGGGTACGGGGGTGGCTACTGGTGGCCCACCCGTCCTACAAGCTCGACCAGTAGCGCTTCTTGCATGCAGCCGGAGAGGGGAAGTTCCGGTCTTTGCACTCTTAGACTCATAGTACGTACAAAGGGTTTAAGAAGATTCCTTTATACATTGTAAAAATTCTGTCGCCGAACAATTCGACGATAGGCAGGCGATTTTTTCGGCCGAAAAGGCGTTCAGTCCTGCCTTCTTCTCCGGGTAGTTCCCAGATTGAGCTCGCCACTCGAGGAGAAAAGCTGCTCGACAGCTGCCCCGGACAAATCAGCCACCGTATCTCGACTCAGCGAGAGCTTGGTCGAGCCACCGCTTGGCGTTTCTTTGATCAACCCTGCTGACCGCAAAGCGTGGACGTGATGCGTTATCGTCGGCTTCGAGACTTTGAGGCTGCGCGCGAGCTCTGCAGACGTCGTTGGTGTTCTCGCCAGGATCGAAGCGATGGCGTAGCGCGTCGTGTCTCCCAACGCGCGAAATATCGACTCCGCATTGATATCGGTTCGGCGCGCCGATTCAGCCGCAGTCTTCGCCGTGACGTCACGTCCGATTCGATTTGCAGCGTTGACATCACGGACGATCGGGAAGTACAGCACCACGCGGTCCGAGGCTGAGGTGTATTTCGTCCACCACCGCCGCGTGTTGAACGCTGATGGGATGACGAAGCAGCGCTCGATTTTCTGGTAGCCAATTGGCGCTCCGCTTTTTGGGCGAAGCTGCTGGCCGGCGTGGTCCATCGTCACCGGCAGGTTCAGCTGCACATCGAGCGTAGCCGGATCGCTCTCATCTCGCATGTCGGTCATTCGAAAAGACTCCTCGCGCAGGTCGGGCTCCAACGTCCGCCAATCATCGTGGAATCCGTTATTCCAGAATGCTTCGAGTACGCTGATGAGATCGTCACGAAATGGCTCGGGTCTCTCGAGCAACGAAGTGATCGCGCGCACCGCCTTCGAACCCGACTCGAACGGTTTCAGACCAAACGCCGTCAGCAGCTCGCCGACCGATGCCGGAGCACCGATGACCATTTGCTTCAAACTTCTCCGCTCGGTGATGAGCGCCTGGACAGCCTCATCGTCGTGGAAGATTCCGCCGAGGATGCTTCTCTGAAGATCCTTGGCAGGTAGCTCCTGTATCGTGGAAAGAAGCTCGGTGAAGCTGATCTCCCCAGGATCGCTTTGCGCGGCGTCAGCAAGCAGTGGCCAGAAGATCGGCAGCGGCGCGACGAGAGATGCGCGTTTTGTGAAATCACGCGGCAGCCGATCGGCCGCTCTGCTCTTCCATGCATCCAGTGGCGTCGCCGCACTGCTCGTCAGCGTGTACAGCGCGTAGAAGACATCGAACCGTGGCGTGACGGCGAATTCGATGCGGGGTTGGGTAGCAGCAGTCATGTTAGTTAACAACCTAACAAAGTGTCAGTTCGGGCGGGGCCTCTTGATGGCAAACACCCCGTTGGTCATGTCGATCCGGACGATACCGCTGTTCCAGATGTCGCCGCCCAGCACACCATCGAGCGAAGCCAGCACCTGATAGACCGGAGCGCGCACGGCCGCACCGCGAAAAATGATCGGGAAATTGCGCACCAGGACCCTGACATCGGGCATCACGGGCGCTCGCATCGAGATCTCACCGCCGAGGCCGCCGACGCGTCTGCTTTCTATGCGCGCGGGAGTGACCTGAAGCTTGTCGAGCAGTGTCTCGGTAACGAATGTCACCTGCGCGCCGGTATCCAGGCCGAAGTGCAACGGTATCCCATCTTCGCTCGACATTCTGATCACCGGTAATCCGACCCAGAACAAGTTGCGATCGTCTTCCGGCCGCGACGTCGCCGGGTTGCGCAGTTTGATTGTGCTCTCGCCGTAATCAAACTCGATATCGAGCTGTCGGATGATGTCGAAGCCGATGATGCCATCGATCTTCACCTGCTTCGCCAGCAGCATCGATTCAGGCTCTCGCATTTGCATCATCGTCTCGTCCACTATCATCGACGGCGCGTTTTCAACTACCAGCGGTCCGATTTGCAGTTCCGGGATGAGGACCGGCTGCGCTTTTACTCTGCCAGTGCTGGTTACTATCTCCAGTGTGTCGCTCACCAGCGGTTGGATGTTCAGATCCCGCGCGACGTCGGAAGCCAGCATCGTCAGACTCGACCCGGTATCCAGCCAGAAGTGATACTCCCTCCCGGCGATTCGCACGGGTACCAGCGGCGTACCGACACCGGACATCGACATGCCCACCCGCGACTGCGCCGAGCGAAAGGTGGATTTCTTCGGCGGCACGTTGCTGAAGGCATCTGCCCACAACTCGATGCTGGCACGGTCGTGCGGTCCGGGCTTCTGAGCTTGTTCTTTTTTCAACGAGGCCAGCGCCTCCCACTTCTCCTGGTATTGAAGCGTTGCCGTATAGACAACTCTGGAGCCGGCTCTGATGATCGTGTCGCTGGCCGTCTTTCGCAGTATCGCGAGTTGGTGCTCCGCGGTTTCGATGTCGCCCGACATCAGGTTCCCCAGTGCTGCGGCGAATTCCTTTTCAGATGCTGTCCGCGCGGCGATCACGGCATCAGCGGGATGCAGCTCGGCGAGCGCTTCCCAGTACGACATGGGACCAGTTGGTCTCGCAATCGCCTGATGGTGCACGCAGCCAAGAGAGAGAACGCATTGCGCGACGAAGCCCGCGCCGATCAACAGGCGCGGCAGTCGGTGGAAGGTGTTTGAGAGCCTTCGCAAAGTGGAACTCCTAATGGCCGGCTCCAGCGTGCTGGCGCGGCGAGTGCGTACTGTGCCGGCGCCCGCCATTCCGGCGTTACGCAAAGCTAGGATGCTGCACACGGATATTCCACACGATTCGCTTCCATCCGGCGTTCACCTGGGCATAGCCGGGTGGGCCATCCGAAAGGAGCATTCACACCGCTTCGCCAACGTTGGCAGCCATCTCCAGCGATATGCCACGCTTTTCAACGCCGTCGAAATCAACTCGTGCTTTTATCGACCACATCGTCGATCTACCTACGAGCGCTGGGCCGATTCGGTGCCGGAGCGTTTCCGCTTCGCCGTAAAGTTGCCCAAGGTGATCACCCACGAACAGCGACTGCTCGACGCGGGGCCACGCCTCGAGCAGTTCCTTGAAGAGACCTCGGGTCTCGGCCCGAAGCGTGGCCCAATTCTGATTCAACTGCCGCCCAGTTTTGCATTCGATCACGCAGTAGTCGTCGATTTTCTCGGTCAGCTACGTCAGCGTTTCCAGGGAAGCGCGGTGCTGGAGCCGCGACATGAGACATGGTTCACCGACGAAGTGAGTTCCTTGCTCCGCGACTATCGAATTGCACGCGTTGCCGCAGATCCAGCGCGGGTCCCTGCAGCAGCGACAGCGGGCGGCCATGATGCGCTCGTTTACATACGCCTTCATGGATCGCCGCGGATTTACTACTCGGCGTATTCGGCCGACGCGTTGGACAGCGTCGCCAACGATATCCAATCGTGGGCTGCGCGCGAGATCGAAACGTGGTGCATCTTCGACAACACAGCCTTGGGGTTTGCCACCAGCGATGCATTGACGGTGCAGGCGACGCTTTACCGCAAAGACTCCACGCTGTAGGATCCGCCCCGCTTCGGACGCCAAGCAGGTGAGAAGGCGTTGACACTCCAGGTGGTCCGCTGCAAAATCTCCCGCCTATTAGTTCAGACTTTTCAGGAGGAAGCACTTCATGGCGTCAGTAATGACCGTGCTGGGTCTGGTAGCGGCCTCAGTTGCGGCAGCAAACCTTGCAACAAGCACCAGGTCGGCTAGAGAGCCAGCGATTGGCGTGTACGCGGCGGCAGCTGCCAGGCCGAATGTTGTTCGGGTGGCCGGCGAAGATTTCAAATTCGATGCGCCCGATGTCATCCCGGCCGGAATGACGGAGTTCATATTCACGAACAAGGGACCGTCGCTACACCATCTCGCAATTCTGAAACTCAACGGAGGCAAGACGATCGATGATCTGCGCGCAGCGCTAGCCAATCCTGGCCCGCCGCCATCGTGGGTCAAGGAGTATGGCGGAGCGAACGCGCCGGCGCCCGGTGACGAAGCGAACGTCATCTTGAATCTGGCTCCCGGCAACTACGCGCTGATCTGCTTCGTCGACATCGGTGGCCCGCCGCATTTCGCGAAGGGAATGGTGCGACCGCTAAGAGTCGTACCGTCGAAGAAAGTCGGTCCGGCGCCGACGGCGAGCGTCACGATGACTCTCTACGACTACAATTTCAGGCTGTCAGTTCCGATCCGTGCCGGAACGCGCACGATTCGAGTACGTAACTCCGGGAAGCAGCATCACGAAGTCCAGTTGATTCACCTCGCTGCGGGCAAGACGGTGAAGGAATTCCTTGATTGGATCGGCAAGCCTGATGGCCCACCACCAGGGAAGGCGATTGGTGGCGTCGCCGGAATGGAGCCGGGAATGACCGAGTACTTCACGGCGAATTTCACTCCCGGCAAATACGGCTTGATCTGCTTCCTGCCCGATGTAAACGACGGCAAAGCCCATCTCGCACACGGGATGGTGAAGGAAATAACCGTCAAGTAATTGTTTCGACGAAACCGCTGCTGGCTGCTGGCCGCTTCGGCCAGCGCCAGCACGGGTTTATTTTGCGATCGGAATCGCAGTAGAATCAATCAGGCTCTTAAGCACTTCCTGACTCTCATTCCCCACCCGATCCACCGCTGACACCGCGATCTCGTCAGCCGGAATTCCGCGTGCCGGTCGCGGGATCATGAAGAAGCGTTGCGTTCCAGGGTACACGTCAACGCGCCACGTGTCGGCATAGCGTGTCTGGATCAACCATTGCCACGCCGCCTCCGTTCCCTGTGGATCGATTGAGACCGTGCTTGCGCCCGTCGTTGGATCACGTCCGACGCGTACTATTGGCGCGGCAGGCGCAACGTTGTCGATCCACGGTGACGCCGGCACCAGTGCGCGATCAGCGTATGGGCCTGATAGTAGCTTGTCGGTGATACCATCACTCGGAAACATGAACGAGCGCACCGAGAAATAAACGTTGCCAGTCGCGCCCTGTTGCTGGCGAGTGTCTGCAATCTGATCGAGCAGTTCAGTCGCCGGCCAACCAGTCGGCGTTCCGTTCACTTTGTCCAGGTAATTGCCCGGCCAGATGTGGCGGCCCTTCGCATTTTGTGAAACCCACCACTGTAGCAGAATCGGATAGCTCAAACCCGCGCGATCGATGGGCCAATACAACTGCGGTGTGAAGTAATCGCCCCACCCGTTCACCAGCCACTTTCTGGAGTCGCCGTAGATCTCGGCGTACGAATCAAACCCGTCAGCCTGTGGCGGATAGCCGGGGCGCCACAACCCGAACGGACTGATGCCGAACTTGACCCACGGCTTGGCGGATTTTATACGCGTGTAAACTTCGTGGATGAGACTATCGACGTTGGCGCGACGCCAATCATCCTTGGATAAGTCGCCACCCGAGCGCCGATACTTTCGATAGCTGGTGGCGTCCGGAAATTCGATGAGTCGTCCACGACGATCCTTCTCCTTGTACGGATAGAAGTAGTCGTCGATGTGCACACCATCGATGTCGTAGCGTTGAACGACGTCGAGAACTACGCGAACAGTTTGCGCCTGTACCTCCGGCTCTCCCGGATCCATCCACAGCATGCTGCCATACTTCTTGACCAGTTCGGGGTGGGTCACGCTGATGTGATTCGCCGACGGACGCGACTTCCCCGACGGATGATGCGCGCGATATGGATTGAACCAGGCGTGCAGCTCGAGACCACGCTTATGCGCCTCATTTACCGCAAACTCGAGCGGGTCGTAGTACGGATTCGGCGCCTGCCCCATTCGCCCCGACAAATATTCCGACCACGGCTCGTACGGCGACGCATACAGCGCGTCCGCGGCGGGACGGACCTGCAGAATCACCGCATTCAGGTGCAGCGACGCCGCGCGATCCAGAATCCCCAGCAGCTCGTCCTTCTGCTCCTGTGTCGATAGACCCGGCTGCGACGGCCAGTCAATGTTCTGTACGGAAGCGACCCAAACACCTCGGAATTCGCGTCGAACAGGCGGCGGGGCTGTCAGAGCTTGCCCCGAGCCGGCTTGTGATTGGCCGCAGGCGGTGTCGATACCGCTGAGCACGAAAAGTGAAAGGAGGAGCAGCGCGAGTTTTGTTTTCAGCATAGGACAACAATGTAAATCGTATGACCGCCAAACGGCTTGCGGTGCTTTCACTCCTTTTTGCGGTGGCGTGCAAGTCGCCGACCGCGACCGAGCAGATGGACTCCATCATCTCCTGGCTCGGGACCGCCGGCCTGACCGGTGAAGCCTGGCTCCGGCATACCACTCCCGACCAATACACGAAGCAGACCCTGGAGCTCTCCCACGCTTCTCTAATCGATATCAGCACCGGTCTTTTCAAATCGCTCCCCGCCAGCATTGACAGCGCGTCAGTCGACAGCGCGCTAACGCGCAGTACCGAACACATCGGCTTGATGGCGAAGCTGGTCGAGCAAAAGAATTCGCCGGACTTCCGCGCACTCCTTGATTCGCTGCACTCGGACGAAAAGGCCGTCAAGCAGCTCGCCGACAGCATCGAAGCGAAAGAAGATCGATGAAAAAGATTCTTCAGCTCGCGTTGGGCATAATCACCAGTGTCGGCGGATTCCTGGAGATTGGCTCCGTGACGACGGCGGCACAGGCTGGCGCGTCGTTCGGATACCAGCTGCTGTGGGCGATTCTGCTCGGCACTATCTGCCTGATTTTTCTGATTGAGATGTCCGGACGGCTGTCGGCAGTCAGCAAGCACACCATTGTCGACGCCATGCGTGAGCGTTTCGGCTTCCCGTTCTTCTTTTTCGTTCTCATCGGAATCGTGATCGTTGCGTTTCTGGTTCTCGTCGCCGAGTTGGGCGGAATCGGTTTCGCGCTGCAGATTCTGACGGGGATTGGATTTCCGTGGTGGGCGTTGCCCGTTTCTCTGATGGTTTGGCTCCTGATGTGGAAGGGAACCTTCAGTTTGATCGAGAACGGCGCATCTCTGCTCGGCCTCGTCACGATCTCATTCGCAATAGCTGCGTGGAAGCTGAACCCGGATTGGTCGAAAGTTGGCTCGGGCATGTTGCCCAGCATGCCCGGTAGCGACAAGGCGAAATACGGGTTTCTAGCGGTGAGCATTCTTGGCGCATCCATATCACCCTACCTGATGTACTTCTACTCCTCGGGTGCGATCGAAGACGACTGGGACCGCTCGTACATTGGCATGAACCGCATCATTGCAACCTTCGGTATGACGTTTGGCGGGTTTCTTTCGATGGCCGTGCTGGTCGTCGCCGCGCTGGCCCTTCGTCCGGCGGGACTCCAGGTCGACACCTTCCCGCAGGCTGCGCTGATGATGACGACAGTCTTTCCGAAGTGGGGTTTCTACTTATTTGCTCTCTCCATGCTCTTCGCGTGCTTCGGCGCGGCGTTGGAGATCTCCCTGGCAATTGCCTACTTCTTCGCCCAGGGATTCGGCTGGAACTGGAGTGAGGATCTAGATCCGTCCAAAGACGCGCGCTTCGCCTTCGTGTACACGATCATCATTCTGATCGCTGCGATTCCACTGATGCTTCACGTCGATCCCATCAAGGTGACGATGCTATCAATGGCGCTCACCAGCGCGACACTTCCGTTGGCAATCGTCCCGTTCCTGTTCCTGATGAATGACCCGATCTATCTCGGCAAGTATCGCAATGGCTGGGTCAGCAATTCCGTGGTGGCAATCGTGATTCTCATTTCATTCGTGCTGTCGATCATCTCCATTCCACTACAGCTAATCGGTGGCTGACATGGATCTCATCCGTGATGTGCTCGACAAGAAACTGGTGGACCGCGAAGAGTGCGACATGGGTCGGGCCAGCGGGCTGGTAATCCAGTTCGGAGAAAACACACAGCCCCATATCACCCATATCCTCATTGGCGGACCAACGTTGTGGGCACGCATCCATCCAGCGCTGGGAAGCTTGTCTACGAAACTGTCGCACCTCTGGGGGCCGAAGAAGAAAGAGCCCACAAAGATTCCTTGGTCACGCGTCAAGACAGTCGGCAAGGAGATCAACGTCGATATCGAGGCGAAGGACAGCGGTGCGATCGATTGGGAGATCTGGATTGCGCGTCACATCATCGAGCGACTTCCCGGCGGTGGATCGGAGGAAGAAGAGTAATGGACGCGAATATCGAGCTCCTGGTTGGTGCCAAAGTCTACGACGCCAATGGAGAAAAGGTCGGGCGCATCGAAGAGATTCGGGCTGAAGAAGACGGGGATGCCTGCCGCATCGAAGCGTATCTGATTGGTGCCTCGGCTTTGGTCGAACGGCTCTCCGCGTGGACGTTGGTGCGCCCGATCAAGCGCGCGCTCAAGACGCGGAAAATCTACTCCGTCTTCGAGGTCCGATGGCAGGAAATGGATCTCAGCGATCCGAAGCGGCCGAGGTTGAAAGTCGCGAAGAAGGATTTGCGACACGCCAGGTGATATTCTCTATAGTATGGGCATCGCGACAATCAATCCGGCCACCGGGAAGACAGTCAAAACCTTTGAGCCATTTTCCGGCGCTGAGGTCGACAAGGCTTTAAGTCGCGCGCGCGACGCCTACGAGGAAAACCGCCTTACTCCCTTCGCTGATCGCGCGGCCAGAATGCGAAAGGTCGCCGGACTTCTCGAAACGGAGTCTCGGGAGCTCGGCCGCCTGATGACTATCGAGATGGGAAAGCCGATCAAGGCGGCGATCGCCGAGGCTCAGAAGTGCGCGACTGCATGCACCTACTACGCTGACAACGCGGAGCGATTCCTGGCTGATGAAGTGGTTACGATGGAAGGCGGTCAGAGCTGGATCGCGTTTCAGCCACTCGGTGCCGTGCTCGCTATCATGCCCTGGAATTTCCCGTTTTGGCAGGTATTCCGCTTCGCGGCGCCGGCGGTGATGGCCGGCAATGCTGGTTTGCTGAAGCACGCGTCGAATGTCCCTCAGTGCGCATTGGCAATCGAAGATCTGTTTCGTCGCGCTGGCTTTGACGAAGGGACGTTTCAGACGCTTTTGATTGGAACCGAAGCGATTGAAGCGATCATCGGTGATCCGCGCATCGCCGCCGTTACATTGACCGGCAGCGAAGGCGCTGGTCGCGCCGTCGCCGGCGCAGCTGGTAAGAATCTCAAGAAATCAGTCGTCGAGCTTGGCGGCAGCGATCCGTTCATCGTCATGCCGAGTGCTGATTTCGATGCCGCCGTTTCGACGGCGGTGACTGCGCGCATGATCAACAACGGCCAGTCGTGCATCGCAGCGAAGCGATTCATCATCCATCAGCAGATCTACGACCGCTTCGTCGCTGAGTTCGTAAAGCACGTCTCCAAAGTTCGCGTTGGAGATCCGCTCGACGAGAGCACTGAGCTTGGTCCGCTTGCAACCGGCGCGATCCGCGATGAGCTCGACCAGCAGGTGCAGGCTTCTGTGAAAGCAGGAGCTCATCTGCTAACAGGCGGCAAGAAGATCGATCGTGAAGGCTACTACTATGAACCGACCGTGCTCGCGGACATCCCACCGTCGGCACCTGCTGCGAGTGATGAGCTATTCGGACCTGTTGCATCCGTTTTCAAAGCGAAAGACGTCAACGACGCTATTCGCATCGCCAATGGCACCAGCTTCGGACTCGGTGCCTCAGCCTGGACTCGCGATCGCGCGGAACAGGATCGCTGCGTCGCGGAGATTCAGGCGGGACTGGTCTTCATCAACGGCATGGTCGTCTCCGATGCACGATTGCCGTTTGGCGGTGTCAAGAATTCCGGATTCGGTCGCGAGCTCGGCGAGTTTGGCATTCGCGAGTTCGTCAACATCAAGAGCGTGCGAGTGATGGCGCCCAAAGCCGAGAAAAAAGCCGCGACCGAGTAGTCAGAGCTCCATTACGAGCTTCACGTCCTCGGCGATCGCCTGATCTCGACCGCGACTCGTTAGCCACGATACCGCGAAGAACACCAAAAGCGACGCGACCATCGCGACAGCGGATGCGGTGACACCCGCCGGGAACTTGAACAGCTTGAGATACGACGCTGTCTCGAGCGCTAGCGTGATGATCAGTCCGGTCAGGATCGAGGAAATTGCGCCCGCTGTCGTAGCGCCTTGCCAGTTCAATCCAACCGCGAGGGCCGGCACGAGCGTCGATGCGAATAATCCCCAGCCGAAGATTCCGAGGAATGCGACCATCGCGCCAGATTGCTGCGCCGTTATTGCAGCAGCGACAGCGATCAGAATTGTCACCGTTCTTCCCCACCGCAGCTCATTCTTCACGCGGCGGCCGAGCGCAATCGGAAGATCGTGTGTGACTATCGCCGCCCCGATGTTGATAAAAGAATTGGCCGCGCTCATCGTCGCGGCCGCGACTCCCGAGAATACGAGTGCGGCCAGCACGATCGGCGTTGCAGTCAGCAAAAGAGCCGGCGTCGCCTGGTCGGGGCTGGCCAGCGGCGCCAATCTTCCGGTCGTTACAAATGCCTTCACACCGACTCCGACGCCGAAGTACAGGAGAAGCACGAGCACGAGTCCGAGTGTCTTCAACAGCGGATACCACTTCAACTGCAGCGGATCCCGCAGCATGTAGTACTTGTGAACAGCCTGTGGCTGGCCAAGCGATCCCATCGAGAAAACGAAGAAGAACGACAATGCGGCCAGTGGCGTGAGTTTTCCCCAGGGTGATAGAAACAAGGGATCGTGCTGGAGGATCGTTTGACTGATTGCCCCGAGCCCGCCCGCGAGCTTCAGCACAAACACGAAGACCAGCACCGACGCGATGCCCATCAGCGTCCCCTGGAACACGTCGTTGTAAATGCCCGCGAGAATTCCTCCCGACGCCGAGTAGGCGAGCGTCACGCCCATCCCAATCCAGATTCCCCAGCCAAGTCCAACCCCGAAGATGGCGTTGATGACAACGCCCATCGCCAGCGCATTGGTCGCCATGTAGCCGATAATTCCGATGAGAATGGCGATCGCAGATACGCCCTGGGCTGCACGTGAGTCGTAGCGCGCACCTATCGCGTCGGGAATCGTGATCAGCCCGCGTGCCTCACCGAGTAATCGCATTCGCTTGGCCAGAACCCACGCGCCCATCACGTTGGTCACCGCCGCTGGCAGTACGATGTAGACCGCGCCCAGCCCGGCCGTATACACGAATCCCGGACCGCCGATGAACGCGAATCCCGACACTGAGACGGAAACCGAAGCCACCGTCAGCGCGACGAGACCGATGCCTTTCCCGGCGACGAAGAAGTCGTTCGCCGTCCGTGTCCGGCGCGCCGCCCAGACGCTGATCCCGACGATGACCGCGAAATACAAGAGGCCGACCGTGATCACTGCCGGCTGCGCCACGCTTGGCAAAGCCGTCTGCATCAAAGCGAAAACGCGTTCTGTCACGTGTCCGCCTGTGCCTGATTACGCGCGTTGGATCGCCCCAGCTCTCGGACGCGCTCTACGTCTTGAGCACTGAGCGTTTGGGTCTCGAAGGTCAGCGCGTATGCCACCGGCAGCACGATGATCGGCAACACGCCAATTCCATAAATCACAATCGCCGCTCGCATGGGAAGCCCGAGCCACAAACTGCTCGTCGAGCTCTCCGTCGCGGGGAGAATTAGCGCTGCGAGAAACCCCACAATCAATATCAATGCGACGAAGCCAAAGGGGATTCCGAGCCTTCCGATTCCCTTGTCGCCGCGGACCGCGCCGAGAATCATGATTGCGGTGAGGGATATCGGCACAGCGATCGCCGCAATCCAGGGCGCCAGGGTCGATGTCCCTCTCGTCGCTAAAGCGGCGCCGTACGCGATCGCGATTGCGGCGATCGATACGAACAGAACGACTACAGCCGCCCGTCTTGTCCGTGTCATAACAAAGCCAGCAGGGCGAACGTTGCCAGCCAGTGCTCGCCCATGTAGTCACCAGCGACGTGTGGCATGCTGGCACCGAGGTGCTGGTCCGCAGCTTCGAGCGCGATAGTCTGGCGAACGTCGCCGGCTGGCCACGTCCGGGACAGAGAACGCCAACACCAGGCGCGACTCAGATTCAGGCCATCGAGGTGGGCAATTCTGCCATCGCTGCGATCACTGACGATCGCAGGAGTGAACAGTGCCACGGGCTCACGGCTCTCCAGCCGGGGAAAGAACCGATCGAGCCAGTTCGAGAATTCCGAGGAGCCCACCGCACGTCGCATGCACTCCGCCTCCATCAACGACGGTGAGAGAAAATCCTCCCCGCTCGGCTCCCATGCCTGAACGTCAGCGTCGTTTTCAAACCAGCGACTGCTTGTCATGCGCAGCAGGGACTCGAGTCCGGTGTCGGAGAACTCGTCAGCGTACTCGAGCGCGAGCGCGATGGCGAACGCGCTGTTGAAGTGGGTACCAACCCGCGTCGGGTAAGTTGCTTTGGGCAAAAAGCTTTTGAATCGCTCGGCGAACGCTGTGGCCAACGGGCTCAGCGCATCACGCCATGTTTGCCGCTCAACACTCCCGCGGTTTAGCTCCGCAGATAGCATCAGCAGCCACCCCCAGCCATACGGCCGCTCAAATGTTGCGCGCAACGGCTGCGCCAGGTACTCGACCTCCGCCTGCACTTTCGCCGACGTCAGCTGAGCGTCGAACAGCTGCCTGATCTCTCCGGTGACCTCGAGCGCTGGAAAGAGGCGCTCGACAGTCGCAAGCAGCCAATAGCCGTGTACGCAGGAGTGCCAATCGAAACTGCCGAAGAAAACTGGATGAAGCTCTCGCGGCGATTTGACGTCGTCTGAGTTGTTGAGGACGTGATCGAGAATATTGGGATACTCACGTGTCACGTGCGACAGAGCCAATCGCGCGAACTTGGCTGCCAGATCGGGAGTCAGCAAAGGCGAGTGCGTCACCGACGAAAGACAAGAAAGTTCATGAGCAGGATGTTGGCGCCGAGCAGGATCAGCGCTGTCGGAATCTGCACTTTGATTACCGCGTTCTCGTCAGGGAGCTCGAGCAGCGCCGTCGGTACGATGTTGAAGTTCGCCGCCATAGGCGTCATCAGTGTACCACAAAAGCCGGAAAGCATTCCGATCGCCGCCATGATCGTCGGATCTCCGCCGAATTTCTGCACGATCAGCGGCAATCCAATTCCTGCTGTCATCACCGGGAACGCAGCGAAGGCGTTACCCATGATCATCGTGAACACCGCCATTCCAACCGTATAGGTGATCACTACTAAAAACGGAGTGTCCAGCGGAATCCAGCGCTGCGCCAGTCCGGACACTACGGTTCCGACGCCCGCCAACGCGAACAAAGCTCCAAGCGCCGCGAGCATCTGCGGTAGAACCGCCGCCCAGCCGACTGCATCCAGCAATCGCCTCGCTTCCCTGATTGGCGCTGACAGCGGCGGCCGCAGAAGGATCATTCCGATCGCCAGAGCAATGACTGTCGCAATGGCCAGCGAGATCACCGTGACTTGCTTGACGTCCACGAGTGGGCTGCCGGCGATGGTGACGTGTTTGAGCGTGAGCGTCCCGACGACCGTCACTATCGGAATTGCCAGCGCTGGAATGAACAGCTTGTTGCCCCACTGCAGCGCGCTCGACTCGCGTTTCTCGGGTGAGCTCTGGTCGACGCCTTGTCCCAATCCGCGGATGCTAGCCACCAACACCATCGCAATCACCAGAAACCCGCTCGCCAGATCAGGCATTCGCGAGCCGAAAAGGAACGTGATTGCGTAGATCCCCCAGAACGCGGTGTTGTTGAAACGCCGACGATTGGTGCGATCGCGCCAGTTCACGATCGACACTCCCGCCATCATCAGGCCCGTGAGCCAGTAGACGTGCTCGAGTGTGATCAAGCGCCGTCGGAGCTGGGTGACAACTCTCTGCGCAGCCGACGCTCGAGAAGCATCAGTCGCGTGCAGTGAATCACGAGTGCGCAGATCGCCGTTGGGATCGCCCAGATCGCGAGCTCAGTCGGCTCGACGTGAACTCCATTCTGGTCGAGAAATCCACGAATCAACAGGATCGATCCGATGGCGATGAAGATGTCTTCGCCGAAGAACAAGGCGATGTTGTCGACCGCGGCTGCATTCGCGCGGATGGTGTTGCGGACTTTGTCCGGCAGTTTGCCGTACTGGTTCTCAGCAGCGCCTTCAGCCATCGGGGCGATCAACGGTCGCACCATCTGCGGGTGACCACCGAGTGATGTCAGGCCGAGGGCGGCGGTAATTTGGCGAATGGCGAAATAGGCAAGCAGGATTCGGCTGGCAGTCGCGGCACGCAGCCGCGCGACAACGCCGCGCGCTCGCTCCTTGAGTCCGGCGTGCTCGAGTAAACCAATCACGGGCAGAACCAACCAAACAATTGCGACGTAGCGGCTGGTGATGAAGGCCTTGCCGAACGCGGCAATGACCTCCAGTGGCCCGAGTCCGCTCGCGATGCCTGTGGCCAGCCCGGCCACTGTAACGACCAGCAGTGGATTTATCCGAAGGACAAATCCGATGACGACGATGACGATGCCGATCAAAGAAAGCACAGGCACATAAGCTAGCACCCGGGGGTAAGTTCATGACCAGCCATATGCGTTCGTGTCTCGCTCTCGCTGTCGTCGCATCGACGTGCGCGCTTCCCGTCGCCGCAATGGCAGGCACCGCGACGGTTGATACGATTCGGCCCGGCGTCGTTATCGATACAGTCCATGCGACGAGCGATACGTCGCAGACCTACGCTCTCTATTTGCCGTCCGGTTACGACAGAGGGCACCGCTGGCCGGTTTTGTTTTTGATGGATCCGCGCGGGCGCGCCATGGTGCCGATGCGACTTTTCCGCGCTGAAGCAGAACGATACGGATACGTCGTCATGAGCTCGTATCAGACTCAGAGCGACGGGCCGATTGAGCCAAATGACCGAGCGCTCAACGCTCTGCTCGATGACGCCCAGTCACGATACTCCATCGACCTTCATCGGTTCTACTTCGCCGGGTTCTCCGGGACCGGCAGACTCGCCTGGAACTATGGCTATTCGATTCCGGATAACGTCGCTGGCTTGATCGAAGTCGGTGCCGGATTACCAATGCCGCAACTGCTGTTACAAAGAAGCCTTGCCAGGGATACGACGCCCTTCGCGGTGTTCCTCAGCGTTGGAACTACCGACTTCAATTACGAGGAAGTACGCGCGCTTGACGCCAAGCTCGATGCGTTCGCCATTCGCCATCACCTCGAGACTTTCGATGGCCCGCACAGCTGGCCACCAGAGACGATTTGCAGCAACGCTATCGTCTGGCTCCAACTTCAGGCAATGCGTGACGGACGACTATCGGTAGACCGCACCTGGGTCGACTCCGTCTATAAGGTTACCGTTGCATCGACTGATTCACTTGCCCGCGTTGACCCGTACGCAGCCTCTCTATTGTATCGCCAGGCGGCTGCTGATTTTTCCGGCCTTCACGATGCGTCCGTCCTCGTTGCAGCCGCGACGACGCTGGCGGAGCGTGACGTAGTGAAGCGGACCGCGAAACGCGTCTCGCAGTTGGCGGCCGAAAGTCAGACCGCTCTCGAACGCGAGGACGCTTTCTTCTCCGACTTCTCACGAGCCGACAGACCTCAACCCGTCGACCGGCTCCGCTCAGCGCTCAAGCTCGACGAGCTCAGAGATCGGGCCCGACAATCCGTCGACACCATCGGCGCGCTCGCAGCACGCCGCGAGCTCTCGTCCATCTTCGTGCGGGCGTCCTTCTACGAGCCACGACGCTATCTCGCGCAGGGCGATACGCTAAAAGCACTCACGCTGTACGGATTGGCTCAGTCGATCCAGCCCGACAACGCCCAGTTGTGCGCCGAGCGCAACCAGCTTTTCCGCAGCTACGCCGTCAGGAAATCCGTCGCTCCACAGTTGGGTTGCGATCGCACACCCTAGTCCGAAACCGGAGGCACCATGCTTGTGCTCACAGCGCAACAAGTGAAACGGCTTCTGGACATGCCGTCGTGCATCGACGCAGTCGAGGCGGCGTTTCGCGCACGGGGACTGGGAGCTCGAGCCAGCAGCGCAGTCGCCGGAGTCGCTCTGGAAGGTGGAAAGCTCCACGCCAAGCTCGCGACTCTCGACAGTAACCACTCGTACGCAGTTACGAAGATCAATGCGAACTTGCCCGCCAATCCAGCACGGAGAGGTTTGCCTTCGATTCAGGGAGTCGTAGTACTCTTCGACGCGTTGACCGGCACGCCGTTGGCACTAATGGACTCCGGCATCATTACAGCGATGCGAACAGCCGCCGCGAGTGCGGTCGCAGCCAGGTGGCTGGCGTTGGAGAACGCATATACCCTGGCAGTAATCGGTTGTGGGATTCAGGCTCGGGCGCATGTAGAAGCACTGCTGCAGGTTCGACCGATTCGCCGGCTGCGCGCCTACGATCTCGACTCGGCCGCGACTGCAGCATTCTGCAGCGAAATGCGCACGGCGCACGGCGTAGATTGCGCCAGCTCGGCGACCGTGCATGAAGCAACAGCCGGTAGCACGATCGTCGTTACGACAACGCCTTCAAATCAGCCGATAATCGATGTCGACGACGTTAACCGCGGTACATTCATCGCTGCTGTCGGCGCCGATAGCGAGGATAAGCAGGAGCTGAGCGTCGAACTTCTCCGCAGCGCCGTTGTCGTGGTCGACGACATCGACCAGTGCGCCAGGATCGGCGACCTGCACCACGCGATCGACGCTGGCGATATGACAATCTCCGATGTGCGCGCCTCGCTCGACGAGGTCGTCAGCAGACGCATCGCCGGCAGACACGACGACAGCGAGATAATCATCTTCGACAGCACCGGAGTCGCGATCGAAGACGCCGCTGCGGCATCTATTGTCTACGAAAAAGCACAGGCCGCCGGAGTGGGAACCACGCTTAACCTCGGCGGAGTCCCACTACCCGCGATCAGCGACCAATCCAGTAGTTGACCTTCACCTGGAAGATATTGGTCGGGCGATCGCGGAATATCGCCCCTCGCTCCGAGCTGAAATCGAAGTTGCCGTTTGGATCGCTCCCGCTACGGCTCTGTGTCCAGACGAAGAATACCGTCGATCCCGGGCGGTACTCCCAGCGCAGAACCGCGTTCCCGATCAATGAGCGGAAAGTGAAATCGGGATCGCCGAAACTGTACGGCGCTGCCGGACCCGCTCCGTCCGGGTCGACAGTGTACTGCGCTCCATCCGTCGCCGTAGCCGGACTGCGCGAGATCGTACCGATGTCCTGACCGTATACAACCTTCCGATAGGTACGCGGCGCAGCGAACTCGCGGAACGCGGAGTAGGCGCCGCTGGAGATAAATGGCTGCGCAAAGAGCTGCAGGGTGAGGTTTGGATTGAAGGTCCAGTTCACTCTGGTATCGAGTGAAAGCGTTTTGGTCTTGATGAACGCGAAGACGTAGCGTTGTCCGTAGAATGCCGTCGCGGTCGGATCCGTCACTGTCGTCACGTACTGCGCGGCATCTTCATCCGCAACATAGCTCGGTGACAGGCTGATGAAGACGTTGGACGATGGTTTGATCGCCATTCCGGGCTGAATGATCAGCGTATGGGTGTCGGAGTTGATTCCACGCCCAACCTGGATGCTGAAGTCGCCGACCACGCGCTGCCGCGCATCACTCGACAACTCGAGCATTCCGAAATTGTAACCCGTCCTCATCACCACCGGACCGCCACGAGTCAACCGGTCGTCGAGCACGGTCGGATGATAGATCGCAAAGCTGCGAACCTTCCAGTAGTTCAGGAACATCGTCTCGTAATACGCCTGCGCCTGCGAGTCGGTGCGATCGCCATCGTAGTTGAACTGCTGCTGCCCGCCGAGCAGCCAGGTCACCGAGCGATACCAGCTGCCCGGCGTCTGCCACGAGCTGCCGATGTTGCCGCTCATCCACTTGTAATCGGCGCGACTCAGGAACGAAGCGTCGTTCACTTCGAATCCGGGGCTGCGCCAGTTCTGACTAAGCTCCCACAACCAGAATCCATTGTCCTTGGCCACACGTGTGTAGAGACCGTAGCCCTGCATCGAATTCGCGTTCGGCCGATACTGGGTGTCGAACAAACCGTCGCTTGTGTTCTTGCGATCCGGGCGCTGGAAGTAGTGAGCGCTTGACTGTTGCGTCGCATCGATCGCCGCCGTCGAGCCCGCGACGTCGGACACTAGGACCGACCCCATCCACGAATAGGTGCGCTGGCTCCAGCGGTGGTTCCAGTCGATGCCGCCCGCTTCGGCGTGACTGCGCAATCTGTCGGAGACTATGGTATCGCTCAGATCTCGAATCACCGAGGTGAACGCGGTTCCAATGGTCGTCGCACCCTGATTGAGATCTTTCTTGACGCGACCAACGAAGTAGTTCGTGAGCGGTTCTACGAGCTGGGTCTGCTCGGGTGCATTCACAGCCGTCACGTATCGCGCATTCTCGCGCCCAGTCACCGCGTCGAGCAATCCAATCGTGTATCCGCCGACGGTGCGGCCGGTGATTTTGCCCGCGCCCAGAATTGTCGTGTTGTCAGGTGTGTCCGCAAACGCTGAGTTGTCGCTGACATAGCCGTTCAGCTGCGGCGGCCTGCCAATGCGACGGGAGTAGAAGAAGTCGAGGCTCGACGTGTTGCTGCAGAAGTAACAGTTCATACCACCGAAATCGAACGCATTGCTGCCCGCGACGAAGAACGGCCGCTTCTCCTGATAATAGGTTTCGTACGCCGACAGATTGATCGTTGCAGGATCGACCTCAACCTGCCCGAAGTCCGGGTTGATCGTGGCGTCGAGCGCGAGGCTTGGAGTCAGCAGGTACTTGAGGTCGGCACCTGCAGTCATCTGCCCGTACGTGCTGCTGTGATACGGATCGGTCGGCGGCGCGTATTTGAATCCTGCGCGCGACGTGGCGTACGGGACCAGCTCGAGCTGACGCGGTTGCGGGCCGATCTTCAAACCGGTGAGAGAGCCAAAGTAGGCAGGGCCTCCTGCCTCACTCAGCTTGCGGAAGGACCACATGTCCTGCTCGTGCAGACGGTCAGTGTAACGCCAGATCTGCATGCCCCAGGTCTGCAGGCTATCCCGCGAAAAGCGCAGCTGCGAATATGGAATCCGCATCTCGGCTGTCCAGCCGAGGGAGTCGACCTGTGTTGCTGCTTCCCAAATCGGGTCCCACGAGGGATCGCCGTTGAATTGATCGCCGCGGACTCCGGCCGGATTAACCTCGAACCACGCCTGGTCGATCTTGTTGTGATAGGGATCGAGCATGACGATCAGCTTGTCGGTCGTCAGCGAATTGAATGATCCGTTGTTTCCATTCGAGTCAAGCAGCTGATCGCGACGCGAGACCGGCGCGCGAATGCCATTCCGGCCCAGCGCGTCGTACATCCGGGCCCCGATATAAAGCGCGTGCTCATCGAAGATCACGCGCACCTCTGTTCTCTCGCTTGGGGGCACCCCTTCCTTCGGCTGCTGCTGATGAAAGTCGGTGATTGGGGTCGCACGAGACCATGCGGCATCATCCAGCTTGCCGTCGACGTTGATTGTACTCGTCGCTTCCGCTGCTGCCGCGACGGGCAGCGGAGCTTCAGTGGAGCTCGTTTGTACGCGTGCGCCGCTACTTTGCGCGGTGGATTGAGCACCCAATAGCGCGGTGGATCCTGAGATTGCGATGAAGGCAGCGCATGCGGATGCCGTGAGCAGCACGCGCGGGGCGCGTTCAATCGGATTTGACGATTGGAAAAAAGCAACGAATTTTGACATCGGGACGACGGGGCGGATAATGGATACCGGGTTGGACAAGTCTACTTACGGCACTGGTTTGAGATCTGTTTCGATTGATATGCCCTCACTCGATTCGCTGGAGTCGGCGGCGGCCCTGGTGTACCACCATCTGCCTCCGACCCCGCAGTATCGGTGGCCGCTGCTCGATCAACGCGTCGGAACCGCGGTCTGGGTAAAGCACGAGAACCACAACCCGACGGGCGCCTTCAAGGTGCGCGGTGGACTCGTTTATCTGCATGACCTCTGCCGCGGCGGCGATAAACCTGATGGTGTCATTTCAGCCACGCGTGGCAATCACGGTCAGTCCGTCGGCTTCGCCGCGCGCACCTACGGCGTGCGGGCCGCTGTTGTAGTGCCGATCGGCAATAGCGTTGACAAGAACGCCGCGATGCGCGCCCTTGGCGTCGAGGTCATCGAGCGCGGTCGGGACTTTCAGGAATCCCACGAGATCGCAAACGAGATTTGCGCTGAGCGTGTCTGGCATCGATTCCCTTCGTTCCATCCGCAGCTCGTGCGGGGCGTCGGCACCTATGCCCTGGAGCTTCTGCGCGCTGTCAAAGACATCCACACAGTCTATGTCCCGGTGGGTATGGGCAGCGGCTTATGCGGGTTGATCTCCGCGCGTGACGCGCTTGGCCTCGACACACGAATCGTAGCGGTCGTATCCGACCGCGCGCCCGCGTTCGCGCTCTCGTTCGCGCAGGGTCGACCGATGACCCACGAGGCTTCCACCAGAATCGCCGACGGGATGGCGTGCCGAACGGTCAACGAGTCGGCTCTCGCAATAGCCCGTCGCGGTGCCGAGCGAGTTATCCGCGTAGATGACGATGAAGTTGAAGCAGCAATGCGCGCGCTCTTTACGGATACCCACAATACAGCGGAGGGCGGGGGGGCTGCGGCCCTCGCTGCGCTGATCAAGGAGAAAGAAACGATGCGCGGTCGAAACGTTGCCGTCGTCTTATCCGGCGGCAACGTCGACAGCGACGTCTTTAGTCGTATTCTCGCAGCGGACTGAGTCCGACAGCGAACACTCCGTTGGTGGCATCGATCCTTATCGTCCCGTAACGAGCGATGTCGCTGCCAATAATTCCGTCGCAGTTGATCATGCCCGAATACGTCGGACCGTAGACCATCACTCCATCGAGTCGCACCGATCGCCCGCCGAGATCCAGCGGCAACGTGCGAATGACCTTGTCTGCTCTCTTGCCGGTGCCGGCGATCCCGAAGACAGTTCCTTCGGAAGTCGTCGAAGCAGCGCCCGTTTTATCCAGTGCCAGTGCGTTGAGAAAGCTTCCCTGAGCACCAGTATCGAGCGTGAAGTGTAAAGTCTCACCGCGCCTGGTCCGCACCTCGACGAAGGGCTTACCCAACCAGGTCAGATTGTGCGGGGAGTAACCTTCGCGCACCGGGCGGCGTATCTGGACCAGTCCATTCGTATAGTCGAGCAGAAGATCGAGCTGACGAATGGTGTCCCAGCCAATGATACCGTCAATGCGCATCCCGCCAGGCCGTGGCTGATCTGGAGCTGACTTAAGAACCATGTGCGACACATCGACGACCACCGCCGGGGTGTTTTCGAGCAACAGCGGTCCGATTTCAATGCGGCGGATAAATGATGCCTTTACCGGGGCGGATCCACCGAACGTACGCACCGCCAGATTCTCGCCCGACAGCACGGCAGCTCCAACTTCCTCCGCAACGTCGGAGTTGAGCACCGTGATGCTCGATCCCGTGTCCAGCCAGAAGTCGTAGGACTTGCCATTGATCTTCACACGGATCGTCGGCGTGCCAATGGCACTCATGCGTAATGGCATCAGCATCGAATCGACCGACATCGTAATGCGCTGCGCTTCGATGTTCGCGAACGCGAATCCCCAGCGCTGGTAGTCGTGGACGATATCCTTGTCGGACGGACTGAGGTGCGGGCTGAACGCGAATGCACGCAGCTCCGCCCATTTGTGCTCGTATAGCAGTGTCGTCGCCAGCATGATTTGCGACGCTATACCAACGGTCGCATCTGACAGTTGCTCGCTGCCAGAAGCGAACACTTTCTCCGCACCTTCAGCGTCGCCGTCCGCCAGCAGCGACATCCCTCGCGCAAAACCCTGCTGGGCGTCCCCGTCTGCAGTGTTTCTAAGCGCCGTGAGATTCAGATCGGCGAGAGCATCCCAATACTCGGCGGTAAAGACCGGACTTGTTTCCGGTGCCGGCGCGACAGCAGTTGCGTCCGCGACGGCGGTTGCCTCCGCGGCATCGATCGGAGTTCGCGGCGCGACGTACGGACCGCCACCAGCAACTAGGCTGTCATCGTAGCTACTGAAGTGTACTTCGTGCTGCGTTTGAGCAGCTGCTGCGACCTCGGTAACCCCGAGCAGCAGTCCTGATATAACGAAGATGATCCATTTGCGAACGCCAACGTAGTCGAATAGATGCAGGTGCTTCGACTCCGCTGCGCCCATGCTGATCCTGCGCATGCGGCCCCCCTCTTTGATTGACGGAGCTCAGTGAGCTGGTGGGCCGTGGCTGCAGTCTCCGATAATGTTTGATTCCTGAATGGCGAAAAAGGTTTATTAGAAGGACATCCACCTCGTCATTTTTAGTAGTAACACGTTTTCGGGAGCTGTTCG
The DNA here is from genome assembly GCA_045803545.1 of Gemmatimonadaceae bacterium. Taxonomy (GTDB): domain Bacteria; phylum Gemmatimonadota; class Gemmatimonadetes; order Gemmatimonadales; family Gemmatimonadaceae; genus UBA4720. The sequence goes on along the minus strand of JBJMOW010000004.1, from coordinate 457,915 downwards.
AAACAGGTCCGTCGCATCGCGAGAGAGACGGAACGCCTTGTCGCCGTCAGAGTGCCGTCCCTGCGACCAAACGACGAACAACGTCGAGCCGGCACGATACTCCCACCTCAATACAGTGTTCGATCTGAACTCACGTACGTTGAATGCAGGGTTGTCGAACTGAATGTCGACAACACCGTCACCGTTCAGATCACTACTGAATACATTGTCTTCGAGTTTCGGCGTGATTGGCCGAAAACGGTCAGGGTAGTTGCTGGCCCTGGGAGCGACGACTTCCTTGAAGCCGGCGTAAGTGCCGGCTGATAGAAAAGGTTGTCCGTACAGCTGCAGCGTCAGCGCAGGCGAGAATGCGAGATCGAGGCGCGCAGTCAACGCGGTCGTAGTGCGGTCGAGAGCGCCAAGCACGTAACGAGGCGTTGCCCCCGTACCTGCCTGAGCGACGTAAAAGAGGTCGCTTCTGTCCCGCGCCCACATCGGCGCCAGCGTGATCGTAGCGCTCGTCCACGGCTGCCACGCGAGCGTCGGCGAGAATGAAAGAGACGATGTGTTTGGATCGTCGGAAAGGAGAATGCTGTATGAGGCGTTTGCATGGAAAGTTTTTTGCTGCGGCGAGTACAGGCTACCATTTGTGACCCAAGCGCCTTCCTCGTTGAGCAACGGCCCACCGCGCAATCGCAGAGTGTGCGCAGAGAGTCGCCTGCCCAATCTCAAGGACGAACCCCAGAAATTCCTCAGCTCGCCCTGAAGGTCGATGTTGAATTGCGTGAACGTTCGCTCGCCACCGTACGTCCACCACGACCACGTATTGCCGTAGACACTCCAATTGTTGAGTACAGCGTTGGGTTGCGTTTGTATCGTCCCGATCCAGACAAAGTCTTCGGACCAGTCGGCAACTTTTTGAATGCCGAGATCGTTGACGTCGAATCCCGGTGTACGCGTGTAGAACGCGTTCCCGTAACGGATCCGACCACTCGCACGATCGAACTGGAGCCGCCCGCCAAGACCAGTCAGCCCCGTACGGGTGGTGTCATAGTCGATGTGATCCGCGTCGGGCCGCTGGAAATAGTGCGCCGATGATCGCTGAGTTTCCGCGATCGCGGCCGCGGCTCCATGTACGGCTGATCCAAACAGCGCGCCGAAGACCTCATAATCAGTTCCGGTCGGACCACCGAAGCGGTGGCGAAAGTCGAGCCCGCCCGCATAAGCGGCGTCGTGGAGCTCCGATGCTGCCGAGCCGAGGTTGAATCGGTTCGTCGACGTAAGCATCGCACCCACGGCGGATCTGCCGGCGCGCAGATCCTGTTGCACTCTCACAACGCTATAGTTCGCCGACGGCTCGACGATCGCGCGAGATCTCACGCTGGTGTTGTCGACTACGTCGGCGTACTCTGCCTGGGTGACGGCGTCGAGAATTCCAATCGAGAGGCCGTTACTCGTTTTTCCGGAGACCTTCGCTGCACCAAGTATTGTCGTCTGTTGTGGCTCGCGAACGAATCGACCATCGCTGTCGACGCTGATTTGCGGAGCACGGCCGATGCGACGCGGATAAAACAGCGTTTCGTCGGGGCTTTCGTAGATCGAGAGCGCGAAAAGACCTGAGTTCTCGAGGAAGAACGGCCGCCGTTCCTGCTGGGTGGTCTCGAAACCGGAGAGATTGACTTCGGATGGATCCGCTTCGACCTGACCGAAATCCGGATGCACCGTGAGATCCAGAGTGAGTCCGCTGCGCAACCCGACTTTGGCGTCGAAGCCTGCGCTCTGCGAAAACGCCGTTGAGCGAAAGAAGGGATCGGCAGGATCTCCCGATGCCCGTGTAACGCTGCTGCTAACGTAAGGTGTGATCTCTCGACGGCGGGTAGGGGTCAGGAAATCGATCGCGGTAAGCTCGCCGAACTGGGACACCTCACGACTCTGCCCGCGAACGACCGGCGCCCAGCTCGACCATTCCTGTCGTCGCCCGAGATTGCGGTAGAAGTTGATGCCCCAAGTCTGCGGTCTATCTGACGAGAACGCGTAACGCAGCTGCGACAGAGGGATGCGGAATTCGGCGGTCCACCCGAGTGAGTCGCGCGCGACGGCGACATCCCAGACAGCATCCCAGCTCATGTCGGCCTGGATATCGTCATAGTGATACATGTCGACCTTTACCCCAACTGGATTGACCGCGAAATGGAATGCAGTGCGGCGGTCGTGGAAGCTGTCGATCAGCACATCCACCCAGTCCGAGGTCAGCATCCCATCTCGCCGCATTAGCGGTGCGACAATGCTGTCTGGCGAATCGAACGCGCGTATGCCGACGTAGATCGCGTCGCCAGCAAAGACGACCCGCGCTTCAGTGCGCCTGGACGCTGGCACTCCGCTTTGCGGATAGTTCTGAGTGAAATCCGTTGCTATCGGGGCCGTGGCCCACAGCGCCTCATCCAATCGACCGTCGATGACGGGCGGAGCCGTCGCCTTTTGTCCGCGCAGCACTCGCAAGCCCGCCGCACTCGAATCCGCCACCAGTGGCCGCTGCGTTATAGACGCGAGGCTTGGTTCGCTAAAGGCTAGGCGCTGCGGACTGCCAAGCAGGAGGAAAAACAAAAACATCGGGCCCAGTTCCTACTAGTTTTGTAGTAGAAACTAGGCTCGATGTTTTCTGCTGTCAACTAGTTCTTTAGTAGTAGATGAGATGTTTACTTAGTAACTGGCCGAGATGTTCACCTGGAACCCCAGACCCTCGAGCATGCAGTGCAGCGCGCCAGGCTCCGGCAGGAAGGCCGCCGTCGCCAGCAGTATGCCTGCCACCAACGCCAGCCGGGCGGCACGCATCCGGCCGGAGCGACGCTCCGCCGTTATGATTCGCAGGCGCTCCTCGAGCGATGACAATGGACGCGACAATGCCGGAATCGGCAATCGGCAGCCTGCCGCGCGCGATCCGGCTTCCAGTAGCAGCAGTCCGTACGTGCGTGGATCGGAGCCGCGACTCAGAACTCGCGCATCACAATCGACTTCCAGTGCTACACGCAGCCGACGAGCCATCCACCACACCGCCGGGTTCCACGGCTGCGCGATCGTGGCCACCAACGCCAGCGCACTAAGAACATGATCCCCTGCATTTTGGTGCTCGATCTCGTGCGCCATGATCAACGCGCGCACCCTCTCACTCTCCGCCAGCGCCCATCTGGGCACTACGATCGCGCTCCGCATGAAACCCACAATCGCCGGGCCCTCGGCTTCCGACACCAGCACGGAATGGCCGTCCATTGAAGCACGGTCCCACGCACGACGACGCTGGACCAGACGCCAGATCGCGACCGCGAACATTGCCGCCGTCAGCGCTGACGCCATCCACAACAGCGGTGACAGATAAACGTCCCAGCGCGAGAACAGATTGTAGAAGCGGATATAACTCGACGCCGGCAGGTCGAGCGACGTCGCGCCGTGCCGGCGCGGGATGAACCACAATGCCATTCCGACGGCCTGATACAACGCCGTTAGACTGGTAGCGATCGTCGCCACCAACGCCGCAAACCAGATCCAGCGGCTCGGCTTCCCGATCACGCGAGCTGCATTCTCGAGCGCATGCGCGGCGAGGATACCCAACCCACCAATCAGCATGCTGTACATCATCCATCCCGGAATCATCGACTTGCCTCCTTCAGCCGGGAATCGAGCAGCTGGCGCATGCGCTTCAGCTCCTCCGGCTTGAGTTTCCGTCCAGAAACGAGCTGAGTCAGCAACATTTCGGCTGACCCCGAAAAAACTTTGTCGGTGATACGATGAAGTGCCGATTGACCGGCGGCCGCGCGCGGTACCAGCGGGGCGTAGCGGTGCGCCTTTCCTTCCTCTCGATGACCCGCGTAGCCCTTCGCCTCTAGAGTGCGCAGTACGGTTAGGACCGTGGTGTAGGCAAAGTCTTCTTCCAGATCCTCGCGAACCTCAGCGACGGTCGCCGACCCCTTGTCCCACAGGATCGCCATCACATCGAGCTCGCGTTCCGTAAACGACACGTCCATGTGGATGCCTGCTACGAAAAGATTAGTAATACTCGTAGCGGGCGCTGGGGCTGTCAACTAGGTAATTAGTTGACCAATCGCCTTTTGGCGGAGGGGGGAGAGAGGCGCCGGTCAGAATCGAACTGACGAATAGCAGATTTGCAGTCTGCCGCCTTACCACTTGGCCACGGCGCCGTGCGACAAACTTATCGGGTTCGCCAGCCCCAGATCAATCGCGCTACGAAAATCCCCAGCAGAAGACCGACCCCGATGATCAGCAGCAGCGCGATTACGGTCAGAACGACCGCGCCTGCCGAGTAACCGCGTCCGCGCGCCGATTGCGACGTTTGCTTCGACACGTGTCGCTCCAGCATCGCGACGTTCTTGGTGTTGGACTTCCACATCGCGTCGAAGACATCCCCAACGACCGGAATCGAGCCAAGCAGCGTATCGAAACCGACGTTCGCCACCATTCTCACCAGCATGAATCCGGATATGTCGGCCCGTGCCGCTTCGAGAATGATGTAGGCCGATAATACCGCTCCGATCAGGTCCCCGATCCCAGGGATCAAACCGACGATCGGATCCAGGCCAATCTTCCGGTTGGTACCGGGAATTGTGATTGAATTGTCGAGCAGCTGTGCGAGTATCCGCACGCGTCGCATTCTGCTCGCAGCATCGTCGCCCGTTATTCCCTGGGCGACCTCGACTCGGGGGTTCGTTCTGCTCACCTGGAGAGCTTCGCCTCGAGCGCTGACATTCTGGTCGAACCAGGATAAGGCTTATCGCCCTTGATAGCGCTCCAGAGGATGTGGTTGAACAGGTTCTCGTCAGCCATGTCGACTTTATCGAGCCTCAGCTTCTTCGATGCCTCAGCGAGAGCGGTCCTAGGCGGGTTCTTCTGGTCGAGAGGAATGCTGGGGCGAAGCGCGACATAAGGCGCGAGGTCCGGCGTCGATTCCCAGATCTCGCGGAATGGACGTCCGTAATGGTCGAACTGCGACATTGTGCCGAGTCCAAGTATCTCTTCGATGGTGGCGACCACGTCCGAAGTATTGGCGAAACGGTGGAAGACCCTTCCGCGATTCCATGCTGACACCACGAGAAGCGGAGACCGATGTGAGTCCACATGGTCGGGGCCATCCTGCGCGTCATCTTCCAGCACGAAGATCACCGTGTTCTTCCAGAACGGGCTCTTCGAAAGCGCTTCGACAATCCGGCCGAGTGCGAGATCGTTGTCGGCCATGTAAGCGCGCGGCGTCGGCCTGTTAGCCGTCGAGCCTGAGGTATGATCGTTCGGCAGCGCGAGTATCTCGAGCGCGGGCATCTTCCCCGCCTTCACGAATTCCTGAAATTCCTTGATCCACACGTCCGCTCGCACCTGATCGGGAATGTCGAGATTCCAACCGGAGTATGAAGGATTGATATGGCCGATCAACGCTCGTTTCAGAGCGACGCCCGTGACAGACGACCCTGACCCCATATCGTCCTCGCCTACGAACTCGCCGTAATTCCGATAAGAAATGCCGGCACGCTCTGCGAGATCCCACAAATAGCCACTAGCTGGCTCCATGACATCGTCGACAGGAATCGAGTCGCGATTTGATCCCTGATAGTCGTAAGTGCGCCCGCGGTCGGAATAGTGCGATGGAATTGTCTTCTCGCCGTAATCCGTGACGTACGCGGCAGTCGACCAGTTGTGGCCATCGGGACTGACTTCCGCGTTTACGAAAAACCGATCAAAGATTCCGAACCGCTCGGCGAGCGCATGGTGGTTCGGTGAAACATTGCGCGGAAAGAAAACCAGCGATGTGTCTCCGTCCGCCTGCGACAGGTCGCCTAATACCTGATCGTAGGTTCGATTTTCCTTGATGATGTAGATGACGTGCTCGAACGGCGGATACGACTTGTCGGGGCGCGATGCGTTCCAGTTATTGGCAACAGCGACACGTGTGGAAAAAGGGGCGAGCTCGGTTGCACTCGCATCTGCGAGCGGCAGCGTCGTGAAAGTTCCGTTGATTTGGCCAAGGGTGTAGTCGGGCGTGTGAGCCGGCATGTGTTGTCCGGGCTGCCAGTGTTTCGGGTTCGGTGCCGTGCCGCGGCCCTTTGCATTCGCAACCAGGATGTCAGCGCCGTCAACCAGAACTCCCGCCGGGTACCAGCCGACAGGAATCCTTCCAATCAACGAGTCCGCGGTTGGAACAGTTGCAACGCCGGATGTGCCGGCAGACAACGTGAACACCGCGATCGCGTTGTTGTCGGCCTCTGCCACGAACAGCCTGCTGCCATCCGGCGACACCGCGAGTGCGTTGGGGGTACTGCCTTCGTTCGTCGCCGCCGGCACCGGATCGCTCAACGTCGTCACGACTTGTAGCCGTCGGGTATCGACGACCGAAATTTTGTCGGTGCTGCCAGAGGCTACGAACAGTCGGCTTCCGTCCGGACTCAGTACCATCGCTGAGGGATGCCGCCCGACACGAATGCGCGTTCCATTTTCCAGAGTGCCGTTTGCGCGCGGCGGAAACGCCGACACCGTCCAGCCATTCCAGGCTGAGACGTAGACGAGGCCGTCACGTCCAACAACCACCCCGTACGGATATTTCTCGGTTGGCAGTCGCTGAACGACCCGTCGAGAAGCGATATCGATTACTGCCACCGAGTCTGCGAGATTCTCAGCAGCATATAGCGTCCGTCCGTCATTCGAGATCGCAATGCCGGCCGGATAACGCGTCCCGCTGTGTCCGGGATCCTTGAACGCCAACGCGATTGAATCCGCGAGCGTCGCAGTTCCGTCGCGCCAATCGAATCGGTAGATGACATCCTGGTTTCCGCCGGAGACGTATAGCGATCTGCCATCCGGACTGAAGACCATCCCGAGAAAGACCGCTGGCAGATTCACTTTCTGAACGACGCTGCCCGATCGACGATCGACGATCTGGATTCCCTGCTCGCGCCAGCCGTTGAGTAGAAAGATCAGGCGGTTTCTGTCGGGAGAGAAAGTCATCGCCAATGGCAACGGCCCTAGGTCGATCGAGGTTCCCGCGGGATCGAGCATTGCTCCCGTGGGGAGTCGTCGCGCTCCACCTGCATCCTGCGTCAGAACTTCTGAATCAACTTGCGGCGAAGGCGCACTGCAGCCGATGAGCGTCATCGTTGAGAGAACTACGAATCGTCTGTTCATCCCGCGAAAGATGGCATTGACACCCATTTGTGCCAGTCTGATAATCCGCAAATGAGCAGCACTTCCACCAAACTCGAGATCGTTCAGGCAACCAGGGCCGACATCCCTCTCATCCGTCAGTTCATCCTGGAGCTTGCCGAGTACGAGAAGGCGCTTCCAGGCGAAGCGCCTGTCACCGAGAGAGATTTGGCCGAGACGTTGTTCGGAGAGCGGCCGGCGGCCGAAGTCATCATCGCCTACGTCGCCAATCAGCCAGTCGGTTTTGCCCTGTTCTTTCACAACTACTCGACCTGGCTCGGTAAGCGCGGGATATACCTCGAGGATCTCTTCGTCAGACCATCAGCGCGCAAGCACGGCGTCGGCTTCGCGCTCTTGCGTGAGCTGGCACGCATCGCGGTAGAGCGAGATTGCGGGCGAATAGATTGGTCCGTGCTCACCTGGAACCAGCTTGCAATCGACTTCTACAACAGAATCGGAGCGAAGGAGCAGGACCAGTGGACAACGTTCCGGTTGACGGGCGAGCCACTGCAGCGACTTGCGACCGACGGCCGCTAGCGATGGGCAGTTACGCCTACCTGCCGACAATACTCCAGGACAGGACAGGTTGAGCACTTCGGCAGCCGGCCGGTGCAGACGTGTTTTCCGAAGGGCACCAGCAGCCGATTGATTTCCACCCAGTATTTTTTCGGCAGTACTTTCTCGAGCGCCTCACGCGTGCCTTCGGGCTCTGCTGCCCGAACGTATCCCCAGCGGTTGGTGACACGGTGCACGTGAATGTCGACGCTGATTTTCGTCGCCCCACACGCAATCCCAAGTGTGAGATTTGCGCACTTGGGTCCGACACCGCGAAAGGAAGTCATCACATCGTAGTCGCACGGCAGCTCACCATCGAAATCATCGACGACCCGCTTCGCCATATCTCTGATGTTGTATGCTTTCGTCTCGTAGAAGCTGGCCGGACGAATAAGCGTCGCGATCCTGCGAACGCTAAGGCGGCTGATTTCCTCCGGCGTCGGTGCCGCTTTGAACAGCCTGATCGCTGCGGGAAGCGACACTTCATCCAGAGTTCTGATCGAGATTACACACGCGGCAAGCTGATGAAACGGAGTCGCGTATCCCTGGTCGGCCAGGTCGAACATCGCGGCATCGGCAAACTGCTTAACTTCATGCCTGATTCGCGAGAGCACCTGGTGGATATCGAAGGGACGCTTTGCCATGGAGCCCAATGATCTACGGCCGTAGGCCGCGTCAACTGCTGGTTGTATGGGGAGTGTCGCTGTTGTTCATCGCCCTCGTCTACTGGCTCGAGATCAGCGCTCCCGCATTGCACGAGCTACTGCTGCCGTTCTATTGGATCATTCTGGGAGTCGCGGTCGTCGCTACCTGGCGCTGGCTTCGTGCCAGATCGAAGAAGGATCGCCGAACAGGCGACCGTCGACAGTCGGAGCGGCGCGATACAAAGGAATGGGAGCAGCAGTAAGGCTACTTTGTGCGAAGAATCGAGATCGTGAAGGTGGTTGGTGCTATTCCTCCGCGCGCCGTGAGACGGCCGCCGCCGACCTTGCCGGCGGGTATGCCAAACCGCAGATAGGCAGCGCCACCGTCGCCGACTCCGACAAAGGTGACGTTCACTGAATCGAGCGGGATGGTCGGCATCGGCCATACACCCTGATTCACAGCCGCACCGATCGACCGCATGTTCCAGCTCGGATGGGTGTAAATGCCTTGCACCCCCGGAACGAAATCGTCGGCGTAATTCGCGATCGTCCAATCCCGTACCCATCCACTCAGATCCTGGGTGATAACGTGCGTCAGGTTTCCGATGCCGTGCACGTTGGCAGACGCGTTCACGAGATCGAACCACATTTGGGCCTGGTCACCACCCCGTCGGTCCGCGGCGTAGCGAAGGAAGGACCAAATCGCGCCGCGAGTGGTGAGATTCGTATTGGCCGCGTACGGTGAATTCGTCAACGGGTTGACCAGATACTCGCGCAATCTGCGGAAGTTGATGACTCCATAAGCATCGAAGGCGTCTTTCAACTGCGGTGATTGCTGGATCTGATCGTAGCTGATGTTTTGCCCCGGGCTCAGTCCGGCAGCGCGGTAGAAAAGCAGCTCCTCGGCTTCGTGCGATAAGCCTTCGTCGAGGAATGGATCTTCGAAGACACCGTTGCTGGTGTTGACGTACAGATGTCGACCGGCATTGATCAAATGCTGAAACTCGTGCGCGAGCGTGGCGACGGTGACGGATCGAACGAAATCGACGGTCCGCACGTTCTGATTCACGCTCCCCGTCGGATCCGGCACCAGCAGGTAGAACATCTCGGCGAAGTTGCTCGTCGCACAACCGGTGACGCTGTTGGTCGCTGTGACCGGGAAGAGATCCCGGCTGAAGAAGAATCCGCCGACGTAGAAACTCTGCTGCGGCGGAGTGAGCTCGTTCACAGCACGCGTAAAGAACAGAATCACGTGCTGGTTGTTGTCGATGTCAGTCGGCGCGCCAAAATTCGAGGTGTCGACCGGATACACCAGCGTATCGAACGCTGAGCCAAAAGCCTGATAATCCGCAGTCGTATAACCGTCCGCCGGATTTGCCGTATCGGCTACGACGACCGCGCGATTGGTGATGGCGACCACTCGGCCGGTTCGCACAAACGCGTTGGAGCACGCGGACGACGAATTCGTGTTCAGCTTAAGTACGTCGCCAATCTGTGGCCCCGATACCTGCATGTTGAACCGTCCGCCACCGGTCGCCTTCGCCTTTCGCGCCGCTGGAATGAGCGGCGTCAGCTCTTTGATCGACCGCTCTCTGAGACTCAGCTCGAATGCATCGTCGGGCTTTAGCTGAGCGCGTTGATTGCTGACGTTCGTTTGAAAGGCTGGCGCTGTAACGCGGGTTGCGCTCGTGCCTACGGTTGTGCCACCGGTCGCAATGGAGATGCGAAGCAGCCCGGCGGCGAAATCAGAGTAGTACGGAATTGCGACAAACTCAGCGGCCGAAGCCGCTCCCTGAACGCAGAACTCTGACGCATTCGCTCCACTGAAGGCCGCGAGTTCGCCGACGGCTAGTTCCGAGATTGTGGCGCCGGCCTGACACGGTGGCGGCAGGACGATCACCGTTCCCGACTTTGCAACACCACCCGCAGTCGCCTGAAGCGTCGTTGTCTTGTCGGACGCGCGCGCAGTCAGAATTGCGCCGTTACCAAAATTGTCGGCGCTGATGATCGAGGTATCGGCTGCCGCAATTGTAGTCGGCACCGGCACAGAGTTGCCATATTGATCAGCGGCGCGCGCAATCAAACGGAAGGAATCGCCGATTCCGAGCAATCGCACCGTGTCACGCGACAGGATGACTTGGGTCAACGGACCGGGGACCACCTGCTCGCTGAAGATCGCGCTACGTCCGGCGGTTTTCGCCGTCGTTGTCTGCTGTCCGGAAGCTGTGCCGACAGTCCACTCGACTGAAGTGAGACCTTGGCCGTCGGTGATTGTTGTAGCCGCGCTCAGCGTACCGCTACTTGTATTCCATGTAACTGTCGTGCGCGGAACTGCGTTGCCGTCGGTATCGACTACCTTCGCAGTTAGTGGTAGCGGAAGCTTGCCGCCGACCTGAATTCCCGCCTGCGCGTCACCCGAAACGACGAGGATGTTTGCCGGTGGATTGGCTGGCGGCCCCGATGCATCGCCGCACGCGATTGTCAGTCCGACAACCACGGAGCGCACCGCGATCCTCGTGGAAAACCCCCTCATTTGGCGAAATGTACGGCGCGGACCGCAGTCCCGCCCCGCTATTCAGGCGAGTTGCCGGCGTTCTCTTCGTTGAACCCGAGAGGCGATTCCGTTCCACGCGCGACTGAATTCGGTGCGCGTTTGATTCCGTCACTAACATCCGCCATCGAAGCAACCTGCTCGACGAAAATCTGGGTCAGCTCGTCGACGCGATCCTGGACGAGACGATCGCTCGCACGCGAGAGTGTCGCCGCGCGATGTGTGACTTCATCGATCGTCGCGCGAACTGTCAGCGCGCCACCACTCTGCAACATTTGTGAAATTGCGGACGACGGGGCGACCTCCCCGGCCAGACATTGCACGAGAATTGCCCGAACCCCCGGCGGCTGGAGTCCGTCGGTTAAACGTGTGATGGCTTCGGCTTCGAGACCGGTGCGACTGGCCATGTACAGATAATGATGTTCGAGGGATTACCCGTTCTATGGCACAACATGCGCCAGTCGAACGGGAACCAGCACCAATCAAAGGGGGACCGCAATGGCGGCAAGAAAATCATCCGGGCGCAAGCGTTATGGTAAGGCCGCGTCAAAGCGTGTCGAAAGCGCGATGCGTCGTCGTAAGAAGGGAACTCTCAAATCGGGCCGCAGTGGCAAGAGAGTGAAGAGCCGGAAGCAGGCAATCGCAATCGGCTTGTCGGAAGCGAGAAAAAAGGGAGCTAAAGTTCCCCGCAAGCGTGGCGGCAGAAAACGCTCCGGTGGCGGAAGAAAGCGGTCGAGTCGTTAGCGTAACTGACGACCCGACCGTAGTACTTCAAGCGGCTGCTTCCCGCGTGGTGCGCAAGCGCTCGACGACATCGCCGAGCGCACGCACCACGTTCTCATTTCCTTCCCTGATCAGCGCGGCGAGGATGTGCTTGCAGATCCGCTCGCGCCATAGATGATCACCGCAATCGCATCGCGGGTGATGCGCGTTGTAGAGGTCGACCCAGTGATCCTGGGCGCCGCCGGAAAAATGGTAGATGCCTTCGCCAACTCGGTTGCCCTTGAGCGCTAGGCTTCGCTCGAGGCGACTGAAATCGATGCCGCCGGCACCGTCAAAATCCATCCGTGGTTCCATTGTCGTGGTGCTCCCGTCCCTTCTGAAGTATTCGCAAAGTGAAAAGTGTTATACACCGTCGTCGATCTGGCGTTCGGCGGGAAGCGGGAAGCGGGAAGCGGGAAGCGGGAAGCGGGAAGCGGGAAGCGGGAAGCGGGAAGCGGCAGGGCCAACTGAGCCTCAAGGACTAACCGCATCGATCGTCGAGGATTCAGTGACGACCGAAAACCACCGAGGATCCTCGATTGTCTGCAATCCTCACTTAATCAGCAATCATCGATGCCGTTAGTCCTGGGGCCTCAGTCACCGCTTCCCGCTTCCCGCCTCCCGCTAATACTTCGCCAAATAATTCTCCAGCTCCCACGGCGAAACCTGACTGATGTACTCCTGCCACTCCTGGCGCTTCGCCGCCAGAAAGTGATTGGTGATGTGCTCGCCGAGCGCCTCCGTCATCACCGTGTCTTTCTCCAGCTCATTACAGGCTTCTTCGAGGTTGTGAGGCAGATCGTCGATCCTCAGCCGCCGCCGCTCGCGATGCGACATTTCCCAGATGTTGGTGTTCACCGGCTCGCGCGCGTCAGCCTTCGTCTCCACGCCGTCGAGCCCGGCCGCCAGCTGCACTGCCAGAGCTAGGTAGGGATTCGCCGATGGATCCGGAATCCTTAGCTCAATTCGCGTCCCCAGACCGCGCCGGTCTGGAATGCGAATCATCGGTGACCTGTTTCGCATCGACCACGCAACGTTGACCGGCGCTTCGTAACCGGGGACGAGCCTCTTGTAGGAGTTCACCAGGGGATTCGTGATCGCGGTGAACCCGCGAGCATGTTTCAACAAACCACCGATGTAATGCAGCGCTGTCGGCGATAGCTCCCACTCAGCGCGGTCGTCCCAGAAGGCATTCTCATTGCCGCGAAATAGCGACTGATGTGTGTGCATGCCGCTGCCGTTTTGCCCGAAGATCGGCTTCGGCATGAACGACGCAGTAAGCCCGAAGGTTCGGGCTACGTATTTCACCACGAATCTGAAGGTGGTGATGTTGTCGGCGGTCTTCAGGGCTTCCGCGTAACGGAAATCAATCTCATGCTGGCCGTGGGCAACCTCGTGATGCGCCGCCTCGACCTCAAACCCCATCCGCTCGAGAACGTCGACAATGGCGCGACGAGCATCTTCCCCGAGGTCCGCAGGTGCCAAATCGAAGTACGACCCGACATCATGCGTAATCGTCGATGGCCCTTCGTCAGGCCGCGGCCTGAACATGAAGAACTCCGCTTCCATCCCGGCATTCATTGTGTATCCGAGCCTGGCGGCGCGAGCGATCACTTTTTTCAGGACTGAGCGCGGATCCCCGGCGAAGGGCTTGCCATCCGTTGTGTTGATGTCGCAGATAAGTCTGGCAACCCGGCTCTTTTCATCTCCCCAGGGGAAAATCTGAAACGTGCTGAAATCAGGTATCAGCAACATGTCCGACTCTTCGATCCTGACAAAACCTTCTATCGAGGAACCGTCGAACATGATGTCGCCAGCCAGCGCCTTCTCGAATTGCGACGCCGGCAACTCCACGTTTTTGTTGATACCGAGGATGTCGGTGAACTGCAGCCGTAGGAACCGGACATTGTTGGCAGTAGCCAGCTCGAGGATATCCTCAGCAGTAGCACCGGAAGTGTCGGCAACGATGGCGCGATGGCGGGGCATGTCCTCAACGTATCCGCACTGGTCGCTTTTTGCAATTTCTGCAGCATATTGGCGTCATTTCTTGCATTCCTAGTGAAATTCTGACAACTTGATCTTTGAATTGTGCGTTTTTTGCATAATTGCCCCAAACCTCCCAATCCGTGATACCATGACCGCCGCCGCAACTCTTACTCCCCGCAAAGCTCTGCTGAGCGAAATCACCACCCGCGAGCCTCGTGTCGCGCCGGGCTTCAACGAAGACGGAATCCCCGGCCCAACCTCGCAATACTTCGGCATCAATACCCTCGGCGTCCGACAGCTCCGCGACAAGCTGCCGCGCGAAGTGTTCGCTAGCCTCCTCGGATCCATTCGCCAGGGGAAGAAACTCGATACAGCGATCGCGCCGGTCGTCGCGCAGGTGATCAAGGAGTGGGCGATCTCACGCGGCGTGACTCACTTCACCCACTGGTTCCAGCCACAAACTGGACTCACCGCCGAGAAGCACGACGCATTCTTCGCATTCGATGACGACCGGCAGCCGGTGGAGTCGTTCAGCGGTGAGCAGCTTATTCAGAGCGAGCCCGATGCATCGAGCTTCCCGTCCGGCGGTTTGCGCGCGACCTGGGAGGCGCGCGGTTACACTGCGTGGAATCCGGCGAGCCCGGTGTTCATCGTCGAGTCAACGGGAGCTCGTACCCTCTGCATTCCCTCCGTCTTCATCGGCTACAACGGTGAAGCCCTCGATGAGATGACTCCGCTCCTTCGCAGCTCCGATATTCTCTCCGAGAAAGCGATCGAGCTGCTCGATCTGATCGGCGATAAAGGAGTGCAACGGGTCTTCACCACCCTCGGACCCGAGCAGGAGTATTTCCTGATCGATCGCGCGCATTTCAGCCTGCGTCCCGATCTCGTGATGGGTGGTCGCACTCTGATCGGCGCACCGCCGCCACGCGGCCAACAGCTCGAAGATCACTACTTCGGTGGCATTCCCGAGCGCATTCAGGGATGTATCGCCGAAGCGGAATACGAGCTCTACAAGCTCGGCGTACCGATCACGACGCGTCACAACGAAGTCGCGCCCTGTCAGTTCGAGATGGCGCCGTACTTCGAGGAGACCGACCTCGGCGTCGATCACAACCAGCTCGTGATGGCAACGCTCCGTCGCGTTGCGCTTCGCCATGGGTTGCAGGCGTTGCTTCACGAGAAGCCCTTCGCCGGTATCAACGGCTCGGGCAAACACTGCAACTGGTCGATGTCGGTGATTGCCGACTTGCCCGAGCTCGACGGTCTGAACCTGCTGAAGCCCGGGAAGACCCCGCACCAGAACCTTCGCTTCCTCGTTTTCCTCGCCGCCGTTCTGCGTGGAGTTCACAAGCATTCCGGTCTGCTGCGCGCCGGCATTGCGACTTCAGGCAACGAGCACCGGCTCGGCGCCAACGAAGCGCCACCCGCCATTATCTCGGTGTTCATGGGTGACATGCTGACCAAGGTCATCGAGGCCATCGCCGACGGCAAAGGCACCGAGACCGCGGAACAGCAGATGATCAAGCTCGGTGTCGCCAAACTTCCGGAGGTACGCCGCGACAACACCGATCGTAACCGGACGTCGCCGTTTGCATTCACCGGTCAGAAGTTCGAGTTCCGCGCGGTCGGTTCATCGGCGTCGATCGCATTCCCCGTGACACTGCTCAACGTTGCGGTAGCCGATGCCATCGGCGAGATCAGCGCGGCATTGCGCGATACGCTCAAGAAGACAAAAGGCGTCAACGAAGCGGTGCTCAAGGTCGTGCGTCAGGTCTTCAAGGAGACAGCGCCGATTCGCTTCGAGGGCAACAACTACTCCGAGGAGTGGGTTAAGGACGCCAAGAAGCGCGGCCTCCCGAACCTTCGTCGTACTCCCGAAGCGTTAAAGGAGATGATCTCGAAGCAGTCGCGGAAAGTGCTGACCGACCTCGGAGTGCTGACAAAAGAAGAGCTCGAGTCACGCTATCACGTACGCGTTGAACGCTATGTGAAGGACATGCTCATCGAGCTCCATACGCTGCGCGAGATCGTCGACACGATGGTGATCCCCGCTGCGTTCACGTATCTCAATCAGCTTACCGAAGCGGCAGCACAGGCCAAGGCGGCTGGTATCGCCGTGATCCCACAGATTGCCACCGCGAATCAGATTGGGGAACTGGTGCAGGAGCTACAGGAGCACCGCGAGGATCTGACCGATGTGATCGCCCGCGCTGAAGCGAAGCACGAAGATCCAGCGGGCCAGGCGGAAATGCTTACCACCGAAGGTGCTGAAACGATGGCGGAGGTGCGGAAAGCATGCGACGCCCTCGAGTTGCTGGTCGCGGACGATTGCTGGCCACTGCCGAAGTACCGCGAGATGCTGTTCCCGGTGTAGTGGCGAAGCTGCGCTGGCGGCAGGTGCCGCCGGCGTTGACGTTGCCCTCCGAAGAATGCATACCAGAGGACGGCTAAGTAATTTCACTTCATGCCGTCCCCTGCTTCTTCTTCTGATTCAACAACTTGTCCGTCCTGCGGCACCATTGGCAGCGGACACTACTGCTCCAATTGTGGCGCGTCGCTGGCCGGAGCAAATTGCTCTGCCTGCTCCGCTGAGCTCAGACCTGGCGCCAAGTTCTGCCATCGCTGCGGAGCTCAAGTAGGTACAAAAGCTCCCGCTACTGTCGATGCACGCACGAACGCGCTTCCGTGGATCGTGGCTGCGCTCGCCTTTCTCGCACTCTTTGCGATGGCCGCGGGTCGTGGTTTCACTTCGCGCCCAAGCAGCACCGTTGATGGATCGCAGAACGCATTGCCGCAGGCTGGGCTCGACGACAGGGGCGGGACAGCCGCTGACCCCGAAAGCATCCGCGCCCCGGATATCTCGAGCATGTCCCCGCAAGAGCGCGCTGACCGTCTCTACAACCGGGTAATGACGCTCGCGACCGAGGGTAAGGTCGACAGCGTCCAGTTTTTTGCTCCAATGGCGCTGATCGCGTATCGTGATCTTGCTCCATTCAACGCCGATGAGCGTTATGACATGGGTCGCATCGGTGAGGTAGCCGGCGCTCTACCCTTTGCCAAAGCGCAGGCGGACAGCATTCTAATGGCGAATCCCAATCATCTGCTCGGATTGATCCTGGAAGCGAGATTGGCGACAATCGCCGGCGATTCAACTTCGGTTCGCACCTACGAACGCCGACTGCTGGCGGCGGAGAAACCGGAGCTCGCGACGGAACGTGACGAGTACACCAGACATCAGGACGACATCTCCAACGCGCTCAAGCAGGCGCGCAAAAGTACCGGAACCAGGTCATGACGACAAATCAGGAAACGACGATTCATCTCGCACACAGCCCAGATTCGGACGACGCATTCATGTTCTACGCGCTCGCCGACGGGCAGATCGACACCGAAGGCGTCAGCTACGTTCACGAATTGCAGGACATCGAGACGCTGAATGGACGTGCGCTGCGCGGAGAGCTCGATGTCACTGCGGTTTCGATTCATGCCTACGCGTATCTCTCGGATCGTTATGCCCTGCTGCCGCACGGCGCATCGATGGGAGATGGCTACGGGCCAATGCTTGTCGCCACAACGCCGATGACCCGCGAGCAGGTGATCGGCCGCCGCGTCGCTGTCCCTGGACTGATGACCAGCGCTTACCTCGCGCTACGGCTTTATCAACCTGATTTCGTTCCCGTCGTCACTCCGTTCAACGAGATCGACAAAGCGGTGCAGCGCGGCGACGTCGATGCTGGCCTGCTGATTCACGAAGGCCAGTTAACCTACAAGGACGAAGGCCTTCATCTGATTGCCGACATGGGTGCGTGGTGGAAGAAGAAGACCGGCCTACCGCTGCCACTTGGCGGTAACGTCATTCGCAAGGACATGCCTCGCGACCTTCAGCGAAAAGTCTCACGGCATTTGCGCGACAGCATCGCGTTCGGCCTCCAGCATCGCAAGGACGCGCTCGACCACGCCATGCGGTTCGCGCGCGGGCTCAATCGCAGCAAGGCCGACGAGTTCGTCGGTATGTACGTGAATGACTGGACCCTGGATTACGGTGTTCAGGGGCGTCAGGCGATCAAACTCTTTCTCGATGAAGGAGTAAAGTCTGGCGTGATAACTCGTCCTGTAACGGTGGAGTTCGTTGACGACTGAGCTGGTTGCCGAGCTCGAGCGGCGCGCGGCAAGATTTGCCGCCGTCGCGACAGTTCAGCAAGCCATCTCCGCGACCATCTCGCTAAAGGAAGCATATCGCGAGATCTACAAGGCGGTTGCTTCCGTAGTGGATGCCCCCTGCTTTGCGCTGATGATCGCGGATGCGGACTCGGATACGTTCAGAGCCGACTGCATCGTCGTCGATTCCCAGGAGCGCGCAGGCGAGAGCGTTCTCGACTTCCCAAACGGCACCGAGACGATCGCCCGGGTTTTCCGGAGCGGAGTTCCCGTGATTTCCTCCAAGCCTGAGCGCTGGTGGACGGGAACGATCTTTCAAGTCGCCTCTCGACGGGAAGTACAGAGCGAGATAACTGCCCCGCTCACATACCACGATCACACCGTCGGGGTGATGCAGGTGCTCTCGTATCGACAGAACGCATACGACGCGCACGATCTCGATCTGATTATGCTCATCGCCCGCCAGGCTGCTGTTGCAATCGAGAACGCGCGCTTATTCGCCGGTCAGCGCACCGAGCAGAAGCAGGCCGAGGCAGCCGCCGAAATTGCGCGTCTCGCACTGCGCAAAGTCACGGTCACACACGCGTGTCACAGCATCCTCCGCATTCTCGAGGAAGTCGTTCCATCGAACGGCAAGGCAATCGGCATAATCACTCCCGATGGCTTGACTCTCAACTGGGTCGCGGGCTCAGGGTCGTGCGAGATAATGGAAGGCATAGTAGCGCCAATTGAGCGCAGTTCTGTACGCGTCGCGTGGGCAAAGGAACAGCCGACATTCGCGGAGAATCTGCAAGAGAAAGCCTATGACCCGGAGCGGGTTCCGGCCGAGCCCGCTATCACCATTCCGTTGATTGCCAGCAATCGACGACTGGGCGTACTCGTCGTTACCGCGGATCCGTCGCACTTGCAGACAGGCGCGCAAGTCGATGCATTGCTTCGTCTCGCTCCGGGCGTTGCTCTCGCTATCGACGTCCTTCTGCTGAGCGAAGATGAACAGCGCACACACGCGCGCGAGCGTACGCTCGCCGCCGCGCTGGCGACGATGGACCAACCTGTCCTGATACTCGGCGTCGACGCGAAGGTGCAATACGCCAATTCGGCCGCAACCAAGGAATACGGCTACGAGCCGCACGAGATTGCCGGACTCTCGGTCGATGACTTCGTCGTTGCATCGTCGCAGGCGTTGCGACGCCAGACGATTCCCCCAATTGCTCAGGACAAGGCTCTATGGACGGGCGAGCACGTGCACAAGCGCAAGGACGGCAGCGAGTTTCCTGCCGCGGTCACGCTCAGTCACATTCGCGATGCCAGCAACAACATCGTCGGTTTGGTTATCGGTGTCAGAAATCTCACCGAGGAACGAAAAGTCTCGGACTACCTTGGTCGCACTGAGAAGCTTGCTGCCATCGGCGAGCTCGTCGCCGGCGTCGCGCACGAGCTCAATAATCCGTTGACCGGCATCTCGACATTCGCGCAGCTGCTGCTCGAGGACAGGCTCCAGGGGGAGCAGTTCGAGTCGGTAAGCCTGATCAAGCGGGAGGCGGACCGCGCCATTACTGTCATTCGCGATCTGCTCCTGTTCGCGCGCAAGACCGATGCGCGTGAAGTCGTCGTCGATGTCAATACTATCGTGAAGCACACCGTCCGACTGCGCGCCCTTGCGTCACGCTCCACCGGCATCGAAGTCCACATGCACCTCGACGACAGCCAACCCAAAGTGCGCGGTGACGAGCACAAGCTCCAGCAAGTTCTCCTCAATCTGCTGGTTAACGCGGAATCAGCGATGGAGGGCGCCGAGATTCGTCATCTGACGGTGTCAACACAGCGAAAACAGGGTGCCGTGCAAATCGTGATTTCAGACACCGGTCACGGGATGGCCGAGTCTGTTCTGCAGCGCCTCTTTGAGCCCTTCTTTACCACGAAGCCACCCGGAAAAGGAACGGGACTTGGCTTGAGCGTCAGTTACGGAATCATTCAGCAGCATGAAGGAACCATCACTGTCGATAGCACCCCAGGGATCGGTACGACTTTCACGATTCTTCTCCCACTTTACATCGAGTCCAAGAAGTGACGCGCGTTCTCATCGTTGACGACGAAGAAACGATCAGGCTCGCGCTGCGAAAATTCCTGCGCTCCCGCGGGTACGAGGTAGAGATTGCCGGTTCCGGGGAGCAGGCGCTACAGATACTGGCGAAGGATTCGTTCTCGCTAATGCTGTGCGACATCCGCATGCCGGGAATGACGGGCGTCCAGGTCGTTCCACAGGCGCGCGCGCGGGATGCGGATCTCGCCATCATCATGCTGACGGCAGTCAACGATGCGGCAACCGCAACCGAGGTGCTGTCGGCCGGCGCTACGGATTACCTGATGAAGCCGGTCGAACTCGCTGATCTTCAACAGGCGGTTGATCGCGCGCTCACCAAGCGCAACGAGTGGATGGAAAAGCGGCGGGTCGACACATTGATCCGCCACGAGGTGGCACTACGCACGGCAGAACTCGAGCAGGAAAAAGAATCGCTGCGACTGATGTCGGTCAGCATCGCGGAGACGCTCATCAATGCCATGGAGGCGAAAGACCTTTATCTGCGAGGGCATTCGCAGCGGGTAGCAGAACTTGCGGGTCAGTTGGCAGTCGAGATGGGACTGGACGAGTCCGTGTGTGAAGATCTTCGCGTTGCAGGCCGCCTTCACGATGTCGGCAAAATCGGCATCCGCGAGGACATCCTCAACAAGCCGGACCGGCTGACATCCGAAGAATACGATCACGTAAAACGCCACGTGCAGATCGGCCTGGACATCCTGGCGCCGTTATTTCACATCGCCAAGCCACTCAAGTACATCGAGCATCACCACGAACACTGGAACGGTGCCGGCTACCCCCTCGGGCTGATTGGCGAGGCAATCCCGCTTGGCGCGCGGATCCTTTGCGTGGCCGACACTTTTGACGCTCTTACGTCGAAGCGTGCTTATCGTGCGCCGCTCGGGCCACTCGACGCGCTCGACCACCTTTCGGTGGATGTTGGGAAGCAATTCGACCCTTCTGTTTACGCCGCTCTGGTTCGGGTCATAACGAGACGTTTCAGTCTGCAACCAGCCGCAACACGCTGACATTCAAAAGCTGCGTCTTGACGCGGTCGCTCGGAGATTGTATTCCGGTGTCTGCGTAGGAGGCACGCGACGTGCAGCGGGCGAAACTCAGAAAATTGCGCGCTACTTCAGTGCGTGTGCTGACATTCTATGGGAGGACAAATGCCGAGCGGTGAATCAGTGGAGCCATTGCGTTTCGCAGACGATGACGACTCAGACGATATCGGTGGCTTCAGTCGCGGCAAGCGGTCCTACGACGATGATGAGGACGAAGATGGCGGCTGGGCGATCAATGAGGATCACAGCGATCGCCTATGGGACAGCGCTGAAGACGCGGATGACGATGACGAGACCGAGACCGAGGCAACGGTCGTAGGCGAAGGCGACGACGAAGAAGAGGAAGAAGAGGAGGACATCTTTGGCGGCGGCGCTCCACGCGGCAGACGCGGGCGGCCGAAAGGCTCCGGCAAGAAACAGGAATCGTCTCTCGCCGGCAGTGGCATGGGCGGCGGTGGTACCAGCGGATTTGGTGGTGGAGCTTCCAGCGGGGGCGGTGCGGGGACCGGGGGCGGTACGGGCGGAGCCACCGGCGGTGGCTCGACCTTCGGAGGCAGTTCATCCTCCAGTAGTGCAGGGGGCTTCGGATCGACCTCCGGACTCGGCGGTAGTAGCAGCTCGGGGGCGGGTGGAAGCAGCAGCAGAGGTAGCAGCAGCAGAGGTAGCAGCAGCAGAGGTAGCAGCATCGCCTCGCCGAGCACCCGATCCGGCGGTTCGTCGCCTGGTGGACGTAAATCCTCCGGTGGCTCGCGCTCTTCCGCGGCCAAGAAATCCGGAGGCCGCAAGTCTTCCGGCGCCAAGAAGAGTAGCGCTCGCTCAGGCGGTGGTCGCAAGAGCAGTGGGCGGAAAGGGAGCGCGCAAAAGGGCAGCGCGCGAAAAGCGTCCAAGAGCGGCAGTCGGAAGTCAGGCGGTCGGAAGTCCAGCGCGCGGAAAGCCGGGAGCTCGAGAAAGGGTGGGAGCTCCGGTGGGCGTTCGGGTGGACGCAAGCGTTCTGGCTCGAAGGGCCGGTCACGACGCTAAGCCGTTTACCCCGTGCGTAGTGCCTCAGGCGCGGTTACTCTCAAGGTGACCGCGCTTTCTTTTTCTACTGCGCGCGCCTTTGAGGGAGCCTGATGGACGATAGAGAAGATCCGGAACAACGCGACACACCCTGGCGAAAAATCCTGCTTTCAGGCGGAGCGCTGCTCGGTGCTGCGGCCGCATACAATGCGTTTGCGCGAAAGGGAGTCGATCAGCTCAGCAACTTGATCGGAGGTGAAGACGGCGGTTTCGAGTGGCGCGAGCGCCGCGTTGCTTTCACAAAGAGAGGAAACGGACCGCCCATCCTGCTGATCCACGGCATTCACGCTGCTGCCTGGTCGTATGAGTGGCGGAATAACGTCGATGCACTTGCCCGCACCAATACTGTCTACACCATGGATCTCCTCGGCTTCGGTCTGTCAGAACGGCCGGCGATTCGCTATTCCGCCCGACTCTACATCTCGCTCATTTCTGATTTCGTCAGCCGGGTGATCGACGAGCCAACCGTGCTCGTTGCATCGTCACTGTCGGCCGCGTACGCGATCGTTCTGGCCGCGCGAGATCCGCATCGGTTCCCGGCAGTGTGTCTGATCGCGCCTTCCGGTCTGGTGCGACTGAATGAACCCGTCGGAATTGGCGGCGAAGCGGGCCGGCTTGCTGTCGACACGCCGATCGCCGGTACCGCGATGTTCAACGCCCTCGTTTCGCGGCCGCAGCTGCGGCGCTATCTCAAGAACGTTTACTCAAACGACGCCATAGTGACCAAGGAGCTGGTCGACATCTACTACACGACTTCACACCAGCGCGGTGCTCGGCACGCGCCGGCGGCGTTCCTTTCCGGCCATCTCAACATCGACGTCCGTCACGCGCTGCGTCGACTTAGTCAACCCGCACTCTTGGTGTGGGGCGAGCAAGGCTCGATGGCTCCGGTTGAAGAATTTCGCGGCTTCCGCGAGATCAAACGCGATTTCGAGATTTCGGTGTTGTCGCCCGCTGGTGATCTTCCGCACGACGAGCGGTCCGAAGACTTTAACGTTATCCTTTCCACATGGCTGAATCGCCTGTCGCTCTCCTCCGCGCGCACTCTCGACACGCTCCCTGGAACGCCAGAGGACTTGCGGCCCACGCAACAGCTCTTGTAGACGCAGCTGGAGTTCGACCAACGAATGCATCGGCGCGAGCGGCACCAAGTGCTCGCGCCGTTCGATTCTATGTAGCTACTGGTTTGCTGGATCGACCCGAGGGGACGGGCACCGGCGCAACCTATGGTTATCGCCACCTGCTGCAGCTGCTATCGATCAAAATCCGGCAGCGCGAAGGTCAGAGCCTGGAGACGATCAAAGCCGAGATGCGGGACCTCACCGGTGACGCTCTCGAACGCAAAATCGCTCAATCACTCGCGCCTGCGCTTACATCGGGCGCCGATGTAGCCGTGACACATGACGACGATCTCGCGCTGCGGTGGCACCGGCTGCTTGTCGCCGACGGAATCGAGCTTCACGTGCGCGAAGATTCTCCCGCGGCACGAGAAGAGGCGGTTATCGCCATGCGCGAAGCGGTGCGCGCCGCACTCGGTCGCGCTGACATTCGATAGTCAAATGATGTAGTGCGCGGATCTCTCTCCGCGCAAATGTTCGCGCAGCGCTGCTTTCGCCGCCGCTGCTTCTTCCGGTGTTACCCAATTCGCCACGGTGAATCTCCTGCCGCGCGCCTCAGCGGCGATTGCAACACGACCACCACGTGTGACGAGGAGTGCACCCGAGCCACGAGGTCGGGACAGCGGATCCTTCTCGATGAGCTCGAGGGGAAGATTGTAGACGTTGGCCGGATCGCTGGCAGCCATCACCACGAACTCCGCCTGCGATGCTTCCTCACCGGCAGCCGTGCGCAGCCACTCCACGGCATCTGGCATCGCGAACTGCGCACCGCCAAGGCCTCTTACGAAATATCCGCGACGGACCTCGCCTCGAAACTCGAGCCGTTTCAGCTCCCGATAAATTGCGCGCCATGAAACGGGTGGGCGCTCACGCCGCCACCAGTCGCGAGAGACGATTCCATAACGCGTGAGCCACTGCCGCGCGATTCGCTCGGCGTGCTCTTCCTCAGGAAGCTCAGGCCCCATCGTGCTGCGACGTCGGACGACCGACCAGCGTCCAGTCCATCCGCTCACCGCCGCCCCTGGCTTGTCCGGCCGGCGCCATTTCGGAAGACGACGCAGATTTGGGCGACTGCGCTGAAAACGTCGATTCGGCGATGGCTTGTACTCCGCGGGCAGCCAGCTGGTCGGATCGTTGCCGGTGCGGGGCAGCATCGGTTTCCAGCGGGCGACCTCCCGCATTGCTTCAACGGTGTCGTTCGTCACCAGACCCCACGCTACCAGTTCGCGAATTGCTTCGCGCACCGCCAGCATTGTCAGACCGGTGATCGCCTGAATGTCGCCGACGAATGAGGCGCCTTCTTCGGCAATCGTAGCTCTGACTTTTTCCGCGTTCTCGCTCAGCACGGGTTCCTGAGTCTGATTGATCCAGAGCGAGCCTGTACCTCTTTCGAAGAACCGCACAGCGCGCAACGGAATCGAGCCGGTCTCTGGATCATGCACACCTTCACCGGACCACACCGGCTCGCCCGACGCTGCAAACCTGGAGAGCGATGCCGGGTCATAGGCAGCAATACGCGCGCGCAGATAGTCGCGATCCCAGGCCATTGGCGGTCGTGCTATACCATATAGTTGGCGCACTGCTGTCTCAGCACCGCTCAGCGGATTAAGCCGGTCCCGTTGATCGAGATGCTGCCAGCGGTGCATGAATGCCTGGAATTGCGGCAGCTCCACCGCTTCGATCTGCTTCCGCAGTGCAGCGAGAGCTCGCCGTCTGCCAATCTCAACGACCCGGCGCGAGCACCACTCGAGGTCACGGACCTCCCTGCGAAATTTTCCGCGAATCAGCTTCCCGGTGCGCTCCCACTCAGCAAGGCGTGATTCGATCCATCGCTCATCCCACCCATACCGATCGTAGATCTCCTTGATCGTTACTGGCCCAGACTGCGTCAGAAATCTCGCCAGTACCTCGCGGCGCGCGACGGACGCGTTGATAATTGCGTTGCGCAGAATTTCGGGGACCGCGGTCGAAGCAGGCTGCTCGCTGAGATGCCGTCCGGCTTTCACACTCGCCAGCTGCTCGGTCCCGAACGCAGAGATGTAGCGCGGGAATGTCTCGGTTAGGATCAATCGCCACTCACGCGCTTCTTCACTTCCCAATGGAATGGCCACCGTTCTTCCCGTTTCGAGCAGCTTGCTGAACGGATCGCCGCGACGGCCTTCGTCTTCGGTGGCGATCCTTGCCTGCAGTTCTTCCTGGGTGAGATCGCCGGCTCGATCGAGCAAATGAGCCAGTTCGTCCTCCGTACGAGCGCGGCGACCGATCGCGGTGCCGCGTCTCTCGGTGAGCGTTTGCTCGATCGCCTCACGCGTAATGTCGTCACTGCCCTCTCCTCCCATTACTTCGTCGAGCAGCGATCGATCGATCGATAGCAGCGCGGCACGCTGTTCGGCGCGCGGCGTGTCGTCGCCGTACAGCCAATCCATTACGAATCCGAACTGAAGGCTCGCCGCGAACGGCGACGGGACGTCGGTGTGCACGGTGTGAATCCGGATCACGCCGGCGGCAATTTCTGCAAGCACATCCTTCAGTCCCTGCATGTCGAAAGCATCCTGTAACACTTCACGATACGTCTCGACCAGAATCGGAAAACTCGGGAACTGTCGCACCACCTGCAGTAGATCGAGCGATTTGAGTCGTTGCAGCCAGAGTGGCATCCGTCGGCGCGGATTGCCGCGTGGCAGTAACAGCGCACGCGCTGCGTTCATGCGAAAACGCGCACCGAACAGCGATGTCGATCCGACTTCCTCCATTACCAGTTGTTCGGCTTCCCCGCCGGCCAAACCGAGCAATGATTGGAGCGGCGTCGTCATTCCAAGATCCGGCAGACGCAGCATGATGCCGTCGTCCGTCGTCTGCACTTGCAGGTCGGTCTCGTTGATCGCTTCTCGCATGCGTTGCGCGAGGGCCATTCCCCACGGCGCGGTGATTCTGCCGCCATACGCCGCATGAATCACGATACGCACGGCTCCGGTTTCGTCGCGGAATTGCTCGATGACGATGTTCCGATCGTCGGGAACAATGCCGGTTGCCGCTCGTTGAGCTGCGATGTACTTCACCAGCGAGTTCGCGGTCGCGGCATCGCATCCGTATTCGGCCGCCAGTCTCTCTTCGTTTGGGCCTTCAGACAGTTCGCGCCGCAATGCACCGACGCGGTGACTCAGCATCAGGGATCGCGCCATGTACTCACCGTGCCAGAACGGCATTCTCGCTGGAGTACCGGGTGCGGGAGTAACGACGACACGGTCATGCTCGATTGCGGCAATCCGCCAGGTCGACGAGCCGAGCTGGAATACATCTCCCATTCGCGACTCGTGCACGAATTCCTCATCCAGCTCGCCCAGCCGAGTCCGGTCCGGAAGATTGACAGTGTACAGCCCCCGGTCGGGAATCGTCCCGCCTGAAATCACCGCCGTCATCCGTGCTGCACGGCTGCCCACCAGCCGATCATTGACACGGTCCCAGGTGATGCGCGGCTCGAGCTCGGCCGCAACGTCAGACGGATACTTACCAGAAAGCATCTCGAGCACTTCGTCGAACGCTGTGCGAGTGAGCTGATGATACGGATAAGCCCGTCTCACCAGATCATACAGACCGGTAGTGGTCCAGTCGTCGACCGACACCGCAGCGACAATCACCTGCGCCAGCACGTCGAGCGCGTTCTGCACGACTTGCGTGGGTTCGACATCGCCAGCCCGCATCGCCGCCACGATTGCGGCAATTTCGACGGCGTCATCGCGAAATGTCGGTACCAGGATTCCTCGACTTGCAACGCCGAGCGCGTGGCCCGCTCTACCGATTCGCTGCAGCGCGGAGGCGACGCGCTTGGGCGACTGGAGCTGTATGACGAGATCGACGGAACCGATGTCAATGCCGAGCTCGAGAGAGCTCGTCGTCACCAGGGCACGGAGCGACCCTGCCTTCAGCCTCTCCTCGAGCAAAAAGCGACGCTCTCTCGCCAAGGATCCGTGATAAGGCAGTGCGACTTCCTCGTCCGCGAGCTTATTCACACGCGCTGCTATTTTTTCCGCCTGCGCGCGATTGTTCACGAAGACGAGAGTGGTGCGCGACGCCTGAATGTGTTTGA
This sequence comes from Gemmatimonadaceae bacterium, assembly GCA_045803545.1. GTDB lineage: Bacteria > Gemmatimonadota > Gemmatimonadetes > Gemmatimonadales > Gemmatimonadaceae > UBA4720. Next base: position 430,672 of record JBJMOW010000004.1, on the reverse strand, counting down.
GCACCAGCGGCGCGACCGCCGGCCAGATACTTCCTCCGACATTCGCCAGATCAGCGACGGGTGATTCGACGTGGATCTCCATTTCCTTGGTGAGACCGCAATCCACTATCGTCACCGGCCGAAACGATGGCGAACCGCCGTTGCTGCGACAGCCGCCAAGAAATCGGGCGACTTCCTCGAGCGGCCGCTGCGTTGCCGACAGCCCGATTCGCTGCGGCGTTTTCTCCACCAGCGCTTCTAGACGCTCCAGCGTCAATGCGAGGTGCGCTCCTCTTTTGGTGCCCGCGATTGCGTGGATCTCATCGACGATCACCGCGCGGACACCGCTGAACATTCCCCGACCCTTTAGTGTCGTGAGCATGATGTTCAGTGATTCGGGCGTCGTGATCAGAATGTGTGGCGACCGACGCAGCATCTTTGCGCGCGCGGACGCCGACGTATCACCGGTGCGAACTGCAACGCGTATTTCGGGAAACTTCTTCCCCTCCGCGTCGAATCGCTCTTTCAGCTCGCGCAGCGGCCGATCGAGATTTCGCTGGATATCATTGTTGAGCGCTTTGAGCGGCGAGATGTAAAGCAGGTGCACCGCGTTGGGCAGAGCCTCGTCCAGCCCGCGAACGATCAGCTCATTCAGCTCCCATAGAAACGCCGCCAACGTCTTGCCGGTTCCGGTCGGCGCCAGCACCAGCGTATGCTCACCACTGGCGATCGCTGGCCAACCCTGGCGCTGAGGATCGCTCGGCTCTCCGAGCGTCTCCTTGAACCACTTCCGGACAATCGGATGGAACCGCCCCAGCGGCGAGCTCTTGCCTACACCACGAGCCATCTGATATTCACGCTTGTCTTAGAGCACTCGGCGCAGCTTCTGTGCTCCCCATTCGAGAATCCGTCCGGAGATTGGCCGTTTCCTGAATTCGTCGAGCTTGATCTCTTTCGACCATTTGACGTCGTCCATGAATACCGAATCCATCTTTGCGCCCACGTTCCGATCGAGCGCCAGTAGCAACGACTCGTTATTGAACGACAGAGAACGGTTGTCGAAGTTCATCGATCCGATGGACGACCACATCCCATCGACCACCATGGTCTTGGCATGCATCATCGTCGGCTGATACTCGTAGATCTTGACGCCACCCTCGAGCAGCTTCTCGTAATAGGTGCGGCCCGCATACCACGTCGTCTTCACGTCCGTTTTGTCGCTGACCGTGAGAATGCGTACATCAACACCGCGATGCGCGGCGGCTAGTAGCAGTCGCAGGAAATTTTCGCCGGGTACGAAGTAAGAGTTGCTGACGTAAAGCGTGCGTCGCGCGCCGGCGATGGAAAGCGCAAGGAACCGCTCCGCTGGTGTGCTGCCGGTGCTGGGAATGCTGTGCATCAAACCGGCTTCCACGTTCCCCGCAGTTGCGAACGACGTCTTGGGGAAGAACATGTCGCCCGTAAGCAGCTCGCCCGTTGCTTCTGCCCATGCAGCAGCAAACGCTGCCTGGAGCGCGGCTACCGTCGGACCTTCGAACCTGACGTTCGTCTCACGCCACTGATCTTCGTGATGTCCGTCGCCGAGCCAATAGTCGGCGAGCCCAAAGCCCCCCGTGTAGCCGATGCGACCGTCGACTACCACAACTCGCACGTGAGATCGCTGAGCTGCCTTTTGTAGGGTGTACCAACGCAAAGGACGCAGCCACACTACCTCGACGCCCGCGCGTTTCAGATTTGCGATCCAATCACGCTTCAGCGGCTGTGAGCCGAATGCGTCCAGCAGCAGCAACACCCGCACCTTGTGCTGCGCGCGGTCGATCAGATACTTCGCCATCGTATCCGCGACCGCACCCGGTTGCGAATAGTACATCTGTACGGTCACCGTCTGTTGGGCAGACGCGATGTCCTTCCATAACTGTGGATAAGTGCCATCGCCATTGAGCATTATCTGAACGCTGTTGCCGGAATCGAGATGGGTTCCGGTGAAAAGCTCGATGCTGTGAGCGAACAGCGGATCTTCGATACTGGGCGGGCCATCGCGGTCGCCTTCGGCGAGTACGCTGCGAACCGGAGTGTCGTGGGTGACCGATAGGATCCCGATCAGCGCCAGTACGACTCCGAACAGAATCAGGGCCGCAATTGCAATGTACTTGATCAGTGTCATATTCTCTCTGTATGACCTTTGTGGCCCGTCGTCGAACCGCGACGCGCGCTATCGTTCTCGACCGATCTCTCGAGGCCCTTCCGGTCTTTCGACTCAGCGACTCCGCTGAAGACACTGCAATCTCTTTTTCTCCCGAAAGCGGCGGACGCTGGAGGGTACTGCCAAGCCCCGGTGATCGCTTGCCGGGTACGTTTGACCAGGACGTTTACATCGAGCTTTTGCATCGCTACCACGAGGCAGGAGCTCCTGAAGATGGCGCGATCAGCTTCACTCTTCACGCCTTCCTGCGCTCGATCGGCAGGCGCGTTGACGGCAGAACATACGAGCAGTTGCGGTCGGCGCTCACCAGGCTGGAGCGCACAACGCTAGAATCGAGCGGAGTGTACGTTGCAGCACGTGAGGGACAGCCGCTAGAAGGGCGTTTTACCATACTCTCATCAGTCTCAATTGCACGTCGCCGCCTCGCCGAGCGCGAACAGTTCACGCTCTTTCCGGTGCTTGCGGCCTCGGAGCCGGGCGACGCAAGAGTCACCATCGGTCCGGTTATCCGCTCCAACATCGCCGCCGGTCATATCGTTACACTGTCGGCCAGCCATTATCTCTCTTTGACCAATCCTGTCGCCCGCCGCCTCTACCGTTTGCTGGAGGTCGCGCGCGAAGAGGGAATGGTGACCTGGCGTGTACCGCTCACCCTCCTTGCCGAACAACTGCCACTTACCCAACGGTACCCTTCCCATTTGCAACGAGTGCTCCAGCCCGCGCACGAGATGCTGCTGGCGGCCGGCTTGCTGAGGGATGCTACATTTCGGCAGCTGAACCGGGATTGGCTGGTAGATTATGTACTCGCTTCCCGAGCTGCCTGACCCGCGTTCCTCTGGTGCCCTTTGTGCGTCCTAGGAACACTGAGCACCAGAAAAGCGTATCTAATTAGTTGGCCTGAGTCGACTTACGGCTAAGGCACTTTCAATTAATCCGAGTCTTCGTATGTCCCGAACCAGAAAAAGTCTGCTCTTCTGCCTTGCCTTGATCCCGGTAATGGCAGGAGGCTTCGTTTTCCAGGAGCACGAAAGCCAGCAAGGCGCCCGGCTCCTCGATCAGGTCCTCAGCATTGTGTCGACGCGATTCGTCGATACGGTCGATCAGGCAACTCTCTATGAGAAAGCCGCACGCGGCCTCGTCCACGAATTGAACGACCCGTACAGCGTGCTGCTGTCGCCAAAAGAGCTCTCGACGTTCAACGCCCAGACCAATGGGCGCTACGCAGGCATCGGAATGGAAATCGCCGAGACCCAGGGCTTCATCACCGTCCAGCGCGTATTTCCGCACACCCCTGCCGAGCAGGCCGGAGTGCAGGAAGGCGATCGCATCAATTTCATCGACACCACGAATACTCGCGGCTGGACGGTTTCGCAGACCTCCGACGCCCTCAAGGGTAATCCTGGCAGCAGAGTCCTCGTCAAATTCTCGAGGCCTGGCGTTACGGAGCTGATTCCGATCACCTTCACTCGCGCCGTCATCAACATTCCCGCAGTGCCTTACGCCATCATGCTAGATGGCAACATCGGTTACATCCCGCTCCTGCAGTTCAACGAGAGCGCGCGCGACGAGATCGAGAGCTCGGTTACGAAACTCTCACGACAGGGCGCGAAAGGCATCGTCATCGATTTGCGCGGCAATCCGGGCGGCATTCTCGATCAGTCGCTCAGCGTCAGCAACCTGTTCCTTCACAAGGGACAGCAGATCTCCAGCATTCGCGCTCGCAACGGAGAGAACCAGACTTTCGTCGCCAGCGATGATCCCGTCGCTCCGTCCATCCCGCTCATCCTGTTGACCGATGGCAGAAGTGCCTCGGCATCGGAGATCGTCGCGGGCGCGTTGCAGGACCACGATCGCGCGCTGATCGTCGGCACCACGTCGTTCGGAAAAGGACTCGTGCAGTCCGTATTCCCGCTCGAAGGTGGTTATGCGCTCAAGATGACGACCGCCAAATGGTACACGCCGAATGGCCGCTCGATTCAGAAGGAGCGCAAACTGTTGCCGAGCGGAGAATTCGTTGAAGTGATGCCCGATTCACTGGAGACCGATTCAGCTCGTCGGTCACGTCCAGCGTTCAAATCGGATGCCGGACGAGTGGTCTACGGCGGCGGCGCGATCACTCCGGACATCATCGTTCGACCGGACACGCTGACGACTCCCGAGCAGAAACTCTTCAACGCCTTCGCACCCAAGACTGCAGATGTCAGAGCGACGTTGATGGACTATTCGCTCGAGCTCAAGAAAACTGTGAAACCAGACTTCGTCGTGCCGACTGCCTGGCGTGAGGAGTTCTATCGCCGGCTGCAAGCGAAAGGAGTTGCAGTCGATCGCAATCTGTACGAGCAGGCTGGTCCGGAAGTCGATCGTCTTCTCGGCAATACCGTAGCGCGTCTTGCTTTCGGTGATTCAGCAGCCAAGCGCCGCAGCGTGAGCGACGATAATCAGCTCGTGCACGCTTTGGATGTTATCAAGCAGAGTAATTCGCAGAAGGATCTCTTCGTCATTGCAGCGAGAGAACAGCAGGCAACGGCGTCGGCTTCAACGCATCGCTAACAATGGGTGGTAAAAAACTCCGGCGAGAAATCGCCGGAGTTTTTTTGTCTCCACTGCTACGGCCAACGGTGTTTGTTCGAGTACTTATGACCGAAAACTCCCTTCAGCACAGCGCTGGCATCCTCAGCGCGCACTACAGCATCGATCTTTCCGGATATCAGAAGCGGTCGGGTGAACTGGCGGTAGCGATCATAGCCATGGCAGAAACAGATCGGGCCTTTTCGCGTCAGGTCACCCAGCAAAATGTCAGGCTCCCCAAAAATCGTCATCGCGTAGAAGAAGTTGAGAGTCTGCGGCTTCGGCAGGTCGCTCTCGCGGACGTTTCTGGGCAGACTTCCGTGCTTACCCCATTGCACATCGATTGTGACCTGCGATCGCGGCCACGGCGTGTGCAAAATCCGGCCGTGCCAGTACGTCCAGAGATCAACAGGCGCGTAGGTTGAATCGTATCCTACCCACAGGACCTCTTCATCCGTCGGGACCGTAAACGGAATCCAGGACCCGTGGACGTCGTCTCGCCACAGCAAATGGTAGGCAATAATGCGTCGGGTGGGGTGCAGGACCGCCACCACCCGCTCCAGCGGGAACGTTTCATCCTTTTGTAGGTATAAAACCGGTGCTAGGCGCTGTGCCAACAGAGTTCCACTATCCGTTGGATTAAGCACGCCCGGCAGATTGGTCGGTCGGAGCGGTATATGGGCATGCGGACCGCACGCTGTGACGAGCACCAGCGTCAGCCCTGCACCGAGCCGCTCATGAATCTCGATGGCTCTTCTTCCTCAAGGGTGCCGTCAAAAAAACCATATGCGACGCCAACCGAACAGCGCCGCTTTGTTGCACGGAGAGCTCATGCGCAAGCCACGTCCGAACGCGTACAACCCCGCTCAGGCACTGTTTCTTATCAGTAACGACCGTAGCGGATCTCCTCTCAGCTGTCCATCCTGCTCCGGCATAATCGAGCGCGATCCGCGCCAAGTGCCGCCGCCTCCCTACACCCACGTCACCCTTCGCTGCCAGAACTGCGGTCGCTCAGCACATTACGTGGCGGGCGCTGCGTAACCCCAGCTTCGATTTCTTGCACAAAACTTGCCCCCCTCAGGGCACTGCCTTAGGGATAGTACATCAATCGGGTTACTATTCGGTGTGGCGGAAGGCGCGATTGCATTTCGCTCGCCTACGGTAGACGCTCTACGAAATGCCCTGTTGGGAGAGGATAGTTCAATGGCAAGAATCACTGGAACGGTAAAATGGTTTAACGACGCCAAAGGCTTTGGCTTCATTTCGCGAGAAGGTGGACCCGATGTCTTCGTCCATTTCAGCGCGATCCAAGGCTCTGGTTTCAAATCTCTCGCGGAGGGCGACAAAGTAGAATTCGAGGTCGTCCAGGGACAGAAAGGACCTCAAGCCGCCGACGTTACCAAACCCGGCTGATAATTCGTTCGTGGTTTGCTAAAGCCCCGTTCTCCAACGGGGCTTTTTTGCATCCAGCGGTATCACAAAGCTGACTTTCCACACTCGGCATTTGATTTGCTTTGATGCACACTGTTTCACTCACTCGGACTCGGAGGGGTAGAGATGGCCGCGATTTGGAAAGGCTCACTGACATTCGGCCTCGTCAATATCCCCGTCGAGCTGAAAACCGCCGTGCGCGCGGATCATATCAGTTTCCGGCTCCTTCACGAAGAAGATCTCTCTCCCGTGAAGTACGAGCGCGTCTGCCAGGCGGATGGTGAGCCTGTGCCCTGGAACGAGATCGTAAAAGGCTACGAATTCGAGAAGGGTCGATTCGTCGTGATGACCGACGAAGATTTCAAGGCCGCGGCCGTCGAGCAGTCCAAGACGATCGACATTCTCGACTTCGTCCAACAGGAAGAGATCGACCCGCGCTATTTCGAGACTCCTTACTATCTCGTTCCCGCCAAAGGCGGTGAAAAACCATACGCCCTGCTGCGTGAGGCGATCCGCCAAACGAATTCGGTCGGCATCGGCAAAATCATCATTCGCCAAACCCAGCATCTCGTCGGCATAAAGGTCGTCGGCGAGGCGTTAGTGCTCGAGATAATGCGCTTCGCGAACGAGCTCGTAGATATAAATGAGTTCAGCTTTCCGAGCGCGGAAGTCGTCCGACCGCAGGAGCTGCAGATGGCCGAGCAGCTGGTCACGAATCTCGCTGAGCAGTTCGACCCGGCAAAATACACCGATGACTATCGCGCAAACCTGATGCGCATCATCAAGGCGAAGATGAAAGGAAAGACGGCCAAGCTCGAGGGTCCCCGGGAAGAAACGCCGGACAGCGGTGTGCTTGACTTGATGTCCAAGCTGCGCGCGAGTCTCGAGGAAGGCACGAACAAGAAGGGAGCGGTCCGGGCGAAGTCCAAGGAAGTCGCTGCCACCCGCAAACCAGCGAAGCCGCGCAAAAAGAAAACTGCTTAAGCTTCACACATGGCTGTAAAGTCGGCTGGCAGTACCGCGAACGCGCGCTCGCAGCTCACCGAGTATCGACGCAAGCGTGATTTCAGTCGCACTGAAGAACCGTCGGGCGAGAAGCCCGCAAAACCGGCTCGCGCCGGACGCCTTCGCTTCGTCATTCAGAAACACGCCGCCAGTCACCTGCATTTCGATCTTCGACTCGAGCTCGATGGCGTAATGAAAAGCTGGGCGGTGCCGAAAGGGCCCAGCCTCGATCCGGCGGTGAAGCGACTCGCGATGCAGGTCGAAGATCACCCGATCGACTACAACACCTTCGAGGGCACGATCCCGAAGGGCCAATACGGTGGTGGCACCGTCATGCTTTGGGATCGCGGCACCTTCTCGTCTGACACTGCAGCCTCTTCCGACGACGAAGAGGACGTGCTCCGCGACCAGCTGAAAAAAGGCGATCTCAAAATCACGTTCCATGGCGAGCGACTGCACGGATCGTTTGCATTGATCCGTATGAAGTACTCGCGAGATGCCTCCAGCTCCTCGAAACCTCAGTGGCTGCTGATCAAACACCGCGACGAGTACGCGACCACTGACGACGTTGTCGGTGACAACATGACGTCGGTCGACAGCGGGCGCACAATGGACGAAATCGCCGAGGGCAGGGGTCGCGTCTGGCACAGCAACCGGGAGCCGAAGGCGAAAGTTGTTTCGACGCGGTCAGCTACTCGTGGTGTTGCAGCGCGAGCAGCTTCAGAGAAGGCTCCTGCGAAAATGCCGTCGTCGCTCGAGCCGATGTACGCCAGCATCGGGACCGAGATTCCGGGGGATGGATGGACTTTCGAGCCCAAGTACGACGGCGTACGGGTGCTGGCTTACGCAACCGCGGATGATGTGAAACTCATCACGCGCAACGGGAAGGAGAAAGCGAAGCAATTCCCCGAGATCGTAACTGCCCTCAAGAAGCTTTCTGCGCAACTCAAGAGACCGCTTGTAGTCGACGGTGAAATCGTTGCTCTCATCGACGGAGAGCCGGCTCGCTTCCAGGAGCTTCAGAGCCGCATGCACGTCAAGGACACGCAAATCATCGAGCGGCACACATCCTCAACACCGGCAGCGCTGATTTTGTTCGACATCCTGATGGACGGCGATGAGGTGCTGCTCCACGAGCCATGGTCGGTCCGCCGCGAGCGACTGGTCAAACGCGTTGCCAAGCACGTCACCCCGCAGCTGCGCGTAACGGAGTCGGTCGAAGGCAACGGCAGGAAGATGCTGGAACAAGCACGCAAGCAAGGATGGGAGGGCGTCATCGCGAAGCGCGTCGACTCACGATATGAGCCCGGAAATCGATCGAAGCATTGGCTGAAGCTGAAGATCGAATTCCGCCAGGAATTCGTCGTCGGCGGCTACACCGAGCCGCGCAATAGTCGCGAGCACATCGGCGCGATTCTCCTTGGCTACTTCGACAAGGATCGGCTGATTTACGCTGGTCACACCGGCGGCGGCTTCTCACGACAGGGACTCGGCGACATGTACCAGCGGCTCAAGCCGCTCGAGCGCAAGACTTCTCCTTTCTCAGAAACACCCAAAACCAACGAGAAAGCTCACTGGGTGGACCCGAAAGTCGTCGTCGAAGTGAAATTCAGCGAATGGACAGCCGACCGCCGTCTGCGTCAGCCAATATTTCTTGGTGTTCGAGATGACAAGGATGCGCGAGAGGTCGGCATCGAAGGGAAAAGCGTGCAAAAAAAACCAGGCAACGCCCCAGTAGTAGCCAGGCATGAAGATTCGCGAGCGGCGAGCGCTTCGCGCAGGATGCCACGGAAACGTGCAGCGAAGCTCGACACCGGAGCCATCGTTGAGCAGCTGGAAGACATCGAAAAGCGCCGGGGCGATGCCACGCTTGAACTTGGCGGCGGTAAAACGCTCAAGGTTTCAAACCTCGACAAAGTCTTCTTTCCCAAGGCGAAATACACTAAAGGAGATGTGATGCGGTACTACGTCCGCATCGCTGACCTGATCCTGCCGACGATGAAGGATCGGCCGCTGGTGCTCAAGCGCTTCCCCAACGGAATCGATGCCCAAAGTTTCTATCAGCAGAAGGCATCGGAGACAACACCGCCGGAAATACGGGTCGAGGAAATAATCACGGATAATGGCGAGAAGCAGCCGCGCTACATCGGCGGAGATCTGTTGACGCTTCTCTATACGATTCAGCTCGGAGCCATCTCAGTCGATCCCTGGCATTCACATGTCCCGACATTGGAGTTTGCGGACTACACCATCATCGATCTGGATCCCGGACCACGCGCCAACTTTCAGCGCGTGGTGGAAGTCGCACAGTGGGCAAAGGAAGTAATCGATGGCTTCGGTCTTCACGCAGCGATCAAGACTTCCGGCTCGGAAGGATTACACATCTATCTACCGCTACCACCGCGCACGCCGAACGAAGCGGCAACGCTGGTGGCCCAGGTGATCGCGACCAAAGTCGCCTCCGGGCATCCGAAGGAAGCTACGATCGAGCGAATGGTAAAAGCGCGCGGCGCCGCGATGGTATACGTCGACTACCTGCAGAATATTCAGGGGAAAACGGTAGCCGGACCTTATTGCGTACGTGCGAAACCCGGGGCCACGGTGTCAACGCCGTTACGCTGGAACGAGCTTACCGACGATCTCGATCCCCGCGATTTCAACCTTGGCAATGCCGCCGACAGATTTGAGAGGATCGGAGATATCTGGAGCGAAGCGATGAAGAAGAAAAACTCGCTGCGTGCGCTCGTTTGAGCGCATACGCTCCATAAGAATTCTCGCGCTGGTTTAGCGCTTAGCGCCCGCCGTTCCCTACTTTGCGGAGCGGTAGCTCCATCTGAACATCCTGGGTATCGCCATGCTTCCCGGCGTCGCCGAAGATTGGATCGCTCGACTCGTCAACCATGTGAGTGAGCTTGTAGTAGAAATGGAGCGCGTGGATCGGAGCCATGAAACTTCTGTTGCCCGCGCGCGAGATGGCGACTGCCTCTTCGCGCACTCGACGTGGAAGATCTCGAGCGGCTGGCAGGGAAAGCAGCCGCTGAATCTCCGCACTGTCTCGAGCGAGTAGTGCTGCGCACAAGCTATCGAGATACGCCAGCATTGTGATCAGGCCCCCGGGTTCAGGTGTTTGGCCTTATGTACACATTGCAACTAATACACCGCGCCCGCAAGTAGTTCCGAGGCCCGTCGTGAGTTGACGGAAACTCGTTACTCGTTATGGATAGAGGAAATCAAATCTCACACCACGGTGCGGCCTACGCTTTTTCTTCGGTAGATAACGAAAAAGCTGCGCGGGTCTTCCTCGGCCTTCACTGCGCCATTCGTCCGTAGCTTCGACGAGCCAAGCGGCCTGAAGGGCACGACGGAAACTGGCCTTGTGCAAGCGTTTACCGAGCAGGAGCTCATACATCTGTTGCAGCTCGCTCAGTGTGAAAGTGGTCGGCAGCAGACGGAAGGCAATCGGAGCCTGATCGAGTCTGCCTTGCATGACGCGCGTTGCGGCTTCGACCATCGCGCGTTGCCGCGGGGAAAGCGCGGGCAGGTCGGACATCGGGAACCAGGTGTAGCCGGTGCGGGGTGATGCGGTCTCGTGTGGCACCAATCCCACAAATGCGACTGACATCTCGGTGTCGCCTGGGTGGCGCCTTCCGTCACCAAAGGCGCCGATTTGCTCGATCCAGGCTGGCTGTTCACCCAACGCTTCGTCGCCGCACTTTGCCGCGACAATATCGAGCGATTCCCCCGCCTGAGCATACTTCCACGGCAACGACCATCGCTCTCGTTCGCTAACGTTACGCGTCAGCAACACCGCTAACTCGTTTCGCATCGCGGTAACCAGCACCACATCTACAGTGAATGAGCTGGTTCGGGATGAGCGTTCGCGCATTGTGACAGCGAATTAGTCACCATTGGCGACTAAAGTCAAGGATGCGCGAAAATTTTAGTGAGAATTGCCGAGTAAAAAAACTGCGGCGGCGGGAATCCTTGATATAAGACCGAAAATTCGAATCGTCAACGCGCCGGTCTTTCTTCGCCAGTTCCGATCACCGCATAGGGCGGAATACTGATCGGTAATCGCCCTGTGATCGGCGCGATTCCCGTCAGCGCTCTTGCCGCTGCAACTTGTGAAACAGGAAATCCGCCCCACGCCACCAGATACGTTCCGATCCAGGGAAGCTGTTGAAGCAGATATGGATTACCGAACGCGACAACAATCGGTTTTCTCCCACGCGACACCAGCGTATGGAGGAAACTGGTGAATGCCTCCGGCGCGCTTGCAGTCACGGCGTCCCAGCTCTGTCCGACATATGATCCGACAATGACGACGTCCGCCGAGTCAGCCGCCGCTAACAGTCGTGGATAGTTCAGTGTCGCATCCTCAGTCGAGGTGAACTCCGTCCGCAGTTTTGGCAGCCGCGGGCGCATTTCGGCGTTGAATGAGTTTCCCGCCGAGAGATCAGCACGTCGTGCGATCGTTATCGACAAAACTCTCTTCGTCGAATCGAGCACCGGAACCTGTCGCGTCGAGTCGCGAACGAGCGTGATCGATTTCTCAGCAGCACGGCGCGCGACCTGGGCATCGACACTGTCGCCAACCGCAAAACGTAAAGCGTTGAGATCAACCAGCTTGCTCTGCGCCAGACCGAGCTTCCGTTTGGTCTCCAGCACCCGTCGAACGGATGAATCGACACGCGCTTCGGTGTACCTGCCTTCACCGATGCCGGCAATCACTGCGTCGATCGTCGTCGAAACATCCAGCGGCTGAATCAAAACGTCGATTCCGGCGGCAACCGCGCGCTTTGCCGCTTCGTCAGCACCGAACTGATCGAGCACTCCACGCATGTCCATCGCATCGGAGATGATGATCCCGCGGAATCCCATCTCCCCCCGCAAAAGCCCCGTCACAACCTTCGGCGACAGCGTCCCGGGAACGCCCGATGAATCCAGCGCCGGCATCGCGCCATGGAATGACATGATTGCGCCGACGCCGCTTTTCACGGCAGCGCGAAACGGCACCAGCTCCACGGTGTCGAGCCGGCTCCTGCTCACCGTCACCACCGGCAATGCCAAATGCGAGTTGACGCCAGTATCGCCGTGTCCGGGGAAATGTTTTCCTGTCGCGATCATGCCGTGATCCTGCAGTCCGTGAATGAACGCAACGCCCATCCGGGCCGCCAGCGCTGGATCCTCGCTATAGGATCGCGTGTTGATGACGGGGTTCGCCGGATTGTTGTTGACGTCCAGAACCGGCGCGTATGCGATGTGTATTCCCAGTGCGCGGCCTTCCTGCGCGGTCAGGCGTCCCTGCTCGTAAGCGAGCGTCGTATCGCGAGTCGCGCCAAGGCCCATCTCTGGCGGAAAAACCAGAGCGCCACCGAGGTCGATGGCGTTGGGCACGAAATAGCCACCGCGAGCACGGAACCCGGCGCCTGCCTCGAGGTCCGCACCAATAAGGAGCGGCACCTTACTCATCGATTGCAGCGCATTAAGCTTCGCCGCGAGCTCGATTGGAGATCCTACCGAGATCGTGAACCCCCCAACTTTCTCCTGCTGAACGTATTGTGAGAGCCGTCGCCACTGCGGCGAATCGCCCGATACGTAATCGCCAAACACACTCGGCCAGATCAGCTGCGCTACTTTTTCGCGCAAGGTCATTGAGCGCATGACCGAATCGGTCCACGCTGGCGATGTTGTTTTTGCGTTGGAAGTGTTGCCGGTACTTAGCGTTGCGCAGCCGGCGCCCAGAAAAAGCAGAAGTAAAGCGGCGAACTTTTTCAACTTCCGCGTCCTCAGTGGGAGATCGTGCCCTTTTTGCTCGTGTCGATGTCGGACGACGATCCGCTCTTGAAGAGAAAGGCGTCGAGATTCCGCGTCAGGAAAGTGCGCGCCTGGGGATCCATCACGTTCAAACCGTAGTGATTGATCAGCATCGTCTGCTGCTTGAGCCAGTCGGCCCAGCACTGCTGGCAGATCTCTTCGACGACGCGAGCCCCGATTTGTCCGGGGAAGGGAGGCCTAACGAACCCTGCGCGCGTTTGCCCACAACGCGCGCAGGTTACAGTCTCAGCCACGCGAACCTCTAATTGCGCGCGTATCCGATCTCAGCGAGGCCGAAGAAGGAAAGTAACCGCAGGTATGCCCAGCCGATGTCGAATTCATACCACTTTGCCTTGAACTTCGCCGAGTGTGGATCAGCGTGATGGTTGTTGTGCAGCTCTTCGCCACCCAGCCAGATCGCGATCGGTGAGATGTTTCGGCTCTCATCCTTCACGTTGAAGTTCCGATAGCCGACTGCGTGTCCGATACCGTTCACGATTCCAGCGGCCCAGAACGGAATCCAGATCATCTGGATCCCCCAAACGAGTGGGCCGACGAAGAAGCCAAACAGATAAATGTCGACGCCCATCATGATGACGATACCCAGCCAGTTGAGCGGCGACAGCAGATGCCTCTCGAGCCAGTCGTTAGGCGTGCCCTTACCGTACTTGTCGAGGACGCCAGGCTGGCGAACAGTCTTTCTATAGTAGAAGGCGCCCTTGAGCACGATGTTCCGCAGGCCTTCCATTAACGGGCTATGCGGATCGCCTTCGCGGTCCGCAAACGCGTGATGTTTCCGATGACAGGCGACCCACTCCTTGGTGACGATCGCCGTCGACAGCCACAGCCAAATACGCATTGGAAGCGCAGCGAGGTAATGAAGTTTCACACCGCGGTGGGTTTGCGCTCTATGCAAGAACAGAGTAACTGACACATTCGTGAGGTGTCCGGCAACGATGATGAACAGCACTGGCTTCCACCACGCTGACGCCCAACTTCCAAAATCCGGCATTACTTGCTCCTCTCCCTGATACTGTTTGAACGACTGCAATCTATCGCACGGTACTCCTATTCCAAACGACCACATCATTTTCTCGTAACTGGCCCTGCGGGATTTCCTGACGGCGGATTCCCCCACGTGTCGTTGGAAGAATTCCAGTCGGGCACCGAGGGGTCGGGCCACAATCTTACGCCGACAACCTTTGCCCTGGCCGGGATCACCGCTTCGAAGCGGTTGCCGCGTGCCCAGATATTGACGGGCAGATTGACGTCCTCGGTCGTGCCGTCAGCGAAGGCGATGCGCAGCCTGACTGGGAACGGGATGGACGTGTGCCGGCGAAGGGCGACCACCGCGAATTGCTCCCCGTCCGACGTCCGCATGCCGACGCTGTCGATGCCGATGTCGAGCACGTCGGTGGTATAAAAGAAGCCACGCCAGAACCAGGACAGATCCTCGCCGGTCGAATTCTCGATATTGCGGAAGAAATCACCCGGCGTAGGGTGCTTGAACGCCCAGGCGCGGATGTATTCGCGGAACGCAGTGTCAAACGCGTTCGCGCCGACGACATGGTTACGAAGCGTTAGCAGCACGGCCGCCGGCTTTCTGTAACCCATCGCGCCAAGGGCGCTTGGGTCGATGTTGTCGGGCGCAGTCATCAATGGCGACTGAGTTCCCGCTGCCACGGCATCCGACCAGTTTTTCAGATAGGTCCGATACGCGGACTGGCCAGGATATCGCGCCTCCTGGGCGAAGGCATTTAGATAGGTATTGAATCCTTCATCCATCCACGCGTATCGGCGCTCATTCGAACCGACGATCATCGGGAACCACTCATGGCCGTGCTCGTGGTTGATGGTACCGAAGATGGATGTGGGATCGTCGGACCCGTAGTGCACCATCACGAACATTGGGTACTCCATGCCTCCCACCGGTCCGGCCACCGATGTTGCTTGCGGATACGGGAATGGGAAGAAGAGCTCTGAGTACTGCCTGATCGTCCACTGAGTCTGCTCGGCAGCATGCTCCCATGCGCGACCCGATTTAGGGAATTCATAGTACGCCTGCGCTAGCACTCCATTCCAGCTCGTTGCATCCCATCGAAAGTCAGGTGCCGCGGCCCACGCTACGTCGTGGACGTTGTGTGCACGGAAGCGCCAGGTCTTGGTGCCAGCCGCTCGCCGCGTCTTCGCAACTGCCGCTTCAGTCTGGGTGATAATGGGAATTACTTCGCTGCTACGTGATGCCGTCGCGAGTCGCTGTCGCTGCGTTGCAGTAAGGACATCGTCGGGATTCTGCAGAACGCCACTGCCCGCGACGACGTAACCAGCGGGCACTGTGACTGAGTAGTCGTAGTCGCCGTACTCGAGGTAGAACTCGCCCTGTCCGAGATAGGGATCGGCATTCCAGCCGCGCACGTCATCGTAAACAGCCATCCGCGGATACCACTGAGCTATCTCGTACAGCAAGCTGTCGCGACCCATGCGATCCGAGCCATGCTCGGGCACTCGGAATGAATAACGAATTGCGATCGTCGTCTTTCCGCCACGAGGCATCAGCGGGCTTGGCAGCTCCAGCCGCACCATCGTGTCGTTGATGCGCGGCTGCACGGTAGTGCCGTTGATGCGAACATCGCTGAAGGCGAAGCCGCCCTCGAAACCTCTCACACCCCAGCGCGAATCAGCGGGAAACAACGCCGACCCTTTGCTGCCGGTCCGATAGAGGTTCTGATCGGCCTGCACCCAGACGAAGCGCAGCGTGTCAGGAGAATTGTTGGTGTATCTGATTTCAACAGCACCACTGATTTCAGTGGTTGCTGTATCAAGCGATGCGTTGATTGTGTAATCGGCGCGTTGTTGCCAGTAATCCGGACCTGGAACGCCTGACGCTGATCGATAGCGATTTGGGCCCGGCCAATCGATGCGATCCATGGTGGCCAAAGGATCGTCCCGCCGGGAGTCGAAAATTCTTCGGGAAGGTTGCTGTGTGGTTGTATCAGCTGAGAGCAGTACCGTTGGTAACACGACCGGACGCTGCGGAGCGCACGCGACGAGGGCTACCGCGAGGCAAAGATATGATTTCACCGTCAAGGAGTGTGTGGGTAATCGAATGTGTACCCAACGTTAGCAACGTAGGGGCCAACCCACTTCCTGCGTCTCTTGCGTTACACTCCAGCTGTCCGTAGCCTCTCCATCATGCAACGAACGCAAGCCTCACTCGCATTGATCAAAGGACGTGCTTCTGCCGACGCCACTCGCACGCTGCGAAAACAGTTTGCCAAATCGCGCCCGGAGAATTTCTATCGGCCATTGGCCAACGGAGTTGTCGTCTCCTCGCTCGGCCTTGGCACTTATCTCGGCGACTGTGACGACGAAGAGGATGCCCGTTACACCATCGCCGCAGGAGCAGCGCTCGCGCGCGGTATCAACTTGCTGGATACATCCATCAATTACAGATGTCAGCGCTCCGAGCGCGCTCTCGGAGCGGCGATTCAGAAGAGTGTCAACAGCGGAAAAATCAGACGTGACCAGATAGTCGTTTGCTCGAAGGGTGGTTACATCCCCCTCGATCGAAATCCCCCGGCAACCAAAGACGAATACCACAGATTTCTCGAGGAAGAGTATTTCCTGCGCGGCGTCATGGATCCGGTCGATGTGATTGCTGGCGGTCACTGCCTCAGCGGCCAGTTTCTCGAGGATCAGGTCGAGCGCAGCCGTAGAAATCTCGGGCTCGAGACAATCGACGTTTATTACCTGCACAACCCTGAACAAGCGCTCGACGTGCTTTCGCGCCAGAGGTTTCTAACGGTTGTGCGCGATGCTTTCGTCGTCCTCGAGCGCGCCGTAGAAAACGGCTTCATCGGTTGTTACGGATGCGCGACGTGGAATGGATTCCGCGTGCCTCCCGAGTCCAGGAACCATCTGAGTCTCGAGGAGTTGGTTTCGCTGGCCCATGAAGCGGGAGGGGCCGGCCATCATTTCAGTGTAATTCAGCTTCCGATCAATCTCGCGATGACCGAGGCGGTTCGCACAGAAACCCAGAGCGTTGGACGCGATCGGGTGACACCGCTGGAGGCCGCTCATCGCCTAGGCATATCGGTAATCGCCAGCGCCACGCTAATGCAATCGCAGCTGACTCGCGGCCTGCCAGAACAGGTGCACGCCGCGTTCCCGGGATTCAGTACTGACGCGAGAAGGGCGATTGCTTTCACGCAGTCGCTTCCACTCTCCGCGGCGCTCGTTGGCATGAAGTCCCTCGCGCACCTCGAGGAAAACCTCGCCGCTCCCAACCTGAGCTGACACAGAAGACGTCGTCGGTGCAGTATCATTCGCGGTTGCAATGACTGCATCCAATACTCAGACATCCGTCACGCGTGCTTCGCACCATGACCCCGGGGGTGGCTTTAGAAATCCCTGGCCTTCGTCGCAGCTTCATGGGTTCCGCGATTTCCTTAAATGGACACTCGTCGAGCGCCGGCAGAACACACGACGGCCCGATCCTGATCGATCATCATTTCCGCTCGCCAAGCCGAATTTCACCACACCGCGGGCGACGCCAGATGCGGTGACGCTCACCTGGGTCGGGCACAGCAGTTTCCTGTTGCAGCTTGCGGGTCTCAACATTCTGCTCGATCCAATCTGGAGCGAGCGCGCGTCTCCGGTGCAGTTCGCTGGTCCGCGGCGGTGGGTGCCACCTGGCGTGCCGTTCGACCGGCTGCCGCCAATTGACATCATCGCTTTATCACATGATCACTACGATCATCTCGACGCCGCCACCACTCAGAGACTCGCCAGTCGCTATCCCGCAGCGCAATGGCTGGCACCGCTGGGCGTCGCGGCGTTTCTTCGTCACCGAGGTGCGCGTGACATTGTCGAGCGAGATTGGTGGGAAAGCACGTCAGTAATCGGACTCGACGTTACATGTGTCCCCGCGCAACACTTCTCTGGGCGCACGCTGGGCCGCCGTAATCAGACGCTCTGGTGCGGTTGGACTTTCCGAAGCAGCGATCACCGCGTTTTCTTCGCAGGTGACACCGCGTTGCATCCCGAGTTTAGCGCCATCACAGACCGCCTCGGCCCATTTGATCTGGCCATCCTGCCCATCGGCGCTTACGAGCCGCGTTGGTTCATGGGCACCGTTCACATGGATCCCGACGACTGCATGAAGGCCGTAGCGCAGATCAAACAAGCGCAGGAAGGCAGCCGATTAGTCGTTACCGCAGGTCATTGGGGAACCTTTAAGCTCACTGATGAACCAATGGACGAACCACCGGCGCGGATGCGAGAGGGCTGGGTTAGCGCCGGTCACGCAGCCGATGATTTATGGATCATGAAACACGGTGAAACGCGCGCTCTCCGCTAATAGGCGGCGTTTGTCGATCTATTCGACACGTACCACAACGTGTTGTGCGCGAATCTTGCTACGCCTTGTACGCGAACTCTCCTAACACGGAGCTTTGCAATGGCTGCAGCCAGAAAGTCCAGAGGTGGTTCTAGAGGCGGTAGGAAGCGCTCACGGTCCGCATCATCAGGCCGTAAGAGCGGTGGCAGCTCACGTCGACGCGGCGGAGCCGGCCGAAGCAGCGGCCGCAAATCTTCGGGCAGAAAGAGCTCCCGGGCTCGTAAGAGCTCGAGCGCGCGCAAGAGTAGTGGGCGTAAGAGCAGTAGCCGTAAGAGCGCGTCGCGCTCCAGCGGTGGATCTTCGCGCCGCAAATCGAGTGGTCGCAAGAAGACTGCAGGCAGGCGGCGCAGAAGCTCTCCTGTTCAACGTGTGAAGCGCGTGGCCACTGGCGTCGTGCACCAGGCGGCTAACCTCGGCGAACGCGCGGTCGATTCTGTCACCGAATTCGTCCAGGACCGTTTCTAGATCTAGGTTCGTTCCGACAGCCGCTTCAACTCGAACGGGCGGCTGTCGCGTTACGAACGGCGTGCGATAAAAGCCAGCGCTCCGCTTCGCCGAACACTCGCTCTCGTCCATAGTCGACGGTGATGATGTGGCCGGCGCCGCTCGTCCATACCATCTGCTTCTCCCTCGCCCCGATTTTCTTCAGCGCGTACTCGCCAACCCGCGGTGAAACGCGCGGATCTTCACGGGATTGAATGATGAGGGTGGGAACAAAAACTTGGGGCAGCGCACGGCGTGCGCGACCGACCACCCGCGCCAGCTCGTGAATCGTACGGCCAGTTACCTGGCCGTACGAAAGATTCTTTTCGCGTTCGATTGGATCATGAATCGAGAGCGGACTGCTGGAGTTCACGGGTCCGACGACTCTACCCCACGCCCAGTGAGTGATCGCAACCGCACGCATCCAGCGCGGCATGCCGAGGTACGGGGCGAACAAAACAAGCGACGCGATGTCGCGATGGCGCGCGGCAATGATGACAGCCAGCGCGCCTCCCATCGACAAGCCGCTGACACTGACGAGGCGGTAGCGGCCGCTCATATCGAGGAATGCATCTTCCGCCGCACGGATCCAGTCGTCGGCACCGGACCTCGTGAATTCTGTCATGCTTCGTCCGTGACCAGGGAGTAACGGGACGAAGACGCCTAGTCCTGCTTTCGACAGATGATTCGCGAATAGCGAAAGCGTCTGCGGAGTATCCCCAAAACCATGCAGGAGGAGAACTCCGTGTGAGCTCTCCTCCTGCAAATCAATTGCTTCTGCGCCTTTGATTATCGCCGAATCAACCGCGTGCCGATCGACCATCTAAGCTCAGGTTACAGTCATTTCTCTCGCGACGGGAATCGCAACTTCCCGCGTAGTATAATCACCGAGCGTGTTGGTAAGCGAGTTCGGCTGAATGAGGAAGGTCATGCCCTTTCGCTCGGCGATTCCTGCCGAGACGAGGCGGCTCAGCGCCAGAGCAATCGATTCGCGCGTCGCGCCGACCATCTCGCAAAGCAGACGGTGGTGGTTGTTCTCCAGCTTCAGACGCCCATCTGCCGTAGTGAACGTCCGGTCAGAGCTGAGATGGAACAGCGTCGAGACGAGTCTTTGATCAACGTTGAGTGCCGCCAGCTCGTGGAGTTTCTCGAGCAGAAAGGCCCGCTCCGACATGATTTGCGACAGCAGGGGGATTGTCTGTGCTGCACGCTCTCTCACGAATGCACGGAATTGCTGTCCGCTGAGGAACAACGTTTTCGTTTCTTCCGCGGCATTTGCGTCAGTTGCGTATTGCGCGCCGGATGAGAGGCCTTCGCTGCCGAAAGTCTGTCCCGAGGTTGCGATTACCGGCACGAAACCCCGACCAACTTTGATTTTGTTGCGCAAGACGACGTGTCCTTCGAGAACTATGAAAACGCCGTCGGCGGCCGCGCCCCGCTGGTATATCTGAAACCCGGCCGGCCACACTGCTTTCGCGCCATAATCGGCGATCGCCGCAGTTTCGTCTTGACTGAGACGCAAGCGTCGCACTCCATGTCCATTCACATTCATCGCACAACACCATCCGTTCTGTCAGACATCGGTCATCGCAATGTCTGGACCGTAACCGGACGTGTGTTCGTCAATTACATTCCGCGAAATACCTCGGTCGTTCGCTGCAATGCGCGCGTCGCTGCATCGAAGCGAGTAGCGAGATCGTTGACTTCGCGAGTAACGATCGTTGCATCGCCGGCTCTGATCGCTTCTCCCACAGATGGAAACACCATCGTCGCGTAGCCGTTATTCTCGTCGGAGGCGTAGATGAGGTTCCTGAACCACGATCGCGTGACGAGACCTTCGGGTCGTGTAAGCTGGCGTTCAACTTCGAGGAGAGCCGCATTTGCGCGTTGTAGCGTCGAGAGTGACGGCTGATTAGCAAGCGCGCGATCTCTCGCGGCAGCGAATGCCGATGCAGCATCCTCCATTCTGCCGATAGATCGCGTTAGGGAATCCACAGACACGTTCCAGTGCTTTTCTGCTATCGCCTGTGACGCTTGCGTTGCGAAGCGGCGCATTGTGCGGGCGAATTCCATATAGTCGTACGGCAGAACGTCTGCATTCGCGATTCGCAGCAACATCGCAGCGCCGATCTTTGCCGCGGTTGCGTGATACTGAAAACCGGGGTCACCGAATTTGGACATCCAGTGGTACGAGTCGTATGCGGAGTGATAGATGCCCTGCGGTCCGCCGAAGCCCCAATCGGTGATCGGTATGCCGAGATGATTGTAGAAACCGGCAAAGTCAGATCCGCCACCGGGATCTCCCATTTGCGGCTCCAGGGAATCCGCCGCGAGATTCGCGCGCTTGCGCCAGACATCGTACACACTTCCCTGTTTGCTCGGATCCGGAACATGCTTCGCCACGTCGCGCAAAATCCCCCGCAATGATGGCGATCCACCCGCACTGAAGTTCGGTCCCTGCGCGATATCGTCCTGATTGAGATACGCGACGGCGTGATTGCGCAATCTCAGAGAGTCTTCTTCCACAAACTCCGTCGAGCCGAGCAGCCCCCACTCCTCCGCATCCCACGTCGCGAAGACGATTGTGCGCCGGGGTCGCATTCCAGCTTTGACCTGATCCGCGATCGCGTGTGCTGCTTCAAGTACACTGATTGTGCCGCTGACGTTGTCTGCAGCGCCGGGTCCCCAGGCATCCCGGTGTCCACCGACCATCACGATCTCGTCCGGAAAATCACTGCCGCGTATTACGCCGAACGTGTCCCAAATCTCTTTATAAGGATTTGTGTTCGCATCGGTAGTGACCGCAATGCGGGCACGCACGGGCCCCGGACCGACGTGATAGCGGAACGGCAATCCGCCTTCCCACGGCTGCGGAATCGAGTTGCCGTTCAACCCGCGCAGCAACTCCGATGCATTGCCGTACGAGATTGGAAGCACCGGAATATGAGGCACATCCATCCGGACAAACGGAACGCGGCGCGCACCTTCACTGCTCGGGTATCCCGGCGTGCTAGGATCTCCATTTGGATTCATGACACTGCCGCGCTGAATTCCGTGCGCGGGGCGCATGGGCCCGGCAGGATAAACGTCGCCGCGAGTGTAGCCGTCATCCGCCGGATCGCTGTAGATGAGCAATCCAACAGCGCCGTGCTTCTCTGCCTCGCGCGCTTTGATGCCGCGGTACGAACGGCCGTAGCGCGCAATCGCGATCTTGCCTTTTACCGACACTCCCATCGAATCCAGCTGTGCATAGTCTTCGATGAGCCCGTAGTTGACGTACACTACGTCGCCACTAACGTCACCGGCCGCGCCATAGCCGTTGAAGGCGATCACCTGAGGATACGCAACGGACGTGGTGTCCTCGGCGATTGGACCCTCCGCAAGATTCAGCTCCACCGGGTCCGGCGAGATTCGCCAGACTCGAGTGGTGATTGGATGTGGCATCCACACTTTGTAAGACCGGACCTCGGTCTCGAGGCCCCATGATTTCATCTGCGAGATCACGTAGTCGCGAGTCCGTGCCTGCGCCGGCGTACCTGCCATGTGCGGTTGCAGTGACAGGAAACGAGAGTGCGCGTCTGCATCGGCGGCGCTTGGCCGGCTCACAGCGTCTGACTCCACGCTAAGCTCATGCGCCGATGAATTGATGCTGTAGCCGGAGAGACTCTGGCCATCCAGCCGCGACGCCACCAGCATCGCACCGACGAGAAGTTTGCCGTTCATTTCAATTTTGGTGAGATGGTCCGCTGCGGAATCACTTACTCGTCGAATTGCTCGAGAGCGGTCGCGATTGCTGTTTGTAGTCTCGCCTCACTTCCCTCTCCCGCTGGTATGCTGGCAGCCAACGAATTGAATTTGTCCAGCATTTCTGCTTCGATGAACTTCTCCGCGTCCCGCACTCCCAGACTGTCCAGCGATCGTATTGCCAGAGTGCGCAGCAACTTCAATGTTGCCTTGTCGAGGGCCGAAAGTGACTGCGGATCCGCGCTCCCCGGCGCAGCATCCCGATCGCGCTTTCGTCTTGGCGCGTTGAGCAACGCAGTGATTGGCTGCAGGCCGACCACCAGTGAGCCTGGAGAATGTTCGCGCCATTCGCTTACAACTCCCCGGCGATGCAGTCCTGGCAGCAGATTCAGCACCGCCTTTCGAACTACGGGGGCGCCGTCAGGACTTTGGTTACCGCGGCCCGTGATGATCAGTACTTCCTTGGCACCGCTCACTTGACGCTCGCGCAGCCACGCTTCGGTCCGGTAAATCGCGTCGGCAGCACTCGGCAAGGAATCACGCAGGTTCAGGCTGTTCTTTGGCCCGAATTGAGCTTCGTCGAATGCTTTCCAGACGGGGTCAAGGCGTGCTTTGCCGGATCGCATTCTGAAGTACGTGACCGTCGAGTTTTTCCAGCGGCAAGACGTGGGTGATAAGCGCGAGTGTGGGCGCCATGTCGGCGACTGTAGCGAAGTCTAAGTAGCGTCCAGGCTTGATCGCACTACCATAGAACAGGATCGGAACGCGCGCATCAGGGTCATTGGGGCTGCCATGTTGCGCGAGATTGTACGTCATCCAGTAGTTATAAGGCGCGAGCGAGACAACCAGTGCGGCTGTAGTCTCATCGCTGAACATGTGCAGCCAGCGCCTGGCAACCTTATCGCTGACCGTGTCCGCAGTAGCGAGCGTCGAGATGCGGTCCGCTCTCGCGACCCCGGCGACTTTCAGAAAATCTGCCCTCACGCCCGTCAACAATGTGTCGACATTCACATTCGCACGTTGCAGCGCGGCTCGATCCAGCTGCAGCACGCCGCTGTCGAAGAAGAAACCGTTGCCGGCGTAAACACCACTCATGTACTCGAGCCCGTTGCCCGGAACTCCGCGCGCAGCGAGTGTGTTGCTCAGTTTCTGTAGCACTGGGCGTACGTTGACGCGGATTGCTCCCCCGTTGGCATCGTGCGCTGTATGGACCTCGGGATACGGCGATAATCCATGATCAGCGGTCAGAGCAATCACGATGTCCTTTTCGTTTCGAAGCTTGAACAACGAATCGAGAAAGACGCCGACTGCATGGTCCAGTCGCAGGAAATGATCGTGAAGCTCGCGAGAGTCTGGTCCGTACTTGTGGCCGATCGCGTCAGTGGTGGAAAGTGAAATAGCGAGCACGTCGGTTTCGGGACCGGCGCCCAGATTGAGCGCATTTACTCCCGTCAGCGCGAAGTCGAGCGTAACATCATCCATCCACGGGAACTCTGCCAGGAAAGCAGCCGCGGAGTCAGGCGCGGTTGGGATGACGTGCGGGAAAAGAAAAGCCGTCGCTCCTGCTTCGTAGGGCACGCTATCAGGTTCGGCGTAAGAGCTGTCGGGTAGCATCGGCCGCCAGATACGCGCAGCATAACTCATCGGAACTTTGCGCGCGTTGTACGCCTTCACCCAGTCAGGCAAAGTCGTGCTGTAATAAGTACTCGTCGTGAAAATCCCGTTGCCGGGATACCAGAACACCGGCTGCTTCGATCTGCCGATTGGCAGAATTGCGGCGCGATCCTTTCGCGAAACGGATAGCACCTTCGTTCGCGGGTCCTTCGCAACCAGCCAATCGGTGAGCGTCGTGCCGCGAAATCGAAAGGGCGAGGCACCCCCGCCTGGCGAGTCGATCAACTTGACGCTGCTGTCATTCACACCTGCTACGTTCATCACGATGCCGGTGTGAACCGGAAACCTTCCGGACATTGTCACTGAGTGACCGGGCGCCGTCTCCGTGATCGCGTGATCCTGGAAACCGTTGCTGAAAAAAGCACCGCCCCGATAGAGCCTGCCCAATCCCCCCGATAGCTGGCGTTCGAAACGCTGCAGATAATCCGACCGCATTGCATCGATCGTAATGAAGAGCACCAGCTTGGGCGTGGCCGTGTCAGCAGGGTGAGTTGTTGCCGGCGCGGTAGGCTGCTGCGACAGATTCACCGAAGGACTTCCAAACATGACCGCGACCGCGAGTGCACCGCGAATCAGACTCTTTCTTCCCATAACTCCCTTTATCATTTGCACTGCGACGGTTGACCAACCGGCTGGCCGAATGCCGTCGTCACCGCTATCCGCCAGCCTTGAGACGTTTTAACGAAGATTCTTTCCGAAACACCGCTCGTCGTCGTGTCGTGCTGAGTCACAGTGTAGCAGTAGGTACCGTAGACGACACCCGGGGAAATAGGAAGCACGCGAAGATTCTTGGCGACCAGAGTGTCCGGCCACGTGGAATCGCGGCGGGCGCTCCAGTTGTCATAGCCGAGCTCAAGCCCGCTCGCTCCATTTCGACCTAGCGTGGTCGAATGAAGATAAGTAGCGAGATAACGCTGGCGGTCACGCTTGTGTATCGCGTCGATGTTCTCCTCGAACAGACGCCTTGCTTCGATTGTGTCAGCGGGCAACGACGCGATCGCGTGAGTTGAATTCGTTGTCGTCATTCCGGCGCAGGCGATACCTGCGCCGGCAATGGCCAGAGAAAGAAAGCGGGCAGTCAGGACTGCCCGCGCGGAGCGATGTGACATAGCTCCGAAAATTCTAACTGCCGCCCAGCTGCTTGGCGACTGCGGAACTCACCCGATGATTCTTTCCAGGATCGATAGGCCACGCTCGAGACCAACACGGTCCATTACCAATGGCGGCAGTAGACGCAGCGTATGCTCGCCCGCGGTGAGAGCGAGCAGGCCCGCCTCCCAACCTCTCTTCACGACATCGCCTGCTGGCTCAACGATGTCGATTCCCCACATATAACCCATTCCGCGGACCGCACGAACTTTTCCAGAGCGCGTCGCAATCCTCGCGAGCTGCTCTCCCAGCCAGACACCGTTGGTGCGCACTGAATCAAGCAGCGTTGGATCAGACAGTCGGTCCAGAACATACCCGGCAACCGCCGCCACCAGCGGGCCGCCACCGAATGTGGTGCCATGATCTCCTGGCTGCATCGTTGATCCAATCTCCTCGGTAACGAGTACCGCCCCCATCGGCAGTCCGCCGGCCAGCGGCTTCGCCAGTGTCAAAATGTCTGGCGTGATTCCCAGCGCTTCGTACGCGAAGAGATGACCTGTCCGGCCAAGCCCACACTGAATCTCATCGAAGATCAGCGCGATTTCTCGTTTCGCTGTCAGGTCGCGCAGCTTTCGGACGAAGTCGGCATCGAGAACACGCACACCACCTTCTCCCTGAATCGGCTCCAGAATGAGCGCGGCCACTGTCTCTTCGTCGAGCGCGCTGTCCAGCTCCGAAAGATCGCGCTCGCAGATCGAGACACCACCGGCCAACGGGCGGAAGGGCGCCCGGTACGAAGGGCGGTCAGTCGCGGCCAAAGACGCGAACAGTC
Organism: Gemmatimonadaceae bacterium; assembly: GCA_045803545.1. Lineage (GTDB taxonomy): Bacteria > Gemmatimonadota > Gemmatimonadetes > Gemmatimonadales > Gemmatimonadaceae > UBA4720. The sequence continues at coordinate 404,449 of JBJMOW010000004.1, read as the reverse complement.
GGCCGTGAAAACTTCCGCGTAGCGCGATTATCTCGACCTTGGCGTCGGTGCCGATCTTGCGCGCCCACTTACGCGCGACCTTGAACGCACCTTCGTTTGCCTCTGCTCCGGAGTTGCAGAAGAAGACACGCGAAGCGAAGGAGCGGTCGACGAGTTTCGCCGCCAGCTGTTCGCCGGGTGCGGTACGATAGAGGTTCGATGTGTGGATCAGACCGGTGCTCAGCGCATCGGCGATCGTCGCTGCTATGCCGGCATCAGCATAGCCCAGCGCATTGACGGCGATCCCGCTGGCAAAGTCGAGATATCGCTTCCCGTCAGCGTCCACCAGCTCGACACCTTCGCCGCGAACGAATTCCATCGGCGCTCGTTTGTAAGTTGCGAGGAAGGGATCCGCCGGGATCGAAGTCGAAGATGCTATTTCGTTCTCTACGGGCATCATCACGGTGCTCATATCGCCACACTCTGGGATTGAGTTAAGAACGTTCCACACTGCGTGTCGGCAACTCCCCGCAATGCACAAATCCGTACAGAAGCAACGCCGTTCAAAAGCGCAGCCTCTGCCGATTCGAGTTTTGCTGCCATTCCAGCTGCTGCCGTCCCGTTCGCAACCATGTCGCGCGCCTGTTCGAGCGTCAGCGCGCTCACCACGCGACCTTCGGTGTCCAGCACACCTTCGACATCCGCGATCAACAACAGCTCGCTCGCAGCCAGTGATGCCGCGATTGCGGCGGCCGCGTCATCACCGTTTACGTTGAGTGCGCCACCAACACCGGTCTCACTATTGAACGCGACAGGGGAAATGATCGGGAGATAGCCTGAGTTCAACAACGACACCAGCAGTTCCTTGTTTATGCTCAATGGTCTCCCCGCGTACCCCAATAGCGCGCGGTCGATAAACGCCGCGCTGATCAACGCACCGTCCTCACCGGAGATTCCAATAGCGGGTACATCGGCCGCAACGAGTGAGCTAACCAGCCTTTTGTTGACGACACCGGAAAGCACCATTCGCAAGAGCTCGAGATCGCCTTGAGAAGTTACCCGGCGACCGCCAATGAAAGCCGCTTCCCGACCCAGTGCGCGCTGCATCGCCGAGACCTCATCACCGCCGCCGTGAACCATACATAGCTCACCAGGTGCCGCGTTCCAGGCGTCGCGAATTACGCGCGAAAGCATCGGGTCGCGCTGTGCTCGACCCCCGATTTTGAGTACACGCATTTACGCTGGCAGCCCCGACTGCTCGGCGAGACCCAGCAGCACATTCGCGTTCTGTACCGCCTGCCCCGCTGCACCTTTCATGAGATTATCGATCGCCGAAATGATGATGAGAGTCGGCTGTTTGACGTTTGCCGCTTTGGACACGCTCAGTCGCACGACGTTGCGACGAACGACATCACGCAACGAGGGCGGCGAATCTGCGATCTCCACGAACGGCTCACTGCTATAGAAAGCCTGCCAGAGCTCGTGCGGGTCCTCGATAACGTTCTTGATCGGAACTGTAATCGTAGCGAGAATCCCACGCGCAACCGGCAACAGGTGCGGCGTAAAGAGGATGTCGACGTCCGCGCCGTTCAGCTCGCCTGCGACAGCCCGCATCTCAGCGATGTGCCGATGCTGGTTCCCGACCGCATACGCCTTGAAATCCTCGACGACTTCAGCGAAGAGCAGATCGGGTCGCGCCGAGTAGCCGGCCCCGGTGACTCCGCTCGCGGCCGATACATTTATAGTAGCGTCAGCCGGCACCAGCCCGTTCGTCAGCAGCGGGGCGATGGCGATCAGAATGGCCGTCGGATAGCAGCCGGGGTTTGCCACTATTTCCGCGCCGGGGATCTGAGCGCGCATGAGCTCCGTAAGGCCGTAGGGAGCGGGCACAGCTGGCGAGGTACTTCCGCCAGGCCTAAAATCCGCCGAGAGATCGACCACGCGCGCGCCTTCAGATCGGGCATTAGCGACCCATTTCGCTGCGGTGCCGTGCGGCAAAGCGGTAAACACGACTTCGGCTTTGTTGAGCGGAGCGTCCTCGGTTGCGACGTACGTTAACTCTACCGGTCCCACCCGGGCGCGCTGCCCGCGCTGCTCGTTGGCAGAGGCAAACGCAAGCGACAGCCCGGGATGCTGTGCGATCAACCCGCAAAGCTCCCTGCCGGCATAGCCACTCGCGCCCAAGACCCCAACCGGAATTTTATGCATAGTGAATGCATAACATTACACCGAGGGCGCGTCAATGATTCACGCCTTGTCTCGCGAATTGGTGACGGGCGTAGTAGAATCATCCCGTGGCGAACAAACGCGAACGACACGATACCATTCTCGAGATCATCGAGTCACGGGCAGTCAGCAGCCAGGAAGACCTGCGCAAGCTGTTGCTTCAGCGCGGCTGGGACGTAACGCAAGCAACGCTTTCCCGCGACCTCCGTGAGCTCCGCCTGGCGCGCGTGCCCACCCCTGAAGGTGCGCGCTACGCCGTTACCGATGGCAATATCGAGGAGAGCAGAGCTGCACTCGATACCCTCCTCCCCCAATTGTTTCTCAGGGTTGATGGTGTCAGCGAAATGCTGGTATTGCGGACAGTGCCCGGCGGCGCTCAACCCATTGCGGCTGCGTTGGATGGCGAAGGCTGGAGCGACATCCTGGGCACCGTTGGCGGAGATGACACGATCCTGATCATCTGTCGCTCCGTTGCTGCCAGAGAGCGCACTCATCGCCGACTCAAAAGCCTCGCCGGCGAGCCCTGACAAGTATTGACGGACCCGTCTGAACCGATTAAATATTCAGTGATTCTGAATACTTATTGAGGCGACCGTGATCAGAACAATTGTCCTCGCCTACTCTGGCGGGCTTGATACTTCAATCATCGTCCCCTGGCTCAAGCAGCGGTACGACGCGCGCATCATCTGCGTCGCCGCTGACATCGGCCAGGGCGAGGAGCTCGAGGGTGTCCGTGCGAAAGCCATCGCATCGGGTGCCGACGAATGCTACGTCGAGGATTTGCGCCAGGAATTCGTGGAACAGTTCGTGTGGCCCACCCTCCGCGCTGGTGCTATCTACGGTCGCAAGTATTTGCTCGGCACCTCGATGGGACGGCCGCTGATTGCGCGGCGCCAGGTGGAGATCGCCAGAAAAGTCGGCGCGGATGCCCTCGCGCATGGCTGCACCGGCAAGGGCAACGATCAGGTTCGCTTCGAGCTGACTTACGCGGCCTTCGCACCGGACCTGCCCATTATCGCGCCGTGGCGTGAGTGGGACATTCGGAGCCGGGAGGACGCGATTGCCTATGCGCATGCTCATAACGTCCCAGTCGCGGCGACGAAAGAGAAGATCTACTCACGCGACAGGAATATCTGGCACATCTCCCACGAGGGTGGAGTTCTCGAGCAGCCGCAAACTGCACCGCCGGAAGATCTTTTCATGCTGACGACTTCGCCTCAGAACGCGCCGAATGAGCCCGAGGAAGTCACCATCGGTTTTGTCAGTGGCACTCCCGTTTCCGTCAACGGCGCTGAGTTTGACGCGGTCGATCTGCTGAGCGCACTGAACACCATCGGTGGCCGTCACGGCGTTGGTCGAATCGACCTGGTCGAGGATCGGTTGGTTGGTATGAAGTCGCGTGGTGTCTACGAAACTCCGGGCGGCACCCTGCTCTACTCTGCGCACAGTGAGCTCGAGCAGCTTGTACTCGATCGTCGCACGCTTGCCGCTAAGGATCTCATCGCCCCGCGCTATGCAGATCTCGTTTACGAGGGCCGTTGGTGGACGACAGAGCGCGAAGCCTACGATGCGTTCGTCAACACCACTCAGGAAAGGATCACTGGCACCGTGACGCTCAGACTCTACAAAGGAACCGCCAACGTTGTAGCACGTGAGAGCGAGAACGCGCTATATGACGAGCGCTTCGTCACATTCGGCGAGGACAACGTCTACCAGCAAAGCGACGCGGCCGGCTTCATTCGCCTCTACGGGCTGTCCGCTCGCGTGCGCGCCATTCGCGATCAGGAGCTCGCCGCGGCACGCGCCGAAGCTTCTGCCGCCAGGAAAGAGAGCAGCAAACCAGCCGCCTTGGCTATAGCTTGAGCTGAAGGAGGTCGCTATGTCCGATCACACTTCACACAAGCTGTGGGGCGGTCGCTTTGCGGTACCCCCTGCCGCTGCGCTCGAGGCACTCAACCGCTCGATTGCCATTGACTATCGTCTCTGGCCTTTTGACATAAGCCTTTCGCAGGCCTGGGCTGTCGCGCTTTGGGGCGCTGGAGTGCTCACGCTCGACGAAAGCAAAAAGATCGAGCGCGGTCTCGATATGGTTGGTCAGAAGCTCTCCTCCGGGGCGCAGCCAATCGCATCCGACGAAGACGTGCATACGCTCATCGATCGCATGCTGCATGAAGAAATCGGAGCCGTCGCTTCAAAGCTCCACACCGGTCGCAGTCGCAACGATCAGGTCGCCACGGCAACCAGGCTGTGGACGATGGACGCGTGTGCGAAGCTGGATAACGCTGTGCGCTCGCTGCAGCGGGTAATGCTGGAACACGCGAGCGCACTGGCCGACGCGATGATGCCGGCTTACACGCATATGCAGCGCGCCCAGCCCGTGCTCGCTGCTCATTGGATGCTGTCGCATTTTTGGCCACTCGAGCGTGATCGCGCCCGAGTTGCCGCTGCGGCACGCGTCACCGCTGTGCTTCCACTCGGTGCAGGTGCAGTCGCTGGCTGTGCATTTCCCGTTTCCCGCGTTTTGCTCCAGGGTAGCCTCGGCTTCAGCTCGCTGTCGCAGAACAGCATCGACGCTGTGGGCGATCGTGATTTCGTAGCTGAAATGCTGTTCGCTGTGGCAATGATTGCGACCCACGTGTCACGCATGGCCGAAGATCTCATCATCTACGGTTCGAGTGAATACGGTTTCGTCCAGTTCGGAGACGCGTTTACCACGGGGTCTAGCATGATGCCGCAAAAGCGGAATCCGGACGCACTCGAACTAGCACGCGGCTCAGGCGCGCGAGCGATCGGCGATCTCAGCACTCTACTGTCAACACTCAAGGGCTTGCCGAGCGGATACAATAAAGATCTTCAGGATGACAAACGAGTGCTGTTCGATGGTGTGGACACCGTGCTTCTGGTGCTTCCGGCCGTGGCGGGTGCGTTGCAGGAGATACGTTTCAACCAGAAGCGGATGCGCAGCGCGATATCGAGCAGTATGATGGCGACAGATCTTGCCGATTATCTCGTCGAAAAGGGTGCGACTTTCCGTGAAGCTCACTCAGCGATCGGCTCGTTGATCCGTGATAGCGAACGGGAAGGATGTGAGCTCGACGCGCTTCCGCTTGCTGCGTTCAAGGCAGCACACCGTCTCTTCGGTGATGACGTTCTCGATTGGCTGGAGCCGACAATGTCGGTTTCGCGCCGTGAGGTACCTGGCGCGACCGGTCCGGCTTCAGTGGCCGCACAGCTTCAGGCAGCACGAGACGCGTTGAGACCTGAGTTGGAAATCGCTCGCGGCAACGAGCTGATCCTGCGCGCTGTTTAGAACATCAAGCCGAACGTAATCGGCACAAACTGGAACACGCCGCCTTTCGTGACCGTGCGCGAAACAGAGTGGTATCGAGCTTCGAGGAAGGCAGCCGCTGGACCAAATCCAAAGGTGATCCCCAGTCCACCGTTGAATCCAACGTTGTTTTGCGCTATCGCGCCGGCGGTATCGACCTTTGATCCATACCATCCAGCTCCCGCCAGCAGGTAGGGCTTGGCATACGTGCCGGGAAAGGCGTAAACGAGATCGAGTAACGCACCCGCAACACGTAAATCCCCGGCCGCCGCACCGGGTGCCGGCGTAGCGTGAGTTAGATTATTGTATATCCCATCAATACGCATTCCAATGGGAAAGTCGGGTGAGCCGAGGGCGAGGGTGACCAGCGCTGAGTATCCAGTCTTTTGAAGATCGCCCAACTTGCCTACGGGTATCGCGGCGCCTCCGCCGACTCCAAGTGCATAGCCTTTTTGAGCTGATGCCAAAGAAGGGACTAGTGCCGCAAAGGCCAAAAACAAAACCAGAAGTTTTCTCATAGCGGTGCTCGGGTCATGTTTGAAGTTGCGTTAAATATCCTTGTTCGCTAGGATAATTAGTGCCTCGCGCATATACTGTTGCTACTGCTGCACTTGCCCTTAACGTCTCACCTAAGTGGATCGACAATACCTTATCCCACTTTGGCGTGCAAGGGGTAACTCAAGCTCGACAGGGGATCGCCCGAAAGCTTTCCGTCGAATCGCTCATCATTCTGTCCATCGCGCTCACCCTGATCCACGACCTAGACGTCCCAGTTGGGAATGCCGTGGATGTCGGCACTCAGATCATAAAAGCCCACGGGCGATTCAAGCTCTCTCTCGGCGTCACGCTGGAGATCGATCTCCAGCATATTGAGGCCGTGCTCCTTGAGCGCCTCGAGCACGCAGTCGAGATGGCCCCACTTCCGCGTCGCGGTCGCCCACCACAAAAAACAACGGGCGTCTCGATTGAGACGCCCCGCCAGATTGTGCCAGTGAAGCTGGTGTGACTTAGGAAGCCTTCGTCACGTTCTCGGCAGCTGGGCCTTTCTGACCTTCGACGATGTCGAACTCCACAGCATCGCCTTCAGCAAGGGATTTGAATCCCGAGCCGGAGATGGCGCTGTAGTGAACGAAGCAATCCTTCTGCCCGTTGTCAGGTGTGATGAATCCAAAACCCTTCGCGTCGTTGAACCACTTCACTTTGCCGGTCGTACGCATTCCCTACTCCTGAAGAAATTTGTGTCTTGGGGAGCGCGGAACGCCCGACCCTCGACAATCTGTTACGCGAGTCTCAGCTACCTCGCGCTGGAAAAAAGCCGAGCAAAGCAGTTGCCCTGCCCTGGCCTGACTTGGCGGACAAAATAGCTAGTCCCGGCTGAGCAGACAATAGACAGAATCACGGGGTTATTCTGCGCACTGCCGTTACGAAATACTCAGTCTCGCCGAAACAACTCGTCGGTATGCCCCGATGCTGGTCATACGTGAGTGACACTTGTTTGCCTGCGTTTTGTTCGAGCACGTGCGCTAACGAGTCATTTCTAACCGTGAACGAGAAGTACTGCGGTGTTGCTCCGGGTAGTGGCGTCATCGCAATCTCTCCTTCCCACGTCTTACAGAGCCATCCCTTCTTGGAAATCTTCTGCAGATATCCCGCTCGCTCGCCGTTCGAATAGGTGTATCCCAGCGCGACCCAAATCCACAGCGCGATTACCACCACCGGGATAAGGGTGAGGAGGAGAAGAACAGTCAGTGCTTTGTTCCGCGTCCGGTGCGGTGCTGACGCGGGTGGTGCAACGGCTGGCGAAGTTTCTGCCGGCTGTGGGGTATCATCGACCATCCAGACTCCGGTTTGGATGAGGCAGGGAAGTCAACTGCTCCTTTATGCAGTGCTCAGGCCAGCGAATTAGCTTTCATTTTCACCACAGACCAGCCCAGTTGTCCAGCATTCACCGCAGAAAGACCCCAACCGCATTCGTCGGCGACGTCCCCGTCGGGTCCGCCTATCCCGTTGTCGTGCAGTCGATGACGAACACGGATACCGCGGACGCGGTCGCGACCGCACTTCAGGTCGCGGATCTCACCCGAGCCGGTAGTCAGCTCGTTCGCGTCACCGTCAACAACGACGAGGCGGCGCGTGCAGTCCCCGAAATCGCGAGCCGCCTTGCCGACATGGGTGTGACCGTGCCCGTCATTGGTGACTTTCATTACAACGGCCATCTACTGCTCACCAAGTATCCGGCTGCGGCGAAAGCGCTGGCGAAATACCGCATCAATCCGGGTAACGTCGGCAGTAAACGGCGCGACGAGAATTTCCGAACCATCATCCAGGTCGCGCTCGACAACGGAAAACCGGTCCGCATCGGCGTCAATTGGGGTTCGCTGGACCAGGATCTTTTGACCGAGCTAATGGATGAGAATGCGAAAAGCACCGAGGCGAGCGAAGCAAAAGACGTCTACATCGAGGCAATGCTGCAGAGTGCGCTCAGGTCGGCTGGAATCGCCGAAGAGATGGGCCTCGGGCACGATCGCATTGTAATTTCTGCAAAGGTGTCGGGCGTGCCGGATTTACTCACCGTGTACCGCCGGCTTGCCGCGCGCTGCGACTACCCGCTTCATCTTGGCCTTACCGAAGCAGGTCTCGGCTCGAAGGGAATCATCGCCAGCACCGCTGCATTGTCGATCCTGCTGATGGAGGGGATTGGTGACACCATTCGCGTCTCGCTTACGCCGCGTCCAGGCGGTGATCGCACCGAAGAAGTGCGCGTCGCGCAGCAGATTCTACAGTCGCTCGAACTACAAAGCTTCACGCCACAGGTAACCGCCTGTCCCGGCTGCGGCCGCACCACATCGACTTTCTTCCAGCACATGGCGGAAGACATTCAGACCTACCTGCGAGAGCAGATGCCGATTTGGCGTCAGCGTTATCCGCGCGTGGTCGACATGCGAGTCGCAGTGATGGGTTGCGTAGTCAACGGGCCCGGGGAGTCCAAGCACGCAAACATCGGAATCTCTTTACCCGGTACGTTCGAAGAGCCGAAAGCACCGGTCTACATCGATGGCAAACTGTCGGTGACGCTCAAAGGCGACGGGATCGTTCCCGAGTTTCTCAAGATTCTCGACGACTATGTCGAGAGGACTTACGGCGCAGACAGAACCGCAGCGCTCACCTAGTCAGGCAGCAAATTTCGCGAGCTCCGCTGACACGGCGTCGAGTTCTGCCATGATTGGCGCTTTGAAACCCAGCTCACGCAGCCGCTCGTACACATCGCGGTACCACCGGGCCGTCCCGGCCTTACCGAGATTGAACCGCGTCCACACGCTGTCGGGGTCGACCGTCCGTCGCAGGTCGGAGATTATCGACGACGCATTGTGCAGCTTGTCTGCCGCGCAGACCCAACGCGCTCCCTCGCTCGCATCGGCGAGTCGCTCGAGGTAATCTGAGCGCCGGTCGTCACCCGAAAGCTCGACACCATCATCGTCGTGCCGACGGTACGTAACGGTGAGCACCGTTTCCAGAACGTTCGGACCGAACTTGTCACCGATTCTTTGCTCGAGCATCTGTCGGGTATAGCCGTCGCGAACACAGTCCTCGACCACGTCGTGCAGAATACCGGCGACCACCGTCTCGGTATCCTGGCCATAGCGCGTGAGGATGATAGCCACATTCGCCGGATGCGTGAGGTAGGGAAGCTTAGTCCCCTTTCTCACCTGACGGTCGTGATGCTTTGCCGCGAAGGCGAGCGCGTGATTGATGACGTCAGAGTAGCCGGAGAGGGGCATTACGCGGTGGCTGCGAACCAGGACATCAAGTTTTCCAGACCCTGCTGGTCGTCTATGTCGAACGAATTGAACTTTTCAGAATCTACGTCGAAGACCGCCAGCAGATCACCCTTTCTGTCACGCACCGGGACAACGATCTCCGACTTTGATCGGCAATCGCACGTTATATGTCCGGGAAACTCCGCGACATTTGGGACCACAACGGTTCGCATTTCCGCAGCCGCGGTCCCACAGACTCCCTGTCCGAACGCAATATCGATGCATCCCAGCGTGCCCTGGTACGGACCCACACGAAGTAGTTGACCGGGCACGACCACGCGGTAGAAGCCGGTCCAAAGATGTCCGAAGGCATGGTGAACGAGAGAAGCGATGGTCGACATAGCGGTCACAACATCATCTACACCTGCGAGGATTGCATCGGTGTGGCCTGCCAGCTCGGAATACGCGTGAGCTTTGGGAAGTCCGCGCAGATCCGGAATTGTTTCTGCCATTTACTGATTACTGAGCAGTCGCTAACTCTGGCCGGAAGGATTCCGCCTGTCGCGAAGCGCCGAGCATTTCCTCCCGAGTCTCCAGCTGCGGCATTTCCGCGTCCCAGAGGACGAGTCCGTGGATTCGCATGTCCGCTGCCCTCAGGCCCTCGACTGCTGATTTGAGGCCGCCGATTGTAGTATGCGCCATCCGCGCGCATAGGATTACGTCGGGAGCGGGAATAATGCTGGCGGCGCTTCGCTGCACATAGCTGGTCGGTGCTGCGATGATGATGAAGTCGTAACGCCGCTGCAGCCGGGCCAGCTCTTTCTTCACTTCCTCGACCACATTCGTTTCCGGCATTCCGGAGCGTCTGGTACCGCTCGGCAACACATCCAGCGGACGGTCGCGGCCTATAGTCGTCGGTACGATCGCCTCGGGCCAGTTAGCAGTGCCATTGATGATTCCGCCCAGGCCCGGATCGGGTCGAATGCGCAACACACTCGCCACAGCGCACGTGGTTGGATCGACATCAACCAGCAAAGTACTTCTGGCCTCGTAGGCAGCGGATGCTGCGAGGTTCGCAGCGACGGTAGCGACAATACCAGGATCGTCACCAGTGATGGTAACGATCGGCACGCTTGCCTCAACGGACGCGATGTGGAGATACAGCGTGCGGTAGCTCTCCGAAACCACGTCGATCAGGGGCGGCGCCTCGACGTCCGCCTGTCTCCGACTTCTTTCGACAACTATCTCCGGCGGTTTGATGACTGTCAGGACACGGGCGTTGCTGATTTGTTCTGCTTCACGCGGATCAGCAATATGCGGTCGCTTGAGCTCTGTCCCGAACGAAGCCGCAAATCCAACAGCGAGTGCCAACACGACCGCCGCGGCCAACATCGCCCAGGGCGGCGCACCCACGTTCGCCAGCTCGCGTGCGCGAGCTGTCTCTTGATCGATGCGCAGATTTTTCTGTCTTATCTGCTCAAGTTGGCTCATTGCGGCAGCGTACTGGCGCTGCGCCGCCGACCTCTGCGCCAGCACCTGGTTGGTGTCGACGTTGATGACAGGCTTCACTACCGGCGCGGGCGTCGGCCGGATTAGTGCGAGTTTACCTCGCATTTCGCCACGTTTGGCGTCCGCGATTCCCTTTATCTCGCGTCCTATGGCAGTCGCCCGGGAAGTGAGCGACAAATACACTGGATCAACCCCGCCAACAGCACCAAATGCATTTCGCTCACGCTCGATGTCGGCGAGGGAATCGAGTAGCGCGCGCACGCGCGGATCCGCCGCAACCGTCGGTGAGGCTGCGAGTGCTCTGTACGACGTCGGCAGCGGCGCGTTCTCAGCACGGTCGATGAGTCGATTGAGCGTCGTCAACTCCGCGCTCAACGAGTCACGCTGAGCACGCACTGCTGGAGGAAACGTGTCGATCACTGCGACCGGTTGCGGCGCCAATGCAGCACGCGTCGCGTTCATTATCGAATCAGCGGTATTCGTTTGTGTCAGAAATCTGTCTCGCGCTGCCACCTCTGGTGCAGAGTCACTGCGGGTTTCGATGCGGGAGGCAACCGCAAGAGCTTTTCTCGATGCGCTTCTTGGTACCACTACGAAGGCAATCAGAGCAGCTATGAATGTCACACCGCCGACGATGCCAAACACCAGGACCCGTCGTAGCGCATTACGAGCACGTGCCGCCATCCAGAGGTAGGCAGACCCGCCGCTCATGCGAGCTATGCTATGAACATTCATCTGTCAAAGATTCACCCTAAACTGGACAAAAAAAAGGCGGAGCTTTAAGGCTCCGCCTTTTTTTGTTCGAGCATTACTGAACGGTGATCACGCCCTTCATATTGAGCGCGAGGTGTGGTACACAGTGGAAAGGGTATTGGCCGGGCTTGATGTTGCCGAAGGAAACTGTGACAGCTTCTCCCGGATTCATCTTCATGTTACTGGAGAGCTCTCCCATCTTGTCGGTACCCATGTTGGCATCGAGCTGCGGCTTCACATCAGGCGGAATGGTCGCTGGATCGAAGGCCACGTTGTGCGGGCCACCGCTGACCACCACGAACTTGATGGCATCGCCCTGCTTGACCGTGACATTGGCTGGCTCGAAGCGATAGCCCTTGGCATCGCCCACCATGTTGACCGTGTGGGTCGTGCCGGTTACCGGAGCCGCAGTCGCGGCACCGCCAGTTGCTGTACCGGTCGTCGTCGAGCTTGCGCCGGTAGTAGTTGTTGTCGCCGAGCTGGTGTCAACGGCAACGTGCGTTGTGTCGGCGGGGTTTTTCTCTCCGCCCGCACACGCGCCCAGTGTGAACACTCCAACTGCTACCGCAAATCCGTAGAACCGCATCGTTTGTGGCCTCCCAGAGCCGTACGTGTTGCACTTCCTAAAGAAAAGATTGCGCTGTTACAGAGATTGTGAATTTATTCACAAGCTCGCAGACATGCAATTAAAGCAGCAGTTTCGCTCTCTCATGATCCGTGCCTTCAAACCTTACAAAAGTCGATGATCGCCATTCCTGCACTCGACCTTCGCGGAGGCGCATGCGTCCAGCTCGCGGCCGGCTCGTATGATCAGGAAGTGATTCGCATCCCGGATCCTATCGGCGTGGCCATCGCCTGGCGGCAGTATGGCTTTCGCCATTTGCACCTGGTCGATCTCGATGGCGTATCCGGACGCGGTAATAACCTGGCGGAGATCCAAGGCGTTTTGGGGGCCACTGATGCGGAAGTCCAGCTAGGTGGAGGAATCAAAAGCAGAGAATCGATCGAACAGGCACTCATGAACGGCGCTGAGCGGGTGATCATCGGCACCCGGGCATTGGAAGATCCGGATTGGCTCGTCGACATGACCAGCCTATTTCCTGGACAGATCATTGTTGCGGCTGATGTCCGCGATCGAAAGATCCTTTCGCACGGATGGACTCGCACTCACCCTAAGCTGGTTCTCGACCTGATTGAGGAGCTAAGCGGCCTTCCCTTGGCCGGAGTGCTTGTAACCGCAGTCCATCGGGAGGAAGCGATGAGAGGAACGGACCTGCCATTGATGGAAGACGTCGTCGAAACGGCAGATTTCCCCGTTTTTGCGGGCGGCGGACTCGGAAATCTCAACCACCTGCGCGCTCTTGCCGACCGTGGCGTAGCCGCCGCGGTCATTGGCATTGCTCTCTATACCGGCGCAATCGACCCCTGGGTCGCCGCTGAGGAATTCGCCGAGTAGAGGTCCTTAGAATAGAGCGATAGTGCCCGGGTTGAGCTTCGATGGATCGCCGACGTAGGCGAACCGGAAATTCTTCATGTATCGTCGCGCCACGCGCTGCACGTCCTCCGGAGTTACGCGCTTTAGCTCGGTAACGAAGCGATCCGCTTCGCGATAATCACCTTCGTACAGCTGCGACCGCGCAAGGAAATCAGCCTGCGCCGCATTCGTCTCGTTATCCAGGAAATACTCGGTGATGAATTGCTCCTCGAGCTGTTTCAACCCGACGGGGTCAAGTGTGCCCGTCTGTAAATCGAGAATCGCCGCACGCATCAGTTTGAGGGTTGTATCCGGTGCGACGGTCGACACATAGAGCCCACCAGCAGTTGCCGCTCGATCGACAAAAGGTGCGTGCACATCGTAGGTGAGATTCTGGCGGGTTCTGATCTCCGCGAACATGCGCCCGGTAAGCACCGAAGTCGCGACACGCAGCGCCTGGTAATCCTCACCATTTGCCAGTGGTCCGCTGTAGTAGCCGAGTATGTAGTTCGTCGGCAGGTTGCGTCTTTCGATGACGAGCGCCGTCTGTGCCTCCGGGATTCTCGGCGGCGCCGTCCAGGTGTAGTTGCCTTTCGGCAGCTTGCCGAGTGTCTGGTTGACGAGCCGCTCGATATGCGCGCGATCGATATTTCCCACGACTACCAGCAGCATACGCGATGTCGCGAACTGGTTCCTGTGATAATTGCGCAGCGCGGCCGAATCGATCGATTGAATCGATTTCTCGTTGCCGGTTACGGATACGGCGTACGGATGCCCGACAAAAGTGATGCTGTCGGCGAGGTAGTCAGCTAGCGCGTCTGGGTCATCTCGACGCTGCCTGATGCCCGACAGATACTGCGCCTTGACCAGATTTACTTCGGACTGCGGAAGCGTTGGATACATCACGCGATCAGCAAAGATCGCCCACGTCGAGTCGAAGACTTCAGCACTTGACCGAATTCCAAACATCGTCCAATCCGCGTTGGGCGTGACGACGATTTCGCTGCCCAAGCGGGACATGGCGCGGCGCAGCGCATTTTTTGGATAGTGCTGGGTTCCACGCTCGGAGACGTCGAGCAGTATCGGCTCGATGCCGGCGTTGGCGTCTGTCACCTGCCGGGAGCCGCCCAGGAGATAGAGATTTGCGGCAACGACGTTGTTGGCGGTGTTTTGCCGCAGTATGACGTGCACGCCGGAGACGTCGAAGCTCGTAGTGGCTTGGGACAGTATCAGCGCAGCGATTGCGAGTAGCATTAGCGTGTTCCAGCCATTACGAGATCCTGCGGACTGAGTTTAAGAGCCTGCCGCGCTTCTGGCGCGATCAGCACTCCCGTGATATGCGGCTTGCCGAGAATGTATTTGCGAGCATACGCACGCAGATCGTCAATGGTCTGCTGCGCCATGTTGTCGACATATCCCATGTAGTACTCGAGGCTGGCCACACTCCACCAGAAGCCAAGAGTGTGCGCGAAACCTGACGCGCGCTCGCGATCAAACGCGGACGTCACCGCGCGATGCGCTTTCACCGCCTCGAGCTCTTCAGAAGTGAAGTATCCCGGTGTATCGAACTTTGCTATCTCTCCATAAAGCGCCTTCATTGCTTCGCGAAGCTGTTCCGGCGAGGTCTGCCCACTGATGGTGATCGGACCGGTGTTATTGAGCGTGTAGTAATTCACCCCGACCGCCTGCCATAGCCCGCTGTCGACGAGTCTTTGCTGGAACTGGGACCGCGGATCGTTGAGCACGTCGGAGAAAACGTCAGCCGCATAGGTCGACTTGGGGTCGCGTCCGACGCTTGGTCCCTGCCACTGCACCTGCACTGTCACCGCTCCAACGGGAGCCTCCACTACCACGGCATCACTCTTCTGCAGCGCAGGAATTGTCGGAATTGGATCGGAAGTAAATGGATCGGATCCGCGATTCCAGTCGCCGAGTTCACGCTCGGCCAATGCAAACACCTCGGCCGGCTTCACGTCTCCGGCAACTATGATCGCGGAGTTGTTTGGGACGTAATATCTGTTCTGAATGGTGCGCATCTTCTCAGGCGTCGTGGTGAGCACTATCTGCCGATCCCCGATGACATCCTTCCTGCTGAAGTTGCCAGGATAGAGTTTCGCATCGGTCTCCCGACTGAGCTCGAAAAACGGGCTGGATTCGTTGCGATCGTATTCACCGATTACGACTTGTCGCTCGCGCTCCAGCTCGTCACGGCGGAAGAGGGGAGCTCGCAATGCCGTCGAGAGGAGCGCTACTGCATCAGACAGCTTGTCCGCCGGCACTGTCATGTAGTAATTGACGACCTCTTCTCGCGTGGTTCCGTTGAAGACCGCGCCAAGGTCGGACGCACGATCCCAGAACTGATTCGGCTCCGGGTACTTCGAGTTCGCGCGGAAAAACATGTGCTCGTACATGTGTGCCAAACCTTCATACTCAGGCGTCTGAGTGAACGAGCCGTTCTTCACGTCGATCTCGACCGTCGCCAAGGGAACGCCGTGGTTCTCGACGACAATTACCTCGAGACCATTGGGCAGAACCTTGCGTTGGATGATCTTATCCAGCTCGGCTCGCTGAGCGTTTGCCGACAACGGTACGAGCGCTGCAATAAGAAGGGTGACGGTGGCGAAGCAGCGCCGGCAATCATTTCTTTCAAACATGTCAAATACTGTGAAAGTGCGCCCCGACGTCTACGGGGAATTGGCCAATCGGCTTGACGCGAAGAGGCTCAAACGGAATGAGCCTCTTGCTCAATACACCACATTCAAGATTGGTGGTCCAGCTGACTACTTCTACGATGCAACATCGGACGATGATCTGGCAGTGGCTGTTAATGCCGCCCGAGAGCTTGGTATAACATTTTTTGTGCTCGGTCTTGGCGCAAACATTCTGGTCGGCGACAAGGGCTTTCGAGGTTTGGTGATTCGCAACACTTCGAGTCATCTGAAGTTTTACGACGACGGGCGGCTATGGGTTGAGAGCGGGGCGGTGATGGCGAAGCTCATTCCCCAAGCTGTCTCACGCAGCTTCTCCGGACTTGAACACTACGTCGGCATCCCCAGCACAGTCGGCGGCGCTGTTTGGCAGAACCTCCATTTTCTCTCTCCGGCACCTGAGCGCGAGCGAACGATGTTCATCGCCGAGGTCTTCGACTCGGCTGAGCTGCTCGAAGCGGACGGCAGTCGTAAGACCGTCGATCGCGATTACATGAAGTTCGGCTACGACACCAGTGTGCTGCACCATGGTCACGAGATCGCCCTGGCCGTCACCTTTAAGCTCGAACCCGGTGACCAGCCGACAATGCACCGCATCATGCAGGAAAACCTCAGCTGGCGAGGCGGCAAGCATCCATGGCTCGAGTACCACCCCAGCGCTGGATCGGTCTTCAAGAAGATTGAAGGCGTTGGTGCGGGGAGACTGATCGATCAGGTGGGCCTGAAGGGATTTCGCCACGGCGACGCGCAGATCTCACACATTCACGCCAACATCATGGTCAACCTGGGGAACGCGACCGCCAAGAATGTGCGAGAGCTGATCGCCATGGCGCAGACAAAAGTAGAAGAGAAGTTCGGGCAGCATCTGCAGCCCGAGATCGGCTTCATTGGCGAATTCTGATCAGCGAACAGCGAGCTTTTCTGCGCGCTCGGTAAGGGTGGTCCACCGCTCTATTGCCTTTTCGAGCTTCCGCCTGAGGTTCTCGAGGTTCTTACCCGCAGCAAGAGACTTCTCGGTTCCTTCGCGCGAGGTATAAAGCTCGGGATCTTCGAGCAGTCGGGTCAGCTCACTGACGCTCTGCTCGAGTACTGCAATTTCCCGCTCGACTTTCTCAACCTGAAGTTGAACTTCACGCAGGCTGGCGCGTGATTCGTCCGCGCCGTCCTGTCGTCGCCGAGTAACTTTTTTCTCGCGCAGCCGTCGAAGTGCCTCCTGCTCGGCTAGTGCGACGTCCGCTGCGTGCTTGCGTTCACGGCTTTGGTCTTCCCATTCTGCGAACGAACCATGGAAGTCGGTGATATGCCGGTCGTGAAGGATCCAAACCCTCGTCGCCAGCGCGTCGAGCAACGCCCGGTCATGACTGACGAGCAAAATCGTGCCCTGAAAATCGGAGAGCGCGTCTTCCAGCGCTTCGACCGATTCGATATCGAGATGATTCGTTGGCTCGTCGAGCAGGAGAAAGTTGGCGCGGCCGAGCATCATCATCGCGAGCGCAACACGCGCCTGCTCACCACCGGACAACGTGTCTGCGCGCCTTTGCACTTCGTCGCCTGAAAAGCCGAATCGGCCGAGATGTCCCTGAACCATGCGTCGCTCCCAATGGGGTCGTAGCCCGGCGATCACCTCATAGAGTGTTCGATCTGTCGGTACCTGAGCGAGGTCCTGGCGATAAAACGCGGGAATTATGGATCCACCGAGTCGCAACTCCCCGGAGGCGATCGCAAGCTGCCCCATCAGCGAGCGAAGGAAAGTGGATTTGCCGCTGCCGTTTGGTCCGATGAACCCGATGACATCGCCCCGCTGAATCGTCCCCGAGAAATCCGAGATCAAAATGCGATTCTCGACCTCGATGGTGACCCCCTGTGAGACTGCGACCTGGTCGCCGCCTCGTTCAGTGACATCGAGGGAGAGACTGAATGAGCTTCCTTGCGCGGAAGCTGGCCCTGTCATTCGCGGCAATCGGCCCAGTCTTTTGCGACGACCTTTGGCCTGTTTGGAGTTTTGTCCGGCGATGTTACGACGGATGTAGTCCTCCTCGCCGGCGACGAACTTCCGCTGCTTATCGGCGGCTCGTTGCTGGGAGAGGCGGCGCTCATTTCGCTGAGTAACGAAGGATTCGTAGCTCCCTGCATATGGATACGCAGTTCCCGCTTCGAGATGAAGAACGTGATCCACGACGTTGGCGAGAAATGCGCGATCGTGGCTGATCAGAAGCACAGTCCGATCTGTTCCACGCAGAAACTCCTCCAGCCAGCGAGTCGTCTCCAGGTCAAGATGGTTAGTCGGCTCATCGAGCAGCAGGACATCTGCGGGACTTACGAGTTGACGGGCAAGACCGAGCCTGCCGCGCTCACCGCCACTCAATTGTGTGAGTGATTGAGTGCGCGCCTGTTCCGGGTTGAAGCCGAGCCCGTCGAGCACTGCATCAACTCGTGAAGCGAGAGTGTAGCCGTCCTCTCGCTGAAAGCGCTCGAGGTCTCTGTCGTAGCGCTCCAGCATCTGCGCAGTAACCGATTCTCCCGCCTCGGCAAGTTTTTGTGCCTGATCGGCGAGCGATTGCTCCAGCGCGAGGAGCTCTGCGAATTCGCCGGCAGCTGCTTCCCACACGGTCTCAGCGCCAATGAACTCGCGGTGCTGCTCCAACAACGCGACACGCAGTCCAGGCTGTCGCGAAATTACTCCGGACGTCGGCTGCTGAGTGCCGGTTATCAGGCTGAAGAGCGTCGTCTTTCCACTACCGTTCCGTCCGAGAATTCCCCACCGCTCACCACGAGCGACGGTAAAAGTCACTCCGGAAAAAACTGTGGTGGCTCCAAACTCGACGCTGACGTTCGAAACCGAGATCTGTGTCAAGAGCGCAAGGCAGTCGAGCAGGCGTTGAGACAGTGCTCGATCGTCTCGACTGTGTGATCCCCCATATGTCCAATACGGAAGGTGGTGCTCTTCAGTTTGCCATAGCCATTGCCGACGATTACTCCGTGTTTCGCGACAGCGGCTGTGAATCGCTCGGCGGGCAAGTCCTCGGGAAGTCGGATCGTTGACACTGTCGGCGACTGCGACCCAAGCGGTGCGATGTTGCTCAACCTCTTCCCCGTCTCAGTGCTGATTTGACCGATCCACTCCTGGGTCTTGGCAGCCATTGCTTTGTGTCGCGCCCATCTCGCTTCCATGCCCTCACCAAGAATGGAATCAAGCTGCGCGTCCAGTGCGTAGAACAACGTCAGCGCCGGGGTGCTTGGAGTCTGATTGCGGCGTGCGTACGCATCCAGCTCGACTAGATCGAAATAAACTCCGCGCGCCTGAATGCTGGCCGCGCGGTCGATGAAGCTGGACGATGCAACGCCAAAGGCCAAGCCTGGTGGGAGTGCAAGTGCCTTCTGCGAGCCGGTGAGTACGTAATCGAGATCCCATTCGTCGAAGCGAAGCTCAGTACCACCCAAACCACTCACGCTGTCGATGAGACAAGCGCATCCATGCTTATGCGCAACGTCGGAGATCGCTCGGACGTCATTGAGCGCCCCGGTTGAAGTTTCGGAATGCGTCACGGTGATCGCGCCGTACTGCCGCATCGACAACCGCTGCTCGAGCTGCGGCAATGCATGGACCTGACCCCACGCTACGTCGTACCGATCCACTTCACG
The DNA here is from genome assembly GCA_045803545.1 of Gemmatimonadaceae bacterium. Lineage (GTDB taxonomy): Bacteria > Gemmatimonadota > Gemmatimonadetes > Gemmatimonadales > Gemmatimonadaceae > UBA4720. Next base: position 385,072 of record JBJMOW010000004.1, on the reverse strand, counting down.
ACCACACATCGAGGCGATGTGCGCAAAGCGCTCCGAAAACGCGCCATTGACGAGACATAATACCCGGCCTGGCGGGCCACACCGAATGGCTGCCTCCATCATACCAGTGCCGGAGGAGCTGCTGATGTAAACCGGTCGTTCAGTCAGAAAGACAGGCCGAAGCCGTTCCTGCAACCGGCAGAACAGATCTTCGAATTGCGGTCCACGATGAGGAAGCATCGGCCGGTTCATCGCCACCATGACTTCTTCCCGCACTTCCGTCGGGCCTGGCAGGAAGAAGGTGCCGAAGGTTTTTGAGGTTGTCATCTTAGAATCAGATCCGTTAGCTGCTCAAAGGTCTCCACCACAAAATCAGCGCGTTCGATTACCGGCTGCCGCCGCGTGAACCCGGTGAATGCGGCGAAGTTGGTTACGACTGACTTCATCTCGGAATCCGTCATCCCGTCACCAACTGCGAGGGTTGGAGTACTCAAACTCATTTTCCCGACTGTGATTCGCTTGCCTTCCTGCCGCGTCATCAGCGAGGTGCTCTCAAAGCCCGCATAATCACCCTTTTCGTCAAAGTAGACGGACACAGCGTGCACAGCTTCGTCTGGAACTCCGACCTCGCGCGCCAAGGGAATGATAGCCTCACGAAGGCCGCCGCTCACCATCACCACGGTGACGCCGCTCCCGCGCAACTCGGCAAGTGCTTTCTTCGCTCCAGTTGCGATTCGCGCGACGTACTCCTGACCGAGAGCCTCGATTTCGCGCGCGGATGGCCTGACCTTATTCATTCTTTCCTCATAGACGGCCTCGATCGGCAGCTCGCCTTTCATGGCACGTTCAGTGAGAGACGAGCTCCAGGCTTGCATCTCCGGACCTCTTAATGCTGCCAGCCAATCGATTCCCTCGATGCCGCTGAGCGTCGAGTCGACGTCAAATATCACCGACTTGTACCGCGTCATAGAATGTTGCCGGGCGCGAGCAAGCTCTGTGGATCAAGCTCCCTTTTTACGGCCGTCATCATCGCGATTTGAAGCGCATTCATCTGCAGTGGAAGCCAGCGGCGTTTGATCTTTCCAATTCCGTGCTCGGCGGCAACGGTGCCTCCAAGCGACAGCACTTGCTGCAGGGTTTGCTCGACCACCCCTTCTATGGTAGAGAGGTCTGCGGAATCGGTTGCGATGAAGTTCTGGTGCGGATGGCCGTTCCCAGCGTGGCCGTAGATAACCGGTTGCGCGATGCCGGCGTCTCGAGAAAATCGACGGGCACTGGCAACGGCTTCAGGCAAGCGTCGATAGGGAACCGCCCAATCGGTCGACACCTTTCTACCGCCCGCTTCACGATGCCGGCCACCCCGCTCATTCATCGTCGCCGGAATGCTGTGACGGAACTGCCTCGCTTCTCTCAGCTTCGCCTCGCCTTGAAACACAAGCGGTTCGATCTCAGATGATTCGCCGACGAACTCCGCCCAGCGACCTAGCGTGACATGAGCATCGTGGAGAACCTCTTCTTCGATGTAAACCATTCCGTTCGCGTTCGCCGGCAGTGCAGAGCCTGTTGGACTTTGCCTGGCAATTTCGAGCGCGAGGTTGTCGAAGTATTCGATGCATCGTGGCGAGACTTCGCGATTCTCTCGGGCCTCGATTACAAATCGCAAGGCTTCCTCCTCCGTCGCGAAGAAAAGTGCGAGCCCGATTACTTCAGTGGGCAGCGGCAGTAGTGACAGCTCGGCGTCGACGACGATCCCCAACGTTCCTTCGCTGCCGATGAACCAATCGATTGGATCGTGAGCGAATGCGTAACCGACGGTGTTCTTTTCGAGATTTGGGCGTCGAAACTCCTTCACTTCGCCATTCGCCATTACCACCGTAAGCGCCTGCACATATCTGCGCGTTGCACCGTACTTGTACGTGCGCGCGCCTGAAGCATTGCAGGCGATTGCCCCACCGATTGTTGACTCTTCCTCACTTGTCGGGTCGGGAGCGAACAGCAAACCTGCCGTTGCCGCTGTCCGTTTCACATCTGCGACGAACGCGCCTGGTCCAACTCTTATCGTGCGCCCTCTCTCATCTATGTCGGAGACTGTGTCCAATCCCCGCAGCGAAAGCAGAATGCCTCGATCCGTGATCGAGGCTGCCGTTGTGCTCGACTGAGCGCCGGCACACGTCACCGGCAGACTATCCGATCGCGCGCGACGCATTACTTCTACTACTTCCTCGACAGAATCAGGACGGGCAACGAAGTCCGGAAGCAGGCGCACGCCAGATGCGTCGGCCTCGTATGACTGACGCACACTTTTGTCGTCGAGTAGCTCGATCGTCACCCGGGATTGAAGCAGACGACCGCAGCCGACGAAACGTCAGGCAGTCGCAGCAGCGAAGCGCGAACCGCCTCGCTGATATCGCCATCGACGGACACCGCTGCCAGCGCCTGACCGCCCTGTGCAAGCCGAGCCTGATGGTACTCGGCGATGTTAACGCCCGCCTCACCGAGGAGGGTGCCGACGCGGCCGATCACACCAGGAACGTCATTGTTGGTGAGGATCAACAGCGTATCGCGGGGCTGCACGTCTACATGGAAAGCGCCAATCCTTGTCAGTCGTGCCCCTGAACCGGGTTGTGCTGTTCCGGCGACGGCGATTTCCTGCATCCCGCCGCTCAATCTCACTTCCACGCCGTACGGATTGTCCTGAACAGCAGTCTCCGTTGTCGAGAGATCAATGCCGCGATGCTCGGCGATGGATCGCGCGTTGATCAAATTCAGGCGCTCCTGTTCGACTGTACCCTCGAGCAATCCACGCGCGGCTGATGCCAGCAAGGCACTCTTCGCGCTCGCCAAAGCCGAGCCTGAGCGCACATCGATTCTCTGGATGACGCGCATTCCCTGTGTTGCCAGGATGCCCCGGCCCACAGCAGCAGCGCGACGCGCCAAGGTGAGAGCAGGTTCGACTTCCGACCATTGACCACCGACGTCGGCGACATTGATAGAACGTGACAACTCCCCGCTCAACAGCGCGTCCCGAACCGCTACACATACATCAACCGCCACGTTGCGCTGAGCCTCCCTCGTTGACGCACCGATGTGGGGCGTGAGGAGAACGTTGGGGTGATTACGCAGCGGATGATCGGTGGCGAGTGGCTCCTTCTCGTAGGCATCGATTACCGCACCAAGGAGGTGGCCGCCTGCGAGCGCATCCAGTAAAGCCTTTTCATCTACAATGCCGCCGCGGGCCATGTTCACAACAATCGCCTGACGCGGCAAACGACTTAACTCGCGTTTGCCGATTATACCAGTCGTTTCATCATTGAGTGGCGTGTGCAGTGTCAACACGTGCGATTCGGCGAGCAGGTCTTCCAACGATTTCTTTTCCTGAACCCTGAGCGCCTCGAACCTGCTCTGCGCGATGTAGGGGTCGTACGCGATCACATTCATCCCGAATGCGCGGGCGCGGCCAGCTACTTCGCCGCCAATCCGGCCGAGCCCAACGATGCCCAGTGTGCGTCCCTTGAGCTCTGAGCCAAGCAGAGCAGATCGGTCCCAGCGACCGGCGTGCATCGAGCTGTCAGCTTGTGGAATGTGCCGCAGCAGCGAGATCACAGCACCGAAGAACAATTCGGCGACGGCGATGGTGTTTCCGGCCGGTGCATTGATTACAGCAATTCCGAGCGAGGTCGCCGTGTCGAGCGCAATGTTGTCGACTCCCACCCCGGCTCGGCCAACGACTTTGAGCTTGCTTGCCTTTGTAAGAAGGTCCGCCGAGATCTTCGTCGCACTGCGCCCGACGATGGCGTCGTACGCCAGAATCTTGAGAAGGAGCTCTTCCTTCGGCAGCGTTGGAACTTCGTCGACTTTGATCCGAGGATCTGCCGAAAGGATCGCAACCCCTTCGGGGTCGATCTCATCGGTCACCAGAACTCGATAAGTCACGGGCTCTCCGTCCAGGTTCGCATTACTGTTTCATCCGCTCCAATCAGCACCTGATTTCCGCTACGAACCAAAGGCAGCCGCAAGAGTAGGGGTTCCTCGGAAAGTTTTTCCAGCCACCGCTCGTCCGAAAGTTGCGCATACCGGAGCCCTAGCTCGTTGAACCGTTTGGAGTCTCTATCGACTAGAGCGCCGACTCCGAACTTCTGAGCGAAACGCCGCAACTCACCGAGCGCGGCTGGCCGCTCCATCAAATCAACGAAGTGCGTTTTTATTCTTCTTTCGGAGAAGAACCGCAGCGCCTTGCGCGTATCAGCACTTTTTTTGACGCCGAATATCTGCACTTCCAATTTTATTGCGTTGCTCGAAACGAGGCGGGACCCGAACAATTCCTAAATGAGCGCTGACATAATCTATTCGCCCGCGTGGTGGATTCCCGGTGGTCATCTGCAAACACTGTGGGGAAAGTTCTTCCGGCGGCAGCCGCAAGCCCCGACCCGCATCGAGCGCTGGGACACTCCCGACGGCGATTTCCTGGAAATCCACCGTGTTGACAGCAGTCCGCAGACTCCGCGCGTGCTGCTGCTGCATGGCCTCGAGGGAACCATCCGATCCCACTATGCCCGAGGCTTGTTGAACGAAGCTGTCCGCCGCGGTTGGGGCGCTGATCTGTTGATTTTCCGGTCATGCGGTTCCGAGCCCAACAAGGCCCGGCGCTTCTATCACTCCGGCGAGACCGAGGATCTCACATTCGTTTTGGAAAGGATCACCGCTACCTACCCAGGCACGCCCCTCGCCATCGCCGGCGTCTCACTTGGCGGCAATGTACTGCTGAAGTTTCTTGGCGAACGGGGAGACCGGTTACCACCACAGCTAAAGGCCGCAGCCGCAGTATCAGTTCCGTTCGACCTTTCCAGATCTTCAACACGGATCAATCGCGGGTTTTCGCGCGTCTACCAACGCTTTTTTCTGGACTCTCTCCGTCGCAAAGCGCTGGAGAAGGCCGTCCGTTACCCCGACCTGGCACCACTGGAGCGGATTCATAGCCTACGTACTCTCGAAGGTTTCGATGATTTGATTACTGGGCCACTTCACGGATTCGAGAACGCGCAGGACTACTACGAGAAGTCGAGCTCGATCTCATATCTAAGTCGAATTAGGCTCAAAACGTTACTTTTAAGCGCGGTTGACGATCCAATGCTCCCAGCGGCAGTACTGACCGAAGTCAAAAAGATCGCCGAGCACAATGCAGCGCTCGATCTTGAGTTTCCGGCAAAAGGCGGACACGCCGGATTTGTCGCTGGCTCGCGACCATGGCGTCCATTTTATTATGCGGAGTATCGCGTAGGAGAGTTCTTTGCAAATGCATTTGCTGAACCTTCACATCAGCAGGCAGCTGCTGTTCAGAGGAGTCGCTGACATGCGCAATCACATCACGTCCGCAGTCGCCTTACTTATCAGCATTGCAGGAGCGGCGTGCACAACTACCAAGGTCGTTCCGGCTGTCGCCGACACGCACGATCACTCCGCCAGTGTCTCGACGCCTGCTACGCAATCTTCCGCGTTGCCACCTGACGCCGCCGGTGCGCCGGCGAGACTGAGTGCATCTCCCAGACACGGAGAATGGGCGATGATCCACACTCCAACCGGCGACAGCATTCGCGCATGGGTTGTTTATCCTGAGAGAAGCACGAAGGCACCGGTTGTATTGGTCGTGCACGAGATATTTGGACTCTCCTCCTGGGTGAGAAGCGTCGCCGATCAGTTGGCTGCGGATGGTTTCATTGCGATCGCACTCGATCTCCTGACGATGAAGAATCTCCCTTCCGGACCGGACAGTGTGCTTGCGCCTCTCGCTACCGCGGCAATCAGGACGCTCGACCCGAACTGGGTCCAGCAGCAGCTCGATGCCGTCGCCACATACGGAATGTCACTGCCCGCTGCCCAACAGAAGTACGGTATTGTCGGATTCTGCTGGGGCGGTGGTGTCTCGTTCGCCCATGCGGTACACGCCCCGAATCTCGGTGCGGCTGTTGTCTATTACGGGGTGTCGCCAGCCACCTCTGCTCTCAACTCAGTCCGGGCTCCAGTACTCGGATTGTACGCGGGAAGCGACGCACGCGTCGACGCGACGGTGCCGGCAGCAGACTCAGCGTTGCGGGCGTTGGGACGCACGTATGTCTACAATACCTACCCGGGGGCTGGTCACGGGTTTCTCAGACAGCAGACTGGAATGGACGGCGCGAACATGAACGCTACCAAGGCAGCATGGCCTGCAACCATCGCGTGGTTCCGGAAGTACCTCGCGTCATAGCGCCGCCGCTAACCGTCCAATCGTTCGTCGAGCTTGACAGCACTTTCGATCCTCTTTCTCATCGCATTCATCGCCAGTCTGGTGCTGGCGGTGATAGCGATGTTGCACGGCGTCGAGTACACACGCCCAAAAAGCGCCCACGCTCCTTCGCCTTTCTTCAATCTCCCGTCATACGCAGCCTTTGGTTTCGGCTTTGGTGTCGTCGGATACTTGCTCGCTACCCGGACCAGTCTGGCAAGCTGGGTGACACTGGTAATAGCAGCGATTGCCGGCTCGTTGGCAGTCGCGGGTATGGTCACACTGTTGGCGACGTGGGCGTTACGCGATACGACTGCCCCAAGCGACGATCACGAGATCCAAGGTCAGCTTGCGATCGTCACGCGAGATATCCAGTCAGGTGGCTCGGGTGAGATCAGGTACGAGGTATTTGGTAAGCAAGTGAGGGTCGCTGCTAAGGCAATCAGCGGCAATCGGCTCTCGGTCGGATCGGAAGTAGTGATTGACCGGATAGAGAACGGCGTCGCGATGGTCGAAGAGTGGGCAATCGTGGAGCAGCGACTCTAAAGCTGCTTCCCCTCTCGAGCGCGAGCGTAAATAGCCAGCCAGTCCGGCCAGTTTCCGCTCAGATCGAAAAAATCATCGAAATACGTCAGGCCACTTCGTTCGAGATCCTCGATCATTTCGGGAATCAGGTCGTCTGACGGCAGAGGGCCAATCACGATAAGATCACCTTCGACCTGAAACTCTTCGTCGGTAAGATTGTATCGCTCGTCGACTGCTGATCGCGTGAGGTTTGCTCGCTCGAATGCGCTACGGCGGATCAGAACCGTTCCTTGAGTGTGCGCTAGTTGGATTGGCATGGTTTGGAGAGCTTTAGAGCGCCGAGGTTCGATTCCAGGATGCGTCTCGCATATGCGTATCTTTAATCTATGGTTGCACTTCCGAGCTTTGAGAGCCAGTTCGACGTAATAGTCATCGGTGCCGGTCACGCCGGAACCGAAGCGGCTGTTGCCGCAGCTCGAGTTGGGGTCGGAGTCGGGCTGATCACGAGCGCACTCGAGACCATCGGCCAGATGTCGTGCAATCCAGCGATTGGCGGCGTCGCGAAGGGTACTGTCGTCCGCGAGGTCGACGCACTGGGCGGAGTCATGGGCAAGGCAACCGATCTCGCGATGATCCAGTTCCGAATGCTCAATCGCAGCAAGGGGCCTGCAGTCTGGGCGCCGAGAGCTCAGTGTGATCGCGGATTATACCGGCGCTCTGTGCGCTCGCTCATCGAACAGCAATCCAATCTTCAAACGATTCAAGGCACAGTGGCACGATTGATCTTCAACGGAGATCAGCTCGCAGGAGTCGAGACCCTCGAAGGACGAAGGTTCGGTGCCCGCAGCGTGGTGATTACTACGGGAACGTTCCTGCACGGCCGCATTCATATCGGAACAGATACGCGGATTTCAGGCGGCAGAGCGGGCGAGTCCGCGACGACACACCTTGCGGAGCAACTCGAGAGCGCTGGCTTGACCGTCGCGCGTTTCAAGACGGGAACACCTCCGCGCATCGACGGTCGTTCGGTTGATTTCAGTCAGCTGGAGATCCAGGAGAGCGAGATTGAGCAGTTTGACTACTCCTGGTCACACTTCTGGCCTCGCACTCGCCGACTGGGAGATTCGATTCGCCACCCGGCCCAGTTACCATGCTGGATCACCTTCCTCGAAGAACGGGGGAAGCAAATCATCAGTGACAACATCGGAAAATCAGCGATGTACGGCGGCGCGATCTCTTCACAGGGGCCGCGCTACTGCCCATCCGTTGAGGACAAGATTGTGAAGTTTCCGGCGGCCGAACGACATCAGCTTTTCCTCGAGCCGGAAGGACACGACACGGGCGAGCTCTACGTGAACGGTTTGTCGACGTCGCTTCCAGCACCAGTACAGCTCGAGATTCTTCGTTCGGTGCGCGGCCTTTCCGACGTTCGAATGAATCGCGCCGGTTACGCAATCGAGTACGACTATTACCCGCCCACTCAGCTCGATTCCTCTCTGCAGGTGAAGACGATCGCCGGCCTTTATTTCGCCGGCCAGATTAATGGCACCACTGGCTATGAGGAAGCAGCGGGGCAGGGGCTGGTCGCCGGATTGAATGCAGCTCTTCGGACACAGAGTCGTTCGCCGGTGGTACTCGGACGAGAAACCTCCTACATCGGTGTCTTGATCGACGATCTCGTCACACGTGGGGTCGATGAACCCTACCGCTTATTCACCTCGCGCTCCGAGTTTCGGCTAACTGTACGCCAGGATAATGCTCTCCGACGATTGGGCTCGATTGGCAACGAACTCGGTGTCTACACAAATCCTGAGCGAGAGGTGATTGCGCATCGTCTGGCCGGCGAAGAAGAAGCATTGCATCTCGCTGAGACGACCAGTATTCGACCCGAGGAAGCGGCCCCGGTTCTCTCGCTGGCAGGGAGCACGCCGCTGCAGCATCGCATCAAAATCGTCGAAGTAGCAAGACGTCAGGAGGCTTCTCTGCACGCTCTATTCGAAGCCGTCGGTGTTGGCCAGACTCTCAGTCGGGAAGCACTCGTAACCGCGGATCTGGAGATCAAGTACGCAGGTTACTTCGAGCGAGAGCGCGCACAAGCTGATCGAATGCGGCGCATGGGTGATTTTGCGCTTGCTGCTAACCTCGAATATGAGGACATGAGATCGCTGTCCCTCGAGGCTCGTCAGAAGCTCGCGAGGGTCAAGCCACAATCTCTCGCCCAAGCATCACGCATCCCCGGTGTAAGCCCAAGTGATCTGCAAAACCTCGTCATCGAGGTTGAACGGCGCAGGAGAATGGCTACTACACCGTAGCCTGTACTTCCTCGCGACCCGCGCTGAGCTCTATGACAAGTATCGCCGCACCAATCAGCGCTCCGCCAAGGAGCGTTGACACGGTAAACTCACTACTCAGCACAATCATTCCCAGTATTGCAGTAAAGAACGGCTCGACGGTGGCGATAATGGACGTCCGGACTGGACCGAGGATCGAGACTCCTTTTATCAGCGTTGAGAACGCGATTACAGTCGATACAAAGGCCAGTGTGAAAATATTCACCCACACAGCCGCGTTGCGGGGAACGTGAAGCTCGCTTCTGATCAGCGCAGCGAGAACGAATGCGATCGCAGAACCTGCGATGAGATAGAAAGTGGCAAGGAGCGCTGGAATTCCGCGCTGGAGTTGCTCGAGCGCCGGCAGATACAGCGAGTACAGAATCGCAGACGACACCGCGAGCGCGACCCCGATGATGTTCAGTTTTTCCTTTGGTGCACCCACCATGATCGTGACGCCGATCAGCGCAAGTGTCAGCGCTCCAATTCGTAAAGCTGTGAGTCGCTCTGTTCTACGCGCTGCTGCCAGCAAGGCAACCCACGCCGGATACGTATAGAAGAGGAACGCGAGTGGTCCGACGGAGATGTATTCGAGTGCGTGTAGACTCAGATATGTAATCAGTGCCTGCCCGCATCCGCCAATCAGCATTAGCTGCAGAATCTGACGGGGGTTAATTACGCGGGATCTAAAGGGGCGGATAAGCAAGCCGAGGATGACGCCGGCAAGGAAATAACGCCACGCCATCGCCGTGATCAGCGGCAGGTGCTCCCGCGTTATGAGTACGGTTAGCACTGAGATCGATCCAAAACTCAGCGCAGAAATCACGATCAGCAGAACCGCGCGGCCAACCGATTTGTCCGTGGATTCCATCGAACGAATGTAGCTTTAGCCAAAATTCGTGGCCATTATGTTTGCAACTTCCCCCGGTTGGTCTCGCGCTTCGCTCGCATGTCGACAACACTAGACGCACAGCCTTCTCCGTCCACCGAACCCAGGGACGAATTCAAAGACCTCGGTTTCGGAACTGAAGTCGCACGGGGTACGAGGCGACGGTTGCTCAATCGCGATGGCACCTTCAATGTGGCGCGCGAAGGCTTGAATCCACTTTCATCGCTCGGGCTCTATCAATGGTTGCTGAGAGTCTCCTGGCCCCAGTTTCTGCTCTTCATTTGCGTGTACTTCGTTGGCGTGAATGCGTTATTCGCGGGGGCGTTCCTGCTCTGTGGTCCGGGCGCGTTACAGACATCGACGGGCCAGTTCGCAAACGAGCCCTTCTATCGCGCGTTTTTCTTCAGTGTCGACACCTTCGCCACGATCGGATACGGAAACATCTATCCGGTAGGTGTTTTAGCGAACACGCTGGTTTCGACTGAAGCGTTGTTGAGTATCGTAAGCGTAGCACTCGTTACCGGTGTGATCTTCGCTCGATTCTCACGGCCTTCGGCAAGGATCATCTACAGCCAGAACGCAGTGGTCGCACCATATCGTGGCGGGGCCGCTCTTGAATTCCGCATCGCCAACGCGCGCAGCAGCCAATTGATCGATGTTCAGATCCAGGCAATTCTAACGAAGATCGAGCGGACGGCTGGTGGTTCAACCGTAAGGAAATTCTACGAGCTGCCGCTCGAGCGACAGCGCGTGGTGTTTTTCCCTCTTAGTTGGACCGTAGTACATCCCATTGATGCGAACAGTCCGATGTGGCGGCTCACTCAAAAAGATCTCGTCGCAGCGGAAGCTGAGTTGTTAGTGCTCTTGATTGCAACCGACGAAACGATTTCCGCCACGGTGCATTCCCGCTCTTCATACGAGGCTAACGAAATCGTGTGGGGTGCGAAATTCGCGAACATGTTCTTGCGCAGCGAAAGCGAGGGAATCATCGGAATGAACCTCGATCGCATCCATGAGATTGAGGCAGCACTTTTATCGTAGGTGTGCAGAGCAGGAACTCCGCGACGTCTCCCAAGGAAGGCTAACTTCAACATCCAGGTAATAACAAATGAAAATGATGCCTGTTTTCAGCTTATTTGGCGTCTTAGTTACGCCAGTTACGACCCATGCTCAGGACAACATGGCGCCAGTAGGCCCTCAAATCGCACAAATTGTTGTCACCGGCCATGGGGAGGTAAAGGTGGCATCAGATCGTGCGACGATTCAGATAGCTGTGCAGACTCGCGCTGGGACTGCATCCGAGGCCGCTGCTCAAAACGCCACCAAACAGCAAGCTGTGTTGTCCGCATTGAAAGCTCTCGGTCTCACCAACGATCAGCTTTCCACGGTCAACTACCAGGTTTATCCCGAGCAACGGTATGAACAGGGGAAAGACCCGATCGTCTCAGGTTACAATGTGACCAACACCATTGTCGCCGATATCCGCCGCCTTGATCAGGTGGGCAAGGTCATTGACGCCGCTCTTTCTCATGGAGCGAACGTGATCAGCTCCTTGCAATTCTATTCATCGAACACGCAGGGAGCCCGCCGGACGGCGATTGGAAGTGCGATCGAAATGGCGCGCGCTGATGCAGAGGCTGCTGCTCACGCTGCAGGTGGGACGCTTGGTCCGCTCCTCGAGGTGAATGTATTGACGGCAAGTCCACCTCGACCTCAGCCGATGATGATGGCGCGCGCCAGTGGAGTAGCCCAAGCTGATACCCCTATCAATCCAGGCGACGAAACGTTGGGAGTAGATGTCATGACTCGCTGGCGGTTCTTACCCAGCCGCTGACTGGGTTACTGTCGCTGGTTTCCACGTGGAACTAATCGGACATTCCACGTGGAAACAAACCCTCCGCCCGAATAGATTTGCGTCAACCCTTCCCCAGAGTACGTGGCGCGAATCATCGCGATTGCCAACCAGAAAGGTGGCGTAGGTAAAACCACAACTGCAGTAAATCTTGCTGCGAGTCTCGCAGCAGCCGAGCAACACACCCTCCTCGTTGATGCTGACCCTCAGGGCAATGCTACGAGTGGTGTGGGTCTCCAGAAGGAACAGGTGCCGCTCACTCTCTACGATGTCCTGGTCGGAAATTCCGATCTGCGCTCGTCCCGACAAGAGGGGGTACAGTTCGAGAAGCTCGATGTTATTGGCGCAACTCCGGATCTTGCCGCCGCCGAGGTCGAGCTCGTAGACAAGGCAGACCGAGACCATGTCATGCGCAGCGCAGTTGATTCACTTCGCGACGACTATAAATACGTAATCATCGACTGCCCGCCATCACTCGGCTTGATCACTATCAACATGTTGGTGGCCGCGGACACGCTACTCATTCCGCTTCAGTGCGAGTACTACGCTCTCGAAGGTCTCTCTCAGCTTCTCAACACCGTTCATCGAGTCCAGCACAGCGCGAACGAAAAGCTGGGTATCGAGGGTGTACTGCTCACGATGTACGACTCACGGCTGAATCTCTCTCGTCAGGTCGCCGACGATGCGAGAGAATATTTCGGAGCAAAAGTTTTTGAGAACGTTGTTCCACGGAATGTCCGGCTCGCCGAAGCACCAAGTTTTGGCAAACCAATCATTATTTATGACGTCACCTCGGTCGGCGCCCAAGCCTACATGAACGTTGCGAAAGAGCTCATCCAACGGACTGCGCAAGGAGAGAACGGTGGCCACTGAAAAAACCCCGCGCCGTTTGGGTCGCGGCCTCGAGGCACTCCTCGGTAGTGCAACTGGACTCGCAACCAGCGACGATGGTGCGCTGAAGTCAATTCCAGTTGGGCAGATCAGCCGGAACCCGTTTCAGCCACGCCGAGAATTCAAAGCTGAGGATCTGGCGGAATTGCAGGAGAGCCTAAAGGCGAGTGGCCTGCTTCAGCCAATTACAGTCCGTCGACGCCCAGGAAAAGATGGCTTCGAGTTGATAGCCGGCGAGCGACGCCTTCGTGCTGCAAAAGCGCTCGGCTGGAGAGAAATCCCTGCAATCATAAAGGAAATCGATGACCGGACGCTTCTTACCTTAGCTCTGATCGAAAACCTTCAGCGCACTGACCTCAATCCGATCGAAGAGGGAGAAGGGTATCGCCAGCTTGCCCAAGAGTTCTCGCTGACTCAGCAACAAATTGCCGAGACCGTAGGCAAGGACCGCACCACGATCGCGAACGTGCTGCGACTCCTGCAACTACCTGATGCTGTCCGAAGTTTGTTGCAGGAAGGACAACTCTCGATGGGACACGCCAAGGTTTTGTTGGGGCTCGACGACGAAGAGCGGATAATCTCCCTCGCAGCTGAGATCGTAAGAGAAGGCTTGACGGTACGCGAGGTCGAGGGCCGCTTGAGGAGCGTTGGGATATCGACCAGGAAGAAAACCGGACGCCCGCGGTCAGTCGATCGTCAGCCAGCTGAGGTACGCCACGTCGAAGAAAGGCTACGGCGGCATCTTCAAACTGACGTTATGGTAAAGGTCGCTTCCGGCAACCGAGGAGCAGTCACGATTCATTTCTACTCCGCTGACGACCTTGAGCGTTTACTAGAGCTTATGCGGGTGCCAGATTAATCAACATTGTTGATAAATCGTCCTGTAACTTGTTGTGGTATAAGGAGTTAGCAAAGTCAAGTTTTTGCCCGTAAAAGGTTCTCCACAACCCGTCGGCTAATGAGTACCATCATAGATGAGGTATGCGCGTACGCTGATGAGCTACTCAACACTCACGCGATTCCTGATTATCCAAGCGCACTCAATGGCTTGCAGTTTCAGGCCTCGGTTCCACTTCGCGGAATTGCAGCGGCCGTAGACTTTTCAACGCGGGGCATCGAAGGCGCCCACGCGTTAGACGCAAACCTACTAATCGTACATCACGGAATGTTCTGGGGCGGTTTATCACCACTTACAGGCGCCGCACACCGGCGAGCCCGCTTGCTCTTCGACTACGATATGGCCGTCTACTCCTCACACATTCCACTCGATTGCCACGCGACACTGGGAAACAACGTGCTCCTCGCGAAGGAGCTCCATCTCACACCCACCAGAGAATTCGCGCGCTATCAGGGAATCTTTATCGGCGTGGCGGGTGACAGCGACATTCCGACGCAATCACTCGCGGAAAGGGCAACTTCTTTTGCGCGCAAATACGGACATGCGACGAGGACAACGCCGATAGTAGATGGACGACGCACTCGACACTGGGGTATGTGCAGCGGTGCCGGTGCCGCAGCGGATACCCTTCAGGAAGCAATCGACGCGAGAATCGACACTTTAATTGTGGGCGAAGGCCCACATTGGACCGCGATCACCGCCGAGGAAAATGATCTTGTGATTATCTACGCCGGCCACTACGCAACGGAGACACTCGGCGTGTGTGCGCTTGCACAGCACTTGAGTGAGAGGTACGGCGTGCCGTGGGACTTTGTCAGCGCGCCGACCGGTCTTTGATATAGAGACCATCCGAAACCCAAAAAACCATCAGCAATCGGTGTATGCGCTTCTCCACGTCGCGCGCCATTCACCTCCAACTCGCTCGAGCAGTCCCAGTCGCCGGCCGTCGCTGTATTCGATACCCAGGATTATCGTAGGTTTTTTCGATTCGCCGATAGCTACGACAGAGAGCAGCTCGCTAGCTTGGGTCGATTCCTCTGGGCCCGCAGTTCGATTCGAATAACGGACTGTCAACATCGACGTGCTGCCGCTAGGCCGTTCTCCGACGATCAGCAGATGCTCGATTCGCGGATTCGCCTCTTCGTTGACCGCGCGTACTACATCAGCGACAACGACATCGACGGAATCGACACGAAACTTGTATGCGGTTCTTACACGAAATGGCAATCCGCGAAACGTCGGATCAGAAACGCTGGCCAGCGTAGCTGCCGCCCGCGTAAGTGCCACGGCCATCGAAGCCGAATCAGCACTGTGCATCGCTTCGATTGAATCGATTGGAATAGCTACCGCACGACCACTCGCAAAACCAACGCTCCAATCCACTACCTTCTCGGGTAGTTTCGCGACCGGCCATCCGTAACAATCGCGCTTGGTGGTATCGACTGGAGGCAGCGAAGACAGGCGAAGAGCTGAAGCCAAACGGCCACCCCTGCCAAACAGATCGAATGTAAGTCCGGCTATCGGTGCGTTCATAGTTTCCACAATCGACCGCGTGCTATCGGTTGCTTCCGGAACTATCACTGCAACTGTATCAACACTGTTCTCGAGTGGTGTAATCATGACCGGACCTGCATCAGCGTCCCAGCCGGAGTTTCCTGCGGGTGCTCCTGGATAGACAGGCGGAAGCGCACGCGCCGAGTCCTCTTTTGATCGACCGCGCTCTCCACAGGCTGTGGCTATTGTCACTGCAAGCAGCACAACGAGCGCGGAGCTGACACCTGTACGAGATAACATGCCCGTAATTTGACGGGCGCCTGCGTAGACGTCGAGAACCAAGTGGTGCTACGTCAGCATACGTATTTGTGAACCTGGCGCCAAAGTGTAGAGTTGAGGCGAACTCAACGGAGTGCGGATGGATACGGCGATCACTGATTCGCTAATAGACGGCTCTGATTCCCGCGACCGCCGGATCAATGTAGCAGCGGGTGATTTCAATCCGCCGATGGCGAAATTCCGTGAGCGAAT
The DNA here is from genome assembly GCA_045803545.1 of Gemmatimonadaceae bacterium. Taxonomy (GTDB): domain Bacteria; phylum Gemmatimonadota; class Gemmatimonadetes; order Gemmatimonadales; family Gemmatimonadaceae; genus UBA4720. Next base: position 369,421 of record JBJMOW010000004.1, on the reverse strand, counting down.
GAGCTGGGCGCTCTACGATTTCGCGAACACGGTGTTTTCGATGAATATCGCGACACTGTATTTCTCTGCCTGGCTCATCGCAGATCTCGGACACTCCAATACTCTCTATGCAACCGTAAATGGAATCGCATCAGCGATGGTGGTGGTCTCGATCCCGGTGTTCGGTGCAATATCCGACGCAACGCAGAGACGAAAGCCATGGGTAGTTGGTTTCACACTGATCGCATGTATCGCGACGGCATTTATCGCGGTACTGGGTCAATTCGGTCTGCCGTTGATCGGGGAAGGCGTCACCGGCTCTGCGACCACGTCGCAGGTGTCGTCGGGCCTGGCGCTGTTCGGTATGCTCGCTGCCTTCACCATTGCCAATTACAGCTATCAGGGAGCACAGCCTTTCTACAATGCGATGATGCCCGAGCTCGTTCCGGTCGATCATCGAGGGCGCCTCTCGGGGCTGGGTGCAGCACTTGGTTATGTCGGATCGATCACCGGCGTAATTCTCACTTTCCCCTTTTTTACCGGATCGATGCCGATCATCGGTGCCGTTCCGGAGAAGGTCGTCCTGTTCCTTCGTACGGCAGTTCCATTCACAGGTCACGGCGGCCGCGTTTCCACCTTCGTTCCAACCGCAATTCTATTTCTGCTTTTTTCGCTACCGCTCTTCATCTTCTGTCGTGATCACAACGTTATTCACGACCGCAAGCGAATTGCCTGGCGTCAAGCATTTGCCGATGTGCGGAATACGTTGGCAGAAGCCAAACGTTATCCCGGCACATTACGCTTCATACTGACGTCGTTCCTGTACCAAGATGCGATGGGAACCATCATCGCCAACATGGCGTTGTACGCAATCTTCGCAATGGGGTTCGTGAAAGGATCCGAGGCAACGCTCTTCGTAATTCTGACAGTGCCTGCCGTAATCGGAGCGTACGGAATCGGAAAACTCGTTGACCGTTTTGGCCCGAAAAGAACATTGTCCTGGGTACTCGCAGGATGGATCGTGCTGCTGTTGGCGATGATCATCGCTCCATCCCGGAACATCTTCTGGATAGTCGGCGCCTGCATCGGCCTCATTTACGGCGGTGTGTCGACAGCGGAGCGGCCGTTGCTTCTCAGTCTTGTTCCCGACGTTGAAGCGGGGCGGTTTTTCAGCCTGATGGTGTTGTCATCGCGCGCGGCTGCTGTCGTAGGTCCTTTCGTGTGGGCATTCGCAGTTGACGGACTTACCCCTGTATTCGGCAAAGGCGTTGCTTATCGCGCCGGCGTTTTAACCGTCGCGATCGGGATGACACTTGCCCTGTGGGCTCTCCAGCGTGTGCCAGATAACTTTGCGCGGGCACGACGGAAATGATTTACGCCGCGCTGCGATGGATCGCCGGCGTCGCTCTTCACTGGTTCTACGGTGACATTCGCGTTGTTGGTCGAGAGAAGATCCCACGTGACGTGCCGCTGTTGATCGCGGTGAATCATCCAAACGCGCTTGTGGATTCTTTGGTAGTCGGCTGGCTAATGCCTCGCCGAGTTGTGATGACAGCCAAGGCAACACTGCTGGGAAATCCTTTTATCGCAGCTCTTTTCAGGTTTCTCGGCGTCGTTCCGCTGCGCCGTGCGAGCGACGAAACCCAGGCAAGAGACGGGCTGCCTACAGACCCCGCACGCAACTCTGGGGCATTTCAGGAAATGCTGCAGGTCCTCAGCCGCAATGGTGCCGTATTGATTTTCCCCGAGGGTACCAGCCACAGTCACAGACAACTCGCTCCGCTTAAATCAGGTTTGGCGCGAATTGCGTTGCAGGCAAGAGACAGTGGTCATGTCGGGGCAGTGCACATCGTCCCGATTGGGCTCCTATTCGAGAACAAGGCCACGCCCGGAAGCATCGTCGGAGTACGTGTCGGTGATCCCATCGCAATGGATACCTGGCCGAGAGCCAGCGATCACACCGCGTTAACGGCCGAACTGACCAAGAGGCTGAAGAGAGTCGCCGAGGAGGCAGTTTTGCCGCCCCAACCTAAGGTCAGAATCGAAAAGCACTCCACAATGAAGACTTTTGCAATCCGAGTGGCTGCAGGGTGGGGCAGGTTAACCCATCGCCTGCCGATAAGAATTGCGCGCCGTTGGGCGCTCAACATAAGCACAGATCCTGACGAGCCAGCGATGTTCACAATCGTACTCGGCGTGGGCCTGGTGCTGGCTACCTACGCGATCCACTTCACAGTCATTGACGCCTTAACGCATTCCTTCTGGATCGCTTCTCTTTACCTCGGCGCACTCCTGGTTGGCGCCCACTGGGCAGCCTTCGAGCCCCACTTGAAGCACTAATCAGAGCTTCGTTTCAAGCCAGTTCTTTCCTGTCCCAAGATCGACGACGAGGGGCACGGAAAGCTGTGCTGCATTCTCCATTTCGTGCTTCACCATTTCCTGGACGGTATCGAGTTCCTCTGGCTTGACCTCGAAGACCAGCTCGTCGTGAACTTGCAGCAGCATTTTACTGCGCAACTCCCGCGAGCTTAGCGCATCATTGATGCGGATCATCGCGATCTTGATCAGATCCGCTGCCGACCCTTGAATCGGAGAGTTAGCTGCCGTCCTTTCGCCAAACGCGCGGATGTTGAAATTGCGCTCCCGGAGCTCGGGGATGTAGCGACGTCGGCCGAAGATTGTCTGGACGAAGCCATGCTCGCGGGCAAACGCAACCATCGCGTCAAGGTAGTTGCGCACGCCCTGGAAACGCTCGAAGTATCGCGCAATGAATTCCTTTGCCTCAGCGTGCTCAATGCCAAGTTGCCGCGAGAGTGCGTGCGGACCCTGCCCGTAGATAGTGGCGAAGTTGATGGTCTTGGCCCGTGCTCGCATCGTGCTCGTCACCTGATCGAGCGGGACATCGAAGATCAGCGCTGCTGTCTGTCGATGTATATCTCCGCCGGCGCGAAAGGCTTCGACAAAGGCGGGGTCCTTCGAAAGGTGGGCAAGCAGCCGCAATTCTATTTGCGAATAGTCTGCGGCGACAAGATGCCAGCCCTCGCGTGGTATGAAGCCTCGGCGAATGTCTCGTCCCAGCTCTCGCCGAATCGGGATGTTCTGCAGGTTCGGATCACTTGATGACAGCCGGCCCGTGCTTGCCACCGTCTGGTTGAACGATGTATGCAGGCGACCTGTCTTGGGGTTAACGAGTCGTGGGAGAGCGTCCAAGTATGTGCTCTCCAGCTTTGACAGCTCACGATACTCCATGAGCAGTGTCGGCAGCACATGGCCTTCTTCCGCGAGCTCGGTCAGGACACTCACGTCGGTGGACGGACCCGTGCTAGTCCGTTTCAGAACAGGCAGGTTCAATCGATCGAACAGGATTTCTCGCAGCTGCAGATTGGAATTGATGTTGAATTCAGTGCCTGCTGTCTCGTAGATCTGGCGCTCGACCGCCTCACGATCAGCCTGGAAGCGCTGCTTGAGCGATGCAAACCACGGAAGATCGATGGCGATCCCATTCCATTCCATCTCAGCTAGAACGTTTACCAGAGGCAGCTCAACACCGTCCAGGAGCCGCAATAACTCGTGCGATTCTAGCTGCGGCTCGAAGATCTCCCGCAACCGCAACGTCATATCCGCGTCTTCACACGAGTAATCTCTGGCCGCTTCGACCGGGCACTCATCGAATGCAAGTGCATTCTTCCCTTTGCCGCAGAGATCTGTGTACGAGGTCATCGTATGATCCAGGAACTCGAGGGCGAGCACATCGAGACCGTGCGAACGACGACTCGGATCGAGAACGTAGCTGGCCAGCATCGTATCGAAGTCCAGGCCAGCAAGGTCGATCTTCATTGATCGCAGAAGAAGAAGATCGAACTTGCCGTTGTGCGCTGTTTTCCGGATCGTTGGATCCTCGAGCAAATCCCGCAGAGGCTTCATCTCCGGAGACTGCAGCGGCGGCAGGTTTTTGACAGTGGAAGAGCGTTTTTCCCGCCAGATCCGCGAAGCAATGCTGAGCGCCCCTTCGCCATTGCTCTTCCGTTTTCGCGCTGGCTGTTCCGGAAAGACTTCGTCGCCGCCGCGAATAAGGCCGCGGTCTTCCGGCGCATCGGTCGCAGACCGATCGCCCGCAACGTCAACCAGCAATTCTCCCTGCATATTGCGCGGGAGCCGATGCTGAAACGGGAAGTAATACGCCTCGCCGCCACCGACTCCAATCGATATCGAGATCAGGGATGATCGCAAAGGATCCGCGGGCTGAGGGCTATCCGCATTTGCCATCGCTTCGGTGTCGAGGGAGATGACCCCCACCTCTCTGGCGCGCGTAACAGCTTCGGTCATGAGGTCCAGACTATCAACCGTGACGTAATTGGAATCTTGTTTCGGCTTCTCCTCGACCGGTGACTGAACGACTATCTCACGAGCCAACACATGAAACTCGAGCTCAATGAAGAGATCGCGGAGCCGCTGATGATCCGGTGTCTTCACGCTGAGGCCATCCAAATCCAGTTTTACTGGTAAATCGGCACGAATTGTTACTAATTCCTTGGATAGCCGAGCATTTCCCGCGTGTTCCAGCAGTGCCTCGCGTGGTCGCTTCTTGGTGATTTCGGTGGCGTGTTCCAGAATTGATTCGAGATGGCCGTACTGTCGCACCAGCTCCGATGCGGTTTTGTCGCCGATCCCGCGCACGCCGGGGATGTTGTCCGAAGAATCACCAACCAACGCCAGATAATCGGTAACGAACTCCGGTGGAACACCAAGCCGATCTTCTGCGTTGTCTGTGCTTACCCAATGCTCTTCGACGTTTGCGTTGCCGCCACGCCCCGGATTGAGAAGCCATACACCCGGACGGACAAGCTGCTGAAAATCCTTATCGCCTGAAACGACGACCGCGTTTACTCCCGCATTTGCGCTCTGCGACACGAGGGTGCCAATGACGTCATCTGCCTCATAGCCAGGAAGTGTGATGATTGGAATACGATAGGCAGCGAGTATCTCGCAAATTCGATCCATGCCGCGATCGAAGTCGGACTGCAACTCCTCCGTCAGTTTTTCACGAGTGGCTTTGTACGCCGGGTAACGCTCGTGTCTGAACGAGAGGCCGGAATCGTGAACCCAGCCGAGGTACTCCGGCTGATGCTTGGTAATGAGCCGCTGCAGAAACGTCGCGATGCCATAGCTCGCCGACGTATTCTCGCCCTTGCTCGTTGTGAGTGGGCGGGCAATCATGGCAAAAAATGCGCGGTAGATCAGCGCATAACCGTCGACGAGAAACAGTCGCGGCTTTTCGGGACCTTCCATCATGTGAATATTAAACGCGCTTTACTTGCTGCGGCGACCGGCTGCTGCTCGAGCCTCGCGGCCTGAAACCGCGCTCAGTGCTGGCGGCGCGCGTTGAGAGAGAGAAACTCGGTTTCGCTCGGTCGCGTCAACCTCCAGCGCCCTGTCTCCTCGTAGAAAACCAATTGGGTGTTGTACTGGCGATACAACCAGATCTGTAGACGCGTCGTAGAGCCCATTTGGGTGGTCGTAAGAGTTCCGTTGACGTTGCGCTCGACTACCTGATCAGGCTCACCAAGTGCGACGTAGACCATTCCACGATCCGACAACCAGCCTGGAATGTGGTCGATACGGAACTGGCCATTGGCGATCTGAATGCGACCAAAGTAGGACTGCAGATCCTCATTTGTAGGGGTTTCCGGGACCGGGTCAGTCGCCCGGAGGAAACTCGCCCATTCGGTTGCGCGTCGTTCTGCCGCGGCATTCTTGAGCGTGCTCAGTCGAGACGGGCTCGCGAAGAACCGCAGATAGCCTAGCATGTCCTCATACGACATCAGCGGAATGTCCTCACCGAAGCTCACGAAGAGCGGTGCACTCGCCGTGTCCTGTGGCGTATCGCGGTGAGTGAAATACACCTGAGCGACACCGACACCGACGGTCGAAATTGGAACATTGACGACGCCGCTGAACAGATTGCCCCTGCGCGCAAGCTGTATCGAATCCCGCCACAGCTCTGCGCCCTTGTCGTTGCGAACCACGTACTGGACTGGAAGTCGGGCACCCTGTCCGTACCCTTCGACATAAACGGCAACGGTGCTATCGCGTCCAAAGACTGCGCTGGACCTGGGACTCGCGAGTAATGCGGGAACGGAGTCGAGCACACTCCGACCTGTTGCTTCGTAGACCAAGGTGGGCGTCGACAGATGTCCGGGTGTCAGCGCCGGTACACTGATCGCCGCGTCCTGACTCGCACCTCGAGATCCACCGACATCACGTACCTCTGCCGAAAGTGCGTAGGTGCCGGGCACAACTCGGAAGTAATGCTGAAAAATGATGCTCTCATCCGCGCGGTTGATTTCCCTGAATGCACCGACCCTTACTATTTCCATGGCGTCCACGTTAGCTGCTTGGACGCTACCCCGATTGAGCGTCAGTTTTACTTCATACGGTGCGCGATACCGGTCGCCCTCCCGTGTGAAGGTCAACGCCTTGTTGGGTAGCGACAGACTTACGAGAACTAACGTTGTGTCAGGAGACCCGCTTGCAAACGCCGAGACTTTACCGACAAACGGAACCGGAGCGGGCGCTGCAATGAGACCGATCTGCTTGTAGAGCGCACTGGCGTCCGGCGTATTGGATCCGAGCGTGAGGACCGGTGTTGCCTCCTCCGGATTCGCGTTAGTAGTCGCACTGCTGCATCCGATTGTTACCGATGCGGCAGCGAGCAGGAGAAAGTGAAAGTTTCGCAATTTGTTGTTCAGCATGTCCGGCTAATACCCTATCCGACCATCTCTGTTTCTATTACCTTCGCGACGTGTCTCGAGAGCAGATGGTCGGTACCCGAGTCGCCGGCTACACAATCAAGAGAGAAGTTGGCGAGGGCGGCACGTCGGCCGTGTACCTGGCAGACCATCCCAATCATGGCACTGTCGCCCTCAAAGTGCTACGGGAAAAGTTGCGCCAGGACAAGACGGCCGTCGCGCGTTTCGTTCGCGAGGCCAAGTATGGCTCGCGAGTGACGCATCCCAACGTCGTAGAAACAATTGAGATCGGACAGGCCGACAACGGCCTCCATTTCCTCGCGATCGAGTGGGCAGAAGGCGAGCTGCTGGAACGGTATGCGAAGCAGCACGCGCCAATACCTCCGGAAGAAGTAGCGAACATCATCTCGCAAATTGCTGCCGCGGTCCAGGCTGCGCACGATGCGAACATCGTCCATCGTGATCTCAAGCCCGAGAACGTGATGTACGATCCGCGTACTCGACTTGTTAAGCTGCTGGACTTCGGAATCGCCGCTGATACCCTCGCGTCGAGCGATGAGCGCCTGACACGCGCTGGATTCTTCGTCGGAACTCTGATGTACATTGCGCCAGAGGCCCTGTCGGGGGAGATCGTTACCGCTGCTGCCGACCAATACAGCCTGGCAACGATTGCGTATTTCCTGCTAACCCGCGCCCTTCCCTATACAGCGAAAGCTCCACGCGAGATGTTCACTCAGCTTCTCACGATGCCGCCAATTGCTTTAAAGAACGCCACGGAAGGGCTCAGCTTCTCGTCAGAGTTGGATGCGGTGCTTACGCGTGCGCTGTCCAGATCACCAGCTGATCGATACCCGACAGTTGTTGCATTCGCCAACGCCTTTTCCGAGGCAGCGCGGATTCCACCTGAGCAGCCCAATATGCTGAACAAGTTCAAAGGTCTACTTCGCCGCCGCTGACTCGTCAGAATCCACGGGAAGCCAAAGCGTAAACATAGACCCTTTGCCGAGCTCACTCTCTAGCTCGACGATCCCGCCGATGAGAGCCGCAAGGCGCCGTGAAATAGGCAAGCCAAGCCCTGTTCCGCGCTCGGCTGAGTTGCCACGCGGTCCTGCATCGACCTGCTCAAACTCCTCAAAAATTCGTGTTTGATCAGCCGGATCGATGCCGATTCCGGTGTCAATGACCTGAATGCCAATCCAGTGAGTAGCCGGATAAGGCGTGCGCTCGCTGAGGGCTGTAGTTTGACTACTGCCTAACTGCCCGCTATCGGGGAGAGAGTCGACAAGCCTGGTACGAATGACAATTCCACCTTCGTTTGTGTACTTAACCGCGTTGCCAAGCAGGTTCATGAGGATCTGCCGCAGATGAGTGGGATCGGTGCGGATACGAGGCAATGCAGCTCCCATTACGAGCGACAAGGACAAGCCCTTCTCGCTTACCAGAGATTCGATCTCACTGGCGACGTCTAGCACGAAGGGACGTAGGTCAATAGTCTCGGTGTGAATCTCCAGGCGACCAGCAGCCATCTTGGCAAGATCGAGCACTTGGTCAACAAGGTGGCGGAGATGATTGGCGGACGCCTCAATGCGCTCAACAGGTTTTACCTGCCGTGGCGCCAAATCACCATAAACGCCTTCACGAAGCAGGTCGACAAAACCAACGATGGCATTGAGCGGTGTACGCAGCTCGTGTGACACGTTCGCGAGGAATTCGCTTTTCATCCGGTTCACACGAAGGAGCTCGGACGAGAGGCGCTCCAGCTCCTTGGAGCGCTCTACAAGACTGCGGGCCTGACGGCGTTCGTGGCGGAGAACAAGTGCCAGCCCAAGTACTGTCGCCAGCGAAATGATCCAACCGACCAAACCTGTCCAGCGATCAATCTCGAACTGCGAAAACGCATGCATTGACTCGAATCATAAGAATCCGTAACCTCACGCACCATGACCGATCAGGAGTTGTTGACTTCACTGCTAGCCGAGCGATCCAGCAAGAGGGGGCAATTTATCCTCGCTTCAGGGAGAGAATCTCAGTTCTACATCGACGCAAGACTCACGACCATGAGTCCCGAAGGGCTCTCGGTAATCGGTAGACTTGGGTTAGCAATCCTGCGGGAATCCGGATGGCAAGTCGATGCAGTGGGCGGATTAACACTTGGAGCTGACCCGATTTCGTACGCGATCAGTCACGCAAGCGCTAATACCGCACAGCCGGTCCGTGCATTCACGGTAAGGAAGGAAGCCAAGACGCACGGTACTGGTAAGCTCATAGAAGGCCCATTCCGCGCCGGCGATCGCGTTGTAGTAATCGAGGATGTCATAACTACCGGCGGTTCCGCACTACGTGCCATTGAAGCCGTCCGCTCTAATGGCGGAATAGTCAGCGGTGTGCTGGCAGTCGTAGACCGTGAGGAAGGCGGTCGCGAGAAGCTGGAATCAGCGGGGGTGTCTGTGATTGCTCTCGCGACCGCCAGCAACATCATGACAGTTCTCGAGACGCGTGCCGGTCAGCGGGAATCGCTTTCGGCATCCAGCCCGGATAAGCGGCCGACGGCCTGAAGTTCGAAAGCACATCGATATACGGGAGGATCAATTCCCGGCGAAAGAGCTGCAGCATGCCCTGACCATCGTAGGTCGCTCTGAATTTCACAGGCGACATTCTCATCACCGTTCGAACATGCCGACCGAAGCTCTGGGGTGAAGAGTAGTCGAGATGGTTTGCGACACGGGCCACTGACAAGCCCGGATTCTCGAACAGTCGTGCCGCCCGAATCAGTCGCGCGAGCGACAGATATCGTTTCGGTGCTGGAAGCTTCGCGCGAAAGAACCGGCTCATCAGAGTACTGGGAAGAATGTTGAGATGACGCGCGAGCTGTCGCACTGTGGAGATTCGCGGTGACGTATCGAACAACAGCTCAAAGAATCTCCAACAATCTTTCGAGACGCCCGGAATATCCTGACCGATCTGTGCCAATGCAGATCGCTGAAGATCATTGGATCCCTTGGTGGCCAGAAGGTTACGCAGCATTTGCCACCCGGCTGGAATTCTGGCATCGACGAGAGTACGGATCCCCATTTGACCCAAAGCCAGGGTCGCGTGCGGAGTCGAATTCTGGGTTTCGGTGAGAAGCGCGACAGCCGGGACCCGAGGAAACTCGCGAACCATTGCCGCAACACGTCCGGAGCTTTGGCTTCCGTATCGCGCAACTGAAATCAGCACGAGATCGACTTTTTGCTCACGGAGATCTGAGAGCACTTCATCAAGTGATTCCCGGTGCAAAGGCTCACACAAGCCTTGTGCAGCCGCATCAACGTGGGACCGCTCGAGTGGCGTCAGGATCGTCGAAACGGGAGTTCTCGAACTCCCGGTCTTCGATTGTGAGGTCATGTCTTCCTCGCCGTTTGGGGGTGGGTGATCTGAAAACGGCAATAGATTAAGGACGACACGTCAGATGCTCGTCACCGGCATCTCGGCAAGAATACGAGACTGAAACGATAGTCAGTCGTTATATTCTGATCAGGCAGATGGTCGGACGATCGCGTATTTAGTACCTTACCCGTACTAAATCCGAGGAAAGTCCGGGCTCCCATGGGCTGACTGCCAGGTAACACCTGGGCGCGAACTACGAGAGTGGTTCGCGACGGAAAGTGCCACAGAGAACAGACCGCCGCTCGCAAGAGCGGTAAGGGTGAAACGGTGAGGTAAGAGCTCACCGCGTCGACGGTGACGTCGACGGCACGGCAAACCCCAGTCGGAGCAAGGCCAAATATGCGGCGAGAGACGTCCATCTCGATCAAGACGCCGCGGGTAGGCTGCTAGAGAGCATGGGTGACCATGCTCGTAGAGAAATGATCGTCCGGAGTACGCGAGTACTCCGACAGAACCCGGCTTACAGACCAGCTGCCTTCTTCAACCTCCGATGCTCGCGTGTCGGGGGTTGTTGCTTTCACAAGCTCACTTCGATAATTGGATGACGGGCAACCTCTGGAGGTCAACTCTTATCTTACTGGCGACAGCAGCTTGTGCCGGGAGCCGTCCATCCCGACCGGTTTCACCCTCCCCCGCCCCAACACAGCCATCGGCAGAAGTCTCTGACAATGGTCCGTGGATCTTTGCGTACACATCCGACACCATTCGGCTGCAGATCAATCGCAGCGCTGCAATCGAAAGCCAGACAGATTCGGGAACACATCGCGAAATATCGACCAACAACACCCATGAGATCCTGGCTCTGGCTGTCAGCGCTGATACAGTTCGGTATACAGCGACCATCGATACTTTTTCCACAGCTTCGCAAGGACTCATCAGCGGTACGCCGCCAGTAAACCTTCCCGTCCAGATCTCAGGAGCAATCGACTCGGTAACTGTTGCAGCAGACTCGTCCGCTCTTGAGCCGTGCGATGCAGTTCAATCCAGCCTGAAGACGGACATCAGAAACGTGCTGATCAGTTTTCCACGGCAGCTCGCACCCGGCATGACATGGCGGGATTCGACGGTCCGCGTTAGCTGTTATGGCACCATACCGATGAGGGCAACGATCGTCCGCCGGTTCTCTGTGGTAGGCAAAACATCATTCAACGGCGAAGCCGTGGTCACGATCCAGCGAGTTGATAGCATCACCGCACAGGGCGCGGGAAGACAACAGCAACACCAGATGGTTATCGAGACAATCGGTTCCGGCACAGCTACCTACTTCGTAAGTCCGGAGCTCGGGAGATTATTGCGCCTGACAACAACTCAAGATTTGGATTTTATAATTCGAGCGTCGGGACGGACGAACCGAATGCGGGAAACGGCGAAAGAAGAGTTTAACCGAGTCCGCTAGTCGACAAGTCGCAGGGGCATCACCAGGCACATGTACGACGCTGGATTCTTCCAGCCTTCAGGCTCGAGCGTCGCTGCACGTTCAGGTGCCCTAAAGGTCATCTTCACTTCGTCAGTCGGGATGTAGCGTAAAATCTCGAGCAGGTAGCTGGCATTGAAGCCAATATCGAGCTGATCGCCAGTGTAGCGAACCGGTAATTCATCCTGCGCTTCGCCAAGATCTGGAGTTTGCACACTGAATTTCAACATGCCGGCGTTGAAGGAAAGCCGGATACGGTGTGTTTGATCCGACGCGATCACTGACATTCTCTTTAACGCACTGGAAAGCGCGACCTTATCAGCGACCGCGACTTTGTCGTTATCTCGCGGAATTACCTGCTCATAGTTCGGATACGGACCTTCGATGAGCCGGGTGAAGACTGCAGTGAATGGAGATCTGAAGCCAAGGTGATTGTCTCCACGGGCGATCTCGAGCTCTTCCTCCGCTGGAAAAAGTCGTCTCACCTGCTCCAGGGCCTTGGGCGGAACGATCAGGTCACTGGCTGGAGCATTCGCCGAGTCGATCGGCATCTCCATCTTCGCGAGCCGGTGGCCATTTGTTGCCACCATTCGCATTCGCTCCGGACGAAGTTCCCAGAGGACACCATTCAATATCGGCCGACTCTCCTCAGCAGATACAGCAAAGGATGTGTGTCCGATCAGCTGCTGAAGATCTCCCGACCGAATTCTCCAGCTTTCATTGAACTTCACTGCGGGAAAAGTCGGAAATTCATCTCGAGGCAGACCAAGCAGCTTAAATCGGGAACGACCACAATCAAGCGTAACGCGCTGCTCGCCAACTGCAGCCATCTTCACCGGAGCTGGCGGTAACTCACGCGCGATCTCACTCAGCTTCTTAGCTGGAACAGTCACGGCCCCAGCTGTCTCAACGTCTGCCATTACCTCTGTACTGACGGCAATATCCAGGTCTGTGCCTGAGAGCTTAATTCCTTTGTCGGTTGTCTCGAGGAGTATATTCGCAAGAACCGGAAGTGTGGTCTTTGCCGGTATGCTGGCAGTTACCGCTGCCAACCCTTCCTGTAACTTTTCCCGAGATATCGTGAAGCGCATCAGAGTACCTGTTATTTCAGATCGGCTTACTAAGTAGTCTCTTATAAAGAGTTACTAATAGCAGTCGTAGCAGGGGCTGTGGAGTTCCGGGGAGAAGGTCTAACTTACGAAAGGAGTGGACTTTCCGCTACGCTGGTTAATGTGTGATTGGATGTTGGTAATTCCTGTAGTCAACGTCGGTCGACATCGATTTCAGGAAACTTTGGAAGTTTCCACACGCGGAAGCACTCGAAAGTTGAAAGCTTCGAGATTATTCCGTAGCCGATTGATGCGAGTGCGAAGATCGGAGTCGTGTGTGATGGTATCCTGGACTTTTTCGAGGCTGTGTATCACGGTTGAGTGATCTCGGCCGCCAAACGCATTTCCAATTTCAACGAGCTGGGTCGAAAGGAGCTCGCGAGTCAGATACATCGCGATTTGGCGGGGTGTTGTGAGCGTCTTCGTGCGCGTCTTGGACCGAAGTCCATCGACTGTCACGCCCCATTCCTTTGCAACAGCTTGCTGAATTGTGAATATGTTGAGGGATCCAGCTTGCTCATGCTCATGGCCTTCGATTGCGCGAAGCTTGTCGCGCAAGGCCTCACGGGCAACGTCGACGGTGATGTCCTTGTGTTTTAGGGAGGCGTAAGCGAGCAGCTTGATGATTGATCCTTCGAGCTCTCGCACATTGGATCGCACATGCTCCGCGATGAAGTGAATCACATCATCTGGAATCGTCAGCTCGAGACGATCCAATTGTGCCTTCTGCTTGAGAATGGCAACACGGTGCTCGAAGTCGGGCAGCCCGATGTCGGCCACCATTCCCCATTGAAAGCGGCTAATCAACCGTGCTTCCAGCCCCGCAATTTCTGATGGAGGCCTGTCGCTGGTCAGAACGATTTGTCTGCCTGCCTCATAGAGTGCGTTGAACGTGTGGAAGAACTCTTCCTGGGTTGTTTCTTTTCGACCCTTGAGGAAGTGGACGTCGTCGATCAGTAAAAGGTCCGTCTCGCGATAACGACGGCGGAACTCGGGAGCAGTGCGATCAAGTATCGAGCTAATCAGCTCGTTCATGAACTGCTCGGTGCCAACGTAGGTGACCCGCGTATTCGGGTTTCTCTGCAGAGTTTCGTGGGCGACTGCCTGCATCAGATGGGTTTTACCAAGACCCGTGTCGCCGTAGATGAACAATGGATTGTAAACTTTGCCCGGAGCCTGACTGACGGCATGAGCAGCAGCTGCGGCGAGCTCGTTGGACTTGCCGATGACGAAAAGGTCGAAGGTGTAACGCTCGCTGAGTGGCGGAGAGCTGCTGCCGTTTTGCTGGCCTATCATCTTCGCTGGAGCCGGAGGAGGGCTAACGAAAAAATCCATCTGCGACCGTTTCTTTCGCTCTTCGATGACCTTGAAGACCACATTTAGCGGGTGCCCAAGAACGATTGGCGCATAGCTCGACAGCAACTGAGAGTGCTTGGACTCGTTCCAATCTGCCGTAAACTGATCTGGAGCTCCCACGAAAACCGTTCCGCCCTCCATTGAGAGTGCTTCGGTAGGGGCGAGCCAGGTCTGAAATGTCTGGTATGGAAGCTCCTGGCGGGCGCGATCGAGGAGGAGTTTCCAAACTTCGGCGGGACTGAGCGACATGACCGGCTAGGCTACCGGTTTTATGTGGAAAAGTCAAACGAGCTTTTACGCGTGTTGCTTCAGTTGACTTGAAGTATCTCCAATGCTGGGATAGCTTTACCCGCTTCGCACCAACTCAAGATCTTTCTGGTTCTTTGGAGTTATAAATGGGCAAGCCGACGTACCGTCCTCGTAACAAGCGCCGTATCCGCACGCATGGGTTTAGGTTGCGGATGGCTACTAAATGGGGACGTGAAGTTCTGAGCCGGCGGCGCAAGAAGGGACGTAAACGGCTAACCGTCCAGATACCGTCGAAGTACGCCGGCGCCTAAGTCCCTAGGCTTTCCTCGCAGCCGACGGCTGACGAGCGAAGCTGATCTTGAAGCGGTTAGACGTACAGGGAAGCGAATGCAAACCGAGCGTCTCGAGGCTCGAGCATCAGCTTCCCTGTTTTTGCATCCAAGGGTCGGCATCGTGGTACCCAAACATCGACATAAGGTCGTTGAAAGAAACCGCGTTAAACGTCGGCTACGCGAACTGGTGCGAACAACTGTCCTACCGGAGCTTGGCCGAGTCGATCTGCTAATCCGGGCGAAACCCGAGGCCTACGATTCCACGTTCAGTGAGTTGAATGCCGACGTTGCTCAGATCGGTAGCTGGGCAACTGGAATTGCACGCTAAGCGATGCGCACGTTCTTCATTCTGCTGATTCGTGGATACCAGGTGGCAATATCCCCGCTACTTCCCGCGAGTTGTCGCTATTACCCGAGTTGCTCGGCGTATGCGATCGAAGCGTTTGAGCGGCATGGCGTACTGCGGGGCTTCTACCTCACGACTGCCCGACTTCTTCGATGTCACCCCTTTCATGCCGGCGGCTATGATCCGGTTCCATAATGGATAAGCGTTTTTTTCTGGCGCTGTTTCTATCGCTGGTAGTCATCGCGGCAACCCAGCTGTTGTTCCCTCCCGCCAAGCCAGCACCGACGGCGCGAAACGCCAAGGATTCAACCGCTAGAACCGCGTCGTCTACGACTCAGGGTGTTAGTTCGCCGACGGTGCCGAGTGCCGTTGGTTCCATCCCAAGTGCGCCGCCAGAAATTGTCGGCAGGCTGGATACATCCGCCGCTCACACCGAGACTATTGATGTCGAGACGCCCAAGGCGATTTACAAATTCAGTAGCGTTGGTGGTGCGCCAACGGCGGTTGTCATACGCGACTACAAGAACCGAGCAACGAATAGCCTAGTCGATTTGGGCAGCCCTGGGACTCCTCTGCTTAGCTATAGGATTCTCAGTTCCAGCGACACCGTCGATTTGTCGCGACTTCCGTTCACGTTGACGAGGCATCGTGCCAGCAATGGCGCGGAAGTCCTCTCCTACTCGACCACTGTCGGTAAACATGATGTCGTGCTCACATACACGCTTCCCGTGGACACCGTCTCCAGTTACTCGATGCACGTCGACGGTCGCATCACCGGTAGCGCATCGCCTTCATATCTAATAACGGAGCTGCCGGAAACTCTGAGGCCGACGGAGGCGGACACACTCGGTGATCACAGGACGCTTGCTTACAGCTTCAAGCCGCAGCGGGATCGTGCGCGGAGCGTGTTGTTCAACAGCTTGGATCCGGGTGAAAAAGCTCTGGAAACCGGCCCGCTCAACTGGGTTGCAGTCAAGAACAAATACTTCGTATTTGGCATACTTGCCCCGACCAACGGAACCCAGTTCAGCGAAGCTACTCTGACCGGTGGTTCAAGGACTTCCAAGGTCGCGACTACGGCCAGTGCTGCTGTGGTAGACGAGATTCATGACGGAGCATTTTCGTTCGACGTGTATGCGGGTCCGCAGGAATCGCAGCGTCTTTCGCGAATGGGTCGCGACTTCGATCACATAAACCCTTACGGATGGCGATTCCTGCAAGGCGTCGTGCATCCAATCGCGTCCAAAGTCATTCAGGCGCTGTTATGGATGCACAACCGCCTGAACCTCAGTTACGGGTGGGTCCTGATCATTCTTGGTGTTCTAGTCCGATTGGCGCTGTGGCCGCTCAATCAGAGCACCATGCGCTCGAGTCTCAAAATGCAGGAGCTCCAACCGAAGCTTGCAGTGGCGCAGAAGAAATACAAAGATCCAGTCCAACAGCGTGAAGCGATAATGAAAGTCTATCGCGATGCCGGGGTCAGTCCGTTCGCCGGCCTTACGGGGTGCCTCCCAGCGCTGCTGCCAATGCCCATTCTGTTCGCGCTGTTCTTCGTCTTCCAGAATACAATCGAGTTCCGGGGCGTCCCATTCTTCTGGCTCCATGACATCTCGGTGAAGGACCCCCTGTATATCCTCCCGCTGCTGATGGGGGCGTCCATGTACATCTTGTCGTGGATTGGAATGAGGACTGCACCACCGAACCCGCAGGCAAAGATGATGGGGTACATGTTCCCGCTCATGATGACGGTGGTGCTGCTCAACATGGCGTCAGGACTGAACCTTTACTACACGGCGCAGAACATAGCGGCGCTGCCGCAGCAGTGGATGTTGGCACGCGAGCGGGCGAAGGTACGGCCGGCGGGATAAGGAGGGTCAATGCTGCGTGTCACGTATATTGGTCACGCAACGCTACTAATCGAGATCGGACAGCGGACCATCATCACTGATCCGAATTTTGAGCTGTCGCTAGGTAAGTTTCTGCCGAGAGTCAGTGCTCCTGGAATCGCGCTCGATGCGCTGCCCAAGCTCGATGCAATCCTGCTCACACATGCGCACGCCGACCACCTGTCCTTCAAGTCTCTCGATTCGCTGCAGTCGGATATTCCGCTCTTCGCACCTCCAGCGGTAGCAAAGTGGCTGAGCAAGCAAGGCTATAAACACGCGGTACCCGTCGATCCGGGATCAAAAGAGACTTTGGGAGATCTGCACATCCACGCTGCGTCTGCGACGCATAAAGGCAACCGGTATGGAGTAGACCGCTGGCGAAGCGCAACAAATATGTATCTACTCGATACTAATAAGGTTTCGTGTTTCTTCGCCGGAGATACGGCGCTGAAAACCGATACTACGCATATGGTGGAAAGGCAGCTTCTCGACGAGGGTCGGAACCTGGATCTTGCGTTGTTGCCGATCGGGCACGCACCATGGTGGAAACCTGGATTCCGAAAAGGACACCTGACGAGCAACGACGCACTCACGTTGTTCGAGCGGCTGAAAGCCAGGTACTTCATTCCTTATCACTGGGGCACGTTCAACCACGTCACGTCGACAGCCTTTGACGCGATCGATCGACTGCGTGCCACACTTCAGGATCACCCCCTGCACCCCGCGGTGAAGATTCTGGAGCCTGGAACGACGTTTGTGCTTCCCACGGCGGCGTGAGTCGGGTGGATGATCGGGGGCTGTTGGTCGACGATACCATCGTAGCGATCGCCAGCCCACCCGGTCGAGGAGCAATTGCTGTAATCCGCCTGAGCGGACCAAACGCGTTTTCGATTGCCAGTAAGCATGTCCGGAATTGGCAGCAGCAGCCGCGTGTCGCTCATCTCTCTGCCTTCTTCGATGGTGAGAAGCGACTCGATGAAGTGCTCATCACGGCGTTTCCAGCTCCCCACTCCTACACCGGGGAGGATATTGTCGAGATCTCGACGCACGGCGGTTACGTAGTCCCAACTTCGGTCGTAGCAACGCTCACGAGCTCGGGCGCTCGACAGGCAACAGCTGGCGAATTCACACGACGTGCGGTCCTCAACGGCAAGCTGGATCTGCTTCAGGCTGAAGCAATTGGTGATTTGATCGACGCCAACTCGCGGGCAATGCAGGACGCTGCCCTGGCACAGCTTGATGGCGGGCTGTCACGACGTCTGACCGCGCTCCGGAATCAGTTGCTCGATCTAGAGGCGCTGATTGCCTACGATGTCGACTTTCCGGAGGAGGACGATGGACCGATTCCCCGCGATCGCATCGAGAGGGCGATAAAAACAGTTCTAGAAGCGCTCCGTGGGCTGCTTGCGACAGTTCCAGCCGGTGAAATCGTTCGCGCAGGCGCGATCGTCGTCATTGCTGGACCGCCGAATGTCGGAAAGTCTTCTCTGTTCAACGCGCTGCTTGGCAAGTCGAGAGCAATTGTGACGGAGATTGCGGGAACGACACGCGATGCGCTCGAAGCGGTGATCGATGGCGGGAGGTGGCCGTTGCGCCTGGTCGATACCGCCGGTCTGCGTGATACGACGGATCGAATCGAGCGCCTCGGGATTGAAGTGAGCGAGCGTTACCTAAGTGCTGCGGAGGTGGTGTTGGCCTGTGCGGAAACTCCCAGTGATCTGGATGCAACGGTCGCGCTGGTTAGCCCGCGTACCCAGGCGACGATCATTCCCCTGCTCATGAAGGCAGATTTAGTATCAAATGGCAACCAAACGTCCGGCACACTGTCGGTCAGTGCCGAGAGCGGTTTCGGGCTGCCACGACTGCTGTCACAGATCGAGTCGGTGGTAGATGAGCACTGCGGACCGCGAGCAGCTGGGACCCCGTTACTGACGACGGCACGCCACCGGCATGCGCTCGAGCTGGCCCTCTCCGAGATCTCCGAATTTCATCGGATCTGGACGGGCGACAAGTTTCCCGCGACGATCGCGGCAGTTCATCTGCGTACCGCGATCACAATGCTCGAGGAACTGGTGGGCGCAGTCGATGTCGAGGATATTCTCGACCGGGTGTTCAGTTCGTTTTGTGTGGGGAAGTAGCGCTACGCTGAGGCGGCGGTAGAACTTGCGATCGAGGTGATTTCACCGGCACCGGCTCGGATCGCCCAGGGAAGCCCGCGAGTGGTGACGGCTGGCTCGACCATCTTCGTTCCGACGAAATACCCACTCCGTTCAGGGAAAACGTGACGGTCGACGGTTCGTGCGTCGTCACTCATGCCGCCTGATAAGTATCGCAAGCGTAATCCGAGTCCGGCTCGGTCGAGATCGTTGGTCAAAGCTCGGGTTATAACCGGCTCCAGTTCGCGAACAGTGGCGTACTCTCGGCGGGTGTACCCGTAATACTCCCAAGCCGCATGGCCGGGGCTGATGGCGCGCGAGGTAATAGTAGCCAAACCCTCGTTGATGACCAGCTCGCGGAGCGAAGCGCGCCGTCCTGTTTCCCAGTACGAGTAGTAGCCGCCGGCATCGTCGATCAACTGCTTTAGCTCGCTGCGACTCGTCGGAGACGTGTAGCGCACCGCATGTGCTATCTCGTGAGCGAGCCATAGTGGAATCAGCTCAGGATCGAGACCGAGTCCCTGGGTCTCGGGATTCGTTACGCTAGTGAAATGCTCCAGGCAAACAAAAGCGACACCCTTCCCGTCAACGACCAGCTCGCCGGCGTTCGCGGCACCCACGCCGACCATCAACAAAACGTCTATGTCGGTGTCTGCTTCGAGCAGGGTGCGACACTGCTCTTCGGTGTTTCGTGCGAGAGAGACGACGTCAATTCTCTCCAGCATTGTGCGAAGGTCTACACGGCTCGCAAGTGCGGCAGATCTAACGACTTCCTGGAAATGCGGCCCCGCCGGATCGAGGACGTAGTTGTGCCAGTAGGCTTCTAGGTAGCGACGGTGAGTTTCGAAGTAGCGGAGATAGGCGGCGACACGGTCTGTACTGTTGTGAACTGCGAAGAAGTCAGGCAGTAGGTTGATGAGCATCAACGACCAGGTCGCGGGTTGGGAGAACCAGTCGCGGGTTTTGCGATGCGAGAAGATACAATCGACAGAAATTCTCAACAAGGCAGTCTTCACTACGATTTCCAAACTGAGCGCGATTTGTTCAGAGCTTTGCCAGACTTTTCCCAAGTAGTGGGCTGCTTTTTCCAACCCGCCAGTACGCCTTTCTGAGGAATGGCACAAATATTCCCTCTACTGTTTCCCGAAGGCCTGGAGAGAGGGGGGAGTAGCCATGACAACGCTACGTCAAATCGATCTTCGTTGTCCCGTGTGTGACAATGAATTCAAATCCCAGAGCGTCGTTTCTACAAACGCGTTCGGGGGAAAGCGCACTGACTTCCATGAGCGTGCGGCGGGAACTCAGCCGCTCGCATACCTGATTCATATGTGCGGCGAGTGTGGCTTTTCGGGTGGCGAGTCGGATTTCACGCCCGGCGCTGATGTCAGTCCCTCTCTCAAGCAACACGTCTTCCAGGAGCTCACTCCGCTACGTCCGTCGCTTCTTTGCGGCTCAGAGAAATACGAAGCCGCCGCAAAGGTTGCTCAGTGGCAGGGGATGGACCCGCGGCACATTGCCGATCTTCTATTGCGTGCTGCCTGGTGCTGCGTGGATGAAGGGGATATCGAGGCCGAACGATATTTCCGACGGCAGTCAGCGTGGATGTTCGAGGAAGCCTTGAAGACCTATGACGGGGTTCCGCGCGAAGAGCGAGCGATTCTTACCTACTTGGTCGGTGAGCTTTGGCGGCGCGTGGGTGATCTGAAGAAGTCGAGCTTCTGGTTCGACTCGGTGGCCGGCGAGATCACCGACAGTCAGAGCCAGCAATGGGTGATAGACGCTGCCGAGCAGCAGAGGTTGAACCCGCGCGAGTGGTTCGGCTGATCCTACCGCGTTCCAAATAACCGATCGCCCGCGTCGCCGAGTCCGGGCAGAATGTACCCCTGCTGATTCAGCTGTCGGTCGAGAGCAGCGCAGTAAATCTGGACGTCAGGGTGTGTGCTGCTGAGCCGACGGACGCCCTCAGGTGCGGCGACCAGACAGAGAAAGCGAATTCGTGTCGCGCCAGCGCGTTTGAGTGACGACACGGCGGCTGCTGCACTTCCTCCAGTCGCCAGCATCGGATCGAGCAGAAAGAAATCGCGCTCGGAGGTATCGCCCGGGACTTTAAAGTAGTAGTCGACGGGTTGCAGGGTTCCATGGTCGCGATAGAGTCCAATGTGACCGACGCGAGCCGAAGGTACGAGGCGAAGAATTCCTTCGACCATCCCCAGGCCAGCGCGCAGGATGGGAACCAGAGTGAGTTTCTTGCCGCTGATATGCCAGCCGGTGGCTGTTTCGAGAGGAGTTATGACTTCTCGAGGGTCGAGCGGCAGCTCGCTCGTCGCTTCGTAAGCCATCAGCATTGCTATCTCGTCGACGAGCTCCTTGAAGCGCTTCGTATCTGTCTGTTGATCACGCAGAATCGTCAGCTTGTGCTGAACGAGTGGATGCCGGATAATAGTCAGCGAAGGGAATTCCTTTACGCGCTCTATCATTCCCGCCCCAGAAATCCGGCACTGAAACTGTAGATAGTCACCGGCTCAAATCTCCATTTTCCGATGAAAGAATACCAGGCTGTGGTCGTCAAGCTCACTCGCCACACCCGCGAGGATGAGGATACGCTCACCGACCTACTCAACGAGAGAAGTAGAGGTGGGTGGGAGCCTGCTCTCATGTCGCAGGATGAGCAGCGAGTGACCCTGCTCTTTCAGCGTGATGCAGTAGGAGAAGGATAGCGGATTGGAGATAACGTTCGTCGGAGCCGCCCGCGAAGTCACTGGCTCCTGTCATCTCCTTCACGTCAACGGCTACACTGTCGCTCTCGACTGCGGCATGTTCCAGGGAAGGCGGCAGGAAACGGCAGAGAAGAATCGCCAACTTCCACTTCCGATCGAGAAGCTGGATGCTGTCGTTCTCTCTCATGCGCACATCGATCACTCGGGCCGCCTTCCGTTCCTGATCGCTGAAGGATACTCCAAAACGATCTGGGCAACCTCCGCTACACGTGATCTCTCGGCGGTGATGTTGGCTGACTCCGCACACATTCAGGAAAAAGATGCGGAGTTTCTAGCAAAACGAAGAAAAGATTTCATCGAGCCGCTCTACGGGATGCGCCACGCGGTGCGAACCATGGATCTGATGGTTGGTGTCCCCTACAACCGCCCATTCGATGTAGTTCCGGGAGTCAGAGCCACGTACGTCGATGCCGGCCACATTCTTGGCTCGGCGTCAGTCGAACTCGATTGCACCGAAAACGGGGAAACGAAAAGGCTGGTTTTCTCGGGTGATATAGGGCGCAGCGGACTGGCGATCGTACGGGATCCGACCCCTCCGGAAGGCGCGGACGCGCTGATCATGGAATCAACCTACGGAAACCGTGACCATGAATCCGTTGAGGGAGCGCGGACCCAGCTGGCGCAAGTCGTTCGCGACACCGCGGCTCGAGGCGGCCGTGTGCTGATACCGGCATTTGCAGTCGGGAGAACGCAGGAGATGATCTACACGCTGCACGGTCTGGTGCGCGAAGGAGCAATTCCTGCGATTCCGATCTATGTCGATAGTCCGCTGGCGATCGATACGACGACCGTGTTCGAGATGCACCCCGAGGCATTCGATCACTCTGAGGAAATGGTGCAGAAGGCGAAGGAACTCTTCCGCTTCGAGCTGTTGCATTACACTCGTGACGTCGAAGAATCCAAGGCGCTGTCTCGCGCTCACGGGCCCATGATCATCATCGCTGCGTCCGGGATGATGGAGAACGGACGAATTCTGCATCACCTCGCGCAAGGTGCGAGCGATCCCCGCAACACGATTCTGGTGGTGGGATTTCAGGCAGAGCACACTCTTGGCCGACGGGTCGTCGAGCGACAGCCGATACTGCACATATTCGGAGACGATGTAGCGCTTCACGCTCACGTCGAGGTAATCGACGGCTACAGCGCTCACGCGGATCGTACGGAGATGATCGCCTGGCTTGCTCGAGTAAAGGAGAAATCACCGCGCCTCGGACCGGTCTGGCTGGTGCATGGGGAGGCACCGGTGCAGGACGAGTTCAAGACGGCACTCGTCGCGCATGGATACAGCGTCGAGTGTCCCGAACCTCACACCACGCGCAGTTTCTAGCGTAGCTTCCACGGGTGAAGCGATCGGCAAAGGCAAAGCGCGCACTCACAATCGTCAGACGAATTCTCACGATTCTCGTCCTGACGGCGTTCGCGTTCTGGCTGATTTCGGCCGCTGCCGTAATGGTGTGGAGCTCACGCGACGAAGCGCGCCCGGCCAGTGCGATCGTCGTGCTCGGAGCGGCCCAATATGCGGGCAAGCCGTCGCCCGTTTTGCGCGCGAGGCTGGATCATGCGTTGGACCTTTGGCATAAGCACCTGGGTCAACTACTGATCCTGACGGGCGGGACCGGAGAACGGGATACCACCAGCGAAGCTGCGGTGGGGCGAACATACGCGATCAAACACGGGGTGCCGGACACCGTCATCCTGATGGAGACGGAAGGTAGAACGACCAGTGAGTCGATGCGTGCGGTAGCTGGAATGCTCGAAGCGCGCGGTCTGCAGTCGGCACTGCTGGTCAGCGACCCGTTTCACATGTTGAGGCTGCGGATTCTGGCGCGGCGGTTCGGGTTTATACCCTATACATCTCCGACGCGCACGAGTCCGATCGAGCCAAACCGTGAACAGCGCTGGAAGTATATCTTTAGCGAGTCGATCAAGGCTCCGCTCGCGTTCTTCTTCGAGCGGAAAATGTGATCAAGCCATTCGCAGCTTCGGCGTGTCTAATCGCGCAGGCTACCGTTCTTCCGAGGAGAAAGTGAGGAAAAGTCCAACTTTAGTCGCGCTAAGCTACTTAATGGCGCTGACGGCGTTGGCCGCGCCACTCAGCGCTCAGGCCATACCGCGAATCCCGTTCGAAAAGTACAAGCTCGCCAATGGTCTCGAGGTAATCCTGCACGAAGACCATTCCACTCCAATCGTTGCCGTCGATACCTGGTATCACGTCGGCTCGGGTGATGAACTACCCGGCCGCACAGGCTTCGCGCACCTGTTCGAGCACATCATGTTCATGGGCTCGCAGCACGTGCCGGTCGGAGCGTTTGACCAAATGCTGGAAGCAGCCGGTGCCAATAACAACGGGTCGACGACCGAGGACCGCACCAACTATTACGAGACGCTTCCGTCCAACGCCCTCCCCCTGGCCCTGTGGCTGGACGCCGATCGCATGGGATTTCTACTGCCGACAATGGATTTGCCGAAGGTGAATCTCCAACGGGACGTGGTGAAGAACGAACGCCGGCAGCGTGTCGACAATGTGCCGTATGGAAGAGCGAGCGAGACGATTCTGGCGGCGCTTTATCCAAAGGCCCACCCCTACTCATGGCCCGTTATCGGATCGATGGCGGATCTGAGTGCTGCGTCACTCACCGATGTGCAGAACTTCTTCAAGACGTACTACGCTCCAAACAACGCCACGATTGCCATCGCTGGGGATTTTGATCCGGCGACAGTCAAAAAACTCGTACAACAGTACTTCGGGGATATTCCGCGTGGACCTGCAGTCAATCGTCGCACGACCGTGCCGGCTGTGACGATTCCTCGTGACACGTTTCTCGTCCTGGAGGACAAGGTCCAGCTGCCACGTGTGTATTACACGTGGCACTCAGTCAAGAACTTCGCACCGGATGATGCTGCGCTGGATCTACTGGCGCAGATTCTCGCAAACGACAAGAACTCGCGCCTTTATAAGAAGCTCGTTTACGAGCTGCAGACGGCACAAAGCGTCAGCGCCTTCGAGAATGGCTCACGGCTCGATGGATTGTTCAGGGTAACTGTGACTCCGAAGCCAGGCCAGAAGGTCGCAGATATCGACAAGGTAGTTCGCGATGAAATCGCGAACATAATCGGCAACGGCGTTACCCAGCGCGAGCTGCAGCGGGCACAAAACGTTTACAAATCCGGGTTCCTGGACGAGCTGTCCAGCGTTCTGGGCAAGGCCGAAATTCTGAACAATTACAACTACTTTGTCGGCAACCCCGATTTTGTGCAGCAGGATGTCGCTCGCTATAACCGCGTAACGGCTGCGGATATCCAGCGTGTAGCGCGGACTTATCTCGGCAAGCCGAAAATTGTTCTTACCGTAGTCCCAGAGGGAAAGAGAGAGATGATGCTTACTTCCGCAGCTGGCGCTGGAGGCGATCGATGAAGCACTCCATAGTTGTCGCCATCGCGGCATTGCCTCTAATCGCTTTACCGCTTTTGCCTCAAGGGACTTTCGATCGAACCAAACCACCCGAGCTAGGTCCTCCGCCGAGGGTGTCGCTACCGCCAATCATCACCCGAGAACTACCGAACGGGTTGAAGCTGATGATTGTCGAACAGCACGAATTGCCGCTTGCTGATTTCACGCTGGTGATTGGCAGCGGTGGAACTGCCGATCCAGGTGGAAAGGGCGGCGTTGCCAATCTGACCGCTCAGATGCTGCGCGAGGGTACGGCGACCAGAAAGAGTCTCGACATCGCCGATCAGAGCTCATTTCTCGGAATCAGCTTGTTCCCGCAGGCCAGTTGGGAATCGACGACTCTTTCCCTTCACACGCCAACAGCGCAGCTGGACAGCGCTCTAGCGCTGTTCGCGGATGTTGCACTGAATCCATCTTTTCCTGCCAACGAGTTCGATCGCATCAAGAAAAACAGACTGACCGAACTGCTTCAGCTGCGGGACCAGGGGCCGGCGATTGCCAACACGGCGTTTCCCGCAATTCTATATGGTGCCGGACACCCCTATGGCGCACCGCTGATTGGGACAGAGACATCGGTAACCAGCCTCAGCACCGCGGATCTCCAATCCTATTACCAAACGAACTTCAAGCCGAATAACGCAACGATGATAGTCGTTGGCGATGTAAATCCGGCGCAGGTCGAGCAGAAAATCAATTCTCTGTTCGGAAGCTGGCAGCGCGGCAACGTGACGCCGCTCAATTATGCTGAGCCGCCAAAGGTAGGTGGCACTATGATCTATCTGATCGACAAGCCGGGTGCGGCGCAGTCGTCTTTCCGAATCGGGTCTGTCGGAGTACCCCGTTCGACAAAGGATTATTTCGCGTTGACGGTCATGAACACCATCCTTGGCGGGTCGTTCTCGAGCCGACTCAACCAGAATTTGCGGGAAGCGAGGGGCTACACTTACGGTGCCGGCTCACGCTTCGACATGCGACGCGCAGCGGGTCCGTTCACCGCGTCGGCCGAGATCGTGTCTGCGAAATCCGACTCCGCGCTGATCGAATTCCTGAAGGAGTTGAACAACATTCGCCAGACAATTCCAGCCGACGAGCTGTCCCGTGCCAAACGGTACTTGCAACTGCAGCTTCCAGAGAACTTCGAAACGACGCGTGATATAGCGGCTGCGCTCGTGCCTGTAGCGCTCTATAACTTGCCGCTCGATTACTACAATACGTATGTGCAAAATGTCGAAGCCGTAACTCAAGCTGACGTGAATCGAGTGGCGCAGCAGTACATCAACCCGTCATCTCTGGCGATCGTGATCGTTGGAGATCGCAAGACAATCGAGCAAGCGCTCAAGTCGACGAACGTAGGTCCGATTACCATTCGTGACATCAGCGGTCAGCCGATTCAGTAGACGCGGGAACGGGGAAGATGAAGCAGAACGGGTGTGACGAATCACGCCCGTTTTGTTTTATCGGCGACAAGCAATGGCTGTAAGCTGTCGCTAACCCAACGCCAATAGTCTTCTCCCGCCACCTGGGGAAGATCACTGTGTCCCCCGCGATCGACCACGAGCAGCGCACCTTTGCGTTTCGCGCGTTCGTAGACTTCCATCCCCATTCTGAAAGGTACGATCCGGTCATGCTTGCCATGAGCGACACAAACGGGGGTGTCGATCTCAGACACGATTGCTGTAGTGTCGAAATGAATTCGCGAGAAAAGCTTCCAGATATAGGTGATTGGAGGCCATACGATCAGTCTCGCCATTGCCTGCGCGGTCGTGAAAGGCGACTGAAGCAACAACGATCGCGGAGGATGAATTTCGGCCAGCTCTGCTGCGATACCGCTGCCGAGCGAATGTCCAAAGTACGCCACCCGAGTGAGATCTACGCCATAAGCAATTCTCATGTGGTCGTAAGCCGCGCGCGCGTCGAGCTTGGATGTGGCATACGTTGGCCTGCCGCCGAGCGACATGTAGCCTCGGTACTCAGCCAGGAATACAGCGCAACCAGTTCGTCTTTCGATTGTACGTGCCCAGTCGATCTGCCATACGGATAGGTCGGCGTTACCAT
This sequence comes from Gemmatimonadaceae bacterium, assembly GCA_045803545.1. GTDB lineage: Bacteria > Gemmatimonadota > Gemmatimonadetes > Gemmatimonadales > Gemmatimonadaceae > UBA4720. The sequence goes on along the minus strand of JBJMOW010000004.1, from coordinate 342,136 downwards.
GAAAGCAGATCAGCACGCCCGGAGCGTGACGCGGGTCGCCGATCAGGTAACCCGATAGCTGTTGTCCATCGACGGTTTCGTAACTGATTCGGCCGGTCTCCGGTGCATCTTCTTCCAAAGGCCGTGGCTGGAACAGGATGCGCTCCTGTGATCGCCACAACAGCAGAATAGAGCCGATCAGAAGTGCAACAGCGAAGAGAGCAGCAGTCATCTAAAAACGAGGGGGTTCCAGAGACTTTGCATGGCGGGCAATTTACGACAATGCGAATTCCGATAGAAACGTACGAGCTAGACAACGGACTGTTCGTTACGTTGTCAGAAGATCACACAGCTCCGATCGTCGCAGTGAATCTCTGGTATCACGTCGGCTCGGCGAACGAGCGCGCAGGGCGCACTGGATTCGCGCATTTGTTCGAACACATGCTGTTTCAGGGTTCAGCGCATGTCGGCTCGAACGAACACTTCGAGCTCATTCAGCGTGCTGGTGGGACTCTCAATGGATCGACGTGGCTCGAGAGAACTAACTACTACGAAACGGTTCCTTCGCATCAGCTGGCGTTAGCTCTTTGGCTCGAAGCTGATCGGATGGGTGATCTGCTACCGGCGATGACGCAGGAAAAGCTCGATACCCAGCGCGACGTCGTAAAGAATGAGCGACGTTGGGCGGTCGACAACCAGCCCTACGGAACGATGCTCGAGAAGCTGCAGGAGCTCGTCTTTCCAAGATCGCATCCATTCCATCACTCGTTGATCGGCTCTATGGAGGATCTGTCCGAAGCATCGCTTGATGATATCGCGCAGTTTTTCGCCACGTACTACACACCTGATAACGCCGTACTCTCCATTGCCGGAGACTTCGAATCGGCGGAAGCCCGGCGATTGATTGCCCAATACTTCGCGCCAATTCCCAAAGGGAAAGGCAAACCACCACTGCCGCCGATGCATCTTCCGGCAGTATTCGGCAGACCAGGCCGGGAAGTAGTTTCCGACAATGTGAGCGTGTCGCGACTTTTCCTCGCTTTCCGGTCGCCCGTGTACGGAAGCGTGGAGTACTACACAGCGAGCGTCACCTCGGCGATACTCGGCCTTAGGAAAGGAAGCAGGTTACACCGCTCGCTTGTGCGCGATCGGCAAATCGCATCCGACGCAGGTTCGTATACCTTCGATCTGGCGAAAGGCAATGATTTGCTTGTCGTCGACGTAACGGCGCGACCCGAGATCGGCCCCTCTCAATTGGAAGAAGAGGTCGAGCGCGAAATCGACCTCGTATATAGCGAGGGTGTAACTCAGCTCGAGGTAGACCGCGCGATAGCGCTGATTGAAACTGACCTGGTTTCCTCGCTTCAGTCCGCCGGTGAGCGCGCGGACAGGCTGTCGATGTTCGCGACCTATTTCCGGAAACCGCAGTTGATCAACGAGCAAGCTGCTGCATATCGCGCGGTCAATGCGGACCGTGTCAATGCGCTGATCGCCGAGAGGCTGGGCCCGGAGAATCGTGCAAGCCTGATGTATGTCCCACGCGATGGTGTCGAGTCGGAGCCGATGCTCGCTGCAGCGGTGAGTGCGGGCTGATGGTCACTGCCGTTCGGCCTAAACCATCCGCACCTCGCGAGTATCGGTTCCCCAGCTTCACGCAAGAAGTTCTGCCAAGCGGTCTGCGATTGGTCGTGGCGCCGGTTGAAAAACTGCCATTGGTGACCGTTTTAATTGTCATCGATGCCGGATCGACTATCGATCCATCCGGGAAGGAAGGTCTGGCGGCTCTAACTGCGGACGCGCTGCTCGAGGGAACGCGCGAATTCGACGGAGCGCAGCTGAATGAGCGATTCGAGCGTCTGGGAACAGCGGTTGAATCCGCTGCGGGGTGGGACAGCGCAGTCGTTAAGCTGACTGTACTCGCCGATCGCCTTGAAGAGGCAACCGCACTCCTTGGTGAGGCGATCAGCATTCCCGCTTTTCCTGAGCGTGAGATCGAAAGGCTCAAAGCGGAACGCCTCGCTGAAATTCTGCAACTGGAGACAGAGCCACGAGGCCTGGCAGATGAGAAGTTTTCAGAATTTCTCTATGCGCCCGAGTCAAGGTATGCGACATCGGACGGTGGGACGGCGGAGAGTGTGGCTGGATTGTCGCGCGCAGATGTCGACAGTTTTTTCCGCAGCCACTATCGTGTCGGTGCGACTACCGTGGTAGTCGCGGGCGCAATCACTCCGCTGATGGCCCGGAATCTCGTCTCGAAAGCGTTTGGCCGGTGGACTTCCGGGGTCGGTCAGGGTCGGGCTCTAATTGCTTCACCAAGGACGAATGGGCGAGCGGTGAACATCGTCAACAAACTCGATGCGCCGCAGTCGGAACTTCGGGTGGGTCATCTCGGATTGTCGCGAAAGCATCCCGACTTTTTCCCGACAATGGTGATGAATGCCGTGCTCGGTGGCTTGTTTGGCTCACGCATTAACATGAATCTGCGCGAGGAGCACGGTTACACTTATGGTGCCTCATCTTCCTTTGACTGGCGTCGTGGACCGGGCCCTTTTGTGGTGGCGACCGCAGTTCAAAGCGAAGTTACTGCGCCAGCCTTGCGGGAGATTTTCTCCGAGATCGAGCGAATCAGGGCTGACAGGATTTCAGAGGAAGAGTTGTCACTCGCCCGAGACTATCTCGACGGCGTGTTCCCGATTCGCTACGAGACGACACAGGCGATCGCATCCGCGTTAGCTAACCTGGTCATCTACGCGCTTAACACCGACTACTACGACACGTATAGGACGCGCGTGCGAGAAGTGACCACGGATGATGTATTGCGAGCCGCGCGCAATCATCTTCATCCGGACCAGCTGCAAACCGTCATCGTGGGAGATGCAGCGGCAATAAAGGATTCGATCTCTCAGCTTGGTTTCGGGGAGCTCCGGGTCCACGCAGCTCAGAATGACTGAGCCGGTAAAGCCGGGCCGCGTCAAATCAAGTCGCGTCTATACGGGTCGCATCGTGTCGCTCGATGTCGACGGCGTGCGTTATCCGGACGGGTCGGTCGGTGAGCTGGAAATGATTCGGCATCCAGGTGCGAGCGCAGTCGTTCCATTCCTCAGTGATCCGAATAGTGACGATCCGCAGGTGCTTCTCATTCGCCAATACCGTTATGCGGCTGGCGGGTACATGCTCGAAGTACCCGCGGGTCGACTGGATGCTGGGGAAGATCCCAAGCACTGCGCAGCGCGCGAGTTAAAGGAGGAGACCGGCTGCACGGCTGACCAAGTCGAATTTCTCACCACCATCTACACAACACCCGGCTTCACCGATGAAAGGATTCACCTCTTCATGGCAACGGGTTTGACCGCCGGCGAGACTAACCATGAGGCGGATGAGTTTCTGGAACCCCAGCCTATGCCGTTGTTTCGAGCGCTTGAAAAGATTCAAGCGGGGGAAATCCAGGACGGCAAAACGGTGATCGCCCTCTTATTCGCGGCAGGGTTTCGGCTGAGTCGTTAACCCTTCAGGCCAAATTGGCGTCTAATCATCCAAAGACGCTAATGCTGTCATGTAATTAGGACAGCTTGGCGGAATCTGGACAAGCTCAGGCCTTTGTCGAAGTCCATAAGTTGTTGATGGCCAAGGAGTTAGTCCTGCGGAAGACCGGGCACAAGGCGTGCACTGATAGTAAACGTAAAAGTTCCAGTTCGGAGATGTGTGCACAAATCAGTGGTGTGCGTAGTCTCTTATATAAAGGAGAGCAGAATGGCTGACATCGTCCGTAAGCAAGCAGTATCGGTTGAGGTTCCGACCGTCAGGGAACGCCTGCAGGCGATGGATGACTCAGCCGTCGTCACCGCGTTTCTTGGTGGAGAAGAGCGTGCCTTCTCGGAGCTGGTGACCCGTTATCAGACACGACTCCTCAACTTCGTATACCGCACCATCGGTGATCGTGAAAAAGCGGAAGATCTGGTACAGGAAGTCTTTATTCGCGTGTACCGCCATCTGCATCGCTTCGACCGGTCAAAGAAGTTCTCGACCTGGGTCTATACTATTGCCTCGAACCTGGCCAAGAACGAGCTGAGAAACCGGTCGCGCAATCCGCTGGTTCTCTTCCAGACTGTTCAGAAGAATTCGCAGGATGAAGATAGGCCGCTTCAATTCGAAGACACGACCTCGCGTCCCGACGACATGTATCGGAAGCGCCATCTAAGAGAAATCGTCGAAGAGAGTGTTGCAAAGCTTCCCGAGCATCACAGAAATGTTTTCATCCTGAGGGAGCTCGAAGGAAAGTCTTACGAAGAGATTGCTGAAATCACCGATTGTAATCTCGGCACGGTTAAGTCCCGGCTGAATAGGGCCAGAAACTCGTTCGCGGAAATCATTGCACCATACGTAGATTAGGGCTGACGGTTCGGGAACAGGCCCCATGTTAATGGGTACCTGTTATCGAACCCTCAACCTATCTACATGGATTGTCGCGACTTTTGTGAGCAGCATCTAGCCTTCGTCGACGATACGCTCGCCGGTATCGAGCTCGTTCGCATGCAGCGACATATCGCTGAATGCGAGAGCTGTGCGAAGCAGGACGCGAAAATCCGGCGGGCCTTGCTACTCTTTAGAAATCTTCCGTCGATCGAGCCTTCTCCAGATTTCTCCTCGCGACTCGAAGCCCGCCTCAAAAGCTGCCAGGAAGATCAGCTGGCGATGACACAGCACAGCATGAGACGGGGAGCAATCGCGGCTGCCCTCGCAAGCGCAGTAATGCTCGGCTACATCGGGACTACGCTGTTCAACCAGCCGGTCGCTCCGCGCGACATTCTCCTTCCCCCAGTGGTCGCGACAGTCCCGGAACCCGAGCTCACTCCGATCACCACTTCGGCCCCGGCAATCGTTGCCTCGGTATCCGCCGGCTTAACCATCTGGCCCGTGGCGCTCTTCGCGGAACAAGTCCCAGTTCGTTTCGCGCACTCAAAGCTCGAGCTCACGAACTACACGCGGTAGTCAGGCGCGCATCGGCAGTCCCCTCTAGCACTCATATATTTGGGGCATGCCGCCGTCTTCTTTGAAAACACTTCGTGATGCAATAAAAAGCAGGTCTTTCGACCATGCGTATTACATCACCGGCGAGGATGAATTTCAGAAGGAAGATGCGATCAGGCAGTTGATCGAGGCTGCGCTGGATCCTGTAGCTGCAGATTTCAATCTTGATATCCGGCGAGCCGGTGAGCTAGATCCGGAGTCGCTTGGCGTTCTGCTCGGTACACCACCGATGATGGCAGAGCGTAGGGTGATCGCTCTTCGTGATGTAGGTGGTCTGCGGAAAGACGCGCATAAGGTACTGGAAGGCTATCTCAAGTCCGCGGCACCGGATCTACTTCTGATCATGCAGGTGTCTGCGGGAGCAAAGGAGGATAACGCGCTCTCCAGTCTGAGTACTTCGCTGTCCTTTGACGCCCTCTCTGGCGATAGAATCCCGAAGTGGATTGCGCATCATGCGATAACCGCACACAGCGTCACGATCACAAGTAGTGCGTCGGAACTACTGCAAGCGGCAGTCGGGAACGACTTGTACCAGTTGGCAGGTGAGCTGGATAAGCTGGCGAGCTACGTGGCAGGTCGGTCTGCCGAAATCGCCGAGGATGATGTCGGTGCCGTAGTAGGCGTGCGGCGTGGAGAGACACAATCTGATCTGCTGGATGCGGTGGCGGAGAGGAACGTTGCGCGCGCGCTGGAGCTAATTCCCCATATTCTCGCGCAGCCGAAAACAACGGCTGTCTCAGTCGTCATGGCATTGTCGACACAGATGCTCGCAATTTCGTGGGGGCGGGCAAAACTCGATGAGGGTTTATCGAGGGGTCGGCTCAATCAGGAGTATTTCGATCTCCTCCGAGAGACCGGCGCGTTCACAGGCCGGCCGTGGGGATCGGCCACCGCCGTCTGGGCGCGCGCAGCTGACCGCTGGAGTCGCGAGTCGCTCGACCGAGCGCTCGATTCGCTGCTCGAGACCGATATCGCACTCAAGGAGAGTCGGGTCTCGTCAGAAGAACAATTGCTGTCAACGCTGGTGCTCAGTCTTTGCGCAGAGCAGCCGCGCAGCGCCGCAGCGTGAATGGGAGAGCAGTGAGATGTTTCGATGGAAAATTCTTTCGGGTGTTGCTCTAATATTCGTCGGCTCCGGCCTGGCAGCGCAGACCGGCGCGCGTCCGACCGATCCTGTGTTCACCAGGGCGCAGGCGTTGGTGAGTGATGGGAACGGTGCGGCGGGCCGAGCACTAATTGATTCTATGATCGCTGCGACACCTCCATCAGCGCCGCTGTATCCGCAGGCTCTATTCTGGCGCGCAAGTCTCGCCGCCAGCGCGGCCGACGCCGAGAGCGATTATAAGCACATCGTCGTCGACTATCCGCTGACACCGCAAGCGCCCGATGCATTGCTCCGTTTGGCTCAGCTCGAGCTCGCCCGCGGCGATCGTGATGCGGCGCTCGGTCATTTGCAGCGTATCCCGCGGGACTACCCAAGCAGCAAGTCGCTTGCACGGGCGAACTACTGGATTGCGCGGGTGTTTTTCGAAAAAAACGACATTGTGAATGGATGTGCGGCGAACGGCAGCGCACTGGCCAAGCTCGATTCAACCGAAATAGAACTTCGAAACCAGATTCAATATCAGGGACAGCGTTGCCCATTGCCCAGTGCAGCAGCTGTTACCGCTGTTACCGCTGTTACCGCTGTTACCGCTGTTACCGCTGTTACCGCTGTTACCGCTTCGCGGCCGGCCACGACCTCGCCTGACTCCGGGCGGGTCAACGCGCAGGCAATTGGCCAAACTCAGGCAGCTGTTGAGACGAAGACTGCGGTAGAAAGTCCGCCGGTACAGACCACAGTGGCGGAGCCGAGCAAGCCACCGGTCGAAACAAAACCCACGGTGAAAATGAAACCTCCCGTGGGGACAAAGCGACCGGTGCCACCGCCTGAAGCCAACGATGCGAAGCCGAGTATCGTGGATCCAGCGAGAGCTCCAATGACGGCGCCCGCGAGTGTTTCGTCCGCACAGCCAGTAGTAAAAAAAGCGGCCGTCACCGCGAAGTCCGAATATTCCGTTCAGATCGCAGCGTACAAAACACGGGCTGATGCAGACAAGCTCACCGAAAGCCTGAAAAAGCGGGGCTATGAGGCGCGCGTCGACGTATCACCTGACTGGTTCCGTGTCCGCGTCGGCCGTTATGCGAGCGAACGCGCCGCAGAGAGTAAGTTACATGAGATGAAGACAAAGCAGCTAAGTGGATTTGTAGTGCGGGCGCCGGAGCGGTGAGTCGGGACGCATCAACTCCGTTGATGCAGCAATATCGGGAGATCAAGGCGCGGCATCAGGACGCGATCTTGTTCTTCCGAATGGGTGATTTCTACGAGATGTTCTACGAGGACGCAGAGGTCGCCTCGAGAACGCTTGGCCTCACCCTAACTTCGCGAAATAACGGCGGAGCCAGCGAAGTTCCTCTGGCCGGCGTACCAGTAAAAGCTGCGGGCGAATATCTGAAACGCCTGGTCCAACAAGGTTTTCGCGTCTCAATCTGTGAACAGATCGAAGATCCGAAGTTGGCGAAGGGGCTCGTCAAGCGCGAAGTGATCGAGACCATAACGCCTGGTGCGGCGTTCGCCGACGATCTGCTCGACGGTGCGCGCAATAACTACCTGTGTGCGCTGCATCGCTCCGGAGATACCGTCGGCGTCAGCTGCACCGACCTGTCGACTGGCGAGCTGCGTCTATCGATCGTTGCTACTGACGATCTCGATGCAGCACTGGCGCGATTTACTCCGCGTGAAATAATCATCGCGCGGGGTGAGGAGTTTGGGCGCACGCTGAAAGGTCCAATCGGCGAAGAAGGCCCGATGGTAACGGAGCGCGAAGCCTGGGAGTTCGACGCCGGACTGGCGCGAGATCAATTGCTCCAGCATTTCCATGTCGGATCTCTCGAAGCTTTCGGCATCGAAGACTCGGACAACGTGGCGATCAGCGCGGCTGGCGCATTACTGCGTTATCTGCGGGATCTACAGCCTTCGGGGACACCACATCTCGGTCGCCCGAGGATGGAGCGGCCCGGCGGGGTGATGCCGCTCGATGAAATGACGCGGCGGAATCTCGAGCTCGTCGACTCGATGAGAGGCGAGATGTCCGGAACTCTACTGGCCGTGCTTGATCGAACATTGACACCGATGGGTGCCCGGCTGCTTCGGCACTGGTTGTTGGCGCCCCTCGTTGAACGGGCTCAGATCGAGCAAAGACTCGATGCGGTATCGGCACTGGGCGACATCCTTGTTCGCGACGCATTGAGGGAAGGGCTCGACGGAGTGCGTGATATCGAGCGGCTCGCTGGCAAGACTGCCGCGGGCCGCGCATCACCGCGTGAGCTGAGAGCGCTCGGCGATTCGCTCGGTCGTGTTCCTGACGTTAAGGCAGCGGTCGATCGAACTCAGCCGCGTTCTACGAATGGTCGCTGGGCATTTGCCCGACAGGTGACCGCCTGGGACGACTGCGACGATCTCTGCAAGGAGATTCAGCAAATCCTCGTTGATCGCCCACCGGCCACCATTGGTGATGAGCCATCCATTCGGGCTGGTATCGACAGCGAACTGGACAACTGGCGTGGACTGCGCGACGGTGGCAAAGACGGCATCGCTCGGATTCAGGCTGACGAGCGCGCAAGAACTGGAATCAGCTCGCTGAAGGTTGGCTACAATAAAGTCTTCGGATACTTCATCGAAATCAGTAACAGCAACAAGCATCTGATTCCCCCTGACTATCAGCGCAGGCAAACGCTGACGGGTGCAGAGCGTTATGTAACGCCTTCACTGAAGGAATACGAAGAGCGTGTCCTTACTGCGGCTGAAAGAATCGAAGAGCGCGAGCGTAAGCTCCTTGAGAGCCTGAGGGCGAAGGTTGGTGCGCAGGTCTTACGTCTCCAGACACTCGCGCACGTAATCGCGGAACTCGACGTACTTGCTTCGCTCGCCGAAGCTGCGAGCCGGGAAGGATATGTCCGCCCCGAGCTCAGTGACGATTTCGCGCTGGAAATCTTTGGCGGGCGACACCCCGTGGTCGAGCGCATGATGCCGCGCGAGAAGTTCATCCCCAACGACACGACGCTGTCCGAAGACGCCCGGATGATCATCCTCACCGGCCCCAACATGGCCGGTAAGTCGACGGTCTTGCGCCAAGTGGGGCTGATCGTGTTGATGGCGCAGGTTGGCAGCTTCGTTCCAGCGACACGGGCACGCATGGGGGTTGTCGATCGGTTATTCACTCGTGTCGGCGCGAGTGATAACCTCGTGCGAGGCCAATCGACGTTCATGGTGGAAATGTCGGAGACCAGCGCAATCCTTCATACGGCATCACGGCGCAGCCTGGTTCTGCTGGATGAAATTGGGCGGGGCACTTCGACGTACGACGGTATTTCGATCGCGTGGGCTGTCAGCGAGCACCTGCACAACAGCGTTGGCTGCAAGACAATCTTTGCCACGCACTACCATGAGCTTACGCAGCTGGCCGATAATTTAGGAGCAGTTCGCAACTATAATGTCCAGGTGCGGGAGATTGGGGATCAGGTGCTGTTCCTGCACCGGCTGCAGCCGGGTGGCGCAGATCGGTCCTACGGTATCGAGGTCGGCCGCCTGGCAGGCCTGCCAACGCCTGTACTCGAGCGAGCGAGGGAATTGCTTCGCCTGCTGGAAGCGGAACAGATTGTGCCGCGAGCAAGGCGCGCTTCAGGCCGGCCAGATATCACGGAAGACCAACTGGCACTCTTCGGCGCAGCTATCCATCCTGTGATAGAAAAGCTGAAGCGTCTGGAGCCTGACACGATCACGCCACTTCAGGCTCTGGAAATGCTCTCCCGACTCGTCGACGAAGCGAAAAGTGAAAGAGAAACTACCTGAGATGTGGATGAGAAGGTTGGCTGCTCTATGGGTGATTGGCCTTGCCGCATGCAGCAAAGGCGACGGATCCGGCATGCCCTTTCAAACGGTCGGAAGACAACCGGATGTGGCACCAGTGATGTTGAACAAGGAATTGCCGTTCCGTTATCCTCCCGCCTTGTACGCGCAGAAGGTCCAGGGCAACGTGACGCTCCGCATCTTCATCGACCGGGACGGCAGCATCATTCCCGACTCGACACGAATTGCCGAAACCTCCGGCTTCACCGCACTTGATTCGGCGGCAATGAAAGGCTCGCGCGATCTCAAGTTCGAGCCCGCGAAGACGCAGGGTCAGCCAGTGCCAGTATCGATTCTGCTACCCGTCTACTTCAGACATCCGGATGCGCCGCCGCTGGCCGGTGACTCGATCATCAAGCGCGACACGACGGCGAGCAGCACTCCCGCAGCGATTGCACCAGCCAAAGCTGATACCCCCGCCCAAGCGTCAACCACGAAATCGGCCGCCACGAAGTCGACCAAGACCACTTCCACCAAGCGGCGAACACGACGCTGATGAACCACGAACGGAACGAAGAGCCGTACAACAACGTCCTCGAGACCATCGGCTGGACGCCTCTGATTCGGCTGAACTCGGTGACGCGTGGGATACGCACTCCGGTCTACGCCAAGGCAGAGTTCTACAACCCCGGTGGATCAGTGAAGGATAGAATTGGTCTGCCGATCATCGAGCGCGCAGAGCGTGAGGGGAAGCTCAAACCGGGCGGCACGATCGTCGAGGGAACCAGCGGAAATACGGGCGTGGGACTCGCGATTGCTGCGGCTCTGCGTGGTTACAAGTGCATTTTCACGATGCCGGACAAGATGTCGCAGGAGAAAGTCCGCCTGCTCAAAGCCTTCGGCGCTGAAGTGATCGTTACGCCGACCGCCGTACCGCCTGATCACCCCGATAACTACGTGATGATGGCGAAACGAATCGCAAAGGAAACACCAAATGCGATCCTGGCGGACCAGTTCTACAATGAGGCCAACCCGGACGCCCATTATGCGACCACGGGCCCCGAGCTTTGGAAGCAAACCAACGGCAAGATCACTCACTTCGTTGGATCGGCGGGAACCGGTGGTACTCTGACCGGAGTCGGCCGCTATCTGAAGGAGCGAAACAAGAAAGTCAAAGTGATTGCTGGTGATCCGGTTGGGTCAATTCTCGCCGAGTATTGGCGCAGCAACGGCAAAAACAAGATCGAAGGCGTGCCGTACAAGATCGAGGGTATCGGCCAGGACAAACTGCCGGGCACGCTCGACATGAGTGTGATTGACGAGTACCACACCGTGAGCGACAAGGAGTCGTTCGCAGTGGCGCGGCGCCTGACTCGCGAAGAGGGTTTGTTCGTCGGTGGCTCCTCGGGCCTGATCACGTCAGTTGCACTCAAGATTGCGCGGGAGATCGATGATCCGAGCGCAATGATCGTCACCATGCTTTGCGATACCGGTGAACGGTACCTGTCGAAGTTGTACAGTGACGAATGGATGCGTGAGAATCAGATGCTCGATGTTCCGAAGGTCGCGCTGCACTCAGTACTCGGCAGAAAGAATGGTGGCGCGCCGGCGGTGGTCAGTGTAGCGCCGGGGGCAACGGTTCGTCAGGCGATTGGGCTGATGACGTTGCACGATGTGTCACAGCTGCCGGTGATGGATGGACCTAACTGCGTGGGCTCGGTCAGTGATTGGTCTTTGTCGCAAAAAAGTCTGGAGAATCCCAAACTGCTCGAAACGCCGGTCAGCGAGATCATGGACTCACCGTTCCCGATGGTAGCGTCCGATCAGCCAGTGGATAGCGTCGTCAAGCTGCTATCAAAGGCAAACCCCGCGGTCCTGGTGCAGGAGCACGGTGTGGTTCAGGGGATCGTCACTCGATCGGATATGCTTCACTTCATGATGTCGCGCTAACGGTCAATCAATCGAATGAAAATTACGGTTCTAATGGGGGGCACCTCCTCTGAGCGAAACGTGTCCCTCGCTTCAGGAATAAGAATTATCGAAGGTCTGCGCAGCCGGGGCCACACGGTAACCCCGCTCGACCCCGCGAAAGGTGTAATCAGCTCTGCGGAGGAGCGCTCGCTCGCGACCGGAAAGGTTGGAGCCGAGCCACCTACGCTCGAGTCGTTGTCGAAGTTCGCCGAAGGTGCGTTCCTGCCAAATCTGACATCGATGAAGGAATTGAAGGATGCCGACGTCGTGTTTCTGGCGCTTCATGGCGGTCAGGGAGAGGATGGGACTATCCAGGCTCTTCTCGACATGGCGCATGTGAAATACACGGGCAGCGGCCACCTCTCGAGCGCATTGGCAATGGACAAGGATTTGTCTAAAAAGCTGTTCAGAGAAGCAGAAGTGAAGACGGCGGAGTGGCTAATGTCACCGGTAACGACCGAGCAGGTCGAAGGCATCCTTGGTCTTCCCGTCGTGGTCAAGCCGTCCAAGCAGGGTTCTACTGTCGGACTAAGCCTGGTAAAGAAGCGCGAGGATCTAGCGCCGGCGATCGAGGAAGCGGGCAAGTATGACGACGAGGTCATGATCGAACGTTTCATACCGGGTCGCGAGCTGACGGTCGGGATTCTCGGTGAAGTCGCGCTACCAGTGGGAGAAATTCTGCCGAAGCACGAGATCTATGACTACGAATGCAAGTACACAGCGGGGATGGCTACCGAAGAATTCCCGGCTAAACTCTCGCCCGAAGCAACCGAAAAAGTTCAGCAGCAGGCGGTTGCGGCGTTCAAGGCGCTCAAGCTTCGCGGATACGCGCGCATAGACTTTAGACTCACCAGCGAAGGCGAGTTTTATTGTCTGGAGGCGAACACGTTGCCCGGAATGACGGAGCTGAGTCTGATACCGCAGGGAGCCGCCGCGATGGGAATCGGGTTTCCGGAGCTCTGTGAGCGGATCGTAAGACTCGCAGTTGGCTAGATTCGCGAAGGAACCCAATACGGTCCGCTGGGTTCAAACACTGTAGTAGTCTTTTGCGCAGGGTGGGATGAGCGAGCTGTACGATACTTCCGATTCACCGCGTGTAACACGCGCCGTTCAGTGGCTTCTTGCCCTGAACATCGGCGTTTATTTCCTGCAGCTGACGCTGTTTGGATCAGATGCGATTTATTCCGCGCTTGCCCTCGACCCTGCCCGCTTTCCCGCCGACTGGTGGACGGTCCTTTCGTACATGTTCGTCCACGCGTGGCTCGCGCACCTGGCGTTCAACATGTTCACGCTATGGATGTTCGGGCCGCGACTGGAGCACGAATGGGGCACGCGCACGTTTGTCTGGTTCTATCTCTGCTCGGGAATCGGTGGCGCGGTTGCGCACCTGATCTTCGCGCCGCATACGGCCGTCATCGGCGCATCGGGCGCGATCAGCGGAGTACTCGTCGCCTACGCACTGCGGTGGCCGGACGAAGAAGTCTATCTGTTCGGCGTAATTCCAATGCGTTCGCGCTGGCTGGTAGTGGCGCTCCTGGCGATGAACATCATCTTCGCGCTGTCGCCCAGCTCGCGCATTGACTGGACGGCGCATGTCGGTGGAATGGCTTTCGGGTGGATCTTCCTAAAGTTGTATTCAGTCGGCGGCATCAACCGCGTGCGCGGCTGGGTTTCCGCAGTACCGGACGATACCGAGGACATGCCGAGAGCGGTGCCTCGCAATCGATCGCCGATGCGCGATCGCGCAGGAGGTGTTGACGAGGTGATCGAGCGCAGTAATGCAGTCGTCCTGCGTGAGAGTAAGCCGATTCAGCACGTGCCGAAACAGGACTCGCCTAAAGAGTACGCTGCCAAGGTCAATCGCGTGCTGGACAAGATCTCCCAGTTCGGGATCGAGAGCCTGACGCGTGATGAGCGGCGTTTACTCGAGGAAATGTCCCGTAAGCTTCGTCAGGAAGACTGAGGCACCAGATCAGCCGCGATCAGCATCGCGGATTAATTGAGGATTGCAGACAACATCTGCATTCGTGCATCGTTCGGGAATGCCCCGACCCGAATTGCTGGAGACCTTCGAAAATCCCTATGCTGACCGCGACTACGAGATCCACATGGATTGCTCGGAGTTCACCTCGCTGTGCCCAGTCGGTGGAATCGAGAGCGATGCCGAGGAGTTAGCACTCCTCAAAGGCGGTGCCCCGGATTTCGGCACAATTCGGATCACGTACGCTCCAGCAAAAAAGTGCCTCGAGCTGAAAAGCCTCAAGTTGTATCTCTGGAGCTTTCGCAATGACGGGATCTTCTATGAGCGCGCCGTCAATCGAATTCTGGATGACCTGGTAGCGAGTGCCGCACCGAAGTGGATACGAGTAATAGGAGACTTCAACGTTCGCGGTGGAATCAAGTCAGTGATTACTGCCACGCACGGCCACACTCCCGGTTGATTACCATCACCCAGACGTTTTAATTGCTGGTCCGGACATCAAGTCCGGTGGTTGGGCTAGGTAGCTCAGTTGGTAGAGCAGCGGACTGAAAATCCGCGTGTCGGCGGTTCGATTCCGTCCCTAGCCATGTGAAAATGCAGATGACAAAACGGCGGCCAATTGCGGCCGCCGTTTTTTTTGTCAACCAAAGCAGGGCAAACTGATTACGGGTTATGCGCCGCCCAGTGTCGAAGCAATGCCGCTGATGAGAGTGGCTTCCCTCGTAATGGCGGCGGCAGCACGGGCGATCTCACGATCTGCATCTTGCCATTGTCCCTGCTCGATCGCTTCGCGCACACCGGGAATTGTTTTCACACCGTAGCCGGTGTAGAAGCCAGGCGCGTAAAGCATGTGAGCGTACCATGGTCTGTTCTTCAGACCTTCCGTTGAGGTCAGAGCTCGTTCTGCCTGGACCAGTCTCTCGTTGGCAGCTTTCGCCACGGACGAACGACCAGAGCCAACGGCGCTGATGTACGCTTTTTCATAGCGTGATGCAGCGCTCTTGAGTGAATCAAGCGAGTTCAGCAATGGAGCAAAATTGAGTTGGGGTGCCGCCTGCTGTCGCTGTGGTGCGCTCGTAGGGTCGCGTGGATCACTGGTGAACTTGTAAACCCCTTCATCGATCGCGCGATTGCGGTCGGTGATCTGCTCGGCACGCCGATCACGCAGTGATTGTAGATCCTTAACGTAGGTTTGGATCGTTTCTGCGAGATTATTGAAGCCGAACGGCAACAGATCGGCGTTGGCGAGACGAAGCACGCTGATTCCGCCAACCTGGGCAAGCGCCTTCTCGTAGACAAAGGCAGAGTCACTGAAGTGCGTGAACCAGTAGAAGTCGTCGTAAATGGAATGGTAGATTCCGCCGTCATCCTCACCGCCGTAGCCGATATTCAGCGATGCCACGCCAAGGTGGTCAAGGAACGGTGAGTAATCGGATCCGGAACCAAGCGCGCCGATGCGAAGGTCCTCGCGTTCGCGTGCATCCTTTCTGGCTTCGGGCGAGCCATCGACAATTTGACGCGCCTGAATGCGCTTCCACGAGCTGACTCCTGATTCTGGATCCTCAACGTCCATCGCGACGCCGTTCATGAACGTCTCGAGCGAGTGCGATCCTTCGATCCCCAGGTAACCGCGGCTGTTGGTGTCGCTATTCAGATACGCAACCGCATGTGACTTGAGCTCGTCGGCGTGGGCTTCGACCCATTCTGTCGATCCAAGTAGTCCCGGCTCCTCGCCATCCCAGGCGGCGTAAATGATTGTGCGCTTCGGATGCCAACCTTGCTTGTAGAGGGCGCCAAGCGCGCGTGCCTCTTCCAGCTCGGCGACCAATCCGGAAATCGGATCCTGTGCGCCGTTTACCCAGGCATCATGGTGATTTCCGCGGATGACCCATTGATCCGCCTCGGTCGTTCCCGGAAGTTTGGCGATGACGTCGTAAAGAGTTTTGAGACTCCAATCCGATTTGACGCGTAGATGTACGCGGGCCGGTCCAGCACCTAGTCGGTAGGTAATGGGTAGTCCGCCGCGCCACGCAGCTGGCGCGAGTGGGCCGGCGAGTGCGGCGAGCAACGGCTGTGCGTCGCCGTACGAGATTGGCAGGACTGGAATCTTGGTGATCGTCGGAGCTTCTGCGACGCTCAAGCGCTTCGCCGATTTAACTGCGCCAACACCTGGTGTGAGCGGATCGCCCGGGTAAGTCGGCATATCGGCAACCGATCCACGCTGGACTCCCTGTGCGGGTCGCATTGGCCCATTCGGAAATACATCGCCGCCGGCGAACCCATCGTCGCGTGGATCCGAGTAGATCAGGCAACCGATTGCGCCATGCTCGGCGGCGACTTTTGGTTTGATGCCTCGCCACGATCCACCGTATTTGGCGATGACTATCGCGCCTTTGACGGAGATGCCACGCTGTTCAAGCTCTTCGTAGTCAGCAGGTATACCGTAATTGACGAAGACGAGCGGCCCAGTGACGTCGCCGTCTATAGAGTAAGCATTGTAAGAAGGGAGCTGTTCGGCCTGCTGATTCGACGTCGGGTCGGATGGTAGCGCAGTTTCCTGCAGTGATGCCTTGAATTGAGTCGGAGCGACGAGCTCGACGACCCTTTCAACCGGCGTTGGGAAAAGAACATCAAAGTTCTCGATGTGCGCATCCCAGCCATAAGACTTGAACTCGTTGAGAATCCATTCCGCGTTATCCTTGTCGTACAGTGAACCGACATGGTGCGGTCGAGCGCTGAGACGTTGCATCGCGGCGCGCATACGCGCGGCGTCCGGCATTGACTTGAAGCGCGCCTCCAGATCACGCTCAGCCTGCGTCGATTGCGCGAAGAAACCGCGCAGTGGTGTGTCCGCGGGAGCGGGAGTAAAAGCGAGACCAACTGCGGAAGCGATAACAGCGACGAGCGATGCGCGCATCAGTTTTCTCCGACTTGAAGCGTTCTTCATGGTGGGAGTGAAGAAAAAAAAGAGACGCTGAAATTAATTCAGCGTCCCGTGTTCAGTTATTGCTGGCGGTTCTTGCGCGCCGGTGGCCTCGGGATGCTTTGGAGGGCGGCTCGGTCGAATGAGACGGTGCCACATCTTCGAGAGGAATCCAACGCTCCGCCCAATTGCCGATCTCTCGCAGTGCGTCCTGGAGCTCTCGGCCTTTTTTTGTCAGCTCGTACTCGACCCTGACCGGAGTTTCGGGAACGACTGACCGTAGGACGAGGTCTTCAGCCTCTAGTGACCGAAGTCGCTCCGACAGCATGCGGTCGGTGATGTCCGGGATGGCAGCCTTGATCGATGCATAGCGGGTCCGGCCCTCGAGAAGGGTGCGCAAAATAGCTCCTGTCCACCGACTACCGATGAGCTCGATAGCGCGATGGAAGCGTGCGCAGACGTGCTGAACCGCTGGTTGGGAATTTTCTGCCATAATCCGAAGTTATAATTTCGGCCCCTTGACACAAGGAGCTTACTAAAATATACTAACCTACTATTAATAAGCCAAGGGTCGGAGAATAATACCCTGGCTCAACTGGGGACACAGGAAAGGGGATAAGTATGACAACAGTTCAGACTGCTCCGACCGGGGCAAAGACAGTATGGAAGCTGGATCCGGCGCACACGCTGGTGGAGTTTTCCGCAAAGCACTTAATGATTTCGACCGTCAAGGGGCGGATTGCGGGAGTCGAAGGTGCGATCGTTCTAGACGAGAACGAGCCATCGAATTCGGCCGTTGAGGTTACTCTTGACGCGAAAACGCTGGATACTCGCATCGAGCAGCGCGATCAGCACCTGCGGTCCGGAGATTTCCTCGATGTGGAAAAGTTTCCGGTGATCAAGTTCAAGAGCACGGAGATTCAGGGTGACGAGCAGAACTTCAAGCTTACTGGCGACCTGACCATTCGCGACATAACGCAGCCGATCACATTGGACGTGACGTACGAAGGGCGGACAAAGGATCCCTGGGGTGGAGAGCGCGTCGGGTTCAGCGCAACCGGAAAGCTCGATAGACGGACCTACGGGCTGACGTGGAACATGGTATTGGAAACTGGCGGTCTCACCGTTGGCAACGATATCAAGATCCAGCTCGAGCTCGAAGCAGTGAGACAGGGCAGTTAAGTAAATATCTACCTAAAGAAAGAGCGGGCCCGATAACGAGCCCGCTTTTATTTTTCTCCCATGCCCGCCGCTCGTAGGCGTAACTCTTCGCCACTAGCTTGCACGATGTGGCTCACGACATTTCTCGCTGGGGCCACTGTCGTGCCCGCTGGGGGAGCGGCGGATGTTAGACAGCAATCGAATTCAACAGGCGTCGATGTCGTTGTGGTTGCACATGCCGACGACTGGCAGGTTTTCATGGGCGACGTGATCGTCGAACGAATAAAATCCGGAAGGCGACTGATCTTTATCTACATGACGGCGGGGGATCACGGTCGCGAGACAGCCTACTGGCGACAGCGCGAATTGGCGGCGATGCAGTCAACGCGGATTGCGTTGGGTATTGCCGATGCGGCCATAGGTTGTGATTCCGTCGTTGTAAGAGAGCACAGAATCGCTCACTGCAAGCTCGGCGTGAGTGATTCCTATTTCTTCAGATTGCCGGATGGCAATCGAAACGGCCGAGGATTCGCTCGAAACCGATTCGAAAGCCTGAGAAAACTACACGCTGATCGAGGGTCTTCAGCGAGTGCCGTCGATAGCAGCACACGGTACTCGGATTGGCAGGACTTGAATGCAACAGTGTCGACGCTGGTGCGTATGGTCGCTGATTCAGCTGGCTCGAGCGTGATGCTCCACACCACAGATCCGAGCATCAGGATCAATCCGCACGATCACTACGATCATCGCATGGCGGGAAAGCTGATCGAGAACCTGCTCAGTGCGAATGGGTGGCGGGGCCGATATTACGTCGGATATGCTCTCGCCATGCGTGCTCCGAATCGGACGACGCTGCAGCGTCAGGAGAAGACGGAAGTTTTTTCAGCGTACGATCGCGAGATGAAGCTGATCAACCCGGCGTGGAGCGCCTATCGTGAACACCCTGGTTTCTACGCCGAATGCATGCAGCGAACTTATTCTCGATCTGTAATGGGCGTATCAGCCCGGTCACGCATGATGATACGATGATCGCGTTCACCTTGGCGGCGTATGTGTTGGCGCGGCGATAGTTCACGCTCGCCGATTATCAATCGCCGCGCCAGTCATACCAGCCTACGTTTGGCGAGGCACCCAAGATTTTCCCGAGGAGATCATAGATGCGACGAGGTCTACTGATACTGTCGGCGATCACATTCGTCGCGACGAAGAGCGTCGCGCAATGTCGAGTCGAGAGTAGCAGCAATGAAGGTAAGCTGCTCGCTTTTTACACCGCGCCAATCGCCTTTTCGATGGCAACCGCTCCCGAAGTCCTACCGTCTTTGAGCATCAGGCTAGGCGGGGAAGGCGAGTATATACCCAAGCCAGATCCGGCGCTCGAAAGAACGGGTCTGTGTTTCACCCAGAAGAGTGAGCACACTTCGCTGTCGCCGGTTTTCGGACGTCCCCGCATCACCATTGGTGGCCCGTTCGGTTTTGCGCTCGAAGCGGCCTACCTGCCGCCCGTCACGATTGCGCGCGCGACGCCAAACCTTTTCAGTTTTGCAGTGTCCCAGTCGCATCATTTCGTTGCGGGACCCGTGGTATCGGGCATGACGTTGTCGCTCCGGGTTCACGGAACATTCGGCAACGTAAAGGGGCCGATCACATGTCCCCGGTCCTCACTTCAGCAATCAGATCCGACGGCACCGTGCTACGGTACGACTCAGTCGAAGGACACGTTCCATCCTGACATGTTTGGCGCTGAGGCGGCCGTTGGGTTCGCGCCTGGCGCCGGCGGCTTCTCGTGGTATGCGGGCGCAGGTGCAAATCGCATTGACCCACATTTTCAGGTCGGGTTCACGGATGCGAATGGGAATGTCGACCGCACGGAAGTCGTCCTGAGCGAGCCGGTGGTGCGAGCTACTGTGTTTGGCGGGGTAACGGCGGTCCTGCGCAATATCCTGGATGTCGGTGCACAGGTTTACTCTGTTCCATCTGATGCAACGTTGTTTCGCCTGATGGGAGGAATCCGCATCCGCTAGTTCCCCGATTCCTACCTTCCGCGCGGCATGGAACCTGTACCTCTTGTTCTCAAACAGGAGGCGGAATGAAAACGAACTGGCAGCATCAAAAGGACGCGATCACTACCGATCAAAAGAATCGCGTTGATGACGAGCACATCCACGAGCTCGACAAGCAGCATTTGAAGAAAAGCGAGAAACAAGCCTCTCCAACGGCCAAGCCGGGAAAAAAGGCCAGCGACTAGGACTTAAGGAGCTGGCCGAAAGTATCGGGGTCGGTTGGCAGAGTAAAAGACCTGGTGCGATAGCGGGAAGCGAGCCTGGTTACTTCGGTCTGCATCCGGAAAGGACTGAACAAAATGGGCTCGCCACCGCGTTTCCTGACCAGCTCGATCGTTTCCGCTGTACAGTCAGCGTGATCGCAATCGATCAGAACGGGGATCCGGTCACGATCGAGCGCGTCGACGACGGATTCCCCTTCCGCCAGGAAACGCGGTTCCATTCCACGAAGCTCGACCATCAAACCCAGCAACGCCGCGACCACTTCTTCGCGCGCGAGAATCAACACATTACTCAAAAGCCCAGCCGCAAGGATTCGGAGCGTGTCGAGCCGGCAACTTATGGACCTGAAAGGCCGCTAGCGCGCTGTGGTGACGCCTGATATTCTTTCGGGAACAAATGTCCACCGGCCAGGGGAATCACTGGTAACCGGTGACGGCACTCTTTTCCCCGTAAGACCGTTTGAGCTCACTTTCGGAAAGTCTGATGAAGGAGTTGCAGTCGGCGCTTACGGAACAACTACGAAAGCCCGACCAAGTCGCGCCTGAACTCCATTCTCTGCTCACCCGAGTCGCGCGTGAAGCACGAGAGAAAAACATTCGCCCCGAGGAGCTGCTCGTTACTTTCAAGCGGCTGTGGAACTCGCTCGCGGAATCGATGCGGCCGCATACCGCAGATCAATACGAGCGGATTCGCCAGGAGCTGGTGACGGCTTGCATCAAGGCGTATTACGCCGAGTAGAAGAACCAGGATATTTTGCGGGTGTGCGCGGCACATCTTTGGCGTGAGTACGTGACGTGGCAACAGCAATCCCGCCCAACGCTCCACCAACATTCCTGAGTCGAATTTTTCGCCGTTCGAAAAACGGTGCCGGTGAGGAATTAGTCGGCCCCATTCGCGGCGAAGTACTCGGTCTCGAGCGATTAGGTGAGCGCGCACGAGCAGTCGCGCGCGGACACCATCTGCTGCCAGCACGCAAGCAGCGAGGCTCAGGTCCGCTGCTTCTTCGTCTCGAGGATACCAAACAGGTACTCGATCGCGTCTATCACGAACTGAATAACGGCGCTGAACGCGGCCTCGACATCAGTCCAGCCGGCGACTGGCTGCTGGACAATTTCTACATCGTCCAGGAGCACATTCGCGAGATCAGGACGAGCCTCCCGAAAGGCTACTATGAGGAGCTGCCCAAGCTCGCGACGGGATCGCTTGCCGGGTACCCCCGCGCCTACGAAGTAGCGATCGAGCTTATCGCGCACACCGAAGGTCACCTCGACCTCGACAACATCACGCTGTTCGTGCGCGAGTATCAGACAGTCATGCCGCTGCGGATGGGCGAGCTGTGGGCGATTCCGACGATGCTGCGGCTCGGGTTGGTCGAGAACATCCGCCGGATGGCGCTGCGAGTTGCGGCAAGGCTCAAAGAGGTCGAATCAGCGGACGCAGCCGCGACGACGCTTCGAGAAGCAAGTGAGCAATCGCAGCAAGCGCTGGCAAAAGCGCTAGCAGCATTCGTCGACGATCATCCTCAGTTCACACCGACCTGGGTTGCGCGCTTTTTACAGCAAGTCCGTTCCTATCAGACGAATTTCACTCCGCTCATCTGGCTCGAGCAGTGGATCGCCGAGGATGGACCGAGCGCTGAAGAAGCGGCGACGAGGTCAAATCGCCGGGTTGCGCTGACCCAGGTAACTGTCGCCAACAGCATCACCAGCTTGCGCACGATCTCGCGGCTCGACTGGAAGGATTTCGTCGAATCGCAGAGCGCAACGGAAAACCTGCTGCGGCGGGACCCGAGTGGCCATTACGCGTCCATGACGTTCGGAACGCGAGACCACTATCGGCACATCGTCGAGCACATCGCGAAGCGGACGAAAAAGCCCGAAGAAGAGATCGCTGCGGAAGTAGTTTCGCTCGCTCAGCTCGCCGACCCAAGTGATACGCGTCACGCGCATGTCGGGTTTTTCCTCGTCGACAAGGGTCGTCGTGTTCTGGAGCAGCGCGTCGGTTATACGCCGCCGCCCGGAGAGTGGATCTATCGGTGGACGCAACGACATCCGAACACACTGTATTTCGGCGGCATCACGCTGTTCACGATGGCGGCGATGGCGATGTTGCTCGAGATGGCCGAGCAGGGGCTCGTAGAAGTACAGGTAGTGCTGGCATTGCTCGCCCTGATCCCCGCGAGTGAAATCGGCATCAGTGTCATCAATCAGCTGATAACGCTGTTGATGCCACCGCGTGTGCTACCGAAGCTCGAGCTCCGCGACGATGGCATTCCTGAGGACTACATGACGGCGGTTGTGGTGCCGACACTGCTGGGGAGCGTCCACGCCGCCGAAGAGGCACTCGAGCATCTCGAAGTCCAGTATCTCGCCAATCGCGATCCGAATCTGCAGTTCGCGATACTCAGCGACTTCACGGATTCGCCGAGTGAGCATCGAGATGGCGACGAGGAGATTTTGGCGGCGGCGAGTACCGGCATCAAAACGTTGAACGCCAAATACAGGACTGGCGATGAGGATGTGTTCTTCCTCTTCCATCGGCCGCGGCTTTGGAATCCGAAGCAGAATGTCTGGATGGGGTGGGAGCGAAAGCGCGGCAAGCTCGCGCAGTTCAACCAGCACATGCGGGGCGGCGCTACCGACGCTTTTAGCACGATTATCGGCGATACGAGCCGTCTGAAATTCGTCCGCTACGTAATCACGTTGGATTCCGACACGGTGCTGCCGCGCGATGCAGCGTATTTGCTCGTCGGCACGATCGCACATCCCTTGAATCGCGCGTACTACGAGGATTCACTGGGCCGGGTAACGGAAGGCTATGGAATAATCCAGCCAAGAGTTGGTGTTTCGCTGACGAGCGCGTATCGATCCTATTTCGCGGCGATTCACTCCGGCCACCCTGGAGTCGATCCGTACACGACGGCCGTGTCAGACGTGTATCAGGATCTCTACGGCGAAGGAAGCTTTACCGGCAAAGGCATCTATGATGTCGATGCGTTCGAAGAGGCGACGCACGGCCGGTTCCCGGAAAACACGTTACTCAGTCACGATCTGATCGAGGGGAACTGGACACGCGCCGGGCTCGCAACCGACATCGAAGTCTACGACGACTATCCGGCTCGCTATCTCACCTATACAAGGCGTAAACACCGCTGGATTCGCGGCGATTGGCAACTGCTTGGCTGGCTGAAGGGAACGGTGCCTGGCCCCGACGGTCCGATGAAGAATCGGTTGTCGGCGATCTCGCGGTGGAAGATCTTCGACAATCTGCGCCGCAGTCTCGTCGAGATTTTCCAGCTGGCGCTACTGATCACCGGCTGGTTCCTGCTGCCGGGATCGATTCTGCCGTGGACGGTGACGGTGCTCGTCACGATCGCGTTCCCTTGGTTGTTCTCGCTGACGATCTCGTTGATGCGGCCGCCGCGCGATCAATCGTGGCTCGCATACTATATAGCTGTCGGTCGCGACGCGATCACCAACGCGCAGCAGTTCATTCTCGCCCTCGTTTTCCTGCCGCATCAAGCGGCCGTATCGGCGGACGCGATAGCGCGCACTCTATATCGTCTCTTCATCAGCCATCGAAATCTTCTCGAGTGGCAGACAGCGTCCCAGGTCGAGCGGGCGCTTGGTGTCGGATCGCAGCTGGAGACGTGGCGGAAGATGTGGCCTGTTGCTGCGCTTTCCATCGTGATCGGGGTGATGATAATCTGGCACCTTACGATCGGGTCGGCTGCATCGTCCGCCCAGCGATTCCTGTTTGTGCTCGCGAGTCTGCCGCTAATTCTCGTGTGGCTGGCGAGTCCGAGCATTGCGTTCGCACTCAGCGCACCCGCGATTCTCGGCGAAATTCGCCTGAGTGAAAGCGAGCGACAGGCAGCAATCAGGTATGCAAAGCTGCACTGGGCGTTCTTCGAGAAGTTCGTCACTGAAGACACGCATTGGCTGGCGCCCGACAACTTCCAGGAAGATCCAGAGCCAGTCGTAGCGCGTCGCACTTCGCCGACGAACGTTGGACTGCAGCTGCTGTCGACGGTTAGCGCCGCCGATCTCGGGTTCATCACGCGCGCGGAGATGATCGATCGGCTCGAGCGGGTATTCCGTTCACTGGAGCGCATGCGTCGGTTCCACGGTCATTTCTTCAACTGGTACGACCTCAACGAGCTGCGCGTGTTGGAGCCCGCGTATGTATCGACGGTCGACAGCGGTAACTTCGCCGGCCATCTCATCGCGCTCAAGCAGGCGTGCTATGAGATGATGAAGAGCAAGGAGATTGACGAACCGGCCGCCAAGCGCCTGCACGCGATCGCGGAGCGCTCGCACGCGTACGCAGTAGAAATGGATTTTCGCTTCCTCTTTGACGAGAAGCGCAAGCTGTTCACCATCGGCTACCACATCGGCAGCAACACTGTCGACAATTCCTACTACGATCTGCTCGCCTCGGAATCGCGCCTGGCATCGTTCATCGCGGTCGCGAAGGACGACGTCTCAGTCGATCACTGGTTCAGGCTCGGTCGCTCGCTTACAACCGCTGCGGGAACGCGAACGCTGCTGTCGTGGAGCGGCAGCATGTTCGAGTACCTGATGCCGGCGCTGGTGATGCAGACTTTTCCGTTCACCCTGCTCGACCAGACTCACAAGGGATGTGTAAAGCGCCAGATCACATATGGCGCAGAGCGTGGAGTGCCGTGGGGCGTGTCCGAATCAGCGTACGCGGTGCGCGACAGATCGTACACGTACCAGTACCGCGGATTCGGCGTCCCCGACCTCGCCCTGAAACGCGGGTTGAGCAAGGAGCTTGTCGTTGCGCCATACGCGACCCTGCTGGCAATGCTGGTCGAGCCGCATGTGTCGCTCAAGAACCTGGCAACGCTGGAGCAGGAGGGCGCACTGGGACCCTACGGCTTCCGCGACGCGCTCGACTACACCCGTCCTTCTCCGGGCTCCCGAAAGACTGTGGTTTGCACGTTCATGGCGCATCACATCGGCATGAGCATTGTCGCACTCGACAATGCGCTGAACCAACAAGTGTGGCCGCGACGCTTCCATACGGACCCGCTGGTGCGCTCGGCGGAGCTGGTGCTGCAGGAACGCATCCCGCGGCGACTGACGGTGCAGGACGTACAGGGCGACGATGTTGCACGCGTGCCGAGCGAGATGGAGAAGCCAGCGGTGCGCGAGATCGAAACGCCGCATACACCGCAACCGGTTGTCGGCATCCTTGGAAATGTCCCATATACCACGCTGATAACAAACGCCGGCGGTGGGTTCAGTCGGTATGGGAATCTCGCGGTCACGCGTTGGCGCCATGACAGCACGCGCGACAACTACGGGCAATGGTGCTATGTAAAAGATCTGACCACCGGACACGTTTGGTCGACGGCACATCAGCCGTCGGGCACTGAGCCGCAATGGTATCGGGTGCTGTTTGCCAGCGATCGAATCACGTTCATCAGGCGCGACGGCGACATCGATACGGTGACGGAGATCGCGGTAGCATCGGACGATGCGGCTGAAGTGCGGCGAATCATTCTGACCAACCGCTCGCTGCAACCACGCGATATCGAACTCACGAGCTACGCCGAGGTTGTACTGACGCCGCCGGAAGCGGATCGGATGCATCCCGCGTTCGCGAATCTCTTCGTGCAAACGGAATTTCTGGAAGGGAAAGCTGCACTGCTGGCGACTCGCCGGCCGCGATCGGCGACGGAAGCAGCGCTGTGGTGTGCTCACGTCGTGGCGACTGGACCCGAAGCAGTAAGCACCGTGACATGCGAAACAGATCGCGCAAAATTCGTGGGTCGCGGGCGATCGGTAAGAAACGCGCAGGCGCTCGATGAGGGCGCAGGATTGTCTGGGACCGTCGGAGCGGTGCTCGACCCGATCTTCTCATTGCGTGTGCGCGTACGGATTCCACCTGGCGCTTCGGCGAATGTAGCTTTCACGACCTTCGTCGCGGCGAACAAGGAGCGGGCGCTGGAGCTCGCCGATCTCTACCACGACCCGTATAGCGCGCGACGGGCGCTCGATCTGTCGTGGGCGCAGGCACAGGCCGAGCTCCGTGATCTGGGAATCGCGCCCGCCGATGCGGCGCTGTATCAGGACCTCGCCGGTCACTTGATTTTCCCGCACCCGGGATTCAGACCGGCACAAAGTGCGGTCGAGCAAAACAAGCTCGGACAGCAGGCGCTATGGTCTCTCGGAATTTCCGGCGACTGGCCAATTCTGCTCGCAATGATCGAGAGTCCTGTCGGCATGCCGAGCGTGCGGCAGCTGTTGCGAACGCATCACTATTGGCGATTAAAGGGAATCACCTGCGACCTGGTGATTCTCAACATGCATCCGATGACCTACATGCAGGAGCTGAGTGACGAGCTGCTGGCAACGGTCATGGCGTCGAGTGAAGCCGGACTACTCGATCGTCCGGGTGGAGTGTTCATCCGGCGAGCGGATTTGCTAACACCGGAAGACATCACGCTGCTGACGGCAATGGCGCGCGTGCAGGTGAACTGCGACGGGCTCGGGCTCGGCAACTTCCTCGAGTTCCCGGGTGTGGAGGACAGGTATCCACCGAAGCTCGAGATCATGAATCGCGACATCGTCCCATTGGGGACGGTGCCGATTCACGCGGACTCTGCCGACCCGGGGACAGGGCTACAGTGCTTCAATGGCCTGGGCGGGTTCAATGAGCGAGGCGAGTACGAGATTCACCTCACGGGAAGCGATTATCCGCCAGCGCCGTGGGTGAACGTCGTCGGAAATCCTGCGGGTGGATTTATCGTCAGCGAAGGCGGCAGCGGAACGACATGGGCGGGCAACAGCTTCTTCTATCGAATCTCGCCCTGGCACAACGATCCTGTTCGCGATCCGTCGAGTGATTGCGTGTTCCTGCGTGATGATGCCAACGGTGATTTGTGGACGGCAACGCCCTGTCCGATCAGAGAACCGACTCCATACAAGGTTCGTCATGGCGCCGGCTACACCGTGTTTGAGCACGCGCATAAGTCGCTGGCGACCTCATTCCGGCTCGGTATAGCGGAGCAGGATCCAGTGAAGATCTCCGTGCTGACGCTGCGCAACGACGGTGTGACGCGAAAGAGACTCACCATAACGTGGTACGTGGAATGGGTGCTCGGTACGACGCGCGAGCTGACGCAGTATCAGATCCGCACCAGCTTCGACGAGCAGACGCAATCGATGTTCGCGCGGAACTACTTCGATGCTCAATTCGCGTCGATGGTGTCGTTCGCATCCATAAGTGAGCGCGTAGCGTACTACACGGCGGATCGGCGGGAATTCCTTGGCCGCAACGGAACGACCTCGAGCCCGGCGGCTCTGGAGCGAGCGGGCTTGTCAGGCTCTGTTGGCGCGACGATTGACCCGTGCTGCGCGCTTCAGGTGAGTGTGACGATCGAACCGGGTGAAACGAAAGAGATCGTAATGCTGCTCGGCGCGGCTGAAGGCGAGGACGCCGTCAGAGAGCTGATCGCAAAATATCGAGCGCCCGCCGATGCCAAGACCGCAGTTCAGGCGAATGTCGACAGCTGGGAACATCGCCTCGAGGCGGTGAAGGTAAAGACTCCGGAGCCGACGTTCGATCTGATGCTGAACCGCTGGTCGTTGTATCAGGCGCTGTCGTGCCGCATGTGGGCGCGTTCCGCACTGTATCAATCGAGTGGCGCGTTCGGCTTCCGCGATCAGCTGCAGGACGTGATGGCGTTCGTGTACGCGGATCCGGAAATCGCGCGCGACCACATTGTTCGCGCTTCTTCGCGCCAGTTCGTCGAAGGGGATGTACAGCACTGGTGGCATCCGCAGAGCGGCCGTGGCGTTCGGACTCGTTTCTCCGACGACCTGGTGTGGCTGCCGTACGTGATCGACCACTACGTGAACATCGCGTGCGATACCGGCATCTTCGACGTCGAAGTTCCGTATCTCTCGATGCGCGAGCTCAATCCTGACGAGCACGAAGTCTACGATTTGCCGAAGGTCTCCACCGAGACGGGCAACATCTACGATCACTGCTTGCGGGCTCTGCGCAAAGCAACCACGAAAGGACAGCACGGGCTGCCATTGATCGGCAGCGGCGATTGGAACGACGGAATGAACCGTGTGGGTATCGAAGGGAAGGGCGAGAGCGTCTGGCTCGCCTGGTTTTTGATCACGACACTGCGCAAGTTCGCCACGCACGCGGAGCGCCGCGGCGACAGCGCGGTGCGTGACGAGATGCTGGCCAAGGCAGAGGAATACGCCGAGGCGATCGAGCGCTCCGCATGGGACGGTGAGTGGTACCGGCGTGCATACTTCGACGACGGCTCTCCACTCGGATCGCGCACCAGCGACGAGTGCAAGATCGACGCGATCGCGCAGAGCTGGAGCGTGATCTCGGGAGCGGGCCGCCCAGACCGTGCGCGTCAGGGGATGCAGTCACTCAACAAATATCTGGTGCGCGAAGACGCGCGGTTGATCATGCTGTTGACGCCGCCCTTCGACAAAACGACGCACGATCCGGGTTACATCCAGGGATATCTGCCGGGCGTGCGCGAGAACGGAGCGCAATACACTCACGCTGCCTTATGGTCCGTCCTCGCGACGGCAGTGCAGGGCGACGGTGATCGTGCATTCGAGCTGTTCCAAATGCTGAATCCGATCACCCACTCCGACAGCCCCGAAGGCGTCGATACTTATAAAGTCGAGCCTTATGTCGTCGCGGCGGATGTCTACACTGCGAAGGGGCATCTGGGTCGCGGCGGGTGGACGTGGTACACAGGTTCCGCGAGCTGGATGTACCGGATCGCGCTCGAAGCGATACTCGGCTTCAATCAGCGTGGCGAGAAGCTTTACATCGATCCCTGCATACCGAGTGGATGGGACCAATTCACGATCGAATACCGGTTCCGCTCAGCGCGCTACAAGATCCTGATCGAGAATCCTGACAAGCTGCAGCGTGGCGCAGTCGAACTGACTGTCGACGGTCGTTCAGCAGATGGCGCAATCGATCTGGTGGATGACGGCAAGGACCACCTCGTCACCGCCTTGTTGCGGCCTTCTACTTCTTCCGTTCCTGATCGACCGGAGAAAGCCCGACTATAGCGGGACCGTTGACGACGTTGCCGTAAGGATCGAAGCGCGATCCGTGACATGGGCAATCCCAGCTTTTCTCGGTATGGTTCCAGCGCACGATGCAATAGAGATGCGGACAGACTGCCGAATGTTTGTGGACAGTGCCGCGGTCATCTCGATACACTGCGATCTTTCCCCTGCCGCGACCTACGACTGCGCCTTCGCCAGGCTTTAGCGCATCGATGCCCGCAACTTCCCCAGCGGTGAAGTAGTCCTTGTACTGTTCGGCGACGTTAGCGTTTTCCTTCACGTACTCCGGCGCCGAGCGCAGCTTCACACGAGATGGGTCATAGAGGTGAGCCCACTGGTGCTTGCGGCCTTGTACGAGCTCGTTCAGTACAATGCCGGCGATGGTTCCGTGGGTCATACCGTTTCCAGAATCGCCGGTCGCAATCCAGATATGCTGATCGCCGCCTGGATTTCTGCCGATGTAAGCCATGTAGTCGACGGGCTCCATGATCTGGCCTGACCATCGATACTCGACGCGCTCTATCATTGGAAAGCGCTCGCGAGTCCATTGTTCGATTCGAGTGAACCGATCGTCGGCATCGTCCGCCTGTCCCGTCTTGTGGTCTTCACCGCCGACGATCAGAATCTCGTAATCGAGCTCCCGACCTGATCTGTCTTCCGCAGGCTGAAGTCGCACGTAATGGTAGGGATCAGGAGTGTCCCAATAGAGGCCATGCGGCACGGAGCCTTTGGGAACCCGACAGCCGATGACATAGGTGCGATACGCAGCCTGCTTGCTGTGGATGATCAACCAGTCGTTGACCGGGGTGTTCGTGCACACGACGACGTTGTCGGCGCTAACTACCTGGCCTCCTGTGGTCGTAACGCGCGCTGGCTCGCCATCCTCGATTTTCTCGGCGTGGACTCCGGTGTAAATACGACCGCCATCGCGAAGGAGCGCTCGAACGAGTCCCTTCAGGTATTTGAGCGGGTGAAATGTTGCCTGGCGTGGAAAACGAAGTGCTGGTCCGCTGTCCCAGAAGCCGAACGGAATGCGATCGACGATCTGTGTATCGGTCAGTCCCGCGTGGTGTGTTGCTTTTAACTCTTTCTCGAGCTCCTTGCGCGTGTCTTTGCCGCCGAGGAAGAGATATCCTTCCACGCGCTCGAAGTCGCAGTCAATGTCTTCCATCGATGCGATGCTCTCGACGCGATGAATCGCCGACATGTGACTCTCCGCCGCAAGGCGAGCTCCGTCTTCGCCGTGAAGCTTGGCAATGTTGTAGTACCGGTCGTCAAGTGCAGCGGTGAGGTGCGCAGTGGTGCGTCCGGTTTCTCCGCCTCCGATGGGTCCGTCGTCGATGACGACGACGGCGCGGCCGGCACGCGCGAGCAAATACGCAGTTGTGAGTCCGGCGATTCCAGCTCCGATGACACAGACATTTGTTCGGAGATCCTGCGTAAGTGGCTGGAACTGCGGCAAGTCGGTCGTAGCCATCCAGACCGACGTAGTATTACCAGAGTCGCTTTGCATGGATTTTCTCTTGCTGTGAACGCGCCAATTGGCGACGCAGAGACACGCGTAGGCGCATACGACATGCCACGTGTTACTCTGAATTCAGGTTTGTACACGAGTGAGCGAAGGAGTGGACAGCAATGGCAAAGCCTTCAAGTCACACATGGATTGTTGATGTGATCGAAGACGGATCCGCGTCAATCGAAGTCGACGGACGCAGTATCACGCCTATTCCGGAGTGGATGCTACCGGTTGGCGTGCGAGAGGGAGACGTGCTCGCGGTGACGCATGAGCGCGAGGAGGGGAAATCGAATCTCTCGATTCGCGTCGATCCAGAGGCGAGGAAGAAGGCGATGGATCGATCGGCGAAACAAGTTTCGCGAAAAGCGAAAGGAGATCCGGGGGGCGACATCCAATTGTAGGGCTGCGGGATGCGAGCTAACTGATTCGGTCCGAGTTGCGAGCTAACTGCGAGATGAGAGCTAGCTGCGAGAGGAGAGCTAGCGGCTGTTTGGGCTCTCGCTGCAAGCGAGCTGGTTGGATTTGCGGTCCGCGGGGCCGTTTAGATCGGCGCCTTGCCGTGCCGGCGTGATGGTGTAGCCACCGCTCGGCGTTCCCGGCGAGCGGATGGTTATTGTCCCGTTCTGGTCGGTGCGGTACCACGTAGTATTCGCGGCCCGATAGATGGCCTTAGCCTGTGAGTGCATATGGCCGTACTCATTGCGCGCGCCGACCGATACGGTAACCCACTTCGGCTGAGTGAGTGCGAGGTAATGCGGAGTGACACCGTTGCAGCTGCCATGATGATCGGCTTTAAGGACATCGACGCGCATACCGGGATTCAGGTTGTAGCCTGCGCTCTCGAACCAGTTGATCTCTTCGTGCTCGGCGTCACCGCCTAGCCACATCGTGAATGACGCAGAGTCAGGTCCGACGAGCTTCACAACGGCTGATCGATTGTTCGCACCCATGCCGTCCGGCTTCGGTGCAAGCAGGTGGAGCTTGGCGCCGCCATTCATGGTGATGGTGCAGATCAATCGGCCGTCGCTGCAAGGATCGTCGGTGTCTCGATAGATCAGACTGTCGTGATCCGTCCTGGATAGAACTGAATCTCGAAGCTCGGCGAGTGTGACTGCCGGCGCGGGATCCTTGTTCTCGAAGAAGTAGCGAACGTGAATGTGCCGCCTGGTCCTGAATAGCTCGCGAAGTCCGCTGTAGTGATCGAGATGCTGATGGGTGAGAATCACCGCATCGATGGTGGTGTTGTTAAGCTGGAGCGAATCGAGATAGCGTCCGAGTGTCTCCGGTTGCGGACCGCCGTCGATCAGAATCCTGCTGGAGCCATTCCGGATATAGATCGCATCGCCCTGGCCGACGTCGAGCACACGCACGATGAGCTCGCCACCACCGGTGTCCCTGGCGAATGTCGTAACCGGCGGAGCCTTACGTCGGCTGCGCTGTTGCGTTTTTGTCCCGGACCGCTTTGATCTTCCTGATTGCCCTGCCTGCCGACTCTCGATGAAGAAAGCGAGTGAGACGAGCGCGATGGAGATTGCGAGTGTGCGTCTCAGCAACTCAAGCGACTATCTGGCGGAGTACTGCGCGCACCGGCGCCGCATCAAGCGCCATCAGCTTGAGTGGAAAGGCCATCAGCTCGTACATGCTTGGTGAAACACGCCGCAAGTCGAGATTCTCGAGAATTGCCGCATTGGCAGCAAAGATCATGTTGTGAACGGGAAGGTTTTTGCTCTCCCGTTGATCTACCGACGGGCTGTCGACGCCGAGTAACCGCAATCCGCGACCAAGAAGCGTTCGGACGCATGATTCGGAGAGCGTTGGCCAATCCTCAGGAAAGGCGCCGCTGGCAATTGAGCGGCCAGTTCGCAACAGCAGTCGCTCGACGAATGGAAGCGACTGGATGCGCTCGAGATCCTCGATGCTGATTTCCTTGTCGAGATTGGAGACATCGACGACGATCGCCGGACCGTAGAACGCATCGAGCGACAATTCGTGCGAACCGGACCATCCCTCCCGGACATGGAGTGGTGCATCAGCATGCGTGCCAACGTGCGGGCTCGACGCGAATGAGGACACATTGACGCTGGCGCCGGCGGCCATGAGCGAGGACCATCCGCACGTGAACGGCGTATCACCCGGCCACTCAGGTGTGTCGGGATTCAGCGTGACGCTGATGTCTTTTAGAAGTGGATCCTTTCCGTTCACGGCTGCGTCGCGAAGAACGCGGGGACTCGGATTCTTATTTCCTGTCGAGGAGCTGCTTCGCTGTCTTCACGATGTGGTCGACGGTAATTCCGAGGTGCTCGTAGATGGTGGGTGCAGGCGCCGATGCGCCAAATCGCTCGAGACCGAGAATTACTCCGTCATCGCCAACCCATTTGTACCACGACATTGGATGCGCGGCTTCCATCGCGATCCGCTTGATACCCTTCGGCAGCACGCTGTCACGATACGCCTGATCCTGACGCGCGAAAATCTCGTGGCTGGGCATGCTGACGGCGCGAGCTCGAATCCCATCGGCCTCGAGCTGCTTTTGTGCGTCGAGAATGAGCGCGACTTCCGATCCGCTGGACATCAACACAATGTCAGGCTTGCCACCCGGTTCGTCAGCGAGGACGTATGCACCGCGCGCAAGGCCGCTCGCCGGAGCGTATTTCGACCGGTCGATAAAGGAGAGCTTTTGTCGCGTGAGCACGAGAGCGGTCGGACCGTTGTGCTTGAGGGCAGCACGCCAGGCTTCGGTGGTCTCCGACGCATCGGCGGGCCTGATCACCGTGAATTCGGGAATCGCGCGCAGAGCACTCAGTTGCTCGATCGGTTGATGGGTGGGACCGTCTTCACCGAGCCCGATCGAGTCGTGTGTGTATACGTAGATGACGTGTCGGTCCATTATGCACGCGAGCCGAACGGGTGGGCGCATATAGTCCGAGAAAATGAGGAACGTCGCACCGTACGGGATTATTCCACCCCATAACGAAATGCCGTTCATGATCGAGCCCATGCCGTGCTCGCGAATTCCAAAATGGAAATTGCGGCCGGCGTAGTTCTCCGGGCTGAAGCTTGGCTCGCCTTTGATGATGGTGTTGGTCGAGCTGGCGAGGTCCGCGGACCCGCCCATCAACTCCGGAAGCTTTTTGGCGATGGCGTTGATCACGACACCCGACGCCGCGCGACTGGCGACGTTGCCATCCTTAACCGTGAAGACCGGCAATGCGTCTTCCCAGCCGGCGGGAAGCTCGCCGCGGAAACGCCGCTGCAGCTCCTTCTCCAGATCGGGATGAGCTGCTTTGTACGCGTCGTAAGTCTTCTGCCAATCTTCCTGCACTGTCGCCCGACGCTTTGCAGTGTCACGCCAGAAACGAAGTGCGTCGGGCGCGACCCAAAAAGGCTCGTCGGATGGATAGTTGAGCGCCTTCTTCGTGAGCGCGATCTCGTCCTTGCCGAGTGCAGATCCGTGCGCCTCAGCGGTGTCGTGCTTGTTCGGACTGCCGTAACCAATGTGCGAACGAACAACGATCAGCGAAGGTCGGGCTGTCTCTGCCTTCGCAGCTTCGATCGCGCGATTGAGAGTCGGGACATCGTTGACGTCGGCGACGTGCTGGATGTGCCAGCCGTAAGCCTCGAAGCGAAGCCCGGTATCGTCGCTGAAGGTGAGAGCGGTATCGCCCTCGATAGTGATGTGGTTGTCGTCGTAGAAGCCAATCAGTTTGCCCAACTTCGCGTGACCGGCGAACGAAGCCGCCTCGTGCGACACACCTTCCATCATGTCGCCATCGCTGGCGATGAAGTAGGTGTGGTGGTCGATAATCTTCTGATCGCGGTTGAACACCGCTGCCATGTGAGCTTCAGCAACAGCCATCCCGACAGAGTTGCCGATGCCCTGGCCGAGTGGACCGGTGGTGGTTTCTACACCCGGCGTGTAGCCGTATTCGGGATGGCCAGGCGTCTTGCTCTCCCACTGACGGAACTGTTTGAGGTCGTCGAGTGAGAGATCATACCCGGTGAGATAGAGCACACTGTACTGAAGCATCGACGCGTGGCCAGCCGACAACACGAAGCGATCGCGGTTCATCCAATGTGGATCCTGCGGGTTGTAACGCAGGTGCTGAGTCCACAACACATAGGCGAGTGGTGCGAGCGCCATCGGCGTGCCGGGATGGCCGGAATCCGCTTTTTGTACTGCGTCCATCGCGAGGACGCGGATTGCGTTGATGCAAAGTTCTTCGAGCGACTGGCCAGCCGATGAAGCTGAAGAAGAGGACGCTGAACGCGGAGGCGTCGCGGTGTCGGTCGACTCAGTCATGATGTTGAAAGTAGCTCATACTCGCGCTCGTTGTAGGGCGAACCATTCGGCGGCCTCACGAACCTCGCCGGGGACGAGGTTGTGACCCGAGATCTGCCACTTAAGCGTCACGTCCGCATTGCCTGAGCGAAAGATTTCTGCCAGCTGTTCGACACTGTCTGTTGGAACGATCGAGTCGAGCCTGCCAGCGGAAATGAAGATTGAGGATCCGCTCAGGTCTGCCTTATCGGGTGGCTCATATACAACCATTGGACGAAACAAAATCGATCCCTGGATTACGCCCGGCTCGACCAGCATGACCGTCGAGGCGATGTTTGCGCCATTGGAATAGCCAAACGCGAAAATCCGTGAAGGGTCGAGTCGGTAGGTAATTGCAGCGGCACGAATGAACCGGGCGAGCTCTTCGGCACGCGAGCGAACTTCCTTGGGATCGAACACGCCCTCGGCCAGGCGCTTGAAGAACCGCGGAGCACCGTTCTCCAGAACGTTCCCGCGCGGACTCAAAATGGCAGCGCCTGGCGCGATCGCCTGGCCGATGCCGATGAGGTCGTTCTCATCGCCGCCGGTGCCGTGCAGAACGAGCAGAGTTTCCGCCGACTCTTCGCTGGGAACAAATCGATGAATGAATCCAAGATCGTCAGTCACGCGTTGGGACCACGCAGCTCCAATGGGACATGAATGTTCGGCAACAACGCTTCGATCTCGAAGCGCCGCGGCTCCAGCCAGCTGGGCAGCTTCAGTGACTGACCGAGGGCGTCAACAGGCTCGTCGACTGCAAAACCGGGAGCATCCGTTGCGATCTCGAACAAAACTCCGCCCGGCTCGCGAAAGTAAATCGACTTGAAGTAATCCCGATCGAGTTGAGGCGTCACGTTATAGCCAAGGGATGTGAGCTCCGTGCGCACTTCCAGTTGCTCGGCTTCGCTGGTGCAGCGGAACGCAACGTGGTGCACGGTGCCGGCACCCATGACTCCGCGCCAGATGCCGGGGACGCAGCGCAGGTCGACGGTGGTGCCGGATCCACCGTCGTGCGTAGTGTAGCGAAAAATGCTCCCCTGCTCGCGCGCGAGCTTGAATCCGAGGGTGTTGGTAAGCAGCTGGCCAGTCAGCTCGTTGGCGTCGAGCCAGAGTGTTACGGAGTAAAGACCGCGGATTGCGTGCTCGGAGGGTACACCGACAGCGGACCAACCTGACTGAGCGTCGGCTCCCGAGTGTGCGACCAGCTCTCCCATGAAGCCTTCGTGGTCTTTGAAAGCGATGATGCGCTCGTCTTCGTAGCGCGCAGCGGGCTGCTCGAACTCAACGCGCTTTTTGATGAACCGCTCGATCCAGAATCCGAGCGACGCGGGCCTGATGGAGAACGAGGTGACAGCAACCTGTCCACCGCCCTGGCGCCCGCGGCGGGCATCTGGCCAGGGGAAGAACGTCAGAATTGTACCAGGGCTACCACTCTCATTACCGAAATAGAAATGATAGGTAGTCGGATCGTCGAAATTGACGGTGCGCTTTACGAGCCGAAGGCCGAGGATGCCAGCGTAGAAATCCAGATTTCGTTGCGGATCGCTGGCGATGCCGGTGACGTGATGAATTCCGGCGGTCCGGAAACTCATCGTGCAGTATTTCTCAAGGTTTTAAGGCGCAGAGCACGACGGAGTTGCCTAGCGCCCTTTTTGCGTCTCGCGCTGATCGGTGCTGGTGCGAGGCTGACCTTGCTCGCCGCCGTATCCGCTTTTGTGCTGATCGGCATGAGATGGAACATCTTCTGGATTTGGCCGGCCGGATCGCGTCCCGTGATCGACTTCGCGGTCGTTGGCCGGGCCTTTCTTAGTCTGTTCCTGCTGCTTCCTGGGTGTCATAATATCTCCACTTCGTATCCATCGATTGAAGCAACGGATATGCCGTTTGCTGAGGCAATGATGTGAGTCGTCTCCAGCCTGCCAGAAAGCCAAAACCCAGAAAAAGAAGACGATTTCGCAGCCTGAGTGATCCAAAGACTCTCAGCGAGCTCGCGCGTCGACTGCAGGAAGGAATCTACATCACGACGCTGGATGGAGAGATCATCGACGCGAATCCGGCATTCCTCGAGATGTTCGGCGTGGATTCACTGAATGATTTGAAGAATCACCGTACGGGCGATTTCGTCCGACCGGAGGTGCGAGCACGTGAGATGGCGCAGCTCGAGCGCGAAGGATCGGTGCGCGATTTCGAGTTCCAGGTGACGCGTCGCGATGGCGAGATCAGAACGGTCGTCGACAGCGCGTTCCTGTCGATCGATCCTGAAACCGGGGAGAAGTACTGTCACGGCGTGCTTGTCGACATCACGCATCGGAAGGAGCTGCAGACGCAGTTGCTGGAGCTCAGCATCCGGGACCCTCTGACTGGCTGCTACAACCGGCGCTATCTCAACACCGTCACCAGGCAGTGCGAGGCACAGGCGAAGGGTG
This sequence comes from Gemmatimonadaceae bacterium, assembly GCA_045803545.1. Classification (GTDB taxonomy): domain Bacteria; phylum Gemmatimonadota; class Gemmatimonadetes; order Gemmatimonadales; family Gemmatimonadaceae; genus UBA4720. The sequence continues at coordinate 304,574 of JBJMOW010000004.1, read as the reverse complement.
AGTGGGGCTGCATTTATCTCGACATCGATCACTTCAAGCAGTACAACGACAGCAATGGCCACGCGGAAGGTGATGCCGTGCTGGTGAGGATGGCGCGCTTTCTAATGCGACATGTGCGTGCGGAAGAAGCAGTAGTTCGTGTGGGAGGCGATGAGTTTCTGGTGGTGCTGTGCGATTCGGATGAAGATCAGACGGAGCACGTGGTGACGCGCCTGCGTGCAGCAGCTCCGACATCGGCGCCGGTTCCGTTTTCGATGGGCTGGGCTGCCAGGCGTGGCAGCGAGAACTTCGAGACCACGATGATCAGGGCGGATCATCAGTTACTGGCCGTTAGGGTCGACGAACGGCGTGACCTGCAGAAAAGGCGGAAGAAGCAGAAGCGCTGAACCGGCAAAACACCAAAGGAGCGGTGTGCAAGTAGTAGAGTCGCGCACGTCCCACAGTAGAACCTTCCTACTGGTGTGTCATGCGCTCATTCATTTCCTGTCTCGCTATTACGTTAATCGCCGTCGCCTCGACGGCTTCTTCACAAATCGTCGATCAGGTGCCGCGACCATGGCCTTGCCCGGTGCCGCCGCCATGTCGGCCTGGACAACCATGCGTCATGCGCTCGTGCGGAATCACCTCGCCCGACGTCTTCAGACAAAGCAGCGATGTGCGTGTCGACCTCGCTGATCGCGTGCTGCATTACGAGATAACGGAAACCTTCGTCAACCGCGGTGGCAGAGTCGGCGAGGCGGACTTCATGTTTCCGCTGCCCAAGGGTGCGGCGTTCCAGGATCTCAAGCTCTCGATCAACGGCGAGATGGTTTCGGGCGAAACGATGAGCGCCGATGCCGCACGTCAGATCTATGAAGACATCGTGCGCCGCCAACGTGATCCCGCATTACTGGAGTGGATGGGCTACGGTTTGCTGCGCGCGAGAATCTTCCCGATCGCGCCGGGCGAGGTGAAGAAAGTCGTCGTCCGCTTTCAAACGGTAGCAGAGCGCGAAGGCGATGCGCTACGCGTCGATTACTTCCGCGGCCTGCGCACGAATCAAGTCGCCGCGCGCTATCCCGAGGGTCGCGTTTCGTTCGTACTGACTTATCCGAACGACCCGATGTACGGGACAGCGTATTCACCGACGCATTCGATGTATGAAGATCGCTACGCAAATAATGACTATAACACGGGTCCATCTGACAGCGATCGTTTTGCGAGCGGCTATCGCGGGTCGATGCGCCGGTTCGAGGTAAGGGACGCGAACGGAGAGGTCACGCTCCTTATCCCGATCCGACGCTCGACCAGTGCGGCCATCTCGCTGCTCGCGAATGCGCCGGGCAATGACGATGGGTTTGCATTGATCACCATCTCACCGCCCGCGATACGACCACGCGCGGTGCCACGTGACGTGACATTCGTGCTCGACGTGTCCGGCTCGATGAGTGGGCAGAAGATCGAGCAGGCGCGGGCCGCCGGCAAGCAGCTGCTGCGCACGCTGTCGTCAATGGATCGCTTCCGTCTCATCGACTTTTCCAGCGATGTGCGGACATTCCGCGACGGATTCTCTTACGCGACGAACGAGAGCGTCCGGGCGGCGGAGCGCTATCTCGATGACCTGGACGCGCAGGGGTCAACAAACATCTCCGGCGCGCTCAACGAGGCACTGTCGGCACCGACACAATCGGGACGGTTGCCAATCATCCTGTTTCTCACCGACGGTCAACCGACGGTCGGCGAGCGTGATGGGACCGTGATTGCCAACAGCGTAGCGAAGCAGCGTGGCTCACGCCGGCTATTCACATTCGGCGTCGGAGCTGATCTCAACGTCTCGCTTATCGAGCAGCTGGCGCTCGAAGGCAGAGGAACGGCGAGCTTTGTCCGTCCCGATGAATCAGTCGAGCGTGCGGTTGGCATTGTCGCGAGCCGACTTACCAGTCCACTCGTCACCGATGTCCGGGTGCGCGCTGACGGCGTGCGGCTGCGTAAAATGCATCCAGGCGGGCCGGTTGACATATTTGCCGGCGAGGATCTGGTGCTCCTCGCTCGCTACGACGGAAGCGGCGACGCAATCATTCGTGTCGATGGTCAAACGACAAATGGGCCAGTAAGCTGGGCAAGTCGGGTTCGTTTTCCGGAGCGCTCGCGCGAGAATCCGTTCGTCGCGCGGCTGTGGGCTACTCAGCGTGTGGGATATCTCAGCGCGGAAAAGCGCAAGAATGGCGGCTCGCGAGAGATCGACGACGAAATCCGTGACCTGGGAGAGCGCTTTGGAATTCCGACTGAGTTCTCATCCTACCTGGTGGTCGAGCCTGGAATGAATCGCCTGCAGCAGCAGCTCGGTCGTCGGGCCGATATGAATCAGGCGGTTGCAACTGGAGCGGGTACGGGCCGGGCTGCACCAGCAGCGGCGCCCTCAGTGCAATTCGAGGCCGCCAAGGCAGCATCTGCTCAGCGTGCGGCTACATCCGTTGCCGCGGCCGATTCAGCGATGGGCGGAATAGCCGACGCGAGAATGAAGCGTGGGGGTACACACACTTTCGTTCTGCGTGACGGAGTGTGGACTGATATACAGTACAAGAGCGCTGGACCGGTGCTGCGAGTGAAGGCTTTCTCGGATGCGTACTTCAGAATCATCGAGCTCGAGCCGGAGTTGCGTGAAGCCTTCTCGGTCGGTGAGCGCGCAATCGTCGCCGGCCGCAGCATGGCAATCGAGCTGTCGCCGAATGGTGTAGAACAACTGTCGGACCGCGATCAGGCAATGTTGCGAGATCGCTGGTGAGCGAGTGACAGACGTCGAGCGTCTCTTCCGAACGTACAACGCCGCGTTGGTGCGATATCTGACGCGGCGTTTGGGAGATCGCGACTGGGCGGAAGAAGTGGCTCAGGAGACGTTCGTGCGCGCACTGCGCCAACCTTCGATACAGAACGAGCGGGCGTGGCTCTTTGCGGTGGCGACGAATCTCGTGCGAGACGAAGCGCGGAAGGATAGCCGGCGGCGGAAGCATCTGGCCCTGCTGGCGGAAGAGGAGCGTGAGTCGGTGGTTGAACCTGCCGAGACTACGCTCGAGCGTGCGCAAGAAGCGGCAATGGCGCGCAAGGCAGTCGATGCGTTGGCAGAGCGTGACAGACTGGCGCTGCTAATGCGCGAAGAGGGTTTGGACTACAACGAGATCGCCGAGGCGTTGCAGCTTTCGCCGGGTTCGGTCGGAACGACGTTGTCGCGGGCGCGACGGCGTTTGGTGGAAAGCTACGAGACCTTGCAGAAGAGCAGAGAGGAGAGAGAGAAGCATGCAGCATCTTGACGAAGGAACAATTCACGCCTGGCTGGACGGGGCGCTGAGCCCTGAAGAAGCGGCGAGGGCGAACGCGCACGTCGAAGGCTGTGCGCAGTGTCAGGCGGCAGTTGCGGAAGCCCGCGGGTTCATCGCGGCTTCGTCGCGGATTTTGACTGCGCTGGACGATGCGCCGCGCGGTGTGATTCCGATCGCGCGGACGCAGCGCGTGCAGCCGTGGGTGTGGAGGGTGGCCGCGACCGTTCTTGTCGTCGCAACGGGCACAGTGCTGCTCGTGAAGGAGCGCGGAAGCGAGAGTCGCTCAGCGACGAGCAACACCTCTGATTCGAGCGCGAGGTCTCTCGAGGTAGCTCCCGGACCCGTCACCATCCTTTCTCGGCAGCCCGCTGCCGCGGACTCTCCGGGGGCGCGCGCGACGGCTCAACTTGCGCCGGCTCAACCTGCGACGGCGCCTGAAATTCGAGCAGCTGCGCCAGTCGGGACACAAGCGGACGAGCAGCACAGAGCAGGTGGCGTCACTCCACCTCCTGTTCGTGCGACGTCCAAGCAGGACCTGCGCTTGGACGATGGGGGAGCGCGTGCATCTGCTGATGTACGGCGATTGAACGCTCCCGCCGAGTCAAAGTCGGATGTGGTTGAACCTGTAGCTCCCGCCCGTGTACCGGCGGCCGCCGCTGCACCGGCCCCACTTCGCCAGGCTTTTGGCACTATTGGTGGAGGGGCTGTCGAGACGGTACCGCGCGAAGTCGCAAGCAAGCGCGTTGTCGGTGGGACGCAAACGTTCTACGAGATCGCCCCGGGTGACACAGTGATGCTCGAAGAGCAAACTTCACCCCAGCTCCAGAGCGTGGTGACTGCACTTGGCACCCAGGCCCAGCCCGCGCGTCGCGCCGAAAAAGCAGGCGCAACGGTCGAATCCCAACAAAAGACTCAGCCCGCGCCACCCCCGTCGGTGGCTGCCCTGCAGGATGCACAGGTCGGCGAGCGGCATTCGATCAGCTGGCTCGATCCCTCGACGAGGGGCGTCATCGTTTTGTCAGGACGCCACTCGCAGGAAGAGCTGGAGAGAATTCGGGAGCAAATTCAACGACTGCGAGCCGTACGGTCGAAGAGGAATCCCGAATAACTCAGGCCGTCGGCGCTGTCTCCTGCATCGTCATCCCCATCGAGTGATAACCCTTGTCGACGTAGACAACGGTGCCGGTGATCCCGGCAGCGAGTGGGCTCGATAGGAACGCAGCCGCTGTTCCGACTTCTTCCGCCTGCAACGGATCCGGCAGCGGCGAATTCTGTGCGCAGTACTCGACCATCTTCTCGATGATGCCAATCGCGCTGGCAGCGCGAGATGCAAGCGGACCGGCAGAGATGGTGTTGACGCGGACTCCGTACTTTCGGCCTGCCTCGAATGCGAGCACGCGGGTATCGCTCTCGAGCGCAGCTTTGGCTGAGGACATTCCCCCGCCATAGCCCGGAATTACACGCTCACTCGCCATGTACGTCAGCGACAGAAACGATCCACCCTTTCGCATTAACGGCGACAGCCGAGCGACCATCGATACCAGGGAGTATGCGCTGACGCTGACGGCGGTCAGGTAGCCCGCTCTACTGGTTTCGAGCAGCGGTTTTTTAACCTCCGGACCGTTAGCCAGCGAATGGATCACGATATCGAGGGAGTTTTTACCGAAGTCCGATTCGATGCGACGCGCCACACCATCGATGCTGAAATCGCCGTTGTCCTTGTAGCGTTTGTTGTTGCGGATGTCGTCCGGCGCGTCAGCGAGAGTGTCGTAGGCGGCGTCGAGCGGATAAATCTTTTCGAACTCCAGCGTGCGGCCGTTGGACATCTTGCGCGATTCGTCCATCTTGCCGCGCTCGAGAAGGTTCATGAAGATGTTGAGCGCCGGCGGCCAGGTGCCAACAGATACACTGGCGCCTGCCTCGGCTAATGCTTTGGCTATAGCGAAGCCGAACCCGGCGTCATCAGCAACGCCAGCAACCAGCGCGCGCTTACCTGTAAGGTCGATAGTCAGCATTCGAGTGATATCGCGATTACAAAGGTGATTTACAAGGGGTAAGCGACTTGCATTGGTGTTGACTAAACCCCGTGAATCCGCTCAAACTGATTGGGGGAAAAAAGTCGCAGATCGGAGCGAATCCGGTTTTATTTTCAATCCGGTTCTGACAATAACTGCACTTCACGGCGAGTGATGCTTGCTCAATGGCATCTTTATCCTGGCGGAGCTGCCGGGCCCAATCAGCGATCAGATTCGCGCCATCAACGAGCGATATGATCCGAAGCTCGCCCGGTATAAGCCGCCGCACATAACTCTGACAGGCTCATCGGGGGCTGGCCCGATACCGCCATCTGTGACCGTGGAGGAAATGAGTGCGGCAGTCGAGCCGATCGCTCGAACGACTCCGCCGTTGATGCTCTCATTTCAGCCCCCACAGCGGTTCATGCAGACCGACATCATCGTTTTACCGATCGCCCCTCACGGCGAAATCAGGGTTCTTCACGACCGCCTTCTAACCAGTGGCCTGCCCTTTACGAGGTCGCGGTACACTTTTAGCCCTCATGCAACTCTGAGTCTGTACCCATCGCGTGATTCGAAATCGCGACGGGAGCTGCTCGATGTGCGGATCTCCGAACCGTTCATGATAGATGCGATTCAGCTCTATCACACTCGCGATCCGCAACCTTCACGAAAGTTGCTGGAGCTTCGGCTGATTGGTGGACCTGAGAAAGATTGAAATCGCCTGGCGCGGCTTCTGGATGCGCGTCCTCGACTGGATGTTGCCCGGTCCGGATAAAACGACATTGCCCCCGCCCACGAATTCCGATTATCGCGTTCTGTTCATGCGATATGAGCGCATTGGTGACATGATCATGGCGACGTCGGTGATCCGGAACATCGCCCGCGCGCTGCCCAGTGGAAAAGTGGACGTGCTGGGAACGCCGACAACCGCCGCGGTCCTCGAGCAGAATCCGTACGTTGGTAATATCCTGGTGCTCGATCGCAAATCGTGGCGGAGCTACACGGATACAATGAGACGGCTGCGCCAGGAGAAGTACACCGTAATGGTGGATGGTCGGCTCAATAATCCACCCATGTTCACATCGACGCCGCTGTTGATGTACGCTGGACGAGCGCGGTTCAGAGTCGGCGCACGCGGTGATCGACGCCCGCGCATTTACAACGTCTGCGTGCCGGAGTGGAACCGCGTCGATCACTACATCGAAGGGTCCAAGCATTTGGCAGTTCCGTTCGGCGTCGATCCTAACGGCGCTGACTGGCAACCCGAGATCTTCCTCTCCGACGATGAGCGTGGACAAGCGGAGAAGGAATGGCAGGACGCGGCCGCTTTGGTCAGCGGCGCTGCCGATGGCTCGCCAAAACGATTGCTCGTCAACCTCTCCGCCTCGGAGCCGAAGCGACGCTGGCCGGACGGGAAATTTATTGCTACGCTGCAGGCAGTTCGCGCGAAAAATCCGCGAATGCCGATGGTCGTGATCGGTCTCCCGGCAGAGTGGGATTCGGTGAGTAGGGTTGCAAACGCAGCGAATGCGCTGCCGGTGAAAACGCCGAACCTGCGTGATGCATTCGCGCTCGTTGGAACCTCCGATATGGTCTTCACGCCCGACACCAGCATCTCGCACGCTGCGTCGGCGTTCCGCCGGCCTTCACTCGTTTTGCTGAAGCGCGAGCACAAGCCTTACGCGCCGTGGAACACGCCGGGCGAGATCATCGCCTGGAACGAAGCCGAGATTCATCAACTGCCGCACGAGCGGGTTAAGGACGCACTGAACCGGTTGATAGCGACTTACGGGGGTTAACCCGCCTTCGTCGTGATCGTCTAACTGGGTACATGCAGTCCGTGAACCCTGACGACGGTTGGCGATGACCCACTCCAAGGCTCTTCGTTTCACACGCTCGCTGTGTGTGCTCGGCGCTCTCTGCGCGCCCACCCGAATTTTCGCGCAGCAGTCGCACGCACACGGGGATAGCTCGATGTCAGCGCACTCGATGGGCGACATGCACATGGATGCCGCGCCCGATTGGCGGATGGAAGCAATGGCGAAGCATATGGCCTACTCCAATCCGCGGGCGATGACTGCGGCCGATTCAGTTCGTGCGGCGCAAGTGATCAATGAGCTGCGTCAGGCGATCGCGAGGTATTCGGACGTAAAGGTCGCGGAAGCGGACGGCTACAAGATGTTCGCGCCGCAGATCAAGAATCAGCCGCAATATCACTTCACCAAGGGTTGGAATGCCTTGCGCAACCAATGGGGCTTCGATCCCGCCCGTCCCACGTCACTGCTCTATACAAAAGACGCGCAGGGGCAGTTCCATCTGATTGGCGCGATGTACACCGCTTCGCGCGGCACCACTGAAGACGAGCTCAACGAGCGAGTCCCGCTCAGTGTTGCGCGCTGGCACCGTCACGTCAACTGGTGCGTCCCTGCGCGGAGCGCAAAGGATCGCTGGTACGAGACTAAGGACGGTCGTCCGATCTTCGGTCCGCTCGGTGTCGCGACGCGCGAGGAGTGCGAAGCGGCGAACGGCCGGTTCATCCCGCAGGCGTTCGGCTGGATGCTGCACGCCAATGCCTTCGCCGGGAATGATCTGAAGTCCATCTGGCACGATGACCACATGGACCACGATCACGCAATGCTCGGAGAGCCGAAGCAACCTGATTGAGGTGTTCGGACCAACGGCATTGCTGACCGCGGATTAATTGAGGATGGTGGGCACAGCCGGGTTCAGCACTCCTTAAATTGCCCGGATGCCTCCACAATTCATCTATGTAATGAAGGATCTGCGCAAAGTCGTCCCGCCATCGCGGGAGATTCTGCGCGGCATCTGGTTGTCTTTCTATCCTGGCGCCAAGATTGGCGTACTCGGCGCTAATGGCGCCGGCAAATCATCCCTGCTCCGCATCATGGCGGGCGTCGACCACGATTTTCAGGGCGAAGCGTGGCCCCATGAGGGAACGCGGATCGGCTATCTGGCACAGGAGCCACAGCTCGATGCAACGAAGAACGTCAAGGAGAACGTCGACGTCGCCGTAAAGCCGATTAAGGATCTGCTGAAGAAGTTCGAGGACATCTCGAACAAATTCGCCGAACCGATGTCGGATGATGCGATGACGAAGCTGCTCGATCAACAGGCCAAGGTTCAGGAGAAGATCGATGCGCTCAACGCGTGGGACATCGATCGGAAGGTCGAGATCGCGATGGACGCGCTTCGACTCCCTCCGGGTGATGCTGACGTGGGCAAACTATCCGGCGGTGAACGGCGTCGAGTCGCACTGTGCAGAACGCTGCTCGAAGAGCCAGACATGCTGCTGCTCGACGAGCCCACCAACCACCTGGACGCAGAGTCGGTGGCGTGGCTGGAGAGATTTCTCGCGGAGTTCCCGGGAACCGTAGTAGCAGTTACGCACGATCGATATTTCCTCGATAACGTCGCCGGATGGATTCTCGAGCTCGATCGTGGCGCCGGAATTCCTTACGAGGGGAACTACAGCTCATGGCTGGAGCAGAAGCGGACGCGACTGGCCCAGGAAGAGAAACAGGCATCGGCTCGCCAGCGCACTCTGGAGCGAGAGCTCGAGTGGGTGCGGATGTCGCCTCGCGCCCGGCAAACCAAGAGCAAGGCGCGCATCCAGAAGTACGAGGAGCTCGCGACCGCCGCCGAGGACGAGAAGGTGCTGCAGAACGAGATCGTCATTCCGCCGCCGGCGCGACTCGGCAATGACGTCGTGATTGCAAAGGGACTCAAGAAGGCATACGGCGACAAAGTGCTGTTCGACGATCTCTCGTTCTCACTGCCCCGTGGTGGAATCGTCGGCATTATCGGCCCCAATGGAGCCGGTAAGACGACTTTGTTCCGGATGATCACGGGCAGAGAACAGCCCGACGGTGGCGAACTCACTATCGGCGACACTGTTCAGTTTGCCTACGTCGATCAGGCGCGCGAGCTGAACGATGCCAACACTGCCTACAAGGAAGTGAGTGAAGGCAACGACATCATCATGGTGGGCAAACGCGAGATGCAGGCGAGAGCGTATCTGGCGCAGTTCAATTTCAAGGGGCCCGATCAGCAAAAGAAAGTGAAAGACCTGTCAGGTGGAGAGCGGAATCGTCTGCATCTCGCCAAGCTTTTGAAATCAGGTGGCAACCTGCTGCTGCTCGACGAGCCGACGAACGATCTCGATGTCGATACCCTGCGCGCGCTCGAGGAAGCCCTCGTCGATTTTCCTGCCTGCGCGGTGGTTATCTCGCACGATCGGTGGTTCCTCGATCGCATCGCAACCCACATTCTGGCGTTCGAAGGCAACTCGGAAACGGTGTGGTTCGAGGGAAATTATCAGAGCTACATCGAAGATCTGAAACGTCGGAAAGGACCGGACGCCGATCAGCCACACCGCATCGCGTACAAGAGACTCGTGCGGGCGTAAAGCGGTTCTCTCCTTGCCGAGTCAAGGCAGCGACGTAGTGGAACGGGTCTCGCATTTACTCCCGTTACTGGGAGGGGCAATGGCGAGACCAACACGAGGAAGGATGCGCAGGCCAATTTCGCCGCGCGTGCACGGCATGATCGATTACGGGACGTCAGCAGCGGTTGCAGTAGCGCCGGCGATTTTCGACGTACCAAGAGCTGCGCGGAATCTTTTTGAAGGCCTGGCTACCGGCTATACGGGGCTGTCTTCAGTCACTGACTATCCACTGAGTCTCAAGCGACTCGTTCCGTTCAAGGCACACGGCGCGGCCGAGCTGGCGATCGCGGCGATCTTGCCGGCAATGCCATGGCTACTCGGCTTCGCCGAGGACCGCGCCGCGCGCAACATGTGCTTTGGACTGACGGCGTTAACGCTTGTCGTGTCAGCGCTGACGGATTGGGATCAAGGGAGCCGCAAGCGGCGTCGCCCTAGCCGTTGATCGTTCTCATCCCACCTTCGGGATAACGATCGCCGGCCGTCGCACCTTTTGGGGCGGCGGTATCGATGCGGCGTAAATCGTTTTCCGACAGCACGACAGCGAGCGCGGCTACATTCTCTTCGAGGCGCTCGGGATGTCTCGTTCCGGGTATCGGAACAATGTCGTCGCCCTGAGCGAGTACCCACGCCAGCGCCAGCTGGGCCGCGGTGCAGTTGTGCTCCGCGGCGATTTCCTCGACGCGTGCAACCAGGTCGAGATTCTTCTGAAAATTCTCGCCCTGAAAACGCGGGTGATGCTTACGGAAATCGTCGTCAGCGAGATCGTCGACCGTTTTGATCTGGCCCGTCAGGAATCCGCGACCGAGAGGACTGTACGCGACGAAGCCGATATTGAGCGCGCGTAGTGCCTGCAGCAGTCCATCTTCGGGATCTCGCGACCACAGTGAATACTCGGTTTGAACCGCGGTGATCGGATGTACCTTGTGCGCGCGACGAATCGTCGGCACTGACGCCTCGGACAGGCCGATGAAGCGCACCTTGCCCTCACGAACGAGGTTGGCCATCGCGCCAACCGTGTCTTCGATTGGCGTGTTGCGATCGACCCGATGCTGGTAGTACAAGTCGATCGTGTCGATGCCCAATCGTTTGAGTGATGCCTCGCACGCCTGTCGCACGTACTCTGGCTTCCCGTTGACACCGAGGAATGCCTTGGTCTTCGGGTCACGCACGTTCCCGAACTTGGTGGCGATCAAAACCTTGTCGCGCTTTCCCTTGATTGCTCGACCAACGAGCTCCTCGTTGGTGAATGGACCATATATATCGGCGGTGTCGAGCAGATTGACGCCCAGCTCGATGGCGCGGTGAATCGTAGCGATCGACTGCTGCTCATTGCTGGGCCCGTAGAAGTCGGACATGCCCATGCAGCCGAGTCCAATTGCCGAGGTGCTGAGGCCCTGTGAGCCGAGTCGCCTTGATTTCATTTTGATGCCCGCCATTCCTGGATCCGATTGTCGAGATGTGAATATTAGCGGATACACAGGGGTTGAAACGCTCGGCAAACTTCAGAAACTGCCGTCATCGCATAGCGGTCGATCGCCGGCGTCTCCACTTTAGGAAATGCCGAGTGCTGTTCTCGCACGCAACGTCTCACATCGTTTTGGCGACGTCGTCGCCCTGAGTGATGTGAGCATCGAGGTTCCGGCGGGCAGGGCAACCGCTCTGGTCGGAGAGAGCGGATCAGGGAAAACGACGCTGCTGCGATGCTTCAACCGCCTGGTAGAGCCCCTTGGTGGTGATGTAGTAGTCGGCGACCAGAACGTTCGCCAGCAGGACGTGATCGAGCTGCGCCGTGGAATCGGGTACGTCCAGCAGCACGGCGGCCTCATACCGCACTGGCGAGTTCTGAAAAACGTGGCGTTGGTGCCAAGGCTGCGGAGTCAAACGGATGTCGAAGCCAGGGCGGGTGATGCGCTCGAGCTCGTAGGTCTTCCGGCTGCTCAGTTCGGATCGCGCTTTCCGCACGAGCTGTCTGGTGGACAGCGTCAACGCGTAGCACTGGCGCGCAGTATTGCAGCGCGTCCGGAGGTGATTTTACTCGACGAGCCATTCGGCGCCCTCGATGCCATTTCGCGCGCGGAGCTGCAGACGGCGTTCGACGGACTACGCCGAAAGCTCAGTGTGACGACACTACTCGTGACCCACGATCTGGCTGAAGCTGCACGACTCGCTGACGAGGTCGTCGTAATGCGTCAGGGAAAGATCGAGCAGCGTGGGGCGATGTCACAGCTGGTGAGAAGTCCTGCGACGGAGTACGTCTCGCAGCTGATAGAGCAGGCGCGCGCGTCGCTGCAGGGATTGCTCGCGTGACCTGTCGCGTGATGAGCTCGATCCGGGCTTGGCTCGCGGGCGCGATACTTTTGACATCAGTTGTGGCGAACGCTGCGGCGCAGGTAAGAGCAACCAGAGCCGTCGTCGTCGCATCGAAACCGTTTGGTGAGTCGTATTTGCTCTGCGAGATGTTCGCCCAGCTGCTCGAATCGCGCGGGTTCAGCGTCGAGCGAAAGCCTGGGTTGGGCGCGACCGAGATCGCGTTTCGTGCACTTCGTTCCGGCGCGATCGACGTCTATCCCGAGTACACAGGCACCGGACTGATCGCCGTGCTGCACGATTCGCTGCCCGACTCAGTGGTCGCGGATCCCCGGTCAGTGTTTGCCCACATCTCGCGGGAGTTCGCTGCTCGGTTTCAGATGCGCTGGCTGCCGCCACTTGGATTTCAGAACACTTATGCGATTGCCGTCACGCGACGGACTGCCGAGCGCTACAATCTGAGAACCCTGACGGATCTGGGTCGTGAGAGTCCGCATCTGACTGCCGGACTGACCGCCGATTTCATAGGCAGATCGGATGGACTGGCTGGGCTGACCCGAGTTTACGGTGTTCATCCGAGGGAAGTCAGGCCGCTCGCCCCGGCCGTGAAGTATCAGGCGTTGGCAGCGGGTGCCGTTGGCGTCATCGATGGCTACTCCACCGACGGCTTGCTGGCCAAGTACGACCTCGTCACTCTAGTCGACGACCGACACTTCTTTCCGCCGTACGAAGCTGCGGCGCTCGTCAGTGATGCATTCGCGCAAAGTCAGCCGGCGGCGATCACGGCTCTCACGCTGTTGAGCAACCGGTTGACCGAGACGACAATGCGCCAGCTCAATCGTCGCGTGGAGGTCGATGGTGAAGATGTACGATCCGTCGCGTCAAGCGCGTTGACCGCGCTCGGACTGCTCGATTCACGCGCATCGAACTCCGCGCCCAGCAGCGCTACCAGGGGCGAAGGGTTTTTTGCGTACCTCTGGGACCGACGCGCGCAGCTGGCGGGAATGACCGCGCGCCATCTCGAGCTCGTTGCAATCGCGCTACTTGCGGCAGCGATCATCGCAATTCCGCTTGGACTGATACTCGAACGCGGCCGTAGAGTAGCCGAACCAGTGATTGGCGGCCTGGGTGTGTTGCAGACGATTCCGAGCATTGCGCTGCTCGCGTTCATGATACCGCTCCTCGGCGTTGGAGTGATTCCGGCGCTGGTCGCGCTCTGGTTGTACGCGCTTTATCCCATTGCTCGGGGGACCTATAGCGGTGTGCGTGATGCGGATCCCGATGCAGTCTCTGCGGCAGAAGCGCTGGGTACGACTCCGATGCAGCGTCTTTTGTGGGTGCGTTTGCCTCTGGCGGCACCGGTAATAATGTCTGGTGTGCGCACGGCGGCTGTCATCACGGTCGGTGCGGCAACACTGGCGGCTTTCATCGGTGCCGGTGGGTTGGGAGAGCCAATTGTGGCCGGGCTCGCACTCGCCGACACGAGAATGATTTTGTCGGGCGCGCTACCAGCAGCAGCCCTGGCGCTGGCGGTGGACGGAGTGCTTGCTCTCGTCGAGCGCCTGGTAGCCCCCGCTCATCGTCGGCGAGCTTTGTGGAGAAAACAATGAAACCCATCGTCGCATCATTAGCAGTTGCCGTCGTGCTTACAGCGTGTGCGCCGGCACCCCGAGGTGTGAATGTCGGCTCCCAGCCGACGCGATCCTACTTCATGGGCTTCTCGGTGATTCCACCGCGGCCCGATTTGAAGCTCGCGGTGCGATCACTCGACATGTGGTCGAAACGCGCAGACGCGGCAATCATGCACGTCGACGTACCATGGGCGCTGATGCTCGCCGACGCATCACCCGAGGACGCACTCCGCAAAGACGGCGTCGATCTCGAGAAATACTATCGATCGAAGCGCCTCAAGCTGGTGGTGACCATCGATGTCACCAATGGGCTCGCGCGCGAGAGTGAAGCAGCCGCGCTCGTAGTGGCGCATCGCAGCATCAGCGAGCCGGCGATACAGCGACTCTATCGAAACTATGTGCGGGCGGTCGTAGAGATGCTGCATCCCGATTACCTCGGACTGGCCGCGGAAACGAATCTGATTCGCCTCGCAGCGCCGCGAGCGGTTTATGACGCAGTCGTGCGAATGACGAATGACGCTGCCACAGACGTCCGAAGGACGCGCAGTGCGACTGCACTCCCGCTGTACGCGAGCGTTCAGGTGGAGACGGCGTGGGGCAGGCTCGGTCGACAAGGCGGCCGTGGTTTTGTGGGAATCGACCAGGACCTGCGCGACTTTCCGTTCAACAACCTGCTGGCGCTCTCATCCTATCCGTACCTTGGCGGGTTCAAGGATCCCCGCGACATCCCACCCGACTACTACACTCGATTGCGCGGAACACATACGCTTCCCGAAATGGTGGTCGAGGGAGGCTGGCCGTCGACATCGGTCAGCGGAGTCTTCTCGTCGTCGGCCGAAATGCAGGCTCGTTACATCGCGCGGCAGTCGGAGATACTCGACAACGCCAAAGCAATCGGCGTATTCCAGCTCTCGTTCACTGACCTTGATCTTGGCAGCTTCCCCCAACCACAGCCGGCAATTCTTCCGCTGTTCGCGACGCTCGGGCTCGTCGATGCCACCCTTAGGCCCAAGACATCGCTGACAGCGTGGGACAAAATCTTCGCGCGCTCACTACGCTGAAGCGGCTTCGATGCGTTGTGAATCGTCGCTGGTGCCGGTACGAAGTGACGCAGCGCGGAATCTACCGTACGCGAAGTAGATGGTCAGGCCGATGATTAGCCAGACGAAAAGACGAATCCAGGTCGCCAACGGCAGCCCCACCATTAGATAGAAACAGATCAGCGTTCCGGCCGCGGGCACCCACGGCATTCCCGGCGTCTTGAAGGGACGTGGCACGTTGGGCTCCGTGCGGCGAAGGATCAGCACTCCCATGCACACCATCGCAAACGCGAGCAGTGTTCCCATGCTCACCAGTTGTCCGAGCACGCCGATTGGAAAAAGACCGGCTGCGATTGCGACCACGGTGCCGGTAAGGGCAGTGGTTATGTGCGGCGTGCGGAAGCGCGGATGCAGTCGAGAGAACACCGGCGGCAATAGTCCGTCTCGACTCATCGAATAGAACACTCTCGACTGGCCGAGAAGGTTGACAAGGATGACGCTGGAGATTCCGCAGATCGCGCCGATGTTGATGATGGGAGGCAGCCACGCGACTCCGGTCTTCTGCACCGCGAGGGCGAGCGGTGACGGAACGTCGAGCTGCTGATAGGGCACGATACCAGTCATGACGAGGCCGACAGCGATGTAAATGATGGTGCAAATCGCAAGCGAGGCGAGAATGCCGATGGGTACGCTGCGCCCCGGATTCTTCGCTTCCTGCGAGGCCGTCGACACGGCATCGAAGCCAATGTAGGCGAAGAAGATCAAGCCAGCGCCGCGCAGGACACCACTCCAGCCGAAGGATCCGAACTCACCTGCATTCGGTGGAATGAAAGGGTGCCAGTTGGCGGTGTTCACATAGCGTGCACCGACGGCGACGAAGATCGCCAGCACCGTGACTTTGAGGATCACGATAGCCGTGTTGAACTGTGCCGATTCCCGGATGCCGACGATGAGCAGCGTGGTGAGAAGCAGACAAATGACAACCGCGGGAACGTTGAACAAGGCGGTCGCCGCAGTACCGTCGGGCAGCATTACTTCGCTTCCGGGCGGACCGGTCCAGCGAGCTGGCAGATTCATTCCGAGCTCCCGGAAAAGTGCCAGCGCATACGCCGACCAGCCGACCGCAACCGATGATGAGCTGAGCGAGTATTCGAGAATCAGATCCCAGCCGATGATCCAGGCGAAGAGCTCACCCATCGTCGCATACGCATACGTATAGGCGCTGCCGGCCACGGGGATCATGCTTGCCAGCTCGGCGTAGCACAGACCGGCAAATGCGCAGGCGACGCCGGCCATCACCATCGAGAGCGTCAGAGCGGGGCCTGCGTTGCGGGATGCAACCGCGCCTGTCAGGACGAAGATTCCCGCGCCGATCACGGCACCGATCCCCAGCGTCACCATCGCGAGCGAACCGAGCTCCCGTCGAAGCGTACCGGCTCCAGCTTCGGCCAGTAGCGATCCGACGTCCTTCTTCGTGAACAGCGCCATGAAGCTCCTCCCGTTGGATACCGATTTGTATACAATACTGAATGCCAGAATTACGCCAGCGAAGGCGTGGGCGCAAGATCGGTATGTGTTCTATATTGGCGCTGTGCCGAGAAAAGCTGCCGCTACCTCGCGGGCCCTCGAACAGGGACGACGACCCGCCGGCGCTGCCGAGCGAGCCAACCGGCTCTATGACTCGCTGCGAAACCTCATCGTTCGCGGTCAGCTCGCGCCGGGCGCCCGGATCGTCGAGACCGAAGTTGCCGAACGATTTGGCGTTAGCCGCACGCCGGTGCGCGCCGCCTTTCAACGTCTCGAACGAGAAGGGTACGTCATCGCGTCGACGACGCATCAGGCGCGGATGACCGTCGCCCCGCTCACTCGAGAGGATGTCGGTGAGCTGCTGGAGATCGTCGGTGAGCTGGAGGGACTGGCCGCTCGCAGTGCGGCGCGACTGAGTGAAGAGGATCGCGACCGCCTCGCCAAGGATCTCTCCGCCTTGAACGCGGAGTTCCGACGCGCTTCAGCGTCCAAGGGCGCCCAGCCGGGAAAGCTGTATGAGCTCGATGAGCGTTTTCACCGTCGCTACGTCGAAGCCGGGGCCGGCTCTCGGCTCAGAACTCTTCACGAAGCGGTCAAGCCGCAGGCGGAGCGATATATAAGGATGTATATCGCGCTGCTCATGGACACGGTGCCGACGGCTGGTGGCGAGCACGACGCAATCGTCGATGCAATCCAGAGCGGAAATGCAGTCGCCGCCCAGCGCGCGGTTCAGACCAATTGGCGCCATGCTGCCGACCGCCTGGTACGCGCGATCGACGTCATGGGCGAACAGGGGAACTGGTAACCCTCAAGCTTTCGCTTTAGACCGCGTCTTCCTTGCGATGGCGGTGAGAACTTTCTGCAGCAAAGGATCTCGGTTGCCGAAGTAGTCCGTTGAGCTCAATTGATAGGCAATCTCCGGCTGAATCCACTCGCGTCGATCGCCGGGAATGGTCTCGTGATACTGATCGGAGATGCTTCCCATCGCACCGCTCCACGGCAACACCACCTGAGATTCCTCTCCCACAAAATTAGGTCGGGAGCTGCTTGGCTCGCCCGCAAAGATCGCCTTTGTCTGCGCGTCCATGACGCCAAGGAAGAATTCCGCTGCTGAAAATGTGTTGCGTCCCATCAGCACGTAGATCTGCCCGCCCGGATTCGCGGCTTCATATTCGCGGAAGGCGGCCATTAGCGGAGGCAACAGCGAGAGATTACCACCGTTGTTGTGACGAACGTCCACGATGATCGCGGTTGGTTTCGTTTCCTCAACGTGGTCTCCAAAGCGCTTGGCGAATGACGCAATTGTCTCCCGCGGACTGTCCATCACCTGGTTGAACTGGAAATACAGGACGCCGTTGGCGAGATCCCTGAGCCAGAAGTTCTCCGCGACGTTGCTCAAGTAGACCGGGGCTGGCGGTGCATCAGCGAATTTGGAGGGCGGTAGTTTGGGGATTCCACGCAACGGCGGAGCGGCAACGGTCGGGATTTTCACTCTAACGTTCTTTATGCCGCGCGGGCGCAGTACCATAGCGACATCGCCGTTGTCGATTCCATCCGCAAACTTTTCGATCATGCCGCGAAAACTCAGAAGTGGTGGAGCCACCCACAGGTAACCCAGCCGATTATCGACGCTGAGCGCGGGTCGCATGCGGTCGATTACGGTTTCCGCGGGCGTATCGCCAATCCGTATCACGCGAGCGCCGATCCATTTCTCGTAACCTTCAAACGCATCGATGACGTAAAGGCCGTCAGTGAACAGGTACATTCTGAGCGGAAGCATTTGCGCAGGGACTCTGCTCGCGCCAAATGGCAGCATGTAGGTGTGTCCATCGCCGGCGAACGACGCGAGATACTCGAACTCGGCCAGCATCCGTTGATCACTATAGACGGGCACGTTCTGCGAGACTCGAGAAGCGGCCTGGATCAGGCCCGGAGGAAGCGGCCGATTTCGAAAGACATAGTGGCGTTGCTTCAATTGCTCGAGGTAATACGCAATGTCTGATCGCCAGCCCGCCACCCGCGCCGTATCAACGGACACCTGTGCAGGGCTACGTTGCGGAGCAATCGCTATTGATACGGTCAGGGCAATCAACAATTGAAGCCGGGTGGTGAAAATCGAGCGCATGCGTCCCTCGCTGGCGGCTGAGCTGAGTCCTATACGGCTGGCGAGGCCCGCTGGTTTCCAGATTAGGCAGCCAGGTCTATCGTCGACACTTGCGAATTCTGCCCGGGACCTCAGGATATGCCGTGTCAGTTCTCGATAAGAATGAATTCGACTCTAGCGGAGATCGCTCATGTCCCATAGAAAGACGCCTCGCAAATCGAGCAAAACCAAGCTCGATGGTCACGCCGACAAGAAGATCATCGCAGTCGTTGGAGCAACCGGTGCGCAGGGCGGAGGGCTCGCCCGCGCCATTCTCGACGACAAGGCCTCTCAGTTCGCGTTACGCGCGCTGACGCGCGATCCCAACTCGGACAAAGCAAAAGCGCTGGCTGACGCCGGCGCGGAAGTAGTCGCGGCAGACATCGACGATGTCAAAAGCCTGCGTAAAGCTTTCGACGGGGCGCATGGTGCTTTTTGCGTCACCTTCTTCTGGGACCACTTAAAGCCGGAGAAGGAGCTGGCACACGCGCGGAACATGGCGCAGGCAGCAAAGGACGCCGCCGTTCACCACGTCATCTGGTCCACGCTCGAGGACACGCGCAAGTTCGTGCCGCTGTCCGATGATCGCATGCCGACGCTGATGGGCAAGTACAAGGTTCCACACTTCGATGCCAAGGGCGAAGGGGACGAAGCGTTCAAGGAACTGGGAGTGCCGACGACGTTCCTCCTGGCCTCCTTCTACTGGGACAACCTGATTCACTCCGGCATGGGCCCGAAGAAAGGCCCCGACGGCAAGCTCGCCCTTACGTTGCCGATGGGAAATAAAAAGCTCGCCGGCATCGCCGCCGAGGACATCGGGAAAGTCGCCTACGCGATCTTTGAGCGCGGCGACGAAATGATCGGGCAAACCGTTGGTATCGCCGGTGGACACCAGACCGGTGCGCAGCTCGCCAAGTCGCTGACGAAGGCGCTGGGCAAGGAAGTGACGTACAACGAGATCACGCCGGCAGCGTTCCGCGCGCTCGGATTCCCAGGCTCAGATGACCTGGGCAACATGTTTCAGTTCTACAGTGAGTTCGAGCAGGATTGCTGCGACATGCGCAGCATCAGCGAGACGAAGTCGTTGAATCCGGAGCTACTTACTTTCGATCGTTGGCTCGGTCAGAACAAATCACGAATTCCGCTCGGCTGATTTTCCGCCGATCGCCTTGACCTTCTCCGCTTCGGTGAAGAGACGCGTGATGAAACGCTGACCTTCACCGATGCGCTCGACTTCGACCGCTGTCGCTTCGATCGCTTGCTCCATGCGCTGCAGGCGATCGGCAATGTCGCGAGGCAGCGACGCAACCGCAGCCGCACTGCGCCTCCAGATCCTGCGCGCCATCGCAACTGAGAGGGGAAATACAGCGACGATCAGAAAGATTCCGCCGAGCACCCAGGCTTCTTCGGGCGGACCCTGACGAGGCATGGGCGGCGGTTGCTCAACTACCGCACCCGGAATTGCAGCTGCTTGCGCGAGCTGACTCGCATTCGCGGCCAGCATCCCATCGACGGCTTTGATCCGTGTATCGACGTCAGCCAGCCGGTTCTCGAGCGGCTTTCGGCCAGCGTCACCCACGTCGAGCTGATCGAGTTGCGCCTGGATCTCACGCCGAGTCCCGTCCAGATCATCGAGCTGATTGGTGAGCTCCCGCTGCTGGGCGCGAAAACCCTGATAGATAGCGCTCGCACTCGGCGTGGCGCGCGGAGGGGCGACCGCGATTACGGGCGCTGTGGGGGGTGTCGGTGTCGTTACCTGGAACAAGCGATCCTCACTGACGATTTAACGCGCGACTCGGCTGCACCGATAATCTACGGTTCCCACGCCCGGATTTCTTCGGTGCGATCGCGAATAATGCTATAACGACTTGGCGCCGCCTTCGACTTCCGCCGCCACCAGGATGCCGCGCTCGATGTAAATGGGTCGTACACGCGCGCGAAGTTTCGGCAGCCGAAACGCGAAGACGATACCGCCCGCGATGCAGCTCGCTCCGCCGACGAGGATCGTTCTCATTGGCCCGATGTGAGCTGCAGCGAAGCCAGCGATTAGACTGCCGAGCGGTGCGGTGCCGAGAAACGCCATAGTATAGAACGCCATCACCCGACCCCGCATTGAGTCATCGACGATCGTTTGCAGGATGGTGTTGGTCGATGCCATTTCGACCATCATACCGCCGCCGACGAACGGCAGCAGAACGAGCGAAAGCCAGAGCATGTGAGAGAAGGAGAACGCGATGAGCCCGGCGCCAAAGGTGATACTGGCAATGACGATCGCTCTGCCGAGACCGAGCACCGATCGGCGCGACGCCAGGTAGAAAGCGCCCGCGAGCGCACCAACGCCTGATGCAGTCATCAGGTATCCAAGCGTGTGCGGACCACCGTGAAGAATCTTTGACGCAATCGCCGGCATCAGGACGGTGTACGGCATGCCCATCGTTCCGACGAGGGCCAGCAACAAGAGTGAATCGCGCGCAGGAGTGAAGCGGGTGACGTACCTGAATCCCGCGCGCAGCTCTTCCCAGACGCGAGTGTCTCGGCGTGCAAAGTCAGGGTGGTCGAGGCGCATCGCGAGCAGCGACGCAATCACTGCGATGTACGAGATCGCGTCGGCGGTAAAGCACCATCCTTCGCCGACAGCGGCGATGAGTACACCACCGATTGACGGCCCAACTATTCTGCTCGCGTTCACCATCGACGAATTGAGCGCGATTGCATTGGGGAGATCGCTGCGGTTCTCCACCATCTGCACCACAAACGCCTGTCGAGCGGGCGTGTCGAAGGCGTTGATGATTCCTTGTGCGAGCTGCAGCAGGAGGACATCGACGACAGTGATGGTGCCCGCAAACGTGAGAACTGCCAGTCCCACCGACTGCAGCATCGACAGAACCTGTGTCACGACCAGAATGCGGTGACGATTCCACCGATCGACCAGCACTCCGGCGAATGGAGCAAGTAGTAGAGTCGGAATCTGGCCGAAGAACCCGACGATGCCCAGCAGAAATACTGATCCGGTCAAACGGTAAACCAGCCAGCTGGTCGCGATGCGCGTGATCCAAGTGCCGACAAGCGACACCGTCTGACCACTGAAGAAGAGCCGGTAGTTCCGGTGCTGAAGCGCGCGTGTTAAGTGCGGAGATTTCTTCTTTTCCCTCGGAGCTGTCGCAGCAGATACCATGATTTGCCGAGGGGCAATATTGGTGCTATTTCACGCTTACGGTCATGGCTACTGAGTTGCAGTTGAAGACCGCGTGCTCGCGAACAGGAGTGATTCGATGAGAGCAGCTTCGATTGCTTTTCTGCTGACGATGGTGGTTGTGGGTCCCGCTATTTCACAGGCGAGCAGGGGCGCCCCTCCACCGCCAGATCCGACCCCAATTCCTCGTCACGTCTCGCGAGTTCCAAGCGCGGACCTCCCGCCGATCAAGCTCGAGGATCAGTGGACGACAGCGCTGACTCGCCGCGATGCGGCGACGTTCGAGAGATTGCTCGCACCCAGGTTCGTCTATACCGAGAACGCGTCGGTGATGAACAGAGGAGAGGTGATCAAGAGCGTCAATGGACCCGATCGCGTCGAGTGGGCGCGCAACGAAGGCATGAGGCTGCACGACTTCGGCGATGTGCATGTAGTCACCGGGGTCCTTCACCTCCGCGGCCGCGGCAGTGCTGGCGCGTTCGACAGACGATATCAGTTCACTGACACCTGGCAGCGCGCGAATGGACGGTGGCAGATAATTGCGGCGCAGGATTACCTGATTCCGAGATGACACTCGTGCGACCGGCGGTGCGCCGCGCCGTACGGCTCGCCGTGATCATTGCGTCCGGCGCCCTGGTAGTGTGCAAAGCCACCACCAGGTCGACGACGACAGACACTACAGCTGCATCCGAACCGCGAGTGACATCAACCGCCGCCGTCGGAGCAGCGTCGGTTTCGGGAGCACGGATCGCTGTCGCTCATGCGGGGCCCGCTGGCGAATGGCAAATGCCTGCCGGAGACTACGCGAGCTCACGCTATAGCGAGCTCGCTTCGATCACACCGCAAAACGTCGGGAATCTCAAGGTCTCGTGGGCATTTTCGACCGGCGTACTGCGCGGACACGAAGGACAGCCGCTCGTCGTCGGCAACACGATGTACGTGGTGACGCCCTACCCCAACGTGTCGTATGCGATCGACCTTGCCACAGCAGGTCAACCACTGAAATGGAAATTCCGACCCGATAACGCACAGCAGGCGATCGGGAGAGCGTGCTGTGATGTCGTGAATCGCGGCGCGGCTTACGCTGACGGAAAAATCTTCTACAACCTGCTCGACGGACATACCATCGCCATTGACGCGGCGACGGGAAATCAGGTCTGGCGCACGCAGATGGGTGATCTCTCACGCGGCGAGACCATCACGATGGCGCCGATCGTGGTGAAGGGCAAAGTGATCGTTGGCTCGAGCGGTGGAGAGATGGGAGTGCGCGGCTGGATTGCGGCGCTCGATGCCGCAACAGGAAAGCAGATCTGGCGCGCGTACAACATCGGACCCGATCAGGACGTCAAAGTCGGCCCGAAATTCAAACCCTTCTACGCGCACGATCGTGGTGCGAACCTCGGCGTCAGCTCGTGGCCGGGTGATACATGGAAGACAGGCGGCGGCGCGGTGTGGGGTTGGGTCTCGTACGATCCCACCCTCAACCTGATCTATCACGGTACGAGCAATCCGGGGCCGTGGAACGAAGCGCAACGCACCGGCGACAACAAGTGGACGGCGGCGATTCTGGCGCGCGATGCCGACACCGGTGAGTTGGTGTGGGCATTCCAGGTGACACCCCACGACATGTGGGATTACGACGCCGTCAACGAAAACATTCTGGTCGATCTTCCGATCAAAGGGCAGATGCGCAAGGCACTCGTGCACTTCGATCGAAATGGTTTCGCTTACACCATCGATCGCGCGACTGGCGAAGTGCTGCTCGCCGAGCCGTTCGTGCCAATGAACTGGTCGACTGGAATCGACATGTCGACGGGAAGACCGAACGTCGTCGAGACGAAGAAGACTGCGCAGGACAAGAACATTAAGGACATCTGTCCGAGCCTCGAAGGCGGGAAGAACCAACAGCCCGCGGCGTTCTCACCGCTGACCGGTTTGTTCTACGTGCCGACGAACAACCTGTGCATGGATTTTCAAGCGCGATCAGTCACCTACATCGCAGGCACGCCGTTCATCGGTGGAAACGCGCCGGAGAAAGGCGGGCCAGGCGGTTACCGTGGCGAGTTCATCGCCTGGGATGCGACTACGGGCAAGAAAGTCTGGGGCATCAAGGAACCGTACCCGGTGTGGGGTGGTGCGCTCGCGACTGCCGGCGGCGTCGTGTTCTACGGAACGCTCGATGGATGGTTCAAGGGGGTCGATGCGCGCAATGGAAAAGTTCTGTGGCAGTTCAAGGTGGGATCAGGGGTGGTTGGCAATCCTGTGACTTACACCGGTCCCGACGGCAAACAGTATGTGGCGATTTATGCAGGAATTGGTGGAGACATGGGTTTGTTAATCGCCGGCGATGTCGCCGCAAACCTGCCCTACGATGTCCGAGAAAGAGGGACGACACTGCCGGACATCAGTCGATGGACGTCGTGGGGAGGATATCTCTTTGTCTTTTCTCTCTGATTGCGGATTGAAGGGTTCGGGCCAACGGATCAGTCCGAATTGCGAACTGAGACGGGATTTCGGACCGGCTGCGAGGGGCGAACGTTAATGAAATCTGTACTCGTACTTGCCCTCCCAATCCTGGCGCTCGCTTGTCGTACGCAGGCCAGGTCGGCGGGGGATAGTACGACAGCCGCCTCATCAACTCCGACAAGCGCAGGCGCTTTGTTCGTTGCCGGTGACAGTCTGCGTCTGGTCGAGCATCCGGAGATTCTTCCGGCAGGGTTTCCGCTCGGCGTGAAGCCGATTGAAGTGAAGAATCCCTATGAGGGCGACAAGAATGCAATCGGGACCGGTGGCAAACTCTTTATCGCGTACAACTGCCTGGATTGTCACGGCGCCGACGGATCAGGAGCGATGGGGCCGAGTTTCCAGGATGGGCGCTGGCACTTTGGTGGATCGCCGGCGGAAGTCTTCGAATCGATTTATCAGGGTCGTCCCGACGGCATGCCCGCGTGGGGCGGTCGCATTTCCAACGATCAGATCTGGATGCTCACCGCCTACGTACGCTCACTCGCATCAAAAGACCTGAGCACGGAGAACTTTACCGGAAAGACAGTCGAACGCACCGGTCACTGAGGTAGCTGCAATGATCAGCAGGATCTGGCACGGATGGACGACGCGCGATAATGCAGATAAGTACGAGAAGCTTCTGCGCGCGGAAGTCCTTCCCGGAATTCATCGCATTCGTGGCTACAATGGCGCCTATCTGCTGCGCCGCGAAGCCGCCAACAATGAAGTCGAGTTCATCACCATCACCCAGTTCACCGATATGAACGCCGTGAGAGAATTCGCCGGAGCGGATTACGAGCGGGCAGTAATTGCTCCGGGCGCCGGCGAGCTACTATCGCACCACGACGAGCGATCGCAGCACTACGAGACCTTACTCACGCCGTCAGATGTACGCGCCCTCGCCGCCCGAACGAGCGGCCGCCACCGGGTCGTCTAGCTACTGGGACGGCGGAGCTGGCGGCACTCCGCCAAACGCGGTGATGATCGCGAGTCCCATGTTGGCCATCGTCAGCTGCGGCTCGTTGTCGACGATCCAGCGCTGATCCTGGTTCTCCTTCGTCATCACGCACGCGATAACACGATTTCGCAAATACCACAACGTGCACTCACTGCGTACCTGATCGGTCTCGCCGTCCTTGTGAGCTGCGCGCGCACCACCGGCGTATCTCTGCAGCATCATGTCCTGGCCGTTGTGCTCGAGGATGTCCAGCATCGCTGAGTCTGCTGACGGGTTGACTGCCTTTCCCTGCGCCATCAGCTCGAACAGGTGCGCCATCTCGTTGGGCGTCGTCACGCCAAGACCGTACTTCGCGGAGCTATCCATGGCGACGCTGGAAATGCGCAGAAAGCTCTTGGAGTGAACCCTGGTGTGAGTGAGCCCAAGTGTATCCATCTTCGCCCACACCCGGCGAATGATGATGCGATCGAGGAGAAGATTGGTTGCGGTGTTGTCACTGATGATCGACATCAGCCATGCAGCGTCGCGAACAGTGAGCACGGTCCCGTTATGCAGGAATTGCAGAACACCCGATCCGGGAACCTGGTCGATCTTGAGCAGAGTTATTGGATCGTCGAGTGAGAGCTGACCTTTGGCGACGAGATCGTAGACTGTAACAAGAATTGCGACTTTGATCAGACTGGCGGTTGGAAAAGTCTCGTCGCCGCGGCGGCTGATTCGCGCGCCGCTTTCCAGGTCGATGACGGTGTAGCCGACGATTCCGTGATGCGCGTCCGCGATCGAATCGAGCTTGCGCCTCAGCGCGGCGGTGTCGGCGTGGACAGGCTCGAGTCGGGGGGCGCCAGCGGATCCAACGCGGGTTGCGGCGCAGGCCACAACTCCGGCCAACGCAATTGCGCCAAAGCTGGCCAGAACGCGGATTAATGGCATGTTACGGACGCGCATGAAATTTGACAAACGTTGAGGGAGTGAGTCGCAACAACATTCCTGAAAATGCGCCGTATTAAGGAGTTGATGACGCCAACCTTACACGGAAGCGAGGCCCGGTGCCGTACGATCTGATCACCTTCGGGTTGGGCGATATGCTAAAGTGCAGCCTCGCTTTGCGCGAGGGTGCATCGTCGGCGGCTACTCTCGAACAGTCGGCGCAACGGATTTGCCGTTTCCTCTATGATGAGCTTCGCGGTGCGGGTGGCGAGCACCAGTGTGCGCTGGTGCGTTGTTATAAGACGCACCCGTACGGCGCGTTGAATCCGGAGCTCCAGGAATTCGCGCGTACGGTCCTATCCGGCACAATGCCCCACGCAGCGATGAAATGTCTGACCCTCATGGCGACAGTCGGGCAGTCAGCGAACTGGAATGCGCGCCAGCTCTCCCGCGGCCACCAGACGATTCCGCTCGCGAGCCCGGAGATGGTGGAGAAGGCACCAATGATCTCGCAGCTCATCAAGGAATTGGGAATGGATCTAACCAGTGTGCTGGAGCCTTCGCCCGAGATCATTCGTGAGCTTGCCGGCAAAAAGCACGGGGTCTTTCACGTCGAAAACGCCGAGGGCAGTCCCTACATCCCGGCTCAGGAAGATTTTGTGAAACGCTTCGGAATCCGATCCGTGCTCGGATTTGGGGGCATGCTGCCAACAGGAGATCTCTTTGCCGTGATCCTTTTCAGCACCGTCCGTGTCACGCCCGGGGTCGCCGACAGGTTCAAGACGATTGCGCTCGATGTTAAAGCGGCGTTTTCACGCTTCCGCGAAGGAAGCGTGTTCAATCAAATGACGCCGTACACTTCCGGCATCCAACGAGAGCACTAGCGAAAACACGCCCCTGCGTACGCTTCTTGCCGAAGACGCCACCGCAAATGAAAAGCGCCGCAATGTAGGCGCGAATTTCTCGACCCTATCGGAGGAAAGAACAGCATGACTAATAGCGCAATGACAAGGGTGACCTGCCTTGGACTTGCGGTGCTGGCGCTTGCAGCATGCGGCAAGAAGGACAACAACGCGGTTGATACCACCGCGGCGTCCAGCACCATGAGCACCGACACATCTGCAATGGCCGGTGCGGCAAGCAGCACCTCTTCGACAGGCAACTGGTCAGACGCCAATATCGTCGCACTGCTGGATGAGGCCAACGCGGCCGACAGCGCGGCGGGATCGATTGCTGCAACGAAAGGCACTGCTGCTGCGGTCCGCGATTTCGCGAGACGCATGGAGCGCGACCACCATCAGCTCCGCACACAAGGCGCTGCACTCGCCAAGAAACTGAACGTGACGCCGGCAGCTCCGTCCGACGATCCTGTCCAGCCAATGGCTTCGAGCGAGACCAACACGCTGAACAGCACCGCCAAGGGGAAGGATTTCGACAAGGCCTACATTGACGCTGAAGTCAGTGCGCACAAGGCAGTGCTCGATCTCGCCACCAAGGCAGCCGCGCAAACGCAGACCGCCGAGCTCAAGAACCTGATTCAGAAGGCTGCGCCAGTCATAAAGGGTCATCTCGACAAAGCGGAATCGATTCAGAAGACCCTGAAGTAGGCAGTTGCTCAAAGGTGTAATCTTCGACGTCGACGGCACGCTCGTAGACAGCAACGACGCGCACGCTCAATCGTGGGTGGATACTTTCAGAGAAGCTGGCTACGACGTGCCTTTCGAGAAGGTTCGACCGCTGATCGGAATGGGCGGAGACAAGCTCCTCCCGAAAACGATCGGTGTTAGCCCGGACAGTGACGAGGGCAAAAAGCTCGGCGAGCTTCGCGGCAAAATTTTTCGCGACATTTACTTGCCGCACCTGCGGCCACTCCCCGGCGCGCGCGAGCTCGTTCTGCGTGTGAAACGCGACGGACTCAAGGCGATTGTTGCGACCTCGGCAAAGGACGACGAGCTGAAAGGCTTGCTCAAGGCTGCGCACGTCGACGGTCTGATGGAAGAAAAGGCGACTGCAAGCGATGCCAAAAGGTCAAAGCCCGACCCGGACATCGTGCAGGCAGCGATTGACGAGAGCGGAATTTCCAAGAACAACCTCGTCATGATCGGCGACACTCCCTACGACGTCGAAGCAGCATCAAAAGCTGGGGTGCGTACGATCGGATTTCTGTCAGGCGGCTGGACAAGGCAAGATCTGAAAGGAGCGGCGGAGATCTACAACGACCCTGCCGACTTGCTCGCCCACTACGACACGTCTTTGGTCGGAAAGGAGAGTCGAGATCGATGAGCGTTTTACATCTGCTGCAGGAAGTCGCGCAGAGTGCGCAAGCCGGAGCGGCGGGACCCGGTGGACCACCGCCCGGCGGTGAGCACGGCTTCTCGTTCAAAGACGCGTTATTCGAGCTGATTCAGTTCGTGGGATGGTTTCTGTCGGTTGGCGCGGTTGGATTCCGGTTCGGTGTCGTGCGGCGGGTGCGCGGAATCTCGGAGGACGCGCGTCGAATTCTCGCTCCCGACAATGCTGCCATGCTCGGCTTGCTCGGAATCGTCCTGCTCTTTGTGTCGTATCTTGGCGCACCGCTTCTCGAGTCGATGTCCAGTCATCAGGCGTTCTCGGCAGTCCTGCCAAAGAATCGCGGGCAGTTCGAATCGCGAATGGCCTTCCTGGCGATCGCGCTGGTCGGTTTTCTCATCGTTCGCGCATCATCGTCGCTTGGCTGGACGCTCGCTGTTCTGGGCGTTGTGATCGCAGCGCTATTTCCGCTCTACACCGGACGTGGCGCGGGCAAGGTGAACGCTGTTCACGTGCTTGCTGCTTCGACCTGGCTTGGCACGCTGCTCGTATTGTCGCTCGTGGGAATTCGCGGTGTGATGAAACGTGAGTCCCCGGGCACACCACGCGCGACGCTGGTTGCCGACCTCGTGAATTCGTTCTCGCCATTGGCGCTGACGGCGGCGGCCTTTGTAGCCTTGACTGGGCTCACGACAGCGTGGATGCATCTCAAGCGGATCTCGTCGCTGTGGACGACCGGTTACGGAGTGACACTGATCGTCAAGCTGATCTTCGTGCTGATAGTAGTCGTACTCGGCGCATGGAACTGGCGGCGAGTTCGTCCGACCCTTGGCGACCTCGGCACCGAAGAAACGATCAGGCGCTCTTCGACGATGGAGCTGACATTCGGCGCGATCGTCCTGATCTGCACTGCGGTTCTCGTAACACTTCCTTCGCCGCAATGAGCGAGCGTCAGTGATCGCTCCGGCGTGACTTGATCCAGCGCACTGTGGCGTTGCTGATCAGTGCGCTCAGTGCGGCGGTCGCCGTTACATCGCTTGTCCAGTGCTCATCCTCGTAGATCCGGTCCCAGCTGACGAGGGCGACGACGACATCGCACACCGCAGACACCGGTCGCGAATCCGCCTGCATTGAGATTGCTTCGGCGATCGAAGTGATGTGTGTGACGTGCGCTGAAGGGAAAGAGTGCCAGTCGCCGTTGTTGGTGAATGGACGGAAGCGATGCGAGTTTCCGTCTGCGTATGGACGCTCTCGACCGACAACTGGTTTGAGAATCGACTCTGCCACATCGGACACGATGTACGCCGCGGCGGTCTCCAGCGCGCCGTGCTGCATCGATGTTGAGCCTGTCAGTAATGATGCGGCGTAAAACGTGGCCATCGCTGGAACGAGCACATGGGCGGTCCCCAGCGGATTGATCAGATGCGCGAGATGATCGAGCGAGCGGGCGTGAGTATGTAATGCCCACTCTCGCAACTCGGGATCGATCGCTGTCGATGCGACGATTGCAATCGGTACAATCCATGCGCGAGCGTGATGGCGATCCGAGCCTTGTCGCGACGTTGAATCCTTTTGAGCGCCAGCGGTGCTGGAGAGAGTTGCCAATCCGATAAAGAGAATGAGCCGGCGCATGATTCACGGTAGAAAGGGGGAACGCTGCGGACAAGGAGCGAACATCACTGTCGCACTCCTTGTCATGTTGGGCAGCGCGTGCACCGATCGTGGGATTACTGGTCCGCCTCCGACTGGAGGCGGATCGCATCCGGGGTTCGACACCAGCATTTACCCCGGTGATGCTGCGATGCAGGCATGGGTGCGACCGGGCTCGCCATACGAGTGGGTTGGTTACTACCTGCAGGCACCATGTCATCGTGATCCATCGTGGATGGGAACACGATCGACGCTGACAACAATGGGATGGGGGTTGGCCGTTCTTTACGTCGGTCAGCAGACCTTTGACGGCGTGCCCGATGTAATGGTCCCGCCCTTGTTCGACCGTCGGCTTCCTCTCAACCCGATTACTCTGCCCGACGCACGCGCCGGCATCATGGTGCCGCCCACAGCCGCAGAGATTCAATCAGCAACAGTAACTTGCTCGCGAACCTTGCTGACTACAGAGCAGGGAACCGCTGACGCAATCGATGCCATAAGCAAAACGGCTTCGGAAGGATTCCCCAGTGGAACGGTGATCTTTCTCGACATCGAGCATATGGCTGTAATCCCGGCATCAATGGATGCCTACTATCGGGCGTGGGTGCAGCAAGTGCTCGCCGACCGCCGCTTCCTTCCGGGCGTCTACGTGCACAAGGACAATGCTGAATCGATTCACAGCGGCATCGAGCGCGCGTATGCCGATATGAACGCAAGCGGCTCGGCAGCTTACTGGATCACGAGTTCAACCGGCTTCTCGCTCGATGCGTCGCCACATGATGTAGGGTTCCCCTGGGCGAGCGTTTGGCAGGGGATCTACGAAGTGTCGCAGACCTGGAACGGCGCGACAATCAACATCGACGTCGACGTAGCAACGACATCATCCCCGTCGGGTCCGTAGCGCTTTGCAATCCATTGAGTCGTGAATGAAATTATGCGATCCAGTCTCCCTCCCGATTCATCATGTCAAAAAGAAGCACGCGACCAACCCTCGCGATCGCATTCCTCGCGTCGACAGCCGCGACACTTTCCTCCCAGGCGACGGCCAACTCCAAAACAACTCCCCTAGCGTTTAATGCGGATTCGGCGCGACTCGCCGAGCTGCCGGGGCGCTCCATTGGACCAGCGGTCACGAGCGGACGTGTAGTCGATTTCGCGGTGCCTGAGGGGCCGAAGCCGCAGATCGGGGAGAGGCTCGGCGAGCTTTTCTACGTGGCATCAGCGTCGGGCGGCGTCTGGAAAACCATAAACGGTGGTACTACGTGGGAACCGATCTTCGATAAACAAGGCGCTGCCTCCATCGGTGATATCGCCGTGGCACCCAGCAATCCCGATATCCTTTGGGTCGGTACCGGTGAGAACAACAATCAGCGCAGCTCCTCGTGGGGTGATGGAGTTTACAAATCCGAAAACGGCGGCAGGACGTGGACGAACATGGGCCTGCGCAAATCGGAGCACATTGGACGCGTCATCGTACACCCGACCAATCCGCAAATCGTGTTCGTTGCCGCGACGGGCCCACTGTGGGGACCAGGCGGTGATCGCGGATTGTTCAGAACGACCGACGGCGGGCGCACCTGGAAAAACGTCAAGAACATCGACGCCCACTCCGGATTCACCGACGTCATCTTCGATCCGTCGAACCCCGATGTGATCTACGCCGCGTCGCTGCAGCGTGAGCGTAGGCCGTGGAGCTATGTCGGCGGCGGGCCGGGCAGCGGCATCTGGAAGAGCATCGATGGCGGAGACACATGGACGAAGCTCACCGAGGGACTGCCGACCGGAGACGTTGGACGCATCGGACTCGATGTCAGTCGCTCGAACCCGAACATTGTCTACGCGGTGATCGAGACCAAGGTCACCGGCAACGGCGCCGCCGTTGGCACGACTGAGGGAAGCGTCTATCGCTCCGACGATCGCGGCGGCAGTTGGCAGAGAATGGGCAACGGCTTCTCGTATCCCTGGTACATGGGCCAGATCCGCGTCGACCCAACCGATCCGGATCGCGTCTACTTCATGGGAGTTCCGCTGCAGGTGTCGACCGATGGTGGCCGAACGTTTCGCGTGACCGCCGGCGGTGCACACTCGGATCACCACGCGATGTGGATCGATCCGCTCGATCCCAACCATCTCATCATCGGTTGCGACGGCGGCGTTTACATCAGCCGTGATCGCGGCCGCACTGTCGACTTCGTTCCCAATCTTCCGATCGCGCAATACTACGCGATCGCGACGGACATGCGGCAGCCGTACTACTACGTCTATGGCGGCCTGCAGGACAACAGCAGTTGGGGCGGACCGAGTCAGACGAGAAATCGCCAGGGCATCACCAACGCCGATTGGGTGAGAACGACTGGTGGCGACGGCTTCTATGCGCAGATAGATCCACAGGATCCGAACACCGTTTATGGCGAATCGCAGGAGGGGGATATCGTCCGCTACGATGTGAGGACAGGCGAGCAGAAGACCATAAAACCAGTACCGGAATTCGCTGCGCGTCCGTATCGATGGAACTGGAGCGCACCGATGCTCATCTCGCCGTACGATCACAACACGATCTACTTCGGCGCCAACTATCTCTTCAGGAGCAACAATCGCGGTGACTCGTGGGCACGCCTCGGCTCGGATCTCACGCGACAGCTGAATCGCGACAGCCTGCCGGTGATGGGGAAGCTGTGGCCGCGCGATGCGATCGCGCGTCACAACGGTACCGCCGATTACGGCAACATCAGCACGATCGACGAATCACCTGAGCGGCAGGGGCTGCTCTATGTGGGCACCGATGATGGTGTCGTCGCAGTCTCCCGCGACGCTGGCACAACATGGACGAAGTACACGCGATTCCCCGGCGTTCCCGACGGCGCTTATGTCAGTC
Source organism: Gemmatimonadaceae bacterium (assembly GCA_045803545.1). Classification (GTDB taxonomy): domain Bacteria; phylum Gemmatimonadota; class Gemmatimonadetes; order Gemmatimonadales; family Gemmatimonadaceae; genus UBA4720. Next base: position 271,750 of record JBJMOW010000004.1, on the reverse strand, counting down.
GCGTCGTTGCATCCCGTTTCAACGAAGGGACCGTGTATGCAACGATGGACAATCACCGCAATAACGACTTCAAGCCGTACGTCTTACAGAGCGACGACTACGGCTCGCATTGGAAGGCGATTACCGGCAATCTTCCGGCAAACGGATCGGTGCAGGTCGTTCGCGAAGATCTTGCCGATCAGAATCTCCTTTTCGTCGGCACCGAATTCGGCGCCTTCTATTCCGCGATGGGCGGTAACACCTGGACGCAGCTTAAATACAACCTTCCCACGGTCGCCGTTCACGACATCCTTGTGCATCCGCGAGAGCACGATCTCGTCATTGGAACCCACGGCCGCGGCATCTACATCATCGACGACATCACGCCGCTCGAGCAATTGGCAGAGGCAAACCGGACGGGGACGTACCTCTTTCCTGTCAGAGCCGCGACAGAATACAACCCAAACAGCTCGGTCCCTGGTGGTGTACGCGGTGCGGGTGCACTCGGCGATCGTGAGTACTCAGCACCCAATCCTGCGTTCGGAGCGATCATCAGCTACTACCTGCGAGATTCTGTAACGCGTGGCGGCGACGTCACACTCGGGATTTACGACGCAACCGGGAACAGGGTGCGAGAGCTCACTGCCAACAAGAAGCAGGGCATGCATCGCGTAACCTGGGATTTGCGCAGCGCACCTCCGTACACCGTGCGCCGTCCAGCGAACCAGGTTGGCGAGCCAAGCTTCAGGCAGCGCGACCCTCAGGGTCCTTTCGTGCTGCCGGGTCGCTATACGGCGCGTCTCAGTGTCAAAGGATCAGGCGGTACAACCCGCGAAGTGCCAGTCGATGTGCGTTCGGATCCGCTCGTCCAGCTGACGGATGCTGATTATCGCGCGTTGTACGACATGCGCGTAAGCACCGGCCGACTCCAGGCGACAGTGCAGGCAGCCGTGCGCACGGCCGAGCAGTTGAAAGAACAGCTCGCCGACGCCAAGGCGGCGATCAGAAATGCTTCGGGCCCCGACAGTCTGTCGAGGCAGGCAGATGCGGTGGACAAGGAGCTTTCAGACATCCTGACGAAACTGCGCGGAGATCCTGACGCGCCACCCGTAAGCGACGACAAGCGAGTCGAAGATCCCTCGATTCAGGAGCGCGTCAACTCCGTTGCCGAGCAAATCGGAAACGTCACCTCGCAACCGACAGAGCTTCAGCGCGCAACGCTCGCCCTCGCCAGTCAGGATCTGCAGCGGGAGGTGGGCCGATTGAACAACGTGCTGCAGCATCGGGTGCCGGCACTCAATGCGAGTATGGATGCAGCGAAGATTCCGTGGACGATCGGCCGGCCCGTTGAATTCATGAAATGAGCGCTGAGTATTTCACCAAATTGCTCGAGCATATGGAGTGGGCAGACAGTCGGGCGCTGGCCAGCCTGCGCACAATGCCTGATCCGCCGCCAGAGCTGGTCGAGCTCATGGGTCACGTACTCGGCGCCGAGCGCGTCTGGCTCTCTCGAATTCAGGGCGAGAGTTCCCCAATTGCGGTGTGGCCGAAGCTCGGTCTTGCTGACGCTGAGCGAGTCCTCGCCGAAAATGTCGCAGGCTACAAGCGTGTGCTGTCCCATCTCTCATCCGCTGGATTGCAGCAACCAATCACGTACAAGACCAGCGCTGGTGATCAGTTCACGTCGACGGTAGAAGACATTTTGACGCAGGTTGTAACGCACGGCTCCTATCACCGCGGACAAATCGCGATGCAGGTGCGGGCATCCGGAGGTACTCCGAGTCCGACCGACTACATCGCGTACATCAGAGGAGCGCCAGCGGCTACGCGGCAGAGGTGAGTCCTTAAAGGGTAATAGGGTAACAGGTTAGCCGTGCGTAAGGGGCACGTGACTTGCCCGCCTTAGGTGTATGCGGGTGAAGGAGCTGTCTCTCGAAAGTGGGCTGATCAAAGCCATCGAGTTGCCGGACAGCCTTGGCGAGATCACGCCGAAACCGGAGGGCCACTGGGCGCTGCTCTCGGAAGTCGCGAATCAGGTGGAAACCGAGCGCCAGGCGCCATCGCCCCTGATCAAACAGCCGGACCTAATCATCACGCCCGGCCGAGACGCGCGGTTCCGACCTCCCGTCGAAGTCACGAGCGAGATTCTGGACACCATCGCCCAACGTGATTCATTGGCGAAGGCATTGCCGACTACCCTCGTTATCGTTGCGCATCCGGACGATGAGGCAATCGGTGCCGGTGGCTTACTGGCCGGTCTACCCGACGCGGTTGTCGCCCACATTACTGACGGTGCACCACGCGACGAGCGTTATGCACAGAGCAAAGGCTTCCTTACGCGCGAGGAATACGCGCGCGCGCGTCGTCGCGAAGTGGCGAACGCGTTGGCGCATGTCGGAATTACTCCCGATCGTTGTCGCGGCCTCGGATACGTGGATGGTGAAGCGAGCAATCAACTGTTGGATCTGGTCTTCGACGTCGCACATCTGATCGATGAAGTGAGGCCGGACATCGTGCTGACCCACCCGTATGAAGGCGGCCACTCTGATCACGACGCAACGGCATTTGCCGTTCAGCTCGCGTGCGGAATCCTGCGACGCGATCACGCTCCGGCGCCGCTGGTGCTGGAGCTGACTTCGTATCACAACTACAGCGGCACACGCCAAGTCTTCGAGTTCCTGCCATTCATTGGCACGTATTACCAGACGATCCGTCTGACCGCCGCCGAAAAGCTGCTGAAGAAGCGGATGTACGACGAATTCGTGTCGCAGAAGCAGGTACTCGAGAGATTTCCCATCAACATTGAGAAATTCCGCCCCGCACCTCGCTACGTTTTCACAAATCCGCCACATGAGGGCCAGCTCGACTACGAACGATTCTGCAGCCTGATTACCGGCGCGCAATGGCGCAGGAATGCGGAGAAAGCGCTCGACACGCTTCGCACGCGGCGTCATCGTTTCGTAGAGACCTTCAACCGTCGCCGGAAACCAAGAATCGGTCGCTGATGTATTTGCGGGGCTGGGCGCAGCCCAATACTATCCGTCGTGGCTCTCCTCTACGCGTACCTCCATAAATACCGCAACCTGATTCTGCTCGCCCTCGTGCTGGCGGCAACCAATCAGGTTTTCTCGCTGCTCGATCCGCTGATCTTCCGACACGTGATCGACGACTATGCGACGCGCTTTCGCGAATACCAGACCGGCACCTTCATCAAGGGCGCCGGCACGCTGCTGCTGATGGCGATGGGCGTCGCCTTCGTATCTCGTGTCGCCAAGAATTTCCAGGACTACTACGTCAACGTCATCGTGCAGCGCGTCGGCGCCGAGATGTACTCCGACGGGATCAGGCACTCCCTGGAGCTGCCGTATTCGGTCTTCGAAGATCAGCGCAGCGGTGAGACACTCGGCAAGCTGCAGAAGGTAAGGCAGGACGTCGAGCGATTCATCTCGCTGTCGATCAACCTGATATTCACCACGCTTGTCGGGGTTTTGTTCGTCGTGATTTATGCCCTGACTGTGCACTGGGTAATCGTTCCAGCGTTTCTCGCGACGGTGCCTTTGCTCGGCACCCTCAGCTGGGCGCTCAGCGGACGAATCAAGAACATCCAGAAGGTGATCGTAGCCGAGACGACAGCACTGGCTGGCTCAACGACCGAGTCGTTGCGCAACATCGAGCTCGTAAAGAGCCTGGGTCTCGCAGATCAGGAAGTCGTACGGCTCAACGCCACCACCGAGAAGATTCTCCGCCTCGAGCTGAAGAAAGTGAAGTACATCAGAAGCCTCAGCTTCCTGCAGGGCACGGCGGTGAATTTCCTGCGTACGTGCATCCTGTTCATGATGCTCTATCTGATCTTCACCCAGAAAATCACCGTCGGCCAATTCTTCTCGTTGTTGTTCTACTCCTTCTTCATCTTCGGGCCGATGCAGGAGTTGGGGAACATCATCAACGTCTATCGTGAGACCGAAGTCTCGCTCGCCAATTTCAACAAGATTCTCGACACGCCGAAAGACCCCAAGCCCGCAGCACCGGTGCCATTGACTGACATCGAGGCGCTGGAGTTCGTGAATGTCGGCTTCATGCACCAATCGGCGAGCACACCGGCGCTGACCGACATCTCCTTCGATGTCAAACGAGGCGAGACGATCGCTTTCGTCGGACCCTCGGGCGCCGGCAAGACGACATTGGTAAAGTTGCTGGTTGGACTCTATCTGCCGCGCGATGGAGAGATTCTCTACAACGACGTGCGCGGCACCGATGTCGATTTGGACAGGCTGCGCGAGCGGATTGGACTGGTCACGCAGGATTCGCAGCTCTTCTCCGGCACAATTCGCGAGAACCTGAAGTTCGTCAATCCGCGTGCGACCGATGAGGAGTGCATGGAAGTCTTGCGCCGAGCAGCGGCGCACGCGTTGCTGGCTCGCGCCGACAAAGGACTCGACACGGTTATCGGCGAGGGCGGCATAAAAGTCTCGGGGGGCGAGAAGCAGCGACTGTCGATTGCGAGAGCGTTGCTACGCGATCCACATCTCCTGGTGTTCGATGAAGCGACGTCATCGCTCGATTCGCTTACCGAGGAGGAAATCAGTCGCACCATGCGCGATGTCGCGAGCTCGCGCGAAGTAATAACGATTTTGATTGCGCACCGCCTGTCGACTGTGATGCACGCCGACAGGATTTACGTGCTGGAGCGTGGAAAGATCGTCGAAGTCGGACAGCACGACGACCTGCTCGAGCGGATGGGTCTGTACTATGCAATGTGGCGGCAGCAGGTTGGTGAGCGCCGTAGCGGACCCCAGCTTCCTGGCGCGCCTCGCCCCGCCCAACTCGCTTCCGCGTCATAAACCATCTCTCAAAGACGACAATGGCCGACGATTCCGGAAACATGAAGCGCGGCAACTTCATCCAGGCGCTGGAGACAATTCGTCGCGAGGCGGAGGGGCTGCTCAGACGGAAAGATCTACCTCCGGAAATAAAAGCCGGTCTCGATCGCATCCTGGCCCAGACGCGGGGCGAATTCGATTTGGGTGGCGATATAGAGTAGCGGCAGGTGGTGCGACTGAGGGCCGCGGACTAGGGGCACCGATCACCGAGGATTAAGTGAGGACCGAGTACAACCGAGGATCCTCGTGGTCTGCAATCCTCACTTAGTCAGCAATCATAGATGCACTTAGTCCTCGGCCTCAGTCAGCTCCACCTTCCAACCCCAGCCGGTCGACTGGCATCGTATCCCTGCCTGAGATGAAGATGAGCGCAGTGGTATCGGACAACATCGGGCAGTACCCGTCCACGACCGGTGAAGACAAGGCTGCGACGCTGGAGTGCATTCGGCGGGCGCAGGCCGGCGATGTTGCTGCATTCGAGACTCTTTATCGCGAGCACTCGTCGCGAATCTTCGCGCTTTGTCTCCGTCTGAAAGGCGGCGACCGCAGCGAGGCAACTGAGCTGATGCAGGACGCCTTCGTGCGGGCGTGGCGTCGTTTGTCGACATTCCGCGGCGATTCGGCTTTTTCGTCGTGGCTGCATCGGCTGGCGGTGAATACTATGCTCGAGAACGCGCGCAGCGAGAAACGTCGTGTCGCGCGAGTGCTGTCGATGGAGGATACCTCGGCGCTGCCGGGCGCGGCACGATCGAGCGGCATCGATCTGAAGATGGAAATGGAAGAAGCAGTGGCGTCGTTGCCCAAGGGAGCGCGAACCGCGTTCGTGCTCCACGATATCGAGGGTTATCAGCATCAGGAGATCGCCGAGCAATTGAGCGTCTCGGTCGGTACAGTGAAGGCGCAACTGCACCGCGCGCGACGGCTGCTTCGGGATAAGCTGGATGGAAGATCGGAGGTAAAGAAGCAATGACACACGAAGTGATCAGACATTTGCTGGATGATTATGTGACAGGCGAGCTACCGGAGGATGCGTGTGCGCCGGTGGCCGAGCACGTCGCTTCCTGCGCCATGTGCGCCGAAGAGGTGAGTGGACTGGAACGGGTGCTCGCCCGCGCGGCAGACCTGCCGAAATCGATTGATCCACCTCCCGAAGCGTGGGAGAGCATCAAGGCAGCGATTCAAAGAGACGAAGCTTCACTCACGGCGACTAAGCGCGAGCGCTTCTCCTCACGACACCCCGTGGTTCTCGCGCTTGCTGCGTCCATTGTCGTTGCGATCCTCTCTTCGGCAGGCACTGTCGCCTATCTGCAATCGCGAGCTTCGTCAGCACAGTCTGTCGCGAACGGTGGAGACCAGGCAACGCCGGCCAGCTTCGCTGCCTTCACCATTGAAGAGAACAACTATCTGCGTACGGCTGGAGCGTTGCAGGACATTCTCGACCAGCAGGAATCGGCGCTGGCGCCGGAGACGGTTGCTCAGCTCAAAGCGAGTCTGCGCACGATCGACGAAGCGATTCTCGAGGCGAGAAATGCTCTTGCCCGCGATCCGGCGAACAAGGTGCTGATCGAGATGCTCTCGGCGAACTACAGACAGAAGGTCGATTTGCTGCGTCGCACGACGGAGATAACGCGTGGCAGTTAGTCGTTACCTGACCCTGTTGCTGGCGGCGGGTTTCGCAGCGACGCCGGCGCTTGCCCAGAAGAAAGTCGAGCGTCGACTGCCGCTGGGAATGGAAGCCGCTTTCCGCATTGTGAATATGGTCGGCAGCGTAACGGTGCACGGCTGGAACAAAGACACCGTGCTGGTGCGCGCTGCACTGCCCCAGCCGGACAAGCTGCTGATGGGCGGCACCTACACCGGCGCGAAGATGTTCATCGACAATGCCGACGAGCGTGATCCGAAGCCCAGTCGTGTCGAGGTCTGGCTGCCGTCGCGAGCTCGGCTCTGGATCAAGACCGCGACAGCGAACATCGACGTCACTGGTGTCGACGGTGAGCTCGATCTGTACGTCGTCAGCGGCACGATCGATGTAAACGCCAATCCACACGAGCTCAATGCGGAGGCGATCGACGGCGACATTCACATTATCGGCTCGCCGTCATGGCTGCGGGCAAAAAGCGCGAGCGGCACGATCACGCTGCGAGGCGGCAGCTCCGACGCGGCGTTTTCGACGGTGAGCGGTGCGATCAGGGTCGATGGGGGCAATTTCGAGCGCACCAAAGTCGAAACAGTCACCGGCAACATCACCTTCGCTGGGCTGCTCGATCGCTCCGGCACCTTCGATTTCGATACGCACAGTGGAATCATCGACATCGCCATTCCCGACAAGGTGAACGCCGATGTTTCTGTTGTCACCATTTCCGGAAACATCACCAACAACCTTTCCAAAGCGCGTCCCGTGTCTGGCCGATTTGGCCGTGGCACCGAGCTGAACGCGGAAATCGGCAACGGTGGTGCGAAGATCTCCGTGCGTACGTTCAAAGGGCCGGTGACTCTCCGACGGCCTTCGATGTAGTGCGTTAAACCCTGACGAAGTGAGCGGCATCGTACCAGCGCTCAATAAACTTTTTCAGGAGATTGTGATGAGAACCAAACTACTCCGCTCCTTTGCGTTGGTGAGCGCGCTCACATTGTCAGCGTCCAGCACTGCGCTTGCGGGCCCACCGTGGATTGCGATCGAGTATCCGGCCAATCCGTTCGACCAGGCAACGCGTGGCGGCTACCTGACGGTTCGCACCTACCATCACGGCGAAATCATGTCGAAGACGCTGACCGGCACCGCCGAAGGAATTGTCGACGGCAAGCGTCAAAGCATGAAGCTCGACATCCGTCCCGCTTCGCGCCCAGGGATGTACGTCGTGTTTTGGCAGAAGCCAGCCACCGGTCGCTGGGTTCTCGTGATCAACAGCGGCAACGAGGGCGTGATCGATGCGACAGCGGTGGTCGAAATCAGTCCTACCGGTGGCGTAGCCGGAATCACGGTACCAACTCGCTCGTACGGCGGCGGCTGGATCGGACCGCGGCCGGTTGCGTCGGCAGAAATCGACGGGCTGCTACAGGGCCGAGCGCTGGCGAGCGCGGGGACGAGGGTCACTGCCAACGTACGGTGACTGCGAACTGCGGACTTAACTGCTAACTACCTCGCTGGTAGCTGATAGCAGCACGCTGTTAGCTGATGGCTGCCTGCAACCAGACAGATCTCACGCGCGTAAAGTCGAACTGAACCCCCTTCCTCTGACTCTAGCGCGATCTGTCCCGTCGCTTGCAGCGAACAGCTAATAGCCAGCTGCTATCAGCTACCAGCGGTGCAGTGCGCTTTTTAGTTCTCAGTCCGCAGTCCGCAGTCCTACTGCCCGCGCAGGTTGCTGAGGTTCTGTCTCAATTCCGCTGTCCTTCTCGAGGAATAATCCGCAAAACAGCGTGCGCGGTCGCGCGCCCATAACCGGTTCCCCTGGCTGGGAGTCTGGGCGGTGCAGTCGCTGTCGCGCTTGTTGACCCAATCGCGCTGCGACTGACGGAATCTGTCTTCGAGATCGGAGCCACCTGATTTTCTCGCCTGAGCCAGCAGATCCTGATAGGTACTGTTCAGACCGGCATCGTTGCTCACGATCGACCGATTTAGACAGTACCGCTGATCGATGGTCGTCGGTGAATCGCAAGGATCGCCTGATGACCGCGTCGCAGCGCTGTTCGCCGGCGATCGGGAGAGTGGGACAGTGGTTGGGTGCGCGTCACCCGCCTGAGTCGGCGCGGACATGCGAGGAGTGTTCGCGGGCGTCTGTGTTGTCGTTTGAGTTTCGGAGGTGGTGCGTGGCACTACCCGACTGGTCGTCGTGCCCGGCGACGCGTTAGACACCAAAGCGCCGGAGCCATCAGGGTTTGTCCTGACCGTTCCTAAGCTGTTGTCGACGGATGCTGCGGCGGCGGTGTTCTTATTCGCCTCGGCGAGGTCGTGCAACAACATCGTATCCTGAGCGACCTTCACTACCTGCGCCGAGGATTTCGCGTCGCCTTCCTTGCGGCAGCTCACTACAAGCATGCCAAGTGCAATCCCAACCACCGCCGACAGTCTGATAACCGGTCTCATATCGCGTTAACCTGCAGTGTGATCATCACTGTTCTGGCGGGCAGACGGCGTGCCAACTGTGGAGCTGCACTGGGAGATGCAATTGACGCGTCACCGAGACAGATTTCGGGCGCACTCCAATCTATGAGATTGAAGATGGCTAACGAACCCGGAGAGCTCAACACGGTGATCAGGACGTTTACCAGCGAGATCCAGGCGCAGATCGCGCAAGCCGTGCTGGACGCCAACGGGATCGACTCGGGACTCATTCGGGACGATGCCGGCGGCATGATGCCCTGGCTCCAACAGCTGCATCCGATCCGGCTGGTGGTCCGCGAAACAGACAGCGCCGACGCCGTCGACCTCCTCGATTCACCCCCGCCACAAACAACTGCCCAGTGAAACTCGCAATTCTGGCCTTAACCGCAATCGTCTCGACGATCTCAATCGCGGCACACGCGCAGAGCGCGTCGAATGACATCTACCTCGAGCGGGCGAAGCGAATTCTCCGCCAGACGCCGTTGATTGACGGCCACAACGACCTGCCATGGCGGATTCGCGAAGACAGCATCGCGCGCGGTGACGTCAGCAGGTACGACATTCGACGCCGCACACCAGGCCATACCGATCTCGAGCGGCTGAGACAAGGAATGATCGGCGCGCAGTTCTGGTCCGTGTACACGCCGGGTGAATACCGTGATTCCGGTTACGCGCGCGTTCAGCTGGAGCAGATCGATATCGCCCGTCGCATGATCGCCAGGTATCCCGATAAGCTCGCTCTCGCACTTACCAGCGACGACATCAAGCGCGAATTCAAGCAGGGGAAGATCGGTTCACTGCTCGGACTCGAGGGCGGCCACGCCATCGAGAACTCGCTTGGAGCACTGCGCGCTTATTATGACCTCGGCGTGCGCTACATGACGCTGACGCACAATGTGACCCTCGATTGGGCCGACGCCGCTCTCGATTCAGCGAAGCACGGCGGACTCACTCCATTCGGCGATAGCGTCGTGCGCGAGATGAACCGACTCGGCATGCTGGTCGATCTGTCGCACGTTTCGCCGGGAACCATGAGTGACGCACTCAATGTCACGCAGGCACCGGTGATTTTTTCGCACTCGGGTGCCAGAGCACTGGTGGATGTGGCGCGCAACGTACCTGACTCGATTCTGCGTCGGGTGACGGTGAACGGCGGCATCGTCATGGTGCCGTTCGTGACCGGATTCGTTTCACCGGCGGTTTATCTCTACGATCAGTCGACGCGTCCGATAATCACCGACCTGCAGCAGAAGTACGGCAAGGACACGGCGGCAATCACCCGCGAGATCAATCAATGGAAGGCGACGCACCCCGAGCCGCGCGCGACCCTGTCACAGGTGGCCGATCAGATCGACTACGTGCGTAAAGTTGCCGGGGTGGATCACGTTGGCATCGGCGGCGACTTCGACGGGATCACCGAGGTCGTGCAGGGCCTCGAGGATGTGTCGAAGTATCCCAACCTCTTCGCCGAGCTTCTTCGGCGCGGGTGGTCTGACGCGGATCTTCGGAAACTCGCCGGCGAGAATCTGCTCCGTGTCTTTGCGCAGGCAGAGGCAGTCGCGCGCAGGCTGCAAAAGAGCGACGCTGGTGGCTAGATCGCGGGCTGAGGCGAGCGCAGGCAGGTTCGCGTGAACGTCAGAGACAAGTGCGTACTTCATCAAGTCTCACGTGAGGTTCCGGCGAGCCGACGTTTCATGACGACCGCAGTGTCCGGACAGGCGCCCTGAAATTCCGCGGATGATTTCAAGCTTTCTGGTACCGCTGCCCGAGTAGTCGCGGTGAAACCAAATCGCGGGAAATATTTCTCGGCGGTCGTCGTCAGCAGGTATAACTCGTCGATACCATCTGCCTGCGCGCGCTTGAGTACTTCCTCGATAAGCTGCCTGCCGACTCCGCTGCCTCGGTATTCCGGCGCTACGACGGCTGAACGAAGCAACGCGACTGAGTCGTACTTCTCGAGACCAACCACCCCTTCAATGCCGTCATGCTCCTCGGCCACGATGAAATCCGCGAAGTGATCGCGAACTCCATCGAGCGGCAGTTTGCTCGCTGCGAGGAGTTGTTCGACGGCTGTCAGATCCGAGTTGCGTGCCTTACGAATTCTCATAGTGCCTCACTTCAATAGTGCAACGTGTCGATACGACTTAGCAGCAGTTCGGACCGCAGCATTGAGCGATGGGCTTCGAAGCACGAACGAACGCGCCCATGAACTTGCCATCGATTTGCGAAGCGATTTCGAGCGCACTCAGGTTAGTACCCGAAAGCAATGCCGCGGCATCCTCCGCCTTGTAGATACGTGTTGGCTCGATGGATGGCTTTGCAAAGCCTGTCTCGCGAAGCAGGTGGATGAATTCCTGCTCTTCCAGCGCACCCGCGACGCAGCCAATCCACAACTCCATGCTACTTCTGACTTCCTGAGGCACGAACCCGCGGACGACGACGTCGGAAACTGCAAACCGTCCACCGGGTTTTAGAACTCTGAACGCTTCGGTGAGCACTTTGCGCTTGTCGGCGGAAAGGTTGATCACGCAGTTGGAGATGATAACGTCGACAGACTCGTCCGGGAGCGGAATCTGCTCGATATCTCCCTTCAGGAACTCAACGTTCGCAATGCCGGCGCGACGCTTGTTCTCGTTCGCGAGCGCCAACATCTCGTCGGTCATGTCGAGGCCGTACACCTTGCCGGTTGGGCCGACGCGCTTCGCAGACAGCAAAACGTCGATGCCGCCTCCGGAGCCGAGGTCGAGAACGACCTGACCTGGCTTGAGCTCCGCGAGCGCGGTTGGGTTTCCGCATCCCAGGGATGCAAGCACGGCCTCAGCCGGCAGGCCCGCCTTCTGGCTCTCGTCATAAAGATTCGCGGTGATCGGATCCCAGGTTGCGGTTGTAGAGCCGCAGCATGCGCTCGTACCACAACAGCTGCCATCGGTCGTGCCGGTTTTCACGCGCGCTGCCGCATCGCCGTACTTCTCTCGTATGGTTTGCTTCAGGTCGCTGTCAATCATCGAGACTCCAACAAGAATTGTTGATGTATTGTCCAAAAAAAATCAGGCGCAGCAGTTCTGCCTTACTGAAAGGGCACGAGGCTTCAGCTCGGTCACCAGACTCTCGGTCTCCTCGAAGACTTCGGGATCGAGCTCGTAGTAAACCCAGCGTCCCTCCTTCCGATCGCGGACTATTCCCGCATCGCGGAGAACACGAAGATGGAACGACAAACGCGACTGTGCGGCATCGAGCGAGTCAGTGAGCTCGCACACGCAGCGCTCGCCTTTCCGCAGCAGCTCGATGATCTGCAGTCGGGTCTCATCGGAAAGTGCGTGAAAGAGCTCGACCGCACGTTCGGTTCTGTGAGTGGTAACAGCCATTGGCTGCTAATATATCAAGATAACTTGTTTTATCGAGTGGCTGGGTGGGGATTGCCAGGACGAGTGAGATCCAGAGCTTGTCGCGGACCGTCGCAAGGGAGAAGCAACGCGGCGGAAAGTCAGCGCGTCAGGGCGCGATACCAGTCAGAAAGCCAGTGACGAGGACAATCAGGGCTGCCGTGCTCAACTCGAGCGCTGTCGATCGCCGAAGCCTGGTGGTTCCTTCTTCATGCACGAGCGCTGGTTGCACACGACGGAAGTTGTACGCCCCGGTAAGGATCGTAACCATCACCAGCGCGAGCTTCAGAAGAAGAACTTTGCCGTAGGTTGTCAGCCAGAGCGAAGAAAAGTGCTCGAGATGAATCCACGTAGCGATGACGCCGCTAAGTACTACGATTACTGCTGACGCGAGAGCCACCGCCGAGAAAGTATTCACCAGTGCAGCGATCGACTGCCAACGGTCTTCCCCGCCGGCGCGAAATAGAATCGGAACGCCGATGAACATCACGCAAGCGAGGTTACCGAGCCAGCTCGACGCACCGACCACATGAATGAAGTCTGTTGCGATCAATACGCTCGAAAGATGGGTCGCCGCAGCCGCGTGTCCGCTGAGAGCAGGCGTTGCAGCCAGGATTGCGCCGGCCAGGCTGGCGATGAGCCACGCACCGCGGATTCGCTTGATTGCGATCGCGAACGCGATCATTGCCAGGAAAGCGGCGATGATCTGAATCCGCATCGCAGCTCCCCACGCCGTACCCATGAGAACGGATTGCATCGTCGTCGCATCCATTCCCGGCATGGCTCTGATCATCCTCGCCTCAAAGAACATCCTGCTAAAGCCGGCCATTATTGTGAGCATACTGGCGCTGACGCCGACGACCGCGGCCCGCGATTCCATGCGCCACACCAGTTCTCCCGGAATGCGGGCAGAGCGCGCAACAACGAGAAGGTTGAAGACGATTACTCCAACGATCAGGAGGATGCCCGCGAACGAAACGCCTCGACTGAGAGAGTTGCCGGGTGAAGCCGAGTCTACTGATTGGGCGCTGTCTTTCGCAGCGGTTGCAGTGGCAGGACTGAACGATGAAGCACTAGCTGGCGCCTGAACCGTCGTCGGCGACGGCGCAGCCAACACCGTGAATGCAAAACGACCATGTGATGGATGACCGTCAGATGAGACAGTACGCCATTCCGCAGTGTACTGGCCTGGCGGCAATGCACTCGCGATCGCGAAAGAAACTTGCAGCGGGTTTCCGGCTTCGCTCCGCGGATCGAGTACCGAGAGCATCGCTCCGCCCTCGTTTCTCAAGGTCACCGCGGTGAGACGTACTTCCGGTCGCTCGGAGAACCACAGCCGAATGAAACGCGGAGACTCGGCGCTAGAACCGGAGCTCGGTTCGCTTCTCAACAGCCGGGCGTGCCCCCAGACTGGTGCGGGCCACAAAAGCAGGAGTGAGCAAAGTGAGCTTCGTAAGGAGAAAGGCATCAACAGTTGATTGGCAGTCGGGAAGTTAAGGCGGTTATCGACGCTTGGCTCGCGCGATCCGTCCGAGCGCGGCAATCAACGCGAGCTCCGTTTCTGGCACCCATTCGACCAGCCAGCGCACCGTTTTCTGAAACCATTCCTTGTCCACGGATCCGCGCTCTAGAGCTCGGGTTTTCTCATCGACGAGCTCTCCCTCAAGGCGATCGAGATTTGCGATGGCTGAGCTGCCGTCGACGCACACCATTCCGGCAGCTCTACAGTTCATAGTTGCAGCCACGGCGGCGTCAAAGGCTTCGTCCAGTTCTGGTTTGTCAGTCATCGATACCGATCGGGTGAAGCGATTGTGTAAGCAAGTGACTACTTGCATGACGGCGCCGACGGATATAGACTGCGCGCCGTGAATACAAGAACCGGAATTCTAAACGCCGCCTGCGGAGTTTTCGCGCAACACGGATTCCGCGGCTCGACTACACGTCGCATTGCCGATGCCGCCGGCGTAAACGAGATCACCATCTTCCGCCAGTTCGGGTCCAAGGAAGCCCTGATTCGGGAGGCAATGCAGCATCTCACTCAGTCGGCGGATATTGCGACACTGCCCCAAACGCCCGTCGATCCCCAGCGGGAGCTGACGGTCTGGAGCGAATCGCTGATGCAGCATTTGAGACTTCGCGGCTCGATCATCCGTAAGACGATGAGCGAGATCGAAGAGCGGCCGGAAATGTCCGAGTGTGCGAGCTATCTGCCGAGAATGGCGTCCGGCGACCTATGCGATTACCTGGGTGCGCTCAGGAAGCAGGGGAAGATCCGCGCAGACTTCGAGCCGAAAACCGCTGCCGCAATGCTGATGGGAGCTTTGTTCGCTGATGCGATGGGCCGCGACATGATGCCCGACGTGTATCCGCAGTCAGTCACGGACGCCGCACATACCTACAGCGAGCTCTTGTTGCAGGCGCTTGGTGTCGAAAAGGAAACCACTCGTTCCACGAATAATCGGAAGCACAACGAAACACCTATCTCCCTGAAATCGTGATCTCTTCAGTTGGCCGAAGCCGTCCCGGACGGATCGGCAGAATAATTCGAACGTTCCTCATATTGGCGATCGCCTCGCCGGTGCTCGCGCGCGCCCAGGTTCCGCAGCTCGACACCGTTCGCACGGTCGGTAAGAGGACGCTCACTCTCGACGAAGCAGTTCGCATCGCAGAATTACAGAGTGAAGCGGTGAAAATCGCGCGCGCGGGTGTTGACCGCGCGCACGGTCAGCAGTGGCAGGCGCGTAGCCAGTACTTTCCGCAGCTGAACGGCTCGGCGAGCTACACGCGAACGCTGGCGTCCCAGTTCCAGGATATCGGCGGTGAAGCTCCTGCCGTCGATACCACGAAGCCACCAGCTCCCGCGGCGCCGTGCGATCAGTACCTTCGTGACCCGACTGCAACGACCGACGAGCGCCTGGCCGGACTCGAGGACGCTTCACGCTGCGCGCTAGGCCAGAATCCGTTCTCGTCATTCGGCAATCTCGGATTCGGTGCGAAGAATCAGTACAACCTCGGCGTGACGTTCTCACAGAATCTTTTTGCGGGCGGACGGATCGTGGCGCAGAATCGCGTAGCGAATGCGGGGCGTCGGACTGCTGACATCGAGCTCACCGCGCAGCGCGCGCAGCTGCAGCTCGACGTGACGCAAGCGTACTTCGATGCGGCACTTGCCGATCGACTGGTCGCGCTCGCGGAATCGTCGTCGGTGCAAACCGAAAATGTTCTGAGGCAGACTCAGCTCGCGCGAAACGTCGGCAATGTCTCGGAATTCGAGTTGCTGCGGGCGCAGGTGTCGAGTGCGAATCAGCGGCCGATCGTGATTCAGAGGCAAAGCGATCGCGAAGTCGCGTACCTCAGACTGAAGCAGCTGCTCAATATTCCGCTCGACGAGCAGGTGACGCTGACGACAGCGGTGGATGATTCGGCCGCCGCCAATGCCGCACTCGCGCGCATGGGCGTCGGGGGTGATACATCAGCTATCAACCGGGCGACGGTAAGACAGGCCGCCGAAGCGATAAACGCACAGCGCGGCCTGCTGAGCGTGGCGAAGGCCGAATATCTACCATCTCTCGCGCTGACTTCCAGCTACGGCAAGGTTGCATTCCCGCTCAATGGATTGCCGCAATCAGGAGAGTTCCGTACGAACTGGACGATCGGGGTAGCCGCACAAATGCCGCTTTTCACCGGTGGACGATTGAGAGGCGACCGGATGGTTGCGCAGGCTAATCTGCGCGAGGCGCAGGCGCGCTTCGATCAGGTGCGGGAGTTCGCCGCGCTCGATGCGCGTGTAACGATCAATAATCTCCAGCAGGCGAGAGCGGCGTGGCAGGCGAGTCTTGGCACCGCCGAGCAGGCGCAGAGAGCATATTCGATCGCGACGGTCCGTTACAAGGAAGGGATTTCGACGCAGATCGAGCTGAACGATGCGCGAATTCTGTTGGAGCAGGCGGTGGCTAACAGAGCGCTTGCCGCACGCAATCTCCAGGTAGCGCGTGTCAAGCTCGCGTTACTGAGCGATCTGCCGCTGCAATCGACGAACACGGCTGCGCAAGCGCAGGCACAGCAGTCATCGCAGCAGCAGTCGACGCAGCAACAGAGCAGTCAGACCCAGGCGGCAACGCAGCAGTCGCAGGCGGCGGGACAGCAGGGCACCGGAATACCACCACAGTAAAATCAGATAAGACGAGACTTTATATGAAGACAATCAGCGGCAGGACCTGGAAAATCGGTGGCGGTATTTTGGCGGTCCTTCTCATTCTGTTCGCGATATTCTCGCGCAGCAAAGGCGACAATGCGTCGGCAGCGGAGACGACAAAGACAGACGCGATTACCGTCGGTCCCGAGAACATTGCTGTCGTCACCAACACCACCATCATGAGCGGTCCGTCCATTTCCGGAACACTCGAGCCCGAGCGTGAGGCAGTGCTGCGGGCTCAGGTGTCAGGCAGTGTGCTGCAGACTTATGCGGATCAGGGACAGGCTGTGAACGCGGGTACGGTGCTGGCGCGCATCGACGCCACCGGCATTCAGGACGCGTACACCTCGGCGCGTGCTCAGGTAGTAGCTGCGCGCAACACCGCCGACATCGCAACCAAGGATCTGGCGCGCAACGAGAAGCTGCTGGCCGCGGGCGCAATCGCCGAGCGTGACATCGAGCAATCGCGTCGTTCGTCGATCGCTGCACAGGCAGCGCTCGAGGACGCGAACTCGCGGCTGGCGAGCGCGGAGAGACAATATCGCAGCACGACGGTGACGTCACCGCTCGGCGGTATCGTCAGCGATCGACCCGTTTCGGCAGGCGACGTCGTGCAACCGGGCACCGCGCTTTACACGGTGGTAGATCCCTCGAGCATGAGACTCGAAGCATCGGTGCCGGCGGAGCAGCTGTCGCTGATCCGGGTAGGGGTGCCGGTGGTATTTACAGTCAGCGGTTATCCGGGGCGTCAGTTCGTCGGACATATCACGCGTGTGAATCCAACCGCTGATCCGACGACACGGCAGGTTCGCATCTACGTCTCGATCCCCAACGCTGGTCGCACACTCGTCGGTGGACTGTTCGCGTCGGGTCGGGTGTCGACAGCGACTAAGAACGGTCTCGTCGTCCCGGCGGCAGCGGTCGATGTTCGCGGCACTCAGCCGGTGGTTACGCGAGTGAAGGGTGGCAAGGCCGAGCACGTCAACGTGTCGATCGGCCTCACCGACAGGAGCACGGAGACGACGGAGATCCTCGCCGGACTCATGGCCGGCGACACGCTGCTGCTTGGTGCGGCGCAGGGTATCACGCCAGGCACGCCGGTAAAGGTGACGGCGCCCGCAAACACGCCGGCAGCGGCGAGCACTACGGCAGCAGGAGGACAGTAACCCATGGTCATATCTGATTTTGCAATCAAGCGGCCGATGATCACCGTCGTCACCATGGTGGCGCTGGTGGTTTTTGGCTTGTTCTCGTGTTATCGATTGCAGACGGACGAGTTCCCCGACATTCAACAGCCGGTCGTTCTCACTTTCATTCCGTACCCCGGCGCGTCACCTGAGGGTGTCGAGCGAGAGGTGCTCAAGCCGGTCGAGGATGCAATCAAGGGCATCTCCGGTGTCGATCAGATCTTCGGCACGGCGGGCGACGGCTACGCGCAGATCATCACGCTGTTCCTGTTTGAGAAGGATCCGCAGATCGGAACGCAGGACATTCGCGATGCGATCTCCGGCATCAGACAGGATCTGCCGGTCGAGATGAAAGAGCCGGTACTCCAGCGCTTCGATCCGGCGGACATCCCGATCGTGTCGATCACGATGAACTCGCAGACGATGACGCCGGCGCAGTTGACTCGACTGGCTGATCCGGGTATCACCGCCAAGCTCAAAGGCATTCCCGGTGTGGCGCAGGTGCAGGTGGTGGGCGGCGTGAAGCGGGAGATGACGATTCAGCTGAAGCCCGAAGCGTTGCAGGCTGCAGGGCTCAGTGTCGGTGAGGTCGTTGGAGCGTTGCAGGCGCAAAATCTGGCAGCGCCGGTCGGACGGGTGAATGGTGATCTGCAGGAACGCACGATTCGACTGCAAGGCCGGTTGGAAGGTCCACAAGACTTCGAGAACCTCGTCATCACCCAGCGGAATGGTCAGATCATTCGGCTCGGACAGGTGGCGAACGCAATCGACGGTACCCAGGAGCAGCGATCGATCGCGTTATTCAACGGCGTCGAAGGCATCGGCATCGACATCGTCAAATCGAAGGGTTACAGCACGACCGACGTCAGCAACAAGATTCGCAAGCAGGTCGAGGAGCTTCAGAAGACGCTGCCGACGGGCGTGAAGATGGACATCGTCCGCGATGCGGGAAAGCGTGTTGCTGATTCGGTACGCAACGTCGAGGAAGCGCTGCTCGAAGGCGCGTTCCTTACGGTGCTGGTAGTGTTCGTCTTCCTCAACTCGTGGAGATCGACGGTTATCACCGGTCTGGCACTACCAGTCTCGGTGATGGCGTCGTTCATCGCAGTGTGGGCGTTCGGATTCACGCTCAACACGATGTCGCTGCTCGGCCTGTCGCTGGCGATTGGAATTCTGATCGACGATGCCATTGTTGTGCGCGAGAACATCGTACGACACATCGAGATGGGTAAGGACCATGTGACAGCGTCACATGAGGGTACGGACGAGATCGGTCTTGCCGTTGCGGCGACGACATTCTCGATCGTCGCGGTGTTCGTACCGATCGCGTTCATGTACGGTGTCGCGGGCCAGTGGTTCAAGCCGTTTGCGCTTACGATCGCGTCGTCGGTGCTCGTCTCCCTATTCGTGTCATTCTCACTCGACCCGATGTTATCCGCCTACTGGCCGGATCCGCAGGTCGAAGCACACGAGCGTCGAAACCCGATTGCCCGCACGTTGGACCGGTTCAACTCATGGTTCAACCGGATGGCGGAAAAGTACAAGGGGTTAGTTGCGTGGGCCCTCGATCACCGAGTCGCGATGGTGCTTATCGCGATCGGCTCTTTTGTCGGCGCCCTTGCGCTCCCGGCCCTGGGACTCGTCGGCGCGAGCTTCTTCGGCACCGAGGATCAATCCGAAGTCATAATCGCCCTCGAGACTCCGCCCGGGTCGAATCTCAACTACACACAGATCAAGGCTGAAGAGGCGGCGCGTATCGCCCGCTCGCACAAGGACATCGTGAGATTCACTTATACGACGACTGGCGGTCAGACGGGCGATGTGAACGTCGGCCAGGTCTACGTTCGGCTTGTCCCCAAAGCCGATCGCAAGATTGGCGCGGAAGATTTTGGCCGTCAGCTTCGTAAGGAAGTCGGCCAGATTGGTGGTGCTCAAATGTCAGTGTTCACCAACTCTTTCGGCGGCGACCAGAAGCAGATCCAGATCCAGCTGCGCGGCGGAACGATCAAGTCGATGACTCCGGCGGCGGAGCTGATCGCCGACCAACTGCGAAACGTGAAAGGCGCGGTCGATGTCGGTCTCTCGACCAAGGGACAGAAGCCGGAGCTGAGCGTCGACATCAATCGCGGTCTTGCCGGCTCACTCGGAGTGACAGTCGCGCAAGTGGCTCAGTCGCTGCGCCCCGCGTTCGCAGGTATCAAGGCGGGCGACTGGGTCGATCCGAGCGACGAGACCCGTGAAGTGAACGTGAGACTCGCGCCCGAAGCGAGACAGCGCGCGTCGGATCTCGAACAACTGCCGATCATCGTAATGGGACCCAACGGCAGACCTGAAACGTTGCCACTCGGCCAGATCGCGACGATTTCGCAGTCGCTTGGTCCGGCGCAGGTCAGCCATCTCGACTCGGACCCCGTCGTAACGGTGCAGGCGAATACTTCCGGTCGTCCGCTGACCGAAGTCATGCGTGACATCAACGCGAAGATTGCGAAGATCACGTTGCCGCCAGGCGTGCGTATCACCCAGGGCGGTGAGGCGAAGGATCAGGCAGAAGTGTTCGGACGCATTTTCTCGGCGCTCGGCATCGCGGTGATGCTGATGTATCTGATCCTGGTGATGCAGTTCGGCTCGTTCCTCGAGCCGCTGGCGATCATGGCGTCACTCCCGTTGTCGCTGATCGGCGTGATGCTGGCACTGATGTTCACCAACACCACGATCAACATCATGAGCTTGATCGGAGTGATTCTGTTGATGGGAATCGTGGCGAAGAACGCCATTCTGCTCATCGACTTCGCCAAGTGGGCGCGCGAGAAGGAAGGCGTGCCTAGACGCGAAGCGCTTATTCAGGCGGGTGCGATTCGCTTGCGTCCGATTCTGATGACGACGCTGGCGCTGATCGCGGGTATGATCCCGGTTGCTCTCGGTGTCGGCGAAGGCGCCGAGTTCCGTGCGCCGCTCGGACGAGCGGTTATCGGTGGTGTCATTACATCGACGTTGCTGACACTCGTCGTGATCCCGACGTTCTACGAGATTCTCGATGAGTGGAGAGAGTGGGTATTCCGGCGGTTCGGCGTTTACAAACCGCGGACGGCCGAGCACCCGATTCCCCGCGGTGTGCATCCGGCGCCGGCAGGCGAGAGAATCGAGAAGCTGGCGTAACGAAAAAAAACCTCCGCGAGTGCATCGCGGAGGTTTTTTGCATCCAGGCTCAATCAGTACTCGGCAAAAGCGTCGTCGGGATAGCAGTACATCCATCGCTCACCGTCTTCGCCGGACGCGATCACTGGATGCCCACTCGCACGCGCGTGCTTGCTGGCGTGCTTGTTAGGAGAGCTATCACAGCAACGCGTGCCACCGCATTGCTGGCAGGTACGCAGATGAACCCACCGCGCTCCAATTTTGACGCAGTCTTCGCACTCCTTCCGCTTCGGATGCTTGACACCGTCGATGCTCTCGATGTGCTCGCACGCGCCAGTTGGCGACATGAGGTTTCCCGGTGCCCGTGATCAGGCTGTGAGGTCAGGGGGAGGAATTTGTCTGGCGGTGCCCGTGAATGTCATGTCCGGATCGAACGCAGCCTCGACGTCGGTGAATGGAACCTGCGCTTGCGCGTTCTTTTCCGACCACTGTAACGCGAAGTCGGCTACCTCCTCCCAACCTGGCTCACCGACGATGAAATGCGTGCGGTTCGGGAACTCTCTGTAGTCGGTGACTGCCGCAGACGCCTGGTATTTCTTGACGTTGGCTCTGTTGATCGACGGCGGAACGAGATGGTCGGCGCCGCCGGCGATGAAGAGCAAAGGCGCGCGCTTGTCGTTGCGGTAATTGACCTTCGACGATGCGTTCGGATTGAGCAATGACAACGCTCCTTCCCATAGCACGTGAGCCGGCCCGGGCACCGCAAGATTCTCATAGACCCGTTTCGCTTCTTCGTCGCTGAGAGAGTTCGTGAAAGCGTAGTGGAATTTTTCCGGGCTCAGCTCGACGACTGAGTTGAAGGTGAACGGGTTGCCGAGTATCTGGATCGTCGAGCGAATTGTCGAGAGCGGGAGGACGGGGACCCCGGCGCTTTGCGCAGAATCGATCGCAATTCCAGCTGCGCCGAGCCCGCGATCGAGCAGGAGTTGTACGATCAGACCCCCGAAGGAATGGCCCATCAGGATTGGCGCTCTTTCCATCACGCGAATGATTCGCTCGTAGTGGTCGACGATCTTCTTTATCGTCAGACCTTTGAGTACTTCGGGATGGTGGCGCACTGCTTCGACATCACTGGATAGACCTGGCCACGGCGGTGCGATGACGTTGTAGCCTGCTCGTTGGTAGCGGTCGATCCAACCCTTCCAGCTTTTTGGGGTCAGCCAAAGACCGTGAATCAACACGATCGTTGGCTTCGGGTGTGTGATGTCGTCAGCCCTCATAAGACACTCCTGCTAAAGTGTATGACCATGATTTCCGACCAGGCGGTCAACCTGTCAAGGAAATAAAAGGACCTCGTTATACCGATCTTCAGGCGGTCTCCTTAGTCCGCTGCTTATGTCGTGCCGCCAGTCGGCCCAAACCGCTCCGTCTTAACCAGGGTTGGCTGATGACCGAGCTCTACAAGTGTTGTGGCGGCTGATTCGACTAGCGGGGTTGGTCCGCAGATGAAAATCCGCGGATTCTCCGCGGCCGGCCATATAACTTCGGCGAGCATCTTCCGGTCGATTCGACGCCGGAACCCGTTCCACCCGTCGGGTTGCTCGCGAGTGAGTGTGTGTATGACTTCGAGCGTGTTGTCATTCTCCCCCAGCCGCATGAGCTCCTCGCGATAGATGATGTCGTCCCAGCGGCGCGAAGAGTAAATGAGGCGCGCCGGTACCTGTCGCCGAGTGGCCCTATCGCGCCCTCGAAGCGCAATCTCACGATGCCGCAGCATTGCCATCAGTGGTACGATTCCCGAACCGCCGCCGACAAGTACTAGCGGTCCGCCAACGGAAACGTCCCACACGAAGTAGCCGCCAATGGGCCCTCGAATCTCGAGCTGATCGCCGGGACGAAGCTCCTCGGTGAGGTACGGAGATACCTCGCCCTCTTCGAGACGCTCGACGGTGAGCGACAGGCGCCGGTCCTCCGGCGCCGATGCGATCGAATAGCTGCGCTCGGTTTGGTAGCCATCCTCGGCGGTGAGCCGGACATCGACGTGTTGACCAGCGCGGTGACCGGGCCAGTTCGGAACGTCGAGCACTACCGTGCGAGTGCGCGAGGTTTCGGGAATCACCTCGACAACGTTACCCAGTCGCCATTCGATTCGTGTTGGCGCCGCTGAGGTCACTCGTCGCCCGTGTAGCGCTGCTCGCGCCAGGGATCTCCGTACATGTGATAACCGGCGTCCTCCCAGAATCCGGGAACGTTCTCGTCCATCATGCGCAGTTCCCGCACCCACTTTGCGCTCTTCCAGAAATAGAGATGTGGGACGAGTAGTCTGGCTGGTCCACCGTGTTCTGGATGCAGCGGACTGCCATCGTAGATAAAGGCGATCCACCCTTTGCCGCCCATCAGATCTGCGAGCGGAACGTTGGTAGTGTAACCGCCATCACATCTAGCCATCGCGTAGAGAGACGGCGCAACTCCCTGTGCTGACGCCGCGGAAAGAAGTGTGTCGATCGAAACTCCTTCCCAGTGGGTGTCGAACTTGGACCACTTGGTCACGCAGTGAATGTCGGTGGTGATTTTTTCGCGAGGAAGCTTCTGGAACTCCTCCCACGTCCATCGCGCGGATTTCCCTGTAGCGCCCCTAAGTGTGAAATCCCACTTCTCGACAGGACTGCGGGGCGTCGGACCGGCGGAGAGAACGGGGAAATCGCGGGTTTCATATTGGCCCGGTGGCAACCGCGACGCCGCATCACTGCTCGGCCGTCGGCCGCGAAATCCGCGAGAAATCGGTGGCATCAGTGCTCTCGTTCAGGTGACTTACTCACCATCATACTACAACCTCTTCGATGTCGCTTTGCGTTTCGCCTTTTCGATCTTCAATGGAAGTCGGAGAAAGTGCGCATAGCGATTTGTCTGCTCCTCTACGGCGTCCAGTTCGACGCGGCTGAGGCGAACGAATGGCTGTACAGTGACTTCGACGGCGTCGCTGCCAATGCTGCGCGCCCAGCGACCGACGATCTGGCCGTTGAGAGTGATTACGTAGCTGCCGAGGAAGTCGAAGCTCTCACCAACTTTCGCCGGGTCGACTCTGCGCTGCATTGCACTGCGATCCCTATAGCTCACCAGATACTCGTCGTAGCTCGGCAGCAGTCGCACCACAGGTTGTTCTGTTGGAGCACCGAGGGTTGAGTACCAGTAAGTCCTTCCGGCGATGACCTCGCTCTCAAGGCCTTCTACGGTGTGTACCGCACCTCGCGCGTCTGCTTTGGTGAGGCCGGACCACCACGCGAAGTCTTCTTCGGTGGCCGGGCCGCGCGTTCTGAAGTAGGTCGTCGCGAGTCTTTGGAGGGCAACGTCGCGCATCAAATACCTTGTTGCCGGCACGCATTCATCGACGAGCGCATAGGTGAACTGCTTCCCGCGCCGTACCCCGCTGCACACGAGACCGTCGAGCTCGGCGTGCATCATCAAGTGCGCGAGCAATTGCGTGCCCTCGGCACGTACGCCTCCGTTCGCCAGTTCCTTCGCCAGCTCAACGCGGGTCAGATGGTTGCCGCCGCGCAGCGCCTGGCTCAAGACCGCGCGGGTCTTTCGACGCACGTCTGCATCGATGCCGAGTTTCCGATCGTAAGATCCTACTGCAGCTCTGATGCGCGGTGCGGTGAGCTCGAGCATCCAGCGAATATCCACAGCCGCGATGAAATGCCAGGTCGGACGCAGGATATGCGTTCTCAGAATTCTGGCGTCGCTGATTTCCCGCTCGACGTCGGCGTCGGTCGCTCCGATAGTGCGTTGTGCGATACCCCATTTCGCGCTCGCGTAATCCTGCGCCTGAACCGCGCCGAGGATGCTGACGACCTCCGCAGGGGTGCCGAGGGTCTGTTTGGCGAGATGCTGATTGGCGAGTCGTGGCGTGCAGATATCGTTGCCGCCAGGCGCCGACCGCTTAGGCATTCTGTGTCCGTGCCGAGGATCGCGCTGTCGTGATCAGAGCAACCGCGCAAATAACGATGGCAGCAGCGACGGCGGTGCGCAGCGATAATCGCTCGCTGGCGATCGCCCAGCCGAGAACCACTGCCACAACCGGGTTCACGTAAGCGTAGGTGCCAAGACGCGCAGGTGAAACCTTGTCGAGCAGCCAGATATACGAGGTGAAGCCGAGCAGGGAGCCAAAGGTGATGAGATACATCAAGCCGATCGCTGACGCGCGCGAAACGTGATGCACGTCGAAGCTCGATAGCTTACCACTCAGCGCACCCACGATGAGCATCAACGTGCCGCCACCGAGCATCTCCATGCCGGTGGTGAGCAATCCCGATTGAGGAAGATCGGCATCACGCGAAAAGAAGGACCCTATCGCCCACGATAGCGATCCAAGTATCAGCACCAGCGCTCCGATGGGACGCACATCACCGCGCCCTCCGAAATTGCCGGGGCCGACGAGCACGACGATGCCGATAAACCCGATGACCAACCCGATCAGCACTGCACCAGCCGGTCGACGTCGAGGTGGCCTCACCCACTCGATTATCACCAGCCAAAACGGGAGAATGGAAACCAGTAACGCCGTCATCCCCGACGAAACGAACTGTTCGGCCCACACGACTGCGCCATTGCCGCCGAGCAAGAGCAAACCGCCGGCAATGACCGCGTTCCGCCAGTGGCGTCGCGTCGGCCGGGGCGCGCCGCGATAACGTGCCCATGCGTAAAGCAGCGCGCCTGAAATCACGAACCGAATTCCGCCCATCACGAAGGGCGGAATCGTCTCCACCGCATATCTGATCGCCAGATATGTCGAGCCCCAGATCAGGTAGATCGAGGCGAAGGCGGCGAGAATCTGGCCGCGCGAAGCGCGGGCGTGGCCGTCAGTCAAACGATCGATCGCTCCGCTCGCGCTTCTTGTTCGAATGCCGACGCTTTGTGTCGAGTCTCGCTTCTTTCGATGCTTTGGTTGGTTTGGTCGCCCGCCGCTTTCTCGGCACAACCAA
The DNA here is from genome assembly GCA_045803545.1 of Gemmatimonadaceae bacterium. Lineage (GTDB taxonomy): Bacteria > Gemmatimonadota > Gemmatimonadetes > Gemmatimonadales > Gemmatimonadaceae > UBA4720. The sequence continues at coordinate 245,904 of JBJMOW010000004.1, read as the reverse complement.
AGACCTGGCGATCAGATCAGCCAGGCGCTCCTCGGCGATCTCACGGTTCCGCGTTTGGCTGCGCATGTCACTGGCAACGACGCGGATGCTGCCGTCGGTAGTCAGGCGTGATGCGAGCTTTCCCTGCAGCCGCGCCCGCTGATCGTCGGTCAGGGTTGGCGACGACGCGATGTTCCAGAAGATCTCCACACGCGAGGACGTCTTGTTCACGTGCTGGCCCCCCGCGCCCGACGAGCGCGACACGCGTATATCGAGCTCATGCCGCGGTATCGAGAGCGTTTCGTCGACGTAGAGCGAGTTGTCCGCCACTATCGAAATCTCAGCGCCAGCGAAAGAGCTTGAGCGCCGCGAAGAACGTGACGATACCCCAGGCGATGATTACTGCCAGCTGCGGCGTCACGGCCGGGAGCGACGCTCCCTCCAGCATGTTGAGGCGTAATGCATCGTTCACCGCCGTCAGCGGCAGCATTTTAATGAATGGCTGGACCGCTTTGGGGAAATTCGCCGACGAGAAGAACACGCCCGAGAAAATCCACATCGGCAACATGATGAAGTTCATGATGCCGGAAACCGCCTCGGTCGTGCGTGCGCGGGAAGCGCTCAAGAGTCCCAGCCCCCCGAACGAGAGTGCCGCCATTAGACAAATCAACAGCAGCGTAGCGAGCGAGCCGCGCAGTGGGACTCCGAACGCAAAGTGACCGAAGCCGAGCAGAGTGACAATCTCGAGTAGCAGAAACACCAGCCGGGACAGCAGGAATGAGGCAAGGTATTGGGCGCGCGACATCGGAGTCGCCATCAATCGTTTGAGCAGCTTCTTGCTACGCGCACTCACGATTGCGAAGCCAAGTGCCCAGATGCTCGAGCCCATCAGGTTCATGCCGAGAAGGCCCGGAATGAGGAAATCGATGTAACGCGAGCCAGGCTCGGTGACAAATTCACTTGTTGAATGCACCGGGCTGACCTGGCCGGCTCCGACTTGAACGGCGCGATCGACCAGCACCCGCGCGTTCGCTGCATCGCCGCGGCTTTTGTCGTAGATGTAGTGGACGCTGTCGGGGCGTGAGCCAGGGATGACGAGCAACGCGATCTTGCCCGTGCGAAGTGCTTTCTCGCCCGCGCTATCGGTGAAGGTCTCGACCACGAGCGTCGAATCGTTTGTCAGCGACTGGGTCAGTGTCGCGCTGCCACCAGAATTGATGACACCGACTGATACCTTGTCAGGGCCGCGTTGTCTGAACGCGATACCCAATCCCGCCGCGAGGAGAATCGGGAAAATGAAAGTCCAGAACACCGCCTCTGGCTCGCGGATGAATTCGCGAAAGCGGACGAGCGTCAGCTGGACCAGCGAGCTGCGCTTGAATCCTCGCTCCTGTCTCGAGAGTGTTTTCGTCGCCGCGCTATTCATCGCGCAGGTGCCTTCCCGTCAGCACGACGAAGACGTCTTCGAGGGTCGCGGTCGTTTTGCGCGGCTCCGGTGGCGGGAGATTCGAGACGTCGATCGACTCCATCAGCTCGCGCGGCGTGCCGAGCGCGATGACGTGACCGTGATCGACGATTGCAACGCGATCGCAGAGGCGCTCCGCTTCTTCCATGTAGTGCGTGGTCAGCACGATCGTACGGCCTTCTGATTGAAAGCGAGAAATCAGATTCCATAGCTGGCGGCGCGATTGGGGATCGAGGCCAGTCGTCGGCTCGTCGAGAAAAATCAGCTGCGGGTTGCCGACGAGGGCGCACGCAACGGCGAGGCGCTGTTTTTGTCCTCCGGACAAGGTGCCGACGCGCGAACTTCTCTTTTCACCGAGCTCGACTTCGTCGATTACTTCGTCGATCGCGCGGGCGTTGCGATAGAAGCTCTGAAAGAGCGTGAGTGTCTCATCGACCGTGAGCTTTTCTGCCAGCTGGGTGTCCTGCAGCTGAATTCCAAGAAGCTCCCGGAGTTCGTCGGCATTGTTCTCCCAACGCTTCCCCAGAACCTCCACTGAGCCGGCGTCGGGCGTGAGAAGGCCTTCACAGATTTCGATAGTGGTGGTCTTGCCGGCGCCATTTGGTCCGAGCAGGCCGAAGCACTCGCCCACCTGGACCTCCAGGTCGAGGCCATCGACGGCGACAACGTCAGCGTATGCCTTTCTCAGCCCGGTGACGCGGAGTGCGGAACCTGAGCTCTCGAGAGTTGTAGCCATGATTCGATGATCGATGTCACGGAAGGAGGTCAGCGTCGCTTCGTTACTGCCGTGAAACCAGACCTAACCTCAACGCGTACAATGGTCTAGCGTTGGCTTCGACAGAGGCACTGTCCGTGCGAACGCTAGCGGGAAACCAGAGGGGAGAAACTATGCTGTTTAAGGCCGTGGTTCTACTGAACACTGCTTTCTTTTTTGCGTCGGCATCGGCCGTTGGCGCACAGGTATACAACGCTCCCGAGATTCCTTCGCGTTTTTCAATTGGGGGCGATTTCGCGATCTCGCAGCCCAAAGGCGAGTTTGCCACCGCTGGCATTCCGACCGGTTACGGCTTCGATATGAACGCCTTGATGAAGATCGATCCGAAGGGATGGTTTGCGCTTCGCGCCGATGGCGGCGGCGTCCAGTACGGCCATGAAGGCGGCTTTATCGGCTATTACGGCGGCATTCCGCTCGATCTGAGCACGAACAATCGCATCGGATTCGGCTCGCTTGGCTTGCAGCTCCAGTTTCCGGACGGTGTGCTCCGCCCTTATGCGAGTGCGTCTTATGCCCTGGTGCGCTTTTACACGCAGTCGTGCGTGTCTGCCGAAGACAACTCGGTCCAGGATCAGTGCAATACCAATCATGGTGACTGGGCGAAAGCGGGAGTTTTTGGGGGCGGCTTCCTGATTCCCATTGGCGCGTCGTTCTCGCTTAACCTCGGCGCTCGGTATCACTACGGCGCAAGAGCGAGCTATCTCAAGAAGGGCGATATCACGGATAACCCCGATGGCAGCGTTACGCTGAACGTGCGCAACAGCAAAACCGATCTCGTGTTGTGGCAAGTCGGCGTCAATTTCTCGATTCCCAAGTCCACAGGCAGGTAGCATGCTCGTCCTCGCCCTCGCTGTCTTCGCGCAGACTCAGATTTCCGTAACAATCGGCAACAAGCCGAAAGACAGCGTCGACAAGGCAAAACGAGACTCCATCGCGTATCAACGGGATGTCAGACGCGATTCGATGCGGGTTGTAAGACAGCATCGAGATTCACTGCAGCGCACGGCGCGCATCGCCCGTCAATTGCCTCTGACGCCGAAAACCCTGGCAAACGCGTTCAAGGATCCCGCCGCCCGTGATCTCCTGCAGCGCGCAAGAATGGCGCGGCTGATTCAGGACTCGACGCTCAGCGGCTATGAGTCGAGCGGTTACGAGCGCCTTTCTGTCGGGATGGGATTCAAGAAAATCGGTCGCAGCAGGTTGCTGCTCCGCGGCGAGCGCGCATCACACGTAGTGTGGCAGCGCGGCAAAGGCGCGATTGTCGATGTCACCGGACAGCGCGCGGTCTTCCCAATGATCGAGGGCATCAACGATGGCGATCCCGATCTGAATATGAGCGGCGAGATGGCAGACATCCCGTATGCACCCGGGCGCGAGACACTTTGGATCGGCTCCGGACTCGCCAAGGCGAAAATTGACGAAGGCGAGATGATCCATCCGCTCGCTGAAGGAGCGGAAGCGTATTACACCTACGAGTCGGGCGACTCGGTGACCTTCCAGCTTCCCGGCGGCAAGCGAATCGAGCTGCGCGAGCTGAGAATTCGTCCGCGCCAGCCAAAATGGAACGTCGGCGTCGGATCTCTCTGGTTCGACATGTCGACTGCTCATCTCGTGCGCGCGGTTTATCGCATGGCGCAGGAGATGGACATCATGGCCGTCGCCAAGGAAGAATCGCAGGACGAGAAGGACCCCGACGATGACATTCCTGGCTGGCTCAAGCCGATTATGACACCGATGAAGGCGAATATCAGTGCCGTCACCGTCGAGTACGGGTTGCACGAGGGAGAATTCTGGCTGCCGCGCGCGCAGACGATCGAAGGCGAAGCGCAGGTGAGCTTCATGCGCATCCCGTTCAAGCTGGAGCAGCGCTACACCTATTCGAGCGTCAATGGCGACGAGCCAATGACGCCCGTGACGATCGCGGTCGCTGATACCGCGACGGACTCGCTCTCGCGAGCTGCCAGGCGCGATCGCCGTCACGACGAGTGTAAGACCGGAACTGAGCGCGTACGCGTACACGATCGCACCGAAGAGAATCTGCAGATCATGGTCAGAGTTCCGTGCGATACAGTCGCGCTCGCTCACTCGAGCTCGTTACCGAAGTCGATCTACGATGAGGGCGAAACGGTGTTCGGTTCGGCTGAGCGTGATGCGCTAGTCGCCGAAGCGTTGACTCTTACCGCGCAGCCAGGCTTCTCGCCGTTGCCCGCGAGCATCTCATATGGGTTTCCATGGACGCGCTTCAACCGGATCGAGGGACTCTCCAGCGGATTCGCAGTCGACAAGGTTCTCGGTGAGGGATACTCGGCGCACTCGTCGTTCAGAATCGGTGTTGCAGACTTGTCGCCGAATGCCGAAGCATCGATCGAGCGTACTGATGGGCGACGCAGTATCGGTGTTGGCGTCTATCGGCGACTGATGGCAGCCAACGATTGGGGTGACCCACTCGGCTTCAGCAGCTCACTTTCGGCTCTGTTCTTCGGCCGCGATGAAGGCTTTTACTATCGCACCTGGGGCGGCGAGATAACTGGCGACGGTGGACCGCTGTTCACTACGTGGCGCCTGTTCGCGGAGCAGCACTTCGACGCGACCGTTAATACGGAGTTCTCGGTGGCGCATCCAGGAGGCGTGAAAGGGGGCCTGACCAACATCAACGCCGAGAACGGGAAAATCGTCGGCGTGTCCGCTCTGCATCACTCGTCGTTCGGGCTCGACCCGCACGGATTCCGCGCGCTGACCGACCTCAAGCTCGAAGCGGCAGCAGGTACGTTCGATTATTCCCGCGGGCTGTTGCAGACAACGCTTTCACACGGACTGGGCGGCCTCGACGCCGCGGTTACGCTCGGCGGAGGCACGTCGGGCGGACATTTGCCGATCCAGAAGAACTTCTACATCGGTGGTGTGGGGACCGTGCGCGGACAGCGTGCTGGTGCGGGCGTTGGAGATACGTTCTGGACGAGCAGCCTGGAAATCGGCACGCGCAATGTCGCATTCCGCAAAATCGCCTTCGCCGATTTGGGCTGGGCCGGTTCGCGTGACAGTGTCTCGCACCCGGGAAGGCCGCTCAGCGGCGTCGGTGTCGGCGCGTCGTTCATGGACGGTCTCATTCGTGTCGATCTCGCCAGAGGTATCTACCCTGAGCATGCGGTCCGCGCGAATCTCTACGTCGAGGCGAGGTTTTAGGACCGACGACATTTGCATTTTCGCGCGGGTCGAGGCGAGGGGCATTCTCTGAAAAACTGCTCGACCCGCTGTCTTGCGACATCATTGTCGTTGGCGTTCTGAGCGGAGGCGGGTCTGCGCGATGTTTTTCAGAGAACACCCCTCGCCTCTCCCTGTCGAGATCTGTGCCCCGCCATGGCGCGCCTCCTTAGCGCCCGCGCGCACGATCCCATTGAGTACCACGGCGCGAGCGACGCTCACTTGGTCGCACTAACGCGAGTGGGAAGGAGGCGAGGTGCCGGGTCGAAGGAACATCGCACAGCCGCGCCCTCTCACCTGGAACGCCAGGAACAACGATGCGCTAGACAGGCGCGGCGAGCATTTCCGGCGACCCGGCACCTCGCCGACTGACCGCGCGGAAATCTAGACGGAACCGAAGCTAAGTCTCTCGGCCGGAGGTGACGCGCGATTGGACTTCGTGCGCGGCGGGCGGGGAGAGGAGCGCGACGACTTCGCGCTTGCGCAGGTTGAACTGCTGCCCCGTTCCGACGATGCCGACGCGCAAAGCGCTGATGGTCAGTTCGGGCCCTTTCGTCACGTCGCTGGCGTTGTTGAAGCGAACACTGCTGCCGTCGACGAACGTCACTCCGCCCTTTCCGACGACAGTGCCGATCTCGCGCTTCACGATTAGTGCGGTGTCTTCGTCGATGCCAAGTCCCATCAATGCCGGAAATTCCGCAATCGCCACAAAGAGACGATAAAGCCGGCGACGCTGAGTGAAGTGCGTGTCGACCAGAGTATGATAGCCGAGGAGGCCGAGCCCAGGGCCGATGTACTGTTCGACGAGCTTTCCCTCTTCATCGACTTCGTTGCCGGCGAGTGTCGTCTTGGTCAGCGCCGCGGCGCCGGCGCTGCTGCCGCAAATGATGGCGCCATCGAGATACGCATCACGAATGGCCTCCTCGAGCGGAGTTCCGCTCAGGCATGACACCAGCTTCACCTGATCGCCCCCACCAAGAAAAACTCCCTTCGCCTTGCGAACCTCGTCGATGATCCGGGGATCCGACGCGTGCTCCCGCGCGCCGACGATGGGAATCGAAGCGTTGGTGGCGCCAGCCTGTGACAGATCTGCCAGCCACATTTCGCGAGCAACGCTCACTTGACTCGATGCCGTCGTAAATCCGACGATTGAAGCGCCTTCTCTGGCGCCGGTCATCTCGATGAAGGCGCCGAGTGCTGCGCCGGTGGCGGTAGTGCCGCCGCCAATGAGTATGAGACTTCCTCTGGCGTCGCGAAGCCGACGACGCGCGCGTCCGTTCGAGTTAGTCGCTTCTGTAATCAGGGACCTCCCACGCGCTCATCTAACGACGAGCGTCGCGATCCGTCTGTCCGCTGAGCGGCGACCGGCTCGAACTCGTTCAGCGTAAACGCAGCAAGAGCCGCCGCGACTTGAGCTGCGACGGGCGCCCGGTCGTGGAGCCAGCCTCCCTCAACCACCGTATCCAGCTGCTCGATCATGATCCGGCGCCCTTCGACTGTGGCGCAAGCACGTGCGACTTTCTTGTCACGGGCCGTGACATCGCCATCGATTGCAAAAATTGCGACGCGGCAGCCAGCATCCCGGACGAGATCCTGCACTTCCCAGTTCTTTGCTGGAACGATCACGATGCCATCTTCAGGCACCGCGTCCGCAAGAACCGACACCAATCGGTCGGCGCGTCGTTGCACCTGGTATCGCTCGGGAACATCGGTGAGATGAGAGTCGAGTATGATTCCGATGTCAGCGCGCGAATAGGGGAGTCCCTGCTGCAAGACATACGCGGGCGAGACGTCAACGATCAGCTCCCCGTTGCCGAAGCCGAGGCGCACCAGCTCACTTCTCGTTTCATCCCGATAACTGCCGCCCGTAATGCCACATAACACGTGTTGAATGAGCGCCGGGGTCTTGGGCGTCTTCGACAATGCTTCCAGTTCGGCGACGGCATGATCTACTGATTTGAGCGTGCCGGCGAACGCCGCTTGCACGATCTCCAGTGCCAGCGCGGCAGCGCGCATTCCCACTGCCTCGTGCTCGTGCTCGAAGATAAGCGTGTAATCGCCAACTTTGTCCCCACCACGTGTGCGGCCGTAACCCACGTCGTAACCGATCATCCCCTGTAGCTCGAGCGCGACGTGCTCGACGATGTGTGCGCAATAGGTGCCGCGCTTGAGTCGAATCAGGAATCCACCCGGCTCGCCGATGCTGCACCGGTGATCGCGCAAACCGGGCATCGTTGCCACCAGCGATTGGGTGAAACCCGGTACGTCAGCCGAAGAAATCTCCTCGTATGCACCGATGCTGAGATCCATGCGGATGACCGACAACCGCGACCAGTAATTCGCTCCGCGCGTGGCGTGGAGTGTCGTCATCCTGATCTCGGATTTTGGATCGGGGAAACGACCGCCGCTCACGAACGTGCGCCTTCAGGGGCATACTTGCGCACGCACTCAATGCTGGCTTTGACGTCATCAGCGAGAATGACCACGAGGTCGTTGTCTTTCATGCGGCCGAGCGCGTGGTGGATTGCCTCCTGCTCAGTGTAGATGACCTCGTATTGATTCTCTCTCATCCCTCCATCCATCAGGCCGTCCACGATCAGATCTGCGATGTCTCCTTTCGCTCGGCCGCGCCGCTCTTGGTCTTCCTTGACGATCACGTAATCCAGATGCGCTACGAGGCGCCCGACTTCTCGTAGATCCTCATCCCTTCGGTCACCCGGAGCGGTGACGAGAGCGATTCGCCGGGTCGCGTCGATCGACTGAACAAAATCCATGAGCCCGCGAATCGCTGCGGTATTGTGAGCGTAGTCGACGAGCACGCGACCGTTCTGCACTCGCATCAGGTTGAGGCGGCCCGGGGTCAACGACGGCGATGGGAAAAACGACAACAGGCCCGCTCGAATGTCGTCGTACCGCATGCCTTGCACATACGCCGTCGCGATTGCGGCGAGAATGTTCTGCTGCTGGAACCTGGCGGCGCCGCCGAGCATCAGCGGGACTTCGCGAACCGGCGCGATAGGAATACGAAGCCGTCCGCGGCGGATGACAAAGGTGTCGTTCTCGATCCGGGCGCCGATACCGTTCCGTGAGAGGTGATCCTCGAATTCTTCGCTTTCCCCCTCCGGCCTGGTGGAGAAAAGAACAAGATCTCCCGGCGTGCGGTCGCGCATCGCATATACGAGCGGATCGTCCGCATTGAGCACCGCATGTCCTTCGCGCTTCACAACCGCCGCGACCACCGCTTTGACATCGGCGAGTTGCTCGACGGTGTTGATGCCCCGGAGGCCGAGATGATCGGCACTGACGTTGAGCACGACACCGACGTCGACTTCGTCGAAGCCGAGTCCTGCGCGCAGCAGGCCGCCGCGCGCCGTCTCGAGCACGGCGATGTCCACAGTTGGATTCGACAGAATGATGTTGGCGGAGAACGGGCCGGTCATATCACCCTCGAGCACGAGCCTGTTCTGCAGATAGGTGCCGTCGGTGGTGGTGAAGCCGACGACGTTCTCGCCGAGTCGGAAGAGGTGAGCGATGAGACGAACGGTCGTCGTCTTGCCGTTGGTGCCAGTGACCGCAATCACCGGAATCGTTGCCTTGGTGCCGGGCGGATATAGCATGTCTACGATCGGCGCCGCGACGTTTCGCGCCGTACCCTCTGTCGGATGCGTATGCATCCTGATCCCCGGTCCCGCATTGACCTCGATGATGACTGCGCCGTTCTCGCGGAATGGAACGGAGATATCCCGCGTCAGAACATCAATGCCGGCGATGTCGAGTCCGATGATGCCCGCCGCCATCTCACACGCAGTGATGTTATCCGGATGCATCTCGTCGGTGCGATCGATTGAAGTCCCACCCGTAGAGAGATTGGCAGTGCCGCGCAAACACACTTCCTGTCCCTTTGCCGGCACCGATTGCAGCGTGAGCTGCTGCTTGGCGAGGAAGGCGACCGTGCGCGAGTCGGACGGCAGCTTGGTCAGTGTCTTGGTATGTCCGACGCCTCGACGCGGATCACGGTTCTCGCGCTCGATCAATTGAGCGATCGCACTCGTTCCATCTCCGATGACGCGCGCTGGAATTCTCTCTGCGCACGCGACAACTCGTCCGTTAACGACCAGCACGCGATGGTCGCGCCCTTCGGTGTACTGCTCGACGACGATGCGATTGCCGAATTCGCGAGCGTCCTCCCACGCCTCAGTCAGCGCCCCGTCGTTGTCGATGCGACCGGAAATGCCGCGCCCGTGACTGGCGTCGAGCGGCTTCAGGATGACTGGGTAGCCGACCTCGTCGACGATTTCCAGCGCACGCTCGAGTGAGCGCGCGACGTCACCCTTCGGCACCGGCAATCCGATGTTGCCCAGCACGCGCTTGGTATCATCCTTGTCCTGGGCAATCTCGACTGCGATCGCACTCGTATAGTCCGATAGCGTCGCCTGAATGCGCCGGAGATTCTTGCCGAGTCCCAGCTGGACGAGCGAGTAGTTGTTGAGACGGCGTACGGGGATCCCGCGTCGTTTCGCCTCCTCGACTACCGCAGCCGTCGATGGGCCGAGCCGAACCGATTCGTACAGAGAGAGAAGCTGCTCGACGATGGAGTTGACGTCGATCGGCTGGTCGGCGATGCAGGCGCGAATGATTTTCACCGCGTCGCGCATACTCTGCAGCCCGACCTCTTCTTCTTCGTAGGCGACGATCACCCACCATGTGTGGGGATCACCGGAAGGAACAACTCGCCCGAAGGTGACGTCGCTGCCGGTGAGCGACTGCAGCTCCAGCGCAACGTGCTCGAGGATGTGCGGGAGGTGCGTACCCTCACGCAACCTCTCCAGAAATCCGCCCGGCTCCTGTCGCGTGCAGTGATGCTCGGCGAGCGTAGGCAGCGCCTCCGTGAGGCGCTCGTAGAATCCGGAGATGTCAGCGGAGCTGACGTGCTCCAGGCTGCCGAGTTGAACGTCGCAGGCGATGACCGGTGCGAGGCGCCAGTAGTTGGGCCCGCGCAGGGCGCGGATTCGCGAAACCTCCAACTGCTCCGCGTCGATCAGTGGCTCTGTAGCGGTACTCATCTCGTCGCAAAAAAACGGGACTACCTAGAGAGCAACACGCGGACCAGACTGCCGTCCTCGCGTGCCCAAGCATTGTGCCAGTGAAATCGTCGTTTCCTAGACATAGCGGTAGGTCGTGGCAAGGGACATTCCCTGAAAAAAACTCGACCCGCTACGGTCGGACAGCCATATGGGTGGCGGTCTGGAACGGGCGGGTCTGCGAATTAGTTCAGGGAACGTCCCTTGCCTCTCCAATCGAGATCTGTACCTGCGCCGTGGCAAAATCTTGGGCGCGCGGGCTGCCGCAGGGTTTACGCGCGAGCGAGGGAAGGAGGCGAGGTGCGGGGTTGGCGGAGGTCGCGCAGCCCCGCGTCAGCTGTGACCGCCACGCATACGGATTTCGCCGAGTTAGCGGGGCGAGAAGCTCCGACAGCCCCGCACCTCGCCGACTGACCGCACCGAGATCTGGAAAATCAGCGCAGTTCGCAGTCGCACAGATTACTCCGCGCTCATGAACGGATATCGATAATCGGTCGGAGGCGAGAAGGTCTCCTTGACCGTACGCGCGCTGATCCAGCGCACGAGATTGAGCTTGGACCCGGCCTTGTCGTTTGTGCCCGAAGCGCGTGCGCCACCGAACGGCTGCTGGCCGACTACCGCACCCGTCGGCTTGTCATTGATGTAGAAATTTCCGGCGGCGTTGCGCAGTGCCAGGTTCGCCTCGCGAATTGCGCGACGATCGGTGCTGAACACCGAGCCTGTCAGTGCATACGGGGAAGTCTGATCGACGATGTTGAGCGTCTCCGACCAGCGCTTGTCAGGATAGACGTGCGCTGTCACGACCGGACCAAAGATCTCTTCGCAAAGGAGCCGGAATGCCGGGTCCTTGGTCTCGATCAAAGTCGGCTCGATGAAATAGCCCTGCTCACCGCGTGCGACTCCGCCCGACACGACGCTCGCGTTCGATCTCCCGTGCTCCAGATACTCGCCAATCTTTGAAAACGCCTTCTTGTCGATAACCGCACCCATGAAGTTCCGGAAATCCGTCACGTCGCCCATACGGAGCTCCTTCATGATCGCGACGGTACGATCACGCACTTCGGGCCAGATCGATTCCGGGACGTACACTCTGCTCACCGCGGAGCACTTCTGTCCCTGGTACTCGAATCCGCCGCGCGCGATTGCGACTGAGAGCGCAACAGGATCCGCTGACGGGTGCGCGACGATGAAATCCTTGCCGCCCGTTTCACCGACGATTCTCGGATAGGACCTGTAGCGCGACATACTGGCGCCAATCGTCTTCCACATGTTGTTGAACACAGCCGTGCTGCCGGTGAAATGGACGCCCGCCAAATCGCGATGCGCGAGCAGCTTGTCGGAGATCATCGCCGGATCGCCGGCCACGAAGTTGATCACGCCCGGCGGCAGCCCCGCCTCTTCCAGCAACTTCATGATGTAGTGCGCGCTCATCATCGCGCTCGACGCCGGTTTCCAAATCACGGTGTTGCCCATCAACGCCGGGGCCGTCGGCAGGTTGCCAGCGATCGAGGTGAAGTTGAATGGCGTCACCGCATAGACGAATCCTTCGAGCGGTCGGTAATCGAGCTGATTCCACATCGTGTGGTCGCTCAGTGGCTGCTCGTCGTACAGCTGCTGCGCGTAAAACGGATTGAAGCGCCAGAAGTCGATCAGCTCACATGCCGCGTCGATCTCCGCCTGGAACGCAGTCTTCGATTGACCCAACATCGTCGCGGCGTTGAGCGTCGCGCGCCACGTCGTCGCCAGCAGCTCGGCGGCCTTGAGAAAAACTGCGGCGCGATCTTCCCATGACCAGTTGGCCCAATCTTTCGCCGCTTCTGACGCCGCCTTGATTGCGGCATCGACATCGGCTGGGCGCGCGCGATGCCATTGGCCAAGCACGTGTCGATGATTGTGCGGCATCACCGAATCGACGACATCTCCGGTGCTGACCTCTTTGCCGCCGATGACGAGCGGTATCTCGATCCTCTCGCCGGCCATGGTGCGGAGCCGCTCCTTTAGTGCGGTCCGCTCGGCGCTGCCCGGCGCGTAGCTCTTTATCGGCTCGTTGACTGGCGCCGGGACCCGCCGATTTCCGTTGAAGCCGGTGGCGGTACGAATCGGTTGCTCGGTGGCAACTGGCGGCGACGCACCATCGTTCGTCGCCTGCGATTTCTGGGATTTATCAGCGGCGGCTTTAGTGGCCGGGCCGCGTTTCGGTCGGACTGTGGAGGCAGCCATTTGCAAGTTCCTCGAGGTGGCGACTACGCTCGAAAGATACTTAGCGCGGGCTTCTCTGGCGTATGTCTCCGGGCTAACCTGCGTCGTGCGCAAGACTGTCAGCTGGTACCCAGTGGTCGCTCTGACCTTTCTTGTTGGCTGCGTGTCCGAGCCGGTTGAGTGGGGGAACGTCGGCTACCGCTCCTCCCAGCTTGGAGATCCGGACACGCGCAGCGCGATCGCCAGCGCCGGACTGCCCACGACCACGGGTACGGTCGCGCAATGTGTGATGTCGATACGAACCGCTGGTGACACGAGCGAGCTGTTTAGAAGCTGGTGGTCGGTTCGCTCCGACAGCAGCGTAATTCTGTCCTTGCAGCGATCGCCCGATAGAGGCGCTAGATGGGACTCCGCAATAGATGTGGATGCGCGTGATGCCGGGCGCCGTGGTTGCCAGCGGCCAGCGCCGGGAATCACTTACGATCCGGCCAGCGGCTACGTGTACCTCGTCTATTTCGTCGAAGCGAGTGACGGCGCCGGCGTTTTCTTCGCGCACTCGATGGACAAGGGCGGAATGTTTCACTCGCCAGTGCCCGTCGTTTACGGGAGCGCGCCTTCGGCGGCGAGTGTAGCGGGCCGAGGCGACAGCGTGGTGGTGGTGTTCGAGGATCCGAACTCAACGACGCCGAGGATCGGCATCGTGCTGTCCCACTCCACGGGTCATCTCTTCGATCAGCGGGGCCAGGTCACGCCCGATGATGTCGCCGCTGTCGCGCCGTGGGTTGCGCTAAATCACGGCCGGATTACAGTGTGGTGGAAGACTCCGCCCCGGAACGGTGAGCCGATCGACCGCGTCGGCTTTCGCGAGGGAGTCTGGAAGTAGACCTACTGGTTAGCCGACTTCTCAGACTCGCGGTCGCGGATATCAGCCGGAAGAATCGCCCACTGCTCGGGTCGCAACACCTTGCCGGCTGATACGAGCGCAGTGGTGGTGTTCCGCGATGCTTCCTCGAGCATCATCGCCACGCTGCCTGCCATCAGCGTCGCATCGCCCTGTTCCTGCGATTTGGCAAGCAGGGTGCGGATGTTCTTGTAAATGTGCGAATTCTTCGTCTGCAGGCTATCCGAGAGGCTACCCAGTCGCACGATCTGAACGGCGCTCAGGTGCAGTGTGTCCTTCATCTCCAGAATTATTGCGATCGGATTCGGAACGGTCGCGTCGAGAGAGTGTTTTTCGGCCTCGCGCGGCAGCGGCGTCTCGGTGTTGCCCTCGATCTCCACCATCGACAGAGCGAGCGGCGCTCCGCCGAGCTGGACGTCCACGGTCATGTGCTCGGGCTCGCTCGTGTGCCGTGTAATGGTCCGTTGAACCGGCGCGAAACCCATTCGCTTGACCTGTAGCGAGTACTGCGATGGGGTGCCCGGGAAATAGATCTTGTATCTACCGTCTTGATCCGTGCTGAATGTGCGGGTAACGCTCGAGCCCGGTGCCGTCGCACCGACTAAGGCGTCGGCGACGGGCCGGCCGTTAAGATCGGTGACTCGCCCGGAAATGACATCTGTGCGCGCTTCGGTCTGTGACTGTGCGGAGGCGGCGAACAGACATAACGCGAGGATTGGTATGAAAATTCTTTTCATCAGCCAGCTGGACGGACGGCGCCGCTCTCCATAAACGAACGAGCGCACTCTGAAGATTCTATAATCAAACTCTGTGCACGACCGTGCAATAGCCACGGCATGCGTACGGTAGAGTACTTGCAGCGGGAAGCGGCATGGCGAAATACATAGGTGCGCACACCATCGATAACGGTGGCATCCAGATGACGGTATTGAGGGCGGCCAATGCGGGAATGACCGCGCTGCAGCTCTTTACCGCGATTCCCAAATTCTACGGCGACAAGTCCACCATTAAGCCGGAGCGGGTGACACGCTTCAAGGAGGCGCTGGCAAAAACCAAAATCAAGCCGGCAAACGTAGTGGTGCACGCAGCGTACGTGCTCAGCGTCGCGACGCCCGATGACGAGAAGTGGGCGCGAGCCAGTGCCGGACTCACCAAGGAGATGGAGCGCTCGACCGCCCTCGGCGTCGGCGCAGTTTGCTTTCACCCGGGTTCTGCTCTCACGAGTGACCGCAGCGACTCCGCCAAGCGAATCGGCAAGGCGATCACCCAGGCGTTGAAAACGATCAATTCGGAGACGAGACTGCTCGTCGAGAACACTGCCGGCGCGGGCAAGACGATGGGAAAGACCGCACAGGAGATCAAAGACATTCTCGACGCCGTGCCCGGCCAGCTACGCTCGCGAACAGGATATGGCCTCGACACATGTCACCTGTTCGCGTCCGGATACGACCTCACAGCCTCGCGACAGGCATTCACCGACATCCTGGACGAGTTCGAGCAGATCATAGGGGAACCGCCCTCATTTTTTCATCTCAATGACAGCGCGAACGAGCTTGGCTCGAACCGCGATCGGCACGTTCTCATCGGGGACGGACACATCGGCAAGGAGCCTTTCGAGTGGCTGATGAGGGACCGCCGCAGCAGCAACATACCTCTGATTCTCGAGACACCGCAGGAGAATTACGACATCGCCGATGACGATGCGTCGCCCGATCCCTACGACGTGAAAATGTTCAAAATGCTGGATGGCTGGGCTGAGCAATGAGCCGTTCGGCGGTTCGTTCTTGATTTTTCCCTATGAAGAATCGCTTTTCCCATAGGGAAACTCTGCTCATTCCCTATTGCTTTCGCCCTGCAGGACTATAGTTTGCGTCGCTGACAGGCCGCGTTTCACTCTGTAGCAGAGTGCATTGGGATCACCAAACCAGGAGACAAGATGGCAACAAGAAGAAAGAGCGGCAGGAAGTCATCGGCACGGAAGTCTTCGCGGAAGTCATCAAGTCGCAAAAAGAGCTCGGCGAGAAAGAGCAGTGGTCGCAAGACGCGCCGGAAATCATCGGGTAAAAAGCGCGCACCAAACCCGGCATTCATGAAGCCGATGCAGCCGAGCAGTGATCTGGCTGCGGTGGTAGGCAGTGGAGCGATGCCGCGCACGGAAGTCACCAAGAAACTGTGGCAGTACATCAAGCGTAAGGGTCTGCAGGATTCGAAGAATCGCCGCATGATCAACGCTGACGAGAACCTCCGTCCTATCTTCGGACGCAGCCAGGTCTCGATGTTCGAGATGACCAGACTCGTCAACAAACACCTTCGTTAAATAAGCTCTTTGGCAACTCCGTCTAACGCGGGGCGCGCCCAAAAGGCGCGCCCCGTTTCGCAAAGTTCAGCGCTCGCTCGCCTGTGGGAAAACTTCAAGTCGATCGTCGGGGCACTGGCGATTTTCCTCATCCTGCGGGCGTTTCTCATCGAAGCCTATCGCATTCCCTCGGGAAGCATGATTCCGACGCTGCTCGTCGGAGACTGGCTATTCGTCAACAAGGCAATCTTCGGCGCGCACATCCCGTTCACGAACTCGAGTCTCCCGGCGATTCGCGAGCCGCGTCGCGGGGACGTCGTTGTTTTCGTTTCGCCGTATCAGGCCGATGAAGCGGAGAAGGGAGCAGATCCGACGCCGACGCTGGTGAAGCGGCTCGTAGGTACTGCCGGCGACACGCTCTACATGCGCAATGCCATCCTGTACGTGAACGGGATTGCCCAGCGGCAGGGTTACGGCGCCGCGACACAGGTTAGTCCGGAGATCGCGAATTCCGTCGACCCGCTCTTCGATTGGCAGAAAAAAGTCGGCCTCCGGTCGTCGCGCTTCGGCGCGGCGCCTTCGCAGCCCAATCACGACAACTGGGGTCCGCTGGTAGTCCCCGCGCACCGGCTTTTCATGATGGGCGACAGTCGGTACAACTCGAAGGACAGTCGCTACTGGGGATTCGTGCCGCGTGAAAATGTCCGCGGCAAGCCACTGTTCGTGTACTACTCGTACAACGCCGACGACAGCGATCGACCTCTGCCGATGCTCACGGACATCCGCTGGGGCCGCATCGGCCACTGGATCAAATAGTTACCACACCCGACGTTCTAGCGTCGAAAACAGAGTGGAGGCGTCCCCAGCGTTCGAGTTGGGTCGATACGAAGGACGACGCGAGTGTATTTCTCTCTCTGATGTGGCAGGCAAAATTCTATGGACGCTACGCATCCGCGAACTAATTTTGATCGCGTGACGAAGCCATCCCCCGTCGAGAAAAGGCGGCGGCTCTTCAAAACGAGCGAGTGGGACCTCGAGGAGCCGGCTGCGTTCCAGAGGATCGCGCGGTCACCGGTCGAGCTGGCAGTAATGACCGGCGTCGTGATTCGACTTTTCCGCGCGGTAGTCCTCACTCGGGGCAACATCAACAGCTCATATCTCGCCGCCTCGCTGGTGCTGGGCACGATCTTCCTGGTCGGCATGGCGACGCTGCACCTGGGAAGATTCCCGGTTCGAGAGTGGCCGTGGCGTGCTCCGTTGTTCGCGATATTCGAGACCGTGGGCGAGATGGCGGTCAGCCTGGTGCTGATCTCTCTTCACCGTGAGCCATGGGGAACCGCGCGCGCCGAGTTCATGGACTGGCAGCCGATGGCGGTGGGCGTCCTGTTCTGGCGAATTGTCGCAGTCTGCGTATGGGCGATACTGCTCGGCGCCACCGTCCAATTCGTGCGTGGCCGAGTGCTCAAGGACACAGGCCGCGAGGTCGAGCCAACGACACTGCCCGACGGTCAGCCCTTCATCGAACGCCGCAAGCGGGACGAGCTGTAAAATTGAGGCGTTCGGTCCGAACGCCTCAATTGGAAATCAGGCTGCGCTGGTCGTCTCGCAGTACCTGTCGAATGCCCGCGTGAGATCCTTCGCGATGTCGTCGGAAGTGCGGCCCTCGATCTGGTGCCGCTCGAGCATATAAACGACCTGACCATCCTTCATCAGCGCGATCTGGGGCGAGCTCGGCGCATAACCGGTGAAGTAGCTTCTCGCGCGCTGTGTCGCGGAGACGTCCTGTCCGGCGAAAACGGTGGTGAGCTTATCCGGCCGGTTGTCATGCTGGATCGCCTTCGCCACCGCGGGTCGCGCATTACGCGCGGCGCAGCCGCAGATGGAATTCACGACGACGAGCGTCGTGCCGGGGGCATCCTTGAGTCTCGAGTCTACTTCTTCTGGTGTGCGTAATTCTTCGACACCGAGCTGGGTCAGCTCCTGTCGCATTGGGCTTACAAACCTCTCATCGTACATCTAAACCTCTCCTGCTTCGTGGGGGTGGTTTCAAAGAATAATAGCCGAGCGATCAATCAGGAATGTCTCTTCACGACTGAGGCCCGAGGACCAATGGCATCAATGATTGCTGACTAATTGCTGATCGAGAACCACCGAGGAATGCACTTTAACTTCTCGGTTGTCTGCAATCCTCACTCAATCCTCGATGATCGATGCATTTAGTCCTCAGCCATCAATCCTATCTGGCATAGGAAACCCAACGCGCCATTTCCCTCATCGTCGGCCGCTTGCCGTACATCAGCAGCCCGACACGATAGATCCGGGACGCGAGCCACAGCGCGGCCAGACAACCGATCCCGAGGAAAAGCAGACTCCCCGCTAGTTCGAGCGTCGGAACGCCGGTCACCGCCATCCGGATCGGCATGATGATCGGTGACGAAATCGGGATGAGCGACAACACCTTCGCGGTCGTGCCGGTGGGATTCAACAGCACCGGCTGTATAAATACCCCAGTACTCACGATCATGATCATCAACGGACTCGCTGCCTGCCGAGCTTCGCTCTCGCTATTCACCGAAGAGCCAACAGCCGCATACAGCGAGGAGTAAAAGACGAAACCGAGCAGGAAGAACAGAAGAAAGAGAATTCCTGCGGCGAGCGAAATATCGGGCAGGGAGAATGACACTGTCGGTGCCCCAAGCTTTGCCATGATCGGTGCGCGGGCCTTGAGTAAGATGTAGGTCGTGCCGATCCAGATAATCTGCTGGGTCAATCCGACTGCGCCAACGCCGAAGACTTTCCCCGCCAGCAGCGTGTCAGTCGGAACGCTCGACATCACCACCTCGGCGACGCGCGTCGTCTTCTCCTCGAGCACGCCACTCATGATTGTCTGGCCGTAGATCACGATCGACATGTACAGCAGGAATCCGATCGCAAAGCCAAACAGCACGCTAGCCATGCCCGATCCAGCGCGACCGCGCTCGGTGATCCGCTCGGTGCTGAAGTCGAGGGGGATGAAGGTGATCTCCTTCATCTTCTGATTGTCGAGCCCGACCTTCTCGAGCCGCGATGCAAGAATTGTCTGTCGAATCGCTTCCTTGATGCGCGCCATGTCGGCGATCGAAGTCGCGTTGGTGCCCGCGTAGCGTGCGGACTCGCCCGCCAAGGTTTGTTGATTGACGACTACGTAACCAGTCTTTTCCTTCTTCATCACCTCGCGCGTCGCCAGGCTCTCGGCCTGTGTCAGCTCCGCGGGCGGCACCGTGCGCACGACCGGCAGTTGACCGGTGTTGGTGCTATCGCCGCCGGCGATGTTGATCGCGAGCCGACGACCGAAATTCTCACCGGTCGCGTCGAGAATGATCGAGTTGTAAATGTCGGTGGTCGCTTTGCTGCGCGAAGCCAGCCAGGCCGGCACGATGATGATCGCGCTGAAGAAAATCGGGCCAAAGAACGTCGCGATCAGAAACCACTTCGACCGCACACGCTCGAGGTATTCGCGCTTGATAACTGCCCAGAGCTTAGCCATGTCCGCTCATTCCCTCTTCAATACCGGTGGCACCGACCTTCTGCAGGAAGATCTGATGCAGCGAGGGCTGGATCATTTCGAACCGCTGTACCGCCGCGCCCGATTCGACGATGCGTCTGAGCAGAGCCTGCGGGTCTGCGCCCGGCGCGAGCTCGATCTCGAAGAACCTGTTGGAGTCATCGGCGCGACGGACCAACGAGTGATCGCGCAGGATTTGAGCGACATCAGCCACTCCATTGCCATCGAGAGCAAGAGCGACGTTGCGCTGGCCGTGCTCCTCTTTCACCTCGGTCACGCTGCCGTCGAGAACTTTCTCGCCGCGCGCAATGATGCAGACTGAGTCGCAAAGCCGTTCCGCGTTGTCCATCAGGTGGGTGCTGAAGATCACCGTCTTTCCCCGACGCTTCAGCTCGACGACGGTGTCCTTGAGCGCCTGGGCGTTAATCGGATCCAGCCCGCTGAATGGCTCGTCGAGGATTACCAGATCCGGATCGTGGAGCAGAGTGCCAATGAATTGCACCTTCTGCTGCATGCCGCGCGAGAGCTCGTCGATCTTGGCCAATCCCCAGTCTTTCTCCGGTGTCTTTAGCGAGAGCCGCTCGAGCCACTCGTCAACGCGACGATCGGCCTCGCTACCCTTCACTCCTTTCAATTCGGCGAGAAACTTCAGGACGCGCCGCACCTGCATCTTCCTGTAAAGTCCGCGCTCCTCCGGCAGATAGCCGAGGCGCTCGGTAATGGCTGTGTCGCTTGATGGGTGGCCGAAGATGAAGATGTTGCCGGAATCCGGAGCGATGATGTTGAGGATCATCCGGATGGTGGTGGTCTTACCGGCGCCGTTAGGGCCGAGAAGTCCGTATACGCTTCCTTTGGGAACGCGCAGGGTCAGGTCGTTCACCGCAGTGTGGTCGGCGTAACGCTTGGTGACGTTGACTATGTCGATTGCGTACTCGGTCATGTAGCTTCGCTGTCCTGCCGGCGGACTGGAGGTAGGGCGAGGTTGGGATCAACAATATACGTTCGAAAGAGATGCCTGTTTCAGAAACGATCGCAATCGCTTCGTTGTTTTTGATCGGGGCCGCGCTGTACTCGTCGGTAGGCCACGGCGGCGCGTCCAGCTATCTCGCAGTAATGGGCCTGTTCAGCCTTTCCCCTGATACGATGAAGCCTACTGCGCTGGCGCTCAACATCCTCGTGGCGGCGGTGGCAACGATAAAGTTTTATCGCGGCGGGCTGTTCAAGTGGAAGTTGTTCTGGCCCTTTGCGGTGGCATCTGTCCCGGCGGCATTCGTCGGAGGAGCGACAATGCTACCAGCGCGCGCGTACAAGATTCTCGTCGGCGTTGTCCTGCTCTATGCTGCGATCTGGCTGTTCCGTTCTTCGCTCCGAAAGTCAACAATGGAACCACATGCGCCACCAGTCTGGGCTGCGATAATCTCCGGATTGGTGATTGGATTTCTATCCGGCGTCACCGGCATTGGCGGCGGCATTTTCCTCAGCCCGTTGCTGCTGTACATGGGATGGTCAGAGACGCGCGCTACGTCCGCCGTCGCGGCGCCATTCATTCTCGTGAACTCGATCGCCGGACTGCTCGGCCACTTATCGAGTGTCGCACAGCTCTCCCCGAATATTCCGGTGTGGGGAGCAGCAGTGTTGATCGGCGGCTGGATCGGCGCGACTTACGGCAGCAAGCGCGCGCCGGCGCCTTTGCTGCGGCAGCTCCTTTCCCTCGTTCTTATCGTCGCGGGGGTGAAGCTGGTGTTCGCGGGATAGTCGCGGATGTTCGCGGGGTAGTCGCTGATGTTCGCGGGATAATCGCGCTATACCAGGAGCCGATGCCAATCAGATCGAGCGGATTGACTGTGTTCGCGCCGTAGCGAGCAGCCCAGTGGAGATGCGGACCAGTTACGCGCCCGGTATTGCCAACCAGGCCGATCACCTGTCCGCGCTTCACCACGTCGCCGACGTGTACCAGCGTTTTGCTCAAGTGGAAATACGACGTCACGACTCCACCACCGTGATCGATGTAGACGACATTGCCGGCGAGAAAGAAGTTGTCGATCAGCGCGACAACGCCACGATTGGCTGCCTTCACCGGTTCCCCCATCGCCCCGCGGAAATCCACGCCCAGGTGACGCGCAGTGAGCTGACCATTGAACAGCCGACCCGAGCCAAACTCGCTCGTGATGACCGAATTCCGCGGCCTGACGAAGGATGCGGTCCACATTGGCGCTCGCTCATGTGATGCTCGGCCGACTTCCCTCGCTCGCGCGTTCTCGCGATCGACTCGCGCCTGGGTGGCCGCATCGAGCGGCCGGGTGAAAGAGCTGTCGACCTCGAGAGGCTGCGAAGCCGGCGGTGGAATCTTCGGCAGATCGAAGCGCACGCGCGTTATCTCTGTTTTGCCGGACGCGCGCTGTACGACGGCGTTCGCGAACAGCACACCTTCCTTGTCGACCGGAATGCCACCGATAGCGTGCCACGCGTTGGCGCTAGTCCGTCGGAAGTGGAGTGGTTCTTCGGCCAGCGCACCGCGAATTGAAACGATCGAGTCTCCGCGCGTTGCATCGCTGACGGTCAGGCGCACTATCGCGCCGGGCTGGGGATGCGTGGGCTGCGCAGTGATTTTCGCAGCCTGCGCGCGCGAGACAGTGGCACATAAACAAGAAACGGCAACAATTGCCGCAATGTGTGTTCTGAATTCCATGATGTTCCGGGTGGTTGAGACAGAAGCTAACCTATTGGTACAACCCCACCGCCTCGAAGTTCTGTCTAAGAGTCGGAACCTACGGAGAACCTGATGCTTCGCGCTCTTGCAGTTGCATTGACCTTCGGCACAAACGCCGCCGCACAACAACTCGATCAGTCGGCGCCAATCAGCAACGTCGCCTACGAGATCATCGCGGATTCCGTTTCAGTCGGTCGCCATCAGCTGGGCGTCTCGATGACATTCGATGTCAGCGGAACGGCGCCAGTCGTTCTCGCGTTGCCAGCCTGGTCGCCTGGACATTACGTGCTGCTCTGGTTTGCGCGGCGTGTCTCGAATTTTGCGCCGCAGCAGAACGGCGCGTCGCTGGAGTGGCGCAAGCTCGACTTTCAGACATGGGAGATAAAGCCGCGCCGTGCGGGTCAGGTGCGTGTGAGCTTCCAGTATCTCGCCAACGCTGTCGATCGCGCTGTCGCGTGGACGGCACCCAATTTCGCTTTCTTCAACGGCACCAACGTTTTTCTTTATCCGACCGGTCGCGGATTCGATTGGCCCGCTCGCGTGACCGTGCGTACAGAACCGAGCTGGCGCATCGCAACCGGAATGGACCCGGCGGGTGCAAACACTTTCAGTGCGCTCAATTACCACGATCTCACCGACATGCCCTTCTATGTCGGTCGCTTTGCAATCGATAGTACCCAGATCGAGGGCAAGTGGGTCCGTCTTGCGTTCTATCCGGCCTCTTCGCTCACTCCGGCACGACGCGATCGTACTTTCGGCTGGCTGCAGAAATTCGTGCCGAAGCACATCGCGGTATTCGGCGAAGCACCTTTCCGTAACTACACGATCTTCCAGCGGTCGGACACATTGGTGAATGGCGGTGGCCTCGAGCACCAGGCGTCGCAGGTGGACGAAGTCCATGTCACTCAGCTCGACGCGGGCTATCTACCCGGTCTCTATTCCCATGAGTTCTTCCACGCGTGGAACGTCAAGCGACTCAGACCAGCTGACCTCGTACCTTACCGCTACGACGACGCCCAGCAGACGACATGGCTTTGGGTGAGCGAAGGCGTTACAGACTACTACGGTGAGCTGGGCCTGACGCGTGGCGGCGTACACGATAGTACGGCGTTCTTCGATTTCATTGCCGGTGAGATTTCGTCGATTGCATCGGCGCCTCCGACTGCGTTGAGTGACGCATCCTTCGATGCGTGGATCGGCGCCACCGACGGCAGCGGCGGGCTTTACTATCCGAAGGGCGGCTTTGTCGGATTCGTTCTCGACGTTCTGATTCGCGATGCGAGTGACAATCGACATTCGCTCGATCAGGTCATGCGGACGCTCTACGGCCAGGCCTACAAACGGGGCCGGGGCTTTACGCCGAGCGACTGGTGGGGTGAAGTCAGCAAAGCAGCCAATGGAAAGAGCTTCGCCGACTTCGCGCATCGATACGTCGACGGACGCGAGCCACTACCGACCGACTCGATCCTCGCACTCGTTGGCCTGCGAGTTAAGAGCGATTCGCTACGCGAGCCGCGACTCGGCGTTGCCACAGCAACTGATAGCCTCGGCATAACGATTACCGGGATTGCCGCCAACAGCGCAGGCGCGGTTGCTGGGCTCACTGTCGGCGACAGGCTGGTGTCGATCGGCGAAGTCACCATCACTAACGACAGCTCGTTCGACGTGTTCCGGCACCGCTATAATGGCACTACTGCGACGACGTTGCCGCTGGTCGTAAAACGCGGTGCCCAAACGCAGACGCTGCAGCTGCCAATCCGACTTTTTCCGCGGGTAATTACGGTCGTCTCGCCCGTTCCGAATGCAGCGCCAAGGGCTATCCGGATCCGCGCCGGCATCCTGAGGGGGATAACCTCCTGAAAGTCGATGTCGATTTCGACTGACACTATCCGACCAATTAGCACAACCCTTTCAGAGTCGGAGGAAAAATGAAGTATCTGTGCCTGATCTATGACGACGAGCAAGCGTGGCAGAAATTCCCCAAGGACGTGCAGGACAAGTACATGGGCGAGTACACCCAGTTCACCAGCAGCATTAAACAAAGCGGGCAGCACGTCGGCTCGAATCAGCTTCAACCCTCGCACACGGCGACGACTGTTCGGATTCGCAACGGCAAGGTTTCGACGACCGATGGGCCCTTTGTCGAGACCAAGGAGCAGCTCGGCGGCTACTACCTGATCGACGCCAGGGATCTGAACGATGCCATCAGCGTCGCCTCGCGCATACCGTCGGCACGCTCGGGTGCGATCGAAGTGCGTCCGATCGTAGAAAGGATGGCCTGAGTGACACCGGAGCCGGCGCGCGTTCGCGACGAGGTCGATGCGATCTACCGATCGGAGTCGCGACGCGTGTTGGCGACGCTCATCCGTCTGCTCGGCGATTTCGATACCGCCGAGGAAGCAATGCAGGATGCATTCGCCGCGGCGGTAGAGCAGTGGACGGAAGATGGAATCCCGTCAAACCCGCGGTCGTGGCTCATCTCGACGGGGCGATTCAAGGCGATCGATCGAGCCCGTCGGACGGCGCGGTTCGACTCGATCGATGCGTCGACGCCGGAGGTACCCGAAATGAACGTGCCTGAATACGACGAGACAGGCGTCGAGGATGACAGGCTGCGACTGATCTTCACTTGCTGTCACCCGGCGCTGAATCCCGATGCTCAGATTGGACTCACGCTCCGCGAGGTGTGCGGTCTCACAACGGAAGAAGTCGCGCACGCTTTTCTCACACCTCCTCCGACACTGGCCCAACGGATCGTTCGCGCCAAAGCCAAGATCCGCGATGCGCGAATCCCATACGAGGTTCCCGCGCGCAGCGAGCTGCCGGAGCGGCTGGACACCGTGCTGCACGTCATCTACCTCGTCTTCAACGAAGGCTACTACGCATCGAGTGGCGGCTCGCTGACTCGCTCGGATCTCTCCAGCGAAGCCATCAGACTCGGCCGGATACTTGTCGAGCTCCTGCCGGAGCCTGAGGCAGTCGGCTTGCTTGCGTTGATGCTGCTGCTCGACGCGCGCCGGGCGGCACGTACAACCAGCTCTGGGGAGCTGATTCTGCTCGAGCACCAGAATCGCTCGCTATGGAATCGCGCGCAAATCGACGAAGGGGCGCAGCTCGTAGAGCGAGCGCTGCAGTCGCGACGCTTCGGCCCTTACACCTTGCAGGCGGCGATTGCGGCGGTCCACGCCGATGCGACGAGTGCAGCTTCCACGGATTGGGCGCAGATCGTGGCGTTATACGACGTGCTCATGCTCGCGGACCCGTCGCCGGTCATCGAGCTGAATCGTGCAGCCGCGGTCGCAATGAACAGTGGTCCCGCGGCCGGTCTGGCTCTGATCAATGCAATTCTCGTCAGGGGAGACTTGACCGACTACTTGCCTGCGCACGTCGCGCGCGCTGATCTCTGCCGGCGGCTCGGACAAACCGACGATTCGATCGTCAGCTACGAGCGCGCACTAGCGCTGGCGAAGCAGGAGCCCGAAAAGAGATTTATCGCGCAGCGCTTGAGGGAGCTCCGCGCTACTTCACCTCGATAACGCGCGTCGTAGAGCTGCCGTGGGCCGTCCCGACCTCCAGCTTGATGGCGTACTTGCCGGCTGGGACCGCGGAGAGGTCGAGGACTACTGAGCGTGGAGACATGACGCCGGCGGCGCCATTCTCCTGCCAGCGAATGTTGAGCGGCTGGGACCTGGGCGCGATACGCAGGACGCGGAAAGCACGCCGCAGCAGGCTTTCATCTACCGGAGTGATTGTCAGCGTCACCGGTAGAGCGCTATCGGCAGGAGTGCTGCCGTATAGCTCCCAGAACAGTCCCACCTGAACGTTGCGCCTGAATTTCGTTCCACCGTGGGCGCGTCCGATCGCTTCGTCCAGGTTCGTCGGCAGTGACGGCGCTCCATCCACCAACAAAAGATCCGACACACTGATCTTGCCTGAGTCGAGAGGTATCTCCGCGAAACCCGAGCGCCAGCGCGCTGCCGCAGTGCTGTCCTTCGCCAGCAGCTCGACGCCGATTAGTTGTTCGCGCCACGGCGTCATGACTGTCAACACGTTCTTCATCGGAGACTCGTTCAACCGCGTCATCGACGGTGTCGTCGCTTCATCACCCATCGCCACTACCGCGGCCGCGAATTTGTGCTGGCCAAAGATCGTGTCAGCTGTGACGTCGAACGCGGCGACTATCTTCGTGGAATCACCGCGGCGGAAACGCGCTACCTGCGCATCGAGCCTCACGAACCCATTCGTATAAGCGGGCGAGTACTGCTCGCGCGGCGGAAACTGAAAAATGTCGAACACCGAATCGACGATCTGTGCCAGGCTATCCGGCGGCCGCTGAGTCAGGAAAAAATGATAGCCGGGCTCGCGTTCGTGCCCTGTGATGGCTGGTTTCGAGTCAGCATACAAACTCTGACTCGGCTCCTGCGTCCACTTCTCAGCCCAGCCGAATCGCAGAATCAGCTCGGCGAGATCGCCACCCCACGTCGAGCCGTAGGTATTGGCCGACGTCTGCTGCAACATGGTGTAGAGAATCCGCGAGTAGTGCTCAGTGCGGCGCTCGTTGCCGGGCATCATGTACAGCGGATCGGATACCCACCAGATGCGCGCGTCGGTCGCCTCACGCTGCGCGCACGACATCTTGTGATAAGTACCACGAATGTCGTCGTCGAGTAGCGGGCTCAGATTCATCCAGTGACAGCGCAGCGATGACGGCATCTCGTCGAGCGCGTGTGAGTAGGCGCTGTCTGCCTCCACATAATTGCCGGATACGTGAAGAGCGAAGCCGAGTAGCGCATCACACCACCATTTGGACGCGCGACACGAGCGAGCGAGGGCGATGGTGCTCGTGTCACGGGTCTCGAGCAGGTAGCGGATCCGTTGTCCCATGATCCAGTCGTCGCCGGGAATCAGCGTTGATGCACGCTCGAGATCGCGAAGCAGCTCTTTGCGAGCCTTTACGATATCCCGTCCCTCTTCGGGAATCGTGTAATCCTTGAGGTTGGGATGCCATTCGCAGAACCGCCCCACAATCAGGCAGTGATTCTGATCGACGCCTCCAATGTAGAAGCGCGGCAACATGCGCCGCCTGCGGATCTCGAAGCTCACTTGCAGACCTTTGGCGTGATCGACAATGTCCGCTGAGTCGACCCTCGGCTGCTCGTCGTCAGATGATGATGCTTTCACCAACTGTTGCTGAGCGCGACTGCCTGCGGGAGAGAGCATCACCATAAGGGATGCGCACACTGCAATCAGTCGGGTGAGGAGCCGCCTCATACCCGGATTGGACACCCGAAACTGTTTAAACGATGCGGCGCAGAACGTAGGGCACCCACTTGAGGGCCACAGTAATTATTTACCTCCGGTGCACGCGCTACGCCACCGCGGAGCCCCAGACCCGCTAACCTGTCGCCTGAACCGTTCCTGCGTCGTCGATGAGCACAACTTGTCGGCGGGCAACCCAAAGTCGCCAGGCGAAGAGGAGGTAAAGGATCAGCGCAACCGGGACATTCAGTTGCCCCTCCTTGAACGCGAAAAACCAGCGCACGATGTCGAAGGCCAGCGAGTAGATCGTCAACCAGAACGCGGCGTTCAGGACCGACCGCTTGCGCATGATGATCCCGATGCAAAGAATCGCCAGCAGAACGCTGATGATCTGCTCGATCCACCACCAGGCTCTCGTCTGGAAAACCAGCGCGGCGCGCAACGGCGGCTTCACGAACACGTTCAGCCAGCCGGCGATCGTCAGCAACGCAATCAGCGCGGCGAT
This sequence comes from Gemmatimonadaceae bacterium, assembly GCA_045803545.1. Lineage (GTDB taxonomy): Bacteria > Gemmatimonadota > Gemmatimonadetes > Gemmatimonadales > Gemmatimonadaceae > UBA4720. The sequence continues at coordinate 217,989 of JBJMOW010000004.1, read as the reverse complement.
GATCGTTCTGAGAATGTCGGGCGGCAACCGGTCTGTTCGAATCTCTGTTCTGGTCGATGCGGTCATGGTTTCAGGGCTGATTTGTCCGGATTGCAATCAAGTTCCGTGCGCGCACCGCTAGCGTTGGTGGAGAATCAGGCGTTCTTCCAGGGCGTTGGGCGCGGAATCCACCGCGGAACAGCGGCCTTATAGCGGCGATATTCGTCGCCAAACCGTCTGTCGAGTCCAGGTTCCTCCAGTAGCCTGAAGTAAATCACGTTTACGAAGAAGAACACGACTGCCCACAGCGCGATCACGCGCGAGCCAAGGAAGAGTGATTCACCGATCAGAATGATGAGGACCGCGCTGATCATCGGATTGCGTACGAAGCGATACGGCCCGACCACCACGAGGTGTCTGGTTGGATCCCAGGGCGCCAAAGTACCGCGCCCAATGCTCGCGAAGAGCGTGACGCACCAGATGAAGAGCGAGATTCCAAACAGCAGTATCAACATCCCCGCGAGATGACCAAACGTTGCGGTGAATGTGCCGTCGATCCATCGAGTATCAGACGACGCAAACGCGTCGATCAGCCAGCGCGGTATGAGTACCGTTACCACGAACGGCAGCAAGAGGATCGCGACGAAATGTCGGATGATCGTCACCAGGTTTCGCTCCCGGTTATGGCTTCCTTGGCATCGGCTGCTTGTCGCGCCCGAATGGATCGCCGACCAGCGCCTCGGTGTGCATCGAGCACACCCACTGACCCTCGCGACGAACCCAGGTCGACGAGTCCGAAGCTTCGACCGTGATCGGCTTGCCGTCTACAGTGAGCAGCTCTTTCACTTTGTACGCGATAACGGCCGCATCGTCTGACACGAGCCGTATCTGAACGTCGGACAAAGTGAATTCGTGGAGCGTCCAGCCGCCAGCCTGCAGCATCTTGCCGAAAGTGTCCTGGCTGATGCGAGCAACACCGGACGCGCCAACGATGATACAGGGATCGTCGGTCAGCCTCATCGCTGATTGTACATTCCGTTCCTTGATCGCCGTCCAGTATTGCTTCTCCAGATCGAGCAGCTGTTGTTCGATTGGGCCTTCGGGCATCCCAGCGTCCTCGTCGCATCAACGTTGGCCATACATTGGGGCGGAAAACCCGTCCAATCAAGCGTGTAATGGGATTGTCAGGCCCGTCTGCTCAGAGCAGAAGTAAGCCGCGCCTGACTCCCGTGGCGACAGCTTCAGCGCGCGTCGCCACCCCGAGCTTCTCGAACAACAGCTCGAGATGGGTTTTTACAGTGTTGGTCGAGATCCCCAGGCGCGCCGCGATCTGCTTGTTGACGAGGCCATCGGCAAGGAGCGCGAGAATTTCCTGCTCGCGGCGGCTGAGGGTCGTCGAGCCAGTGTCGTTCGCGATGCGATTGCTCACGCGCGGCGTTCCGGACGGCGCCACGCGCGCGATTAGCACCAGTTCGGTGCCGGGCGGCACCTCCGCGCTGGAATTGCCGACGCCGACGATCTCGAATTCCTCGCTCGAGCGCAGCGCCGCCGCGATCGATGCGCCCAGTTTCTGAGTCGGCGCGACGATGGCAACGCGCGTCATCGGCGCGCGTTGCGGTCAGGCTGCTCGCTGGGCGAGCGCGCGCTCGACGAATTGCTGAACCAGCGTCGAGGGAATCGCGACGCCAAGTCCATTGACGACCATGCTGTTGATCCCAACCAGGCGGCCTTCGGCGTCAACGAGCGGGCCACCCGAGTTGCCGGGAGCAAGACGGACATCGGCGACAATCCAGCGTGGCGATTTCGACCGGTCGCGGGCGACTGTATGAATGACACCCATTGCCAGCGCATCGCGAACGCCAAGTGGGTGTCCATGGGCGAAAACGAGCTCGCCCGCGCGGAGCGACTCTGGATCGCGCAGCTCCAGCATCGGGCCGGCGACCGATGGAGCGGCGATGAGCGCCAGATCATGCTGAGGATGGTACGCGAGTGCGCTCGCTTCGCGCCACTTGCCGTTGGCATCGACTTCGAGTGAGGATCCACGTCTGACACAATGCGCATTGGTAACGATGAGACCCGCGCCGCCCCAGATGATTCCAGTGCCGCTCCCCAGCTCACCGCTCCGCACTTCGACGACTGCTTCGCGCAACAGCTCGGCGAGGCCGTTGAGGTTCGATGATGCTGCTCGCGCCGAGCCAAAAATTGCCGAGTTCATTCCCGCTCACCTCGATCGGCAGGGGTAATTGAGATCGTCTTGAGAACACCACCGCGCAGAACCTTGAGACTTACCGGCGCATCCTGTTTCGCCGCCAAGGCATCCAACAGGTCATCAGGACGCGACAGCCGATGGCCACCCGCTTCCAGCAACAAATCTCCGAGCAGGATGCCGCCTTTCTCCGCCGGTGAGTTGTCGGCAATCGAAACAATCATCAAGCCACTGTCGCCGGAGATCTGGTGCTGTTTGGAGAGCGCAGCCGAAAGCGCGACTGGCTGTACCGCCACTCCAATGAACGGCCTGCGTACGTGCCCTCGCTCGAGCAATTCCTCGACTACCCGGTCAACTGCCTGCGCCGGCAAAGCCAGTGGAGTTCCACGTGCGAGAGCCGAATTGTTGATTGCGACCACCCCTCCACCCGCGTCGACAAGCGGCCCGCCGGAGAAGCCATCATAAACCGCGAGATCCAGACGAAGCACGCGATCGATGCGCGCGCCCTGCCAGGTGCGCCATCCTTCGCCGACAGCGCTCACGATCCCGAAACTCGCCGACACATTTTTGCCCGGTCGCCCGACGGCGAGCACCAGCGTACCGACTCTCAGCGAGCTGTAATCTCCTCGCGGCGCTGCTTTCACAGTCGCGTTGCCCTTGATGCGGAGCACGATCAGATCCGTTGCGGAGTCTCGTCCGGCAATCGTTGCTTTCGCTGAATCACCATTGGGTAGCGTGATTGAGATGTCACCCTCGCTGCGCACCGTGTGGCTGGCGCTGACCACGACTCCGTCGCGCCACATGATGCCGCTCGACGGAATACGGCGTCGCGCGTGAATGGCCACAATCGAATTACCGGCAGTTTGCACGGCCGAGGCGAGCTGGGAAGACAGTTCCGAGAGAGCGCTGACCGCGCCCGACGCTGATGCTGACATGTTTGGCCCAATGAGTGACGCCGAATGAATCACTCCGGGAAAGGCCAGCCGGTATCGGATGAATGGGTGAGGCTGGCCGCGCGACGATCAGAGCGCGATACTAGTTGCCGCGAACCGGTGACTATCGAGGGAATCGTATGAGCATCGCTGACACACTGCTTCCAGAGTTCGATCAGGAGATGGCAACGACGCGAAGGGTGATCGAGCGCGTTCCGACCGATAAAGCAAAGTGGAAACCACACGACAAGTCGTTTTCGCTCGGCCACCTCACGCAGCTCGTCGCGGGAATGCCGGGCTGGATCACCAACGCCGTCACACAAACCTCACTCGACCTGGGCGGTTATCCCGGATACAGCTACGAGAAGACGGAAGATCTTCTCAAGGGCTTCGACAAGAACGTTAAGGAGGCACGGCAGGCGATCGCGCAGTCAAATGACTCCGATTACGCGGTGAAGTGGTCGCTAAAACGCGGCGACCAGGTCTTCTTCAGTGCACCGCGCGGCGTGATCGTACGCCAGACGATCAATCACCTCGTTCACCACCGCGGGCAGCTGACCGTCTATTTGCGTCTGATCGATGTACCGGTGCCGTCGATCTACGGTCCGACCGCCGACGAGCCGATGCCGGGACTCTCGCCGAGCAAGTAGCGACTATCCCGTCGCGTTGGATCGGGCCAGTTCGCGAAGCGTGTCTTCGACTTCAGCGACGTGGCCGGCGACGCTCACCTTCGGGAAAATCCGGGCGATTCGTCCCTCCGCATCGACGATAACAGTGGTGCGCTCGACGCCCATGAATTTGCGGCCGTACATCGATTTCTCCTGCCATACGCCGAAGGAGTCCGCCAGAGAGTGCTTTTCGTCGGCGAGCAGCTGAAAGGGGAGAGCGTACTTCGCCTTGAATTTGACGTGCGATGCGACGCTATCCGGGCTCACTCCAATAATGCGCGCGTCGGTCTGGCTGAAACGGGGAAACGCATCCCGAAAATCGCACGCTTCCTTCGTGCATCCGGTAGTGTCGTCCTTGGGATAGAAGTAGATGACTGTGCTTCGGCCCTTGAGAGATTCGCTGCTGACTACGCTGCCGTCGTCAGCGGGAAGGGAGAAGCGAGGAAGCTTGTCGCCTTCCTTCAACACCGCCGCTTTCTTCGGTTTGCGCGCGGCCATTAGTGCGACGGCTGCGGTAGCTGCGCGGCTACGACAGTCACGATCGGAGTCAGCAGCTCACGCCAGATAGCATAGCCGCGGTCGTTCATATGCAGACGATCTTCTCTGAACAGCTCTTCGCGCGGCTTGCCGTCCGTTCCCAACATCGACGTGAACACATCGACGTAGGTGAGCTTGGAATCTCTAGCCGCGTACGCTTGAATCATTGAATTCGTCACCCTCATTTCATCGACCAGTGCCCAACGATCACCACTAGGCTTTATCGAGATGTACGCGATTCTCGTTTCCGGTAGCGCCTTCCGCACTGTGGCTACGAACGCTTTGTAGTCGTTGAAGACTTGCTCCGGTGTTCTGCCCTCGGCCAAATCATTGTCACCTGCGTAGAGGACGATGAGGGTCGGCTTATACGCAAGCACAATCCGTGGTGTGTAGTGCACAACCTCGTCGAGTCGCGAGCCGCCGAATCCACGCTGGATCACGTTGATGCCCGGGAAATCGGCGTGCAGGTCGGGCCACAAGCGAATCGACGAGCTGCCTACGAACACGACCCCACCCGATTTGGGGTGCTCGGCCCGATCGGCATCCTCAAACGCGCGAATTTCGGATTCGAACCGACTCTCAGACTGGACCGCGACAGCGTCGCGCTGAGGAGCGGTTGTCTGTACGTAACAGCCGGTCGCGGTGAAAAAAAACGCGACCAGAAGTAGCAGAAAACGCATTGGACTACACAGTACCATGCAGACCAATCTCTGTCTACCCGACGGCTCTTTACCCTGCGTTGCTGGTAGGAGCTCCGCGGTTGCGTAGTTCTTCGACGATTTCCGGCTTCTTGCAGTAGACCGCCCAATCGAGCGGCGTCCCGTCGAAAATCGTATCCCTGATGTCCGTGCGCGCCCCGCGATCCAGCAGCAGCTTGACGACGTCATCCCGGCCGGCGGAAATCGCGTTGTGCAACGGAGTCGCGTGGGAGTGAAACCCCTCCGGGCAGAATCGATTGGGGTCCTCACCCGCGTCGAGCAGAACTCGTACGACGTTGGCATGGCCGTGCTGCGCGGCGAGCGCGAGTGCGATATGTCGGCTTCGTGCATCCGCTGCCGGAAGTAGCTGGGTCGCTTCGTCGACGCGGCCGAGTCCCGCAGCCGTGGGAAGATTGTCGGCCGGGGCACCACGCTTCGCCAAGCGGTCCGCCGTTTTCCAGTATCCGAACACCAGCGCGGTCATGATGTCGGATTGCCACTCTGATCCCGGCCCGTTGTGCTTTGCGCCGTAATCCAACAGCAGCTCGGCGAGATCTGCCTGTAGTCCGGCACCGGCGGGGTGCGCACTGGAGACCAGCATGCTCATCGTGGTGCACAGGTTGTCGTACATCATCGCAAGCGCGTCTGGATCCGCCCCGGCGTCCAGTAACGTCCGCGCGACTTCCATGGCATTGGGAGGAGTTTTCTGGCGGACGCCTTCTACTCCGTTTGCCGCGATATAGTGCAGCAGCGTTGCGCGGTGAAAGCGTGCCGATCTCCGATGAACCAGCTGCGGATCATCGCCAATCATCGCTCTGAGCGTAGCGATGTCACCTGACACGACAGCGTCGACCGCACGCTCGAACTGTGCTGGCTGCCCGTCCTGTCCAACGTCGTCCGCGAATTTCATGAGATTGAACCACGCCGGGAACCCATACTCATGGGCGACGACGAGTCGCGCATCGTCGAGGTCGAGAATGGTTGGATCGACGTCGGTGACGGTCTTGCCGCGAAAATGCGGATGCATCCATTTGAAATTCCACAGCGCCGAGTCCTGGCGAGCTTGCAGCGCATCGTACAACGCTGCCGCTTCGCGCTCGTAGTCCTCGCGTGTCGCGGTCCATGCCAGGTTGTGGCTTATGCTCATACTGATAGCCGGAGGGATCCGAGCCTCATTCTAGCATGAGTGAATGAGGCTCGGGAGAATCGTTTCTGTTGCCGGCCACCTTCATGCAGCCAACGGCTCCGCCTTCAGCTATGATCGCCTGGCGAGCACATTGCCGAGTGCGTCGAGACGTGCCGCCCAGTATTCCTTCAGCTCCTTAGCTGTTTCACGATCGGGCAGCTTGGTGTGCTGGACCGCAACGGAGCTCCGGGAGCTTCCTTTCGGCGCGAATCCAACGGCAACAATGGATTCGTTCCAGTCGAGGCGCATTGACTTTGGTTCGGTGGCAGTGCGAATTCGCACTGTCGCTCCACTCAACCAGCGCCGGCGGGTAACACCGTCTGCCCACGCCGCGAACAGAGTTTTGACCGGCACGTCGAAGGTTCGAGACTTACTCGCCTCATAGCTCCCGTCGCGCCGCTGACCTTTGGCACGAAGTCCTTTGATGCGCTCGTAGCCAACGGTCACGGTCTGCGACCACCACTCGCCGACCTTGTAAGTTTTTTTCACCAGCGCAGCGATCTCACCATGCGGCATTTTCTCGGCGCCATCGTGATCGAGCGCTTTAACCCAGCGCTCCCAATTGCGGCCAGTTTTCTCCTCGATCACGGAGTCACTCATGCCGGCAAGCCCGGCGTAATCGATCGCCGTGTTTTTCTTGGGTTTCTTGAGGACGTTCGACCGGGCGGTGGTGTACGCTTCACCGGTCTTCTTCATGCGAGCGCGAACGAGGCGCTTGAAATCCTTGTTGGAAGTCATCGTCAATCTCCTTTGGACACACCACGGTGCTCTCCCAGCAGCGCGCCGCGGTGACGCAAAGGACTGACGATCAATCCGGGAGTTTGCCCCCCTTTGCCTCGCTACGGACTCCGGCCGGGCGGAGTCTCAAGAGGTTGGGCGCGGATTCGACGCCGCCTTCACGATGTAGTGTCTGGTTTTCGCCGTCAAGGCTGGTTGCCATCGGCGCTAGCTGAACTCAGATTCGGTCAGGGCCGAGGGGCGGCCGACGGTCCGCGTAAAGGGTTCAACCCACTTCTACAGTTTATCGCCATTACCTTCATTCCTCGCCCGCAATGCGGACATCGGGCGCGACGAAAGAGCTCGCTCTTTCAAAGGAAAGAAGGTGCCCTATGTCCGAGCAGACCTCCGAGTCCGGCGCGCTCAGCTTGCCGGCCACGCCGAATCTCGAATGGCTTCGCAAGCAGGCGAAGCAACGCCTGCAAGAGATTCGTAAAACGAGCTCCAGGGCAAAACTGGCCGAAGCCCAACTCGACGTAGCACGCCGGTATGGCTTTCCCAGTTGGCGCGCTCTGAAAGCGCATGTCGATTCCCTGACTCTGGATGGCCAGCTGTTCGCTGCCGCGCGCAGCGGCGACGCGGACAAGCTGCGCTCGCTGCTCGAGGCGCATCCCGAAAAGCTCTACGCGCGCAACCAGCCTTACGAGCACACTCTGCTTCACGTCGGCGCACACAACGGTCACCTCGATGTCGTTGACCTACTGCTCGATCGCGGGCTCGATCCGAACACCCGAGAAAAAGGCGACAATACCTACGCGATGCATTGGGCGGCGGCGGCGGGTCATTTCGAGATAGTGCGGAGACTCGCTGACGCCGGCGGCGACGTCATCGGTGAGGGCGACGATCACGCGCTCCAGGTGATTGGCTGGGCAACGGGTTGGGAAGTCGTCGACAATGCCGCGCGTCGCGCGATCGCCGACTTCCTCGTCAGTCGGGGCGCACGTCACCATATCTACTCGGCGATGGCGCTGAACGATGCGGATGAAGTTCGTCGCATCGTTGCGCACGACCCGGCGCAACTCAGACGGCCGCAGAGCCACAACGAAAATTTTCGGCTGCCGCTCCATTTTGCCGTCCACGCACAGCTGCGAGGGATGATTGAGTTACTGCTGGAGCTTGGAGCAGATCCATTGGCGACCGATGCATCCGGTTTCACAGCCGTCGCCTATGCAACCGAGCCCGACGTCGACGCTCCGGTACTGAGGGCAATGCGTGAGCGAGTCGGACCGACCTTGACCGTGGCACTCGGGCTCGGGGATCTACAGGCTGCCGCGGAGATCCTGGAAAGCGACCCGTCAACGCTCAACAGGGACGGCGTACTGCATCTGATGGCCAAACGTGGAAACATCGCCGCTGTCAGATGGCTCCTGACCCGAGGTGCGAATCCAGACGGGCTCTGGAATCACTGGGGTTCGATGCTTACTCCTCTACATCTGGCCGTGCTGTCAGGTCACGTCGATGTCGCGCGCGCACTGCTCGAGGCGGGCGCGGACTCCACCATTCGCGACAGCGCGCACGACAGCGATGCGCATGGCTGGGCGACCTTTTTTCGACGGCAGGAGATCGTCGAGCTTATCGACCGCTCACGTCGTGCGTGACGTCTTCCGTAGTAGCTGGAAGGCCCAGATGCAGAAGCCTGCCGAGAGCAGTGTGATGACGACGAACCATGGATCCCGGTTGCCGTGAAGGCCTGTCTCCGAAAACATCTGCCACAGGTGAATGATTGTCAGCAGCCCGAAAACGACACCGGTGGTGATTAAGTACGCTTTCATTTCACTGCCTCCCTTTGCGCTGATCGTGACGTTTTCGCTTCCCGCTTCCCGCCCTCCTTTTCCCGCGATGCGCCAACACGGTCACGCACGGCCTCGAAATCGCGAATCGGTCGCACTTCTATCGAGCCAGTTTCAGCCCACGGAAATTCGGAGGCGATGCGAACAGCTTCGTCCATGTCCTCGGCTTCGATCAGATTGAACCCGGCGAGAATCTCTTTGGTTTCGGCAAAGGGACCGTCGGTGATAGTCAGACGGCTGTTGCGGCGACGGAGCGTCTTAGCCGTCTTCGGATTCTCGAGCTGCTGTGACTCAATTAGACTGCCCTTGGTTTTCAGCTCGTCGGCGTGCTCGATGCATCCGCGCATGGTTTCGTCGAATTCCTGCTGCGGCATCGCGTCGAGCATTGCCGGATCGTTGTAAATGATGACCAGAAACTTCATGCTATGGCCTCGTCAGACTGCGAAAGAGAAATGAAGATGTCCAAGCTAATCGTGTCCAACAGCGTATCCGCTGACGTTCGAGTAACCTATGAGATGATGGCCGGCTTTGGCCGACACCACAATAACGCGCGTCTCGCGAAGGGCGGTCTTGCTAGGGTCTCATGATTTTCTCGCGACCGCTTCGATCTACAATTCGCACCAGACTTCCGGTGTCGTGGGCGAAGATCTGTACGCCGCGATCCGCGCCGTCAGTTAAACCGATCGCACCACCGTTACTCCCCGCGCCGATTTTCACAACCGGGCCACTCTGCGGGTCGATCAATCTGAATAGGACAGTCTCCGGATAGTTCTTCCCCCCGACGGTCGACGGCGGAAAGACGCCGAGCTGAGCGCGCGTGCGACCCTGCGCGTCTACTATCTCTAGTGCACTGCCGCGAAGTACCGGCGACACGGTCGGCTTCGCGAATGCAGGCTGGACCCGCTCGATCAGCAATGCGGTTAGCAGAACGAGATTCAGACAGGTCAGTGCGAACAGCAGTCTTGTGTTTGTCATCCGTACTCCACCGATGTTGTCCAATTGGATGCCGCTGACTTCGCCGACGGTCAAAAGGTCGCTAGAGCCTCAGCTTTGATTCGCTGACAGCGCTCTCTCCAGGGCGTTCCACGCCAGGAGGGCGCATTTCACACGCGCTGGAAACCGCGCGACTCCAGAGAGCGCACGCAAAGGCCCGAGATCGTCACTCGCCTTCGTAGTTCCAAGCATCAGCTCGCGAAATTGCGTGCGAATGGATTCAATCTCCGCACGTGTCTTGCCCTTGAGCAGTTGCGTCATCATCGAGGCGGACGCCTGGGAGATCGAGCAGCCGCGTCCTGAGAACTTCACATCGCTGATCTGATCGCCGTCGAACACGACCTGCAATCCGATCTCGTCCCCGCAAAGCGGGTTCTTCATCTCCACGCTGGCGTCAGCGTTCTCCATTGTGCCTTTGTTGCGCGGCCGCCGGTAATGATCCAGGATCATCTCCTGGTACAGCGCCGAAAGCTCGGCGGAATCAGGACGCGGCATAAGAAAAGATCTCGCGCGCCTTGAGCATGCCAGCAACGAGTGCGTCGATGTCGCTCTCATCGTTGTATACGTAGAATGACGCGCGCGCCGTCGCCGGCACGTCGAGGCGACGCATGAGTGGCTGTGCACAGTGATGTCCCGCGCGAATGCAGACGCCCTCGCCATCGAGAACCGTCGCAAGGTCGTGCGGATGGACATCGTTCATCGTAAAGCTGACGACTCCACTGCGCTCGGCGGGCGGCGGCCCGTAAATACGAATGCCTTCGACAGCGGAAAGCCTCTCCTGAGCGCGCGATATTAGTGAACGCTCGTGTGCGATCACCCGGTCCATTCCAATCCCCGCGAGATAATCGACTGCTGCGGCGAGAGCGACCGCGTTGGCGGCATTCGGTGTTCCCGCCTCGAATTTGTGCGGCAACACGTTCCAGGTCGTGCGATCGTCGTGAACGAACTCGATCATGTCTCCGCCAGTCTGATAAGGCGGCATCGACTCCAGCATTGCGCGCGTCCCGATCAAGCCGCCGATTCCCATCGGCCCCAGCATTTTGTGGCCGCTGAACGCATAGAAGTCGACGCCCAGGGAATCGAACGAAACCGGAAAGTGGGGAGCGCTTTGCGCTCCATCGCAGACGAGAATCGCGTCGCTGTTTTCGCGAGCGATCCGCACAATATCGGTGACCGGATTGATCGTGCCGACCGCGTTGGACACATGGTTGAACGCGACCACCTTCGTGCGCGCACTCACCAGTTTTGCCAGGTGATCGAGATCGATTCTCTCATCCGGCGTGAGCTCGCAAATGCGGAACTTTGCACCTTTCCGCGCAGCGAGCACCTGCCACGGGACAAAGTTCGCGTGGTGATCGAGAGCGGTGACGACGATCTCGTCGCCGGACCCGACGTTTGCCCAGCCCCATGAGCCGGCGACGAGATTCAGACCCTCGGTTGTGCCGCGCGTGAAGATCAGACAATCCGAATCACGAACGCCAAGGAACTCGGCGATCAGCGCTCGCGACTGATGATAGAGCTCGGTCGCGCGCACCGAGAGTGAGTACGCGCCGCGATGCGGATTGGCGTTCGACGTTTCGTAAAACTCCCGAAGCGCATCGAGCACAACCTGCGGCTTCTGCGATGTCGCCGCCGAATCCAGGTAATGGAGATCGGGATTTCGCGCGAGGATGGGAAAGTCTGAGCGGAGGTTCACGGAACGCGTACAGTTGATGGCTCGTACTTCCCGTCGACGCGCTTGCAGCGCGGACCGACCATTATCTGATCGCCTTCGACACGCACCTGGAACACCGGCAGCGGACTGGTGGCCGGAACCTGCTTCACTTCACCGGTCCGGCAGTCGTAACTCGCGCCGTGCCATGCGCATTGCAGCGTGCCATTCGCGAGCAAGTCGCCAAGCGACATTGAAAAATGCTGATGAGTGCAGATGTCGCTCAGAGCGGAAATTTCGTTCTGAAAGCGAACGAGGCAGACTGCGTCACCACTCGATCGCACCCGTTGTAAAACCGTTCCCTCCGCCAGATCACTCAACGAAGCCACGGCCTCAAACTCGGAATTGCCATCCATCGACCCCCAAAGAGGTCGCGCGGAGCCAGTCATTCGGTGCCTCTAGATTGTGTCCGGCCAACTGGGCGGCCGCTTGCCTCATGTCGCGTAAGTATTGACAAGACAAGGGGATAGATACACAGCCGTTCGCTTGACTATCCCGACAGGATTACTTTAGATTGAATCTAAGAAGGGAAGTTGAGAAACGCCAAGGAGTTGGAATGAGTTCGGGAATTGAGGCGCTGGTCAATCGGGAATACGCGTACGGGTTCGTCACCGACGTCGAGACGGACACTGTCCCGCCCGGCCTCAACGAAGACATCATCCGCACCATCTCCTCGAAGAAGAACGAGCCCGCGTTCATGCTGGAGTGGCGGCTAAAGGCGTATCGTCGCTGGCTGACGATGAAGGAGCCGCACTGGGGCAACGTCCAGTATCCCGCGATCGACTACAATGCCCTCGTCTACTACTCGGCGCCGAAGAGCGTCAAGCCGCTACAGAGTCTCGACGAAGTAGATCCGGAGCTGCTGAAGACCTATCAGAAGCTCGGTATCTCGCTCAACGAGCAGAAAATGCTCGCTGGTGTCGCGGTCGATGCGATTTTCGACAGCGTCTCTGTCGGCACCACGATGAAACATGAGCTGGGGAAGCTCGGCATCATCTTCTGCTCATTCGGGGAAGCGGTCCAGAATCACCCGGACCTGGTCGAGAAATATCTCGGCACGGTCGTGCCGCACAGCGACAACTTCTTCGCGGCCCTCAACGCGGCGGTGTTCAGCGACGGTTCGTTCGGGTATGTGCCAAAGGGCGTGAAGTGCCCGATGGAGCTGTCGACTTACTTCCGTATCAACAGTAAGAACACCGGACAGTTCGAGCGGACACTGATCATCGCCGACGAAGGCGCGTCAGTTAGCTACCTCGAGGGATGCACGGCACCCAAGCGTGACGAAAACCAGCTGCATGCCGCGGTCGTGGAGTTGATCGCACTCGACAACGCGACCGTGAAGTACTCGACGGTGCAGAACTGGTACGCCGGTGATGCAGAGGGCAAAGGAGGCATCTACAATTTCGTTACCAAGCGTGGCAAAGCCGCTGGTGTCAACTCGAAGATTTCCTGGACGCAGGTCGAGACAGGATCAGCCATCACCTGGAAATATCCGAGCGTGATCCTTCAGGGCGACAATTCAACTGGGGAGTTCTACTCGGTCGCCGTCGTGAACCGTAAGCAGCAGGCTGACACCGGCACCAAGATGATCCACATCGGCAGAAACACGAAGTCGACGATCGTTTCGAAGGGAATCTCCGCCGGAGAAGGAAACAACAGCTATCGCGGACTCGTTCGCGTTTTGCCGAAGGCGGCCGGCGCGCGAAACTACACACAGTGCGACTCGATGTTGATCGGCAACAAGTGCGGTGCGCATACGTTTCCGTACATCGAAGTGCAGAACAATTCGGCGACGCTCGAACATGAGGCGTCGACTTCAAAGATCGGTGAGGATCAGATCTTCTATCTGAAGCAGCGCGGACTGAGCGCCGAGCATGCGGTGTCGATGATTGTGAGCGGTTTCTGTCGCGAAGTGTTCAAGGAGCTGCCGATGGAGTTCGCGGTGGAGGCGCAGCAGCTGCTTGGTATCACACTCGAAGGAAGCGTCGGTTAAGATCAACGCAATTCCGCCAACCCCGGCTAATGCTGCTCAGAAAGCTCCGCGACAAACTCTCTGCTGGGTGGAACTGGCTGCGGTCCGGCCCACGCACCCCGGGATATCCTTTCACGGCAAACTGGACGTTGTTCAGCCAGGCGATTTACGCGATTCAGACAACTTTCAATCAATGGTTTCGTGCTCGTAATAAATGATCTTCACGCCGGCATCGGCGATCGTGAAATACTTCGCGGCATTACGCTACGAGTGAATGCGGGCGAGGTGCATGCAGTGATGGGGCCGAACGGATCCGGCAAATCCACGCTTGCACAGGTTCTCGCGGGGAATCCTTCGTACGAAGTAACTGGCGGTAGCGTGACGTATAACGGCCAGAATCTGCTGGAGCTGGACCCTGAAGTCCGCGCGCAAAACGGAATCTTTCTCGCGTTTCAGTATCCGGTTGAAATCCCCGGCGTTTCCAACGCCTACTTCCTGCGCAGCGCGTACAACGAGATTCGCAAAGCCAACGGCCAGGAGGAAGTTGATCCGCTGGAGTTTCTCGATCTCGTTCAGGACAGACTGAAGCTCGTCGACATGGACGAGTCGATGCTGTCACGCTCAGTGAACCAGGGATTCTCGGGCGGCGAGAAGAAGCGCAACGAAATATTTCAGATGGCGGTTCTCCAGCCGCGACTCGCGATTCTCGATGAGACCGATTCAGGCCTCGACATCGATGCGCTTCGCATCGTCGCGCAGGGCGTGAACAAGCTTCGCTCGCCCGACAACGCCACGATCGTGGTCACCCACTATCAGCGTTTGCTCAACTACATCGTTCCTGACTTCGTGCACGTTCTCGCCAATGGCAGAATCGTCAAGTCAGGCGGGAAAGAGCTGGCGCTCGAGCTCGAGGAGAAGGGCTACGATTGGATTCAGAGCTCCACTCCTGCGGCTGCCGGAGCGGTGGCTTGACTGAGACAGCAATCAGAAAATCAACGCGTGAGAATTCGGCCAGGGAAGGATCCAAGGCCGAAGGTGTGACCACGCGTAAGCCCGGCTCGATCGAGACATATCGCGAAGAGTTCGCGCGTCTGCCCCTCGGCCCGGAGTGGCTGCAGTCTTTGCGGAAGCAGGGCATCGCCCGCTTCGAAGCGCTCGGATTCCCCACGACGAAAAACGAAGACTGGCACTTTACCAGCGTCGCGCCGATTGCAGAGCGCTCGTACAGATTGTCGACAGTTTCAGAAGCGAACGGCGACAACGAGCGGCGCGGCGCGGCGCGTCGGAAAGGAGATGTTACGAATCCGGCGGGAATCGCGCCGTCGCTACTCGACCGGTTCAATTTCGGCGAGAGTGATTGGCACACTCTGGTCTTCATCAACGGCGGCTTCGCCGAAGATCTCTCATCGTTCGCTGCGTTGGGCGACGGTGTGCGCGCGTCCAGCCTCGCGCAAGCGATCAAGTCAGGATCCGAGGTCGTCGAGCGTTACCTCGGCAAGATTGCCAGGTTCGATCAGCACGCTTTCACTGCGCTCAACACCGGATTCATCAGCGACGGAGCCTTCGTCGAGCTACAGCCGGGCGCGATCGTCGACAGGCCGATCCATCTCCTGTTCGTTTCCGATGGCGACGGAGTCTCGCATCCTCGCAATCTCATTGTGGCGGGCCTGCATTCGCAGGCTGTGTTCGTCGAGAGCTACGTGTCGCTGCGCGACGGCGAGTACTTCACCAACGCTGTTACCGAGATGGTGCTCGGCGACGGCGCGCACATCGATCACTATAAAATCCAGCGCGAGAGCGAAACGGCCTTTCACGTAGGAACAGTGCAGGCGCGCGAAGCGCGCGACAGCCGGCTGCACTCGTTCTCATTCGCGACCGGTGGATCGCTGGCGCGCACGAACATCTACACTTCGCTCGATGGGGACGCGGCAACGTGCACGCTGAACGGTCTTTATCTCACCGACGGTACTCAGCACATCGACAATCAGACGAGCATCGAGCACATCGCACCGAATTGCCCGAGTCACGAGGTGTACAAGGGAGTGCTGGACGGACGCTCACACGGCGTGTTCAATGGGAAGGTCTACGTCCACCCGGAAGCGCAGAAGACCGACGGCAAGCAGAGCAACAACAACCTTCTGCTTTCACCGAGCGCGCGCGTCGACACCAAACCGCAGCTGGAGATTTTCGCCGACGACGTTAAGTGCACCCACGGCGCAACCGTTGGCCGTCTCGACGAGGTGGCGATGTTTTATCTGAACAGCCGCGGGATCGGGCGCGATACCGCGCGCACTCTGCTCACCTACGCCTTTGCTGCCGACGTACTTGAAACCATCGAGCTTGAGCCGCTAAAAAAGGAACTTGAGAAAATGGTGCTGGCGCGCTTCACGTCTACTTAGACTGCGGACTTAAATGCGAACTACCTCGCTGATAGCTGATAGCAGCAGGCTGTTAGCTGATTGCTGCCTGCAACGGGACAGGTCGCGACCATCCTGAGGAAAAGCCGGTTGTGGGTGCGAATGCGAAGGACGCCTGTCCCGTCGCCTGCAGCGATAGCTATCAGGTAGCTGCTAACAGCTACCAGCGCGGTAGTGCGCTTTTCAGTCCGCAGTCCGCAGTCGGCTATCGGCCGAGCAGGTAGAGAATCACGACGATCACCGCGATTGCGCCAATGATGATGTTGGTCGGAACCCGGCGCGGCGAATCGGGATCGAGATCGCTGGCAAGGATCGGATGCTTGATCGTGTTGCGACGCGTGCTGATGTCTTTCTCGCGCTTCGTCGCTGTTGCCGGATCGATCACAGCTACACCCAACGGCAGTCGCTGCGTCGTAAACGTGAAGAGGGCCGAGCCGACAGCGACCTTGTCACCTTCGGACAGCGACCGAGGCTCCGCGAGCACACTGCCGTTGACCAGCGTCGGATTAACTCCACACGGATGAATTACGAACTTGCCATCCTCGAGACGCAGCTCGGCGTGGTTGCGCGATACTGCCGGCTCACGAATGAGGATATGACTCGCGGCATCGCGGCCAATCGTCAGTAAAGAATTCCTGACCGGGTAGGCGCGGCGCTCGAACTCGTATATGAGGTGGGCGCTGTCGTCGCCCGGGGCCTGTAAAGGCATTGCAGCCATTCGATCTCCGTGTTCCTAAAGACGAATGAACTACTGATGAGGCTACATTAGCCGCGCCTAACAGGGTGCCAACCTAGGCCGGGGGGCTCGTTGGCGGAGCCCGGGGCGCGTATTATACCCTCAACGACTAACCCAACTCCCCGGAGGGGGCATGGCTACAAAACTCGAAAAGACGCTGAAGCGGGAAATCGAGATCGACGGCAAACCCTACATGGTCGCCATTTCGCCAGAGGGAGTTAAGGTCACCCAGAAGGGCTTCCGAAGGGGACCCGAGCTGACTTGGCGCTCGATCATCAGCGGCGAAGCCGAGATGAGCCAGCAGCTCAAGTCATCTGTCTCTTCGGGCGGAGAGATGGGGGAGTAACGCTCAGGGGTTGCTGTGGGGCATGACCATGCCTGGCATGGTGTCCTGCATCTGCAAATTAAGATTGCTCTGTACGTCAGACAGGTGCTCCTGGATGACCACCCAGCGACCTCCGCGATTCTGAAATACAGCTGTCCACGCACCGCCGATAACGTGATTCATCCCGGTCGGCGTCTGGTGCGGGACGCGATATGTGCTCGTCATCACCGCTGCGTCGGGGGCGAGCACATCGACGTTCATTGACGTCCATTCCCATTTCGGGTTTTTCATGTTCTGGCCGACATACCCCCAGAACGCTTTGATCCCCTGCTCGAGCTGAGGGCGAGTAGTCGTCACGACGCCGCCACTGGCCGAGATCACCCGCCCGCTGTCGGGATAAAGACTCATCAGACTCTTAACGGGATCTGGTTTCGATAAGTCATACGCACTGACCACGAGCTTCTTGAGAGAATCGGCGACCGCTTTCTGTTCGCTGGCGGTCATGTCCGTCGCGCTTCGCTGCTGGCAGCCGAGCAGAGCTGCGATTGCGATCACGTAAAGGAGCGCGTGTTTCATCCTGGCGAACCTAGGCGAGATCGTAGCTGGACGCGAGTTCCCGCATAGTGGATCTCGGATCCGAAGTGTCTTACGAAAAGCCGTCGTCTCACTACCGAGACAAGGCGTGTCCATCGCCGGTGACACGCTCTAGGAAAATCGAGAGTTAAGTCCTCAAAACACGAGATAATCATCGGCGTCCAGGTTGCCTATATAGATGGCACCGGCGCGAACCATATGTTTTTCGCCGGTGTATACGACTCGAGAGAGTTATACCCAGTCGTGGGAAAGGAGTTTTTATGAGAAAGACTTATCTGTTGCTTGCTGGAGCTGCGGTTCTCGCTGCTTGCAGTGCAGACAAGAAGACAGCGATGAATGATGATCTCAAGAAAGACCTGGAGCTCGCCTCCTCGTCCGATGGGATCACCCTTGCAAACAGCTCTCCGAACGCGGGCCAACAGGTTGTCTCCGCGATCGAGCGGACGACTCCGCCTGCTCGTCAGCAGACTCCAACGACTCGCGCGAGAACTCATAAGCCTGCTCCGAAGTCGCCGCCTCAGGTTGTCAGAACCAAGGCGCCCGCGACTGTCGCGCAGACTACAGAGGAGCAGTCAGTCGCTCCCGCACCAGTCGATCCGACTCCGGTGTCGCCGCGTCCGCAACCTGTCGCGGTATCCTATCCGAGCGGTTCGTCGTCTGGTGGTGACGATGGGCGCGTGAGCAGTGGTGGTTCCGGTGTTGGCGCTGTCCTCGGCACGATCCTCGGCGCGGTGATTCGTGGTGGTGTAGTCGGCGGCGACGTCGACAACTGCGATCCTCGCACTGATGGCCGGCACACTCGCGGCTCGATCAACCAGAGGATCCCGTTTCCCATTCCGGGCGGCGGCAGAATCGGCGGAATTAGCAGATCTGGTATCAGCGTTGGCGGTAATCCAATCAGCCGTGCCCCACGTTACTAACTCCTAGAGCGTAAAGAGGGATGCGGTCTGTGATGAGACTGCATCCCTTTTTAGTTCCCGAGATGACTATGACCAAAACCACTTTCTCGAGGATCGCTACTCCGGTCCTCTTTGCATTTACGCTGGCACTCGGTGCCTGCAAGCAGGGCGACAAGCCAGAAGACGCGCTCGCTCAGGACACCTCCCTCGCTCACGATCTCCAGCTTGCGAACGCCGACAGCGCTGCGCAGCCTCAGCTCAAGGACGTTCCGGTGACTGTCACGCCCGCTGAGACTCCGACGACTCAGGCTCCTCGTGTCGCCAAGCGGCAGACTCCGGCCGAGATTCTCACGCCGAGCAGAAATCCTCGCCGCGTCGCGACGAATCCAACGACAGCGCCCGTCAACACACCTGTCACTACGTCCAACGGAAACACGGTTACTGAGACCGCTACGACTGGCGCCTCTAAAGAAGGTGCTGTCGGCACCATCGCCACCGGATCCGAGATTTCGCTTTTCGCCGGTCAGCGCGTTTGCACCAACACTTATC
This sequence comes from Gemmatimonadaceae bacterium, assembly GCA_045803545.1. Lineage (GTDB taxonomy): Bacteria > Gemmatimonadota > Gemmatimonadetes > Gemmatimonadales > Gemmatimonadaceae > UBA4720. The sequence continues at coordinate 199,020 of JBJMOW010000004.1, read as the reverse complement.
AGATTGGCGATCGCTTCACCGCTAACGTCGCCGAGTCGGTCCAGGGATCGAACGGTGTCGCAATTCCGGCAGGCGCAACCGCGGTGATCGAAGTCACCGCTGTCAAGCGCAGCGAGAATGCAAACGACAACATCGAGATGGAATTCGCGGTGAAGTCTATTGCCTTCAACGGTAAGACCTACGCCGTGAATTCGACTGTCACGTCGGCGCAGGTCGACAAGGTGCGCAACGGCGACGCCAGCAATGACGCCAAGAAAGTCGCAACCGGCGCCGTTATCGGCGCTATCGCGGGGCAGATCTTCGGGCACCACACCAAGTCGACTGTGATCGGCGCGGCTGGCGGTGCGGCGGCGGGCGCAATCGTCGCCGGCGCGACTGGCAAGTACGATGGCTGCGTTCCCAACGGCGGTCGCATCGCGATCAAGCTGAACCAACCGATGGTAGTGCAGCAGTCGGTCTGATCGAGATAACCGCAAATGGAAAAGGCGCGCTCAGACGAGCGCGCCTTTTTTTTCTTCCTGTCGTGGCGACTATGTCTCGTAATTGTTGGCGATCTTGCGGCCGTAGTAAATACCGACGCCAGTACCGACAAAACTCAGCATGACTGCCGTAGTGATGCCGACTCTCGCGCCGAGGAACCAGCCCGCATAGCTGCCGACCGTCGCACCGATGAACCCAAACAATTTCCCCATATCCAATTGACGACTGCGGACAGCCGTCGGCACCAACCTTACACCCAGCCTACGCCTCGCCTTCGGTCTCCCGCCTCTCGCCAACCACCTCCCGCTAAGCGGCGTTCTCCTCGCTATAGACCGCGGCTCCTGCCCACGAGGCGATGGAGAAGCTCACAAGCCAGATTATCGCGAACGTCCACCACAGCCCCGCCGACATCATTCCCATCTGGCGATAGCCGGCGTTGAAAATGAGGCCCAGCAGCCAGAAGAGGAGCGCGACGTAAACAGCGGTGCGCGGACCGGGTCCGAATCGCGGACGAAATCCCGCGTACGCAAACACGAGCGCGATTCCCAACACGAGATCCATGATCACGTAACTGATGACGGCATTACCCGCCATCATCTGATCGCTGACACCTGGCTTGAAGGCTTCGGCTTCTGCCCTCATTCGCGCGCCGAGTGCGTAGTTCGCGATGAAATCGACGACGTTGAGGATTACCCCTGCAACAATTCCTCCTACTACGACCTTCTTGATATTCATGGCCATAGCTACCTCGGTGATTGTGAGGTCGAATGTCTCGCAGCGCGTATATATTGGATGCAGACAGGGGTGCCGCGCGATGTTCCGCCGCCAGTAGCAGCGGCGCGAGGCTGAGAAAGTCCCTCAGAACCTGATCCGGTTAGTACCGGCGTAGGGAGTCGAACGATGGAATCGGTAGCAGCAACGCAGACGCCGATGGTGGTTGCGGAGAATGGCGCGAGCGAAATGGCCGCGCCGACCCGCCAGTCCCTCGGATCGCCAGCTCAAACGCAGATGTCGCACGCCCGCCGCGGCGAGATCACCGAGGCAATGCGTTTCGTCGCCGAGCGCGAGGAGCTCTCGCCCGAAGTCGTGCGTGACGAGATCGCGATTGGCCGTCTGATCATTCCGGCCAACATCTACCACCTGGCGGGCAGGCTCGAGCCGATGGCGATCGGCAAAGTCTCTCGCGTGAAGATCAACGCCAATATCGGCAACTCGCAGGTGTCTTCGGACGTGAAGGGAGAGCTCGACAAACTGAGCATCGCCATTAAGTACGGCGCCGACACCGTCATGGATCTGTCGACGGGGGGCAACATCGATGGCATTCGTCGCGCGATCATCGCGCATTCGCCGGTGCCGATTGGGACCGTGCCGATCTATCAGGCGGTGCAGGGCGGGCCCGACGGCAAATGGGACAAGGAGCTCGAGGAGCTCACTGCTATGGATTTGCTCGACATGATCGAGCATCAGGCGAAGCAAGGCGTCGACTATATGACCCTTCACGCCGGAATTCTGATCGAGCATTTGCCGCTCGTGCATGGCCGCATCACGGGCATCGTCAGTCGCGGCGGATCGCTGCACGCGGTGTGGATGATGGCGCACCGCCAGCAGAACCCGCTCTACGAGCGCTTCGACGACGTGCTGGACATCCTGCGCTATTACGACGTCACAGTCTCACTCGGCGATAGCTTGCGCCCGGGCTCAATCGCCGACGCCAGTGATCGCGCCCAGTTCGCGGAGCTGGACACGCTTGGCGAGCTCACACGGCGTGCATGGAAGCGAGATGTGCAGGTGATGGTGGAAGGGCCCGGCCATATCCCGATGCATCAGATCGAGATGAACGTGAAACGGATGAAGGAAGTCTGTAACGAAGCGCCATTCTACACGCTCGGCCCCCTCGTTACCGACATATCGCCGGGTTACGACCACATCTCGAGCGCAATCGGCGCCGCAATGATCGGCTGGTACGGTTCTGACATGCTGTGCTACGTCACGCCGAAGGAGCATTTGGGTCTGCCCAACGCTGAGGACGTTCGACAGGGCGTAATCGCCTATAAGATCGCAGCTCATGCCGCCGATGTGGCGCGTGGTCGCAAGGGCGCCCGTGATCGGGACGATGCGCTGTCACGCGCGCGTTACGCCTTCGACTGGAAGGAGCAGTTCCGACTCAGTCTGGATCCCGAGCGAGCGCAGGAGTATCACGACGAAACGCTCCCGGCGGAGTACTTCAAGAGCGCGGAGTTCTGCGCGATGTGTGGCCCGAAGTTCTGTTCGATGCATCACTCGCGCACGATCGAGGAAGGCATTGCGCAGCTGGCGCGTGAGGCGGAAGAACGCGGTACGGTTATAACAAGCGCCTGATCCTGCTGGGGGCGCTTCTCTGCGTTTTCGCCGTCGCGGAATGCGTAAATCTACGCGCGCCCAGCGACCAGGCGCAGACCAAGCGGCTGCCGCCGGCGGTGGTCACTGAGCCCGCGGAAAGCGGAGCGCCATCGAACACGGGGATGGTGGCGGCGGACTCGGCGTATTTCCGCGCGCATCCGTTGATGGTCCCCGTCGAGGGTGTAGTGCCAGGTGAGCTGCGAGACACCTTCCACGAAGCGCGGAGCGGCGGACGTATGCACATGGCCACTGACATCATGGCGATGAGAGGCACGCCAGTCATTGCCGCCGCTCCAGGTCGGATCATCAAGCTGGCAAACAGTGGCGCCGGTGGAATTACCATTTACGTAGCCGACGCGAGTGGCCGCTACGTCGAGTACTACGCACACCTGACGGGATACGCGCCGAATGTGAAGGAAGGATTGGCCGTGGAAGAGGGCGACATTATCGGTTTTGTCGGAACTACTGGCAACGCGTCGCCCGATGCGCCGCATCTTCACTTCCAGGTAATGCGAAGCGACGCCAACTACTGGAACGGCACACCGATTGATGTCCGCAGCTTCATGACGAAACCGGGAAGGATCCGCAATTGAAGGGCAAAGAGCGCGCAGAGCTGAGAGCGGAGGCGCACCACCTGGATCCGACGGTGCATGTCGGTCAGCACGGGCTCACGCCGGCGGTGATTACTTCGCTCGACGACGCTCTCCGCACGCGCGAGCTGGTGAAGGTGAAGCTCGGTTTCAAGGACGACCAGATCAAACCGAAGGATGTTGCGGAGTCACTGGCGCTGGCGACGAAATCCGACATAGTGCAAGTGATCGGGCGTACCGCGACGCTGTTTCGCGAGAATCCGGAGATCACGAAAAACCGCGGCGAATTGCCGCCCTGGCGGAGGTAGTAAAATGGGCGCACCGGCGGTAGCTGCGATTCTCAGAAGGCGCGAGCAGGAAGTGATCGACGACTTTCGCGCCGCGGGCGCGACGTCGCCTGATCGCGCACAGTCCTATCAGGCGATGGGATTCGGGCAATCCCTGGCGATCAAGCGACTGCACAATCGCGCAGTCATCCGTGAGGCGGCTCCCGGCACGTACTATCTCGACGAAGAGGTCTGGTCAGCCGTGGTGAGAACCCGACGCCGGCTGGTCATCACCGTGCTTTCGATCATCGCGCTCTTCGCACTTGGCGTGTTACTCGGCATTATCAAACGGTAGACTACGTGCATCGAACGCCGTCGGCGGGCCGGAATGTGCCTCGCTCACTGTTGCGATTGGAGGCAGCGACTCTATTTTTCGCCAAGGAATCGTCGGCGCTCGTCGTTCTCTCGTTCGGCGCCGCAAAATCGGACTGAGATGCCCTACATCATAACCGAAGCGTGCAAGAACACGAAGGACCGCGCTTGTGTCGACGTGTGTCCCGTCGACTGCATTTACGAGGGAGCGGACCAGCTCTTCATCCACCCCGACGAATGCATCGATTGCGGGGCATGCGAGCCGGAGTGTCCGGTTACGGCGATTTTTCCGGAAGAGGATGTGCCGGCGAACATGAAGGAGTATATCCAGATCAACCGGGACGTCTTCAAGTCTCCGAATCCTCCGGGACGGCCCAACCGGTAGTAGCTCCGAGCGGCTGGCGAACCCGGTGCTCGGCAATCAATATCTGATTAATGACCCCACCAATCGTTCCCGGAAAGAACGGACTGCCGACGGTTTTGCTTTCGCATCCGTCGGGCAGCTCGGCTGACATCTATCTCAATGGCGCTCACGTAACGTCGTGGATTCCTGGCGGCGGACAGGAGGTGCTGTTCATGGGCAAGAGAGCGACGTTTGCCGCCGGCGATCCGATTCGCGGCGGCATTCCGGTGATATGGCCTCAATTCGCCAATCTCGGCGGTTTGCCGCAGCACGGATTTGCCCGTAAGAGCGAGTGGCAGCTCGTCGAGACGCCCGATGGAGAAAACGAGAACCAATCATCAGTGACTTTGCAGCTGACGGATGATCACCGCACCCGGGAGCTGTGGCCGTATCACTTTCGCACGGAGTTGAAAGTCTCGATCGATGAAAAGTCGCTCACCGTCGAATTGTCCGCATTCAATACCGGTGACGAGATTTTTACCTTTACCGCCGCTCTGCACACCTATATCGCGGTCGCGGACATTCGAGAGACTGCGATTCGCGGATTCACCGGCAAGTGGTACCTGGATAAGACTCAAGGCGGCAACGAGACAAAAGACGAGGCCAAAAAACTCGTCGTTTCCGATGAGACCGACCGGGTTTATCTGAAGGCGCCGAAGAAAGTGGAAGTAGAAGATCGCGGCAACGAGCGACGGGTTGAGATTCGCGCGACTGGATTCAAGGATGCGGTCGTCTGGAACCCGTGGTTGGAGAAAGTCACCGGCTTCATCGGGCTCGACACCGAGGACTATCTGCGCATGGTCTGCATCGAAGCGGCGCAGATCGGATCTCCAGTGGAGCTCAAGCCCGGCTTGTCGTGGAGTGGCGCGCAGACGCTCGCCATCGTGTAGTGCCAGCCGTTTTCCGCAAATCCACTTACACGTGGCAGTGCGACAAATGCGGCGTGTTTTTCAGAGCTGGGCAGGGCGGTGTTTGTGGCAACTGCAAGCGCTCGCTGTGCGGTAACGATCTCTACGGATCGTTCTGGGACAGAATCCGAGCGCGGTTTTCAGGCGAGAGAGTTGTGTGCGTCGAGTGTCGCTCGAAGGCTGGCAGCTGAAGACTGAGGCACGATGCCCTTAGTCATCGGGCCTCGGTCAGAAGCTTTTGATGAAACCCGTTACCCCCGCCTGGACATAGACTTTCGATTTGATCCAAAGTGCCAGTAACAGCACGATGTACTGGAGAAAGGTGCTGATCTCACTGCGCACCGCTTCGCCCCAATGGTATTCACCCTTCTCTTGCTCTCCCTTCGGTGGCCGAGGGATCCAGCGCGGGGTGCACGTTTTGTAATCGAGATACTCGCGCCCGAAGATCGATTCCAGCACTCCCTCTTCGTAGCGAACGATCAGCTCATACTCCAGCGCGAACAGTAGAATCGCGAACGGCAGGAACCACAACACGCCGGAGATGGTGACGAATCCCATCCAAGCTAGGAAGTTGCCGATGTAGAGCGGGTTCCTCACCCACGCGAAAATCCCATACGTAACGAGTCGCTGCACGTTGCGAGAACGACGTCGCGTAACCGTGCCGGCGGCTGCGACTCCCGCGAGTCGCACCAGTTCTCCAAGTGCAATCAGCACCAAACCTACTTCCCATCTGAACGGGGACATCGTTCCCGGAGCGACCAGCGGGATGCCGAGGAACAGGATCGGTAGCCACCCTCGGTGTCGGAAGAGAACGGCACCGATACGAGCCGGCGCGGAGACCTCGGTCGCGCTCACCGGCGGGCGTACTTCGGTCGGTTGGGTCACGTTGCCAATCCGGGGTCGCGACCGTTCATCGCGTGTTAGCTGCCTCCGACTCTTCCCATGGCGAGAACAGCGTGCGCCACTGATCGGGCACGGGAATAGGCTTCCCGTCCGTCGAAACAGTCACGTAGACGATCGATGCGTCGCAGACAACGACGCCCCGTTTATTCTGGACTACCTGCCGCACGATGAAGCTGGTGTTGCCGACGGAGAGAAGTCCGGTACGGATGGTCAGGTCGTCTCCGGGGAAAACCTGTGCCGAGTAGGATGCTTCAACTTTACGGACGACTGCCCACAGGCTAGTCCGCATGTATTCCTCGTACGACATGTGCCGTTCGAGAGCCGACCAGCGAGCGCGCTCGAGTAGGGTGAGCAGGTGAGCGTGATTGACGTGGCCGACCGAATCGCAGTCGCTCGGATAGATGTGGACCTGAAAGTCCTGTGGCATTTGGCTACGGTGTGATGGGTGTCGGGTCGAAAACTAACGCCGATTTCGCGTTTCAGAGACTTTGTCGAGGATGAGCCGGCGTCCCGCACCATTCGCACACTTAGATTTCGCGAATGCCCGTTGTGAACAGCGAAACCGCACTCTACCTCGACAAGCCTGCGGAAGTCGAGCGTTTTCTAAACGAAATCTCGGACGTCAAAGAGCTTGCACTCGACACCGAGGGCGCGAGCTTCCACCGCTTTCTCGATCGCATCTACCTGCTCCAGGTATCAACCCGCGAGCGTAATGCGATCATCGATCCGCTTCCGATCGGATCGCTACCGAAGCTGGGGGAGCTGCTGCAGAACAACGCGATCGAAGTCGTTTTTCACGACGCTGATTATGATCTGAGACTGCTGCATCAGGATTACGGTTGGCACGTCACCACCATCTTCGACACTCGCGTCGCTGCGCAGCTGCTCGGCATCAAGTCTTTCGGGCTGGCGGCGCTGCTCGAGCAGTTCTTCGATGTTAAGCTCGACAAGAAACACCAGCGCGCCGACTGGTCGATGCGGCCGCTGCCGCACGACATGCTGGAGTACGCCGCACAGGACACGCGGTATTTGCTACAGTTACGTGATCAGATGAAGAGCGAGCTACAGCGTCGCGGACGCTGGCACTGGGCGCAGGAAGAATTCGCGCGCCTGGAGGGAACACGCTGGGAAGCCGAAGAAGAGATGGAGGGATTTCTCCGCCTGAAGGGAGCGCGCGATCTCACACGCCGAGAGCTGGCGGTGTTGCGCGAGGTGGCGACGTGGCGAGACAAGACGGCGGAGCAACTCGATCGGGCAACCTTCCGCGTGATGGGCAATGAGGTGCTGTTCGACCTGGCGCGCAAGGCGCCGCGCAATGCCACCGAGCTGTCGTCGATCAAAGGCATGCCGAGGGGAATGGTGGAGCGTGGCGGGTCCGATCTGGTCGCGGCGATTCGTCGCGGCCTCGAGGCGCCAGAAGCGGAGCTGCCGAAATTCCCGCGTGGTCAGCGCTGGAACAAGGATCGAGATTTCGATGATCGAGTGGGGCGACTGAAGGCGGTACGCGACGCGGCTGCGAGTCGACTCGAGCTCGACCCTGGCGTGCTCTGCTCCAGGGAAAGACTGGAGAATGTTGCGCGAAGCGGAGCCAAGACGCTCGAAGATCTGGAGAAAGTGCCAGGCCTCAGGCGATGGCAGATCGAGGAAATGGGAGCGGATTTTCTGAACGCACTAAAATCCGCTGCGGCCTGAGCGCGCGTTGCTAGTGTGCGGAGCGGATTCATTCTTTCGGAACGTCGAAAAGAAAACGTTGACTCATTCGTGTACTGACGGGGCAATCCCCGAGCCGTGCCGGATGGTAGCGTGTCCGTTGGAGGGCATTCACGACCGAGGCGACGAAATCCCCATAACTGGCCCGCATTAACTCGAGTGACTCAGGCGCGATTCTGCCTTCCGCATCGACAGTGAATGCGATGGCGACGCTGTCCCCGACTCCCGCCAGGCGAGCCGCGAAGGGATACCGCGGCTCGACACCAGACGCGGGCATCGACGCATACCTAAATGGAAGGTTGTAATGAGGCACCTTGGCCAGGAACACGTGCCGGATTTCGGGAACGGTGTCGGGATTGGGGTCTCCCTCGAGGCGAACGATCAATGCCATGGTATCGGCATCCATCGTCGGGCCAAGGCCTTGGTGACTCATCGTCTGCAGAGCGCTCCGCACGCTGTCCGCGAGATCGGGGGTGAGCGTCGCGTCGACGACCTGAATATCCGACAGCTTGCCATCGTAATGGGCGGTCAGGTATGCGACTGCATTCACATCGAGGTAGCCACCAACGCAACGAGCGCCTGCAGAATCGCAAGGCGGCGCGCCCATCACCACGCTCAGCGGCAAGTTCCGCGGCGCCCGAAACCGGCGGCGAAACTCCTGCGCGAAGAACGCCTCGAAATCGCTCTGCAACTTCTCGGTGGTGTCTTGTGGAGCGACGCTCAACTTGATGACGGTCATCATGGAGTCGGCCGCGTGCAGGGTGTCGAGACAGCCGATGCCCGGCTTCGAGTTCGACGCAGTTTTCCTGGCGCCTGAAGGAGTGCTCGCGCAACCGACGCTCGTAACGCAGGTGGCGATGACTAGAAGTGTGTACCCGCTACGCGCTCGCCGGAGTTTTTCAGCGAGTGCTGATATCAAAAGCCGAGATAGGCTCGGACGCGCGGCTCCATCTTCTCGGGCGTCCAGAAAGGCATCCACACCAGATTCACCTCCACCTTCTCCACCCCGGGCAGCGCCATCACTTCCTTCTCGGCGTTGGTCATCAACTCCGGTCCGGATGGACACGCGGGTGAAGTCAGGGTCATGTCCACCTTAACCGTCGTGCCGTCGACGGCGATGTTGTAAACGAGGCCCAGGTCAATGATGTTGAGCTGCAGATCAGGATCTTTCACTCGCCGCAGCGCGAGCTTCACCTGATCTTCGCTGACGGCGCCGGAAGTGGTCGGGGCGGCGTCGACAGGAGTCTGGATAGGGTTTGATTCCTCTGTCATTTAACGAATAATCGCCAAATGACAGCCGCGTATACAAGTAAGGGCGCCCCGATTGGGGCGCCCTTCTACTAGCAGTGTCGCGTTGATCTCGGAGATCGCAGAGATCTTTATCTCTTTTTGGTGGTGCTCTTTTTGGCGGTAGACTTCCTGGTCGAGCTCGATTTCTTCGCTGAGCTGCGGCCGCGAGAAGTGGCGCTGGCGATCGTGTGATGCTTCGACGATGAATGACGGCGTCTCGAAGCGCGCGGCGGCGGTGGGTTCCAGCCCACTTCGCGATCGGCGCGGAAACCGCGTGAGGCCGCGACTTTCGGTCCGTCGACAACCGATAGCACCGCGGCGTCGGAAAGGTCGGCGCGGACATCCGAGATAACCTTGGCCGGACGCAGCGCACGGGCAGCGTGGACGCGGTTCGTCAACAGAATCACGAACATCTCGCGCTCAGGGTCGATCCACATCGACGTTCCGGTGAAGCCAGTGTGTCCGTAGGCGGTCGGGCCGAGGTAACGGCCAGATCCATAATCGCCCTCGGCGGTGTCCCAACCGAGTGCGCGATGACCGAAAGCGCGGGTGGTGAATAGGTCCACCGTCGGCTTGCTGATGATCTGGACGCCGTTGTACTCACCGCCGTTGAGCATCATCTGCGCGAAGACCGAGAGATCGGCCGCGGTGCTGAATAGACCGGCGTGACCTGCGACGCCACCCAATGCGTAAGCGTTCTCGTCATGAACCTCACCGCGGAGAGGATATCCGCGAGGCGGCGTCACTTCGGTTGGGGCGATCCGGTACTTAAGCGAATCAGCGGGCCGGTACATCGTCTCGTTCATGCCCAACGGCTCGAAAACACGGCGGGTCAGGAACTTGTCGAGCGGCTCACCAGCGACGACTTCGACCAGCATGCCGAGGACATCGGCCCCAAGGTCGGAGTAGATGTACTGCATGCCCGGCCGACCTTCGAGGGGGGTGTTCAGGACCAGGGCGCGGGCCTCGAGCGGAGTCTGGGCAATGCGCCATATGTCGCGTCCAGCCGGCAAACCTGATGTATGCGTGAGCAGCATACGGATGGTGACTTTGTCCTTATCCCCACCGCCAAAAGTCGGGATGTAGTTCACGACCGGGTCGTCCAGGCCGATCTTTTTCTCATCGAAGAGAATCATGATCGCGGTCGTGGTTCCGACCACCTTGCTTAGAGACGCGATGTCGTAAATGGTGTGCTGAGCGTCGACGGGGATGCTGCTTTCACTCCAGGACAGCTTCCCAAACCCCTTCTCGTAGACCGCAGCTCCCTTTCGTCCCACAACTACCGCCGCACCTGGGTAACCGCCCGCCTTGATCCCCCGTTGGATGACACGCTCGATAGCGGCCAACCGAGTGCTGGACATGCCGACATCGGTCGGTGCCTTGATGGGCAGGCCATCGCCAGCACGGGTTACCGTCAGGGCGGTTAGAATAACTCGAAGCAACGCTAACTCCTTGAACTACACTTATTTGTACTGAGCCGTACTCTGCAAGGTTCCGACCTCTCGGGTGACCTTTGCAACTGTACGGAGCGGATGGGCGTACGGTTGCAAACGATTCCGGAAAGCGAAACGTCACCGATTTTTCGAAGGAAACTTCATCCTCATCTGATGTGACTAAGCCATTGTCCGAGATGCCAATCGATCAGCTTGACCTCAAGCGCGCAATCAACGGTGACGAGAGGGCAATGCAGCGACTTTGGTCGCAGCATGCGCCTCACATCGACGCCGTTGTTCGCAGGCTCTGTGGTGATCCCGAGCTGGCCGCCGACATCTCTCAGGAAGTCTGGATGCAGATCTTCAGAGCTCTCCCCAGCTATCGCGGCGACTCGCAGTTCGGAACGTGGGCGCACCGCATCGCAGTGAACCGCACGCTGAACGCTTTACGCAAAATAAGGCGCATCGCAAAATTGGAAACAGACATCGAGGATGACTCCGCGATGACTGAGATGGATTCGGACCGGACGTTCATCGCCGAATCGATAGAACAGGCGATGAACAAGCTGTCGCCGGGTGCCAGGGCCGTGTTTGTACTTCATGACATCGAAGGCTACACGCACGGGGAGATCGGAGAGGAGCTCGGAATCACTCCGGGCGGATCGAAATCACAACTGTTCAAGGCGCGCGCGCGGTTACGGACGATGCTCGCGCACCTTGTAGACGATTCACCAACGACGAAAGTAGGAAGAAAGGGGAATGGACATGTCGCATCTGTCTGAAGAACAACTCGACCAGGTCATTGCCGCGGAGAAAGTGCGACCGCAGGAACCGTTGAACGAATGGCGGACCATCGCGGCGCGAGCGCGAGAGGAGGGTCTCATCCAGGATTCGCGCGAGTGGCGAGGGTCACTCGGACAGCAATGGCTACAGGCGGCAGCCGCGGTGCTGCTACTCGTTGGAGGTATCGCAATCGGCCGTAGCACGATAGGACTCCCGACAACTGTGACCAGCCAACCCGCCGCTGTGGCGACTGCTGCGAATCCGTCGACGGCCACTACCGCTAACAACAACGCAACTACCGATTTCATCCCATCCTCGAGCGCGAGTTTCGCCTCGGTCGATCAGGCGTCGGCCGCACTGGATAGAGCGGTTCAGGAATACACACGCGCCTCTCAGTATCTCGCAGCCAGCAATCTCGCCGACCAGACGCGAGACAGCGCCGCCTTCTACAGAGCCCGCGCCGAAGCACTCGATCAGATCGCGAATGCGGCGAGGAGCGCGCTGGCAACCGCTCCCCACGATCCCGTTTTGAACCAGTACTTCCTGGCCACGATGGGAGCCCGCGCGGCGACACGGCAGGTGGTTTCTACTGCCGGCTTGAGGGGGTTCTAGTCTGATGCGTCAAAGAAGGGAGATTATCGAGTCCAGGAAGTCGATCGTCACCGCCGCATTGGTGGCGTGTTGTTGCTTGCCCGTGGCGGCAAGAGCGCAGGAACCTACTCGCACCTTCGTCATCAAGGAGCCGACTGGATGGTTTGGCGTGCGGATCTCCGATACCGCAATGATGACTGATGAAGGCACTGCGTTCTTCGACGCCTACCCGGTCGTCACTCACGTGGATCCAAACTCACCGGCGTCAAAAGCCGGCGTTCAGATCGGCGACGTGCTGCTGATGTTCAACGGCCATGATATGCGTGGCGGCTCGATCGAGCTCGCCCAATGGCTCAAGGTCGGCGCACCGTTCGTGCTCAAGATTCGGCGAAACGACAGGACGCGAATGTTGAGAGGCACGCTCACGAAACGGCCGTCCGATTGGGAGCAGCGGATGGTCGTTGAGATGACCCAGCAAATGAGTGTCAAAGACCGGCTCGACATGCGAAGTGGCTCGCTCAGCCGAGAGCCGATGACCGGCATGCTGAGCGTTAGGAGCAGAGTTCCGACGGATCCGCTGCCGGCCGTTCTCGCTCCCGCACTCGGCTTCGGTGCCGGCGGAACCTACCCGTTTGCCGGCGCCTCGTTTACGCAGCTGAATTCCGATCTGTGCGATGTACTCGGCGTGAAGGGTGACGGAGTCTTCGTGACGAACGTCGTCGAAGGATCAGCGGCGAGAAACGCCGGACTGCGCGGCGGCGACATCATCCTCAGGGCAGATAACATGAAGGTGTCGAGCCCGATCGATCTGGTGCAGGCAATCAGATCCGCCGACGAAAAAGATCGCAGTGTTGATCTCCAGATCATGCGGAAGCATCAGCTGCAGTCTCTGACACTGCGCTGGTAGGGATTTAGTTCGGAAGCTTCCTCGTCTCGGGAACCAGGGACGCGTGGATGGCGACAGCAGCGATTGCGCCGCTCGCGGCTGCTGCAATAGCGAGCTGAGCACCGCCGGCGATGTCGCCGGCTGCATACACATTCCTGATCGAGGTGTGGTTGTGCTCGTCGATCACCAGGCGGCCGATCTCGTCACGCTCGCATCCCAGCTGGGTACCGAGATCGTCTGAGGGGTACTGACCGATCGCGAAGTAGAGACGCTCGCAGTCAAGGGACATTCCGCCTTCCAGCTCCACCCCGCGAATCTCCTTTTGCTGTGAGACGACACACGTGATCGGCGCATCGAGCACCGGGATGTTCAGAGGCTTGAGCAGGTCCAGCAGCTTCTGCTCCATGTCGGGCGGCTCGCCATTGGTGCAGATGACGATCTCGCGCGTCCACGTCGTCAGCGCCAGCGCCATTCCAACTGCCTTACGTCCGACGCCAATCACGACCGTCTTCTTTCCGTGCGTCTCGTAACCATCACAATCGGGGCAGACGTGCACCGTCTCACCATAACATTCGTTGAGACCCGGAACGTCGGGCCAAACATCTCGAAGACCGATTGACAGCAGGATTCGTCGCGCTTCGATTGTCTTTCCGCCGCGCAGGCAGATCGTGAACAGGTCGCCGGTTTCGTTTGCCGCGGTGTCGACAACGCCGGTCATGAAGTCCGCGCCGTACTTCTCGCTCTCGATGCGGCCGAGTCGACGGAGCTCCGGCGAGCGAATGCCCTGATGACCGAGATAGCCGTTGATGCCGCGCGTCTCCCAGTTACGCGGATCGCCGGAATCGATCACCACGACCTTATGTAGGTATCGCGCGAGCCAGAGTGCCGCTGACAATCCAGCTGGACCACCGCCGACCACCGCGACATCGTAACGTTCGGATGTCATGCGGGGGCCGGGTGCAAAATCAGAACCGGAAGTTCCGGAATTAGATTATCGGGATGAAGATCGCGGTTCTCGACCCCGCCAGCGGTATCGCTGGCGACATGTTCATTGGCGCGCTCGTCGACAACGGCCTCGATCGCCTGTGGCTGTCGCGGCTACCGGCGACACTGGGTCTCGATGGGGTGACCGTGCGCATCGCGGAAGTGCAGCGGTCGGCAGTGAAATGTGTGAAGGTCGATTTCGACATTCCGCCGCAGCCGCATGGACGCGCGGTCTCCGAGATTCATCGGCTGGTAGACGTCGTTTCGATTCCGGACAAGGTTCGCGAGCGCGCGCATGCCGCGTTCGATGCCATCGCTACAATCGAGGCGGCCATACATGGCGTCGCCCCGGACGACCTGCATCTGCACGAAGTCGGCGCCGTCGACGCGATTCTCGATGTCGTCGGCTCGCTGTGGGGTATCGAGCTGCTCGGTATCGAGCGAGTCTACAATACCCGTGTCGCGCTCGGCGATGGAACCGTGAAGACGGCACACGGAGTATTGCCGGTACCGGCACCGGCGACGATTCGGCTGCTCGAGGGATTCAACGTCAGTCACGGTCCGCCGGGATCAGGTGAGCTTACAACTCCAACGGGTGCGGCGCTGCTGCGCGTTCTTTCCAAGGGCGTGCCGCCGCGCGAGTACACGGCACGCAGCAGCGGTTACGGCGCGGGCACACGCGACATTCCGCATCAGTTGAACGCCTTGCGCATCATCATGGGCGACGCGGTGGTAGAACACGAGCACCAGCATCATCACCACCACCACGATCATGTTCACACCGAGCATTTGCATCTGCTCAGCGCGGACATCGACGATATGTCGCCCGAGGAGCTGGCTGGAGCAGCGGACGTGCTCCGCGCGAAAGGCGCGCTGGACGTGGTGCTGCTGAACACGACGATGAAGAAGGGAAGGCCAGGAACGCGCGTAGAGGCCCTCGTCCAGGCGGACGATCTGCCGCGAATCGAGCAAACGATGTTCACTCACTTCACGACGATCGGCGTAAAAACGTTCGACGTCTTGAGAAGCGCCCTCGAGCGTGAATCGAAAGTCGTCCGCCTGAACGGCCACGACATTCGCGTCAAGATTTCCACCCTGCCCGACGGAACTCGGCGTGCCAAGCCCGAGTTCGATGATTTGCGACGTGTTGCGGAAGAGACTGCGCGGCCGATCTCCGAGCTGCGCGAGGAAGTCATGAACTCGTTGTGGGACGCCGAGCCTTCGGCGGCTGGTGAGCCACTTGGATCTTGAGCAGCGGCTGATTGACGCGGTTGGCGTCGCGGCCGCTGGCCGAATTGTCTACGTCTGCTACTCGGGCGGGATTGATTCGACAGTGGTGCTGGCGGCGTGCGTTCGCGCTGGACTGCCAACGGTCGCCTTGCTGGGCGTGAGTCCATCGCTCGCTGCGAGTGAGCGCGCCGAGGCACATCGCATTGCGTCTGAGATCGGCGCGACGATTGAGGAAGTCGAGACCAACGAAATCGAGTTGACCGGATACCGCGCTAACGCCGGCGACCGCTGTTATTTCTGCAAGACGTCGCTGTACGAAACCGTGCAGCAGCTGGCGGCATCTCGCGGAGATACTGAAGTCATGTTCGTCGGAACGCATCTCGACGACCTCGGCGAGCATCGGCCGGGACTCCGCGCCGCGATGGAGCACGGGGTCGTCGCGCCACTCGTCGATGCCAACTTCGGTAAAGCCGACGTGCGAGCGCTGGCACGCCAATGGAACTTGTCCAACGCCGAAAAACCTGCAGCTCCGTGTCTGGCGAGCAGAATACCAGTGGGGATCGAAGTGACGCCGGAGCGTTTGCAACAGATCGAGCAAGTGGAAGAGTTTCTGCGCGCGCACGATGTCTGGCCGGCACGCGCACGCTGGCACGAGACCGTGGTGCGCATCGAGGTGCCACCAGCGCTGTTCGAGAAAGTCGTGTCGGATCCGCTGCGCGACGAGCTGCGTAGCGTCTGTCGCAAGGCTGGCTTCAGGTTCGTCGCGTTGGACCTCGGCGGATTGCAGAGCGGCAGTCTTTCGCTCCCTCTGGCCGCTACATGAAACACGTTCGCTGGGACAAGGAGCGGGAAGCGCGTACGGGCGTTCCCGAGGTCGTCTACGGGCCGGGCAAGACGGCAGTGCATTTGCGCGAGATCTTCGAGAACAATCCGGAGCTCCGTATCGCTTCGCGACTGAGCGACGAGCAAATGAACGTCCTCGAGGAATTCGCGACGATCCATCGTGAAGCGCGCATGGCGGTCCGTAACCCGCGGCCGAAACGGGACATCGCACCCGTGCCGGTAATCACCGCCGGTACTGCAGACATCGCTGTTGCGCTCGAAGCGTCGACAACGCTGGAGGCGATGGGAGTACCGACCGCTACTCACTTCGATGTCGGGGTGGCCGGCATTCATCGCCTGCAGTCGATTCTGCCCGAGCTTGCTGCGGCTCGGGTGTGCATCGTCGCTGCTGGCATGGACGGCGCGCTGCCCGCTGTTGTTGCCGGACTACTCCGCTCGCCTGTAATCGGCGTTCCCACGTCTGTCGGCACAGGCGTTGCCCAAGGTGGCGTCGTTGCCTTGAACACGATGCTGGCCAGCTGCAGTCCTGGCGTTGCGGTCGTGAACATCGATAACGGCTTTGGCGCCGCTTGTCTCGCACTCAAAATTCTGGGGACCAACAGTCCAGACTGATTTTTGATCTGTCGTAACGGTCAGTCGCTGTCGACCGCCGTGCTAAACATTCACTCTATCGGCTTTCGCGGAGATGTCACCATGCCTTCCACAGATGCGATCGACACTCAGCTTCTCGACCTCGGACTCTTTGTCATCCGACTCGTCTTCGGGCTGATTTTCGCGGCTCACGGCTCGCAAAAACTTTTCGGGTGGTTCGGCGGCTACGGATTGGCTGGAACCGCAGGCTGGCTGGAGAGCATCGGCTTTCGACCTGGTAGTCGCTTCGCGACCGCTGCTGCGCTCGCCGAGTTTGTTGGCGGGCTCCTGCTCGCGCTGGGGCTTCTTGGACCTGTTGGTCCGGCACTGATGATCTCGGTGATGATTGTTGCGATGATCACCGTCCACAAGGCCAACCCGTTCTTCGTTTCCACCAATGGCATCGAACATCCGCTGATGTTCGCGGTTGCGGCGCTGGCGCTCGCGTTAACTGGGCCAGGCCGATACTCGCTTGACTATGCGCTCCGACTGCAGCGGTGGGAAACGCCCGGCCTTACCTGGATCGTTCTGGCAGTCGGCGTAATCGGAGGCCTGTTGCAACTGGCCGTGCGTAAGCCGGTGACCAAGGCCGCCTGATAGCGAGCCTGACACGACGTTGAATGACAGAAACAGCGATTGCTGACGAGGCGGTCGCGCCGCCGGCCGCGCTCGGCCATCGACAAATCCTGATCGCGTTCAGCGGTCTGGTGCTGGCGATGTTGCTCGCCGCACTCGATTCGACGATCGTCTCAACCGCGCTTCCAACAATCGTCAGCGAGCTCGGCGGTCTCGAGCATTTGTCGTGGGTCGTCACCGGCTATTTGCTGGCGCAGACGATCGTCACGCCGGTTTACGGCAAGCTCGGTGATCTCTACGGCCAAAAGATCGTGCTGCAGTCGGCGATCATTCTTTTTCTGATTGGTTCGGCGCTGTGCGGGCTTAGTCAGAACATGACGCAGCTGATCATGTTCCGCGCTGTGCAGGGCCTTGGTGGCGGCGGATTGGTCGTCAGCACGCAGGCAGTGGTTGGCGACATCGTGCCGCCGCGAGAACGGGGCCGGTACCAGGGAATTTTCGGCGCGGTGTTCGGTCTTTCGAGCATTGCCGGTCCGCTGCTCGGTGGATACTTCACGACTCACTGGTCGTGGCGGTGGATCTTCTACATCAATCTGCCGGTCGGCATTGCAGCGTTGGTCGTACTAGCCTCGACGCTGCCGTCGATTGCCCGGCGTGCATTTCGCGCGATCGATTACGCGGGCGCCGGACTGCTCGCCGTCGTGCTCAGCGCGATCACGGTGCTGTCGGATCTTGGCGGGACGACCTATCCGTGGTCTTCGCCATTCTCGATTGGCCTGATTCTCGTGTCGGTGCTGGCGCTCGTACTGTTCACCGCCATCGAGAACAAGGCCGCTGAGCCAGTGCTACCGCTGCGATTGTTCCGGCAGCGCACTTTCGTCATCACTTCGGCGGTCGGACTCATCGTCGGCTTCGCGCTTTTCGGATCAGTCACCTACTTCCCGCTCTTTCTGCAGGTTGTGAAAGGTGAGACTCCAACCGCGTCTGGATTGCAAATGCTGCCGATGATGGCGGGAATGCTTGTGACGTCGATCGGATCTGGCCAGCTGATAAGCCGATCTGGTCGCTACAAAATCTTCCCCCTGCTCGGAACTGCCGTCATGACGGCCGGATTGTACTTTCTCTCGCGACTTAGTCCGGATAGTACAACTACCACCGCGTCGCTGCTGCTGCTCGTGCTTGGCGTTGGCCTCGGAATGGTGATGCAGGTGCTGGTCATCGCCGTGCAAAACGCAGTCAACTATCAGGACCTGGGCGTCGCGACGTCCGGTGCGACGTTATTCCGCCTGATTGGCGGTTCGCTTGGCACCGCGATACTCGGCGCCATTTTCGCCTCGCGATTGGAGGCGAATCTGGCGAGGCTGCTGCCGGCGGGTAGTGGGGCGCACAACATCACAGTCCAAGCAGTACTTCAGCTACCGCCAGCTGTACGAACTACGTACGCCCAGGCATTTACCGCGTCGCTCGATTCGATGTTCTTCGTCGCTGCTGTCGTATGCGCCATCGGATTTGTCATGACCTGGTTGCTGCCGGAGCGGCCATTGCGCGCGACTGTAGCGGCGAGCGCGAGCGATCTCGGTAACGAAGCGGGGGAAACGTTCGCGCGACCCGCGGACGAAGGTGCCGCTGCAAGGCGGCTGTATGCGGCACTGTCGTCACTGGCGGATCGTGACGTGCAGCGCGCGCATATTGAAAAGATCGTTCAGCGGGCCGGCGAGACGTTGAGCCCGCTCGCAGCGTGGCTACTCGTTCAGGTTGAAGTGCAGCCCACAGTGTCTCCACACGAGCTGGCGCATAGCCGAGGAATCAGTGACCGCAGCGCCCAGGGAGCGCTCGAGGAGTTGCGTCGCCGCGGCCTGTTAACGATTCCGCGCGCTGATTCAAACCGACATTCTGAGCTGACCCCAACCGGCTGCCGAGTGCTCGAGCGGTTGGTGGATGCGAGGCGTGCGCACCTCGAGGAGCTCGCTGAAGAATGGGATCCGTCACACCACGATGACGCGACTCAGTACCTGCGTGATGCGGTGCGGGATCTGGTGCCAGACGTCAGGCAAGTCTCCGAGTAAAGAAAAGGCCGCCTGGATTTGCAGGCGGCCTGTTCTATATCGCTGCGGCGGATACCGCAAAGCGAAACTACCTAGCCAGATCGCGAACCGCTGAAGCGAGAGCCTGCACCTTGGCTGCATCCGCGGCTGTCTTCGCATCCTGATCGAGACTGCTTGCCAACCTGGTTAGCGCAGTCTTTCGACTCGTGCCTTTCGCCTTCTCGGCGCGATCGAGATCGCGCGCGATCGCCGTTGAACGATTGGCGGCAATGCCCTTGTTGCGCACGAGCTGATCGAGATAGGCGCGCGCGACGACGAAACTTGCCGGCCACACGAACTTCGGCTGGTTCTGTGGATTGAACAGGTCGTAGTGAATCAGCTTCGCCGCATCGATCTCGTTCTGCGATAGCTGATCACTCGGCTTTAGATCGAGGACGTCGAGCCCACGATCGATCTCCGAGGCGTAGAGATGACCGTTGTACCAGTAGGCTGACCAATCGCCGCCCAATATGAGCTTGGTCGAATCCATTGGGCCGCGATCGAAGAAAGCGATCTCCTTCGGATGCGCGGCATCGGTGAAATCGAAAATGGAAATGCCGCCCTGATACCATGCCTGCGCCATGATGTCGCGGCCAGGAACAGGAATGAGCGAGCCATCGTGCGCGACACAGTTTTCCTGCTCCGTCTGGGCAACCGGCAGCTTGTAATAGCCGGCGAGATTCAGGTTGTTACCCGAGCGAGTGAAGATCGCGTCAGCGCCCCAGCGCGGGCTGTCGGTCGCGCGGCAGCGCGGCGCCATGCCTCCACCCCACTCGTCGCTGAACAGAACCTTGGTGCCGTCGTTGTTGAACGTCGCCGAATGCCAGTAGGCGAAATTCGGGTCCATGACTGCGGTGATGCGCTTCGGATTCGCCGGATCACTGATGTCGAGGAGGATTCCATTTCCCGAGCACGCACCAGCGGCAAGGTTGAGCGCGCTGTACACGGTGATGTCGTGGCACATGTTGGTCTGGGACGTCGACTGCGTTCCGGGACCGTGCGTGCCACCCTTCCACAAGCCGAGGACGGCGTTGGCGGAATCGGCAAAAATGCGTGGCGAGCTGACGATCCGCGCATTCTGTGGCGCGGCAACGGGGACTTTGATCACGTCGATCCTGAACAGCGACGTCGTCGTGTCGTTGAGTGACGAGTCGGCGTTGCAACCGGTCAGCTCCGATCCGGAGCGCACCGGTCCGGTGCCCGAGACGTAGATGTAGACGTTGTTGGCGTCCCTGGGATCGACCACAAGAGTGTGAGTGTGTGAGCCGCGGCAAGTCTGAACGTCCGCGATCTGTTTCGGATGATCGAGATCGGTGATGTCAAAGATTCTGATGCCGCGAAACCGTTCGGTGCTCACCGTATCGCTCACGCCCTGACCCCCGCAATCGAGCCGACCACGCGTCTCTTCAACCGACATGAAGAGAAGATTCTTGTACAGGGAGACATCACCCTGACCACCCGGGCAAACCATCGAGGTGCGAAGCGTCGGGCGCGCGGGATTGGAGATGTCCCACACCTGCAATCCGTTGAATCCACCCTGGAAGACGTAG
Source organism: Gemmatimonadaceae bacterium (assembly GCA_045803545.1). Lineage (GTDB taxonomy): Bacteria > Gemmatimonadota > Gemmatimonadetes > Gemmatimonadales > Gemmatimonadaceae > UBA4720. The sequence continues at coordinate 178,129 of JBJMOW010000004.1, read as the reverse complement.
TTGCCGATAAACCCGAGGTCACCGTTGAGGAATCCAAAACTTCCAGGATCTTTCGGGTCGCCGAAGTTTGTCAGCCTGTCGACGTGACCGATCAGCTCGAGATTGCGCGCAGCTGTGGCCGCATCCTCCAATCCCGGCTTGAGGCCGATGCGCGGGTCATTGCTCGTCGCGATTACCTGTGTCTCCTGCGCGATAGCGACGCTCGCGACCACCACCGTCAGGGCGAGCGATTTCAACAGAGTCATTCTTGCTCCATTCATGTGCATTCTCTCTTGTGGGTGGGTCGATTAGCGAGTCGTTGAGCTCGGCTGCATAGCGTTCAGGAGCGCGCTCATGCGCGCGATTTCAGCGCGTTGGTCGGTGTCTACTTCCGCCGCGAAGCGGAACACCTCCGGCTCCTGACCTGCCCCGGTGGTGTTCAGCAGCCTGGCAACCATTGTCAGTGCGCCTCCATGATGCTGAATCATGTCCTTGAGAAAAAGCGCCTCGAACTCCGCGCCTTTGGCATTCGTCAGCTCGGTGATCTGCTGCGCTGTAAGCATTCCCGGCATCAGCGTGTCGGACATCGACATGCCAGGCATCTGCATCGAATGCGCGCTCGCGTCGCCGTGCGACATGTTGGTCGATGGAATTTCCTGATGCCGATCGCGCAGCCACTGTTTCATTAGTGAGATCTCGTCCTGCTGCGAGACTCGGATGCGTTCACCGAGCGCGCGGATATCCGGCCGATTGGTGCGTGAAGGAATCAGCGCCACCATCGCCAATGCCTGAGCGTGGTGCCCGATCATGCCCTGCATGAAGCGGACATCGGCCTGGGTGAATGTCGGAAGGGTTTGCGCGGATGCAACGACGTTTCCGCTCGTCAAAGTCGCAGCGGAGATTAGCAATGCAAGGTGTTTCATGTGACTAGTGCTTGAACGTATGGAAACGCGAACTGGTTGCAAGCGCGCTCTTGTAAGCTAAATGTCAGTTTGCGCTGTCTCGCTCGGCGATGCGCGCAATCGCCCAACGCGCGTGCTCGGCGACCATCGGATCCTTGTCATCCGCGACGGCGGCGAGCGTCGCGATATCCGCTCCAGTGCCAGTGTTACCGAGGGCGACAGCCGCGTTTCTCTTTAGCCCGCGGAGTTTGGCGCGCTTCATTGGGGAACCGCGGAACGATGAACGGAAGGATTCGTCGTCCAGGTGCAGAATGTCGATTGCCAACGTGCGCGCATCCCTGGCTCCGAGTGATTCACGCGATTTGAATGAATCTTCTCTCAGCTCCTGCGAGAATCGCGTGTTCCACGGACAGACGTCCTGACAAATGTCGCAACCGTAGACGAGGCCGCCGAGCTTTTCGCGCAAGCCGACGGGAATCTCGCCCTTCGCCTCGATGGTTACATACGAAATGCATTTAGTCGCATCGAGCACCCGCTCATCTACGAACGCACCGGTGGGGCAAGCATCGAGACAGCGCGTGCAGCGACCGCACCGATCCGCCTCGAATGGACTGTCGGCCACGAGGTTTACATCGACGACGAGTGCGCCGATGAAAAAGAACGAACCGAGGCCGGGGTTGACGAGGTTGGTGTTTTTGCCAAACCAGCCGAGTCCGGCGCGCCGCGCGAGATCACGCTCGAGAACTGGCCCCGTGTCGACGTAAGGTTTGCCTCGGATCGGTCGGCCGGTCTCCGCCTCGAGCCAGCGATGCAGCTGGGCGAGTCGATCCATCATCACGTCATGGTAGTCGTCACCCCGTGCGTATCGCGCGACGGGGCCCGTTTTTTCGCGGCCTCCGTAGTTCAAGCCGACGACGATTGCGCTGATCGCTCCGCGGAAAGCCAAACGCGAATCGCGGCGTTTGTCAGCGCCGCGAGCCAAATACTCCATTTCTCCAGCGTAGCCCTTGTCGATCCATGCGTCGAAGTTCTCGGCGGTTTCCATCGGGCCAAGCGGCGTGATGCCGACGAGGTCGAAGCCCAGTCCGTACGCCTGCGCCTTGATCAGGTTTTCCACTGAAGTCATCTCGGCGACCGCAGCAATCATTCGTTGTTCACCGCCCAATGCGCATAACGCTCAACGTCAGTGACCGAGGGCACCGCGGTGTAGTCACCATAAGCGGTATACATGCGCCAGCGTAAATAAGTGGAGTCGGGAACGGGAACAAACGGGAAGTGGCGGTACCAGGTCCTCGATCGGAAGCGCCAGGCGATCCGAATGAGATCAGCCGCGAGTCGCGGATGGCGGATCGAACGAGCTGTCAATCGCAATGCGAGTCGTAGCCACGGCATTCGTCTCCTAATATATAGAAGGAGCGATGCCGACCACTCCCCGCCTCATCGGACTCATTTCCGACACGCACGGCCTTGTTCGCCCAGCAGTGCACGAAGCCCTCAAGGGAGTGGAGCTCATTCTACACGCTGGTGATGTTGGCGGTGCAGAAATCCTCGAGGAGTTGAAGCTCATCGCTCCAGTGCGAGCCGTGTTCGGCAATACTGATCCACCGGCAATGCCGGAATTGAGCGACAGCATTGAAATGGAGATTGATGGAGTGCGAATTCACGTCAGTCATGGCAATGAGGTCGGCAGCCCGACGCCAGAACGTCTCGCGGCGCGATACGATAATGACGTTGTGATCTACGGTCATTCGCATCGTCAGCTTGTGACGCGAATAGGCGATCAGCTATTTGTGAACCCGGGAGCCGCTGGACCGCGGCGCTTCAACCTGTCCGCCAGTGTCGGCATTCTCAAAATCGCAAGTGGCAAATCTGAGGTCAGCATCATTGACATCGCTTGAGTTGATGACGGACGAAGTCCAGGTCTGGGTGGCTTCGCTCGTTGTCAACGAGGAACGCTACTCCGAGCTCGCCTCCCGGATGCCACGCGAGGAGGTCGAGCATTCGACGTCGCTGCACCCGGTTGCCGCGCGACGTTACGTGGTCGCGCGTGGGATTCTCCGCAACCTGCTCTCCGGTTTCACTGGCACCGATGCGAGGAAACTTCGCTTCACGTACGGCCCGTCAGGCAAGCCTGCTCTCGCCGACCGTGACGACCTCCAATTCAACATCTCGCACTCGGCGGATCTTGGCGTGTTCGCTTTCTCTCCCGATCGGCCAGTCGGCATCGATGTCGAGAATGAGCGTCCCGTTCGTCGATTACTCGATGTGGCTCAGCGCTTCATGTCCGATGCCGAGTTGCGCACGCTGGCCGAGACGCCTGAGGACAAACGAAACGCCGAATTCCTGCGCTCCTGGGTCGTGCGCGAAGCCCGTCTCAAGGCTGAAGGAAAGGGAGTCTGGTCAGGGAACGCCAACAATTCGCCAACGCTGACTCACCGATTGTTTGCACCGAGACCTGGCTACATCGCCGCGGTTGCAGCCCCCGAGTCGGATTGGCGGTTATACACTTGTTCAATGAAAGACTAGCGAAAGGTACCGTTCGCCCCGGCTCTGCTGCTCCTCACGCGCCGGCTTCATACGATTGCCGACCCTACTTTGCGCCTCGCCGGTCCATCCTTCTTATTAGAGAGCCCGAGCCGCGTGTAGTTCCCGTCTGCGGCCGGCTCCGAACCTGAGTGGTAGCGACGAGGAGGTAGGATGAGGAAAATCTTTGGTCTGTCGAGTGCGTTGGTTCTTGCGCTGGTGACCGCAAGTTGTGGTGGCAGTGATTCAACGGGCACGGGTGGTGGCGGTGGTGGCGGCGGAGGCGGAGGCGGAGGAGGAACCTGTCCCGCCAACACATTCTGCATGACGATCGCGAACAAATTCTCGCCCGCTACCCTGACTGTGGCGGTAGGGACCACCGTGATTTGGCAGAACGACACTGGCACGCTTCACAACGTCACGTGGAACGATGCCACAGGCAGGACGGCTGCCCAACAGGGAGACGGCATCGGCAACATAGATCAGTTCAGTACCGGTACGCACACCAGAAAATTCAACACCGCCGGCACTTACGGTTTCCAGTGTACGATTCACCCCGGCATGACGGGTTCGCTCACCGTTCAGTAGTCGCTAGAAAAACGACACTCCGTCCAGGTTGGCTGGAACTGCAATGCCGAGCGCTGCTAACGCGCTCGGCATTGTGTCAACGGTCCGACGCGGCTGCTGTTTCGGTTTCCGGTTGATCAGCAGCGGCACCAGCATATGATCGCGGTGCAACGCTCCATGAGACGAAACGTGCGGAATGGGTTCGTACCGCGCGCGAAAGTCCCAGTCTCGCGCCGCTGAAAGAATGACATCACCACTGCGTGACGCCGTTGCGAGGTGCGCGATCTGGACAATCGAGTCCGGATAATCGGTGTTTCGAGTCAGATCATAGGCACTGCCCTCGTCGATCGACTCGCGCACTCCGACGGACAACGGATCGCCCGTTACCGGCGTGTAGGTGTAACGCAATTCCTGCCAGGTCAGAATCGCCTGGCCACGCCCCCGGGCGTGGACCTCGCACGAATTCGGCGCGGTAGGCAAGATCGCCAGGTCTACGGATGGCAGCGCCAGCAATCGATCGACGAGTGGCTGCCACCGATCGCGGATCGCGGGCCACCATGCCCGAGTGGTACGCTCGAGGTCGACATAGAGGTGCGTCATCGCGTTACCGCTTACCATCACCGCAACGTCCGCAGTGGGGTTGAACGCCCAGGGATGCGCGAGCGTCTGATAGCCCCACTCATCGATCAATCCAGCAAGATCCTCATGCTGTCGCACCGGCGAGTGTCCGTGATCGCTGGCAACCCAGAGGTGCATTTTCTCCCACCTGCCTTCGCGTTCTGCGTCGTGGCGGATCTCCGCGACAGTGTCATTGACGATCGAGAGCGCGCTAGCGACAATCGAATCGTCATGCCCCCGGGCGTGCGACGTCTTGTCGACGCCGGTCAGCGCAACGAACGCGTATCGCGTGCGCTCGGTCCGCAGCCGATGCGCAGCTCTTTCTCCAACAGCGCGGTCGATTGCCAACCAGCCGCGCACGTTGCCGCGAAAGTGAGTCGTCGCCGCGCGCGCGATGAAACGAGGACTCTGGCCGACGCGGTCCCGTCTACGCAGGCCGCGCGTGATCACGCTGAGCGCGCCGAAGCTCGGCTTCGCCAGCTCGAAGATCGTCGGTGACGCCGCATCGATGTCGCGATCCACGAATCGCATGTCGATGCCGACATAGCTGCGCGCAAATCCCGAGAGTCGGCCGATGCGGCGTGTGCGGTCGAACCAACGGAGTCCCGGCAAGCCGATGTCGCCCGGGTATCTTCCCATTAGAAACGGAGCGTACGCAGGACCTGTGACGGAAGGGAATGCCGAGGTGATCGTCGACAGACTACCTTCGTTGCGTAGCGCAGCGAGCGCGGGCAAATCGCCGCGATCGATGGCAGCGGTCAGAACGTCTGGTCGCACCCCATCCGCTATGATGACAACTACCTGCGCGCCGTTGGCTGGCGGGCTTTGTGCAGTCGCACGCAACTTTACCTTTCCAATCGAAAGAGCTGACGCCCGCTTGAGCGGCGAGAAATGAAGACGAGCAAAGATAAGCAAAGCCAAAGCGATGCCCCGGCCAGACCCGCTGCCTCGCGATCGACGAAAGCGCGGACCGCCGGCGGAAAGAAGCTCACTCCCGAAGTGATGCGCTCCGCCGAGCGAAAAGCACTGCAGGGATTCAAGGAGCGCACCGAAGAAGGCCATCTCAAAGCCGGTCGCACTCCTCCATCCCAGCAGGATGGTCGCAGATCGGGCGCCACTCGCACCGTCGACGACTCCATTCGCGAGGCGCCGATGGCGGTCACTGAAGATCAGAAACTGCTGCAGCAGCCAGGGCCGCGCATTGATTTCACGCGCACCGACCCGTGGCGGGTGATGCGCATCATGGGCGAAGTGATCGAAGGATTCGACACGCTCGCATCGGTAGACAAGGCGGTGACGATCTTCGGATCAGCGAGAATCGGCCCGGATGATCCGCACTACGATGCGGCCGTGGAAACCGCGCGACTGCTCGCTGAAGCGGGTTTCGCGATCATCACCGGCGCCGGCCCGGGAATCATGGAAGCGGGCAACAAAGGTGCTCAGCTCGGTGGTGGCAGTTCGATCGGCTGCAATATCGAGTTGCCGTTTGAGCAGGGCGCGAATCCGTACGTCGATACGCTCATCAACTTCAAGTACTTCTTCGTCCGCAAGACGATGTTCATCAAGTACTCGGTGGCGTTCGTCATTTTCCCCGGCGGATTCGGCACTCTCGACGAACTGTTCGAGGCGCTGACACTCATTCAAACCGGCAAGATCTATCGTTTCCCGGTGATTCTGTTCGGTCGCTACTACTGGGCAGGACTGCTGCGTTGGCTACACGCTCGCGTCCTGAGCGAAGGCAAGATCTCCGACGGCGATCTCGACCTGATGCTAGTCACTGACGACCCTGCCGAGGCCGCTCAGGCGATCATTTCGGCTTACAAGTCGATAGGGATGACCGGCGGCGATCAGTACGAGCAGCGCGCCGAGCGCAGAAGCGATGGCAAAAAGCAATAACAACGGCAAACGCGGGAAGGGGGAAGGGGGAAGGGGGAAGCGAGCTACCGAGAGAGATCGCGGGGGGTTCAAGGCATCGCGACACGGCAAGGCCTCCGCGGCGGGTCCGAAGGCGCAGCAAAAACTCGCCGCTGAGCAGCGAGAGAAGCGCGGCCAGCAGCACACCGCGCACGAGACCAGTCGCTTTCTTCGTGGGCAGCGAATCGATCCGCGTCGCATCGACGGCAAGGAGACAGTCGCTGAGCTGATCGAAGGGACGTATCTCGCATACAACGCAGCGCGTTTGCGCGAAGCTTGTCAGCTCTTTACCGATAAGATGCTCGATGCCGATGTGACTGTCGGGCTCTCGATTACCGGCGCGTTGACTCCCGCAGGGCTCGCCATGTCGGCGCTGATTCCGTTGATCGAAGCGGGTTTCGTGGACTGGATCATTTCCACCGGCGCGAATCTCTACCACGACACCCACTTCGGTCTCGGACTGGCGATGCACCGTGGCAACGCCCAGGAGTCCGACGTGGTCCTCCGCGAAGAAGGTGTCGTTCGCATCTACGACATTTTCTTCGATTACGACGTCTTGCTGTCGACGGATGCTTTTTTCAGGAAGATCATAACCGGCGAGGAATTTCAGCGGCCGATGTCGAGTGCCGAGTTCCACAATCTGGCGGGCAAGTACGTGCGAGAGCGCGAAAAGGCGTTGGGGATCGGACAGAAGTCGCTACTGTCGGCCGCGTACAATGCGGGGGTTCCCATTTATACGTCGTCACCTGGCGACAGCTCGATTGGGATGAACATCGCGGCGGTCACGCTCGACGGAAACAAGCTCGTTCTGGATCCAAATCTCGACGTCAACGAGACCGCGTCGATTGTGCTCGACGCCAAACGCGGAGGTGGCAGGAGCGGTGTGATGATCCTGGGCGGCGGCAGCCCCAAGAACTTCATGCTGCAGACCGAGCCGCAGATCCAGGAGGTGCTGGGGATCGATGAGAAAGGCCACGACTATTTCCTGCAGATCACTGATGCCAGGCCGGACACCGGCGGCCTTTCCGGCGCAACGCCCGCCGAAGCTGTGAGTTGGGGGAAGATCGATCCTGATCGACTGCCGGATGCAGTCGTCTGCTATCTCGATTCGACAGTCGCACTGCCGTTGCTGACGTCGTACGCCTTTGCGCGGCACAAGCCGCGGCCACTCAAGCGACTGTTTGACAGGCGCGAGAAGATGATGACGAGGCTCAGACAGGAATACGAGAAATCGTCGGCCGAGCCGGCCGCGAGCGATCAGACAGATTCGAAGCTACCCCAGCACAGATAACGCTACATCTTGACCGCCAGTCGCGACCCTCTAGCTTGCAGAGGTGCGCCCGGCCTATCTGGGGTCGGGCGCTTGTTTTTTGAGTGCCACCGCCGGCAGGAATCGGGCTGCGATGATCGACGAGCTGAAGCAAAAACTGGGAGAGGAAGCGGAGCGACTTCAGCACGAGCTGAACGTCGTCCTGCCGCAGGAAATCAGAAAAGCGGTGGAGCTTGGCGATCTGCGCGAGAACAGCGAATACAAGGCAGCCCTCGAGCGCCAGCAATTCGTGCAGGCTCGGCTCGGTCAACTGCGTCAGCGTCTGAGTAAGCTGTCGCAGATCGACGTGTCCCAGATTCCGTCGGACAAAGTCGGGCTCGGCTCCCATGTCGTAGTGCAGGACGAGAAGACCGGTGAGCGCGAGAAGTACAACCTCGTTTTCGGAGACTCAGTCGAATTCGAGGAAGGACACGTCAGCATGTCATCGCCGATCGGTCGCACACTGGTCGGTCGCAGTGTGGGTGAAACCGTCGTGCTCAAGTTGCCCGCTGTGACGCGGCGCTTGAAGATTGTCGAGCTGAAAACAATCCACGACGCTGCCTGACACTCTGCTGACTCGGTGAGTCTGGCCTTGCCACTCGCCGTGGAATAGCAGTCATCCACCGCTGTATAGCGCTTACGCGCTTGTAGCCGCGAAAGCCGGTTACTAGCGTCTCCTGAGTATCGCTGCAAAAAGGAGACGTTACACATGAGAGCAGTTCTAGTCGCGCTGGCGGTTGTGGGTCTTGCCGCGTGTGGTGGCGGGGGAGGCGGTGGTTCGTCGGTCACTAGCCCGCCCCCGGGCGGTGGTGGCAATACTCCGCCACCGGCGAACGGAATCACGGTCAGCAACAACAGCTTCAGTCCAGCGAACAAATCGATCGCTGTGGGTTCCACTGTGCAGTGGGCGTGGAACACCTGCACCGGAGACGTCTACGCGGGTCAGACCTGCGTGTCACATAGTGTGACGTTCGATGATGGCTTGAGCTCGCCGACGCAGGATCAGGGAAGCTATTCGCGTACGTTCAGCGCAGCCGGCACCTACAACTATCACTGCGCGGTGCACGGCGCCGCGATGGCCGGCAGCATAACGGTCCAGTAGGGCGATTAACCGCGAGCGATTGCTCGGGTCTATGTGCCGGTCGTGATATCAAACCGGCACTTGGGACGGCCCGAGCGATCGCAACGCTCCACTACTTCTGCTCCGACGACATCGGCAACGAGCGAAGTCACGGCTGCGCAAACACAGTGATCCTCTTCTACTGCGCGCGCCAACGGACAAGCCCGACCAATAATGGTGTAACCGTCGGTTTTCTTTTCAACGACAGTTACGCCACCCAAATCGTTGAGTAGCTGCGACGCACGGCTCGCCCGCGTTCCCATCGATCCGCTGACAGAGCCTGCACCGCGAGCGAGACGCTTGCCGATGCGCTTGAGCAGCCGCATCAGCTCCGGCGGGGTCATGCGTTCTCGCAGTTCCGCGAGGGTCGCGATTAGCACCGGTGCGTATGCCTTCGAGAATGCTTCGTCGCCCGAGGTGCTGAGCGAGTAAAGCACTGCCGGTTGGCCAACTCCAAGGCGCCTGATCCCGCTCTTCTCCACCGTGCCGGCCTTCTCGAGCGCGTCGAGATGAAAGCGCACGGCATTGTCGGTTAGAGCCAGGTGATCGGCCAGGTCGTCGACGGTCCACGATCCTTCGCGCAGCAGCGCGAGCAGTCGACCGCGCGTGCGATCGGATGTTTTCGTTGGGCGGTGGCTATCGGGCATTTACCTGCACTTTAACGCCGTTCACCGAATAAGTCAAAGGAAACCTTGACATATAAACTGGCCTCGGATAGGGTTGACGTGGCACCTGACAGATCAACCTTTGGAGGACCCGAATGCGCACGTCAATCCGTCGTCTCATTGCTTACAGCTCACTCGCCATCTTTGGTGCACTTGTCGCCGTTGCACTCGGCGCTCAGAGCAAAGCGATCGACGACCCGACTATCGTCGCCATCTTTGATGCGGCGAACACCTACGACATCGAGACCGGCGCCCTCGCCGAGAAGAAGACGAAGAACCACGACATCCATGAATTTGCCGAGATGCTGCAGCGGGATCACAAGGCCGTCAGACAGCAGGGTCGCGACCTCGCGGCTTCGCTCAAGGTGACGCCCACCGTGCCCAGCGATTTTGCACTGGCCAAGGCGCACGTCGCGGCGATGGCAAAGCTCCGCTCTTTGAATGGTGCCGCATTCGACCGAGTGTTCCTGCAACACGAAGTAGATTTCCATGACGCCGTTATCGATGCGGTGACGAAGACGCTCCTTCCCGCTACTCAAAATGCGCAACTCAAAGACCTGGAAACGAAGGTCGCTCCTGCTTTCGTCGCGCACCGGGATCGTGCGCAAGCGCTTCTCAACAACCTGAAGTGAGCGGACACTCCGATGAGTTGACCGGGCCCGATCTGGAGGCGGGCATCGATGCTTCCGGTCTCGCGCCCGGCCAACTAATGGCCGGTCACGCCTTCGGCGAGCCGGTCCTGCTCGTTCACGCGCAGGTAAACTGGTTCGCCGTCGGCGCCAAGTGCACGCACTATAGCGCGCCACTCGACCAGGGAGTTCTTGTTGGCGAAACCCTGCGCTGTCCCTGGCATCACGCGTGTTTCGAGCTGCACAACGGTGCCGCCTCGCATGCGCCGGCGTTGAACGACTTGCCGTCGTACGACGTCGTTGTCGAAAACAATCGCGTGCGTGTTTTACGCAAACGCGATCATGGCCAGCTCAGGAAACGCTCCCTCACCACGCGCGGCTCGCGTTTGCCTGATCGCGTGATTTATGAGGCAAACCCGGTCAATGGCCCCGAATCAGTTGTCATAATCGGTGCGGGAGCGGCCGGGAACGCATGCGCCGAGATGCTACGCCGTGAGGCGTATCGCGGGCCGATAACGATGGTCGATACGGATCCGGATGCGCCGTACGATCGACCGAATCTCTCAAAGGACTTTCTCGCTGGCAATGCACCCGAGGAGTGGCTACCGCTGCATCCGCGCGATTTCTACGAGGCGCAGCACATTGAGATTCTTTCGGGCGTCGAGGTGGACAAGGTCGACACGAAGGCACGCACTATTCAACTGAGCGATGGATCCAGTCGGCGATATGGCTGCCTGCTCATTGCGACGGGAGCAACTCCAGTACGACTGTCGATCCAGGGTGCTGAGCGAATTCTCTACATGCGTACCCTGCGCGACTGCCGCACCATCATCGAGCGCGCCAAACCTGGCCAAAAAGCACTCGTGGTTGGCGCGAGCTTCATTGGGCTCGAGGTCGCCGCTTCATTGACCACGCGTGGACTGAAAGTCGACGTCGTTGCTCCGGAGGCCCTGCCGCTGGAGCGGGTGCTTGGCAGGGAGCTCGGTACTTTGATCAAGAAGGTGCACGAGGACAAAGGTGTCACATTTCACCTCGGCCACAGTGTCAGCGCAATTCATGAAGGCAGTGTGGAGCTCGACGACTTTAGCAGAATCGACGCTGACATCGTGATTGCTGGAATTGGGGTTCGCCCAAACGTCAAAGTAGGTGAAGACGCCGGACTCACCATCGATCGCGGCATTGCCGTGAGCGAGTTCCTCGAGACCAGTGTCAAAGGCATCTTCGCTGCCGGCGATGTCGCACGCTATCCGGATGCTTATTCCGAACAGCGCATTAGAATCGAGCATTGGGTCGTCGCGGAGCGACAAGGACAGGTTGTTGCCCGCAACATGCTCGGTCATCGCGATCGTTTCGACGACATTCCGTTTTTCTGGAGTGCGCACTATGACGCTGTTCAGATCGGCTACACCGGACACGTCGAGCGCTGGGACTCCACGCTCGTGGATGGCAGTGTAGAAAAACTGGACTGCGCGGTCTCCTATCTGGCAGGCGGAAAACGTCGCGCAATGGCGACGATCAATCGTGATCGTCAAAACCTTGAAACTGAACTGGAGCTGGCGCGAGCGCTGTTGCTACAACCGCCGCCGCCCGTCTCGGTTGAAGCTCAAGAGGCATAAATGGGAATCGGTTTGTATAAGGCCGAGTCGCTCGACGAATCTGCTGACGAAAGGGGCCCTGGCGATTCCCGCTGGTCACATGAATTCGAGGCTCTCGTTCATCGCGAGCTCGAGCTGATTGGCGAGGATCCCGAGCGCGAAGGGCTTGTTCGAACTCCGGCGCGCGTTGCGCGAGCCATGAAATTCCTCACCCAGGGTTACACGTCGTCTGCGGAGGAGGTCGTCGGGAGCGGGATCTTCAACGAAGAACATGACAACATGATCATGGTTCGCGACATTGAGCTCTACTCCATGTGCGAGCACCACATGCTCCCTTTCTTCGGCAAAGCACACGTCGCCTATATCCCCAATGGGAAGATCGTCGGGCTGTCCAAGATCCCGCGTATCGTTGATGTCTTTGCAAGACGGCTTCAGGTGCAGGAACGGCTGACCGAGGAAATCGCCGAGGGACTATGCAATGTGCTGCACCCGAGTGGGGTGGGAGTCGTGATCGAGGCGTATCATCTGTGCATGATGATGCGCGGAGTGCAAAAACAGAACTCCAAGACGATCACGTCGGCATTGCGTGGAGTGTTTCGCGAAGATCCGAAGACCCGCGATGAATTCCTGCGGCTCGCCCATTCGCAGGGCGCCCCCCAATACTGATTACGAGATAGCGAACATGCGCTCGACATCGGCGTTGTATTCGCTGATGCGCGCGTGTTTCGTGCGTTCGTCCCAACCTAGCAGCGGCGCCACGACCTCTGCCGCCGGTGAAGCGACATCCCTGCCGTGGTCGCGTGTCTCAAACGCGAGGTGCAGTCGACGGATTAGAAGATCACTCAACGTCTTTGCCATGCGTCGCTTGACGCCATGGACCAGATGCGCGGGGGTGTAGACCAGCCCGGCGACGAGAGGCTCGGTCAATTGTGGATCACCCTGGCCGATACGACGAATTTCGTCATCGCTGGATTCCGTTTCGAGCGGAAGTGTGTCCGTTGGCGCACGTCTCATGTTCTGCCCCAGCGTTTGCTGCACGCGATCGACTACCTCGGCAGCCATGGCGCGATATGTGGTCAGTTTGCCACCAGTTACACTGATTACCCCGGATGCGTCGGCGACGATGCTGTGCTCGCGCGACGCTGACGTCGGATTATTCGATTGAGTGGCGACCAGCGGTCGAATGCCCGCCCACGCACTGACAACGTCATCGAACGTTAGCCGCGCATCCGGGAAGTACGAATTCGCCGACCGTAGCAAGTAATCGACGTCGGCGGTCGATGCGTGGACAGCCTCAGGTGATTCGTCGGTCCAGGTATCCGTGGTTCCGATGATTGCTTGCCTGCCCGCCGGAAGACAAAACATTACTCTCCCGTCGACTGAAGAAATCATCGTCACTGCGTCGTGATTGCCGATCCGCTCCCTCGGCACAGCGATATGAACCCCTTTGCTGCCGCGCGAACGAACTCCGTGATCGATCGCATTCCCGCCATTCTGCCAGACGCCGGTGGCGTTCACTACCACTCGCGCGCGAACGTCACCCCTTTCCTTGGTGTACTGTGATCTCAGTTCGGCCCCGATTGCCCTATCGGATGCGCGAAGTATCCGTGTCGCGCTAACGTGATTGACGACGACCGCGCCGTTGTCGGACGCCGATACGGCAGTAGCTACCGTCAGGCGACTGTCGTCGGTTGCCGCGTCGTAGTACACCGCGCCGCCCTTCAAACGATTCTTCTCCAGCGACGGTTCGCGCTCCAGGGTTTTCTTTACGCCCAGGAGCGAAGGGCGATGCGATCTGCCGAGCGCCATGAGTTGGTACAGAGCCAAACCCGCGCTCAGCTTCAGGCGCCCGATTCGCGCACCCTGATAAATCGGCCAGGTAAAAGCCAACGGCTTCACGAGGTGCGGAGCGATGGTGAGCAGGATCTGTCGTTCGCGAATCGATTCGTGAACCAGCTTGAATCGAGCCTGTTCCAGATATCGGATTCCTCCGTGAATCAAGCGTGAAGACCGTCCGGAGGTTCCGCTCGCGAAGTCGTCGCGCTCGACAAGGGCTACCGAGAGGCCGCGCATTGCTGCATCTCGCGCCACGCCGCAGCCCGTGATTCCACCACCGATCACCAGGACGTCGAAATCTCGATCAAATAGCTCGCGCATAGGCCGGGAATGGACGATTCAACGAGGGGAGCTCCGAATTTGACAGCAAGATTCGGATATCGACATTGCTCCGGAGCGGCCATCCTTCATCGCAGTTATGATTCTTTCAGAGACGGGGACTATGCCAAACACCGCAACAGAATTGAATGTGTCGAATCGGCAAGCGATGGACGAAGCGACCGCCTGGAATTCCGTGCTCAACCGTGATTCCGGTGCAGACGATGATTTCTTGTACGGTGTCACGACGACTCGCATTTACTGCCGGCCTTCGTGTCCGTCGCGTCGTCCGAACCGCGAGAATATCGCATTCTTCTCATCGCCCGAAGGGGCGGAGCGCGCCGGCTTCCGTGCCTGCCTGCGCTGCCATCCCAATCGGCCGAAGACCGGAAACGTCGCAATCCAGCGCGCGCGTGACTATATCGATGAGCATGCCGGTAACCTCGACGAACGCATTACTCTCTCGCTCCTGAGCGATCACGCCGGCCTGAGTCCGTATCACCTCCAGCGAACGTTCAAGCAAACAGTGGGACTGACTCCCGCGCAATACATTCGCGCGAGAAAAAGCGAAAAGCTCAAGACGGAGTTGAGAAAAGGCGAAACGGTGAGTAGAGCATTGTTTGGCGCGGGCTATGGTTCCAGCAGTCGAGCGTACGAAGACGCTGCGACTCGACTCGGTATGACTCCGGCCACCTACAAGCGCGGTGGCGCGGGGACGCACATCGACTACGTAACGATGAAGAGCTCCCTCGGCGTGCTGCTCGTCGGTGCCACCGAACGTGGTGTCTGTTCGGTCACCATCGGCGACACTCAACGAGATGTCGAAGACGCACTGGCGAACGAATATCCGGCCGCCGAGCGGAAACGCCTTAGTGTCGCGGAAGGCGATCTGCACGGGTGGGTGCAGGCTGTGGTTGCGGCCCTCGAAGGCGATCGCGCAGGAAACGAGGTGCCTATCGACGTCCAGGCGTCCGCGTTCCAGTGGAAAGTTTGGCGCGAGCTGCAGAAAATTCCGCTCGGCCAGACGAGATCGTACAGTGACATCGCCGCTGCGATCGGTGCTCCGCGTGCAGTACGCGCGGTGGCCTCAGCATGTGCCAACAATCGCGTTGCGCTGTTGATACCGTGTCATCGCGTGATTCGCCAGAGCGGAGACCTGGGTGGATATCGATGGGGACTCGATCGTAAAAAGCGGCTGCTCGAGAAGGAACGCAGCGCGGGGTAACGGGCTTACGTCCTAGAAAGAAGGTTGGCGCCCGTCTAACTTCCCTCCATGGCAACATTCGGGAACGGGCGCCGCGTGGCGATCGTCGCGGGCGTTCGAACGCCGTTCGCAAAAGCCGGCACCGCCCTTAAATCGCTGTCGGCAATTGACTTGGGTAAGCTTTGTGTCGCCGAGCTGCTGCAGCGCACCAATCTCGACGGTCAGGAAGTCAACGGGCTCGTTTTCGGCACGGTGATACCGTCGATTCTTGCGCCGAACATCGCCCGTGAGGTCTCGCTGCTGCCGGTGTTTCCGAAGGGTGTGCAGGCTTTCAGCGTCAGTCGCGCCTGCGCTTCTGCAAATCAGGCAATCACCGACGCCGCCGATCAAATCGCGCTTGGTCACATGGAAGTTGCCATCGCCGGCGGATCGGAGTCGCTGTCCAACATTCCGATTCTCCACTCCCAGGGTTTTGCCGAAACTCTGGTGCTGGCATCCAAGGCGAAGTCGCTGCCGCGGCGGATCAAGACCCTGATGCGACTTCGGCCGAAGGATCTGGTACCGATCACGCCGGCGATCGCCGAGCCATCGACTGGTGAAACAATGGGTCAGTCGGCGGAGAAGATGGCAAAGCTCAACACCATCTCGCGCGAAGAACAGGATCACTTCGCGCTGCGGTCGCACCGCCTCTCTGCCGCGGGAACTGCCGACGGCAGATTGACGGCGGAGATAATGCCGGTGTATGTCCCACCAAAATTCGACAGCGTTCTCACATCGGACAACGGCATTCGTGAAGACACGAGCTATGAGCAGCTCGCCGCGCTGAAACCGGTGTTCGATCGCAAGTACGGCAGCGTCACCGCAGGGAATTCATCGCCACTGACCGACGGTGGGGCCTGCGTGCTTTTGATGAGTGAGGAGAAAGCCAAATCGCTCGGCTATCCGCCACTCGGCATCATCAGATCGTATGCTTACGCAGCGCTGGATCCGGGCGAACAGCTGCTGCAGGCGCCCGTATTGGCGGCGCCAGTAGCGCTGAAGCGGGCCGGACTGACACTGAAGGACATCGATCTCGTAGAGATGCACGAGGCATTTGCTGCACAGGTGTTGTCCAATCTCAAGGGATTCGAATCGCAGTACTGGGCTGAGCGCGCCGGATTTACGCAACCCGTCGGCGAAGTCGATCGCGCAAAGCTCAACGTCATGGGCGGATCCATTGCCATCGGTCATCCATTTGGAGCGACCGGTGCGCGCATCACCACGACGCTGCTCAATGAGCTGCGTCGACGCGGCGGGCAATTTGGACTGATGACTGTTTGCGCGGCAGGAGGAATGGGCTTCGCAATGGTGGTCGAGAGAACCGAATGAGCTCGACATCGGAAGTCACCATCGGCGGACTGGTCGGCACGCGCTGGAAGCCGGCGTTGTCGGTCGAAGTCGTTGACGGCATCGCCGTGATCACTTTCGACCTGCCGAACGAATCGGTGAACAAACTCAGTCGCGCGGTGAAGGACGAGTTTATCGCTCTCCTCAGCAGGCTCGAGCAGGACACCACGGTCCGTGGTGCGGTTCTGATCAGCGGCAAGCCCGACGTGTGGATCGCCGGCGCCGACATCGAGGAATTCCTCCAACTCAAAACCGCGACTGACGCCGAGCGATTGAGTCGTGACGGGCAGATGCTGCTGGATTCTCTGGAGCGTCTCCGCGTTCCGGTAATTGCCGCCATCCATGGAGCTTGCCTTGGCGGAGGGCTGGAGGCCGCGCTCGCGTGTCGATATCGGATCGCCACCGATCATTCAAAAACCATTCTCGGCGTGCCTGAAGTGCAACTCGGCCTGATTCCGGGCGCCGGCGGGACGCAGCGTTTGCCGAGGAAGATCGGGCTGACGAACGGGCTCGATCTGATTTTGACTGGCAAGCACGTGCGCGCGAAAAAAGCGTTGCAGCTCGGACTGATCGACGAGTTGGTGCATCCGTCAATTTTGCGGACGATCTCGATCCAGCGCGCGCGGGAAGTCGCTGAAGGCAGACGAAAAAGCGAGTCGCACACGGGGGGACTGAAAGGCGTCCTGCTGGACGGGAATCCGGCTGGTCGCGCGATCGTAATGCGCAAAGCCCGCGAGCAGACGCTGGCGAAATCGCGCGGGAATTATCCGGCGCTGATTGCCGCGATCGACGCCGTCGCAACGGGTTACGAAAAAGGTATAGCCGAAGGTTATCGCGAAGAGTCTCGCAAGTTCGGCGAGATGGCGATGACCGACGTGTCCCGGCAGCTGATCTTCCTGTTCTTTGCGACCAACGAGCTGAAGAAAGATCCTGGAATCGACCCGCTCCAGTATCCAGAGCTACCGGTATCGTCGTTCGAGCCCCTGCCCATCGACAAGATTGCGATTATCGGTGCGGGATTCATGGGAGCCGGCATTGCCTCGATCGCGGTGCAGCACGGCAGCCTGGTGAGACTGAAGGACGCCGATCATTCGCGTGTTGCCAAGGGCTACGCAGCCGTGCGTGATGTTCTGAAAGAACGGCTTACCAGGAAGCAGATCACCAGAGTTCAGTACAGCGACTATATGGCCCTGATCGGTGGCACGGTCGACTACTCCGGATTTGGCAACGTCGATCTCGTGATCGAGGCGGTGTTCGAGGATCTGGCGGTCAAGCATCAGGTGCTGCGCGAAACAGAGGCAGCTATCAGACCGGACGCGATCTTCGCGAGCAATACGTCGACGATTCCTATCGGCTTGATTGCGCAGGCGTCGCGCAGGCCGGAGCGAGTGCTGGGAATGCACTTCTTCTCGCCGGTGCACAAGATGCCGTTGCTGGAGGTAATCACCACACCGCAGGTGCAGCCGCAGGTTGTCGCGACGACGGTTGCATATGGGAAGCGGCTCGGCAAGACCGTAATCGTGGTGAACGATGGCCCCGGCTTCTACGTCAATCGCATTCTCTCTCCGTACATCAATGAAGCCGGGATTTTGATGGACCAGGGCGTCGCGGTCGACCTCATCGACAAGGCGCTGGTCGATTTCGGCTTCCCCGTCGGGCCGATCACTCTGATTGATGAAGTCGGACTCGACGTCGCGGTGAAAGCCGGAAAAATCATGGCCGATGCGTTCCCCGATCGGATGCAGCCTGCGAATTCGATTCAATCGGTAGTGACGGCCGGGCGCTACGGTCGCAAATCGCAGAAGGGCTTTTACACCTACGACAAGGAAGGGAAGAAGGGCGACGTCGATCCGTCCGTCTACGCACTATTCCTCGCGCCCGGCAGCATTCCAGTCGCTACATCGATAGCTCCGGTCACGCCGACTGATACTACACGGCCGGATGACATGCCGGCGGCGCAGATTCAGCAGCGAACCGTCCTGTCGATGCTCAACGAGGCAGCACGTTGTCTCAGCGATGGAATCATCAAGTCACCACGCGACGGCGATGTCGGCGCGGTGTTCGGTATTGGATTCCCACCCTTCCGCGGCGGTCCATTCCGCTACATGGACACGCTCGGCGTCCAGATAGTGGTTCAGCGGCTCGAGGATTTGAACGCGAGATTCCCCGGCCGTTTCGAGCCGGCCGATCTACTGCTCGAGATGGCGCGTCGTCGACAAGTCTTCTATCCGGGCGAACGGTAGTGCGTTGGGTGGTGCGGCCCGCTCGGTCCGCGGTGTCTGTTTTCGTAGCATCGACGCTGGTGATCTCGTGCGCTCCAGCGGTCAAGCGTCCGATCACCGCCGCTGACTATCCGCGCACGCGGCCCGAGCTGACTCGATATCGCGAGACCTCGCACTACGCCGATGTGCGACAGTTTCTCGATTCACTGCGCAAGCTCGGCGCACCGCTCACCTTCGGGTCGATTGGTAAGACTACGGAGGGACGGGCGATCCCGTTCGTCATCGCATCGCGACCACAAGTGTCGTCACCGTCGGAAGCGAAGCGGCTTGGGCGTCCGGTCGTGTACGTGCAAGGGAACATCCACGCGGGCGAAGTCGAAGGCAAAGATGCTCTCCTCGCTCTCATTCGCGATCTGACGTCTGCGCCGAATCCCAACGCACTCGATTCGATCGTATTGATTGCAGTCCCCATTTACAACGCAGATGGCAACGAGCGATTTGCGTCGCAGTCAGTGAACCGCACCGAGCAGAACGGTCCTGAGCTTGTGGGTACGAGGGCCAACGCGCAAAACCTCGACCTCAACCGCGATTACGTAAAAGCCGAGGCGCCGGAGACTCGCGCTTCGCTTGCCATGTTCAACGCCTGGGATCCGGACGTATTCGTCGATTTGCACACGACGGACGGCAGCTTCCACGGATACGCACTTACTTATTCTCCGTCGCTGAGTCCGGCCGCAATCTTCGGCGGCGTATACGCGCGTGATTCGTTGCTGCCGGTTCTCCGTCAACGAATGCGCACTCGGCACGGCTTCGAGATTTTCGATTACGGGAATTTCGTGTCCGACGAGCGCGGTCTCCTTGCCGACAGCTCGATTCGTGACGGTTGGGCGACGTACGATTCCCGCCCGAGGTTCGGCACGAATTACTTCGGCATTCGTGGCCGCATCGCAATTCTCAGCGAAGCGTATTCTCACGATACGCTCTCTCGACGAATCGCATCTACGTACGCGTTCGTCTCGGAGATCCTGTCGCTGGTAGCGGAACGGGCAAGCTCGATCCGAGCTCTGAGTGCACACGCTGATAGTCTTCCGTCGGCGTGGGGTCGATCTCCTGATTCGGTGCAGGTCGTGGCGGTGCGATCCGAGCTGGCAAGCCCTCGTTCGCTCGACGTGATCAAGGAAGACATCGAAAAGGTCAGCGACTCGAGTCTCACTCAACCTGGAGTTCCACGAGGCGAGCGCCGGACGAGCCGTTATCGCGCGGTTCGGATGCCTGTGTACGACCGATTCGCGTCGACACTCGATCGTTTGCCTCCCGCGGCCTATGTGATAGCGCCGCAGGATACTGCGGTCGTCACTCTTCTGCGCCTGCACGGGATTCGGGTAGAGCGCTCAGACTCTGCATGGCTCGCGCGGGGTGAATCCTTCACCATCGACACGATAATCACGTCGCCGCGAGCGTTTCAGGGACACCACGAAGTGCGACTCAAGGGATCGTGGCAACGCGGTCTACAGGCGTTGGCACCAAAGTCATTCATTGTCTCCACTGCGCAGCCAAGAGGAGCATTGGCGGTCTACTTGTTGGAGCCGGAGAGCGATGACGGCTTCACGACCTGGAATCTTTTCGACCAGGATCTGAAGAAAGGCGGGCGCTATCCAGTCATCAGAATCTTCGATCTTTCTCGGCGCGGCCGCACTGTGAATCGACGCTCGTCCGTCGCTGCTGACCCACTCCTACAGAACTAAATGCTTCGCAGCGCTCTTCTATACCTGTCCGAACAGCCGAAGATCTTCCAATTCGTCCGTAATAACAGGGTCGCGAAGAGCTTCGCCAACCGGTTCGTCGCCGGAGAGACGTTGGACTCGGCGCTGGCCGCGGTGACACGGCTCAACGCGCGTGGAATAACGGCTTCTCTCGATCTGCTCGGTGAGAGCGTACACAATGAGGCGGAGGCTCGCGCGGCGGGCGATTCCTACCTGAAAATGCTCGACAGGATTCACCAGCAGAAAGTGGACGCGAATGTGTCCGTGAAGCTGACCGCGATGGGACTCGACATCTCCGAAGAACTCTGCGTCTCGATCATGCATCGCATCCTGCAGCGGGCTCGCGATTACAACACGTTCGTTCGCATCGATATGGAGTCGAGTGAGTACACTCAGCGCACGCTCGATCTCTTCGAGCAACGCCTGTATCCGGCATATCGGGAGCATGTCGGCATCGTTCTACAGAGCTATCTCTACCGGACCTTCGCCGACGTGGAGCGTGCTATTCAGTTGAAGGCGCGCGTGCGTCTGTGTAAAGGCGCCTACAAGGAGCCTGAGACGATTGCGTATCCGGCGAAGAAGGATGTCGACTCGACCTACGTGCGCTGCATGCACGATCTGATGTTAAGAGGCAACTATGCAGGCATCGCGACACACGACGAAACGATCATCAAAGAGGCAAAGCGTTTCGCCAAAGAGAAGAAGCTCGCCTCCGATCGTTACGAGTTTCAGATGCTCTACGGCGTGCGCAGGGATTTGCAGGACAGGCTGGTACGCGAAGGTTATCGGATGCGCGTGTACGTTCCCTTCGGCACACAGTGGTACCCGTATTTGATGCGTCGACTGGCGGAACGTCCGGCAAACGTCGCGTTCATCACCGGCAACGTGGTGAAGGAAATGGTTGGCAAACGCCGGAGCTGAGATGGGCAGATTCATACCTCCCGATCATTCCAAAGGAGATCCGAACACGATCGGAGGGTACCGTGCCGTCCACGATCGGCCGGCGGCATTTGAAGGAAGCGATGGTACGTCGTATAGCGTCGAGATCGTCACCGATGAAAGCGGTGACAGGACGCGCCCATTCGCTGCCTATCTGTTGTTCGTGCGCTGGGGTCACGGCGATCCGGTCGCCAGTGGGCACCTCGAGACCGAATTCCTTTCCTACGCGCAGACCGAGGAAGAGGCTCGCCACATGATCGGCGAGCTGAGCTTGAACGACGTCAAGGCAAAGCTCGACGCGCTGATTCGAGGTGAGAAATCGAGTCAAGCCACCTGGTGGGATGCAATGCGCCGAGAAGGTAGGAGTTGACCCGCACTGAAGGCGTAGTTCTCAATGGTACGGGTGGAGTCTGGAACGTTCGCGCGAGCTCGGGTGAGACCCACGAAGCGTCCCTCCGCGGTCGTCTCAAGAAGGAATCCGACGAAGCGCGCAAGCTCGCAGTCGGCGACCGCGTGGTGCTCGATGTTGATTCGCGCGGCAGTCATTGGGCGATCGAAGAGATTCTGCCTCGACATTCCGCGCTGGCGCGTCGCGCACCGGGCGGTGGCCATGGCGAACGCACTGTCGCAGCGAACGTCGATCAGGTCATCGTCGTCTTTGCCGCGGCGAAGCCGGAGCCGCATCGTCGCATGCTCGACCGCTTTCTGGTGATCGCCGATGCGAACTCGCTCGACGCACGGATCGTCATCAACAAGATCGAGCTGGTCGACCGCGCCGAGACGGAGGAGGCTTTCTCCGATTACGTGCGAGCCGGGTTTCCGGTGCACTTCACCAGCGTGAAGCAGCGCATCGGACTGGACGAGCTACACCACCAGCTCGAAGGAAAAATGTCTGCGCTAACCGGTCCGTCTGGTGTCGGGAAATCGTCGTTGATGAACGCGATGTACCCCGGTCTCGACCTGCGCGTCGGCGAGGTAAGCGAATCGGTGAACAAGGGCCGGCACACGACGGTCGGCGCGTTGCTCCACCCCCTCCCTGACTCCGGCTACGTCGTGGATACGCCGGGCCTCCGAGAGATTGCGACGTGGGGTCTGTCTTCCAACGAGCTCGATTCGTGTTTCCGCGAATTCCGCGACGTCATCCCCTTGTGCCGCTTCGGCAACTGCACGCACCGCGCTGAGCCCGGCTGCGCAATCCGCGGAGCCGTCGAGTCAGGCGCCATCAGCGCGGACCGCTACGATAGTTATCTGCGGCTGAGGGAGGAGATAGAACAAGAGGAGAAGAAGGCGGGACGAGGAAGGCGGAGATGAGTGCGGACTGCGGACTCTAGAAGCCAACTACCTCGCTGTTAGCTGGTAGCAGCTCGCTATTAGCCATTCCCTGCAAGCGACGGGACAGATCGCGATGGAGTCAGAGGAAAAGCGTTCTGTTCGCTTTTAATGCGATGAGATCGGTCGCGTTAGCAGGCAGCGATCAGCTATCAGCATGCTGCTATCAGCTACCAGCGCGGTAGTTATCAGGTTCAGTCCTCACTCCGCGATTTCTACCGTCCACTCGATTTGCAGGTCCGGACGGAGTGTCTCCCTCACCGAACAGTACTTATTTGCCGACAACTCGATTGCGCGTAGCGCTTTCTCTTTCTCGATACCGGTGCCGCCAATTCGAAAGTTCATCGTGACGTGCCTGTAGCGACGTGGAACGGTGTCGACCCGCTCGCCGACCACATCGATTTCCAGAGACGAGATCGGCGTGCGCTGCTTGGCGAGGATGTCGATAACATCGTAGGACACGCACGTCGCCAGCGCCGTTAACAGAGTCTCGGGCGGAGATTGGGCAGTTTTTCCATCTCCATCGATGTGGGCCGTTGGACCGCCCGGCCGCCCCGCGTCGAATTGGTGATCACCTGCCCACGTGACATGTATGAGTGACGGCTTCGCTTTTACTCTTGCTGCCGGAGCTGTCACGTCTCAGGTCCCTTCTCGATCGGCACTCTGACCGCGTTGCCCCATTCTGTCCAGCTGCCGTCGTAGTTCCTGACCTTGTCGTAGCCTAACAGGTATGTAAGCACGAACCACGTATGTGAAGAACGTTCTCCAATGCGGCAGTAGGCGATGATGTCGTCGCTCTTCTTCAGGCCTTTCTCCTGCTCGTATATCCCTCGCAGTGAATTCGCATCCTTGAAACTTCCATCGGGATTAGCTGCCCGGGCCCAGGGCACACTGCGCGCTCCCTTGATGTGCCCGCCGCGCAACGTTCCCTCCTGCGGATAGTCCGGCATGTGAGTACGCTGCCCCGTGAACTCTTCCGGTGACCGCACGTCGATCAACGGTCTGCCCGCCGCGGAATGCTCACGCACCTGTTGGAAAAACGCGCGAATTTTCTCGTCGGACCGCTTCGGCGCCTTGTAGCTCGTGCTGGCCAAT
Source organism: Gemmatimonadaceae bacterium (assembly GCA_045803545.1). Classification (GTDB taxonomy): domain Bacteria; phylum Gemmatimonadota; class Gemmatimonadetes; order Gemmatimonadales; family Gemmatimonadaceae; genus UBA4720. Next base: position 154,216 of record JBJMOW010000004.1, on the reverse strand, counting down.
TTCGGGACGTCGGTGTTCATGGCACGACCTTCCTGCTGCCACTTCACCCGGCCACCGTCGAGCAACTTCGCGTTGGTGAATCCGAATAGCTGAAACACCCAGAAAGCGTACGCCGCCCACCAGTTGTTCTTGTCGCCGTAAAAAATCACCGTCGTATTGTCGTCGATCCCTTTCTCGCGCAGAAGCTTTTCGAACTGCTCGGGCGAGACGTAGTCACGCAACACGGGATCGTTCAGATCCTGGTGCCAGTCCACTTTCTGCGCACCCGGAATGTGGCCGGTGTCGTAGAGGAGAACGTCCTCGTCGCTCTCGATGATTCTGATGCTGGGATCGTCGATGTGCTCTGCGAGCCATTCCGTGCTGACGAGAACTTCAGGGTGCACGTAGCCCTTGCCGGCGATCGATGGATCGACAGCGGTTGCGTTAGGTGTGATTGTCGCCCCCATTGTTGGCTCCTGAAATAAGGAGAGCTCACAGCATAATCAGGCTCGGCTCTCCCCCATGCAAGTATCTTTGCCGGATGCCTTCGCTACCGAAGCCGCAGATGGAACTCTACTCCCATCACGTTCTCATCTGCACCGGCAATTTCTGCTCACCCGATCGTCGCGGACGCGAATTGTATTCGCGATTGGCCGAGCTGCTGCAGCGCGAGGACCTGCTCTTCGGTCCCGATCGCGTAAAAAGAGGTGAGACTCCCTGCCTCGGCGTGTGCAGCAACGGTCCGATCGTCGTCGTGTATCCGGAAGGGATCTGGTATGCGAACGTCACACCGGAATTGCTCGAAAAAATAGTCGTCGAGCACCTGAAGAATGGACGACCTGTGGAAGAGGCGGTCTTCCATCGGCTCTAGACGAAAAGGGCGATCATGGGCATGCGACATGCGTTTGCTAGATCGCCCAATGAAGGAGGATTACCATGGCAGACAACGACAAGAACATCAATAACCCCGGTTCCCAGAGCAATTCGGGATCCGGCCAGAGTGGAAGCCGCAGCGGTAGCGGTTCGGGAAGTTCCGGCGGATCGGGCGGCGGCTTTGGCGGCTCCAGCAGCGGCTCCGGTAGCGGAACCGGAGGGAGCAGCGGCGGCTCCGGTAGCGGAACCGGCGGAAGCGGGAGCAGCTTCGGTGGATCCGGCGGCAGCAGCAGCGGCGGAGGGTTTGGAGGAAGCTCTGATAAGGGGAGCGGCTCCAGTGGTGGTGGCTATGGTGGAAGCAGCGATGCAGGAAGCAGCAGTACCGGTGGTGGAATGGGTGGCAGCAGCGGTGGATCCTCGGGCGGTAGCTCGGGCGGTTCGGGTGGCATGGGAAATTCGAGCGGTGGATCTTCCAGTGGCAACGTCGGTGGGTCAGGCGGGTCCAGCGGCTCCAGTGGACGCGGGTCTGGAAGTTCAGGCGGATCGAACATCTAGATCCTCGCTGCAAGAACAAAAAGGGGCGGAGAAGCAAGTCTCTCCGCCCCTTTTGTATTTCACGCGCATTTCATGATTAGCGCGCCTTCATCGCATTGCTTTAACTTTCACGCCCATTCGTCCAGTAACACTCGCAGTGACCCCGCCCCCGCCACCCTCGAATCCATTCAATCCGCGCCGCCTCGTACTCGGGGCCGCGAAAAAACTGATCTTCGAAGGTCAGGACCCCGAGACGGCGCTCGAGCGTCTCGCCAACCTGTCGGTGGACAACCGCAGCGAATCGAGCCCGGAGAGCAATGCAATGTCACGCAGTCGCACCACAATCCTCGACAATCTGGATGAGATGTACCGCGAAGCATTCGAGCGCGCAAAAAACACCGGAGACCAGACTCAAATGGCGACGCTCGACTTCGCTTACCGCAGAGAGCAACTCTACTTCGAGATCCTTCTCGACGTGCGCGACGCCCTTGAGCGTCGGTAACGCGCCGGCGTTTCACGACGGCCGCCGCGTCGCACCGTGAACTCGATCTATGGCTGGATCGGATTTAACCTCGTCGTCCTCGCGATTCTCGCGCTGGACCTCGGCGTGCTTCATCGGAAGGCGGAAAAAGTTTCGTTGCGCGAAGCCGCGGTCTGGAGCGGAATCTGGGTGGCTCTGTCGCTTTGCTTTGCCCTGGCGATCTATCTCACGATGGGCAAGCAGTCGGGACTGGAGTTTCTCACCGGCTACTTGATCGAGTACGCGCTGTCAGTGGACAACATCTTCGTCTTCGTATTGATCTTCACTTATTTCGGCGTCCCCGAGAAATACCAGCACCGGGTTCTTTTTTGGGGAATCATCGGTGCGCTCGTTCTCCGAGGTGTGATGATCGTAGCGGGCTCAGCGCTGGTGACGCGCTTTGCCTGGACCCTATACATCTTCGGAGCATTTCTCGTCTTCACCGGCATCCGCATGGCCCTGCAGAAAGACGACGCGGCCTACAATCCCGAGCGGGATCCGGTACTCCGCGCCGCGCGCAAGCTCGTACCGGTTACCAAGGAATACCACGGCAAGAAATTCTTCGTGCGCGAGCAGCGCCCCGACGGAACCAGTCACCTCGCCGCAACGCCACTCTTCATTGTGCTGCTGATCGTCGACACCACCGACATCGTGTTTGCGACTGATTCCATTCCCGCAATTTTTGCCGTCACGCGCGATCCGTTCATCGTCTACACGTCGAACATCTGCGCAGTGCTCGGATTGCGCGCGCTGTATTTCCTGCTCGCCGGCATTGTCGACAAGTTCGTTTATCTTAAGCTCGGCCTTTCGATGGTCCTGGTATTCATCGGCGCCAAGATGCTGCTCGAGGGGGTGTTCCACATTCCAATTGGGATCTCTTTGGGTGTTGTGGCCCTCGTTCTTGCATCCTCTATCGTAGCATCGATCAAATGGCCGCGGACGGGGCACTAATCGGCGCCTTCGGGTTACCCTTATTGTTGGCGAAACGTCTCTCGACGGCGATTCCGCAATTGCTTCAACACCAAATCAGGATGCAGAGGATGAGGTTCACATCGCGCGCGCTGAGCTGTGCTTTGGTCACGCTGGCGCCGATGGCAATAAACGCGCAGAGTCAGAACCTGGCGATTGATTTCCGCACGACCGTGACCGTCGCTGGCACGCCCGACTCAGGAGTCATCGTCGGTCACGCCGTCGGCAGTGGTGACAAAGTGCGCATGGATCTGACGATGAAAGGCGCCGGCGCGCAGGTCTCACCGCTGGCTGCCGACGGCGCCATGTCGATGATCCTCAGCGACAGCGGGAAGACGGTGACCTATCTCGACACCAAGGGCAGTCGATACATCCGGATGCGTCCGGCGGAAATGTTTGCGCAGTCGCAGCAGATGGGCATGAAGATGAACCTCAGCAACACCAAAGCGACGGTAGACAGCCTCGGCGCCGGCCCGGCGATACTCGGCCATCCGACAACTCATTACAGAATCGGGACCGGGCTGACCATGAACATCGACGCCATGGGTCAACAGCAGACCGTTACTATCGCGACCACGTCCGACTATTACTACGCGACAGACATCAAGGGCTCGGTGAATCCGTTCGCGAGCTTCAGCGGCGCCGACATGGCTTCAACACTGAGCGGATCGAGCAAAGAGTTCGCCGAGAAGATGAAAGCGGCGCAGGCAAAGCTTCCGAAAGCGACTCCGCTCAAGGCGACCAGCTCGGCGACGATGACGATTGCCGGGATGCCGCCGCGCGTCACTAACACGGACGCGGTCGTCACCGGCATCAAGTGGGTTGCTGCGGATCCAAAAGCGTTCGAGGTGCCGGCCAGCTACAAGGCGCTCGATATGTCGAGTCTCAACGTCCAGCAGCCTCAATCAGGCGGCGCGATCCCACCCAATTAAAACTTCACGATCTCTTCGTACGCTTTCTTGAAGTCGTCGACCTGCGGCAGAATCGCGTCTTCGAGACGAGGGGCGTAACCGACGAAGGTATCGGCCGATGCGACCCGTTTCACGGGCGCATCGAGCCACGCAAAGCATTCGTCCGCGATCGACGCGGAGATCTCCGCGCCAAAGCCCCACGATTTCGAATCTTCGTAGGCGACGATGACGCGTGAAGTCTTCTTGACTGATTCAAAAACGGCCTCTCTATCCCACGGGCTGAGCGTGCGTAGGTCGATCACCTCCACCGAGATGCCCTGGTCGGCCACCGCGTTGGCTGCGACCACCGCGCGCTGCACCGTAGCCCCATAGGTGACGACGGTAACGTCGCTGCCTTCGCGAAGAACCTTGGCTTTGCCGAACGGAATCATGAAGTTCGGCCCTGGGTAGGGCGACTTGTTGTAAGTCTGTCGGTAGAGATGCTTGTGCTCGAGAAATAGCACCGGATCGTCGCAACGGATCGCCGTGCGCAACAGCCCATTTGCATCGAGCGCTGTCGCCGGACAAACCACGCGCAATCCGGGGCAGTGCGTGAACAGAGTCGCGCCGGTTTGCGAGTGATAGATCGCACCGCGGATGTAACCACCGTAGGTCGTGCGCACTACGACGGGCGCCGAGAAATTGTTGTTCGACCGCCAACGCATCGTTGCGAGCTCGTCTCGCAGCTGCATATAGGCGGTCCAGATGTAATCGAAGAACTGGACTTCGACGACTGGCTTGAATCCGCGCACGGCGAGTCCGATTGCGCGACCGACGATGTTCGCCTCCGCGAGCGGTGAGTTGTAGACGCGAGCGCTGCCGAACTCCTTCTGCAGTCGCCAGGTCACTTTGAACACGCCACCCTTTCCTTTGACCTTGTCGAGGTGTTCCTCGCGCGACACGTCAGCGACATCCTGGCCGAAGACAACGATTTTCTGGTCGCGACGCATCTCATCGCGCATGCACGCGTTTAGCAGATCGACCATCGTGGTCGGGTCACCGGAGAACTGCGGATCGTCCTCCGTGTCGAACTGTTCGCCTGTCGGATCGACATCCGGCGAGTAAACGCCGAAGTAGACCGTTTCTGGTCCCGGCTGCGGCTGCGCCAGCGCGTCGTCGGTCGCCGCGAGCACGATCCTGTCGACCTCTTCCTGAATCTGCTTGATGTCGTCTTGGGTAGCATGCCCTTCACTTAGCAGCCACTTCGGGAACTGCGTGACGGGATCGCGCGCCGCATCAGCCTCGCGCTCTGCGGGCGGGCGATAGAGCTTCTCGTCGTCCGATAACGAATGCGAATAGGGCCGGATTACCTTTGCATGCACCAGTGCCGGCCCTTTTCTCTGTCTCGCGTAATCGACTGCGCGTTGCATCACGTCGTAGCTCGCAAGGAGGTCGCATCCGTCAACCTCCTCGACGAGAAGATTGGGGAACGACCGTACGAGCTTTGAAATGCTACCGCCCGCGGTGTTCACCTCGACCGGCACCGAGATCGCGTAGCCGTTGTCCTCGACCAGATAAACCGCGGGCAGTTTCAGATTGCAGGCGGTGTTGAGCGACTCCCAGAACTCGCCCTCGCTCGTCTGGCCTTCACCCGTCGATATGAACACCACTTCGTCCTTCTGGAAACCCTCGGTGATCCCGAGCAGCTTCGCGCGCAGCGTTGCCTCTGCCGAACCAACGCCCTGCAGGAACTGAGTGCCGGTCGGTGACGACGCGGAGACGATGTTGTACTTCTTGTGGCCCCAGTGACTGGGCATCTGCCGCCCGCCCGAGGCCGGATCGATCGCTGCGCCGACTGCCTCGTACAGCATCTCAGCCGGTGTTACGCCCAGCTCGAGACAAAGAGCGCGATCGCGATAGTATGTATAGAACCAGTCGTAGGCCGACTTGCAGACCATCCCAGCGGCGGTCAAAATCGCCTCGTGACCTGCGCCCGAGATTTGGAAAAAGATTTTGTTTTGCCCCTTCAGCTGGACTTCCTTGTCGTCCAGCCTTCGTGACAGAAACATGTTCTTGTAGGCGGCAACCAGCTGCTGAGGGGACAGCCGCGCACTGGGTGTTCCGGCGGTTTTCCGGTCTGGAATGGTTCGAGTCGCCATATGATTCAAAATAGCAGATCGAGACTTAACTACATAAGGCGGGCGCTGTCTCCTGTAAGGCTCAGTAGTCGACCGGCCTCAAATACGATTCGCCGATTCCCGTCGGACTGAGTAGTGCGACCGTCGGCAATTTCCGCTTCCAGTGTGTGCCGGCGAGCCGCTTGCGCACGATCTCGACTTTGTGCGGATCGAAGTCGCGAGCGGCTAGCGCCGCGGGACTGTAGCCGCTGATCAGCCAATTGAGGATTTGATCGGCCTCTGGATAGCTGATGCCGAAATCTCCTTCATCGGTCTGCCCTTCGATGAGATCGGCCGATGCCGGCTTTTTCACGATCACTTCCGGCACGCCGAGGAATTTGGCGAGCTGCCACACCTGGGTTTTGAATAGATCGCCGAGCGGATTGATTGGTGGCGAATCATCGGCGTGCCAGGTGAAATAGCCTAGCAGTCGCTCGGTCTTGTTGCCCGTACCGACAGGAAGTGCGTGACACTTCGCCGACTGGTCGAACAGTATGATCATGCGTTCGCGGGCCATCACGTTGCCGCGGCGAGCTGGATCCGCATCCGGCTCATTCGACAGATAGCCATCGACCGCCGGACTGATGTCGATGGTCCGCGACTTCACGCCAAGGGCGTCAACTACCAGCTGCGCGTGTGCGAGGGAATCGGGGTTGGAGGTGCGATACGGCATTCTCACCGCGAGCACGTTTTCCGCTCCGAGAGCTTCGGCGGCGAGGAAACTCGTGACCGCGGAATCGACACCGCCGGACAGACCAACAACTGCGCGGCTAAAATTCCTGCGCTCGAACTCCTCGCGCAGAAATGCGATGAGCCACTTTGCCGTCAGCTCGGGATCGATGTCGATCGGCGGCGGGCCAGCCTGCGTCGACGGCGCGCGCAGCACCGTGATCGGGTCGCTTCCATTTCGGCTCGCCGCGGCAGTTTTCTTCGACTTCGTTGTTGGCTGAGACTCCGCGGGCGGAGTGAGCGGGCCGGGATCTGTCCGCTCCTCATCGTAGCCGAGCTCTCGTTTTTCACCTGCCTGAATGCGATCGACGTTCCGCATCAAATGCGGCATCATCGTCTGCAGATCGGTTAGCAACGGCACATCGGACCGTGCGCGCGTCAAATCCTGCGGATCCAGCGAGATGGTGAGCATCGCCTCATCCCAAAGCGGCGCCTGTGCGCGCACGTCACCGTGCGGCCCGCAGATAATCGAGCCGCCAGCAAAAGTTTTCCCACCTTCTGTGCCGACGAGATTGACGAGCGCCACGAACACGCCGTGCTCTTCGGCGATGTCGCGCGCCAGTCGCTCCCACCGCTTGAGATTTGCCGGCACCGGACCCTCGCCTTCGCGCGGCCATACGCCGCGCCCCGGCGACGCCGAGACGACGAAAATCATCGTCGCCCCATCCAGCGCGGCAACGGTTCCGGTGAGGCTGTGCCACGCGTCTTCGCAGATCAGCATCGCGGCTCGGCCCCAATCGGTGTCGAATGCGCGGACTTCGAACCCGCGGTCGACAAACCTCTCCTCGTCGAACAGCCCGTAGGTCGGCAGGAACAGCTTGCGGTGGACGTGTCTTATTACCGGCTCGTCGGTTCCCAGCGTCACATAGAGCGCGCTATTATAGAATGCGTTGTTCCACACCTCGTAGAACCCGATGCAAACATCGAGGGGCCGCGGTGTATTAACTGCCGCGAGGTATTGCGCGTTGAGATCGCGAGCCAGCGCGCCGGCGGTCAATGCTACGTCGCGGACGCCTCCTTCCACGAAGTAGCCGGTCAGCGCCGTCTCGGAGAAGACTGCTATATCAGGTCGAGGATCTAGATTGTCGATTTGTGAGAAGATGCCGGCCAGGCGGGCGAGGTTGGCAGCATAGTCGCCTTTGCGCGGCTTGAACTGAACCACGACGAGATGAATGAGACGATCCATCTATCGGAAGTTGCCATAGCGTTGAGGTACAATCAACCGTTGCGCCGACTGCTGCTTGCACTCTCGATCCTGACCCCATCGCTCGTCGTCGCGCAGGGCACGACCACAGCCGACACCGCGGCTTGGACGATCGTCCCCCAACCCCAGGCGTCGCTCGTCTACGCCCGTGACGGCTCGCTGATCGGTGAGATCGGTAAAGAGATTCGCACCAGCATCTCCATCCGTACGCTGCCGAAATACGTTGGCCAGGCATTCGTTGCTGTCGAGGACCATCGCTTCTATCAACACGATGGCGTCGACGTAGTCGGCATCGCCGGCGCGCTCAAGGACAACATCTTCGGCGAGCGGCGTGGCGCCAGCACCATCACCCAGCAGCTCGTGGGCAACATGCATCCGACGCTCATCGATCGCACCGATCGCAGTCTCGGACGCAAGCTCGACGAACAGGCTGCGGCGCGAGAGATGGAGCGGCACTACAGCAAAGACCAGATCCTCGAGGGGTATCTCAATCAGATTTCGTTCGGACACGGCTGGTACGGTGTAGAAAGTGCCGCCCGCCACTATTTCGGCAAACCCGCCGCCAGCCTCACGCTCGCCGAAGCAGCTGCATTGGCTGCGATGCCGAAAGGCCCCGCCCTGTACGACCCACTGAAATATCCGGATCGCGTGCGCCAGCGTCGAAATGTCGTTTTGGCGCTGATGGCGGATCAGGGATTCATTACGCAGTCGCAGGCAAAGGCGGCGCAGTCGTCTTCTCTCGTTACGCAACCCAACGGTGGATACTCGGCGCCCTCGCCATGGTACGTCGACGTCGTTCGCATTCAGGCAACGCGCGCAGGTATTCCGGTGATGCAGGGCGGCTATCGCATCTACACCGGTCTCGATCCAGTGCTGCAAAACGCTGCTGTGACCGCGTTGCAGGAAGAAACCGCGGCGCTGGAGTCGGACCCGGACTACGCGCATCCGAAGTACAATCCACCGAAAGGATTGACGCGCTCCGGCAAACCGACGGATTATCTGCAGGGGTTGGTCGTCGCCCTCGACCCGGCGTCAGGCGATGTTCGCGCCCTGGTCGGTGGTCGCGATTACAACGATTCGCAATTCGATCGCGCCATCGACGGGCTGCGTCAGCCGGGGTCGTCGTTCAAGCCGATCGTTTATGCCGCGGCGATTGCCGACAGCATTCCGCCAAACGCGCGGTTCGCGGATACTGCGCTGGCAATCACTCTGCCGAACAAGACGGTCTACAGGCCGGAAAATTCCGACAGCAAGTTCCTCGGCGACATCAGTCTTCGTGACGCGCTCGCGATGTCGCGCAATGTTGTGGCGGTGCAGGTTGCGATGAAGCTCGGTATGGATTCCGTCGCGCAGCTGGCGTACCGGATGGGAATCACCACGCCGATCGCACCTTACCCCTCCAGCGCGATTGGCGCTTCAGTCGTCCAGCCACTCAACCTGATTGCAGCGTACACGACATTTGCGAATCTCGGTACGCCGGTCGAGCCGCGATTCATCTATCGAATAGAAGACCGCAATCGCAAAATCGTGTTCTCGCGCGAAGTCCGCGCGCTGGCACCCGCGCTCGATCCACGCGTGACATACGTCGTGCGCGATATGATGCGCGACGTCGTCGAGCGTGGGACCGCCGCGAGCATTCGCAGGTACCTTCCGCGTTCCGTGCCGGCGGCTGGGAAAACGGGGACCACCAACGACAACTCCGATGTGTGGTTTGTCGGACTCACCCCCGACGTTGTCGCGGGCGTGTGGCTCGGCTTCGATAAGCCGACATCGATTGCGCCAGGGGCTGCTGGTGGATCGCTGGCAGCGCCGGTATGGGGGAAAATGGTTGCGCGCTATTACGCGTCCAAACCAGATCTCCTCACTCGCTCGGCGGATCAGTGGGTGCCACCCACTGGAGTCATTTACGGCGACTTCGATCGCGAGACCGGACAACTCGCTACCGATCAAACGCCGGCTGACGAACATTACACCGAGTATTTCGTGGAGGGGACGGAACCACCGCCCTTGCGCGCCGATCCGTGGAAGCTATTTAGTTGGGGGCCGGTGATTTTTTAGCGGCCGGCGGGGCCTTGATGCCCTCAGTTGCCAAATAACGTCGTCGACGGGAGAACCCTATGGTTGCAACCATTGTCAGAGAGAGGTTGGAGTGAAAACTCGCCGGTTTGCAGTTGGCGTGGCAATCGCTCTTACTGGAGTGATGGCCGTGGGCTGTGGAGATTCCACCGCGCCAGTAGATGTGATTGGCTTGACCATTACGGCGCCGGTCACCGTCCATTTCACTAACGTGACGGACGCAGGGTACAGGCAGATCGCAGTAGAGGTGAAGATCAAGAACTCCACATCCAAAGTGATCACACGAGGGTGGTGCAGTGAGTCTCTCGAACGATTCCACGGAGCAGGCTGGGAGGATATATGGTCTCCTGTATGTCTAGCCAATTTCGTCGATAGCCCAATCCAACCTGGCGCGACTGAGACTGTTTCGATGTCGATCGCCGACACGCCCCCTCAATACTCGGGTTTCCGTTTTACCGATCCCGAGAACCAGTATAGAATCCGGTTCCAGGTATATGTCGGTGGTGACGACGGGACCGCCGCTCTCAGCGTCCGCGCGGCCACGAACGTGTTTGAAGTAGTTCCCTAAACCCGCCTGCGAAAGCAAAAAGAGGAAGCCATGTGGCTTCCCCTTTTTGCATTGGCTGAGACGCCTCCCGCCTCCCGCCTCCCGCTAAGCGACTTCTTTCATCTCCAGCGGGGGCGCCTGTTCGCCGGGCTCGGCCGGCACCAGTGCTATCTCGAGCACCTGCTGCAGCGTCTCGACCGGATGGAAGTCGAGCACGTTCCGCACTTCTTCCGGAACATCCTCGATATCGGCTTCGTTTCCCTTGGGCAGAACGATGGTCTTGATCCCGGCGCGGTGCGCGCCGAGGACCTTCTCCTTCAGTCCGCCAATTGGAAGCACACGACCGCGAAGCGTTATCTCCCCTGTCATCGCTACTTCCTGTCTTATCGGGCGCTCAGACATCTCCGAAACAAGCGCTGTCGCAATCGCAATTCCGGCGGACGGTCCGTCCTTGGGGATCGCGCCCGCGGGCACGTGGATGTGCGCTTCGATCGCGCCCAACCTGTCACGCGGAATGCCCAGCAATGCCGCATTGTTCGTTGCATAAGTGAATGCCGCGCGCGCCGACTCCTTCATGACGTCGCCGAGCTGGCCAGTTAGGATCAGCGATACAGCACCGCCAGGCCCCACTGTCTCTGGGCCGTCGGTTTGGCGATTACCATAGTATCGGCGAATCGACGCTTCGACGAACATGATGTCCCCGCCCATCGGCGTGTAGTACATGCCCGTCGCAATGCCGACTTCGCTCTCGGCCAATGCATGCTCGGGATGAACCCGCGGCCGCCCAAGTAAGTCGCGAACTGCCTCGGCGTCGACAATGTGTTGTACGTCTTCACTCGCGGCGATCTTTCGAGCCAGCTTGCGCGCAACCGCACCAATCTGGCGTTCGAGCTGTCGAACTCCGCTCTCGCGAGTGTAGTTCGACACCACCGACATGATAGCGTCTTCAGTGAACGTAATGTTCTTGTCGCTCAAGCCTGACTCTATGAGCTGACGAGGCAGGAGATACTTCTTGGCGATCTCCGCCTTCTCCTTCTCCGTGTAACCGGCGAAGTCGACCACCTCCATTCGATCCAGTAGCGGACCCGGAATGTTCTGAACGAAGTTCGCGGTCGCGATGAACAGCACTTCACTCAGATCGAACGGAATCCCGAGGTAGTGATCGGTGAAGGTGTCGTTTTGTGCGGGATCGAGTACTTCGAGCAATGCGCTCGCGGGATCGCCCTGGAATGACGTGCCCAGCTTATCGACTTCGTCGAGCAGGAACACAGGGTTTTTCGTTCCGGCCTGCTTCATTCCCTGGATGATGCGACCCGGCAGGGCGCCGACGTAGGTGCGCCGATGTCCGCGGATATCCGCCTCGTCTCGTGCACCGCCAAGCGCCACGCGCACATACTCGCGGCCGAGCGATCTGGCGATCGATTTCGCAATCGACGTCTTACCCACGCCGGGAGGCCCGATGAAAAGAAGAATCGGGCCCTTCGCCATCGCGCGCGACTTTGCTTCTGCCTTGTCGGTGATCGGCTTGTCGGCTTTTTCGCCCACCATCAACGATGGATTTGCTTCGTCACGATCGTCGAACAGCTTGGCGGCCGGAACCTCTCCCGATTTCTCGACTTCGTCAGCGAGCTGCGATGCGCGCAGTTGTCGGACGGCGAGAAACTCGAGCACGCGATCCTTGACGTCCTTCAGGCCGTAGTGATCGTCGTCAAGCACGGTCTCAGCGTGCTTGAGATCGAGTTGGTCGTCCGAACGTTTATTCCACGGAAGTTCCGCGATCCACTCCAGGTAGGTGCGGATCACCTGTGCTTCCATGGACTCGCGACCGGCGCGCTCCAATCTTCCCAGCTCGCGCTCAACCTCCGCGCGCGCCTCCTTCGGAAGCTCCAGCTTCGCAAGCTTATCGCGCAGCTCGGTGATTTCCTTGCTGGAATCATCGTCGCCGAGCTCTTTCTGAATCGCTTTCAGCTGCTCGCGGAGGTACATCTCGCGCTGCCGTTCACCGAGCTCTTCCTGCACCTGCGACTTGATATCTTCCTGCGCTTCCAGCAATCCGACCTGACGCTGAACGTGTACGAGAACACGCCGCAGCCGTTCCTCAACACTCAGGGTTTCCAGCAGTCCCTGCTTTTCGGGTACGGGCAACTCGATATAGCCAGCAACGAGATCCGCGAAACGGCCGGGATCAGTTACAGAGTCGAGCACCTGATGAACGACTTCCTCGGGCAAACCACGACGCTCACCGAGCTCTGCTGCGCGCTCGCGAGTCTCTTTCTGTAACGCGGTGAACGCAGGATCGTTTTCCGTTTGAGGAGTCATTTCCTCGGCTGGAACGATTACGGCGCTCAGGTATCCGTCAGTTTGTGAGTATTGAAGAGCGGTTGCCCGCTGTTCGCCTTGCAGCAGCAACTGGACACCGCCGAGCCCGCGCTGAATCTGACCGATGCGCGCTATGACGCCCATCGAGTACAGAATATCTGCCGTGGGCTCTTCGGTATTGTCGCGTTGTGCAACCGCGAACACGACGCGATCGCCCTTGAGTGCAGCCTCGATCGCGCGCAGGGTTGAGGGCCGTCCTGCCGCGATCGGCTGGGTTAAACCGGGAAAAATTACCGTTCCCCTTAGCGGGAGAACGGGAAGTGTTTGACGCTGTGCCATTGTCCTTCCGAAGCCAAAGACCTTATTTAGATACTACTGAACGGTCCTCCCTTACTGCATCTTTTGCTCTCGTGGATTTACGCCAGCCCGGCATGAAGTGCAACATGGAAACTGCTGATTCGACGCGGCGACATGCCAATTAAGCCCGAAGACGAACTTGGCACCCACGTCGCGCAGGTCCTCTCTGCAAACTATGAGCTAGAGGACGAGGTTGGTCGTGGCGGAATGGGCATCGTGTATTGCGCTCGCGACAGACGCCTGAAACGTGAAATCGCGATCAAAGTCCTGCCCCCCGAGCTGAGTTTCCGCGCTGATATTCGCCAGCGATTCCTCCGCGAAGCCGAGACCGCCGCGCAGCTGAATCACTCGAACATCGTTCCGATCTATACGGTCGAAGAGAAGGACAATCTCGTCTACTTCGTGATGGCGTACATCAAGGGCGACAACCTCGGTGTGCGTCTTCAGCAGCACGGACCTCTGCCGGCAGTGGAAGTCAGGCGCATTCTGAAAGAAGTGGCGGAAGCGCTCGCTTACGCACACAACCGCAACGTCATCCACCGCGACATCAAACCCGACAACATCATCATCGATGAGGAAACGGGCAGGGCGATGGTGACGGACTTCGGTATCGCGCGCGCTCTCACGGATAGCGGCGATTCGCGCCTGACTGCGACAGGCATGGCGATTGGAACACCGGCGTACATGTCGCCCGAACAATCGGCGGGTGATCGCGCCATCGACGGGCGCAGCGACCTCTACTCACTCGGTGTCGTCGGTTATCAAATGCTGTGCGGACAGCCGCCGTTCGTCGCCAGCAACACGCCATCGATGCTGGTCAAGCATCTGTCGGAGCGTCCAATTCCAGTCGACGAGCGCTGGCCCGACATTCCGCCCGATCTCGGACGAGCGGTCATGATATGCCTCGAGAAGGATCCGGCGGACCGGTTCCCGAATGCGGCAGCATTCGCTCAGGCACTGAGCGGCGGTGCGATGCCGACTCTGGCAACGCGCGCATCGCTACCTGCGTCGCGGGAACCAACGCGCGATCGAGGAGTGCCGACGAACTTCCGCGACTACGCCGAACAAGGCGTTCGTGACTACGCCACCTCACGCTACGGCCGTACGGGTTCGAGCGCTGCCGGATACAGTGGGTCGCAGCCGTCGCCGGAAGAGTTGAGCAAATGGAACGCGCCAATGGTCGTCTCCTTCCGTCGCAAGCTCGCACCGTATCTGGCGGTCAATGCGATCCTGGTGCCGATATCATTGTTCTCTAACCACGACTTCATCGCCCTGACGGTGATGTGGACGGTCTTCCTCGCGTTCCGCTATTCGAAGCTCTGGGCGGCCGGGTACGATTGGCGCGACGTATTTCGGCAGCCGCGCGATCGTCTGATCTTCGACGTCGCTGCCGAGACGATCGACGATGCGCGTGCGTTGTTTGACGAGAAAAAGCGGGAGGAAGTCCGGCGTCGGGCGCGAGCGCGCGGGCAGGGACTGTTCACGCCGATGTCACCGCTACCGACCGCGCAGCCGTTTCAGCCGTATCCGCGCACGGGCGGCCCGAGTACGAGTCTGAGCCCTGTCCCCGCCGGCTCGCCGCCAGCGTTCGGCGATTCCCGCTACGGCTCGGCCATCCGCGAAGCAGAGAGCGATCATCGCGAGATCCATCGCCAGTTGCTCAACATGCCACCGGACGACCGAGAGCAGATACCTGAAGTTGCGACTTCTGCCGACGCCGTCTTCCGCAAGGTGCAGCAGCTCGCACTTTCGATGCAGGACCTAGATCGCAGCACCAATCGCGAAAGTCCCGAGTCCGTCGAGAAAGAAATCACGACGCTCGAGGCGCAGGCCAACCCGCTCGATTATCGGGCGAGTGAGGAGAGGGTGCGCCGGCTCGCGATGCTGCGTCGCGAGCGCCGGGCGCTCGCCGATGTCGGAAGAAAAAAGAAAGAGGCGCAGGAGAAGCTCGATCACTGTCGTCAGCTACTTCGCTCGATGCGACTGGAGCTGGTGCGTTTCCGCACTGGCGGGCTCAACGCGCAGGCGACCGGACTGACAATGGTCACTCAGCAGGCCCAGAGTGTGGTGAGAGAGATGAGCTATCTCTCTGACGCCAACGCTGAATTGAACGCGCTCTGAGCTTCAGTCCTCCTTGTCGCGGCGAAAACCGTCGCGCCAGCAAAATGAACATTCCGTTGGCAACGCTCGCGGTGATCGCAGTTATCGGCGTTGCATGCGAACCTCCGCAAACGCCGCCGGCGAAACAAGTCGTCGCGTCGCCACCTCCCGGTAAATCACTGCAAGAAACCAAGCCTGCCCCGCCGCCCGTCGTGCATGTTCCTACGCCCGATACCCTGCGTGGACTCTACGTCAATCGCTGGGCTGCGCTCGGCAGCAAGCTTAAAATCCTGATCGATCTCGCCAAAAAGACCGAGGTCAACGCGCTGGTGATCGATGTGAAGGACGATCGCGGGTTCGTGCTCTATCCATCCGATGTCCCGCTCGCTCACGAGATCGGCGCCGATACCGCCGACGGTCACTGGATGTCTCGAGCGAAACTGCGCGCCGTGCTCGACACCCTCGCTGCGCATCGGATCTACCCCATCGCCCGCATCGTCGTCGCCAAGGACCCGCTACTCGCGAGCAAAAAGCTGAATCTCGCAATCAAGCGAAAGTCGGATCTCCAGCCGTGGCTGGACAAGAATGGGAATCCGTGGCTCGATCCACACCATCGCGAGGTCTGGCAGTACGCTGCTGATCTTGCGCGCGAGGCATATAACCTCGGGTTCAGCGAAGTGCAGTTCGACTACGTGCGATTCCCGGACGAGAAGAGACTCCAGCGTGAGGCGACCTATCCGCTTGCCAATGGCAGAGTCCGCGCACAGGTGATTCGCGAGCAGCTAGGATTCATCCGTCGCGCCGTCAAGACACTACCGATGCGAGTTACCGCGGATGTGTTCGGTCTGACTGCTACCGATACGACCGACATGGGCATTGGCCAGAAGTGGGAGATGTTCGTCGACCAGGTCGATGTCGTGCTACCGATGGTTTATCCGTCGCACTTCGCTCGCGGGACCTACAAGCTGCGGAATCCGAACGCGCATCCGTACGAGACAATCGATAACGCGCTCAAGGACGCCCTCGAGCGCACCAAGCCCGTCACCGGGGCGGCGAAAATAATTCCGTGGTATCAGGACTTCACGCTGGGCCCGCCGCACTACTACGCCGAGCACATTCGCGCGCAGAAGAAGGCCGGATACGACAACGGGTTCCCGAGCTGGATACTCTGGAACCCGAAGAGCAACTACACGATCGCGGCCCTGGAGCCGCGCCCGGAGAGTTAGCTGCTGCCGTTACGGCGCTCTGCCATCTTTGTTTTCATTGCAGCGAGATTCTTGTCGAACGTCGTCTGCTGATCGGCGGTGAGAACCGCGCGGATCTCAGCGGCCTGCTTGTCCTGGAGATCCACCATCTTTGCGCGGGTAGCATCGTCCACTGAGCCAGTCGCCTGTGCCGCTTTGCGCAGCTCCATCTGTTGCGGCACGTACTTCTCGCGGATCGTCTTGATCTGATCCTTCTGGGCGTCGGTCAGATTGATATCCTTGAGCAGCCATTCGCCCATGCGGGCGCCACGACGTCCGCCTTCCTGCCCCTGTTGCGGTTGGGTTCCCTGAGCGGAAGCGACCGCGGTCATGCCAACGCAAAGGGCAGCAGCCAGCGTGGCGATGCGAACTACCTTCATCCTATCTCCTGATCTGTGTTGTGGACGAACTGTCCGGGGGTTATACGCGGATTCGACTGAACCTGTTGGGCGCTAACATCTCGAAAACCAAAGTCGGCAGTCCGCAGTTAACTGTCTGGAGTTAGCAGTTGTTATACACGTGTCCGGAGCGAATGTCACCAGTTACAGCCGTAAGAAAACTGCGAACTCCAACCTGTCGGTCTGCCAACTCCCGACTTTCGTTTTCGAGATCTGAAGGCAGCTAAGTGATTCCAGAATAAACACTTAACGTCCATCCCCTAGCGCCTAGGTGAAAACCTGCTATTCTTCCCCGCGCTAACCAGCCCGGTTCATGCGGCGGCTGGTTTTGACGAGCCATCTCCAACTCGTTCTGAGCGCCACCTGTGACTGTACCTGGTACAACCCCGGAACTGGCGTCACCATTACCTGTATCGCCTGCCGAGCCGCTCTTCTTTCCGTTGAGCTGGCTGACCGAGCACGCGTCGGAGCCGGTGAAGTACCGCGCAATCACCGAAGTGGCTCAAACCGCGAGCCCAGTTGCGCCAGAACTTGCGGCACTCCCGTACGCGCATCGATCCGCCATTCGACTCGCGGTCACCCAGTCGCGCGACGGCATGTGGAACAACTCGGTGCTGTCGCCTCCCAGCAAGCACGGTTCTGATTTCGCGAACATCGGCACCATCCCGGCGGTTCGCCGACTGCTCGAGTATGGCTGGGCGCATGACTCGCCACCACTGATTCTCGCGCGGCGACTCCTGTTCCGCCTGCTGGCGGAAGACAACGATCCCACGTACACGTTCGAGCTCGGTACCAAGGTCAAGGACGAGGACATCACTCGACGCACACGTGGAATGTTTCGCGAGGCGGCCGCGGCGACGCTTGCGCAGATGGGATATGAAAACGATCCTCGGCTGCGCGGCGCAGCCCGCCGGATTCTCGAGCGGACGATCTCGTATCTAAGCTCACCTTTGGGCGAGAAGCCCTGGATGCGTGTGGGCAATTCGCACGTGCTCGCGCCCGAGGCAGCGCCAGTCTCGATCTTCACGCTGACGATGCTCGGTTATATGCCGATTTTTCGCCACGAGCACTTCAGTGAAGTAGAGCGAATCTACGAGGCGATCACACAACCGTTACCGCGGCAGGAAATCGTCCAGCTCTTTGGCAAGAAGATGGTGCCGCAGCCGCACCTGATCCTCGGCGACGTGCTGCCACATCGCAACGCGGTCGAGGCCGATGTCCCACTGGCGCTACTGTGGCTGGAGACGATGGCCCGTCTCAATTTCCTGCGGCGCAACGATAACTGGATGAAGCTCTTCGAGCGCTTTGTCGACGATCGCGATCGGAATGGCGTTTGGCACCCGCACAAGGGCATGGACCGGCCGACAACGTCGAACACGTGGGCGTGGTCGTCGTTTCCGCTCGATGAGGGCAGCGGTGTTGAATCGAAGTGGACCGACGTCACCTTCCGTATCGGACTCATCGGCCGACTCATCGGCAGAGAAATTGAATTGATCTGAAGGCGATGACCGGACGCAGTCGCCGAGACTACCTTCGTCCTGGCGAAATGTTTCCCGCCGGTGATCCAGCCTATCGCGTGAGCTACCCGCGATTGCGCTCTGGTATAAACGTTCGGGTCGTCGAGCGTGGTGATCGCGGAGCACCGCCAGTGCTGATGATCCACGGCTGGGGATGCTCGGCGTACATCTACCGAGCCAACATGCCCGCGATCACTGCCGCCGGCTTTCGCGCGCTTGCATTCGATCTCAAGGGGCACGGCCTCTCCGACAAACCGCAGAATGATTCCGAGTACACAGTAGAATCGCTCATCGATCACGTGGGCGAAGTGATCGACGCTCTCGAGTTGGATCGGCCGACACTGGTTGGACACTCACTCGGCGCCTCGCTTGCCTATCATTTCGCTGCCCGGCATCCGGATCGCCAACGCGCGCTGGCACTGCTTTCACCGGTCGGATTGACGGGCGTGCCGCTGATGAAGATCTATCGTTTGCTTACACCATCGTTCCTTCTGCCGGTGATGCGACGCGTCAAACCGACGACAATTGTGAAGATCGCTCTACGTCGGGTGTACGGAAAACGCGGAAGCCCCACGGCGCGAGATCTGGCTGAGTACCTCGCACCATCGCAATTCCCTGAATACGCCGGAGCCGTACGCGCATTGCTGCATGCGTACGATTGGAAGGCGGCAAGGACTCGCGAATTGAGGAAAGCGCTGGTGCCGGCCATCGGAATGTGGGGCACCCTGGACCATCTGATGCCGAAGGAGGGCATGAGGATCTACGTCCCGCTTATTCCAGGAATCGAGCTGCGGCCGATCCGGGATGCAGGGCACGTCATCACCGAGGAGACGCCGGAGGAGGTGAACTCCGGCCTGCTGGACTTGCTGGGCCGTGTGCATCGAGACACTCGACGGAATGAGGCGACAGCGAGTCAGCGCGTCGAAGGCTAGTTAGTTGCGGATATATTGAGTGATGATGGAAGAAATACCGGAAGCCTCAGTCTCGTTCATGGATCTGAAGCTCGCCCCCCAGGTTCTCGACGCGGTCCGCGACGCCGGCTACACGCACCCAACTCCCATCCAGCACCAGGCGATACCGCTGGCAATGACGGGGCGCGATCTGATCGGATTGGCGCAAACGGGAACTGGCAAAACCGCCGGCTTCACGCTTCCGATCATTCATAATCTGCTCACCGCCCCACTATCCTCGAATGACGGCGAGCCAGCGCACCGGGTGCGCGTATTGGTGTTGACACCCACACGCGAGCTTACGGCGCAGGTGGAATCCAGTTTTCGGAAATACGCGAAGTACGCAGATCTGCGTGTCGTTCCGATTTTCGGAGGCGTGGGGCTCGAGCCCCAATCGCGCGAGCTGCGTCGTGGCGTCGATGTGGTAATAGCGACACCGGGTCGTCTGATCGATCACATCGAGCGTGGCAACGTTACCTTCGACGATCTCGAAGTGCTGGTGCTCGACGAAGCTGACCGCATGCTCGACATGGGATTCGCACCACAGCTCAATCGCATCGTGGAAGAGATTCCGCGCTATCGCCAGACGCTCTTGTTCAGCGCGACGATGCCGGCCGAAGTCGAGGCGCTGGCCCGCAAATACCTGCGCAAGCCCGTAGTCGTACAAGTTGGCCGTCGCAGTGAAGCGGCGAGTACTGTGACCCACGCCGTCTATCCCGTTCCGCGCGATCGGAAAAGCCAGCTGCTCGTACAGTTGCTCAAGCGGCCCGAAATGGACTCGGTGCTCGTCTTCACTCGTACCAAACACGGCGCTGATCGGGTCGTTCGGCATCTCGATGACGAAAGCATCAGCGCGACTGCAATGCACGCCGACAAGTCACAGGGCGAGCGTACGCGCGCGCTGGAGGATTTCAAAGCCGGCAAGATCAGAGTGTTGGTGGCGACCGATATCGCGCAACGTGGACTCGATGTCTCCGGCATCTCGCACGTCATCAACTACGATGTGCCGCAGCAACCGGAGGACTACGTTCACCGCATCGGCCGCACGGGCCGCGCCGCGGCGACGGGCGATGCGTTCACCTTCATGTCACCCGACGAAATTTCGATGGTGCGTGCCATCGAACGAACCATCGGCCAGCAGATTCCACGCATCTCCGTTCCCGGCTTCGATTTCGGTACGACCACAGAAGCGGTGGTGCCCGTGACGGCTGAATCCACTGTCGCCGATCTTCCGGCCAAGCAGGACGTCAGTGCCGAACCCGGCCCAGACGCGAAACCACGACAGTATCGGCGACCGCGCTCCTTCGGACGACGACGCTGAGATTTGCCGCGCCGTAGCCAACGCCGGTGGGTGAATAAGTCATGCTGCTCCGGTTTGTCGCGAGCTCAATTCCGTGTTCGGTACCCAGCATGCCTTTTCGCAGCGTATCGCGATCGAGTGTCACTGAAATCGATCGTCCTGCCGTATCGATCTCGACACTGGCAGGTGTGCCGCGCGCGATTGCGGCGTGTCTGGCCGTTGCGAATAACGATTCGATCTCGGTAACTGCGGCGCGCACTCGCACGCGGTCGAGCAATCGCGTCACCGCTGGCATGGCGATGGCGGAGAGAACGCTGAGGATACCAACGACAATCGTCAATTCGATTGCGCTAAACGCGCGTCGCACACCCGTAACTCCTTCCAGATACCTGGTTCGCTGAATAGCATATGTCAGAAGCAGACAATGACGTTGATCAGATTGATGCGGGCGCATTCAAACCGTTCCCGCGCCGAATGAAAGCCTTTCCCGGCGCGACAATCATCGCATGCGCGGTGTTGGCTGGCTGTGCACCCGCGGCCAGACAGCCCGCTGAAGTTCAGCCGACGCCGGTTCCAGGTGTGTCGCCGTTCCGCATGGACACCACACTCACGCCCAACCACGTACCCGGATTCAAGGGAACGCCCTTGATCGCGTGGGGCCCTCTTCCCGAAGGAGTCACTCACGCCGAGCGGCGTCGTACTTATGATCTACAGCACCAGAGCACGACCATCCGGTTCGAGTGGCAAACCCACGCCGTGGTGGGATCGACCACACTGACAATCGCGGGACTCCCCAACGCTGCACCGCTGCGCACAGTCGTCCTCGACGCGGGAGACATGCGGATACGAAACGTGACATCCGACGGCGCCGCTGTCCGCTTTGACTACAGCGACAACAGACTTGCGATTCAGCTGCCGCGAGCGCTGACCACCGATCAGAAGCTCCTGCTCACCGTCGAATACGAGGGAGTCAATCGAAGCAAAGGCGCGTACTTTCGCCCAGCCAAACACATCATTTGGACCCAAGGTGAAACGGAAGACAATCGCTACTGGGTTCCGACGTACGATTTTCCCAACGACAAGACCACGTGGGAGTTCTACATCTGGACCCGGAAAGACGAGCGCGCTTTGTCGAATGGTCGGCTCGCCGGCTCACGCGCTGTCGGCGATAGCATTGAGTGGCACTGGGTGCAGGACAAACCGGCCTCCACTTATTTGATGACATGCGTCATCGGCAATTACGTCGTGCTTCAGGACACGCCGTGGCGAGGCGTACCGATCGGATACTGGACATATCCGGACTCGGTCGAAGCCGCGCGTCGCGGTTTCGCCAGAACGCCTCAGGCCGTCGACGTTTTCTCGCGCAAGACCGGCGTTGCGTATCCATGGGTGAAGTACGATCAGATCGTCATCCCCGAATTTCAGTACGGCGGGATGGAGAACGTCACGGCAACCTCGCAGAACGACGCCGAGATTCTGCATCCGCTATGGTCCGAGCCGCAGGCAAACAGCGTCGACCTCATGTCGCACGAGCTCGGACATCAGTGGTTCGGCGATCTGCTCACCACCCGAAGCTGGGCGCATGTCTGGCTGAACGAAGGGTTCGCGACTTTCATGGAGGAGATTTTTCACGAAGAGAACTTCGGAGTGGATGAGGGAGCCTATGACCGACTGTTGGCACAGGAGCAGGCAATCGAGGGCGATCGACGAGCGCGTCGACCAATCGTGTGGGGCAAGTGGGTCAATGACCCGATCGAGGTTTTCTTCACCGGCCACATCTATCAGAAGGGCGCGACGGTTCTCCAGATGCTCCGCCATCAGTTCGGCGATTCGGTTTTCTGGAGAGGCATCAACCGCTACGCGACTTCGCACGCGTATGACAACGTCGTCTCCGACGATCTTCGACGCGCCTTCGAGGAGACAACCGGCAAGGATCTGAAGGCATTCTTCGATCAGTGGGTCTACGGCGCAGGCTTTCCGGTATTCCAGGTTTCCTCGAATTACGACCGCGCTGGGAATCGGCTTACTGTCACCGCCCGCGAAGTACAAGCGCGCGACAGTCTCACCGGTTTCTTCGACGTCGACGTCGATGTCGAAGCGCGCACCGATAGTGGGGTTGTCCGATTCGTCGTGCCCGTTCGCAATGGAGCTGGTGAAGCCGCCGCCAATCTCAAGGCGCCGCCGCGCTCGATTCGCTGGAACAAGGGCAACTGGCTCCTCGAGCTCACCGACTTCCCGCGCTCCACCGCAATGTTGCAGTACGAGCTCGTCCACGACGACGACGTACTCGGCAGAATCGAAGCAGTGGAAGCGTTGGCGGACCGGCCAAGTGACCGCAATGCGCTCGATGCACTGCGACGAGCCGCCCGCAACGATCGGTTCTGGGCCGTCAGAGCGCGCGCTGTCGATGCACTCGGCGCCTGGGGCAATGACACCAGCAGAGCGGCAGCCTCGCCGATGCGGGGCATCACCGATAATCTGGTCACCGCAACGCGGGACATCGATGCGAGGGTCAGGCAGGCTGCGTCCAGCGCGCTGGGCGATCTCGTATTGAGCGGAACGGCCTCCCGCGACGTGGGAATCCGGCTGCGGCAGATTGCCCGTGACGATCCGAACTACATTGTACGTGGTGCTGCGCTCGCCGCCGACATCCGACTGGAAAAAAACGCGGCGCTACCGCTCGCCAAGCAGCTTATGGCGCCGGATTTATGGCAGGACGTGATTAGACGGCCGGCGGTTGTAGCGCTAAAGGTGATCGGCACGCCAGAAGCCCAACAACTCGCGGATCAGTATCCGACGGGCAATCAATAACCATCGAACCGACAATGAAAATCAGCATCGAATACTGCGTCGTCTGAAACTATCAGCCACGTGCCGCCAGTTTGGCGGCAGAGATCAAGCAGCGTTTCCCGGACGCGGACGTGAAGATGACTCCGTCGCGAGGTGGACGCTTTGAGGTCGTCGCTGACGACGTCCCGATATTCGAGAAGTCAAAACTTGGCCGACACGCCAAGCCTGGAGAAATCATCTCCCTACTAGAACGAAAAGCCTGACAATATGAGAATCGCTTTGTCTACCGGCGGTGGTGATGCGCCGGGACTCAATGCCGTCATTCGCGCGGCAGTGCTATCGGCGTGCAACCGCGGCTGGGAAGTTCTCGGTATCAAGAAAGGTTACGCGGGACTGCTCGGCGAAGAGGAAGTGATTCCAATGACGCCGACCACCGTTCGCGGCATCGCCCACCTTGGCGGCACCATCCTGCGCACGACCAACCGCGGTAATCCATTCAACTATCCCGTCGTTCAACCTGATGGAAGTTGTATCGAGCAAGACCGCTCGGATGAGTTGATCGAAAACGCGCGCAGGCTAGGTATCGATGCGATGATCTCGATCGGCGGTGACGGATCGCTAACAATCGCCCACCAACTCTGCGAGCGCGGAATGCGGATAGTGTGCGTTCCCAAGACCATCGACAACGACGTCAACGGCACGATCACCACCTTCGGTTTTGATACCGCGGTCAACACGGCACTCGAGGCGATCGACAAACTCCACACCACCGCGGAGAGTCACGATCGCGTGATCGTTCTCGAGGTGATGGGGCGTCACGCCGGTTTCATCGCTTTGCACGCCGGACTCGCGGGAACCGCTGACGTCATCCTGATTCCCGAGATCCCCTACGACATTGATAAGGTGTGCGAGAAGATCGTTGCTCGCGGTCGGGCCGGCAGACACTTCTCTATCGTCGTGATTGCAGAGGGCGCTCATCCAAAGGGCGAATCCGCCCACGTCCTGGGGAAGTCGATGCCCGGTCAGGCCGTGCGGGTCGGAGGGGTCGCTGAGCGCCTGGCGGACGACATTCAAGAGCGCACGAAGAAGGAAACGCGCTCGCTCATCCTCGGACATCTCCAGCGGGGTGGAATGCCGACTGGCTACGATCGGCTTTTGGCGGTACGATTCGGTGGCGCGGCAGTCCGCGCCGTGGCCGAAGAGAAGTGGGATCACATGATCGCGCTACAATCGCCCCACATTGTGGCCATTCCGCTGGCCGGTGTGTTGAAGACACCGAAGCGGGTGGAAGTGGACCACGACACGGTGCTAACGGCCCGGGCGACGGGCATATCCTTCGGGGATTGAGCAGGCCGGAGACCGTTTCCGGGCAGGTAAGTTTGAGCTGTCGAAGTGTATCAGTTTCTTGTCCCCGTGAGGGGACATTTGGGTAGCAAGGCGAAACCGACAAAGTGGGATAAGTTGCTTGGGTTCAATGACTTAGCTCACCGGTTCGAATTTGGCACCGCCCCTGCACCCTAGAGGCGCCATGATGCAGCACTTTCGCTTCATTTCGATTCCTTCTCGCCTCCGTGCGCCGCTAGTCGGCCTGGTTGCTCTCGTCTTTACGGCGGGGGTTGCTGAGGCCCAACGACCGGTTCCGCAGAAGCCGCAGAATCAGCAGACGCAGCGTCGAGCCCAGATCGTACCGCCCGGATTCTTTCCGCCGGCAGGTATGTGCCGTATCTGGCTCAACGATGTGCCCGCCAACCAGCAGCCAGCACCTACCGACTGCGCTTCAGCGGTAAGAAACCGGCCGGCCAACGCCAAGGTCCTGTTCGGCGATGAGCCACAAAAGGGCAAGAAAGGAAAATCAAACAACGGCAAGTCGAGCACGACCGACGAGCTAGTTGATTTAATCACGAGGAGGATTTCACGATGAAGGTATTCGCCTTCAGCCTGGCCATTGTTGGTGTCACTGCTGCCGCGTCGCTGAACGCACAGTCGGTTCCGCGTCCGGGCACTGTCATCACTGGTCAGCGTACCAGCAACGATTGCACGTACAACCGTACGACCAACAGCGTAGGCGACATCATCTTCGGTCGCACCAATCTCAATACCAGTAACAACTGCCAGGACGTGTACTCACGTAACGACGGCTCCTGGTACCAGGTCGGTAATGGCCGCAGCCAGGTTTACGAGCGTCGCGTCCGCGACAATTACGGCAACCTGATCATCCAGCGTGCGCGCCGTAATCCCAACGGCACCTTCACGATTTTGAACAGCCGCATTGCGAACAACAACGACAAGCAATGGAAGAAGGCTGAGAAGCAGCGGGAGAAGGAAATCAGGAAGGCGCAGAAGCGCAACGGCAACGACGGCTACAACCGGGCTGATAACGAGGGCAATCAACGCTACAACGATGCCAACTATCGTTACGATCAGTTCGGCAATCGCGTATACGTCGGCTCGAGCGTCAATACCAATCGTGACTACGATTCGAAACAAAAAGATCACGGTAAGGGTAAAGGTAAGAAAGACAGAGACTAGATCTCTTGAAGTCATAGCGACGGCCCCAGAGCATGAGAGTCCCTGGGGCCGTTTCGCATCCGGTGCGATGTATGCACTTTTCCAATGCGCATGCAGCGAATCGTAACCGACAGATACCTTCCGCCGGATCGCCAGGCTTTCGTCGCTGCAGAACCCGCGACCGGCCGGCTGATCGTCATCGCGCCCACCCGCGCCGCCTGCGAAACCATAGAGCTGGCGCTCGGGCTTCACATCCCGACAGTTCTCGAGAAACAGCACGGCCGTGAGATCCGCGAGCTGGCGGCTGCCGGGAAAGGCTTCGGCATCGTTGCCGGGACGGGCACCGGGAAGACACTCTCCATCCGGCCCATCGCCGAGACCATTCTCGGAACGACTGACCTGAAGGTGGGCGTCGTCAATCGCGAGCGCGAGGCGACTCCCGAGACTCCGACCTGGAACGTCATCGTCGTCACCACCGGCATCGCCCGGCGGTGGTTTCAGGATGGTGACATCCTCGCCACCGACACTCTCGTCGTCGACGAGATCCACCAGACTTCGGCCGAGCTCGAGCTGTGTCTCGCTCTCGGAAAAAGAGTTGGCTGTCGTTTCATCTGGTTGTCAGCCACAGTCGATCCGACCTTCTACGCTTCCTATCTGAGCGCGGCCGCGGTGCTCGAGAGCTCGGCGTTCGATCCCGCCAAAGCCGCCGACGTGAAGATCGTCCGGAAAGATCCTCTGACTTTTCTCGACGACCGCTTTCTGCAGCAGGTAGTGAAGGAGCGTCGTGGAGTCGGGATGTTTCTACCGACGCGAGCGGGCGTAGAAGGAGCAGCCGAGCAGGTGCGCGAACGATTCCCGCGCATCAACGCTGCGTTCTATCACGGCGGCGAACCGCTTCGAATTATTCGGCCATTCCTGGAAGGCGAAGAAACCAAACCCTACTTCCTGGCGATGACCGCTGCAGGCCAGAGCGCACTCAACGTTCACGGGCTCGATACGGTCATTATCGATGACACTCGCTTCAGTAATATCATCGAGCGCGGCAAGAATGTTCTCACGCGTCTCCATCTGGGCGCCAACGAGATTCTGCAGATGGCGGGGCGTGTGCACGGACGCGTCGAGCGCGGTCGGGTTTTCATTCTCTCTGACCGCGACATTCACTTCGCCTCACTGAGGCCAACCGCGCCGGAGTTCCAGTTAGCCGGCGATTCCGAGCGCGTGGCGATGACTTGCGCTGACCTCGGCGTTGCGGCCGATCAGCTCGATCTGCCAGTGCCGCTGGATCGAGTGGCTTACCGCAAAGCGATACAGCTGCTCGAGCAACGCGGCATCATCGAGAATGGCCGACTATCTCGTTATGGAAAGGCTGTCGAAGCGATGCCTGTCGATCGGCCGTGGGCGGAGCTTCTGGTGAATGGAGACGACGAGTTGGTTCCGTACCTCGGCGTCATGAGCTCAATAGAATCGCTGCACCGCATGACCCGCGAGGATCGCGACCTGTCCGGACTCGTGGTGGCGGGCAGTGATCACCTCACCGCATATAACCTCTACGCCGAGGCCTATTCTCACTGCGGATACATCGGTGAAGTGTATGGGCTCCCGCGACATCTGTTCGACGAAAGTATCGAGAAATGGGCTGAACAGCGCGGCGTACTCGTGAAAGCGATCGAAGACGCCGCTCTTGCTACCGCGAGCATCTATCGTAGCCTCGGCATGGAGCTGCCAACCAAGATGGTGTACGCGCGCGATCACATCTTCCGGAAGTTCACCGAGCTGCTCGCTCAGTACATGCCGTTCGACCTGGTGATCGACGAGTTGACGGCTGACGGGAGCGAAGCCCGCGTATCGAAGACCAGCGTTTGTGGCAGCTGGGGCGCGATCGCCGGGTCCCTGCGCTATTTCGCGGATCGCTCCGGAATTCCGCGTGCCGCGATCGAGGGAACTCAGATCCCGATGGAATTGATTCGTCGCTACGCGACCCGTGGCAAGTCCCAGTTGATCTACGACGCGCGCCGCAAACACGGCCCGCTAGTGTTGAAGACCTCGCTCGATTATTTCGGCTTTGAGTTGGAGAGCGAGCAGGAGATTGTTGAGGAATTCCCTGCCGCCGAAGCCGCGGCCGCACGCCATCTCCTTGCCGAAGCAGTAGCGCGAGGTGAAGCGCGACATCACGCCGTGAAGAAGAACCGTGACGCGATCGAAGAAGTTCGCGAAGCCTACAAACGTTCTGGCGGCGAAATCCCACGGCTTGGGCTCCCCGAGCTGACGGCGCTGTACGAGCGACAGTTATCCGATGTCAACTCGATGGACGATTTTCGGGCCAAGCGCCTCGATGTCGATCGCAACGCCTTCGTCACACCGGAGCTGCGCAAGCGCCTCGAACAACTGCCGGAGCAGGTGACCATCCGCGATCGCGACATCGATCTCGATTACGATGTGGAAGACCGCAACGGGACAAGGACTGGAGTCGCGAGATTGCGACTGCCCGAGAAAGTCGCACGTACGCTGGTCGAGGAGGAGATCCCTCGGCTCGATCGGCCGCTACGGTTCGTGGTGCTGCGTGGTCAGCGCGGTGCAGTCCGCGCTGATTCGCTTGAGGAGCTGCAGGAGAAACTCGCCCAGCCATGGTCCCCGGACGAAGTCGAGGAAAGCGATGACGACCAGGCGATGATTTCACATGCTGAGCGCGAGGTGCGCCAGATTGCGTCGGAGTTCAAGCGAAATCGTGACCACTCGGGCCACCGTGACGCGCGCCGAGGTCGCCGTGATGGTCGACCTCACGGCCGCGATCGAAACAACGATCGACACAGCGATCAACGCGGCAGTCGACGGCGGCGGCGTGGTCGTTAGACTCGTCCACTGGCGCACTCGCATCTCGTTCGTATAATCCGCGCATGCCGAGTGAACACTTTGCGGCTCACTTCAAGGGACACCAGCAAGTCATTGATGCTGCTCTAGCATCCCTTCAACCGTCGTGTGATGCAGCGGGCGATGCGATCATCGCCGCCATCGGACGCGGTGGAAAAATTCTGGCGTTCGGCAACGGCGGTAGTGCGACTCAGGCCAACCACCTCGTCGAAGAGTTGATCGGGCGCTTCAAAGAAACCCGGCGGCCTTTGCCGGCACTATCGCTCGTCGGCGATAGCGGCGTTATCACGTGTATCGCGAACGATTTTGGTTACGGCGCCCTGTTCGAGAGGCAGGTGGAAGGACTAACGTCGATGGGCGACGCTGTCGTTGGAATTACGACCAGTGGAAAATCGGAAAACGTAATCCGCGGTCTGAAAGCCGCGAAGGCCAAAGGCGGCGTTACGATCGCACTATGCGGCCAGAAGGGAATCGAGGGCTTCACGCCGGATCATGTCGTCTCTGTACCGAGCGACAACGGGGCGTACACCCAAGAGGTGCACCTGATGGTTATTCACCTCTGGTGCATCGCCGTCGATGCAGCCATCAAAACTGGCGGACTTTAGACGAGGCTGAGCCGCGGTCTCTCTTCGACGACCGCCAACGCGTCTTCTTTGTAGGAAAGCCACCCGGTCGACTGATCGCTCACCAGCTCGACTTCCGTTCCTAGTGGCAGCGTGAGGTTAGGCGCTTCGTGTCCAGCCGGGAAATCCATCAGGATCGGACCATCGAAGTCATGAAGCAGATCCAGTAGGAAATCCTCGAATTCATCTTCTTCACAGCGATCGAGGGACAGATTACCGAAAACAATTCCCTTTACGCCGCGCAACAGGCCTGCCGAGCGCAGGTGGACGAGTCGCTCGTCGACGTAGGACATAGGGTCGCGGGTTTCTTCGAGGAAGAGAATCGAGTCTCGGGTATCGACCTCATAGGGAGTGCCGATCGTTTGCTGCACCAGGCACAAGTTGCCGCCGGTGAGGCGACCAACCGCGCGACCGGGACGCACAGCGCGCACGGTCCTTCCCCCGAGCTCGATTTGTGGCTGCGGATTGGTGATGGCGGCGAGAAGTGATTGGATGGTCTGTTCGCCAGTCCAGCACAGGTCGTCCAGAGTCGGACCATGAAAGACTCGGAGCTGGGCGCAACGCATTAGCCAGAGATGCAGTGCGGTTATGTCGGAGTAGCCGACGAAGATTTTCGGATTCCGCCTGAAGACGTCGGCATCGAGATAGGGAATCACCCGTACGGCGCCGTAACCCCCCGTTGCAGCAATCACCGCTTTCACGTTGGGATTGCTCCACATCTCCATCAGCTTTTCCGCGCGCTCCTCGTCCTCTCGGTGATGAAAGCGCCGCTCGCGCTCGACGCCCGGTTCTAGCAGCACGTTGAAGCCGGCCTCTTCCATCACTTTGGCGCCGAGCCGCAACCAGTCGGGAGTTGGCGCGTACGATGGGGCGACGACTCCAATAGTGTCGCCTTTGGCGAGTGGTGCCGGTCTCGTCAAACCCATCGGCCGCGGCGCCGATGCCGGCGCACTCAGGCTAAGGCCGAAGGATGCAGCGGTGTCGATCGGGGCCACTGTGTTTTCTGCGGGATACGCTCCGAGGGATTCGGTCATCGTCGTTTCTCGAAGCGCATTTATCGGTTGGTCACTGCTAGATTCAGGGTATGTCGGATACGTCGATGAAGGCACCGGGGCCGTCCGGGACCGCCGCCCCCACTCATCGGAATATGCAGGCCAATACCCCAAACGGAACTGGGGGAGGCACGTACTTTCGGAAAGGTTTCGGCTTGAAATCCGAGATCCAGGCCGAACTGGATTCCGACTATACTGGCCACCTTGTCGACCTCCTCAAAGCTCAGGAGTACACCCTCACGGCTGGCGACGTAACCATACGGCTAGCCAAGGAATTCGGCTTCTGTTACGGGGTCGAGCGGGCAGTTGAGTACGCCTATCAAGCCAGAAAGAAGTTTCCGGATCGTACCATCTACCTGGCGGGCGAGATCATCCATAACCCGCACGTGAACTCGAAACTACAGGCGATGGGGATCGAGTTTCTCTTGCCGGGAGGGGAAAAGCGGGAAGCGGGGGCCGGGAAGCGGAAGGCGGGAAGCGAGGGAGGACAGGCGCATGACGACCAGACGCCACATCCCCCCTCCCCCCTGCCGCCTCCTGCCTCCCACTTGGACTTCAGCATGGTGAAGCCTGAAGATGTCGTCATCCTTCCGGCCTTCGGCGTCACCATCAAGGATTTCGAGAGGCTGCGCGAAATCCGCTGCGTGATGGTCGACACCACCTGCGGCTCGGTCCTCAACGTGTGGAAGCGAGTTGAGAGTTACGCCCGAGATGGGTTCACCTCGCTCATTCACGGGAAGTACTACCACGAAGAGACGCGCGCGACAGCGTCGCAGGCTGAGAAATATCCGAACGGGCAGTACTTCATCGTGCGCAATCTCGAGGAGGCCCAGCTCGTTTGCGATTTCATTGAAGGGCGCCTGAGCTCACAGGCTTTGCTCGATCGTTTTCCGCACGCCGTATCGCCCAACTTCGATCCCGCGCGCGATCTTCGTCGAATCGGTGTTGCGAATCAGACGACGATGCTCGCGCGCGAATCGCTGGCCGTTGGTGAATTGATTGGTCAATCAATGGCGAAGGCCTGGGGCTCGGATTACGCCCGCGAGAATTTCCGCACCTTCGATACGATCTGCAGCGCGACGCAGGAAAGACAGGACGCCGTCGTCGAGCTGTTGCGGGAACCCCTCGATGTGATGGTCGTAATCGGCGGTTACAACTCCAGCAACACCATGTCGCTTGCCGCGCTCTGCTCCGAGACGGTGCGCACTTTCCACGTCGAAAACGCAGACGACATCGACCCCGAATCGCGCACGATTCGCCACCGGCCCCTCGGCGCGAAGGAAGAAGTCGAATCTTCCGATTGGTTACCAGCGTCCGGTCCCGTACGCATCGGGATTACTGCGGGAGCCAGCACACCCAACAATAAAATCGGCGAAGCAGTTGGCCGAATTTTCGCTACTAGGGAAATAGACCCGGCGACGATTCGGTAACAACCAGACCACGGGTTGTGACCAATCTGGCCTCGAACGCAGTCGCAGTATTGGACGGTTTCGTTCCGAATTGTACTTTGTGTTCAGGCTCGAAACCCGCGTTACGGGGTAACGTAGTCATGGCAAGCACACTGCAACTCGTGGAGGCTGAATGGACGTGTATGGTTCGGATACCGGCCCTCAGGAAGAGGGTGCGGCGGGTAGTAGCGGCACTGAGCCAACTCCCAATCTCAAGAGTTGGTTCCAGCGTGGATCCAGCAATGAGTCCGCGTTGAACGACCGCGGCATCGGCATCCCGGTCAATGCAATGCTCGATCGGGTACGTGAAGCAGATGCCCTCACCTTCGAGGAAGAGGCAGACACCGCGGCGTAGCTCTTCGCTGAGAAGAAAAGGCCACCGATGATTCGGTGGCCTTTTTTGCATCTCACGACTGCGGGATGCGGGCTGTTTTTGGCGAGTAAATTGGGCTCATGGAATCCGTAGTTTTCCTGCAGAATCTCGCAGTGGTACTGCTGGTGGCTGCGCTGGCAACCGTCGTATTTCAGCGACTGCGCCAACCCGTGGTTTTCGGCTACCTGTTCGCCGGAATGATCGTAGGGCCGCACATACCGCTGCCACTCGTTGCGGATATGAACACCGTTCACACGCTGTCCGAGCTGGGTGTGATTCTGCTGATGTTCTCACTGGGGCTCGAGTTCAGCATCGGCAAACTGGCCGCTGTCAGCCAAAAAGCAGGACCGGTGGCTCTGTTCGAATCGACGATCATGGTCTCCATCGGCTATTTCGTCGGACAGATGCTCGGGCTCTCTCGCATCGAAAGCATCTTCGTCGGCGCCATCGTCGGCATCTCCAGCACGACCATCATCGTCAAAGCGTTCGAAGAGCAGAAGGTCAGGGGCCGCGTCACGGAGCTCGTGTTCGGAATCCTTATCATCGAGGATCTGATCGCAGTCTTTCTCCTGACGATTTTGACAACGCTCGCCCAATCTGGCGCGTTCTCGCCAAGCGACCTCGGCATCACCGCGGTGAGGCTGGTGATGTTCCTCGTACCCCTGATCGGTTTTGGTCTGCTCACCGTACCGCGCGCGATCCGCTACGTCCAGCGCATCGGCTCGAGCGAGACGACGCTGGTTGCAAGCATTGGTCTGTGCTTCGGAGCCGCGTTGCTCGCGCTTTCATTCGGTTACTCGGTGGCGTTGGGAGCGTTCATCGCCGGATCGCTAGTCGCCGAGTCAGGGCACGAGCGTGAGATTGGGACGCTGGTACGACCGGTGCGGGACATGTTCGCCGGGATTTTCTTCGTCTCAGTCGGCATGATCATCGATCCGGCGGCCCTCGCCGTGCACTGGCCGGCGGTTCTGGCGCTGACGATAACCGTGATCGTGGGCAAGGTATTGGCGGTGACGATCGGCGCGTTCCTCGCCGGCCACGGCCGGCGAACGGCCATAAAAGCGGGAATGAGCCTGGCGCAAATCGGCGAGTTCTCGTTCATCATCGCCAGTGTCGGCGTCAGCGCAGGCGTGATCGCTTCCTGGATTTATCCGGTGACGATCGCGGTATCAGCGATTACGACGCTCACCACGCCGCTACTGATCAGACTGTCCAATAAGGCGGCAGCGGAGATCGACCACTGGCTGCCCGAGCCGATCCAGACGGTGGCCGCGCTTTACGCGTCGTGGATCGAGCGTGTGCGCAGCGCGCCAAGAGCGCCGACGGAGCGTTCAGCGACGAAACGGATCGTGCGGATCATTCTTGTCGATGCCGCTCTGCTAGCCGCGCTAGTGATCGGCGTCGATCTGGAGATCGATCGCGTCACAGGCATCGTCGGCCGAATGGTGATACTCCCGCCAGATCGCGTCCGCTTCACTCTGGTGATGCTCAGCGGGTTTATCGCGGCGCCTTTGATCTATGGCATCATCACCAGTGCTCGCTCGCTTGGGCTGCACCTGGCGAAACGCGCCTTCGCTGAAGCACAGAAGGGGAAGGTCGATCCCGCGGACGCGCCACGCCGCGCCCTGGTAATTCTCGTGCAAATCGCGGTCGTTATCGCGGTAGGCATCCCGGTGGTTGCGATCACCCAGCCATTCCTTCCGGCGCATCAGGGCGGCTTCGTGCTGTTGCTGCTGACCATAGTTCTATTGGTCGCCCTCTGGAGAAACGCGTCGAATCTTCAGGGTCACGCTCGAGCGGGCGCGCAGATCATCGCCTCCGCGCTCGCCCATCAGATGGCGTCAGCGGGTGACTCACAGGAAGAAACCAAGCTCGAGGACGTGAACGCGGTTCTGCCCGGTTTGGGCGAGCCGGTTGCGATTCGGGTCGTACCGGAAAGCATCGCCGTGGGCCGCAGCCTCGCTCAGCTCAATCTACGCGGCGCGACCGGCGCAACCGTATTGGCGATCAGGCGTGGTGATCAACAGATACCAACTCCGCTCGGCCGCGAGGTCATTCATGCGAACGATGTGCTTGCTGTTGCCGGCGCGCACGATTCGATCGCGATCGCCCGCGTTCTCTTCTCGCCGAGTCTGACGAAAATACGAGACGATGCCGAGGGCGCGGAAATTCGGTCAGAGCTTGAAGCGCTCAACGATGCCTTGTTGGCCGAGAGTCCAAGGCGACCAAAGTCCTTCCTCCCCTGAGGATGCGGTCGGCGGGCTGCGGATCCGGAAAAAAGAAGGGCCGTCTCGCAGAGACGGCCTTTCTCTCGGGTGGGCCAGGTTATTCTCCGGCCGCGCGACGCCTCTTGGTTCTGCGTGGCGTCGCGGTTTTGGGACGGCTGATTGGAACAACGTCGAGTTCCGCTGCCCGCTCGACTTCTGTGGGTGTCGCAGGAGCTTGATGCGGCTGCTTGTAGACGTACCGCTTGCCCTCGTAGTTGCGGAATACCACCTCGTCTTCGGTGATGGATTCGACGTACTCGGGTAAGAGCGGCACCTTGCCGCCGCCGCCCGGGGAATCGATCACGAACTGCGGCACTGCCAGTCCCGACGTCCAGCCCCGCAGGGCCTGAATGATCTCGAGGCCTTTCTGCACCGTCGTCCGGAAATGCTCGCCGCCGGCGACCTGGTCGGCCATGAATATATAGTAGGGCCGGACGCGCGCCTTGAGCAGCTCGTGCATCAGTTTCATCATCACCTTCGGATCGTCGTTGACGCCCTTGAGCAGCACTGTCTGACAGCCGAGCGAAACGCCGGCTTTGGACAGACGATCGAGCGCGGCGACAGCGGCGGGCGTCAGCTCGCTCGGGTGATTGAAGTGAACGTTCATGAAGATCGGATGGTATTTCTGCACCATCTCGCAGAACTCGGGGGTGATCCGCTCCGGCAGGTGCGATGTGATGCGGCTGCCAATGCGGATGATCTCGATGTGCGGGATCGCGCGCAGCTGCTGGAAGAGGTACTCCAGCCTGCGGTCGCTCAGCATCATCGGATCCCCGCCGCTCATGATGACGTCGCGGATCTCGGTGTGTTCGCGCAGGTACTGGAACGCTGACTCGTACTGGTTGAGAGGAATCTTCTCCGGGTCACCGACCTTTCTGCGGCGGGTGCAAAAGCGGCAGTAGGAAGCGCAAACCGGACTGACGAGGAAAAGCGCGCGGTCAGGATAACGATGCGTGATGTTCGGCACCGGCGAATCGCCGTCTTCATCCAGCGAATCGATCACCCCATCGACGACGTCGAGCTCTTCGACCGTCGGGATGTACTGATTCCACATCGGATCGCCCACTTCCTTGATTTGCTCGAGCGCAGCGGGAGTAAGGCGCATCTGGAAGTTGTCGAACGCCGGCTTCAGCGCATCGACGTCGATTGCGTCGTGGCCGAACTTCTCAGCGAGCTTTTCCAGAGTAGCGATGCTCTGATTCCTGATGATTTGCTGCCAATCGCTCATGCTTTTACCACTCCGGCCCCGCGAGGGGCGTTGTAGATGACCCGAACGTCCTCGGGTCGGGGCGATGCTCCGGCCACGAACGACTCGCCACCGGATTCCTGCAAACCTCACGAACCGACATCAGCAAGACCGGGCTCAGCCCAGTCCGGACAACTTGAGTGTTTTGGTCCAACGCTCCACGTGATCGTCGAGCGGCCGCTTCAGTGCGTAATCGCAAATCCTCCGAATAAGCTGCGAGTAGTTCATCGTCGCGACACCGGCCATGCGCGCCAGCCCAGCGCCAGGCGAGATGTCCGGATTTGCGTTGACTTCGAGCAGCCACGGACGTCCAGACGGATCGATTCGGAAATCGCAACGACCATAACCTTCGCCGCCGACGATGCTCCACGCCGTGCGCGCGATCTGTGTCAGCTCATTCGCGAGAGCTTGAGGCAGGTCAGCGGGACAATTCGGCTTGGCACCCAGATCTTCGTCACTGCCTGTTTCCCACTTCGAGCGATACGAGACGATGTGCCACATCCCCTTCGGCATGTCGGCGAAATCGATCTCGGCGATCGGCATCACCTCCTCGCCGACGATTCCGACGTTCACCTCGCGGCCATCGATGAACCGCTGGACCAGCACTTCGTCCCAGCCGTCAAACATGTCTCGCACGCGTGCGTTCAGCGCGCGCATGCTACGCACTACCGACCGCTGCTCGATGCCGACCGAGGCATCTTCGGCGACAGGCTTGCAAATCGCCGGGAATCCAACGCTGGTGATCTTTTCGCCGCGGTGGATATGGGCCCAGCGCGGAACCGGAAGACCGGCGCGATCGAGAACACCGTTGACGACGTTTTTACGGAGGGTGAGTGCCGTCGTCCAGCTGCTGCTGCCGGTGAATGGTACGCCGAGCAGCTCCAGCACAGAGATGACGCGCGCCTCGTGAACTGCTTCACCGTCGATTCCTTCGCAGAGGTTGAAGACCAGATCGAACTTGCCGCGACGCAGGCGCTCGACCCATCGACCGTCGTTGCTGACAGGAACGCGGACAACCTCGGCGGCCCAGTCCAGCAGTGCTGTCTCGACGGCTTCGATCGAGTCGAGAAGCTGGACCTCGGGTGCCTTACCTAGCGCAGATAGGCCGTCGAAGAGCAGGGCAATTTTCATCGCGTCGTCCTCCGCTAGTCTCTGTCAGCCAGCAGCGAGCATTGGCTCGCCCGGTACTGCAGTTGTGGCGGCCGCTGAATCATCGAGCTCGACGCCCTGTCTCGCCGCCGCGAATCGCAGGCAGCTCTGAATCAGCTCGTCGTAACCGATGCCGGCCGCGCGCGCAGCTTTCGGCAAACACGAATTATCCGCGGGGTCGGGAAGAATTCCCGGGAGCGGATTCACTTCCAGAATGTTCGGATTTCCGGCGCCATCGAGTCGGACATCAATCCGCGCCCAGTCACGGCAGCCGAGTACTCGATAGGCGTCCAGCACGACCCGCTCGATCGCCGACTGGAGATCGCCGCCGATTTTGGCGGGGCACTCGAAGATTTCCAGTGGACGCTCGGGGCGATCCCAAACGAACTTGGCGTCGTAGCTATAGATCGGTAGCGCTCCTTTCGGCAGCGCCTCGAAGTTCATTCCGACGAGCGGAAGAACCGTAGCCTCATCTCCGTTGCCGAGGACGCCGCAAGTGAACTCCTGTCCCGGCAGGTACTCCTCGACGAGAACCGGCTGGTGGTAGTTCTCGAGCAGGAACTTGGTCTGCGCGAGCAGATGATCACGATCCCAGCAAAGATTGCCGTCGGTGATTCCTTTCGAAGATCCTTCGTGCAGCGGCTTGATGAAGAGAGGCAGCTCGAGGTTGAACGTTCGTTCATCCAGGTCGGCCAGATTCTCGACGACTGCGAACCTGGGCGTCGGGATGCCGTGAAACGAAAGAGTCTCTTTGGCGCGCGCCTTGTCGAGACAGAGCGTCAGCGTAAACGGATCGCTGCCCGAGTACGGAATTCCGAAGAACTCACACATGGCGGGCACATGCGACTCTCGGTTCACGCCATGAAAGCCCTCTGCAATGTTGAAGACGATGTCCGGTCTGGCAGCGCGCAGCCGCTCTGGAAATTCTTCAGTGGCTTCGATGCGAACGACCTTGCCAAGTTTTGAGAGAGCCGCTTCCACCGCGGCGATCGTCACCGGCGAATCCCACTCGGCAAACTCATCGCGAGCGGTTAGCTCCGCGACGGTAAGACCAAAACTTTTACTTGGAGGCTCTTCATCGGGACGCGAAAGCTCGCCGCGTTGCGGCATCGCCTCTGGAAGCTCACTTGGGAGCTCGGTGGGCTCGGGCTTCTGGTTGTAGGCGAGTCCGATGAGAGTCATCGACACCTACAGAAAATTTCGCGCTCGATTCATTGGACCGAGTATATAAACGTCAACGATGCAGCGCAATAATTATTCCGAAGCGACGAAAAACTTTTTTTGGCGGAATTTTTTTTTCGGCGGCTCCGGAAAAATTTTCCCGCTCTCAGACTTTGTGGTAGACGATCCTCGCCGCCTCTCTCCGATCTTCGGCCTGGTAGATCTCGAAGTCGGAGAAGAAAGCCGGGCTCTCCGCCAGCAAAAGCTTGAGCATCGCAACAGCGCAGCGGCGAATTTCCAACTCGGCGCCCTCACTGGATCTCAGCTCCAGCATCGTCCGCCAGGCGCGAGCGTTTGCGGTAACGACGATTTTCGTCTCCGTGGAGTTGGGAAGAACTCCTCTCGCAGCCTCGCGCGCCATTTTCCGGCGATGAACCTTATCGCCCACCCACGCGTAGCGCTCCATCAGGTGCTCGACGAGTCGGACATATGTCCTCTGCGCCTCTTCGATCTGATCGCGCCATTCTTTTTCCAGGGCCTCATCGCCGACGATCGCCGGCGGCACGACGAAGTTTGCTTCCGACTCGTCGACATAACGCTGGCTTAGCTGGCTATA
Organism: Gemmatimonadaceae bacterium; assembly: GCA_045803545.1. GTDB lineage: Bacteria > Gemmatimonadota > Gemmatimonadetes > Gemmatimonadales > Gemmatimonadaceae > UBA4720. The sequence goes on along the minus strand of JBJMOW010000004.1, from coordinate 115,432 downwards.
CGCGAAACCGGCGCGATGGCGAACCAGCTCGTGGGTCAGTGAGCGGCTCACGCCCTCGAGTAGCACAGAATAGTTAGCGTGCTCGAGAACCGAACCGTGGCCCTGCTTCTTTATGTTCTCGAGATACTCACGCGTGGCGCGTTTGGCCGGATTCTTCTGGCTCATGTAGCAAAGACGTCCGGCGAACTCGGCGAGGCGCTCGCCGTCGGTGCTCTCGCCAAGCCAGTGAACCTTGAGATGATCCGGCTCCAGAAACACCGGACGTGCCAGCAGCGTTACGACTGGTTCTGTATAGAACACGGAAGTCTCAGCAAGTAGAACAGAGCTCACAGCGGCCTCAGTCTCGATGATCGGTCGCGGAAAGCTAAGAAGATCAGCCGATCAGAGAAAGTCGAAAGCGATCATAAGCTCGTGACCTCACGACATCGTCAAGCGCCGCCCTCGCTTTTTCCGGAAGAGGCGGCAACGACGGGTCGTACTTGATATCGCCGAGCGACTTTTGCCCGGCCAGCGGCACTTTGACGCCAGGGTTGAAAATGTTTTGCGGATCGAACGCGGCCTTCACCTGACTGAAAGCCTTGATCGCGTCCTTGTGCCAGACCCGCGACAGAAGCGGAGTGCGAATGCGGCCGTCGCCGTGCTCGCCGGTCAGCGTTCCACCGAGGAGACGGGTGAGCCCGACGACGTCTTCAAGCAAACGGGTGATGCGATCTCTCCAGTCCGCCTGACGCACATCGACCAGTGGGTTCACGTGAACGTGCGCGTCGCCGGCATGACCGAAGATCACTCCGCTCAGCTCTCGTTGCGCCAGAGCGTTCTTCACTCCCTTCACGTAATCGGGAAGCTTGGGTAACGGCACGGCGCCGTCTTCGATGAACTGCATCGAAGTGACGTGGGTGAGATCGGAGAGAATCGGGCTCGCCGCGTGCCGAAGGTGCCAGAGGTCACGCTCGGCGTCGGTGGTCAGTGCAACTTCCACTTCGGTTGCGCCTGCATCGCGAAATGCAATCGCCAATTGTTGCGCGCCCGACGCTGCGGCATCCGCGTTCGCGCCCTCGACTTCGGCGAGCAGGATCGCCGTCGAACTTTCAAGGAGCTTACGCAGTTTGTGGTCGGGGTCCTTACCCGTTGCGGCATAAGACAAGAAGGTCTTGTCGAGCATCTCGCACGCGCTGGCGCCAGTTTCGACAGCCTTCGTCGCGGCGGCGGTTGCCGCCTCGAGCGATGGGAACGCACCGAGGACGCTGCTCGTTGCGGCCGGCACCGGTGCCAGGTTGAGCTGTACGCCGAGGATGATCGCCAGCGTTCCTTCACTTCCAACGAGTAGATCGACCAGATCCGCTTTGGTGGCGTAATCGTGGATTCCGTAACCCGACGCGTCTTTGCGCACGCCGACGTGAGCGATTGGGCGGCGTTTGTCGGAGGAGACGATGTCGCCATGAACGTCCCGCATGAAGCGGGCAATCGCAGCTATACGCTTCGGTGGCGGCTCACCCCGGGTTACAATGGCACGATCTCCGTCACTGAACACGCAATCGAGCGCGTTGACCCATGCGCGCGTCGCACCGTAGCGAAGGCTGTGAGCGCCGGCGGCGTTGGTTGACACCATTCCGCCGAGTGTGCAGAACGTGCCGCTGGACGGATCGACCGGAAGGTGCACGCCTTTCCGGCGAGCAGCGACATCAAGCGTCGACCAGAGCACGCCCGGCTCCAACCAGACAGTTCGATCGCGCTCGTCGATTTTGTCGAGATGATTGATGCGTGACAGATCGACGACGACTCCGTTGCCGATCGCACCACCCGCCATGCTGCTGCCACTGCCACGCGGGATCAGCGTCGTCCCCGTTTGCGCCGCCCACTTCACCAGCACTACGACGTCTTCCGCATCGACGGGCACCGCGACCGCTGCCGGAATCGCTCGGCCGATTCCCGCCGCTTCAGAATAGACGGCGCGAGCTAGCTCGTCCTCACGATAGTAGCCGCGGAAACCGATGACGCTCACAGTCCAAGCGGGCTCACGCGCGGAGGCGTGGACGAATAATCGTAAAATCCCTTTCCGGATTTCTTGCCGAACATTCCCGCCAGGACCATTCGCTTGAGCAGGGGCGGCGGTGCAAATCGCGGTTCGCGATACTCGGTGAACATGATCTCGGCGATTTTGTAAGCCGTGTCGAGACCGACGAAGTCGAGCAGCACGAATGGTCCCATCGGGTAACCGGCTCCCAGCTGCATGCCTTTGTCGATGTCCTCGACCGTTCCGACGCCTGACTCGAGCGCGCGTATCGCGTCGAGCATGTAGGGAATCAACAGTCGGTTGACGATGAAACCCGAGCTATCCTTGGCGCGAATCGGCTCTTTGCCAAGTGCGCGCACGAATTCAGTGGCAGTTTGTTCGGTTTCATCACTGGTGGTGATGGTCCGTACGACTTCGACCAGCTTCATCAGCGGCACCGGATTAAAGAAATGGAGTCCGAGCATCCGGTCCGCCCGGCCGCTGGCCGCTGCCATTGCGACGATGGTGAGACTCGACGTATTGGAGGCGAAGATGGCGTCGGGCTTGGCGATCGCGTCGAGTTGAGTCCAGAGCGAGTTCTTGACGTCGAGGTCTTCGACCACAGCTTCGATGAAGACATCAGCATCTGCGAAGTCGCGCAGTTCCGTCTCGAACTTGAGGTTTGCCAGCGTCTTCTCGCGTTCCTGTTCGGTGACCTTGCCGCGCTCGATGCCCTTCGCCAGGGTTTTCTCTATCGACTGGCGGGACTTGTCGCATAGCTCTCGTGTGACTTCGCGCACCACCGTTGGAAATCCGGCAGCGGCTGCGACCTGGGCAATGCCGCTCCCCATCAGGCCGCCTCCGAACACCGCCACTCTTTCGATTCGTTTCATCGGTTGATAGACTAGCGCGGAAGTCGCGCGCGCGATGAGAGCGCGCCGAGCAATCCGGCGCGAGTGAACTCGCCGTGTTCGAGTCGATCGAGGACCTGCTCGAGCGCAAGCTGCACGCTTGAAAGAATGTTTCGATGCGACTTGGCGATCTGGTATGCTCCGATGCCGGATCCGGCAATTGGTATCACGGTCGCGCCGGCGGCGACCAGCAACGGCAGGTTGGCGATTATCAGACCGAGACCAACCAGGCCCGACACCGCCAGGCCAAGCGCGCCAACAAATCCGCTGGCTCCGACGCGTCTCGAACGACTCGGGTGGATGTCGGCGTCGAGGCGCACGACGACCCGCGACGAGTCGACGGGTAGCACTGTGGCTGATACCTGCGCCGCATCCATCAGGTAAAAGCCTTTGCCGGTGACGTTGACGGTGCGGCGGAGCTTACCGAACAGCCCACGCTGCGGTTCCCACGTAATGCGGTCGGCGAATCGACGTTGAACCTGCAGGCATTCGTCCCGCACCATCCACGTATCTATAGTTGTGAGAATGTCGCGGGCGTTACCCGCCACAGTCCTGGTCGCGGTCGCGTATCCGGCCCCCGCAATCTGAGCGATAAGGCCACGTTCCTCGGGGACGTTGATTCGCGTGCGCTCCTCAGCCAACGCCTGATTGAGGGTCGCCGCGCTCAGCCCGACCTCTTTGCCGATCTCGAGGAGCTGGGTTTCGCTAATTAGATCGCTGGACTCAGGAATTGCCGCAGTCCCTTGCAGCTCCGCCGCGCGCGCGAGCACGCGCTCCAGCGCCTGTCGATCGAGCAGTGTTTGCTTACCGCCAACCGGCGCTGGCAGCGGAGCCTGGGTATCGGCCATGCAGAATTATCTGCTTAAATCCCTCCCAGGACCACATCCAGTTGTCGACCGAGTGCGTCGCGGATAGTGTCGGGGATCGAGAAAGTGGACGTAAACGTTGCGGCAACGTTTGACCCCACGGGTCGATTGACCGATTTCAGGTAATAGCGCATGTAGCCATCGAGCGCGTCGGGCGCGGCGCGCTGGATCAGCATTGCCCCGGCGCGCACTGCGGCGCTGCTCTGATAGCGCTCGCCCAGCCCGGTACGCCGCTGCTCCGGTGTGATGTTGTCGGTCACCGACGTGGTGGCGAGTGCACCAACCGCCTCGTGCGCGATTACGTATATGGCGTCCATCGCATCGTTCGGTCGGTCGGGGAACGTGACCGTGATCGTGTTCGAGAGCTTGCCGTTGGTGAGCGAGCGGCCTTCACCATCGAGCGGCAACGACAACAGAATCGTCCCGTTTGCCTGCTGAGTGTTGCTGAGGAAGCGCTGGAAGCGCGGGCGGTACGTCCGCTGCCAAAGCGTATCGACAACCTCGAGCACATTGGCGCGCTCACCCTGTTGTTGCAGCCAATAAGAGTGATAAAACCGGGTGCTCTCGTCGTTCAACGACTGCACGAACAGGCGCAGCCAGTCGCGATCGGGGCCGGTCGGAAAGTAGGCCGCGAGAAACGCGATCGCGCTGGCCTGCTCCTGTGACGACGCAGCGCGCGGGTTTCCGTTCGAGCGAACGAACAGATCCACAACCTGAGTCAGCTCGTTCCACGAAGAGAACGAAAGCGGCACAAACTGCGCGTTGATCAATTGCGGGTTAGTCGCCAACCGCTGGCGGAGTCGATCCCGATTGGCATCGAGCTGCGTGACTACGTTCGCGCGATTCTTCAGCACTGTCATGTCCGTGCCGTATCCGCGCCGGAAAAACGGAACGAAGGTCGTGTCTTCCTGCAGCAGCGCAAACCCGTGCAACCAGAGGTCGACGTGCTCACGGGTCTTGATGCCCCAGACGATGCCGGGTTGCGTAGTTGTCTGATCCGGCGACACTCCGCCACCTGAGGGACCACCGCCACCCCCAGTGGACGTTGCGCAAGCGGCGACGGTCAATGCGGCCGCAGTAATCGCGGATGATTTTATGAGTCGCTTCATTTTTTCCTCGAGTTCTGCGCGCAGTGCAGTTCTATTGAATGGATTCGATGACCACGGCGATTCCCTGACCGCCGCCGATGCAGGCGGTGCCCAGCCCGTACCGTTTGCCTTGCGCACGCAATGCATGCAGTAGATGGGCCGTTATCCTGGCGCCGGACGCGCCGAGCGGGTGGCTCAAAGCAATCGCGCCGCCGTGCACATTGAGCCGCTCACGGGGCAATGAAAGCTCTCGCTCGACGGCGCACGTCTGCGCGGCAAACGCTTCGTTGACTTCGATCAGATCCATGTCATCCATGCTCAATCCTGCCTTCGCCAACGCCGCTTTGGACGCGGGCACGGGGCCGATTCCCATAATCGATGGATCAACACCGGCAATGCCCCACGAAATAAGCCGGCCGAGCGGCTTGAGTTTGCGATCGCGCGCAAACTTCTCGCTGGCGATGAGCATCGCCGCCGCACCATCGCCGATTCCAGATGCATTACCCGCGGTGACGACGCCGCCTTTGCGAAAGACAGGCTTTAGCGCTGCCAGCTTTTCGGCGGTGGTATCCGGCCGCATGTGCTCGTCGCTCGCGAGCTGCCCGACTTTCCCGGTCTTCAGATCCGTGATCGGCACCGGCACGACCTCATCGCGAAAGATTCCTTCGTCCCATGCGTTCTTCGCGAGCTGTTGGGACCGCAGCGCGAACTCATCGACGCAGCCGCGATCGAGCTTGTACTTATCGGCGAGGTTCTCCGCGGTCTCCGCCATTCCGAGTCCGACAAAAGAGTCGGTGAGCCCTTCCCACAACGTGTCTTCCAGGGTGGGCGACTTGCCGAGGGGAGTCCCCCAACGCAGTCCCCGGGTTACGTGCGGGGCCTGAGACATCGACTCCGCGCCGCCGACGAGACAGATCTGCGCGTCGCCGAACAGAATTTCCTGCGCGCCGCTCACTACCGACTGAAAACCCGACCCGCATAGTCGATTGACCGTAAGCGCGGAGCTCTCCTGCCGAAGTCCTGATTTGAGCCCGACATGCCGCGCGAAGTAAATCGAATCGCGCGTGGTGTAGAGGACGTTACCGAAGATGCTTTGATCGATGTCCGCGGCATCCACGCCAGCCCGCTCTATCGCATTCTTGGATGCGATAACGGCGAGATCTACCGGAGAGAAATCCTTGAGCTTGCCGCCGAAAGTACCGAACGGAGTGCGGACGGCGGAGAGAAACACCACACCGTCACCATTGCTTCCCGGTCCATTTCGTGTCATAGCGCTAGAAGTTTGCTTTCTTGCCGCAGTTGATGCAGAACTTCCAAAGCGGATCGAGCTCGCCGCCGCAGCCTGCGCAATGCTTGGCGGCGAGATTCTGTCCGCAATGCGGGCAATAGGTGACGGCGCGCCCCTCAGGCAGAGTCCCGCCGCAGAACTTGCAGCCTTCCGCGAGATCGACGGCGCTCAGCCCGAACGACGTCGCGGAACCGTTACCGTTTCCCTGGCCAGCGTATCCGCCGGAGTTCTGCGTCGGTACGGATACCCCCAGGTTCTGTACTGCCTCGGGCGCCAGCGAGATGCGTGCTTCGGCGAAATCCCGGAACGCACCGACATCAGCGTGGGGAGATTCGAGCTCCTGCTTGAGCCGATCCTGCATCGATTTGTCCGCGCGGACATAGCCCTTCTCGCCGGCGAGCAAACGCGTCACCGCCGCTTCGTAGTCCTGATTGGTCTCGATGCCAAGGTCGCGACGATAATGCCGGTACGGCACAAGTGTGTCGTACAGCTCCTGCACCGTAAACGGAACGCTGAGATATTCGGCGTGGCCGTTTCTGATGTTGTGAACGAGACGCTGAAAAAGTCGGTCTAGATCGTCCATACGCGCCTGGTCGGCCTGAACGACTGAAGGTCGGGGAACGGAGACGGATCTTTCATTTTCAGTTTTCCACCGTCGTTTTCCGTCAACCACCCATCGTAGCCGGATTGACGTAACCCGCCGGAGGTGGATTGTTCCGCCGCCGCGCGCGTGGCAAGGAAGTTCGCATACTCATTCTGCGGATGTCCGGCATGGCCGCGTACCCAACGCCACTGAACTTCGTGCGCGTCGATCGCCGCGGTTGCCTCTTTCCACAGTGAGAGATTCTCCACGCTGCCGGTCTTTCGTTTCCACCCGCGCGCAATCCAGCTCGGCAGCCACTTCTCCATTCCATCGACGATGTACTTCGAATCGCTGGTGAACAAGACGCGATAGGCGTTCCCTCGTCGCGAGATCTCGCGAAATGCTTCAATGACGGAGCGGAGAGCCATTCGATTGTTGGTTGTCGCCGGTTCGGAGATCCAGTAGTCGTAGCGTGTGACTTTCTGGGACCTTGGATGGAGCCACTCAACGACACCTGCTGCTCCGCCGGGATTCTCGCCATCCCGTCCGTTGCCGAGGCAGGATTCATCGGCGTAGATGGCAACGAGATCCCCGGCTCTCGCTTCGGTGCGGGTCAACGCACGACCTCGAAGCTGTCCATCTCGTCCAAGTAGAGCGTGATTTCGTCGCCGGTGGTGGGATGAGTCGCTTCGACGGCTTCGCGGCCGCTGATCATGCGCAAACGCGTCGGAACGACGACGTACTCCGTTCCGCGTCGATACGCCGCGATCCGCTTGCCACTCGAGATCGCGCGCTCGAGCGCGTCGTACTGCTTATGAGTCCACTGCGCCATGCTGCTTCGGGTTCTCGGTTTCGCCCGCTACTCGACAGAAGTTAGCGAGTCGCACCAGTCGCGCACCACGCGAGCCAATACTCGTGTCGCCGTCTCGATCTCGGAAACCGGAACGAATTCTTCGGCGGCGTGAGCGAGACCGATGTCGCCGGGGCCGAAACAGATCGTGGGGATTCCAGCTGCGTTGAGGAGTGCGGCGTCGGTCCACGCCGACATTCCTTCGATGCTGACCGGCACTCCTTCGCTTTCCATCGCTCCCCTCAGCAAACCGACGATCCGCGCATCGGTTGAGACATCGCTTGGCAATTGCGAAGTGGTGTGGGTGATACGCGCATCGAGACGTGAGTCGCGGGCCCGCACGGCTGCACACGCTTCCTCGATTTCTTTCATCGCGGTGTCGGCTGTCTCGCCGGGCAGTGTACGTCGCTCGATCGAGAGCACGCACTCCTCGGGATAGGTCGACATACCCACACCGCCGCGAATCATCGACGCGTGCAACGAGCCCCGACCCAGTAACGAATGACGCCTGCCATGCTCTCTCGTGTGCTCGAGTTTTTCGAGCTCTGCGAGCACGAGCCCGGCGTGGGTGATGGCATCAACCCCGATGTCGTAGCGGCTGCCGTGCGCCGCGCGACCACGGAACGCCACATCGATCCAGACGAAGCCGCGATGCGCGGGACAAATCGCAAGACGCGTCGGCTCGGTAATGATCGCGGCTTCGGCGCGCACCCCACTGTCGATCAACGCGCGCATGCCCAGGCTCTCGTATTCCTCATCCGCGACAGCGGCGATTACAATCTGGCGGGAACACGCGGAGTCGGCTGCGCGGAGCGCGGCAGCACACATCGCCGCGATTCCAGCCTTCATATCGGCGGACCCGCGACCATAAATGCGATTGTCGCGCACGTCGGCGGTGAATGGAGCGTGGACCATGCCTTCGATGCCGACCACATCAAGGTGACCGTTGAGCATCAGCGCCGGCGCGTCGCGTGCGCCCATCCGTGCGATGACGTTGGGACGGTCCGGCACTTTTTCCTGTAGCTCGACTTCAAAGCCCCATTCGTCGAGCACCGACGCGAGCATGAGCGCGCAAGCGCGCTCGCCCGGCGCATCAGGAACGAGAGTTGGATTTCTCGAATCGATTTTGATCAGGGCGCGGGCGAGCGCGACTGCATCGCCACGCGGTACCATCACGCCTACCTTCTTTTCGCCTTGGCTGCGGCTTTCGGCTTAGCCTTCGCGGGGTGCTTCTTCGCAGCGGCTTTTGCTGCCGGCTTTTTCACAGCCCCTCTCGCCGGTGCATGCTTGGCGGGCGCAGCATGCTTCGCTGGCGCTGCATGATGCACCGGAGCAGCGGCATGCGAAGTGTGAGCGTGCGAAGTGTGCGCTTGAGAAGTGTGCGCTTGAGGAGTGTGAGCGTGCGAAGTGTGGGCTTGAGAAGTGTGAACGTGCGCGGCCTGAGCGTGCGCGTGCACGGGCTCAACCCGCGGCGGCGGCCTCAGAACACTGGCGGTGGCGGGCGGAGTGGTTGGCTTCCGTTTGGCGTGCGACGCCTCGACCTCGCGCATCAGCTTGTCCGCTTCTTCCTGAGTCATTTGCCCGCGACGGACCATGTACTGGAGAAGGTCGCGCGCGCTCTCGATGACGAAGCCAGTGAGTCCGGCAGCGGCTCCGATGACGTCCTTCATGGCTGCGGCCATCTTGCTGCCCGCCTCCATGCTGATTTCCTGCGCCTTCGCGGCCATCTCGGCGACGGTATCTTTTACATCAGCTCCGCGGTGGCCGGGACTCCGCTTTGGCGGCGGTGGGACCGTAGGCGATGCGGCGCCCGCAGGGGCGGCAGGTGGGGTGGTAGCGGGGATAGCGGTGGTGGCCACAGCTGTCTTGTCCTTATCAATCATTATATGGGCTCCGTCCAGCGAAAGGGTGGTGCTGATGACGGCCTCTAATCACAGATGTTTTGTTCGATGCCCGTCCGGGCTGAACGGCGCTAAGTATATGATTTTTCGTCACTAAAACAAGGTAGGCTGTTGCAGTGCTTTCGCTGCACCGATTTCGGCCAAGATCCCACCTAGTAAGAACTCAATAACGACAGATTGACGCCAGTATACCGAAACTTGAGGCAATATTGAAGCTTCGCGTCGTTGATTTGAGCCGAGTCCTTGCAGGCCCTTTTTGCTCAATGATTCTCGCTGATTTGGGCGCAGATGTCATCAAGGTCGAGCGTCCCGGATCCGGCGATGAGACCCGCGGCTGGGGACCGCCCTTCGATCAAACGGGCGAGAGCGCCTATTTCCTTTCCGTAAATCGGAACAAGAAAAGTGTCGTTGCTGATTTGTCGGCCCGGTCGGATCGCGATCTGGTGCTCGGCCTGATCGCGGAGGCCGACGTCGTAGTGGAGAATTTTCTGCCTGGTGCACTTCGTAAGCTCGGCATCGACTCCTATGAGCAGCTACGGAGAAACCCGTCGCTCGTCTGGTGCACAATCTCCGGCTTCGGCGAAGATAGCTCTCGGCCCGGCTACGATTTCGTGATCCAGGCGGAAAGTGGTTGGATGTCGATTACGGGTGAGGCCGGCGGACCGCCGATGAAAGTCGGAGTTGCTCTCGCGGATGTGATTGCCGGGAAAGACGCAGCCATCGCGATAATCGCTGCAATCGCCGAGCGGACAGCGGGCACACTCGCAGACTGGCGCAGGAAGATCGTGATCTCTCTTGAGGCGAGCTCAGTCGCCGCTCTGGTGAATGTCGCGCAGAACGTGCTTGTGTCGGGCGAGGATGCGAAGCGGTGGGGCAATGCTCATCCCAACCTGGTTCCTTACCAATTATTTGAAGCGGCGGATCGTCCGTTCGTGATCGCCGTTGGCAGCGACGGGCAATGGCAGCAGTGCGCAAAGGCGCTCGGGTTGACCGATATCGCCGCCGACACAGCGGTATCGACTAACGCTGGTCGCGTCGCAAACCGCGAGCGGTTGGTGAGAGCGATCGAGGCGCGCACGCGGGAGAAGAATGCGCGGCATTGGATCGATCGGCTCTCCTCTGCGAACGTCCCGTGCGGATTGGTGCGCAGCGTTCAAGAAGCGCTGACTGGTACGAAATCGAACGCTCTCACGGGCGTGCCACCAAGCGTGCCGGGAGACGTGCGAATGCCACCGCCTCGTCTGGACGAACATGGTGATGCCATCCGGAAGCTGGGGTGGCGCGCCTTTACGCCATGACAGATATTATCAGCCGCCTGTTTCCGGCCCCCACCGCAGTCTTTGTTTCCATTCTTTAAGGACGAGTTATGAAGCGTACGTGGTCTCTCTCCGCTATCGCACTTGCATCTATAGCCCTTGTCGCCTGTAGTGAGGACAGGACAACGGGACCGGCGGGACAAGAAGCGTTCAGCAAGTACGTCGCGATCGGCACCAGCCTCAGCATGGGAGTCCAGTCTGACGGCGTCGTCTACTTCAGTCAGCAACACGATTGGACCGCGCTTCTCGCTCACCAGGCTTTTGCTTCGTACACGCAACCACTGGTGGCGCCGCCAGGTTGCTTCTCCCCTCTCATTGCGCCGTTGCAGTTCAACAGGCGCCTGAGTGGGATTCCAGCGAGCGGTACCGGCTCAGATCAAACGAAGAGCATTCCCGACACGACGTGCGCTCTTTTCGGCTCGATCACTTTACCGGCGAACGACGTAGCGATCGATGGAGCGAACACCTACGACGCACTTTACGTCACACCGGAGACTGCCTCGGTGGAAGGCGTCAAACGTCGCCGTCAGTATCGTCTGGTGCTACCGCCGAAGACGACTCAGGTGACGGCGATGATGCAGCAGCACCCGACGCTGGTGTCCGTGGAGCTAGGTGCTAACGAAGTCCTGGGCGTTGCATCGGGATTACTGTTCCCCAAGGCCGGATATCGCGGAGCAGCGGCGGCCGGCACGTTCGTACCAAACACTGTCTGGCAGCCTGTCTATGACCAGCTGATCGACAGCGTGAAGAAAACCGGCGCCAAAGCATTGCTTGCCGGAGTTCCGAAGACGACTGGATTCGTGTCGATACGAACTGGTGACGAGCTATATCAGGATCGCGCCGAGTTCCAGGCCTTTGGTGTGATCGTCAACCCGGATTGTCAGGGCAGTCCAAATTCGATTTTCGTTCCGATCAAGGTCATTAACGCAGTCGGCGCTGCGCAGGCAACTGGTCAGCCGCAGAACTTCAGCTGCACCGACCAACCTGGTCAGCAGGACTTTATTCTGACGCCCGCGGACGTACAGACGGTGAACACCGTCATCGATGGAATGAACACCCACATTCAGGCCGTCGCACAACAGAACGGATGGGCGTACGTGGACTTCGCCACGGTGTGGGCGCAATGGGTCGCGGCCCGTGGACCGTTTAGTCTCAGCAAATTGCTTACGTGCACTCTCCCCTACGGGCAGTATACGAGTCTCGATGGTGTGCATCCCAACTCAACGGGCTATCAGGAGATGACCAACGCGGCTGCCGCTGCCTTGAACTCGACGTACTCGTTTGCCATTCCTGGCCTCACGCAACCAGTCTTGACGCCGGCGCAGGTTTGTCCGTGATATCGGTTTAACATCGTATCCGAGGGGCGAGGCGAACAACCTCGCCCCTTTTTGCATCATGAGGTACATCGGCAACAAAACGCGCCTGCTTCCGTTCATCCTGCGTACGCTCGAGAAGGAAGGCATCGGTGCGGGCGCAGTCCACGATGCGTTTGCCGGTACCGCCAGTGTCAGCCGCGCACTGAAGGAGAAGGGTTGGCAGGTATATAGTAGCGACCTGCTGATGTCGTCCTACGTGTTCCAGCGCGCCTATGTAGTTGCCGATTGCGCTGACCCTTCACTCAACGAGAAGGCGCTCGTGCTTTCACATGTGACACCTCACGAGGGTTTCATCAGCACGCATTTCACTCCAGCCGGTGGCGTTGCGAGCGCGGGCAGGATGTACTTCACTGTCGAGAATGCGGCGCGGATCGACGCGGCGCGGGAAGAGCTCGAGCGATGGCGCAAGTCGGGCGCGGTCAGGGAAGACGCTTATTTTCTGCTGCTGGCGGGGATCATCGAGGGAGCCGATCGCGTTGCGAACACCGCCGGAGTGTACGCTTCGTACATGAAGCGTTGGCAGCCGAACGCGAGGCGAGCGTTCTCAGTCAGCGTCGACGCACCGGTGCGGGGCAGACCCGCGGTCGCTCATCTCATGGATGCGGCTGATGCGGCACGTGCGATCGGCGAGGTCGATCTCATATACATCGATCCGCCGTACAATTCGCGGCAGTACGTCGCCTACTATCACATCCCGGAGATCCTTGCCCGGGGTTGGTCCGACGGAGATCCGGCGATTCGTGGCAAGGTGGGACTGCTGGCTGGCGACGAGGGGCGAAGTCAGTGGTCTCACGGCCGGCGCGTCCAGAAGTTGTTCGCGGGACTTTTGTCGGAGAGTGGTGCGCGTCATGCGCTGGTGAGCTTCAACTCGGAGGGTCATCTCGACCCCGAAACCCTGGAGACTTTGCTAAGAAAAGCAGCCGTCGACGGCAGGGTTTCCCACTTCACCCAACGCTACCGTCGATACCGGGCTGACAGCGATCACGAGGGTCGGAAATACCACCGGGATTTTGCCCAGGAGCACCTCTACATGGTGCGTCTTCGGTAAACTTGGTTGCTTCCACGAAGGCTCGTTCGTCAGTGCCTTGTAACGGTGATAAGGTGTTATCCCAACGCCATTTGACCCTATACAGGCGGTGGCAAAGGGGTTACACTAGGCAGGTGAAAATGACAGCCACGCCGCTGCAAAATGAAGGTGCTCAGGGACTTGGGTCCGGGGGTTCGAACCCGGCCGACGGGGTGCCGCAAGTCGACGCCGATCAGGAGGTTATCTCCAAGGTTCTGGCGGGTCACAAGGATTCGTTTGGGATACTGATTACTCGCTACAGTGATCCCTTGTACCGACATGCACTTGGGATGACCGGAAGCCCGGATGTGGCGGAAGACATACTCCAAGCGTCTTTTATAAAAGCCTATCAGCATCTGGGCGAAGTTCGCGGTCGATTTGATGCCTGGGTTTTCCGAATCGTCGCAAATAGTTGCAAAGATTGGCTGAAAAACATTCGGCGTACGCACGTGAGTTATGACGAGGACGATCAGCCCTCGACGTACTCGACGCCGGAAGAAGAGATGGACCGCAATGAACTGCGGACTGATCTACAAGTTGCACTTGCACGGTTGGCTCCCTCGCTGCGTGAAGCATTCGTTATGAAGCACGTCGAGGGAAGGTCGTACGAAGAGATGGCGCTGTTACTGGAAACAACGGTTGGCGCGCTAAAGATGCGAGTGCATCGGGCGCGAGAGGCGCTCCAACAACTGCTCGAGGAGAAGTACGCATGATGTTTGACGACGCTGGGTTCGAAAGAAACGACAAAATCACTGGTCGCGAGCAGGGCATCAGACGGGACAACAACAAGCCCGCTGAGCCGCTCTACGACCGCGAAGTTCCCCTCAGTGGATCTTCGACCGCACACAGCTTGCTGCACGATTGGCTCGACGGTGAAGTCGATGTCATGCGCGCCAGCGAAGTCGAGGGCAAGTCGAAGGTTGAGCTTTGGACGCGAATCAACGCCGAGAGCGAAATGCTCCGCCGGCGCGTGACTCCGGTTGGTGTACAGCAGCGTATCATGGCCTCGTTGCCTGATACCCCTGGCACCGCCAACAGCTGGTGGAAGCAGCAGCAGATCACGCCTGTGGCGGCGATCGCAATCGGCGTCGCATTGCTGGCAGTTGGAGCTTTGATCATCCAGGCTCTTCGTTAAAACTCCGTTTTTCTCCTGAGCAAAAACGCCCGGCTTCTTGAAAGCCGGGCGTTTTTTTGTCAACTTCAGCAGTGAAATCTCGAAGTGCGGCGTAGACATTGCTGCGAGAGTTCCGCAACCGGCGTAGACCTTGCAACTGCACGGCAACTCTTTACTGTTTAAGTAGAGACCAATCCTGATCGGAGGCGTTTTAGGTATGAAGAAGACCATCGCTGTAATCGCGTTAATGGCTGTCCCAGCCCTGGCTTCTGCTCAGGCTGGCCTCAACCGAATCCAGTTCCTCGCACTGCAGCAAGAGCTCCGTGACCAGGGATGCGGAGTGACTAACGTTGACGGCCACTACGGTCCGCAGACGCGTCGCGCGATCGCGACGTGCGCCAAGAAATTCAATTCTGCGAACAACGCGTCGGCGCTGCTTCAGGCGATGAACATTGGCTTCGGGCCGAACGACAATGCGCCGGCAGCACCTGCGGGCGGCACTGCCACCGCCGGTGGCGGCATGGCTACCGAAGCAGCAGCGGAAGGGGAGAGCACGAAGACCGAGCATAAAGAGCACGCTTCGGCGGCAAAGGCCCACAGAAAAGCAGCCGCTAAGAAAGCTGGCTGATTAGCTCTTGGTAGGTTCGCTTACAAATCGAAGCTGAGTTGCATCGAGGGGACGAGCGCACCAAGCGCCTCGTCCCCTTCGTCCTCATCATCGCGCGCTGACCAGCCGCGCACTCCGTACTTCGCGGTGATTTTGTCGAAGAAACGCGCCAGGCCCTCGCGATACTTCTCGCCAGCATAAGCGCTGTTGCCGTAAGTATTGCGATATCGCTCAGCGAGGTGCGGAAACTCCTGCTCGATGAACGGTAAATAGCGCTTCTTCGCTGCCGCCTTCAATCTCACCGCGCACGCCCCGACATACGTCGCGCCCGCCTCGGCGACACGCTTCACAAGGGCTTCCAGATCCGATGGATTGTCGGTGATGCCGGGAAGAACCGGCATGCAGTTGATGCCGGCGTCGATGCCGGCCTCGCGCAACCGCGACAGCGCACGCACTCGTGATTCAGGTGTCGGCGCGCGCGGCTCGATGCGTCGAGCAAGATCGCGGTCGAGTGTGATCAACGAAATGTGAATCGACAGATCCGAGTGTCTATTGATTCGCGACAGCAAGTCGATGTCCCGCGTGATCAGCGGACTCTTGGTGATGATAGTCACCGACAATCCCGGATGATCGGCGAGAACTTCCAGTATCCCGCGAGTGACGCGGAATCTGCGCTCGGCGGGTTGATACGGATCCGTAGCGGTGCCGACGACGATAGTCTCGCCTTCGAGTAAGCGGAGGTGCCGATCACTGCCGAAGCGAAGGGTCCTGCTCAAGACCTCGGGCGCGTTTTTCTTGACGAAGATGTTTCGCTCGAACGCGAGCCACGGTGGCAGTTTGTTGTACGCATCGCCGAGCTCCTGCACCATCCTATGATCGTCCGCAGCGCGCTCCATCACCCAGCGATGGGTGTAGCGCGCATAGCAGTAGGCGCAGCCGAAAGCGCAGCCGATGTACGGATTGATCGACCAGAAGCCCATCCCCGTTGTCTCGGGTCCATTGAGCACGCTCCTGGCCGGCGAAGCGTAGTAGCGGATGTCCTTCTGCTCGCCGATGACAGGGAGTTGGCGCGATTGGCGCTCGTAGGCTTCGCCGAAAAGGCCGGTTTCGTTGAGCTTGGCCATACCCGAATATAGACCGAAACGGCTTGGGCCGCCAGCGTAAGGATCGCCCACCGCCTTCTCGAGATACGTACGCGCTTCGGATTAGAAGCGCAGCCCTATCCGCGCTCCATCCCCAGACGGCGCGACGAAGAAATGATCGAACTCCGGATCACGCGAGATTCTAAAGGCGTGGATCGCGTTGACCCCGCCGAAAATGAGTGAGATCTGGGTCTTCGACATGTGAGACATGCGGGACATGAAGCTCACGTCACTCACTGAGCCGTTGCGGCCGATGGTGATGTAAAACAGCGTCGTGCCGATTCCTCCGGCAAGAATGCCGCGCTCGATCGCGCCGCCCCGCGAGTGCGGTACGTCGAGAATCAACTCGTCGATCAATGCCTGGGTGGTGAGGCCGGAGGCCGAGAAAATGAACTGCTTGTGCGGATACTTTTGGCTGTCGATGCCCGAGTATACGGTGGGCCGGCCGTGATCGAACCCCACTGACGGCTGGAATCCCATTGCCAGTGAGCTGAGGATGTGCGCACTCTCGTGTGCGAGAAGGCTGATTCCAAAACCGATGGCGACCTTGGACCAATAGCCGCTCGGTTGACTGGAAGTTGCAGAATAGGGCGACAGCTGTGCGGCCAATCGAGTCGGCATCGATGCCGCGCCGATCACGACGGCAAATGCAGCGATTGCGCGTCGCTTATGCAAACGTATCTTGGACTCCGTGCCTTTCACGCCGGGCGGTGCATCGATGGCTGATCGTTTATCTGACATTGCAATTCAGCGTGAGCTCGGAAACCTGCCGGGCTGGAGCCGGCGTGGTGATGTGATCACGAAGACTTATCAGTTCCGGACGTTCATGGCCGGGATCGATTTCGTGGTCGCCGTCGCGAAAGCGGCGGAAGCTGCGGACCACCACCCGGACCTCGATATCCGGTACACGAAGATAGTGTGCTCGCTTAGCACACACTCCGCTGGCGGGATAACTCAAAGCGATCTTGATCTTGCTAAGCAGATGGAGCGGTTGGCAGAGAGATAGGACTGCGGACTCAAGTGACAACGACCTCGCTAGTAGCTGATAGCAGCTCGCTAATAGCTAGTCGCTGCAAGCGACGGGACAGATCGCGCTTGAGTCGGAGGAAAGGCGTTATGTTCGCTTTTATGCCTAGAGTTCTGTCCCTACGCAGGCAGCCATCAGCTAACAGCCTGCTGCTATCAGCTAATAGCGAGGTCGTTATCAGTTAAAGTCCGCAGTCCTCAGTTCCTACGGTTCGACATCACGCGCAGTATCGCCATGAAGATGTTCAGCAGATCCAGATAAATCTGGACGGCGGCGCCGACGTACTCGTCGGGTCCATAGAAGTTGCGGAGGCGCCAGGTGTCGAAGACGAGCAGGCCGCTGAAGAGCAGCACTGTTACCGAGGCGAGCCACGTACCGACGATTGCGTTCTGGAAAAAAAGATTCAGCAACGAAGTGCCGATCAGCACCCAGAGGCCGACCATCAGGAAGCTGCCCCACGGGCTGAAATCGCGACGGCTGACGAAAGCATAGAGCGTGAGAATGCCGAACGCGCCAAGAGTCAGAACGGCGGCCTGACCAATCAAACCTGGCTGCGATCTCTCGGAGAAGTACAACGCCGGCGAGATGATGACGCCCATCACGAAGTTGAACGTCAGCACGAGGCCGATGTTGAACGGGAAATCGGTTTTTTTCGCGGACGCCGCGAAGAGCGGCACGAACGCGGCGATGAGGGCGAGCCACGGATGCTCGATGACAGCCTGAAGGAGTCGCGGCTGAGACAGCGCGAAAGACGCTCCCACCATTGTCACGATCACACTTACCAGAACCAGCGCATAAGTGCGCCGAACTAGCGTCGCTCTTTCCTCGCCGGTCCGGACTAGAGTACCGGTCTGATACGAAACACCCATTGAGTAACTCCTGAGAGGTCAAACGTGCGAAATATATTACCCCGCTCGGGACGCGAAGTGCGGGAGGGGACAGCGGGATGAGGGAAGCGGGAAGCGGGGAGGGAAGGAATCGCGTCTAGTCGTCGCCGCTTAGTGGTCACCGCCTCCCGCCTGTCCCCTCCCTGCTCCCGCTATCCGGTCCAGCAGCGGCGGCAGCTGCTTGATGTCATCGAGGAAATGGGTGGGGTTGAACGGCGCCAGCTGGGACTTTGTGAACGGCCCCCAAAGGGCTGCGATGGTGATCACGCCAGCGGCGTTGCCTGACTTGACGTCGTGGGGCGAGTCGCCGACGAATACAGCTTCGTCGGCCCCGTATTCGAGTTTTTCGAGTGCCGCTTTCACCGGGTAAGGATCCGGTTTGTGAATGTGGACGGAGTCGTAGCCAATCGCGACTTCTATGTAATCGTCAGCGCCGATGAATTTGAGCCCGCGCTCCATCATCGAGTTGCCTTTGCTGGTGACAATGCCCATCGGGTGGCCACGCTGATAGAGCAGGGCGAGCGTGTCGATCACGCCTTCATAGCGGGCCATCAGCTTGTCGTGATTCTCCATCTGGAACGTGCGATAGCGATTCACGAGGCGCTCGCGATCCTCGTCGGACTCAACGTAGGGCGTGAGCTGCTTGGGCAGCGGGGTGCCGATTCCCTCGATCCACTCGGCATCTGTCGGCTGGCGCACTCTGCCGTGAAATGTGTGGCGCATCGACGCGAGCAGTAAAGCGATCGAGTCGACGAGAGTGCCGTCGAGGTCGAACAGGACAGCGTACGGGCGTGTGTCGGCCATTATGCCAAAGTAAACTGGTAATGCCTGAGTCGGCAGACAATATTAGAACCATGGCTACTGCCGCGACAATTCGCTCGAGTTTCAGCAAACTGTTCGATGAGATCGGTACCGTCGATCAGGTTGGTATCGAGGAGCGAGTCGCCAAGTTCACAACACGCAGTATCAAGAAGGGCTCCAAGGTCTGGGGGCTGAAAACTGCCGTCTCGATGGTCGATCTCACGACGCTCGAGGGCAAGGATACACCCGGGAAGATCGCCTCCTTGTGCCAGAAGGCGAGACGCCCGAGCGCCGATCCGGACGTTCCGCCGGTGGCCGCGGTTTGCATCTACCCATTTCTGGTAAAGCACGCGGCGCGTTGGCTTGCAGATACGCCGATCAAAGTCGCATCAGTCGCGACTTCCTTTCCCTCGGGGCAGAGCCCGCTCGAGCTTCGTTTAAGCGAGGTGCGCACTGCTGTCGGTGACGGCGCCGACGAGATCGATATGGTGATCAACCGCGGACTCTTCCTCGCCGGCGAGTTCAGCGCGGTGCAGGACGAGATCAGCGCGGTGGTCGAAGCGTGCGGCGACGCTCAGCTCAAGGTCATTCTCGAAGTCAGCGAGCTCGACACGTACGACAACATTCGCGCGGCGTCGTTCCTGGCGATGCAGGTGATTCGACCGGGTGACTTCATCAAGACCAGCACCGGCAAAGCATCGGGTAGCGCGACGCTGGCGAATACCCAGGTGATGGTCGAGGCGATTCGGGATTTTTATCTCGCGACGGGAATTCCAATCGGAATGAAGCCGGCCGGCGGAATCAGAACCGCCAAGCAGGCGTTGCACTATCTCGTGGCAGTCAAGGAAACGCTCGGTGACGCGTGGCTCAACTCGTCGCGTTATCGCTTTGGGGCGAGCTCACTACTGAACGATCTGCTGCGGCAAATCGAGAAAGAAAAGACGGGAGCGTATCAGGCTCCTTACTACTTCACTGAGGCGGCGGAGAGCTACTGATGACATCAACGAGGGCCGTCACCAGGGGACAGGCGGGAAGCAGCTCGGTCCCGCAGCTGATTTTCGGCGATCTCTGGCAATACGATCCGGCGCCCGAGACCGCGGATCCTCGACTCAAATCGCGCTACGATCTTTTCATCAACGGCAAATTCGTAGCGCCGAAGTCCGGCAAATACTTTCCATCGATCAATCCGGCGACCGAGGAATCGCTGGCGGAGATCGCGTTGGCAAATCACTCCGACGTCGACGCCGCCTATCAGGCAGCGCAGAAAGCGTTTGGTCCGTGGAGCAAGCTCGCGCCGAGCGAGCGAGGAAAGTATCTGTACCGAATTGCGCGCCTGATTCAGGATCGCGCGCGCGAGTTTGCGGTCGCCGAGACGATGGATGGCGGCAAGCCGATCAAGGAATCGCGCGACTTCGATGTGCCGATGACCGCCGCGCACTTCTTTTATCATGCCGGATGGGCAGACAAGCTCGAGTACGCGGTGCCGGGCGCGACGATCGCGCCGTTGGGTGTTGTCGGCCAGGTGATACCGTGGAATTTCCCGTTGCTGATGCTGGCGTGGAAGATTGCACCCGCGCTCGCGGTGGGAAACACGGTCGTACTGAAGCCTGCCGAGACGACCTCGGTGACCGCGCTCAAGTTCGCGGAGCTGTTGCAGGAGGCTGAGCTGCCGCCGGGTGTGGTGAACATCGTTTGCGGCGCGGGAGAGACGGGCGCGGCCGTAGTGACTCACCCGACGCCGGCCAAGATTGCGTTTACCGGCTCGACCGAAGTTGGCAAGATCATCATGCGGCAGCTCGCTGGCACCGACAAGAAGCTCACCCTCGAGCTCGGTGGCAAAGCAGCGAACATCGTCTTCGACGACTCGCCGGCCGATCAGGCGGTTGAAGGCGTCGTAAACGGCATCTTCTTCAACCAGGGTCATGTGTGCTGCGCAGGCAGTCGTCTGCTGGTGCAGGAATCGATCGCGGAGATGTTTGTCGCCAAGCTGCGCAACCGCATCGACGTTCTGCGTGTCGGCAATCCGCTCGACAAGAACACCGATGTTGGGGCGATAAACTCCAAGGCACAGCTGGACAGGATCTGCGAGCTCGTCGATTCGGGCGTGACGGCGGGCGCCGAGATGTATCAATCGGCGGCGTGCACGCTGCCAGGGCGCGGATTCTACTTCAAACCGACGGTGTTCACTGGCGTGACGCAGAGTCACCGCATCGCGCGTGAAGAAATCTTTGGCCCGGTGCTCAGCGTGCTGACCTTCCGCACGCTCGAAGAGGCGGTCGAAAAAGCAAACAACACCATGTACGGGTTGTCGGCGGGTGTCTGGACCGACAAGGGCTCGCGGATTCTCAAGATGAGTACGCTGCTCAAGGCGGGTGTGGTGTGGGCGAACACTTTCAACAAGTTCGATCCTTCCTCGCCTTTCGGCGGCTACAAGGAGTCGGGCTTCGGTCGCGAAGGCGGACGGCAAGGTTTGATGGATTACGGGAAGGTGGTCTGACATGGCGCGCATTCCGGTAACCAAGACCCCGAAGGTCTACGTCGGCGGGCAGTTCATTCGCTCGGAGAGCGGGCGGGTGTTTCCTGTGCGAGAGGCGGGAGGCGGGAGGCGAGAGGCGGGAGGCGGCGCTAAGGAAACGCGATTGCTTGGCAACATTCCGCAGTGCACGCGCAAAGACTTGCGCAACGCTGTCGAAGCAGCGGCGAAGGCGGGGCCGGATTGGGCGCAGCGCACGCCGTACAACCGTGGGCAGATTCTCTATCGGCTCGGCGAGATGCTCGAGTCGCGCAGTGCGGAGATGGCGGAAGCGCTCGTGATCTCTGGTGCGGCGACAAAGGCGGTCGCAGCGAAAGAAGTCACGGCGAGTGTCGATCGGTTGATTTATTACGCGGGCTGGTCGGACAAATACGAACAGGTGCTCGGTAATACCAATCCCGTTGCAGGACCGTTTTTCAATTTCACGGTCGCCGAGCCAATGGGGATCATCGGCATCATCGCCGATGACGCGGCGCCATTACTCGGTTTGATCAGTCAGATAGCTCCCGTGATCGTCGCCGGCAACACCTGCGTCTGCCTCGCGTCGCAGGAGTTTCCGTATCCTGCCATCGTGCTTGGCGAGCAACTCGCCGTTTCCGATCTGCCTGGTGGTGTCGTCAACATTCTCACGGGATTCAGGAAAGAGCTGATGGCGACGTTTGCGACGCACACCCACATCCGCGGCGTCAATGCCATCGTGGACCAGGAAGAGAAAAAACAGCTGCAACTCGGTGCCGCTGAGAGCATCAAGCGCGTGCGGGCGCGGAAGCGCGATGATATCGATTGGCTCGATGCGCGAATGCAGGGCGCGTATGAGATCCGCGATTTCATCGAGTTCAAGACGACCTGGCATCCGATCGGAGCGTAAAGGAGCACAGCCACAATCAAGCGGGAGGCGACATGAGGCCAGCGATTCGGCTCCTGATTTTAGCAGCACTCTTTGCACGGCCTGGCGTCGCACAGCAGCGCACCCTCAACGTCGGCGACGCGCTGATCAATTACGACGTATCGGGAAATGGACCTGCCGTCGTCTTCATCCACGGATGGACTCACAACCTGAGCGTCTGGGACGATCAGGTGGCGGCGCTGAAAAGTCGCTATCGGGTCGTGCGGTTCGACTCTCGTGGGTTTGGGCGATCGACCGGTTACGCGGATGCGTCCGCGGATCCGCAGGATCTCCTCACCCTGCTCGAGGCATTGCACATCCCGCGTGCCTACATAGTGGGGCATTCCCGCGGTGGAGACGTCGCGTTGCGATTTGCGGCGGCGTATCCGCAGCGGGTGAAGGGACTCGTGCTTTACGGTGCATTCTCCAAAGGATTCCCGGCGCCGGCCGAATTCCGGCAGCTCCTCGCCTCGCTACCGAATGTCGCGAGGACGAGCGGGCTCGATTCAGTCGGGAAACTCGTGCTCGCCAGCCCGCTCGGCTGGGTACCGCCCGGACGCAACGATCTCGTGGAACGCTACCGTCACCTGTGGGCGAGCTACAGCGGCAAGGATTTGCTCGATCCTCATCCTGAGTCTCTTCGTGTTCCGGCGGCCACCACCGCGCAAATCGAGGCGCTGCAAATACCGACGTTGGTGATCGTCGGAGATCACGAAGCGTCGTTTATCGCCGCGGCCGATGACTCCCTGGCGCGGTGGATACCGGGTGCGAAGAAAGTCGTAATCTCAAACGCCGGGCATGGCGCGCACTTCGCCCAGCCCGCTAGCTTCAACTCCGCTTTGATGGATTTCTTTTTCGACGTTGAGCGTACCAAGCGGAAAAAGTGAAAGCAATCGAAATGCGCGCGCTGCGCAAAGTGTATAAGGGCAGTGGCAAGACTAAAAGCAGCTCTCACAGCGCGCGTTGGGCGCCTCCGGGAACTATGTCGCCGCCCGCGGGGGACGTGATCGCCCTCGAATCGCTCGATCTCGACATTGCTGCCGGGGAATTCTTCGGCCTGCTGGGCCCGAACGGGGCCGGTAAGACTACTGCGATTGGAATCCTTACGACGCGGATTCTACCGACGTCGGGCACGGCGTTCGTCGCCGGTTCCGATGTCGTCGCCGATTCTGTGCGCGTTCGACAGACAATCGGCGTAGTGCCGCAGCGCCCGAATGCAGATCTCAGCCTGGACGTTCTCGAGAACCTGCAGTTTCACGCCGCGTACTTTGGCATTCCGACCGAGATTGCGACGAAGCGCGCCTACGAGCTGCTCGAGAGGCTTGGCCTCTCCGACAAGTCAAACGCCAAGCTCACCGAACTCTCCGGCGGACAACAACAGCGCCTGATGATCGTGCGTGCATTGATGCACGAGCCGGACATCATCTTCCTCGACGAGCCGACCGTTGGTCTCGACCCCCAGGCGCGACTCGGCTTGTGGGAAATTCTGCGCGACATGCACAATCGCGGTCGCACCATTGTCATGACGACGCACTACATGGATGAAGCCGACCAGCTGTGTGACCGGCTCGCGATAATCGATCAGGGCAAGTTGCTTGCGCTCGATACTCCGCGCGCGCTGAAAGCGAAAGCGCCGGGCGGAACGCTGATCGAGCTCGTCCTCGACGGCGACGCCGCACCAACAGCGGAGATTGCGGAGACGATCAACGGTGTCAGCAGGGTGGAAGCACGGGATGGGTTGCTGCGCGCGCACAGCACGCGCGGTGGGCAAATTCTTCCGGCGTTGATCGAAGCCGCGGAGACAGCCGGCCGAACCGTCACGGACATTCATCTGTTGCCGCCGAGCCTGGAAACGCTCTTTGTGTCACTGACGGGGAGGAAGCTTGGCTGATGGCGGAGGCGGGATGCGGGGATGCGGGACGCGACGGCGGGATGAGTGTGAGGGCTGAGTGACCGTCGCGACTCTGGCGCCGACTCGCGCTGAGGTCCGCGCGTCTTCGGTTTTCTTTGCACTTCTGCGTCGCGACATGCGCGTGGCGCGGCGAGAATTGCCGTTTTTTCTGCTGCGCACGACGCTGCAGCCCCTGATGTTCGTAATCGTGTTCGGGTACTTGCTGCCGCGGATGGGGTTCATGGGTCGCGGCTACACGACGGCACTGCTGCCCGGAGTCCTAGCGATCAGCCTCACTTTCTCCAGCATCCAGTCGGTGGCGCTGCCAATGGTGCAGGACTTTGGCTGGACGAAAGAGATCGAGGATCGTTTGCTTGCTCCGGTTCCGATTATCCTCGTCGCGGCAGAAAAAATTGTGGCGGGCGTTCTGCAAGGAATCGTGTCGGCCCTCTTCGTTCTCCCCGTAGCGAGACTGATCATGGGTACGATCCCGAATCTTACGTTCGCGCATTTCGGGAGTGTGCTGCTAATCACCATTCTCGGTGCCGCCGCGTTCTCATCGCTCGGACTTTTCCTGGGCACCGCTATTCAGCCGCAGCAGATCGGCTTGATGTTCGGCGTCATACTGGCGCCGATGATTTTCTTTGGCTGCGCGTATTACCCGTGGCAGGGACTGAGCACAGTTCCCGTCATGAAGTACGCGGTGTTGATCAACCCGCTGGTTTACGTCGCAGAAGGAATGCGGGGCGCGCTGACGCCAGCCTCGCCCCACATGACGCTGCCGATCGTGGTCGTCGCATTGATCGCGATCACCGCACTTTTCTGGGTGCTAGGTATGCGAAGCTTCCTGAAGCGAGCGGTCGGCTAGCCCGCTGGCGTCCGGGCGAGGCATTGCGTCTTCACCGAGCGCGGCGGCGGTAGCCGCAGCGACATCGGCGGGATCCATACGTGGCGCGCGCGGCAATGCGAGGGTGAACGTCGAGCCTTTGCCGACCGAGCTATCGAGTATGATCTCGCCGTTCATGGCGCGCGCGAGGTCCCGGCTGATTGCGAGGCCGAGACCAATGCCCTGCGCCGGCTGATTGAGCTGGCGACCAGCCTGGACGAAGGGATCGAAAACCTTGTCGAGTTTCTCTTCCGGAATCCCAACGCCGGTGTCCTGCACTGCGATCTCAATGCACTGACCGCGGGGCGTCGCGGACATGCTGATCGAGCCACCGGTTTCGGTGAACTTCACAGCGTTGCTGAGGAGGTTGAGAACGATCTGCTGCATCTTCTCCGGATCCGCGAGCACCGCTTCCGCTCTGCCGGCTCCTTTGTAGGCGTATTGCAGGCCCTTCGCCAGAATCTGCGGTGCGATCATCGACTCAGTGTCCTTTAGCGCTTCGTCGATGGGAACCGCGGTCATTCTATATTCCGCCTGACCGGCGTCCACCTTGGCGAAATTCAGGACATCGTTGATAAGGGTGAGCAGGTGCTTCTGACTGCGCCTGATGCGAGCGATGTCCTGCGCCTGATCAGCGTTTAGGGACCCACGTACACCGAGCGCGAGGAGCTCTGCGTAGCCACCAATCGCGTTGAGTGGTGTGCGAAGCTCGTGACTCATGCTGGCGAGGAATTCAGACTTGGCCTGGCTAGCGGCGAGGGCTTGTTCTTCTGCCTGTTTCCGCTCCTCGATGTCGACAGCGATCCCGAGCCACGAATGGATCTTACCTGATTCATCCCGGCTGGGGCGGCTCCGCACCAGGAACCAGCAGTAGTCTCCATCAGCAGAGCGGAGTCTCATCTCGCTCTCAAAATCTTCTCCCGCTTTCACCGCGTTCGACCAATTGAGCAGGACTGAATCACGGTCGTCGGGATGGAGGGCACTTACCCAGCCATCGCCGAGTGTCTCACCCGTCGACATGCCGGTGTAGTTGTACCAGTACTGGTTGCAATACGTGATACGGCCATCCGACTCAGCGAACCAAACGATCTGTGGAGCGAGCTCGAGCAGGCTTTCGAACCTGCTTCGGGTCGCGATGCTCCACCGTTCGAAACGTGTCGACGCGGCTGCGCCGGCGAGGAGGACGGTGCCAAGAATCGAAACGGTCAGACCGAGTGCGAACGTGCCCGTTAGAAGAACTTCGGTGGCGTCAGCCTCGGCCAGGGTGCTCCGCGTCCCCATGAAAGTCGCGTAGTGAGTACCGCCGATCGCCCCGAAGGCAACGACAATCGCAAGAGCGATGAGTGCGTTATGGCGCTCCGTTCTGTAGACAGCGAAAAAAACAGCGCTGCCGGCGATGAGTGCGGCGACGGCTGACGCGATGACGAAGAGAGTACTGAACCACACTGGCCAGTGTGGGCTCAGTGCCAGTGTGCCGGTGAGATCTGCCGCCCACACAGTGAGTCCGAATGCGAGTGCGCCAAGGTATGTCCAGCGATACCGGCGACGTCCTTCATGAAAGCGCACTCTTCGCGCGATCTCGACTACGGCGTATGCGCCGACCAGCACGAGGGCAATCGAGAGGATCAGGAGCGTGAGGCTGCGGGGCTCGGCGATCATGACGTTGAGATTTCGGCAAGATGCAAGCCCGACTAACCCCAATATTGTCAGTGATGTAAGTCGCTTTCTGGCTTCAACTTGCGCGACCGTTTCTCCGCACATCCTTTGTATTGGCAAGTGAAGTGGGGGGTTGCGGCGATATATCGCCAGATATAGCTTCTGGCCGTACCGATATATCGCCAGTACTATCTGCGGCGCTGAATGGCGCCTCGCTGGCTCAATACGCTAGGCACGGAGGCAATTCGATGCGCGAATGGAAATTTGGACCCGGTGGTGGCATTGGTAGCAACTGTGGCCCTGGCTTCGCCTGGGCGTTCGCGGGACGTCCCGAGAACTGGGGATTCGATACCGGTGCGTTCTGGGGTGGGTGGCCCGGTCGCGGAAGAAGTCGCGGCGGTCCGTTCGGTGGTGGCCGGATGTTCGATCAAGGTCACCTCAAGTTCGTCATTCTGCGTCTGCTCGATGAGAAGCCGAGGCACGGCTACGAGATCATCAAGGAGATCGAAGAGCGTTTTGGCGGGATGTACTCACCGAGCCCCGGCACCGTTTATCCCACTTTGACGATGCTCGAGGATCTCGGCTATGCACGCGCGATGCCGGAAGAGAACGGCAAGAAGATTTACGAGATCACCGATGAAGGTCGCAAACACCTCGCCGAGAATCAGCCGCTTATCGACGACATCTTCTCGAAGATCGCTGACTTCGCACAAAGCATTTTTGGGGAGCCGATGATGGAAGTGCATCGCGGCTTCAAAGACGTCGGCCGCGCGGTGTACGCCAGGACCGGCACTCGTTCGGCTGAGCAAATAAAAAAGATCAAAGACATTCTGGATCGGGCAGCGGCTGAGATCGAGGCTGTCTGACGTTAAGAAGCAGAACGGCGTGAATATGGAAGCGGTCAGCATCTGACTCTGATCGAATGGCTTGCTGCGTGTCGAGATTAGCGACCGCCGCAAGCCATTCTTCTTCAGGCAGGCTGGTCTGAAGAATGGTCTCAAGGTCGTGCTCGACATCGGCGCACTGCGCGGCAGTCACGACTCTGCGGGCTCGCGCGGCCAACGCGAGTCTGGTGCTGCGCCGATGCGGTGGTGCTGATTCTATGGCCAGATCGATGCGGGCGATCAGCTCGCGGCGGCCAGTTGCCTGCGAAGCAATCACGCCCGCCGCTGATGCCGCGCGCTGAGTTATGCACCAGCCGTTCAGTGCATCCACAGCTGCCAGTGCCGCACGTTCGTCTACTGGAACGTCGGAGCTCGCTGGCAGGCTACATACACGTAGCTGCTCGCCCAACGCATTGGTCACATTCTGGGTGCAGCTGACCACGAGGTGCTTTCGTCCGTCGAGCGTGACAGCTGCGATGAAAAGATCTTCGTCGGCCGTCGCTGCGCCGACTACAATCGCCGCGTCATCGACTCCCGACAGCTGCGATCGGCCACGCCACTCATAGAGCACGTCGCGCAGCTGCTCGACCTTGCGGGGCACGTCGTCTTCCGCGCGAGCAATCGTCAATTTGCGCTCTACGGTTGGCTCGCTATTCAAAACTCTGGCCGCGCTCGCCGGCTGACAAATCAGATGCACGTGAACTTCTTCATGCATTGAGCCAATGCGAGCGACACGGCCAACTCGCTGTTCCATTCGGGCCGCAGTCCACGGGATGTCGAGGTGAATCACCGTGTCGGCGTCCTGCAGATTGACTCCCTCGCTCAGCAAATCGGTCGTGAGCAGCAGTTGAATCGCTTCGCCGCGAGGCGGCTGGCGCGAGCTAGTGGCGAGCGGAGCAAATCGGGCAATTGCTTCACTCCGAGTGAGCGGACCACCAGCCACTCGTGCACCGTGCGACGTCAGCATGCCGACGTAGCCGAACTTCGCGAGACGCCGGTAGAGCATTGCGATGGTCTGCGCGTATTGTGAGAACGCGACAATCTTTGCTTTGCCGCGTGATGCCCGAATTTGCGAAACAGTTTCGGCTCGATTTGCATCGAGCGCGGTCGAATCGAATCGCTTCCGTATCGATTGTAGTGTCGCCACATGCGCGCGTACACCGTTCAACAGCTCCACATGTCCGGGCGCTGGAGACGACAGGAGTTCGGCGAAACCAAGCTGTAACGCGCCATCCTCGTAGACCCAATGCTCGAGCTCTTTGAGTGTCGGGTAGTTACCGGCTTCGAGTGAAGATGACAGCGCGATTGCCCGGGCAATTCGTCGCCGGAGCGCTTCGTGGAGCGCTGCTTCACTCGATGCCCATTGGTGAACGAGGTTCCTGCCGACAAGGGCACTCGCGATTCCTCCATCACGCAGCGGGACCGGCGGTGGGAGATTCATTAGCACTGCGACGATCGCAGGGTCGTCGCCCACTGCATGGGGAACCACCGGCAGGATACCCGGAATGGGCGATGACCGATCGAGCTGGCTTTGCTCTCGACGAATTACACATTGCGATAGCTCGGCAGCGGTCATGGTCGTCGCGCGAGACCCCAGAAACAATGAGAGCAGCGCGACGAGATCATTTCGGCGGTTGTGTATCGGTGTCGCGCTGAGGAGCAAAACCCTGGCATTGCGAACAAGGTGCTCGAGCGCGAAGTATCGATTGGTTCGTGGATTTCGCGCATGATGCGCTTCGTCGACGATCACCAGGCCGCGGCGTTGCGATGTTCTGCGCTTCCCACGAAAGTCGTCAAAGTCAGATCGACTGAGGGTCTCGAAGGTGAGAACGTCGGCGCGCGATTCTGTGCGCTCGAGGGCGGAACGCCACATCGGAACGAGTGCAGCGGGAGTCACGACCATCCAGTCGGCAAAGCGTCGCGAGACCGCAATGGCGACGTAGGTCTTGCCCATGCCGACTTCATCGCACAGCAGCGCGCCGTTGAAACGGTCGATCGCATCATTCAAACGTCTGAGCACCGACCTCTGGTGATCATGCAATTCGATTTGCCCGAGACCCGACACCGTGGGCGTATCGCCGAGGATCAGTTCAGCTATCAGCGCGCGCACTTCTGCGGCGGGAGCGACGCGCCACTCGCCCGCCCCCGCTAGTCGCAGGCAATCCCCCAATCAAGCAACGGCTGCACCTTTTCACGCCGCAGCCGATACGCCTCGAGCGCTGCGTCCAGCAGATCGCTGTCTGACGGGATATCGCCGTCCGTTGCGCGCTCACCAAGCGGCGAAAGGACTTTCCGAACACGGCTCCAACCCGAAGGCACCGGCAACATCGCCATTGTCCAGCCGAGGTAGCGTCGATAACCACCGCGGGCCGGCTCCGCGATGGCGTTCAGGGGTATAGAGGGAAGGGCAAGAATCACTTCCGCCAAGTAGCGATCTGTACTAACAACTACCGTTCTTCACGCGGCCTCGATCTACCACTTGCACATTACGCGATGTTATCGTGCATAAGAGTCTCACCTAAACCTCTTCCGCGGTAGGTTTACGATGTCTAGCAAAAAAATTTTTGTCGAACGTCGAGAGGAAGGCGATTACGCAGTGCGACGTGCAGGTTCTCAGCGGGCGAGTGCAGTCGAGCCGACTCAGAAGGAAGCGATTGCACGCGCGAGGGAATTAGAGCCTGGTGTTGCTCCGCACGTTGAGCGTGTGCGGGACACATCGGCCGGTCATCCCGACAAATGGAGAAAGCCGTAACTGGCTAGAAGTAGAAACGATCAGAGCGGGTAAGGACCTTTCAGTCCTACCCGCTCTTTCTTTATTGGCTAACTAACCTTGTCGCACTCGAAGCAGTGTTTCTTGTTCCCCGTGCCCTGTAAAAGGTGCTCGCGTTTAATGCGCCTACCGTCTGGACAGGTGTCTTTGTCGTGATACACCTCGCGATGCTGAGGAGGGTACTCGGGAGAGTTGGTGTGATAAGGTGGGACGCGGGCCATGCGACCTCCTGTTGAGAAGCATTCGTCACCCTACACTGCCCTGCTTTGGCCGCTAGAACAATGTCGTTTTTATATCACCGAACTGCCTGTTTTCTATCATTTCTTGCCGCGACTCGCGAAGAACGCTGGCAATATCGAAAGCGCAAGGAACGCGCGGTTGCGGGTGTTTGCATGTAGGCGTCTAAAGCCAGTCCATCACCGAGCTGATTTAATGAGAACGTGCCCTTACTGCGCTGAGGAAATCCAAGACGCTGCTGTAGTGTGCAAACATTGCAAACGCGATTTGCCTGCGGCGTCGGCGCCAGCCACCCCCAAACCTGAACGCCCTGCTCCGTCCAAGCCTGTCGAGCAGCGCTCGAACAGAACTCGCAACATGGTCGGTCTGTTGGTCCTCGCGGTGTTGGTACTCTTCATTGTCCTCGCAACAGCAAACAACGACGACTCTTCGAGTGGTGCTCGATCAGCCGCCAGCGCGTTACAAGTGATGCAGCCATCGGTGACACAACTCGCTCCTGACGGAGAGATCACGATACCCGCTGGCAGTATTCAATCCTTCGAATGGAACGTTACGCCGCAACAAGCGCAGTGTCATGTCACGGGTCACATTGAAGTGACGGACGGGGGAGCGAAGGACGTCCAGGTTGTTGTTCTGGCGAAAGACGACTATCAGAACTTCGTGAATGGTCACGAGGCACACGCGTACTTTCAGACCGACAAGACGACTGCGGTGACACTCGACGCGCGCACGGGTCAGGCGAGTCCTATGGTACTCGCGGTGTCGAATGGCTTTTCAACTGTGACTGTGAAGAAGGTCAGGCTCACCGGCCTTCGAGCGACCTGTACCTGAGTACGGCTGCGCCTAGCGCAGAATGATGTCAGTCGTCCGGCGAGGAATCCTCGCGCCCGTATTCATCGGTGCAGTACTGGACTAAGTCAACCGCGTTGGTGAACTGCCCGAATGCTCACGCGAGTTTCCTCTCGTACACAGCGAGCTATAGAGTCGCGAGCACTGCTTCGCCAATGCTGGCCTAATACGTACACGAATGCGGCGAGCAGCAACGCACCCGCGACTCGATGGTCGTAGATGTCGATTGACTTGGTGTCAAGCTTTTCGCCCATCAGCCAAGCGCTAAAGTACGACGCCGTGAAGTATGCGATCAGTCCAATGGCTTGAGCGAAAAACCCAAAAATGATCGCGAGGATTATGCGCTCTAGCCAATTGGCGTCGAATATGAAGAATGCCCAAAGCGTCAGTAGGACAGCGCCAGCAAAAGGTCCTACCGCATCACGCACCGTTTTCGGTCGAAGCTTTATCATGCTTGTGGGCACATAGTTAAATGTAGGGTGGTCATAACGGACGGTTACCGCCAGTTGCAATACTTGGCGAAGCCTGTGTTTCGAGCGTCGCTATCAATCTCTCTCGCGTCCTTGGGCTCGGAAGGCTGTAGCCATTAAGAATTGAACGAATCGCGCGCCGAGTAATGCCGGTTGCTTCGCTCAGTGCTTTGCGTCGAATCCGTTTCAAGCCGGGCAAGATATCGTTGCGCCAGGCATCCAATTCAGGATTGCGGTAAAGCGTATAGACTTCGCTCCAATCATGTACCAAACCCTGTTGTACTGGTTCGAGTCGGTTGGTTTCCTTTCCAACACAATGGATCGAAGCAACGCGGACATCGCGACGCTGCAATAACCCGAGCGTTTTTCTCTCACAAAGCTCGCCAGAACTGGACGCACTTTTAGGCTCGGGTCGCATAACAAAATCTGTCAGCACGTCCGCGAATGAACGAACTTGTGCCACGTAAGGCGGGGCCGGAAATTCCGTTGTTACCGGATAATCATGAGCTGAGTGTAACTCGGTCCATTTCATTTCCAGCCACTTAGTTGAATCCCGTTGGTACGGTGCCAACAGGTGAAAGCGTTCCGGGTCGGCACCAACTGGATGTCCATTCGGAGCGATGCTCGCGCTCAAAAGAAATACCGTTGGGCTAGTGCGCTCATTAAACGGTAATTCCTTCTCTTGTTGCGCAAACGGTCGCAGAATATGCGGTGAGCTGACGGTAATACGCGTCAACGCGGGTACGTGTAGAAAGGAAGGTCGCACGGGCCGCAAGCCCAATGCGCCAGCCACGATATACTCCCAAAACACCTCGATCCATTGCCGAGGCCCTCCGTCAGTCAGCGGATTTATCAGATGTCCGAGACCGTGCTCCGAAGGCTCAATGATCTGGACTTTTTTCTCGCCGTTTTTGGCAAAGAACGTGTACCGCTTTGAAGCGATTGCGTAGACATATAGTTGCCGTTGCTTTCGCTCATCATCGAAGTTCACATCCTTGATTTCGAGGACGGACCCGGGAATGACTGATCGCTCATACGGGTTTAGCGCTTCGAAGCGCTGAACAATCTCGTTCACGGCTGACCACGAAAGCGCCTTTACTCCTCGCACTCCGTTCTGATGTCGGCGAGTCGCACCAGGTACCGCGACAGAACCACCATTTTCAGTCGCCACAATCGCCATCGAATCGGTATCGCAGAAGGCAAAGGTCCCTTCTGCGTCCGTCACAGTCCGTTCGAGCATTGCTAGCATCAATCGCGCAGCTGCGGTCACGAGTGCAGCAAACGGCGGGAAACAGAATTCGCCCGGCGTTTCAGGACGACGAGTCTTAGCGTCGAAACTCTTTCCCGAAGCGAAGATTCTTACATCTGCCTCGGTGTCTAGTGGAAGTACCTGCTGATTGACCTCGGCGAAGATTCCGTAGCTCGTGCTATTCGCAACGAGCTTAAGGGTGCGCGCAATCCGGTCGCGGTCTTCGCGAGTTAAGGCAGTACCGCGCTGAGTGCGCTTTCTTTCTTCGATCACGTTCTTTATGAAGTCGCCGGTAGCCGCGTCGATGGGCAAGCTTCCCGAAAACAGAACTTCTTTGAGTCCATCTTGCCGACCGTTCGCTACTAGGCGAATTGCCCGTTTGATCTTTGGAGCTTTACCCGTAAGTAGGAGCGAGGCTACTAAATCGGGGCCAGCATACCAAAATGGTTGGCTCGTAGAGAACTGATTGACGCCGATGTTCAGTGCATCACTTGAAGGATCATACTGAGCGCGAACAGGAACGATGTCACCATCAGGTTCGATCTCACCAAACCAATTCAGGTCGCGCCATAGATGTTGCTGGAAGTAGGCATCGGTACTTGCGGTATCGAGCTGGCGTTGTGCTTCCTCAGTGCACCTTTCAACGCTGATACTTTTGGCCGTGACTAAAGCCCACATTCCGAGCAGTGCAAAAACAGTCGGGTACATCGAGATGAAATCGGTGTGAACTACGGGTAGCGGTACTTTTCTAATGTGACACTCTGCTCTACCACCGTAGTAAGCGCTCATCGCGATTCCGTGGAGTTCGCGCGGTATATCGGCAAACTTTACAACAGGGGATGTAACGCCCAACGCCCGTACATAGGCCTTGCCGATACTCGCGGGTGAGTACGCCTTACATGGGTTAAGAGCTATAGGGTGTGTGTCGAATTCGAGTTTTAGCCGCTCTAGTAGCTCGCTAGTAGCAAGTACGTCGCGACGGTTATACTCGATGTAGGCGTCGGTAATCCTGCCGTGTTCCTCTGCTACCGTCTTTCCATGCTCGACGTTAAACGCTTTGCATGCCCCTTCGAGTGAGTACGACTCGCCCGTAAGCGCAAACGCTAGCGTTCTAACGTCCAAGAAATTTCCGCGAAACGCCCACGGCCTTTTTCTCGCGCCTACTTGCTGCGTTGCGTCGCGAACCGCGTCTCGGGGATCGAGTTCCATCGGTGTACCGAACTCGATAAATGCCATTTTGCTATTGACGAGATTGAGTAGAACGCGAGGCCGCCAAGGATCTTCGATCCACTCTTCTCTTTCTGGGTGCCAAGCCTGCCACAGTACGAGCGAGAAACCACCGTAGAACTTTTCTCGTCCCTCACCCCAAGTAGCGGCGAGCCTGGTTAGATCAAATGGGAGATTGAAGCCAACGACTAACCCGCGCGCTTGGTAAGCGACTCTGTAAAAGACCTCGCCAAGAAACTCCGACTTCGAAAACAGTTTCAATTCGGAATGCTGCTTAACGTACGCTCGCAACGCAGCGAAGCCGTTCGGATCCGACCTCGGCAACGCGTCTTCGTAGAAAAGCCCTTCTTCGAGTAGCGTCGCTTTTCCATCGGCGCCACGTTCCAGATGTCGATAGCTACCGAACGTGAGGCGTTGTAACGCGTCAACTGTCGTTTCTGTGTCGAAGACAAGGATTTGTTGGGGCCAAACTTTGCGGGCGAGTGGCGAACCGCCTCTGTGCGGTACGTCAGTGCGCTCGGCGTACGCTCTGAGCGCAATCGGTAAGCGGTCGGCGGTCATAGTTCCTCCTCGATGGAGCGCCAATCGGGAAATAGCGCGTCGAGCGTATCGACTCGCCGTTGCAGTTCATGCGCGATGCGACCGTGCGTAATTGCCTGAGCACGGTAATAAACCTCAAGCGCCTTGGTTGCCTGTATGAGATTCTCAAACAACGACGGCTGCGGGCGCATGGATGCGCCCGTTGCACGAATTCCCTCCGTAACTTCCGCGTGACAATTGCGGCACAATGGGATGCGCGTACCGTCATCGAAAGCAGCGCCGAAAACGTGATGCTCTTCGAGAAGGGTTTTGTCTACTGCTATCAGGGCTACCGGGTTGGCATATCCGCACAACGCGCATACTGCACTTGCCGGAAACATTCTCGCTCTCCTTGCCCGCCGAGCGACGTTCCGCGCGGCATTTGAGTTGGTTTTCATTTCCGTCTCTCAGAGCCCGGTGAGTACGTAGAGGTCTTCAAAGCGCACTTCACCAGCATTCGCCAATCGTTCTAACGTCGCTTCATCAGTGACGAATCGGTGCTGCGCTCCTGCTGCTTGCACCGTTCTGCCTCGAAACGGTCTCAGTCGATTTGAGCGGCCTGTTTTGAGATAGTGATTCACTGCATTCCAGTACTCGCCGATATCTGACGCGGATTGTGAGTTTCGAATCGGCAGCGCAACCACACCCTGCGGAGTCAGGAATCGCATCTCCTTGGTGAGGTGGCGTGATGTGCCCCGTTTGCGCTTCGGCATCCGATTAGCTCCTCCCTTGATTGCGATGGAGAAGTGTTCGGCGAGCTGCTAATCGCTCGACGTCTTGGCGTCGGAAAAGGGAAATACCGCCTTCGGTTCGAGCTGAGACGCGGAGAGTTCCGAGCCGCGCCATCAGCCGTACAGCGCTGGGCGACAGATCGAGAACCCTCGCGGCGTCTGCCGAGGTGAGATAGGTCGTCATGGGGCCTCCTGGGTGGAAACAAGACTGCTACGGACGCCTGCTGCATCCGCTTGCGGTAGGAGGCTAACTACTTGCGCAGTTTAATGTTGCGGGCTTAGGCGCGCAGTACTAAATTAAAGCGTGGAAGCTCAGCCGGAGTCCCTTACCATTGAGGAAATGCGGGCCGCCCTTCGAGTGGAGGGGCTTCGCGTTTCGCGCGATCAGTTCCGGCGTTGGCAGCAAGCAGGGCTCCTAGAGCCGCCAATCGCAAAAAGACGTGGACGCGGCCGAGCTGCGGGATGGGAAGCCGCGCGATTCTCTCAAACCGTCTTGCACCGTCTGCGGATAATCGCTCGCGTCTCTGGCCTACGCGCCGACCGTGTCTCCGCGTTGCGTATACCACTCGGGCATTCTGCTTGGGCTCTTTGGCGCGCAGGTCACACAGTTCCGGAGCCCATGCTTCGAGCTGCACTCGTGCGCGCAGCTACCAAGTTCGACAGACTACGAACACGTACCGGCGCCGAACATTCGCAACTAGTCGAGCACGCGATCAATCATTCGAGCGGAGCTATATCAAGTCCGTTCTTACGGGATGTCCGGAGAGCTGTGAATAAGCCCGGGCGATACCCAAAGAACCGTTACGGCAATCTCGCCGTTTTGATCGCAAAACTCGGCGAAGGTGAATTCACCCCAGTGCTACAATCAGAGCGAAAGACGCTGGATCAGCTCTTTCACTCTTCGAGCTGGGATTCTGCATTTCGTTCGTTCGCCACGATATGGGCGCGTGCGAACTTTATCGAAGTAGCTGAGAAAACGCCTCTCGATCTCCTCGAAGTTGCGGCGGCTATAGGCGAAGCCCTCCCACGAATCTCCGCCGAGCGCGCGGATCAAGCGCCGTTGGTTGCTCTGCTTAGTAAGCACACCGTACACCCTGATATTGAGTCGCAAATGCTTTTTGCCCTCATCACCGTTCCTATTATTCCGGAGTTGCTCAATGCAGCAACAGAAGCTCGAAACAATCAATAATCTGCCGTCAGAAAGCGGCGTTCTTGCTCTCTCCGGTTACGGAATTCGCGTTGCCGTAGAACGAGGGCACTTGGTAACGGAGGATGGCGCGGGCGCGCATCGTCGCGTCGGTCGCTTTCCGCGCGTTGCGTCAGGCATCCGGAGACTGATTGTTGTCGGACACTCTGGTACAGTGACGCTCGAAGCGCTCCGTTGGCTGCACGAGATAGATGCGGCCTTTGTGCAAATCGGTCCTGACGGTGAACTCATCGCCAGTGGAGCGCCGAACGCGATTCGAGACACGCGCGTGCGACGCGGGCAGGCTGTCGCAATGTATTCCGCAGATGCGCTACAGATCCTGCGTGATCTGATCGCTCATAAAGTGAGCGGCCAATTACGCGTGCTCGAAGTAATCGAAGGCGTTAAAGAAAATCGGGCCGCGGTCACTCAGTTCCATGATCGCCTTCAATCAGCAACCTCTCTCGAAGAGATCAGATTTTTCGAATCCCGAGCTGCGGCCGCGTACTGGCAAGCCTGGGAAACAATTCCCGTGCGCTTCACTAAGAGCGATGCGCGCTACGTGCCGCAACATTGGCTGGCGTTTGGGACGCGACGCTCGGTCCTAAGCGCTTCTCCTCGGAAAGCTGCGTCACCGGCAAATGCGATTCTGAATTATCTCTACGCGCTTCTAGAAGCTGAGGCACGGCTAGCCGCGATCGCGGTTGGCTGTGATCCTGCAATCGGCATCATACACGCGGACGTCAGTCCACGCGATTCGTTTGCCTGCGACTTGATGGAACCAACGCGGCCAAGCGTCGATCTACATCTTCTTGAACTTCTAAACTCGCAGACGTTTGCCCGCAGCGACTTTTTCGAATTGCGAAACGGGAATTGTCGGTTAATGCCAGAGCTTACACGCCCTCTCGCAGTCACTACTACAAAATGGTCGCGTGCCGTCGCGCCATGGGCAGAAC
Source organism: Gemmatimonadaceae bacterium (assembly GCA_045803545.1). Lineage (GTDB taxonomy): Bacteria > Gemmatimonadota > Gemmatimonadetes > Gemmatimonadales > Gemmatimonadaceae > UBA4720. Next base: position 77,626 of record JBJMOW010000004.1, on the reverse strand, counting down.
GACTCGCAGCTTACTTCGCGCAGATGTCGCTTACGCCCACGCGAATCAATTCCGAAGAAAATATCGGTACTAGACGCCACCGAACTCCGCTTACCCAGCGAAACCGTCAACGACGTCCGACTGCGAAGCGGCCAGTCGGAAAGCAGTCTAGCGGACTAACCAAGCGCTGTGCGGATTGCGGAGTCGCAATGGAACGGCGTACTCGCACGTATTGCGACACGTGTCTACCAAAGCACGCTGCTAGGGCTTCAAGAAAAGGTGTAGAAACACAAGCGATGCTTCGTGCGATTGGCGAGGACAAGCGAAGCAGCCCGCAGGTTCGAGAGAAGCATCGACAACACGCCGTAGCTCAAAACGCACTGAACGCCACGTGGGAAGCAAAGCATCGCGACATCCCAACAGCTGCGGTTTTCAAAACAGAAATACTTCCAGCGATCAGGAGCGTCCCCGTTCGCGAAATAGCTGCCGCGTCGCATCTGTCCATAAGCTCCTGCAAGAAGATTAGAAGTGGAGAGATAACGCCGCATCCCCGTCACTGGGACTCTTTGAGGCGTCTCATTTCTGAAAGAGAAAACGACCCTGCGGACTAGTGATTATTGTCGCGCCAATCAGGTTGCGAAGTATGCTGCTGCTTAGTGCAGTTTACCCGACTTACTCCGCTGGAGGCGGGTCGTGTCTGAATGCGCCTGGCTCACGTCGATACCTGGAGCGCTCATCGTCTCAATCGTCACGGGCATTGAAACCGACAGGCTGTTGGCGCACCTCGACGGGGCGTCGGTGCTGACCCGCGCGGAAAGAACGCGCCTAGATGAATTGTTCGCTGCGTATCGCATGGCTCTCTGTGCTGTGAATGCGCGCTCACTTCGAGCCCGCATCGCTAGCGACTCCTCGGCCGAACCGGACTGAACTGTTGAGCTAGAAAGGCATTGGCTAAACCGAAGGCGCACCGTAAGTTTCCCGCAGCGCTTGCCTCCTTTCGCGATGGCGACCAACCCAGGGCCCGCTGTGGCTGATACTCTCGCACAACGAAAAACTAGAGGCGCGTACTTCACGCCATCCGCCATGACCCAGTTCATAGTGGACTGGGCTGTGCGAAGTCCTGATGATGCCGTGCTCGAACCGTCATGCGGGGAAGCGGCTTTTCTTCTCCCCGCTGCAACTCGCCTCTCAGCTCTCAGAGCAGACGGGCTTCCTTTCCCGCCTCAGATCGTCGGCGTCGACGTTCATCCGGAATCAGTCGAACAAGCTCAGCGAATCATGGGTGAGGCTGGGTATCGTCCAGAGATTTACGTTGGTGATTTCTTCGACATCGAACCTGTTCCGCGCTACGATGCTGTGATCGGCAATCCGCCGTATGTACGCTACCAAGATTTCGCAGGCGAAAATCGTCTCAAGGGGTTGGAAGCCGCACTGACACAGGGGGTGCGCCTCACCGGACTCACGAGCTCGTGGGCTCCGTTCGTTGTTCACGCGTCTTGCTTTCTCAAACCCGGTGGAAGACTCGGACTAGTTCTTCCCGCCGAGCTGCTGACGGTCAACTACGCGGCCGAAGTTCGTCGCTTTCTGCTGAAGAGATTCAAGTCTGTTCGTCTCGTCATGTTTGAAGCGCGAGTCTTCCCGCAAGTTCTCGAAGATGTTGTGTTGCTCCTCGCTGAGGGCGAGGGACCCGCCCCGCACTTCGAGGTGTCGCAAGCGTACGATCTGAGTGCACTCGGCAGCGTGGAGACGGGCGATTGGAATTGGTTCGCACCAGATAAAGGCGGTAAGTGGACTTCCGCTCTGCTTCCAACGGAGGCGGTCAAACAATACCGCGACACTGCTACAGGTGATGGCTTCTGCACTCTCCTGGATTGGGGTGACACGTCTCTCGGCTCTGTCACTGGTAACAATGCCTACTTCACGCTGACGGTTGCTGAGGTGAAGAAGTTAGGCATCAGGCGCAACGAGCTACAAAGAATTTCGCCGCCGGGGTCTCGGCATTTGCGCGGCCTCTCGTTCACCAAAAAGAGCTGGGAAGAACTCGGCAAACATGGAGCGAGTGTCTACCTTTTCGCGCCAACCGGCGAAGGCGAACTCTCTGATGCAGCAGAGAAATACATCGCACTCGGCGAGACGATGAACGTCCACGAGGCTTACAAGTGCAGAAATCGCAAACCTTGGTGGAAAGTTCCCGTTAAAGCTGTCCCTGATATTCTGTTGACGTACATGGATCATGTGAGACCTAGACTCACTACCAACTTGGCGCGAGTACGCTATCTGAACTCTCTGTACGGCGTCGCACTCAGGCAGGACTATCGAAAGCTCGGTATGGACCTTCTCCCACTCGCTTCTATAAACAGTCTCACGTTGCTCGGCGCTGAGATGGTCGGTCGAGCGTATGGTGGTGGCCTTCTGAAGTTGGAACCCACTGAAGCCGACAAGCTGCCTGTTCCGTCACCTGAAATTCTGCTCGCTTTCGGTGACGAATTGCGAGCGCTACGTCCTCAGGTGAATCAAGCGCTAGGAAGAGGGGAGCTGTCCGAAGCTGTGAAGCTCGTGGACAGAGTCATTCTCTCGGCGGCTTGCGGTCTGTCTTACAAAGCAATCGCTTCGCTTCGCGAATCGAAAGAAGTGTTGTTCGGGCGACGCGAAGCGCGGAGTAGGTCAGCCAATGGCCGCGATTGACGAACTCTTCGAGGCAGCGCTAAAGGCTGTCGGCGAAAAACCTCCAGACGATTCATCGAGGGAAGTAAAGAAGCGTTACTCCGAGCGCTTATCGGAGAAGATCGCACTCGCGTGCGCAGAAGAACTGCGAAATCGCGGACTCGACGGTGCACGGCCCGCTGGTCCGGGTGAGCTTGAAGGGTCTGGCGCTGAGCGCAGAATGGCGGGAGGAATCGGCGCGAAGAAAGTAGATGTAACGTGGGCAACCGAAGTGTCAGGACTCCTCCTCGGCATTTCGATTAAGGCCATCTCTTTCAAAGACAAGCGCTCAAAGAATTATCAGAAGAACCTCACCAATCGTCGCGGTGACATGCTGATCGAAGCAGTCACACTGCATCGCCGCTTCCCGTACGCCGTTCTTGCCGCTTTCATGTTTTTCGACAAAGGCGCAGAGACAGACGGAACAGCGAAAAGACGTCCGACTTTTATTAATGCTCACAGCAGGCTTCGACTGTTCACTGATCGCAATGACCCTGCTGGACGTGACGAGCAATTCGAGCGGCTGTATCTGTTCCTCATGGGAGCATCGCCATTTGCCGCGAGCGTAGCAACGTACAAGGTCGGAGACGCGACTAAGACGGTTTCACTCACTGAGGTCTTTGACGATCTGGTCCAGCAAGTTGCTGACAGGAATCCCGACTTCTATGAGTGCGTCAACGGCAAGCTCATCAAAGTCAAATCGTAACGAAGCAATCCGTGGAGATCGTCAGATTAACGCGTGAGCAGTTGTACGAGCGAGTGTGGACAGAGCCGATGAAAAACCTCGCGCCGCATTATGGACTGTCGGACGTCGGCCTCGCGAAAACGTGCAAGCGATTACGCGTGCCGGTCCCTGGACGTGGGTATTGGGCCAAGAAAGCGGCCGGACATCCAGTGAAGCAAAAACCCCTGCCAGCATTGCCGCAGAATCCTTCGCTGACAGATCGCGAAGTGACGTTGGGGTATCACGCAGAGCCTATAAATCTCTCCCAGCCACATGCGCTGAGAAAGCAGGAAGAGTTCGAGTTCGTCCCGGAAAACCTCGTCGTTGTCGCTGACACGCTTCGAAATGCGCATCCACTTGTCCGCCGAACTGAACAAATACTTAGGCAATCAGGCAAATCGACCTTCAAACAATTTCTGTACAACTACCAGGAATCGTATCTCGACGTAGAGGTCACGCGAGACCTTCTGCCGCGAGCGCTTCGCATCATGGACGCTCTCGTTAAAGCGTTCGAAGAAAGAGGGTGGAAAGTTTCTCTCAGCTCGAAGCGAAAGGAGCGGGATCGCAATACCTACGTGAACATACTTGGCCGCGAAATCCCCTTCGGAATTCGCGAAAAACTCAAGAAGGTTGCGACGCAGGCGACGTCAAGCTGGGAACCCAAGTACAAGGACGAACCTTCGGGCCGTCTCGCCTTGGTGTTCAGAAATAGTTGGGGACACGGCGTAGACAAAAGCTTAGACGAGACGCCAACCGGCAAACTCGAAGACCGCCTTAACGAGTTCATATTTGCAGCATTTGCCAGAGCGTACAATGAGATTGAAAGCGCAGCGTACTGGGAAGATGCGGAGCGAATTAGAGCGCTTGAATCAAAGCGTCTGGCGGAAATTGCGAGACGAAAAGAAGAGCAACTAGCTCGAATACGCCACTTGGAAGAGCAAGCAATGCAGTGGGCGCGGAGTCAAACTCTTTTATCGTTCGTGGCAGCGGTCCGTGAGGCTACCGAGTCAGCCGCAAACTCAAACACAAAACAGTGGCTAACGTGGGCGGAACAGCACGCGCTTAGTCGCAATCCAATCCCGGCCCTCATTGCGAAACTGATTGAGGCAAATGGAAACGACGACTCGCCTAGCCCAGTAGCTTGAGATTCCGCGATTCAGGCGTACTGGCTAGCGGCACATCTAGAGTCAACGAAAAAGTTAGTTCGCCAAGATTGCGAAGAATCATTTGCTGAAGCGTTGCGATCAGCATGCAAGTGGCAATGCCCCAGTATTCGTACGTGTCGTTCATAAACTTGCCTTGATCTGGCGGGTCAAAGCTGTCTCTCGTGTACGCAAGTGGGATGTCGATGCTTCCGTGCAGAAACCGAGAACGGTAGTCATATACCCCTTTCAGTCGCGGCTTTTTCGGGTTTCTAGGACCAAGTAGTATCTCGGATTTTCGAAGGATTTGCTGACTCGATCCTTGGCTGCCATCCGCATATAACGCTTCGAGACCTAGCAACGACCAAGCAATGCCCATTTCAGAGCTGTCATTTATATCGCTGCATACAATGCGTGACAGTGCCGCAATTGCACGTCCTGTGCGGCCCCGGCCCATGCCGTCAAGTATTCCAGGAATTCCGCAAAGCCATGCATCCGTTTCTTGGAGTGGAAGTCGAGAAATCGACGGCCACCCGTACTTGGTCGCAGTGAACCACGCTTCATGTAGCACCCAGGAAATCTCGGAAGCGACACCCCAGGGCTGATCATTGATGAAGCCCGCCGTCTTGGGGAAATGAGCGTAGCCAGGAGCGGCGAGCTGAGAAGCAAATGCCATCAGTGCTACGCGCTCGAAAAGCCGTTCAGTCGCAGAACAAAGCGCTGATTGCGGGTGCTCCGCAACTACAAACGTGTCGTCACCCCAAACGCAGTTCGCGTCGTTAGGTGCTTCGACATCTACGCTGACCTTTAACAAGTGAGGCCGACCCGCCTTTAATTCACGGCGAGTCTTTGATAGCGCGTATGCCGGATACGACTTCGGGGACGCTAGTCGCTCAGCATTGAGCTTCGCCACTTGGCCCCACGGCAATGAAAGGAAAGTTCGAGAAAACTGCTCCTCCAGCTCTTTGAGCAGCAGTCGCGTTGCTTTTTTTGGAACATCGCTGTTCAGAACAACTGGAAGCACTACAACCAAGGAACCTTTGACAGTCCCCCGTTTGGCGTGCTGCGTCATCTGCCCATCTCGGCGACTCACGCTTCGGGGGCGGGACAGAGCTCAAAGGCAACTAGCTCGGCGAGCTTGTCCGCGACGCCAGTCATCGAATCTTCTGCAGTGCTCAAGCCGCTTCGCGAGGCCAGAAGGGGACTGACGTCGCGGAGCGCTTCGTATGTCGTTTCGTGCACAACTGGCACAAGCCGTTCACGCGCTAGAAGTGCCGAGAGTTCTTTGTCAGCAATGCCCTCGTTCGGAAGGCGGCGCAACAGTGAGGGAGTCACTAGCACTATTCCGACTCTTGAGTGAGCCAAGCCCTTGTCGATTGCACGAAGCAACGGAACGCCAAGGCCAACATCCTTTTCGCTGAACCATACCTTCACTCCCCGCGACTCTAAGAGGTCGTGAAGCTCCTTCGCGACGCCTTGTCGGTCGTCCCACGCGTGGCACAGAAAGACATCGCGAAGGTCAGGCACCGTCGCCAGCTTCTCGACGTTGTCGCGGATCGGCGTAAGCGCCGCCACCTCGGTAGGGGTGTAGACCGCTGACGAACTGCTTGGCGACCAACGAGGTCTTGCGCTGCTTCGGGCTACGCCGCTGCTGCTTCGACCGGCTCCGCTGCTCCCATAAGAAGAATAGGACGATGGAGAGTATGACCCGTAGCCGTAGCTGCGGTAGCGGTACCGGCTTCCGCACGCAGGGCAGTTCGCAGCCGCGCTAGCTGAACGGTGGCCGTATACGGGTGCAGTGCATCTAGACATCGTGTTCCTCCTATCGTCAGTCGCTGCCAGAGCAGTGTAACACGTCTAGGCTGCGAACGATTTTATAGAAAATCGACAGTCGAGCGATACGAAATCTACAAGGGGAAGCGAACTGAAGGCTTCTCTATATACCCGCGATGGCGTTCAGCCACGCGGTCGCCAATGGTCCGTTCAGAATAGCGGCGAGTGCGAAGGCGTCGATCAGTTTCTGGATGTGAACGACGTAGCAGGTGTTGAGCGGAACGAACCGATCGTTCTCTGCCACGACCATGGCGCGGGGATGCAAGCCGAAGTCTGCCCAGATCACACGTGGTCGGTGGCAGGTTGCGCCTTCAGTGCGAAACACCGACCACCAGCGTCGGGCGTCGTGCAAGTCCGTTCGCTGCAAGAGTGCGTCGCGGAACGGGAGCAGCCAAGCCCGCCCGAGAGGCGGCAGGGCGCGCATCGGGTGTGCGTCGTCATCGTGTGGCCAAACGATGTACTCGCCCGCCTTGTCGGATTTCCACCTCGCCAGTGTTTCACCGCGGACGAGGGGACGAAGGAGCGAGCGCTCGATCACACCGCTTCGACTACTGGAGACCCGCGCGATGTCGCCATCGACGGAATCCACCCGAACGATGTACGCGTCGTTGCATCCAGTCTTGACGCCAAGTTGAGGTCGGCCGAACGGCGTAACCCGCAATGGAACGCCTGCTCTGGTTACTCGATCGAACGCCCTGCGCACCGCGGCCGGCAAAAGCAGCCAGGGACTGCCGGGTCCGTCGACGGACAGACGGTGGGACTCGCAGCGCCAGCGCTTGCCGCCGCGAGAGGTTCGCACAGTTACCGTGATTAAATCCTCGGCTACAGTAGCCTTGTCGCCTCGCAGCCCAGTCGGTGTCGCGCGGGAGTCGTCACACTTGCGTGCGATGAGCAGCGATGGATAGACCGCCGCCTCGAACTCGTTGCGCGCGTCGCTCAGATCTTCGATCATCACGATGCTGGTGTGCTCGAGAAGCAGCTCACGCAGTCCGCCGCCCGCCAGCGATCGCCAGAGCTTGGATGGCAGGATGTACGCAATGACACCACCCGGGCGGGCGAGGCCGCACGCACGCTCAACGAACAGCGCTGACAAATCCACCTGCGCAGCGAATCCACGGCCTGCGCCGGCTTGCTCGGCGCCGCTGCGCCACGGCGCGTTGCGGTAGACCTTGAACTCCTGGCGAAATTTCTGCCGCGCACCAGCATCGATCCGATGAATCCGCACCCACGGCGGATTGCCGATGATGCAATCAAATCCGCCGGCGGCTGCGATGTCCGGGAAGTGAGCGTCGAAAGAGAAGGGCAGCGCTGCGCCGGCGCGCAGGGACCTGACTCGCTCGCTTGACTCACGCAGACTTTGACGCAGTGACTTGAGACGCAACTGCGTCGCGAGATCGGGCGGATGGCGCAAGCCGAAGAGATCGCGCGCGCGCAGAAGCAGCAGCATCTCCTTCCGATCAACGGTGAGACGCACTCGTCGGCGCGCGAGCACGTCGATGGCGGACGCGCGTTCCATGCGATCCAGCTCCCGCCCGAGCGTTCGTTTACGCGGGCCCACAGCGCGCATGTACCTCGCGCGCAGTGAAGCAAGCTTGCGACTGCCGAGGGTGCTACCGCGATCGTCAAAGGAGCCGGCGGAGAGGGAATCACCAACCCGGATGTGACGGTCAAGATTCGGCAAAGTCGCGACGTTCATCGGATCTGGCTCCTTACTCTCGATCACGATCGAAAGCCAAAGCCTCAGCTCACAGAGCCAGACCGCCATCGGGTTGAGGTCGACGCCGAAAATCGACGATGACAAGACTCGACGTCTGATATCGGCGATCGTACCGGCTTCGCCGCAATCCTTGCGGTGGGATGCAACGCGTTCAAGGACGTACACCAGGAAAGCGCCCGAGCCGCACGCAGGATCGAGGAGCTTCGCCTGACATAATCGATCGAGATCGCCGGGCGTCGTTCCCTGTGTGAGACAGCGCAGGGTTTCGTCAGCAAGTCTCTCGACGAGAGTCTGTGGCGTGTAATACGACCCGCTTTTCTTGCGATCGCTGTTTGCCATCAGCGCTTCGAATGCCTTGCCGAGGATTTCCGGATCGATCGACGCGTCGGACCAGGTGGTAGTCTCTTCGCGGCCGCTGAATCGAAAACGCGAGAAGAGATTGCCGAACGCGTTGCCAAACGCCTCGTCGGAGAACAGGCTCGTCCGCCGTTGCTTCTCCAGTACAGATCGCGAAAACAGGCCGCCGTTGAGGAATGGGATCCTTCCGAAATCACGGGCGCGGGAAGAGCGCGATTGAATGCGCGTATTAAGCGTACCGAAGAACAGCGGCTCCAGAACCCGCTGCTGGTACTGTCCGCCCTTGGCGATGCAATCGCCGTAGGTATTGGACAGAAAGCAGAAATCGCCGTTCAGCCAACCCTTGCTCTCGAGAAACGAGAGAAAGACGAGACGCGACACGTAGAGCAGCGCGAGCTCGCGGCGCTCAGCTGCGGAAACCCGTCCACTCAGCGATCTCGCGAGCTCGACAACGGTACTCTCGAGTACGCGAAAGAATCTGTTGGTGATGGCCTCGCGGCCGAGTACATCGAGCCAGCGCGCGTGAGTTAGCAGATCCGACTCACCGCCGACGGCCGAGAGCATGCATAGTGTCTCCGCGTCGCTTTGAACCACGCGGTCTTTGGAGCAAATGAGTGACGCGACGCGCACGCGCCCGTTGATTGAGCGCCAGCAGACGATCGCCAGCTCGTCAGGCTGACGAAGCGCAATCACGATCCACAGCAGCTGCGAGGCGTTACGGGCGAGCGCGTTCGCGATGCCCGTCAACGCATCGCGCAACTCAGTGGTGAGGTCAAGCGCCAAAGCCAGCCCGCGGAGCGCGCCCTCGCCTTTCACTATCCTTGCGCCGCTCAGCGCGTTGAGCCCGAGCGATGCCAGCGCCGAGTGGTCGAGCGGCAGCAGTGGCGGTGCGAAGCCAAGCTCGCGGAAAAGCTCGTCGAGGGTGTCCAGCGAATTCGCGTTTCGCAAAAGCTGCGTGGCGCGCTCAAGAGTCTTCACGCACCGAGGCTACGCTCGCCGCGCTCGAACCCTCACATCGTTTGTCAGCCGTTCAGCGCGATCTATCGCGGAACGTTAGTGACGAAGGTGGGCGTTGAGGCTATCGGCCAGTCGTCGAGCACGAGTCATCGTGGTGTCGAGCTCCGCGGCTCGTCGATAACCATCGCGGGCTGCGGTGCGGTGACCGCCCGCCAGGTACGCATCACCGATCGCCTCATAAACGCGGGGCGATTCAGGATAGGCAGCGATGTTGGCGCGGAACGCTCTGATCGCGTCGTCGACCCGTGACTGCTTGAGCAAATTATAGCCGAGGTCGTTGAGCAAGCTCTCAGGCGTCGCGGTCGAGTCCTGGTCATGGAGCCTCCAGTACTCAGCAACGGCAGGATTGATTCCCTTGGTGCGGAGCAGACGCGCGATCCTCACTTTGGCCGAATCTGATGCAGCGGTAGGCATGGCAGCTTCGCTTGGAGGAGTCGAGGTACTCGTCGGAGTGGAGCTCGCCGCCGGTTGTATCGGCGTGGTGCTGTCGGCGGGCTGTTGGGCAGCGACGACCGGCGGCAGCGCGAGAGCGGCGCAAAGAATCAACCAGCGTTTCATTGAGAGATGTAAGTGCGACCTTTCCAGGTTACTCGTCGGCCACGGATGATGGCCGTCAAGAAAATGTATAGCAGCGCTAGTGCGCCAAGCGGATACGCGAGTGCATACAACAGATTCTCGCCGATCCTTCTATAGACGACGAACCACCAAATGAGTGTCGCGGCAACCGCGATCGATGCCCAGAGAATGGTCGTACTCTCCACCGGCAGAAAGAAGATCGCGAGGGCGAGGGCCAGCGGTGGGAGGAGCTCCAACAGCGGCGGCATCAGCAGCGCGAGTGGGAGGAGGCTCTGTCCAACCTTGCCGAAGGGGACCGAGTCGAGTCCGCCGGCGAAGACGTTCTTGCGCCAGCCGTTGATGATCTCGCCCAGTGACGCGTACATGCGCGTCGACAATTGCTTTACACCGAGCATCACCACCACATGCTTCCGTGCGGCGAAAAAGCGCTGTGCGAGCAGCAGGTCTTCGGCGACGGACGAGCGTACGGCAACGTGACCGCCGATCGAGTCGTAGCTCGATCGCTTGACGAAAATGCATTGGCCGGCGGCGATCTTGTTGCTGACACGATCGGATCGCGTGATCGACTCGGTGCCTCCGTAGCGCATCGACAGCACGGTGAACATCTGCGGTTGAAGGACTTTCTCCCAAAATCCGCCAAGCTCCTGGTGCCCGGCGAGCGAGAAAAGATCAGCGCGTGTTCTCTCCATCGCGTTGATGCTGCGCGCAACCAGATCGGGTGCGTGCTCAGTGTCAGCATCGGTGAATTGCAGAATCGCGCCGCGCGCCGCTTTCGCACCGGTGTTGCACGCCCATTGTTTGCCGAACCATCCCGAGGGCAACGGTGGATTGGTGATGACCCGGGCGCGGCTGTCGCCAGCGATGGCACGCTCTGCTACGTCGCGCGTTCCATCCGTCGATGAATCGTCGACGACGATCAGCTCGAGGTTCGGATAGTTTGTTGCAAGGATCGACGTGACGCAGCGAGCGATGTTGCGCGCTTCATTTCGTGCGGGCACTATCACCGAAACGAGCGGTGCCGGGTCGGGCGCACTGTCGCTTTCGTCGTCGAGGGAGCGTGAGTTCCGCAGCCGAACGTAAGTGATTAGCAGCGGTAGAATCCACGGCAGCGACCAAAGAATCGCGGGAATCAGGCGCATTAATAAAAAACGGGGCGTCGCACAAACGCGACGCCCCGCTGAGATCGGGGAGAGTTAACGACTCCCGCCGCCTCCGCCCCCACCTGGACGGCCGCCGCCACCACCGCCACCCTGCCCGCCACCACCTTGTCCACCACCGCCTTGTCCACCACCGCCTTGTCCACCACCGCCTTGTCCACCACCGCCACCGGGCCGGCCACCGCCGCCACCCTGTCCGCCACCACCTTGTCCACCGCCCCCACCACCGCCGGGACGGCCACCACCACCTTGACCACCACCGCCCTGACCGCCGCCGCCTTGTCCACCACCACCACCACCAGGACGACCGCCGCCACCACCACCTTGACCGCCTCCTCCGGAGCCTCCTCCGCCAGGACGTCCACCACCGCCCCCACCGCCGCCGGAAGAACCACCACCGCCCATGCCGCCGCCACCGCCGCGTTGACCGCCGCCACCACCACCACCCTGGCCGCCGCCACCGCCACCTTTGGCGCCGAACCGATCTTCCGTATCAGCCATTCCACTACCCTCCGAAGTTGTTTGTTACAGGCGCGACAAAAGCAATGCATATGCCATATTACGACACATGCAAGCGGGCAAATCACTGCGTAATTCGCGCCACAAAGCGTAATTCGTGTCAGCAAAGCATTTTCGTAGCCCTAACGCGCTCACGCCCGGCGCACGCGTAGCGTTGATCGCTCCCGCCGGTCCACTCGTAAAGGACGATGAGCTTCCCCGCGCCATCGACAACGCGCGCTCATTCGGATGGGATCCGGCCGTCGGTCAAAACGCGCAGCGGCGTCTGGGCTACCTCGCCGGCGACGACCGTGCGCGACTCGATGATATCAATCATGCATTGCAGGATCCGGCTATCGATGCCCTGTGGTGCCTGCGCGGTGGCTACGGGATGATCCGAATTCTCGACGGCATCGATTACCATGCGATCGAGAGCAATCCCAAGCCGATCATTGGTTATTCCGACGTGACAGCGCTCCACGCAGCGGTGCAGCGCAAATGTTGGCTGATCAGCTATCACGGACCCACTGCGCGGGAACCGATGGGCGAGTTTTCGCGCGACTCGTTCGAGCGCGCCGTCGTGCGCCAAACGGACTCATGTGGTGCGGCAGCGAAAGCACGCGCCATCAGCGACGGAAAAGCAGAAGGGAGACTCGCCGGCGGCAATCTGGCGGTGCTGGCGTCGCTTTGCGGCACGCCCTACGCGCCAGATCTCAGTGATTGCATTCTGATTCTCGAGGACATTAACGAGCCTGTTTATCGAATCGATCGCATGCTGCAGCAGCTCAAGCTGTCGGGAATGTTACGCGGGTGTAAGGCAGTGGCGTTCGGCGAGTGCGTGAAATGTCCGGACGATGCCGGAGGCGGCGCGCGGTCCCTCGACGAAGTGCTCGGCGAGATTGTGCGCGAGCTCAACGTGCCGTGTGTTACCGGAATTCCGGTGGGACACATCGCCGAGCAGTGGACGATTCCGTTGGGAGCAATGGCGACGCTCGATGCGGATAGCTGCACGCTCTCGGTCGCTCCGTATACTGGCTGATCCGATGACGTTCAAGACGGGCCAGGATCTGATCGACGAAGCGAAGCAGCAAATCGAACAGGTGACACCAGAACAGGTGCAGGAGATGCAGTCGCGCAAAGAACCGGTGGTCTACCTCGATGTGCGCGAACCGAACGAATGGAACCTCGGACATCTTCCCGGCGCCGTGCATCTGGCGCGCGGCAATCTGGAGGGCAAAGTCGAAGGCCTGATTACGCGTGATAAGCGCGTCGTCATTTATTGCGCACGCGGAAACAGATCCGCACTCGCGGCGGTGACGATGAAGCAGATGGGTTACGAAGATGTCTCGTCGATGTCGCGCGGCATTGAGGGATGGGCCGATATCAACGGCGATATTGAAGGATGACAAGCGCGGCGCAGAGCATAGTTGCACCCGAGCCGTTCGAGATTCCATGTAAGGACGGGTTGTCGTTGCGGGGCGATCTGTACCGCGCGGAGAACGCGCTGGGTTCCGTGATCGTGTGTCACGGCTTCAAGGGCTTTGCGCGATGGGCGTTCTTTCCCCATTTGTCGCGGACGCTGGCGCAAAACGGCCTAACCGCGATCACCTTCGATTTTTCGGGCAGCGGCATTGGCCGCGACCGCGAGAGCTTTACCGAGGCGGAAGCGTTCGAGCACAACACTTTCACGCGTGAGCTGGAAGATCTCGAGTTGATCGAGGATCACGCGCGTCGCATGAAGTGGATCAGCGGAAAATTCGGATTGTTTGGGCACTCCCGCGGCGGTGGGATGGCGATTCTGTACACCGCAGCGGAGGGATCGAATGTGAATTCGCTGGTTACGTGGGCAGCAATCTCGTATGCCATGCGCTGGACGGCGGACGATGTGGCGACCTGGCGAGGGCGTGGCTTTACCGAGATCCCGAACTCCCGCACTGGCCAGGTGATGCGCCTCGGCACCAGCCTGCTCGAGGATGTCGAGCTAAATGGAAAGACGAAGGTGAACATCGAGGCGGCCGCGGGAAAGATCAAAGTGCCGTGGCTGATCCTGCACGGCACTGCGGATGAAACCGTGCCGAGCTCCGAGGCGGAGCGACTTCACTCGGCGGCTAAGGGAGTCAGCACGTTACGGCTGATCGAGGGATCCGGACATACGTTCGAGGCGAAGCATCCCCTGAGTGACGTTCCACCGTCGCTCGAGAAGGTGATAAAGGAAACGACGAATTTCTTTCTGCGTAACACGGCGAAGAAGTGAGCTGGTAGATGGGCGAGCATTCCACAAATGGTATCGACGCGCTGCTGGCACATCCGACGATGTTGCGCCTGCGCGCGGCGTTCGTCGCGCACGAACCGGTCGAGGTCAACGAAGCGGGCATTCGCCGAGCGGCAGTGGCGTTGATCTTTCGCGCAGGCGAGGAAGGACGGCCAGAGCTGTTGTTCATCAAGCGCGCAGAATATCCTGGCGATCCGTGGAGCGGTCAGGTCGCCTTTCCGGGCGGACGCGAGGAGCACGGAGATGTATCGCTGGTCGACACCGCCGTCAGAGAGACGCGCGAGGAGACGGGCATCGATCTCGAGCGCGACGGCCGAATCATCGGCACGCTCGACGATCTCTATCCCCGCAGCGTGCGCTTGCCCCCAATCTCGGTTCGACCGTTTGTCTTCGCGCTGGAGCGGAGTGAGCCGCTAAGTCTCAGCTCCGAAGTCGCGCTGGCCTTCTGGATTCCGTTCGGCTCGCTCGCAACGAGCGATGCCTGGCGTGAAGACACCGTTTTCGCGAGCGGTATTCAGCTGAACGCGCGGGTCTTCCGGCACCAGGACCATGTCATTTGGGGAATGACGGAAAGAATCCTCGCGCAGTTGCTAAGGATGGTTGGCTGATCGCGCCTTGGTTGTTGCGGGAGGAGAACCAACGAATTGGTGCGAGCTGCGAGCTGGGTCCGAGATGCGAGCTAACTGCGAGATAAGAGCTGACTGCGAGCTCTCAACTAGATCGCAGCCCGCATCGATTAGTTGGCTCTCATTACGCAGCCATTGAGTCAGCGATCGGTTGAATCCCTGGGAGCTGCAATCCCCGGAGGCAATCCCTGAGGAGCCTGTGGCATCTGCAGTATCGGCATGTCGTGAATGATCTTGCCACCCAGGTAAGCCGTGTACGTGACCGTTCCGACAGCTGCGATCGCGCCAACGAAAATGCCGGTGCGTACCCAGGTGGGAATGAGCTCCTGCGGCCGCTTGAGAGATCGCCACCAGGAATAGGCGGCAAACGCGCCGACGAGCAGGATCACCCACATCGCAATCCCAGCTGCATTATCGTGTGCCTCGATCGTGCCCGGCTTGATGTACCAAGGGTCTCGCAACGCGTGGTCAGCCTTATCTCCCGTGAAGTGAACCGGGAAGATGAAAAGACCGGCTATTACCAGTGCCCCCATCGCAGCCTGCCAAATCCCTCGCCGTCGGACCAGCAGCGCGAGGACCGATGCGCCGAGGCCGACGGCACTCAGAACTACAGGGAAGTGGTTGATCAGGAGATGCGAGTAGGGCCAGGAAAACATTTCAATCTCGTCGTAGGAAGCTCTTTGCTGTCCAATACTACGGGCACCCGGCCGGCTCGGGTGTAGTTGTGCGCGCCAACGGCCGCTCAACGCGGGTGAACACTACCTAAGCAGATGTGAATTACAGTTGCGTAAAAAGTTAGGATGTACTAAACTATTTCCTAGGGTAGCAGTAACAACGGAGACAGGTTTGGCCATACAGCTCCTTCGCAACGCGCGGAAATCGAAACAGGCCGACGAGAGCGGAGTCGCACCGCCAGGTTGGCGTCGTGCTCGGACAACTCCATCGCTGGTCGAGGTCTATCGCAGCGTTCCGGTTGGCGGAGCGAACTGGTGGCGAAAAATTCTCGCATTCGCCGGACCGGGCTACCTGGTCGCCGTCGGCTATATGGATCCGGGCAACTGGGCGACCGACCTCGCCGGCGGGGCGCAGTTCGGCTATACGCTGCTCAGCGTCATCCTCGCCTCGAACCTGATGGCGATTCTGCTGCAGGGTCTCGCGTCCAAGCTCGGCATCGTCACCGGACGCGACCTCGCCCAGGCATGCCGCGATCACTATTCAAAACCCGTTGGGTTTGTCCTTTGGATTGCGTGCGAGATTGCGATTGCCGCGTGCGATCTGGCGGAAGTGATCGGTACGGCGATCGCGCTGAACCTTCTGTTCGACATCCCGATCGCGTACGGCGTCCTGATCACGTCGCTCGACGTGCTGATCGTTCTCTATCTGCAGAACAAGGGCTTTCGACTGCTCGAGGCGCTCGTGATTGTGTTGATCGCGACCGTCGGCGCGTGCTTCCTGTTCGAGATCATTCTCGCCCAGCCACCGTTCCTGCCTGTGATGCGTGGCTTCGTACCGTCAGCGGAAGTCATCAAAAACCCGGCAATGCTCTACGTTGCTGTCGGCATACTCGGCGCGACGGTGATGCCGCACAATCTCTATTTGCATTCGTCGATCGTTCAGACGAGACAGTACGACGAGACGAGTGAGGGCAAGCGCGAGGCGGTGCGATTCGCGTTCATCGACTCTACGATCGCGCTCACCTTTGCGCTGTTCATCAATGCGGCCATCCTGATCATTGCTGCCGCGTCGTTCCACACCACGGGTCACGCAGGAGTGGGTGAGATCCAGGACGCCTACAAGCTGCTCACTCCGTTACTTGGGGCCGGTGCCAGCGCCGTGTTTGCGCTTGCGCTGCTCGCCTCAGGCCAGAACTCGACGTTGACCGGAACGCTTGCCGGCCAGATCGTGATGGAGGGATTCCTCAACATCAGGATCCGCCCCTGGCTGCGCCGACTGATCACACGCGCGATCGCGATCATTCCGGCCGCGGTGGTCGCCATTCTCTATGGCGAGGCCGGAACGGCCAAGCTGCTGGTGCTGAGTCAGGTAATTCTCAGCATGCAGTTGTCGTTCGCTGTCTTCCCACTTGTGCAGTTCACCAGTGAGCGGGCGAAGATGGGTGAGTTCACGAATTCGCTTTGGCTCAAGGCGTCGGCATACCTGGTTGCGTTTATCATCGTAGGGCTCAACATTTGGCTGCTGTTCCAATTCTTTAGCGGATTGGGGAAGTGATGTACCAGCGTATCCTCGTGCCCGTCGAGAATTCGCCCTACGATGCAGTCATTCTCGCGCACATTCGCAAGCTGGCGCGGGCGTGCAACGACGCGTCGATCATCCTGATTCACGTTGCGGATGGCTGGGCTGCGCGCAACATCAACCAGCTCGATTTGCGCGAGTCGGAGGAGATGCGCGGCGATCGCCAATACATCGAAGGCATCGCGGAATCCCTCGAGAGCGACGGCTACAGTGCCGAAGCGATTCTGGCAGGGGGCGATCCAGCGAAAGAGATCGCCGCTTGCGCGGAGCGCGAGAACTGCGACCTGATAGCGATGGCTACCCACGGTCACCGTGGCCTGTCCGATGTGATTCGCGGCAGCGTGGCGAGTGAGCTGCGCCACATCTCGATGGTGCCGGTGTTGATGGTGCGCGGAACTCCATCGCCGAGTCCGGCGTGATGCGGGAAGCGGGAGGCGGAAGAGGGGAGGCGTTAACGGCGCCGGTGGAGGACTATCTCAAGGCGATTTATGCGATCGGTGGCGGCACCGGTGCGGCTGCGACCAACGACATTGCGCAAAGACTCGATTTAGCGCCGGCATCAGTTAGCGGAATGGTGCGGCGGCTCGCTGATCAGGGACTGCTCGCGTACGAGCGTTATCACGGGGTGAAGCTCACCGAGAGTGGACGACGCGCGGCGTTGCGCACTTTGCGTCGGCACCGCGTGATCGAAGCATATCTCGCTGAAGCGCTCGGCTATCCGTGGGATCGGGTGCATGCGGAGGCTGAGAGGCTGGAGCACGCGGCCTCGGACGAGCTCGTGGACAGAATGGCGGTGACGATTGGCGAGCCCGAAGTCGATCCGCATGGCGCGCCAATCCCATCGCGCGACGGTTCGGTCGACGAGACCGTCTATAGATCGCTCGCCGAGCTCGAGGTTGGAAGCACGGGAGTGGTGGTGCGGGTCTCGGATGAAGACGCTGAGATGCTGCGCTACCTCGCTGAGCTCGGGATCGTGCCTGGCAAGCGGCTGTCGGTGAAGGCGCACGCGCCGTTCGATGGTCCTATCACGTTGAGCATCTCGCGTCAGGAGCTCTCGATCGGTCCGGCGCTCGCGGCGCAAGTGATGGTGGCGCCAATTGCAGACAGAGGAGTGAAGCGCGGCTAGCTTTCGGGCGTGCTGCTGGCGCTCCTTCTCCTCTCCGCTCTCACACAAGATTCGATCGTTGCCCAAGCGCTCCCGACCCAGGAGCGTGGGCTCCGCACGATCGCGATCGACGAAGTACTCGCCGAACAGGCACACCTCCACATTGGCGATCGAGTGTCGATCTCGAGTGGCGCGAACGCCGCTGGTGACACGGTGATAATCGGAGCGATCGTTCGGCGCGGAGCCGACCCATCCGAGGTCGCGCGCGGTGATCTCAAGGTGCGCATGCATCTCGATCAGCTGCAAACCATCTCTGGTTACGGCGACAGAGTCGACCGCTTCGCGATTCAGACGAGGTCTGGCGTCGACATACGCAATCTCATCGAACGTGTTAACGACATTGCGTTCGGGTTCAGAGCATACCCTTCCAGCGAGATTGCTGTCGAGACATCGCGGACGTTTCAGGTAGTGAGTCGCTTTCACCGCGCAATCGGAATCATCACCATCGTGGCGAGCTCAGTTTTTCTTCTTTGCATCATGGTGCTCAAAGTGGAAGAGAGACGGCGCGACATCGCCGCGTTGCGACTGATGGGCATCTCTCGCGCGACAGTAGTTCGCGCGATCATCATCGAGGCGGCGCTCATCGCCGTGCTCGGCAGCGCGCTTGGAATCGTGCTCGGCTGGCTGGTGTCGGTGTTCGTGAACTGGCATTACGAGGCCGTTTACCGGACTCCGCTCGCATTCTCTATCGTGACCCCGACGATTGTCATCGCTGCAGTGGCTTTGTCGCTGGCGTTGGGAATTGGGGCAGGGATCGCGGCGTCGTTGCGGCTGGTAAGGCAACCGCCCCTCGCACTATTCGGCCGATGAGAGCCGTACTTGCCAAGGCATCTCTGGTCAGGCACCGCGCTCGCACCATGCTGGCGATACTTGGGGTTGCCATCGCGGCGGCAATGCTGCTCGACATGGTGATGCTAGCCACCGGCATGCGCGAATCGTTTCGCCAGCTGCTGTTGACACGCGGTTTCCAGCTGCGACTGGCACCGAAGGGAACGTTGCCATTCGACACCGATGCTACCATCGCCGATGTCGCAAGCGTCGTTTCCACGCTGCGTCGAAACCCTGATCTGGGTGAGATCAGCGCTGTGCTCGGCGGTTCGATTCACATCCCCATTCGCGGCCGCGATGTCAGCGCCTCGATACTCGGCATCGATCCGAAAGTGCAAGGTGACTACGAGTTGCTCTCCGGCACCGATGTGACAGTGGCGAATGGGATCGTCGTCAATCAGCGGCTGATGCGCGACCTCGGCGGCAAAATTGGTGACACGATCACCGTGTCGACCGGATTCGACCCGCAGACACGCAGCTACGCAGGGCAACGCACTCTGACGATCACAGGCACCGTCCGATTCCTCTACGGCGCCACGGACCAATCTGCGGCTGCCGTGCGTCGGGAAACCCTACAGCAGATGAACGCGCAATTGCCCACGCGCGCCGGAGATCGCGCATCGCTGTTCATGATCCGCGTGCGCGACGGTGCAGACATTGAAGCGACACGACAATGGATCGAATCGCAGCTGCCCAATGTCAGTGCGCTGTCGATTGCAACAGCCATCGCCCAGGTCGATCAGCGTCTGAGCTATTTCCGGCAGCTGGCTTTGATACTCGGCGCCGTGAGTCTGTTCGTCGGCTTCTTGCTGGTGACGACTCTCGTGACGGTATCCGTAAACGAACGGGCTGGGGAGATCGCGGTGCTCCGAGCGATCGGTGTGTCGCGCTCGCATGTCGTCCAACAGATCGTGGTGGAGGGCCTCTTCATCAGCCTTCTAGGCGCGATCATCGGTCTCGCATTGGGGCTCGTCACCGCGCGTTATCTCAACAGCATCCTGTCGGCGTTTCCGGGATTGCCGATGGCGATTGATTTCTTTCTCTTTCAGCCGAAAGCGGCGTGGTCTGCGCTCGGCCTTTTGATCGCCAGCGGAATTGGCGCCGGTGTCTATCCCGCATTCAGGGCGGCTTCGCTCCCGATCTCTGAAACGTTGCGCAAGGAAGCGATCGCGTGAGCGAGTCGCCGATCATCTCACTGCGCGAAGTACGCCGTGACTATGCTCTAGGCGCCGAGCGTGTGCACGCGCTACAGGGAGTGAGTCTGGAAGTGATGCGCGGCGACTACGTCGCGATCGTTGGCCCGTCGGGATGCGGCAAGTCGACCCTGCTCAATCTGATCGGCGTGATCGATCAGCCGACATCCGGTACGGTAACTATCGACGGCAAACGCGTCGATGACATGAGCGATCGCGAGGCAACGCAATTCCGGCTGCGAAATATCGGCTTCGTGTTTCAGCGCTTTTATTTGATGCCGATTCTGAGCGCGCTCGAGAATGTCGCGCTGCCGATGGCTGAAGCAGGTGTACCGAAGGACGAGCGGGTGAAGCGGGCGACTGGGTTGCTGTCTTACGTGTGGCTTGGGAATCGACAGCGACATCGGCCATCGGAGATGTCGGGCGGAGAACAGCAGCGTGTCGCCATCGCGAGAGCCTTGGCAAACCAGCCCAGGTTGTTGTTGGCAGATGAGCCAACCGGCGAGCTCGATGCGAAGACAGGAACCGAGATCATCGCACTGTTCCAGCGTTTGAACAACGATGGGACAACCATTGTGGTGGTGACGCACGATGAGGAACTGGCGAGTGCGGCGAAGCGAAAGATCCACATGCGCGACGGCAGAGTGGTCGACGGATGATCGGCCAGCTTGCCTTGCGGAATCTCACTTATCGGCCCTGGCGGTCGGTGCTGATGTTTTTCGGCTTCGGTGTCGGAGTGGCAGTGATGATCGTGCTGCTGTCGATCGGCGAGGCGATGCTGACACAGGCGCGCCAGGAGAAACTTGTCGGCGGTGGAACTATCACTGTTCTACCCGAAGGCCTGGACGTCGAGGTGATGAAGACTGGAGGCATCGGCGGCCTGTTCTTCTCGATCGACCACGCGTCGTTCCTGTATCGACAGGCGCTGGCATCGCCGAGGTACGCGAAGGAAGTGGCAGCTGTCGCGCCGCAGATCGAGGGGAGGCTGTTGTACCTGCGCGCGCCCGACGGGAAGGAGTTCGCGGTACATGCCAGCGGTGAGATTCCCGACGCGTCGCGTGCGGTGGGAGCCGCGCCGGAGATGATCGCGGGGGAGTGGGTTAACGACGACGGTGATCGAAGGTGGGTTGCGCCCACGCCGCTCGAGCTGCGGAACGAGATCGATCACTTCCACATTCCGGGCGACAGCGTCGCCAATCGTGAGACCTGGGCGGAGTGGCACTATTTCAACGTTGTGGCGGGAAGCGGGAAGCGGGAAGGGGGAGGCGGGAGGCGATGGGCGTTTATTTCATTTATCGTCGGGGGAGACATTCGTGGGGCGAAGTGGGGAGGACAGGTCGCTATAACTCTGCGCGAACAAGGCGACAGAACCCGGCGATTCGCGCGGACGATCGACAAATCGCAGGTGCGGTTCTCTACTAGTGACGCGAATCTCGTCTTCGGTAATTCACGGGTAACGGTTCTGCCGGACGGCGACTATTCGGTACAGGCTTCGGCTCCGGAGGAAAATGGTCGAGGCCGCATTTCAATCGCTCTTCGCGTGCATCCCGAGCCACATGCGTACTTTCCCGGCGTGTCGATGTCATCGGGCGGGTTCGTGTCGGGCTACGTCGTGCCCGCTCTGCGCGCTGAAGCGACGGGATCGCTGTGCGTCGATGACGTCTGCGACCGATTGGCCGACGCGCAATCGTACCATGACCACAACTGGGGCGTCTGGCGCAATGTGACGTGGGAGTGGGGCGCATCACGCGCCGGACAGTACACTTTCCTTTATGGGCGTGTCTATCCTCCCGACAGCTCAATCTCGGTGCCGCCAGTCCTGTTCTATCTGACTGACTCGCTCGGCTTCCGCGCTGTCTTTCGGCCGACGACAATTAGGTACGAAGACAATCGCACCTTACAAGTTGGCGGCGCGGTCGTTCGCGTACCGTCGCATGCGACATTGTTCGACGCCCGCGGAAACGACACGCTGCGAGTCGATCTGCAGGTTGAAGACGCAATTGCAACCGACACTCGGCCTGCTCGCGAACGTGGCAACCCGGTCGCCGGCGTCAGAGCGCATCCATACTTCATCCAGATGAAAGGCACGGCGGTGCTCTCTGGTCGCGTCGACGGAGTTCCGTTAAACGGCAGCGGAACCGGCTTTTTCGAAACATACCGGTGACCGGCACCATGGCGCTGTTGCTGGTATTGGCGGCGACGCTGCTCGCAACGAAACTGCTCGGGCTATTGGCGACGCGTGTCGGACAGCCCGCCGTCCTCGGCGAGCTGATTGCTGGCGTGATGCTCGGCCAATCCCTACTCGCCTGGCTCGATCCGACGAACCCCGTCATTCACGCGCTGGCAGAGATTGGTGTGATTGTCCTGTTGTTTGAAATTGGCCTTCACACCGACTTTCGATCGATAACCGCCGTGTTGGGCGTTGCGACTACTGTCGCCGTCGTCGGTGTGGTGCTGCCGATGGCACTCGGGTACATCGCCGTCGTTGGGCTACTCGGTATGCACACGATTCCGGCGCTCGTATGCGCAGCGGCGTTGACTGCCACTTCGATCGGGATCTCGGCGCGCGTGCTATCCGACATCGGTCAGCTCAAGTCGCGCGAGGGCCAGGTGGTGTTGGGCGCAGCGGTGCTCGACGACATCGCCGGTCTAATCGTGCTGTCAGTCGTAACCGGGATCGTTACACCTGATTCATCGAGCGTCAGCGGCCTCGCATCGGCAGGGATACTCATCGCATTTGCTTTCGGGATTATCGTGAACCGCACGTCGTGGCGAGCCCGTGCCGAGAAGGTGACCAGGCCCGTAACCTGGGTGGTGGTGCCAATCTTCTTTGCTGCGGTCGGGGCCGCGGTGCAGATCCGCGCGTTCGGTCAATCCGGAACGCTAGCTGTCGCGGCGATCCTGATCATCACTGGCGTAGCCGGAAAGTATCTGGCTGCCTACGCACCGTGGTGGTTTCGGGGCAACAGGCGCCTGATCGGCGTGGCGATGATTCCACGTGGCGAAGTGGGGCTGATCTTCGCGCAAATGGGGCTCGCGACGCAGGCGATTACTCCGGCGCTATTCAGTGCGATCACGTTGATGGTGGTGGTGACGACGTTTCTTTCACCACCATTTCTCGCGCGCGTTGGGCGAAGACCGGTCACGGTCGCTTGACAATCTGACGCTGCGGCTTCCGATTGAACCGCATGAGCGCGGAGATTCACCTCGGAACTCAGGGCTGGAACTACGACGCGTGGGTCGGCCCATTCTATCCGGTTGGCACGAGGCCATCGGAGTTTCTGACCGTCTATGCGCGCGCGTTTGACTCCGTCGAAGTCGATTCGACGTTCTACGCTTCTCCCGCCGAGGCGACTATCAGGAGCTGGGCGGAGCGTACTCCGAAGGGATTCATCTTCTCGCTCAAGCTGCCGCAGGAGATCACCCACGAGCACCGGCTCCGTGATCTGACGGGCGCGTCTGATGCGTTTTTCGATCGGGTACGCGAGCTTGGCGAGAAGCTTGGCCCTGTTCTGGTTCAAACGGGCCCCGACTTCCAGCCGGGAGAATTGCCCGCCCTCGTCGATTTCATCGGCCATGCACCGAAGGACCTGCGTATCGCCCTTGAGTTCCGCCATCGAGGCTGGATCACTGAAGGGGTTCTGGCATTACTGCGTGAGCACAACATCGCCCTGGCCCTGGTCGATGGCCGTTGGATTCCGCGGAAGCTGATGTTGAGTCTGGCGACGAGGCCGACAGCCGACTTCGCGTACATCAGATGGATGGGTCCGAACCGCGATCTCGTCGACTACACGCGGGTGCAGGTCGACCGCTCCTACGAGATCGGGCTATGGAGCGATGCGATCGCCGAGCTCGGAGAGAAAGTGACCCAGATATACGGTTACGTCGCGAATACTTTTTCGGGCCACGCACCCGCGACTGTGAGAGACCTGCAGTACAAGGTCGGACAAACGCCGGTCGATCCGGACCTGCTCGGCGAGCAAATGTCGCTGTTTTAAATACTGCGGGATGAGAGCGAGGGTTCGATGTTCCTAGGGCACTATGGGCTGGCGTTCGCGGCAAAGAGGGCTGCGCCTCGCACGTCGCTCGGGCTACTCGTGTTCGCGGGCGAGTTTCTCGACGAGCTGTGGCCGGTACTCCTGCTGCTTGGCGTGGAACAAGTGCGCATCGTGCCGGGGCTGATGATCATGAGTCCGCTGCAGTTCGTATACTACCCGTGGTCGCACAGTCTGCTGATGGCGATCGTCTGGGGAATCCTCGTGGGCGCACTTTACTTCGCAGTCAGAAAGTATGGACGCGGGTCACTCGTCCTCGGCGCGCTCGTGGTCAGCCATTGGTTTCTCGATCTGCCGGTGCATCAAAAGGATCTCCCGCTGTGGCCGGGTGCGAGCCCGAAGTTTGGTTGGGGGCTTTGGCATGTGTCTACAGCCACCTACATCGTCGAGTTCACGATTTTTCTGGCGGGCGTGTCTGCTTACACCCGGATAACGCGTCCGGTCGACCGAATCGGCCGTTGGGGATGGTGGATCTACGTCGCGCTATTGGCGATTCTGTATGTGGCCAGCAACGGTCCGCCGCCGCCGAGCGTGAACGTTCTCGCATGGAGGACGATGGGAATCTGGCTGTTCGTTCCACTGGCGTGGTTGATCGACAACCATCGCGTGCTGATTCTTCCTCCATCACGCCAGGACAACGCGACGTCACGGCCAATTTCTCCCGTTTAATTGCGAAAATCCTTACTCAGTTTTCTCGCGATCTCCTTCGCGATCTTTTCCATTGGTATGGGCATCTGGCAGCTGCGCCGCCTCTCCGCTCGCCAGAAACTCAACGCGGCAGTCGCGGCGCGACGATTTGCACCGGTGGTAGAGCTGGACGGGCTACCGGCCGACACCTCGGCGGCTCACTTCCGCCGAGTTCACATCAAAGGATCCTACGATCACCCCAACGAGATCGTATTCACACTGCGTGAGCGTATGGGGTCGCCGGGCGTCAACATCATGACGCCAATGCTGCGCAACGGAAAAGACACCGTCGTGCTGATAGATCGGGGGTGGGTGTACTCACCGGACGGTGTGAACGTCGATCTCAACCCCTGGCGGGAGCAGGACGCTGTCGAAGGTAATGGCTTCGTTGAGACTTTCCCCACAAAAGGGCCATTTCCGTCCGCCAACCCCGCGCACCCGCGCGCGCTGCGTCGGCTGGATCGTACTCAGCTGCAGAAGTTGCTGCCGTATCCGATCGCAAACTATTACGTCGTGCTGACCGACTCGTCTCCATCAGCGAGCGCTCCTCCGCGCGTTGAACCGATGCCCCTCGACGAAGGGCCACACCGCATGTACGCGATCCAGTGGTTTTCGTTTGCGGCGATCTCTATTATTGGATTAGTGATCTTTATCAGGCGCACATGAGCAACACAGCTGTTCCTTCCACCGATACTGCGACCGAAAAAGAAGCACGCGATGTCGCGGAATCCGCGCGCGAGACGGAGTGGGAAAATCCGAGTTTCGTCCGCGAGCTTTTTCTTGGCAGGTTCCGTCTCGACCTGATCCATCCGCATCCGCCCAACGACACGGCGGAGGAGGAGCGCGCTCGCCCGTTCATGGAAAAGCTTCGCGCGTTCATGGAGCGTGTCGACTCTGAAGAAATCGATCGCACTGGCGAAATCCCGGAAGCGACGGTGCAGGAGCTGCGCGATATGGGCGCCTTCGGCATCAAGATCCCGAAGGAATACGGCGGGCTTGGCCTCTCGCAAATGAGTTACATCCGCGCGATCGAGATGGTGACGTCAAAGGACGGCTCGCTTACAGCGCTGCTCTCCGCGCACCAGTCGATCGGCGTACCGCAGCCGTTGAAACTATTCGGGACGGAAGAGCAGAAGCGAAAGTATTTCCCAAGAATGGCGAAAGGCGCGATCTCCGCGTTTGCTCTAACCGAAGTAGATGCGGGCTCTGATCCAGCCAACATGCGGTGCACTGCGACGCCAACCGAAGACGGCAAGCACTTCGTCATCAACGGGCAGAAACTGTGGACGACCAATGGCACCCGCGCCGAGCTGTTCGTGGTGATGGCGAGAACGCCCGACAAAGTCGTGAACGGAAAGCCGAAGAAGCAGATCACGGCGTTCATCGTCGAAGCGTCGACGCCGGGCGTCGAAGTTGTTCATCGTCTCCGCTTCATGGGACTCAAGGCGATCGAGAACGGCGTCATCAGCTTCAACAATGTCAAAGTCCCGCGCGAGAACATCCTTTGGGAAGAGGGCAAGGGATTGAAGCTCGCCCTGATTACGCTGAACACTGGACGGCTCACCATTCCCGCCGGCTGCGCCGGCGCCGGTAAGCAGATGGTCGGGATCGCGCGGAAGTGGTGCAACGAGCGCGTCCAGTGGGGACAGCCAATCGGAAAGCATGAAGCAGTCGCGCAGAAGCTTGGGCGAATGGCCTCCTACACGTTCGCGATGGAAGCGATCGCGGAATTGTCAGCGGCGCTTTACGAGAGAGGGAACTACGACATCCGGCTCGAGGCGGCGATCGCCAAGCTGTTCAATACCGAGGCCGGCTGGCGTATCATCGACGACACGATGCAAATCCGCGGCGGCCGCGGCTACGAGATGGCGGAATCACTGGCGCGTCGCGGCGAGCCTGCGATTCCGATCGAACGGGCGATGCGCGACTTCCGCATCAACCTGATCTTCGAGGGATCGTCGGAGATCATGCGGCTTTTCATCGCGCGCGAAGCGGTCGATTACCACTTCAAGCTGGCGTTCAACATCGTCAACCCCGAGTCGACGCTCAAAGAGAAACTCTCGGCGCTGGCGAAGGCGACGCCGTTCTATCTGACGTGGTACCCGTCGCGCTGGCTCAACGCTGGTCGATTCAACAGATACGGCGAATTCGGCAAGCTCGCGCGTCACGTGCGCTACATCGAGCGCACCACGCGGCACCTCGGTCGTTCGATCTTTCACGCAATGGTGAGGTTCGGCCCCAAACTCGAGCGCAAGCAGATGGTGCTGTTCCGCGCGGTCGATATCGGCGCCGAGCTGTTCGCGATGTCAGCGGCGTGCTCGCGCGCCCAGATGCTCGCCAAGCAAGGTCAGACGGGGGCCGTCGGGTTGGCCGATGCGTTCTGCATCGAAGCGCGCGAGCGCATCCGGATCCACTTCGACCAGCTGTTCGGTGTCGATGATCCCGCGCTTTACCGTCTGTCGCAGGAGGTGCTGCGCGGTGAGCACGCGTGGCTGGAGCAGGGAATCGTGTCGAGCGTGACGCAAATGGAGCGCGCGAAGCGGCGAGGGAGTGGAGGCGCGCCAGTCCCTCCGGCGCCGGCGGGTTCGGGGTCGACGACTGCGAAGGTCGGGGCCACTCAGTAGCCGGCGTCTCCTGGTCGACTGAGCTAAAGGTAGACGGGTTGCAGAGAGGCTCAGAAAACCGTTCACAGCGTTGCTCTAGGCATTCGAGCTGAGAAGCGCCTGACTGCCAAGAACATCGCCGCAAACTTCGACCTGAGCCTCTCTGCTAACTACCTACCTTTAGTTCGGTTCTAGTTCGCTTAAGCTACTGTCGGCGTCGTGACGGGCTTCGTAGTGAGCCCGATCCCCAGCATCACGATCGCCAAAAGGCAGTGAAGCCCGATGTCGGCGCCGGCTAACGGAACAAGGCCAAACCCGCTCGGCGAGACGAACGCGAGCACGGTCAGCACCGCGTAGATCACACCGCCCCACACGAAGAACGATTTCGATCCGCCCCAGCTGCGCGCGGCGGCGAGGCCCCAGATTCCGAACAGCAGATGCACGATGTTGTGCAGCAGATTGACGGGGAATATCCCAAGGGCTTTCGCCGCCATTGCGGGATCACTCGGCTGCATGTACATGCCGCCCGGAGTGATGAATCCAACAATTGCTACGAGGATGAAGACGATACCGAAAACAGTCGCCAACTTCTGAATCGTGGTCGTCATGCGATGCCCTCCTAGAGCATTGTTCCGCGCAGAATCAGTAAAGCGACATAGAAATAGATCGACAAGCCAGTGACGTCAACGAGAGTCGCTACGAACGGAGCAGACGCGCTCGCGGGATCGAACCCGAGTTTCTGCAGAATGAACGGCAGCATCGATCCCGCGAGCGAGCCGAAAGTGACGACGCCGACGAGGGCAAAACCGACGGTGAGTGCGAGAAGATTGGGATGGGGGTAATCGGCGATTCCGAGATGCTGCCACAGTAGAATCCGCGCGATGCCGAGGATGCCGAGTATCGCGCCCAGCATCAGGCCGGATGGCAGCTCACGCAGCACGATCTTCCACCAGTCCCGCAGCTTGATCTCACCGAGCGCGAGCGAGCGGATTATCAGCGACGTCGCCTGCGAACCGGAGTTGCCGCCGGAGCTGATGATCAGCGGAACGAACAGGGCGAGCACCACTGCCTTCTCGAGCTCGCCCTGAAAGTGACCCATCGCAGTCGTCGTCAGCATCTCGCTGAGAAAAAGCGCGGCAAGCCACGGCGCGCGCTTGCCGATCATCTGAAAGAATCCGATCTGCGTATAAGGCATGTCCAGTGCTTCCATGCCGCCAAATCGTTGCACATCCTCGGTGTGTTCTTCCACCAGTGCATCGATGACGTCATCGACGGTGACGACGCCCTGAATCACCCCGTTGTCGTCGACGACCGGCACTGCGACCAGGTCGTACTCTTGAGTTACGCGCGCGACCTCCTCACGATCAGCGCTGACCGGAACGGTTTGCACTTCCTGCCAGGCGACGTCGGCGACCTTCGCACCCTCCGGTGCGGCGAGCAGCTCGCGCAACGACAGCACACCCTGCAGGCGGCCCCTCGTGTCGGTGGTGTAGATGGTGTTCATCGCTTCGACCCGCTGAGATCTCGCGATGCGTCGCACGGCACCGAGCGCTTCCTCGACCGGAGTGTCCTGGGAGACGGAGACGAACTCGGTCGTCATCAATCCGCCAGCTGAATCCGGCTCGTAGGCGAGTAGCTTTTCGGTCTCGGCGCGCTCGGCGGCGGGGATCTCCTGGAGGATTTCGTCGGCGCTTTCCTGCTCGAGCGACTCCAGGGTGTCGGCACGATCGTCCGGAGTCATTTCCGTGACGAGCTCCGCCGCCTGGCGGACGTTCATCGTCTCGAGGATTTCCGCGCGCAGCTCTTCGTCGATGTACTCGAGAACGTCCGCCGCGCGCTCGACGGGCAAAGCCGACAGGAACGGCGCTACCAGGTCGCGTGGGAGCGCCTGCGCGATGTCCGCGACGTCCCTCGCGTGCAGCTCCTCCGTCTCGGCCGGAATCGCCTCGGGATTTGCCTCGAGAAGATCGAGGATGTCCGGCGCCATCAACACACCGAGTGTACGCTCTTCGTCGGTATCCACTGGTGTGTTATGCGTCGGCGTTTTCATGGCGCGATCGGGAGACTCCGCCGGTCGGTGTGAGAGTCGGTTACCTGGTAGCCGGCGATCGCGACTGCATCCCCGATCTGCTCCGGCGTGACGCTGCCATCGTGCTCGATGACGGCGCGTCCAATCGAGACGTCAGCGCGGGTAATCCCCTCAACTCCCGCGAGCGACGTGAATACCGCGCGGACGCAATGCACGCACGACATGCCGTTGATCGAGACGGTGGTCGTCATGGCCGGTAATATAGGTGGCGAGAACCGACTGCTAGAGGACTTTTTTTACTAAAGGTAGGCAGGTTGCAGAGAGTGCTCAGATAGGAGAATGCAGCGTATGGGTGAGGCATTGCGCGGCACGGCTCTCCAAATGCCAAATTCATACGCTGCAGTCTGAATCCTGAGCTTCTCTGCTAACTGCCCACCTTTAGTTCAGTCCGCGATCATCGCTAGTCGAGCCTATTCGGCGGTCTGGGAACCGGCGGATTCTTTTTCCGCGACACGAAAGTTTTCTCGAGGGCCGGCAGGAACTTATCGTAGCGCGAGCCGGGCTCCCACATCACCCAGCCATCGTAGCCGGAGTCGTAGACTGCGCGTTTCTGTTCCTCGATTTCGTGTGCGCTGTAGGGTGGCTTGCCGAGGCTGAAGGCCTGGAGCCACGGGCGAATGTGCTCGCCCTTGATGCCAAGCTTCTCGTCACGCTCGCGCGCGCGTGAGATCGCGATGTGAATCACGTCGTACGGCGCGGCGTTGGGATGCGGAAGCTGGAACGAGCCCGGTGGGTAGTGCGACGGATAGACCATCGGCAGCACAACGTCGACATTGGGAGACACATGCTCCCACTGCTGGCCGACCTCGAGCGCGCCACCGACCGTCGTCACCAATCCGAAAATGTCGGCCGTCGTTCTGACGCCCATCTTCGCGAAGCGCGCCCGCGCGGTGGTGAGGAATTCTGCGAGCACCTGCGGCTTGGTGCGCCCATTCTGCTCGGGGAAAACCTGCTGCGGCAGACTCTTGAACGGCTCGGGGAAGCGGATGTAATCGAACTGGATCTCCCCAAAGCCCATTTTGATGGCGTCTTCGGCAACGCGGAAATTGTACTCCCAGATCGCGTTGGCGTACGGATTCACCCACGTCTGTCCTTTCTTGTCGTGCCAGGCAGTGCCATCCGCTTTGCGGATGGTGTGATCCGGGTTATTGCGCGCGGTCACTGAGTCCTTGAACACCACGATGCGCGCGACGGGCAGAATCCCGTGGGCGCGAATCGTATCGACCAGCGCCTGAAGATTGCGCGCCTTCACCTGGGTGCCGGCGTTCTTCTTCACCATCGGGTCGGTCGGCTCGTAGTTCAAGCCGAACTCATCCTTGACGTCGATGATGAGCGCGTTGACTTCCGTCGAATCAGCAATGCCGATGAGGTGCTTGAGTCGGCGCTGATTGGCGGCAAATCTGAAGACGTAGAGGCCGCGTGCTGCCAGAGTGCCCTTGATCAACGAATCGAGCACAGGTGGCGTCGGGTGTGATCCAGCGCCTGCTTGGGCAGTCGCCTGCCCTTCGGTCGGAGCCGGTGCGGCGGTTGAACTCGAAGTCGAGATCTCGACCGTCGCCGGCTGCTGGCTTACGGGAGCTGCCTGAACTTCAGGCGTTGCGCTGTGCGCCCCCGGTTCGTGCGGCGCGCAGGCGAGGCTGAACGTCGCCGCCGCCACAGCTGCAGCGAGCGTGATGTTGCTGAAACGCATCTTCGGTTGTTTGGGAGTCGGAGAAGGACGGTCCAATCTAATAGAGCGGAAAGCGGGAAGCGGGAAGCGTTAACGCATCGGGCCGGCGCCGCCCTTCCCAATGAATTAGTACTTTGCGGTTGCCTACAATGGTTCCCGCACGTCGTGAGCTAGACATCGACGCTTCCCGCTTCCCGCTTCCCGCTTCCCGCCTCCCGCCTCCCGATATATTGCCTTTGATGCGCATATCCACGCTCGCAATCGCAGCGATAAGCATTGGCTGCGCGCTTCCGCCCCCACCGCCGCCGCTTGCCGAATTTCTCGTCTCGGCGGGCGATCAGACTTATTGGGTGCACAGTGACAACTCCGGGCTCAGGGTCCGCGGGTCGCCGCTCATTCTCGCGCGAACGGGTGGGCGCTACTACGAGCTCTTCGTCACTGACGTCGATCGCTCTTTCCCAAAGGCCCTGTTGAGCGGTGAGAGGGTCTTCAGGCGTGATCTCGCCACCGGTGATTCGACTCTGATTTACGAGGACACGGCGATCGTACACCTCGCCGAGCAATACCATAGACAGCATCCCTCCGCGCCGGTGCTGGGCCCCGATGACGATCCGGAAGACGACGTTGATGTAACCGCCGTTGGTGAGACCGACATCCTCAATGTGCTCGGCCCGTACGTCGCGCTCGAGCATCGTCTGTCGGTAGCTCGCGACGACGATCACGATCAGGATGACACCACGCGCACAGTCATCGATCTTCGCGACGGCCGAACCGTCGCGTTCGAGCACATGCTACGCGATTCGACCGTTCAGGAAGCGGCTGGTGAGGGTGGGTTGATAAATCGCCGTTGGAAGCACGACGGCTACGACGTCGTCTCCCGCTACGACTCCGTTCACAAAGCCAACTCGCTGATTCTGCGCGACCGTGGCGGCCGCGAATGGAAACTAGGTCTGGTCGAGTCGAGCTTCGTGCAGGTGTTCTGGCTGGACAAGCCGCGCATCGATCCGCGCACTCGTCGGGCGCTAGCGCACGCGTTCAACGACGCCACGGCCTACGGCGAGCGGATCCAGCAGGTATCGCGCAAATTACCTGTGCATTCTCGCAAACCCAGCGGACGGCAGATTTGAGTCGGTCTTCACGCGCAGTCGCCAGAAAAAACACAACGCACCCAGACACTGCCGCGACAAGCGGCGACGAAGGCGCGCGCGCTGTCAGTGAGACGCAGCACGAGGCAGCTCAGCTAATGCTGCCGCAGCACGCGAATGTACTAGGCCATGTCTTCGGCGGAGTAGTGCTGTCGATGATGGACACGACTGCCGCGGTGTCCGCGATTCGTCACGCGCGCATGGCGTGCGTCACGGTCTCAGTGGATCGGGTCGATTTTCGCGAGCCGATCCATGTTGGCGACCTCGTAATCATGAAGTCGAGCGTCAATTACGTGGGGCGTACCTCGATGGAGATCGGAGTGCGAGTGGAGACGGAAAACCTGCTGACGGGCGTGCGCGTGCACACCAACTCGTGCTACCTCACCTTCGTCGCCGTCGATGGCAACGGCAAGCCGGTTGAAGTTCCGCGACTCCGTCCGGAGACGCCTGATGAGATGAGGCGCTACGAAGCCGCGAAGCTCCGCCGCGAGCGCAGACTGGCCGAGCGAATCCAGGAAGAGAAGTGGCGCAAGTAATGGCGCGGACTTGACCATCGATTCTCGCGCATGCAGAGTACCATGATGGAAAGAATCTTCACGGTCGACGAAGCCAATCGCACTCTTCCACTCGTGCGTCGCATCGTTGAAGATCTCGTGCGCGACCATCATCTGTGGGAAGAGAAAGTGCGCGAGTTCGAGGTGGCGACGGCGGGCTCGAGTCCCGAGCGTCCCGACGTGATCGCGGAGCTGCTGCAGATAGAAGCGCAGCGTCTGGCGAAAGACATCGAGAGCTACATCGCCGAGCTCAACGAGCTGGGCGTCATCTGTAAAGGGATGAACATCGGCCTCGTCGATTTCCGTGGGCAGATGGATGGTCGCGAAGTTTTTTATTGCTGGAAGCTCGGCGAGCCAGGCGTGATGTACTGGCACGAAACTGACGCAGGATTCGTCGGGCGGCAGAGACTGCATCCGCTGGCGTTGACCACCAACTAAAAGATCGATGGCAAGACAAATCAGGCCGTTCCGTGGACCGGACGGAACGAACTGGGGCGTGGAAGTGCAGGTGCCGGGCGCGAGCAACGCGATGATCGTGTTTCATCATCCCGGCGGCAAGACCGCGCGGCTCGACCGCTACGCCTGGGAGATCTGGGATGGACCTGAATCACGCAGCGTTACGTCGCGCGTGTCGGTCGACAAGATCATGGGCACATTGACCGACGAGAAACTGAGCGGACTATTTCGGCGGTCTATGCCGGTGTCGTCGGTCTGGTCGCGCGTCAATCGCGCTTCCTGAGAACCCTTAGCAGCCTCGCCGGCAGGGGCCTTCCCGTTGTCGTTGAAGGGTCCCGGCTATAAGCTGGGAATAACCCTTTCAGCGAGGACCGTATGAAGACTGTGTTGTCGATGCTGGCGTTGTGCGCGGTAGTAGGATGCTCGAGCTCGACGGGGCCGCTGATGCATACGAATGCGACAGTGCACTTCAACCCGATCGAGGGTGGATTCTACGAGCTGGTGAGTGACGCAGATGGCGTGCACTACGATCCGACGAATTTGCCGGGCTGCTACAAGCAAGAGGGACTGCGCGTCGACGTCACATTCAAGGTGCGCAACGATCTCGGCGGCATTCACATGGCTGGCCCGATCGTCCAGATCGAGTCGATTGCCTCGGCCGGCCTGATCTGCGGGCTGGCATCCTGATTTGAGGCGAACGCGCGAGGCGATAGCCGATCAGTCATCGCTCTGCTCGAACGGGATGTCGACTTCCATTCCGTCACGCGCGATGACTGTTTCCGCGAATACTTCGCGCGCTTCGCGTTCCAGCTCCGACGTGTCGCGCGAGTAGCGCGCGCTGACGTGCGTTAAGATCAGTCTCTTCACGCCGGCTTTGACGGCGACTTCCGCGGCTTCGCGAGCGGTTGAGTGACCGGTCTCGAGCGCGCGCGGAGCTTCCTCGGTGGTGAAGGTCGCTTCGTGAACCAGGAGATCGGCGCCGGTGGCGGCGACAATAGTTGCTTCTGACGGACGTGAATCGCCCGTCAGCACAATGCGTCGGCCGGGGCGGCTCGGGCCGACTAGCTCCGACGGCGTTATCGTGCGGCCGTCGGATAGAGCGACCGTCTCTCCCTTGTGAATCTTTCCCCACAACGGTCCTTCCGGCACGCCCATCTCTTTTGCCTTCTCGGGATTGAATCTTCCCAGTCGCGTTTCTTCGACGAGGTGGTAGCCGATGGCGCTGCGATCGCCGTGCTCGACTGCGAATGGCACGATCGAATAGCCGTGGCGCTTTAGCGGAGCGTCGGGTGCGAGCTCGAGAACCTTTATCTCGAAGTGCTGTTTTTCGGTGCCGAGTGTGATCGCGCGCCAGAGAAGTTTCTCGGACCCGACGGGGCCGTAGAGATTCATTGGCTCGGTCCTGCCCTGGAGCGCCAGGGTGCGCAGCAAACCCGTCACCCCAAGCATGTGATCGGCGTGCATGTGGGTGAAGAAAATGTCAGTGAGCGCGAAGGTGATTCCGTAGCGCATCATCTGCCGCTGAGTTCCTTCGCCGCAATCAAACATCAGCGTTTCGCCCTCGCGGATGATGGCGACGGACGAAACGTTGCGCTCGACAGTCGGGCGCGATGCGGAAGTGCCGAGGAAGCGGACGGCGAGAGACATTGGCGCCGAAATATAGGGACTGCGGGGTGAGGGGCTGCGGGGGAGGGGCTGCGGGGTGAGAGCCAACGGATCAGTCCGAACTGCGAGCTAACTGCGAGAGGAGAGCTAACTGCGAGAGGAGAGCTAACTGCGAGGAGAGCTAACTGCGAGAGGAGAGCTAACTGCGAGAGGAGAGCTGACTGAGAGAGAGCCGATCGTTATACCATTAGGGGGAACGGCGTTTGCTAATGCATCTCGTGAACTGATTGATGTGAGCAGAGAGATGGCATCGAGGACAACCAGAAAATCGACGACTGCGACGCAGTCGAAGAAAGCCAGCGCGGCCCGCCGAAATGTGAATGGGAACGGAAGTCGGCGAACGGGGATTACGCGCGAGAAGGAATTGCGGCGAATCGAGGCGCATCCGAAGCCGCCCTTGCCGAAGCAGCATCAGGAATATCCGGGGCTAGAGGCGAAACTGCGGCCTCGGCCGCAGTACAAGGCTCCGCTCTACAAGGGCTCCGATAAGTTGAAAGGCAAAGTCGCGTTGATATCGGGGGGTGATTCCGGAATCGGGCGGGCGGTTGCGACGCTGTTCGCGCGCGAAGGCGCCGACGTCGCGATCATGTTTCTGGCCGAGGAAGAAAGCGACGCCGAAGAGACGCGACACGCGATCGAGGCCGAGGGAAGGCGCGCGCTGCTGTTGCCGGGCGACGTAACCGATCTCGATTATTGCGAGGAGTGCATCGAAACGACCGTCAACGAGCTCGGCGCGATCGACATCCTCGTGAACAACGCTGCGTTTCAGAAGAATCGTGAGTCAATTGACGAGATCGACTTCGAGCAACTCGATCGCACATTCCGCACGAACTTCTACGCGTACTTCTGGCTGGCGAAGGCGGCGATTCCCAAAATGAAAAAGGGATCGTGCATCATCAACACCGGCTCCATCACCGGACTCGAGGGCGAGAAGACACTTCTCGATTATTCAGCGACGAAGGGCGCGATTCACGCTTTCACGAAATCGCTGGCGCAAAATCTCGTCGAGAAGGGGATACGGGTGAACGCAGTGGCGCCGGGCCCGGTCTGGACTCCACTCAATACGCAGGCGAAGCCAGCGGAAGAGGTGCCAAAGTTCGGCGCCGACGTCGAGATCGGCCGACCAGCGCAACCCGAGGAGCTCGCACCGGCTTACGTGTTCCTGGCCTCGAATATCGACTCGAGCTACATCAGCGGAGACGTGTTGCCCGTGTTGGGGTGGGAGACGCTCGCTGGATAGCTGGTTATGAGACCTGACGCTTTGGTTCCGAGATCCGAGGATGCACGTGTTACCATACGTCGGAGCAGTCGTCCATACCTCGGTTCGGCGTCGGTATCGTGAGGCCGGCCAAAGAGTTACAGGGCCGATACTGAATTTCGGTATTGACTTTGGAGGTGGATCCGCTAGCTTCAGTCAAGAGCGGCCCCGCCGAACACTCGCGGGGCTTTTGCTTTGATCCGGTGCGACGGATCGGCTCGACCTGGTTCGAGGATAGTCTGTCGCGTCATCGCGGGGCTGTAGCTCAGCTGGGAGAGCGCTGCAATCGCACTGCAGAGGTCAGGGGTTCGATCCCCCTCAGCTCCACTGCGAAAATTTGAAAGCTGCCCGCCGCCGATCGGTAGGACATGATGTTCCAATGACGGCGCGCGTGGCACGATTCGGCGGGTTACCGCCAAAATAGATACGCCGCGATCTTACGAGATCGCGGCGTTTTTGTTTTCCATATCCAAAGCCGGCAGCTGAGAGATAGCACGCAGCCGCAAGCGCCCTATTTCACTTCGAGATCTTTCGTTCCTGCAGATACTCCGTTGAGCAATACTTCGACGGTGTACTTGCCCTTCGGCCACGCCGTCTTCTTGTCGATATGGAATTCAGTGACGTTCTCACCACCGGTCGGCGAAATGGTTTGACTGTCTTGCTTGACGACCTGGTTGCCGTTGAAGGTCCACTTGGCTGTGACCTTCGCGTCCTTGGCGGCGCCGTCGGTTAGCACGGCCACATACATGGTGTCGCGAACGCCAAAGTCCGTCGTCTGATTCGCGACCTTCTTGTCGGTGCCGATGCCCTTGCCAACCTGAATGTCGCTGACCTTGATCGGCGTCGTATCGACGGCGACGGACGCCGTTTGCGTCCCGACAGCAGTCGTATCAACCACTTGCCCTTGATCCTTTTTTCCGCATGCAGCCAGCGCGGCAAAGAAAATCAGCGAACTCGTTAGCGCCGCAGCGCGAGTTTTGGTGCGCATTGAAATCCGCCTCAGGCTTCGGGAATAGTGAGTTGCAGTCCGGGGTGTATGAGGTCCGGATTGGGAATTTTGTCGGCATTCGCTGCGTGGATCTTCTTCCACTTCGATGCACTGCCGTAAAAGTGCTTGGCGATTTTGCTGAGACTATCTCCCGCTTTTACGGTGTATGTCTGACCGCCGGTCGCGGCCGTTGTGGAGCCGCCGGCGTTGACGTCGGAGAAATCTGCCGCGCCGCTGGTCGATGAGTTCGAGCCGCCGACGTCGGAGAAGTTGGGGTTGTCGCCTGGATTAGCCATCGATCCTCCGTGAAGACATCGTTGATGCCGCACGGAAATCGGGCAGGAAGCATGCCCTGCTTAAGGCGAATTCAAAGGCTTAGGGCGCGATTGCGCCCCATAAAACTAAAATCGGCAGTCTACAAAACTAAAGTCGGCAGTCTGCAGTTGACTGTCTGGAGTTCGCGTCGTCATAAAAGCATTCGAAGCGCGCCTCGCTGCAAATGCGTGTTTGAAAACTGCGAGCTGAGTTCTCTGCTTCTGCGAACTGCCGACTTCAGTTGTCGCGATCTAAGGCGTCAGCGTTCGAGATCCCGAATTCACGGGTTATACCCACCAGGGATCGAAGCAATCGTAGTTATGCTGGCGGCAGATCTTCCCGTCGCGGAACTCGAAGTGAATCGAGACGTGCGCGCGGAGCTGGGAATTTGCAGGCAGGCCCTCGAGCGGAATCGCGAGCAGCCCGCTCCAGAACACTTCCATTGCGACGCGGTCGCCATCGGCGATCGCGTTCAGTACGTCGTATTTCTGATGACTAATGATCTTCTTGCCCTTACGGGCGGCGTCGAGCAGCGCCTGCAGATTGCGGTGCTGGCCGATTGGCGATAACCGATTCGGGAATTCTTCCTGAACGACGTCCTTGGTGAAGAACTCCGCCAAAGCCCCGCGCTCGGCGCCACCCTCGATTACTTCGAGGTAGCGTCGCGCGATCGCGAGATTATCGGTCGCGGTGATCGTTGGATCCTGCTCAGTCGCTGTAGCCTGCTCAGTTTCGATCATGCCCACTCGCCCACTAATGGATGCAGTTTTTGACGCGAGCAATGGGCGAGACGTCACAAACCCGCTCCTACTGCTGAGCTTACTCCTCTTTGGTTGGGTCTCCATTGAGCGCTGGCCATTCTTCAACTGAAGTCGGCAGTCTGCAGACTCACAGCTGGCAGTTCGCAGTTCTCATTCACGCGTCCGAGGCGATCGACGCTGCGAACGCGTGTAGCACA
Source organism: Gemmatimonadaceae bacterium (assembly GCA_045803545.1). Classification (GTDB taxonomy): domain Bacteria; phylum Gemmatimonadota; class Gemmatimonadetes; order Gemmatimonadales; family Gemmatimonadaceae; genus UBA4720. Next base: position 39,144 of record JBJMOW010000004.1, on the reverse strand, counting down.
ACTCCCAACTCCAGACAGTTAACTGCGGACTGCCGACTTTAGTTTTGTAGGTATAGACGAAGCGAAACGAATGTTAAGAGCACTATTTAAGGACATCGGCGACGTCCGCCCTAAGTGCTCGAAAAGCATCGGCGTTGAACCGATTGGCCTCGCGCTCTGATGGACCGAGAAAATCTCCAACGGCGGTGCCGCTAAGACGGTTGAGGAAGCGGAGGACGCCACTCTCCTGAACCACCAGCGATCCGCGTCGATTGAGGATGCTTTGGGAGCCGGGGTTGTCGCGTACCGAGATTCGTACCGGGATGCCCTGACCCTGGAACGGGCGGCGGAGCGGAGATCTAAGCAGGGCGCCGACGGCGGGCGGCAGGTGCCAGTCGGGCTCCTTGTTGAAGCGCATCGACCAACCGCGCTCGTGCGGAGTATCGATGATGTCGAAGTCTCCCATCATCTCGGACCAGCCGACCGTGAAGAGCAGGATCTTCATCGACATGTCGAGATGGATGGTGAGTGACGGCGGCATCGGACGCACACCTCCCTCGAGTGGGGCGAAGTGGCCGTTCTTGCTGCGCATCCTGAAGTGCATGTAGTAATTGGCGGCCCAGGCGTCGAACCAGTGCGCGCCGGTTTGATCGGTCAGCGTGATCCGATATTTGCCTTTGCTGATGTATTTGTCGATGTACGCCGCGTAGTGCGGCATCGTCTCCTTTAGGATGTTCGGCGCCAGCTTGATCGCGAGCTCGAAGGTGGTGGCGCCTTCGCTGTCGGCGGTGGTGCTAATGGTGTCGAGCGTGAAAAGCCGGCCCAGTGCGGCGGCGGCATGCGGAAATGCGGCGTTGTAATTTGCGCGAATTGCGGTGGGCGATTTGCCTTCGCCGGCGGCAAGCGATGCAGCAATGACGTCGGCGATACTTTTTGCGCCGATTCTGCCGATGGCGACCTCGACGTTGGTGAACCACTCGTAGTCGTTGCTGCTCAATTTTCTGAGCCGCACGATCTCGCGCGATTCGGTTAGCTGGTCGGGCGACTCGTTGGAGAGCGCAGTGTTGACGACGTAGCGATCGACGGAAAAATGTCCCTCGTCGCCGAACAATCGCGCGCTGTCCGGGCCGATCGACAGCCAGATGCTGGTGTCGTTATAGATGCCCGACGGAGTGAGTGCGTAGTGGCCGAACTGCGCGCGGGCGCGAAGTATTCGTTGCGGTCGCTGGATGTTGGTGAAACGAGACCCGACCGAGTAAAAGAATTCTTCGGCGTTCTGGCGGGCGAGCGGAAGGTTGGGGCCGAAGGCAGCGGCCGACTCGCGGCAGCCGGTAGTCGTTAGTGCGGTTAAAGCTGTCAGGACTAGAACAACGTTTCGGATAGTCACCCGCCAAAGGTAGCAAAAGACCCTAGCGCCCTCTATGTAATCGTTTACATTTTTGCGATATCAGCCCACCCGCGGGGAGCATGGTCACGATCAAGGACGTAGCCCGCGAAGCAAACGTGTCGGTTGCCACCGTCTCCAGAGTTCTCAACGGCAGCGGACCCGTAAGCGATGAGACGAAGCGACTCATTCGTGAGATCGCGGGCAGGATGCGTTACGTCCCGCACAGTGGCGCACGAAGCCTGATCACGAGCAAGACCCAAACGCTGGGAGTGCTGCTACCGGATCTATATGGCGAATTCTTCTCGGAAGTCATTCGCGGCATGGACGACACCGCGCAGAAGAACGGATTTCACTTGCTGATCTCCCGCGCCTACGCTGACAGGCATGGCATCGAGACGGCGATCCGCGCGATGCGCGGTCGCGTGGACGGTGTCGTCGCGATGTCGCCCGATCTCGACGCGGATGCGCTGCTCAATCTTCCCAGCACGATTCCGGTGGTTTTGTTGTGCTCGGTGCCGCAGGGCGACGAGGTCGATTCTCTGACAATCCAAAATTGTCGCGGTGCGCGTGAGATGGTCGCGCACCTGATCGAGCGCGGCCACCGTCGCATTGCGATCATCAAGGGGGCGGCGCGCAACTACGACGCGGCGGAGAGATTGCGCGGGTATCGGCTGGCGTTGAAGGAAGCCGGCGTTGAGCGCGATTCCTCGCTGGAGCTCGATGGTGACTTCACTGAAGCCGCCGGCTACAGCGCGGCGCTCAAGCTGCTCGATCTGCGGGATCGTCCGACGGCGATCTTCGCCGCCAACGACTCGATGGCGATCGGCGCGCTGAGCGCGCTCAAGGAATCAGGTGTCGCGGTGCCGGAGGAGATGGGCGTCGCGGGCTTCGACGACATTCCGCTGGCGCGTTACATGGATCCGCCGCTTTCCTCCGTTCACGTTCCGATCTGTGAGCTCGGCGCCCGCGCCGTCGATCTTTTGCTGCACGGCATCACCCACAAAAACGATCACGCGCGTCGCCGAGAGCGCGTGTCGACCCAACTCGTCATCCGGCGCTCGACCGGCGCGGAGGAAGCGCCAGCGGAGCGGCCGCCTCCATCAACCGTTAACAGAGGATTCAGTCCAGTCGTATAGACAGAACTTTTCGTCAGATGCAGTCGCTTTGGCAACAACAACAAAATGGAGATGTAGATGAAACACTTTCAGCTGTGGAATTCTCACTTTTTGACTCGAGCGCTTGCAGTAGTCGGACTGCTGGCCAGCCTCATCGGGGTGAACGTTTCGGCGCAGAACACAACGGGCACGATCCGTGGAACAGTTACAGGTGCCGGAGGTGCGCCGATTGTGAGCGCGCAAATTGTCGCGCGGAACATCAGCACCGGGGCGACGCGGACGGCGCTCTCCAACGAGGCCGGGGCGTACGCGCTGGTAGGGCTTCCGCCGGGTACTTACGACGTCAACGTTCGCAGAATCGGCAGCGCGCCTGAGAGCCGCAGGATCGTCGTACAAATCGGCGCGATGCAGGCACAGGACTTCTCGCTGACAGCCCAGGCCGCTGTCCTCGAGACTCAGGTAGTAACCGCCGCATCAGGTGTCGAGACGCGCACCTCTGAAGTTGCGACGAACATCACGCAGGCGCAGATCAACCAGCTTCCCACGCCGAGCAGAAATTTCCTGGATCTCGCACAGCTGGCGCCGGGCGTTCAGGTGACAGAAGATCGCGTTAACGGACAGTTCCGAACGGTAACGGCGGGTGGTCAGCCTCCGTCGGCCGTGAATCTTTTCATCGACGGCACCAGCTACAAAAACGAGCTGACCCAAGGTGGTGTGTCGGGTCAGGACGCGAGTCGCGGAAACCCATTTCCGCGGAATGCCGTGCAGGAGTACCGCGTGATATCGCAGAACTTCAAGGCAGAGTACCAGAACGCGGCGAGTGCTGTCATCACTGCGCAGACAAAATCAGGTGGGAATACCTGGGCGGGCCAGGCGCTTTACGCCTTCCAGAATAAAAGCATGGTGCAACTCGACAGCTTCCAGCGCGCGAACAACACACCGAAGCCGGATTATCGTCGCACGCTTGCCGGCTTCAGCATTGGCGGCCCGATCGTAAGGGACAAGCTGCATTTCTTCGGCTCTTACGAGGGGAATTATCAGAACCGGTTCAACTTTGTGAACATCGCTGCCCCACCGGCGGGCTTCCCCGCGCTCGACACGGTGAATCTTCCCCAGTACACTGGCAATGCAGCTTCACCGTTCCGCGAGAATCTCTGGTTCGGCAAAGTCAACGCGGATATCAGCAACACTCAGTCGGCTGAAATCAGTTTCAACAATCGACATGAAACTGACATCAGAGACTTTGGCGGGGCTACTGCTTCCGCCGCCGCGGTGAATTTTCACAACTACAATACTGTCGTACAAGCGAAACACAACTTTTTTACCGGCCCGTGGTTGAATGAAGCGAAGATTGATTTCTCGAATTTCCATCGGGGCTTCAGCCCGAATGAATTGGGCCAGCCCCGTCGCCTTTACACAGTCAACGGAACGGACTACGTGATTGGATCGGCAGCGTCGATCCAGGAATACATCCAGAAGCGCATTGGCTTCCGCGACGACGTGACGTTCACCAACTTCGAGTGGCTCGGCGAGCACGTTTTCAAGGGCGGCCTGAACTTCAATCATGACACGTACGACATCGACAAGCGAAACGATTTCGTACCGCAGTTCCACTATGCGCAAACCGCGAACACCGGCAACGGCAACCAGACCTACAACTTTGCCGTACCGTTTGAGCTGAGATTTGGTAGCGGCGATCCGTTCATGAAGGAGAACAACAATCAGATCGGTACGTATCTCCAGGATGATTGGACTCCGGTCAAAAGGTTGATACTCAACCTCGGCATTCGCTGGGATTACGAGAGCAACATGCTCAACACGGGTTACGTGACGCCGAACACGGGTCGAATTGCTTATCTCGACACGCTGCGGCTCTATATGAACCAGCCGAATCCCAATTCGCCTTCCGGGGTGAACTTGTTCGTGCCACTCGATCTCAATCAGTACATCGCGACTGGAGACAATCGCAAACCTTTCAAAAAGGCGTTCCAACCGCGTGTCGGATTCTCGTACGGAATCGACGACGCGTACCGTACGACGGTGTTCGCGAGCTGGGGCTTGTATTACGATCGCGTACCGTTCGACGTGGCGGTCGATGAAAAGCTCAAGATCTCAAATCCGACCTACACGATTAATTTCGCGCCGCAGGGCGCGACGCCGGTCCCCGGTCAGGTGGCTTGGCAGAATTCTTATCTGACCGCCGACACGGTCGCGCTCGATGCGTTGGTGTCGCAGTTCGGCACGCGCGAGCTCTGGTTGATGAACAACAACCTCAAGGTTCCGAAGACCACTCAATGGAGCGTGGGTCTGCGCCAGCTGTTCGGCGAGTTCGCGGGAACGCTCACGTACGGTGCGCAGCGCGGCACCGACCAGTTTACCTGGCAGGTGGCTGCGGGTGGACTGAATAACAACGGAACCTGCTGCAACTTCCCGTTCAACTGGGGAGCGCACGGAATCTCGTCGGTGATTTATTCCAGCAACGACGTGAAGACGTGGTACGACGCCGTAACCCTACAACTGGAGAAGGTTTACAGCCGTCCGGACATGGATGTGTTTGCCTGGGGTGTAGGCCTGACGTACACCTACGCGACGCGTTATCTGCAGGGCGAAGACAACCTGGGTGACACCTTTGCGTTTCCGCAGGCTTTCACGATCAAGAAGCACGCGGCACCGAACAACGAGAGGCATCGCATCGTCGGCAACTGGATTACCTACATGCCGTGGTTGTATGGAATCGAGTGGTCGGGACTGCTGACGTTGGGCGGGAAGTATACGCTTGACGCTGGCTGTCAGCGGTTCTGCCCTGTCTTCCAGCGGAGCGGCTTTACGGTTCCCGGAACATTCCCGTATCAGAATCTGGACATGCGTCTTCGCAAAGACCTGCCTCAGTTCGGAAGAACGGCGGCGCGGATCGGTCTGACGTTGGACGTCTTCAACGCGCTGAACCATGTCAACCTCACCAACTACGACACGGGCCTGCAGGCGAATGGCCAGCCTGTCGCCACGTTTGGCAACGCACGCGATGTAGCTACCGATGCACGCAGGTATCAGCTCGGCGCAGAGATCAACTTCTGATCGACGCGAAGGCTTGACTGAATGAGTGAGCCGGCGCTGGTTGCGGAGACGCAGTCAGCGCCGGTTTCTTTTCAGGTGAAAATCTTGCACAACAACCCGGGCAATCCGGACAACCCGGTGGAATGCCGGAGGAATATGCGAGCGCTCCCACGTTGGCGCGGTTGGCTTCTCGTCGCTGCGACGATCGCGTCGGCATGTACGTCGGCGACATCGATCACTGGCATCAGCGGTGCGAGCGGTTCGCTGCCGCCTTCGAGACTTTCGTCGAGGCAGGCTGCGTTCCTCGACACGCTGCAACGCCGAACCTTCAACTGGTTCTGGGAGCGGTCGGATCCAAACAACGGACTAACGCCCGATCGCTGGCCAACAAAGAGTTTCTCGAGCGTGGCGGCGGTTGGCTTTGCGTTGACAGCTTATCCCGTCGGGGTCGAACGCGGCTACATCTCGCGCGCGGATGCAGCGCAGCGCACGCTGAACACCCTGCGCTTCATGTACAATGCTCCGCAGGGCGCGCAGGCCAGCAACGTCACCAGCTACAAAGGATTTTTCTATCACTTTCTCGACATGCAAACCGGTTACCGATTCGAGCAGGTCGAGCTCTCCACAATCGACACGTCTCTGCTGCTCGGCGGCGTCTTGTTCTGTCAGTCGTACTACACAGGGAGCGATCCGGTCGAAAGCGCGGTTCGAGCTTATGCGGATTCGCTTTACCTGCGGGTCGACTGGCAGTGGGCAATTCACACGTCCCCATATGTCAGTATGGGATGGAAGCCGGAGGACGGTTGGATTCCCGCCGACTGGCGCGGATACGACGAAGGCATGATTGTGTACGTGCTTGCACTCGGCTCCCCGACACACCCAATCGATCCAGCAGCGTGGGCCGGATGGACGGAGACGTATAAGTGGGCTGATTTCTACGGCCAGACGCACGTGAACTTCCCGCCGCTGTTCGGGCATCAGTACTCGCACATCTGGATCGAGTTCCGTGGAATCCAGGACGCGTACATGCGCGGAAAGGGAATCGACTACTTCGAGAACTCTCGCCGAGCGACGATCTCGCAGCGGTCGTACGCGATCGACAACCCGGGTAAGTGGAATGGTTATGGAGCGAACGTCTGGGGTCTGACGGCGGGCGACGGACCCTTCGATACGACCTTCGTCGTCGGCGGTCGCACACGACAATTCTTTACATATCGCGCGCGCGGCGCGGCAGCGGACGGGATCGAGGATGACGGAACGATTGCCCCGACGGCTGCCGGCGGATCAGTTGCCTTTGCACCGGAGTTGACGATACCCGCATTGATCGCGATGCGGGAGAAGTACGGCGACAACCTGTTTGGGCCTTATGGATTCGTCGACGATTTCAATCCAACGCTCGTCAGCGGTCAATCCAGGTATGGCCGCATTGTGCCGGGCGTTGGCTGGTTCGACACCGACTACCTCGGTATCGATCAAGGGCCGATCGTGGCAATGATCGAGAATTATCGATCGGATCTGATCTGGAAGACGATGCGGAAGAATCCCTACATCGTCGCCGGACTGAAGAAAGCTGGCTTCACCGGCGGGTGGCTGGGGAATTGAGCCAGGCACCGTCCTATCCAGCGGTGTTAGATGTCTCCGCCGAGCATGTAATCGAAGATCTGACGACCCTGGCCTGAACTGAAATCGATGAGTGCATGGTCATCAGCCAGAGTTCCCTTGGGCAGACTGATGCATGGCGCCTGACGGCACGAGGGGTAGTCGAACTCGATAACGTTGTCCTTTATCGTGTACCTGTATTTCGTTGTGACGGTTGACTGAACTCCGTTCGCATCGCGACGTTCCTCCAGGAAGACTGCGAGACCAGCGCCGTCGAGAATGAGCGCTCCCGACACGACCGTAGAACCCGTGGGGATCCCAGAGTACGATGCGGGGAGCTGATTCCCGTTGATCGCCGTCAGGGCGTAGGACGCAGGAATTCCAGTTGCAGAAGTGTCATGACACGCGGTTACAGCACCGATCATTAAAACCAGAGCAATCTTACGACGCAGATTCATACGTACCTCCGATCAGAATCGAGTGGCTTGATTTAAATCGTTCGCGGAATTGTGCGGAAGGTGTAAACCTTGAAGTTAGAAGTGGGCGGGAACGTCACCCGGACTTGCAGACCTTCGTTGATGATCTCGCCCGAAGGCGGTGCGGGGCAATCGACGCCGAATGGGCAGGGAATCGCGTAATCGAACTTGATGCTGGCTCCGCTTACGCCGTAGAGATACGGAGTAGCGACACTGAAATGGTTGTTCTGTCCGTCAACGCGCTCTTCGAACATGTAGCCGGTGCCGGCTTCATCGAGGGACATGGAGCCGGAGATAAGTCGTGATCCAGGCATTCCGTGGACAGAGGGACCGTCGACCGGGAGTCCAAGCCCATCGACGTCGATGAGCACGAAGTCAGCAGTGAAGTACGAGGGTGCACTCGGCGCAGTGCACCCCGTGACTCCAATTGCGATCAGTAACGCTGCAGCAGCTCGCCGAGATATCAATCAGGCATCACCAGGACGTAGTCATATACCAGTTCGTTCGCAGTGCCACTCAAATCGAGTATGAGATGCGAGCCAACAAAAGTTCCAATCGGCGATCGAGGGCAGTTGGCAGTAGGACCACCAACGCACGCGAAATCAAACTGGATCTTGTTGTCCTTAATCGTATACGTGTAGTTGGTGGTGTAAGTCACTTCGCCGGGCGCGATCATCACCCTCTGGTGGTCCCTCACGACCGCCTTGCCAGAGCCATCAAGGAAGAGCGTTCCGTCGAGCACTGTCGGGGACTCGGGAATTGGCGAGATGATAGCCGGCAGCGGTTGCCCGTTTACGCTGACGAGCATGTAATTCGCAGGCAGCGCGGGTGGACCGGACACGTCGTGACACGCAATGACTGGTGCGATCAGAACCGCTACAACGCATTTACCAAGCAGACGCATTTAGCACCTCCTGAGTGAGAGTTTGACGGGTGGCCTGTAAGTGTGCTACGAGTGATAATGGTAGACGATGGGATCCTCATTCACGTGTCCGCGGATGAGCGACAGATTGTCGCCAATGATCTTGCCACTGATGCCAACGCTGTTGTCCCAGGCGCAGATTGCGTCGGGTGGACACGGTGGCACGACAAAGGAGATATCGAGCCCGCTGATGGTATATGTGTACCAGTATGTGAGAACATTATCGACGCCGTTCCATTCGATCCGATGATCAGTAACTGTGGCCGTGCCATCGTCGTGAAGCACGACCTCACTGGAGACGATCGTTGGAGTCAAACCGGGAGTGAATGCAGGAGGAGTTGGGAGTGTGCGTCCGTCGATGTCGTTGAGACGATAGGTACCCTTAAGGTGGACGGGCTCAGTGCTCTGGGAGCATCCCAGAATTACAGCGGCGAGGAGAATATTCAGACGATTCAGGCGCATGCGGACCTCCGTGGTTAACTCGGTTCTGACCCTTATACTTTCGCGGCATAACATGAGCCAGCAGTTGCGTCGTATCGTCGCGGTGTTCGGCGCGATTGTTACTGCCGCTTGCTCGGCCGCGAACGCGGGCGACAGGACTACACTAAGGATCTGGGCAATGGGGCGCGAGGGGGAAGTGCTCGCGCAGATGATACCCGGGTTCGAGAAAGAAAACCCGAACATCCACGTCGAGGTTCAGCAAATACCATGGACTGCGGCGCACGAGAAGCTACTTACTGCCTTCGTCGGCGAGGCAACGCCCGATATCGCAATGCTGGGCAATACATGGGTGCCGGAGTTCGTCGCCCTCAATGCACTGGCGCCGCTCGATAGTCTGACGACGCAATCCAGGGAGATCCACCGCGACGATTTCTTCGACGGGATCTGGAAAACCAACGTCGTCAACGGCTACACGTACGGCATCCCGTGGTATGTCGACACGAGATTGATCTTCTATCGCAGCGATCTGCTCGCCAAGGCCGGCTACAAAACCTTCCCCACGACTTGGACCGACTGGACGGCGGCGATGAAGCGAATAAAGTCGCAAATGAGCGATCGCCAGTTTCCGCTGTTGATGCCGACCAACGAGTGGGTGCAGCCGGTAATCTTCGCGCTGCAGGAGGGATCGCCGATTCTGCGTGACGGCGGGCGATACGGAGCGTTCGAGCAGCCACCATTCCGCAGCGCGTTCGATTTTTACACCGGCATTTATCGACAGGGACTCGCGTCGCCGGTCTCCAGCTCGCAGGTATCCAACCTGTTTCAGGAGTTCGAGCGCGGAAACATCGCGATGTACATCTCGGGGCCGTGGATGATCGGCGAATTCAAGAACAGGCTCGCCCCCGCGATGCAGCCTAACTGGAATACCGCGCCGATGCCGGGCGTCAGCGGCCCCGGCGTCTCAACCGCTGGCGGTTCGTCTCTGTCGCTTTTCGCCGCCTCCAGTCACAAGAAAGAAGCGTGGCAGCTAATGGAGTATCTCTCTCGCCCGTCGATCCAGCTCGAATTCTATCATCTCACGGGTGATCTTCCGCCAAGAAAAACAGCGTGGCAGGATACCGCGCTGGCGAACAACAAGTACACCCAGGCATTCCGCCAGCAGCTGGAGCGGGTGGTGCCGACGCCGCAGGTGCCGGAGTGGGAGGAAATCGCGACGACGATCTTCGAACACGGAGAGCAGGCGATTCGCGGGGCGGAGACGGCCGATGCCACACTGAAGTCGCTGGATGAGGATGTCAATGCGATGCTCGAGAAGCGGAGATACCTGTTGGCACAAGGGACTAAGTGAGCGCTACCATTCCGCCGAGTGGCGCTGCATCGACGGAGCTTTTGTCGGAGCCCACTCCGGCGATGTTGGGCTGGCGGCAAAGATTGCGGCGGTCCCGGGATCCCGCCGGACGCACGCCGTCTGATGTAGGGAAGGCGGCGTGGTGGTTCCTGGCGCCGGCGCTCATTCTCATTTTCGTCTTCTTTTTCCTGCCCGTTCTCGCATCGCTCGTCCTGAGCGTCACTGACTTCGATATCTACGCGATTGCGAACCCGTCGACAACGCGCTTCGTCGGTCTCGCGAACTACAGCAAGCTTCTCAAGACGCCGGAGTTCTGGCAGGCGCTCCGAAACACATTCTACTTCGCGCTCGTCGGTGGGCCGCTCACGATCGCTGTGGCCCTGGGAGCCGCACTTCTCCTCAACGCGCGGCTCGTTCGCTTCAAGAGCCTGTTCCGTACGATCTACTTCACTCCGTTCGTGACGACGCTCGTCGCTGTGGCAATCGTCTGGCGCTACCTCTATCACACCCGCTACGGCCTGCTCAACTACATGCTCAGCCATTTCGGCATCGCGCCAATCGACTGGCTCGGCGATCCGAAGTGGGCGATGCCGGCGATCATTCTGCTCGCGATATGGAAGCAGTTTGGCTACAACATGCTGATCTTCATCGCCGGACTGCAGGCGATTCCGCAGGATCTCTACGACGCGGCGGAAATCGACGGCGCCGGCCCGGTGCGCCGTTTCTTCAGTGTGACGCTACCGCTGCTCGGTCCGACGATGCTGTTCGTCAGTGTCATCACAATGATCGGATACTTCCAACTGTTCTCGGAACCGTACGTGATGACGGCTGGCGGTCCGCTGCGCGCGACCACGTCGGTCGTGCTGATGATGTATGAGGAAGGATTCAGGTGGTGGCGGATGGGATACGCGGCGGCGATCGCGTTCGTGTTATTCATCGTGATTCTGATTGCGACGCTGATTCAGTTCAGGCTGCAGAGGGAGCAAGAATAGTTGTCGAGGACGAATCGAAAAGTCGAGGCGCTGGCAGCTGGCGGCCTTCTGCCGGCAGCCGGCGGAAAGCCGCAAGCCGCAAGCGCCTCTGGATCTGCAAGTACGCGCCGGAGATTGTCGCAAGTGGTGTTATACGCCCTGCTGATTATCGGCGCGATCATCGCGCTGTTTCCGATGCTGTGGATGGTGTCGGCGTCGTTTATGCCGACGGGGGAGGCGAGTCAGTATCCGCCGCATTTGCTGCCGTCGCGGATCACGTTCACGCACTATCGCGAGTTGTTCACGCGACTCAACCTGGGCAGATATCTTTTCAACAGCGCGCTGATCGCGGTAGTGGTGACGGCGGTGTCACTGGTTGTGAACTCGATGGCGGGCTACGCGTTTGCGAAGCTGAGATTCCGCGGACGCGATCGGGCATTCCGAATGCTTTCGCTGGGGCTGGTACTGCCGGTGCAAGTGGCGATGCTGCCGCTCTTCCTCCTGATGAAGAATCTCCATCTCATCAACACCTACTGGGGCGTGATCATCCCGGGGATGGCGAGCATCTTCGGGATTTTTCTCATTCGGCAGTACGCGCTCTCGATTCCGGATGACATGCTCGATGCAGCGCGGATCGACGGCGCGTCGGAACTGAGGATCTACTGGTCGGTGGTGGTACCGGGGATTCTGCCGATTCTCGCGACGCTGGCGATCTGGACATTTCTGGCGACATGGAACGACTTCATGTGGCCGCTAATCGTTTTGAGTGACGAGGCTCACTACACGCTGCCGGTCGCATTGGCAAATCTGTCGGGCGAGCACGTGCAGGACACCGAGCTGATGATGGCCGGCTCGGTGCTCACGGTGATTCCGGTGATCGCAGTGTTTCTGTTCCTCCAGCGGTACTACATCCAGGGTGTAATGGCGGGGAGCGTTAAGGGATGAAATTGGGCAGCCGGAAGGGGGAAGGGGGAGGCGGGAGGCGGGAGGCGGGAGGCGGAAGGCATTGCGCGTTGCGCGCGATGCTGGCCGTTAGCGTCATCGCATCTTTGCAGGCAGGAGCTCAAAACCCGCCGTCCCCGACTCGACCATCAACTGCTCCGACGCCGACGCCAACTCCCACTGTCGTGCCGGCCAATCCGGTGGTGGCACCCTCTACTATAGTATTGGACAACTTTGAAACCGTGTCGCAGTGGACGACGACACCCGCCGAGGGTGTCGACATATCCGTGCATCCCGATCCGAGCGGATTGCACGGCTCGGCGATGCGGATCGATTTCGATTTCCATGGTCACGGCGGCTACGGTGTCATTCATCGTCCGTTGAATCTGACGCTGCCGCCGAATTACGAGTTCTCTTTCGCAATCAAGGGCGACGCGCCGACGAACACTCTCGAGTTCAAGTTGATCGACTCCACGGGCGACAACGTCTGGTGGTCCAACAATCCCAACTTCGTCTTTCCAAAAGAGTGGACGACGGTGACGCGGAAGAAGCGGCAGATCTCATTTGCCTGGGGACCGACGAATGACAGAGATCTGAAGCGCTTTGCCGCGATCGAGATCGCGATAACCGCGGGTTCGGGTGGCAAGGGCAGTGTCTGGCTCGACGATCTGACGCTTACGCCTCTCGATCCCTCGACGGCGTACACTTTGACTCCGACCATCACCGCCTCAACGCAAACCACCGGGTATGAAGCGTTCCGCACGATTGACATCGATCAGACGACGTCGTGGCGCAGCGCTCCGCGCGCGAGCGTCAGTGGCTCGTCAGCCGATACCATCAACATAGACTTTCAGAAACGACGCGAGTTCGGCGGCCTGGTGATCGGGTGGGAGCCTGGGCGACGCGCGAACTCGTACGATGTTCAAGCGTCAAAGGAGGGTCAGAACTGGGAAACGGTTTACAGCTTCAATCGAACTGCATCGGCACCGTTGGCGGGGGAGGCGGGAGGCGGGAGGCGGGCGGCGGGCGTGGAGCGGCAGAATCTCGTTTCTTCGCCGGTGTTCAGGGACTATCTCTATTTGCCGGAGAGCGATGCGCGATTCGTCCGCGTCATTCTGAAGTCAGCGGAAGGTGGACTCGGCTACGGCATTCGCGACATCAGCGTCAAACCGCTCGACTGGGCCGCGTCGGCAAACGATTTGTATTTCGCGATGGCGCGGGAAGCGCCACGGGGCAGCTATCCGCGCTATCTGTCCAACGAGCAGTCGTACTGGACGGTACTGGGCGTCGATCGCGATAGCGCCGAGGCGTTGATCAATGAAGAAGGAATGGTCGAGGTAGGGCGCGGCCAGTTCTCGATCGAACCATTCTTGTACGTCAACGGCAAGTTGCTGACTTGGAACGATGTGAAGACATCGGTTGTCGGTAATTCGGAGGGACTACCCCTACCCCAAGTCGTGTGGAGCGCGAACGATCTCGACTTGATCATCAATGCGTTTGTCGCGGGCCCGGCCGACTCCAGCGTGCTTTATGTGCGCTATCAAATCGCCAACAATTCGCGAAAGTACCCGAAGCCGACGCTTTACGTGGCAATTCGCCCATTGCAGGTGAATCCGCCGTGGCAGTTCCTCAATCTTCCCGGCGGTGTCGCGCGGGTCGATTCGATTTCGCTCAGCGGATCTTCGGCGCGAGTCACGGGCAACAAGTTCGTCCGGTCGCTGACGTCAGCGAGTGGATTCGGCGCCGTTTCGTTTGACGATGGCAACATCGTTGACTGGTTGCGCGCTGGAAAATTGCCAAGTCGCGTCGCGCTGACCGATCCGACCGGCCGCGCATCGGCCGCTTTCGGCTATCAGCTGGAGCTCGGCCCACGCGCCACGTCGAGTCCGATCGACATCGCGGTGTCCTTGCATGGCGGGGATTTGAATTTGGCGCAGCTTTTGGCGGGAAGCGGGAAGCGGGAAGCGGGAAGCGGTACAACTCTTCTGCCAGGGCAGGGAGAGCGGGCCGTTTCGACTTGGCTCGAACAGGTTACAGGCGAGTGGCGGAATAAGCTTGGGCCGGTGAGCATCACGCTTCCGCTCTCTGGAGCGCGCTACACTCAGACTCTGCGTACTCAGCTGGCTGACATTCTTATCAATCGCGACGGTCCTGCGATTCAGCCCGGATCGCGCAGCTATTCACGCTCGTGGATTCGTGACGGGTCGCTGACATCGACGGCGCTCCTGCGACTCGGGCACGATCAGGACGTCAAAGACTTCATCGACTGGTTCGCGCAGTACCAGTACGACAACGGCAAAGTCCCTTGCTGTGTCGACGAGCATGGCGCGACGCCGGTTCCAGAGAACGACAGTCACGGCGAATTCATTTATCTCGTCGCCGAGTACTATCGGCATACGGGCGACAAGGCCGAGGTGGAGAAAATGTGGCCGCACGTTGCGAGAGCAGTGGCCTACATGGATTCGTTGCGCCACGAGCGGATGACGGAGCAATACACCGTCGGCGCCAACAGAGCCTTCTATGGACTGCTGCCACAGTCCATAAGCCATGAAGGCTATAGCGCGAAACCGATGCATTCCTACTGGGATGATTTCTTTGCGCTTCGTGGCTTTAAGGACGCCGCGTTCATTGCCAAAGAGCTGGGAAAGCCGGAAGCCAACGACTACGCGCAGATCCGAAACAGCTTTCGCTCGAATCTTTTCGAGTCGATTCGCCAGGTAGTGATCACGCGCAAGATCGATTACATCCCGGGCTCAGTCGAGCTCGCCGATTTCGATCCGACGTCGACGACAATTGCGGTAAGTCCCGGCGGCGAAGCAGGGAGACTGCCCGGCCCCCTGCTCAATCGCACCTTCGACAAGTACTTCCAGGAGGCGCGTCAGCGCTCACTCGGCTACAAACCGTGGGACGCGTATACACCGTACGAGCTGCGGAACGTCGGCGTGCACGTGAGACTTGGCCAAAGGGCCCGCGCGCAGGAGCTGCTCGACTTTTCTTTCAGGGACAGCGGCCTGCGGCGTGGCATCAGTGGGCAGAAGTCGTGTTCCGCGATCCGAAGACGCCAAAGTTCATCGGGGACATGCCGCACACCTGGGTCGGCAGCGACTACATCCGCAGCTTTCTCGACATGCTCGCCTATGAGCGCGAAAGCGACAGCTCGCTCGTAATCGGCGCCGGGGTGCGCGATGAGTGGGTGAAGGACGATCCGGGGATTCGAGTGTCGAATCTGAGCACCGAGTACGGGCCGCTCAATTATGATATGCGCGCGGTTGGTAGAGTTGTGACAGTGAATCTGCGCAGCGGGGTGCGGATGCCGCCGGGCGGGATCGTGATCTACAGCCCGCTCGATCAGCCCATTTTGTCAGCGACAGTCGACGGGCAGATGGCGCCGGTGCGCGGCGCCGAGGTGCGGATTCGGAAGCTGCCGGCCACGGTGACGATCAGGTACGCGCGATGATTGTTTCCGGGCTGGGTGTGGGACGCGTGGCGGGCATCGATGGAACTAAAGCCGGGAGCTGCCAGCTTAGGGAGCAGCCTAGGCACCAGCCTAGCCACCAGCTCTCATTCGTTAAGTCTCGCGCCCTGGCTGCGAATCACTTCCGAGTAGTAGCGGCCGCTTGCTTTGACCGTGCGGCGCTGGGTTTCGTAGTCGACGTGGACCAAGCCAAACCTTTTGGAGAAGCCGAGGGACCACTCGTAGTTGTCGAGGAGAGACCAGGCGTAGTAGCCGCGCAGATCGACGCCCTGCCTCATCGCGTCGTGCGCGGCGCGGAGATGCTGGCGGTAGTACTCGATGCGAAGCGGATCGTCGATGCGGCCATTGATCGGCGACGGTGGGTCATAGAACGCGGCACCGTTTTCGGTGATGTAGATCGGCAGCTTCCCATAGCGCTCGGTGACCGACAGCAGCAATTGCGTCAGCGCTTCGGGAAAAACTTCCCAGTGCGTCTCAGTGTAGGTGTGATTGAGCTGCGGGACGTGCTTGGTCTTGAGCGGCAGGATGTCCGGGTGGAATCGCTCGACCTTCCGCGTGTAGTAGTTGATTCCAAGAAAATCGATCGGCTCGGCTATCAGCTGCATGTCTTCCTCGGACCATTCGGGCCACGCCTCGCCAAAGATTTCGCCCATCTCCTCTGGATATCGTCCGAGAAAAACGGGGTCGAGAAACTGCCGATTCATATATGCATCGGCACGCTTGGTCGCCTGGAGGTCAGCGGACGAGCGCGAAGCGGGGTACTTCGGCTCGAGGTTGACGACAATGCCGATCTTCCCACGCTCTCCCGCGCGGGTGGAGCGGAATCGATGAACAGCCATCCCGTGCGCACGGAGCTGGTTGTGCGTCGCCAAAGGCGCCTCGTACAAATTCGAGTGCCCGGGCGCGAGCAGCCCGCTCAGGTATCCGCCATCAGTCACCACCCACGGCTCGTTGAGCGTCGACCACATCTCGACGCGATCGCCAAGCGCGTCGAACAGCGTGACGGCGTAATCGCAGAACCAATCTGCGATGTCTCGATTGAGCCACCCGCCGCGATTGTCGAGGGCTTCGGGAAGATCCCAGTGGTAGAGTGTGACGTTCGGCTTGATGTTTCGCTTCAGCAGCTCGTCGACGAGGCGGGAGTAGTGGTCGATGCCTCGCTTGTTGATGGCGCCGGTGCCATTCGGAATGATACGGCCCCATGCGATGCTGAACCGGTAGGCGTTGGTCCCCAACTCGGACATCAGCGCGATGTCTTCCTTGTACCGCCGATAATGGTCGGCCGCGACATCACCCGTCTGGTCCATGTAGGTATTGCCGGGCGTATGCGAGAAACGATGCCAGATGCTCGGACCCGCGCCATCGGCGGTCGGGGAGCCTTCAATTTGATACGCGGAAGTCGACGTTCCCCACAAAAAATCAACGGGGAATTTGTAGCTGTCGCTCATCAAGGAATTTTATGGCGAGAGTGAAGCTCGAAGGGGTTCGCAAAATCTATACAGAAGGGCCACAGCAGGTAGCCGTCGATCGCGTCGATGTCGACGTTGGCGACGGGGAATTCGTGGTGCTGGTGGGGCCATCAGGGTGCGGAAAGAGCACAACGCTGCGCATGATCGCTGGCCTCGAGTCGATCAGCGCCGGCACCATCACCATCGGCGATCGGGTGGTCAACGACGTGGCGCCCAAGGCGCGCGACATCGCGATGGTGTTCCAGAATTACGCACTCTATCCGCACATGAGCGTGCGGGAGAACCTGGGCTTCGCTCTCAAACTCAGGAACATGCGGGCGAGCGACATCGATCAGCGTGTGCAAAGCGCCGCCACAACGCTGGGACTCGATCAGTTCCTCGATCGCAAGCCGAGGCAGCTTTCGGGCGGGCAACGACAGCGCGTGGCGCTTGGGCGGGCGATCGTGCGACAGCCACAGGTCTTCCTGTTTGACGAGCCGTTGTCGAATCTGGACGCTCAGATGCGAGTCTCCATGCGGCGCGAGATCGCGCGACTGCATCAGGAGCTCAAGGTGACGATGATCTACGTCACCCACGATCAGGTCGAGGCGATGACGCTCGGCGACCGCATCGTGGTGATGAACCGCGGGCACGTGATGCAGGTAGATACGCCGCTCAATCTCTACGAGCGGCCGAAGAACAGGTTCGTGGCGGGGTTCATTGGGAATCCGGCGATGAATTTTGTTGACGGCGTAGTGCGGGAGGCGGGAAGCGGGATGGGGGATGGGGGAAGCGAGAAGGGGCAAGCGCCAGGAGCGAGCTTCGTCGCCGAAGGCGGAGATTGGGAGCTACATCTTCCCACGCGCGTGGCTAATGCACTCACCTCTGCGCGGGGCAAGGCAGTGACGCTCGGGATCAGGCCCGAAGATTTGTCAGTAGTCGCAGGACCAGGGATTTCCCCGGCCACCACGACAGCGCGACTCGATCTCGTAGAGTCGCTCGGTAATGAGACGTTCATCTACGCGCGGGCGGGGCGGCACGATCTCACTGCGCGACTCTCCCCGCCGCAGCCGCTGCCACCCCTCGGCTCCGACATCGTGCTCTCGTTCAATCTCGAGCGAGCGCATTTCTTCGACGCAGTCAGCGGAGAACGGATCGGCTAACGTCAATCGTTCGCCTGGGTACGCAAGTCGCGTCTGCTTGGGGGAATGATTCCGCAAAACAACTTCATCCATCGCGATCTCCTGTGCGGTCACCCGAAAGTCGCGGTCACTCGTACGGATCACACTGCACTGTGGTTTAGGCTTCGTCACGAAACGGCCACGGTTGTAGCAGCGCTGCTGCTGGCCGCGGTTGGCGTATCCTGCTCTCGCGACGCCTTCACTGATTCGAAGTCGGGCGCGCAGAACCAGGCTGTGGCGGCGACGAATCCGCCGGCAGGACTCGAGAAGCTGCAGCACATCGTCGTGATCTACCTCGAAAACCACAGCTTCGACAATCTGTACGGCGAGTTCAGCGGCGCGAACGGGCTGTCCAACGCGGGCGACCACGCGACACAAGTGGACAGGGCCGGTCACCCCTATAAGCATCTGCCGAGGCCGCCGGGCAAAGCGTTTCCCGCCGATTTGCCGAATGCACCGTTCAGCATCGAGCGCTACATCCCGATCAACGCGAAGACACCGGATCTGGTGCACCGGTTCTATCAACAGCAGGCGCAAATCGACGGCGGACGGATGGATCGTTTCGCTGCGATCAGTGATGCGCAGGGTCTGGTGATGGGATACTACCATACCACGAACCTGCCGCTTGCTCAGGAAGCAGCGACGAACACGCTCTGCGACAATTTCTTTCACGGGGCGTTTGGTGGTTCTTTCCTGAATCACATCTTCTTCGTTTCACTGCAGGCGCCGCTGTTTCCGAATGCGCCGCAGTCAATGAAGGCCCGACTGGATTCGCGCGGCAACATGATCAGGGACGGCACGGTGACGCCGGACGGTTTCGTCGTCAACACTGCGTTCACTGTGAATTCACCGCATCCGGCGAACGCGTCGCGGGCGTCGCTGGTTCCGAATCAGACGATGCCGACGATCGGCGACCGGTTATCGGAGAAACAAATCTCCTGGGCGTGGTACTCCGGGGGTTGGAATCACGCGGTACAAGGGCATCCGGACAAGCTCTTTCAGTTTCACCATCAGCCGTTCGCGTATTTCGCCAATTACGCTGACGGCACACCGGGTCGCGCTCAGCATCTGAAGGATGAAATCGAGTTCGTCGCTGCCGCGCGTGCGGGCAAACTTCCGGCAGTTTCGTTCGTGAAACCGTTGGGCGAGTTGAACGAACATCCCGGTTATGCCAATGTGCTGAGCGGAGAGCAGCACGTCGTCGAGCTGTTGGGGACGCTGCGATCGACCGCGGAGTGGAAATCAACAGCAGTGATCATTACCTACGACGAGAACGGCGGATTCTGGGATCACGTCGCGCCGCCGACGATAGACCGTTGGGGACCGGGCGCTCGGGTGCCGGCGATCGTCATCTCGCCTTACGCGAAGCACAACTACGTCGATCACACGCGCTACGACACGAGCTCGATTCTGGCGCTGATCGAGAAGCGATTCGGGCTCAAGCCGCTCGGCACCCGCGACGCAGCGGCGCACGATATGACGGCGGCGTTCGACTTCAATCAGTGATACGACTGGTGAACAACAAGAACAAAGGTAGGCAGGTAGCAGAGGGCTCAGACTGCAGGTCGCAGCGTAAGAGTGTCGCATTTCAGGAGCATTGCGCTACGGTTGCGAACTCCAACGCTGCTGACTTCTACCTGAGCAAACTCTGCAACCTGCCTACCTTTTCTTGTTCTTAGATGCGGTTGAATGTCAGAATCACGTGCAGGTAATAACGCCCTGTGCGGTCACGTTGCTGTCGCAGGTCTTTGCGGTCTGCGAGTGAACCGCGGTCGCGGTCCAGCTTGGCGGCGGGCCAGCGACGCTGGTGACGGTGATCGTCACGTTTTGCGACGGACTGAACCCTTGTAGAGTTGCGGCCGAGGTTGCGGTGCCGCCGAAGTACGCGCCGTTGTTATCTGCCGCGTATTGCTCTTCATAGGTAGCGAGGTTACGCAGGTCGGACTTCATTGCTGCGACGTAGGCTTTCTCTTTCGTATTGGAGAATTTCGGGATTGCGATCGCCGCGAGAATACCAATAATCACGACGACGATCAGCAGCTCGATGAGCGTAAAGCCCTTTTTGTTGGATGTCATCTGGGTACTCCAGGAGAGAGTGTGGCACGCTGACCGTACCACTTGAATGACTAACCACCCAATGATTTTGATACCGATTATGCGCGAATCTCGCTGCAAGATTTCGGTGCAACGAATCGTTGCAACGAATCGTTACGCCGGCTCATGTCGCAGCGGCACGGATCCGCAAAGGACGTTGACGACTCTCGCTAACACTGTTTCTTCGTAGCCTCCTCCTGGCACACCAACCCCGCTTTTCACCGATCAAAAGACGCCGACCACCGCAAACTAGGTAGCGAAGGTTGTAAGTAAGGCGTCATTCGGATGCGGGCAGCAGCAAATGCCTGCGCAGTGTTGCGCCAACCGAACAGGAGGAGAAATGACCGCACAGAAATCCCTCGCCAAGCCGCTCTTTTTCACAGCTGTGTTCATCGCGCTGGCGGCGTGCAGCAGTGATCTTACTGGAACCAATAAGAAAAGCGTTCAACTTTCATTCACTACCAATAACGCCTCGAGTGTTGCTGCTACCGGCATCCGCATGTCGCCCGACATCACCGTCGGTGCGAACAACGAGCTGGTATTGAGCAAGGTCCAGGTGGTCGTCGGGAAAATCGAGCTCAACGAAGACGACAACACGAGCTGCGTCGGCGAGATAGAGGACGGCGGCGACGATCATGGCGAAGCCGGCGAAGAGTGCGAGGATGTATCGCGCGATCCCGTGCTCGTCGACATTCCGGTCGATGATGCTTGGCACGTGGTTCTCTCGGTGCCGCTGACGGCGGGAACTTATCGCAAGCTGGAGGCGAAGCTGGAGCCGGCTCGCGACGACGCCACGGCGTTCAACGCCGCCAATCCAACTCTTGTTGGCAAGAGCATTCGGGTCGAAGGCACTTACAAAGGCACTGCCTTCGTGTTCACGTCAGCGGCGCGCTCAGGACTCGAAATGGAATTCGATCCGCCGCTGGTGATCGACGCGACAACGACGAATGCGACCGTCAGTCTCGACGTTGCGAAGTGGTTCCTCGACAGCAATGGTAACGCAATTGATCCAACCTCGGCGACGCCGGGCAGTGAGGCGCTATCGAGAATCGAGGATAACATTCGCCGCTCCTTCCACGCGTTCGAGGACGACGATCACTCGGGCGAGGACGACCACTCCGAGCATCACGGCTAACGCTGACGAAGATGGCGCGCGATTGCGCGCGCGGACTCGAGTGGGTTCTGAGTCGTAGTGTCAATCACGAGCTCCGGGGTCGGCATCTTCGGTTTATCGAAGGTGCCGGCCTCATCGAGTTTCCGGAACTTGTAGACGTCGCGCAGCTTGCCAAAACGCTCGCGCGGCTCGGACTGGATGCGCTTCTCCAATTCATCATTGCTGCATTTGAGCTCGATGAAGTGGATCGTGCCGCCGCCCGAGGCGACACGCTTCTGCAGCGCAGGGATGAAGTTGTCGGTCACTGTCGCTTCAGGCGCGAAGGTGATGATGACGCCGCCGGCTTTGGACTTGAGCGCAGCATCCACACACGTGTGCCAGAGTATTTCCCGCAGCGTGACGAACGCTGGGGTGCCGAACGGAAACAGTGACGTCGCCAGGTCGACAACTGAATGGTTGTGCAGCAGACTGTAGCCCGTCTCGTTGGTCAGATGCTCACCAACGGTGAGCTTGCCGACGCCCGGGCGGCCATACAGGAAAATGATCTGCGTCACGCCCCATAATCTGCAAAGCAAGCGGTCGATGTAAGGGGACTGCAATTGTCCGATAGCGCACGTTGCTGCGCCATCTCCCGACCGGCATATTCGAGGCGCCATGACTCGGTCGAAGCGATTCGCATTCCTGCTGACGGCGGTGGTCGCGGTCACCCAGAGCGGTGCAGCGCAGGGGACGTCGGATTTTCCGAAGCGATTTGCGACCCTGGCGACTGCCTCTGGTCTTACCGACAGCGCGAAATTCCATCAGCTACTCGATCTCGACTGGGAATACACGAACGTCACGTTCCCGGAATATGCGACCTACACTGGCTACCCGGGTCAGAACGACCGCTGGTCGAATCTCTCCTTCCCTGCAATCCGGGCCCAGCGGGCGCTGGTCAGGACCGAGCTAAACACCATACGCGCCGTCGATCGCGCGCGACTGAATCCGGCTGATCAACTGAGCTACGACATCTTCAAACGCGGATTCGAGGAAGCGCTGGAGGGCCAACGCTTCCCGAGCGATTTGATGCCGGTCGATCAACGGAACGGTCCGCAGTATCTCGCGTCGACCCTCGAATCATCTCCGCAGGCGACGATCAAGGATTACGAGAACATCATCGCCCGGCTGCGTACGCTGCCAGCAGTCGTCGATCAGACGATCGCGCTGCTCGACAGTGGTCTCAAGCGCGGTGTCACGCCGCCCCGCGTCACACTGCGTGATGTTCCGGCGCAGGTGGAGAACTTGATTCCCGACGATGCGATCTCCAGCGCACTGCTGTCGCCGTTCACCCATTTTCCTGTGGGGATCCCGCAGCGAGAGCAGTCGCGCCTGAGCTCGGAGGCGCAGAAAGTCTATGCAGAGCTCGATCGCCCGGCGTTCCAGCGACTTCACCGCTATCTCGTAACGGCGTACATCCCGCACACGCGACAAAGCATCGGCATGAGCGCGCTCCCCGACGGCGCCGCCTGGTACGCGTACAACGTCAAAGTGCAAACGACGACGACGCGCACGCCACAGGAGATCCACGCACTCGGCCTGTCCGAGGTGAAGCGCATTCGCGGGCAGATGGACAGTCTGATCGCGTCGACCACGTTCACCGGTGGATTCGATGCGTTCGTGACGATGCTTCGCACCGATCCGAAGTTCTTTTACACTGATTCGGCGTCGCTCGTGCGCGGATACCGCGATGTCGTCAAGCGTATCGATCCCGAGTTGCCAAAATTATTCGGCAGATTGCCGCGACTCACCTACGGCGTGTCGACGATTCCATCGTACTCGGCGCCATCGCAAACAACGGCGTACTATCAACCGGGATCGGTCGCCTCGGGCCGGGCTGGACAGTTCATGGTCAACACTTACAAGCTCGACGCGCGGCCGATCTGGGAGATGGAAGTGCTGAGCGCGCACGAGTCGGTGCCCGGCCATCACCTGCAGATCGCGCTGGCGCAGGAACGCGAGGGGATACCCAACTTCCGGCGCTATGGCGGGTACACCGCCTTCGTCGAAGGCTGGGGACTCTATGCCGAGAGTCTCGGGCCTGAGCTCGGACTGTATAAGGATCCGTACTCCAAGTTCGGTCAGCTGACCTACGAGATGTGGCGCGCGATCCGACTCGTCATCGACACCGGTATCCACTCACTCGGCTGGACTCGCCAGCAGGCGATCGACTACTTCAAATCCAATAGCGCCAAGACCGAGCAGGACATCGTGCAGGAGGTCGATCGCTACATCGTCATGCCGGCGCAGGCTCTGGCCTACAAGAGTGGCGAGCTCGAGATAAAAGCGCTGCGCAGGCACGCCGAGCAGAAACTGGGGCCGCGGTTCGATATTCGGAGTTTCCACGATCAGGTGCTCAGTCAGGGCGCTCTCCCCCTCGACGTGCTCGATACTCGCATCAGAGCGTGGGTGGATTCGACTTTGTCTCAACCAGCGAGCAAATAATTGCCGGCAGCGGCCGATTTAAAAGCAGTCATCCTTCTCGCGACGCTCAAACACAAACGCTCAGGCCAGGAATTCTCGCACACGGAAACGTTGTGCGAGGTGGTGATAGAGTGTTTGCGCGAAAATGGCGTACGCAGCGATATGGTCCGACTCGTCGACCGCAACATCCCGCCCGGAACGAAGAGCAACATGGGATCGGGCGATGAGTGGCCAGGCATTCTCAAAAAGATTCTGGCTGCCGAGATCATCATCTTCGCCACGCCGATCTGGTGGGGAATTCAGTCGTCGCTGATGCAGCGCGTCATCGAGCGCCTCGACGAGCTGCACGACGAGCTGCTGGAGACAGGGAAGTCGCGACTGAACAACAAGGTTGGCGGGATCATCATCACTGGCGAGGAAGACGGTGAACAGCACATCACCGGGAATATCTCCAACTTCCTGCTGAACATGGGTCTCACCCTGCCGCCGCACTGCTCGGTGTCGTATCAGGACGAGTACACTCGCGCCACGAAGAAATCGCT
Source organism: Gemmatimonadaceae bacterium (assembly GCA_045803545.1). GTDB lineage: Bacteria > Gemmatimonadota > Gemmatimonadetes > Gemmatimonadales > Gemmatimonadaceae > UBA4720. Next base: position 14,596 of record JBJMOW010000004.1, on the reverse strand, counting down.
CGGCAGAAAGTTCCGCGAGGACAAGAACACGGCACAGGCGGCAGAAAAAATGGCGCGCAACCTTGCTTTCTTTGGGCGCCTGTTGCGGGACAGCGAAATCCCGCAGTAGGGCGAGCTAGGTGGCTTTCCTTCCGAAAGGCAGCAAGAGCGGGAACTTGAATACCCGCTCCCGTCTTCTTTCCGCTTCCAGATTGAGAGCGCGTGCACGAAGCAGGTCGTCGAGAGCGATCAAACCGACAAATTGCTGTCCGTTCTCACGTTCCACGACAGGGAAGTGAGTGAGGCCGGTGTGCGCCATGCGATGTACGATCACACGAAGAGGCTCGTCAGGATGCGCAACGGTCGGCGTGTTGCGAATTGCTTTCGTAAGGGCATTGCTGGCAGCAGCCGCACCGCCATTGACGACGTTCTGAAGATCGACGCGAGTGACGACGCCAAGCAGATGGCGGGACTCGTCGACGATCGGGAAAAGTCTTTGTGGCCCCTTCTTCGGGTCGATCTTCAGCGCCTGGGTAAGGGTGTCGAAAGTAGCTGTCGTCGACAGCGCTACGACATTCTGGTGCATCACCTCTTTCGCGAACAAGATCTCCAGCGGATCGACCGCGTACTCGCGGCTCAAGTGAAATCCGCGGCGCGCGACTTTCTCGGTGAGGATGGACCGGCGCAGGAAGAGAACGGTGAAACCGTGTGCGAGCGTCACCGCGACGAGCAGCGGCAGCAGCATGTTCACGTCGTGGGTGAGCTCTAACACGAAGATCACGCCGGTAAACGGCGAGCGCATCGTACCGCCGAGGATCGCGCCCATGCTTACCAGCGCCCAGAAACCCGCACCCTCGCCAGGAAGGACGAGCGCCTCGAGTCCTCCCAGCGCGCCACCCATCATCAGCAACGGGGCGAGGACACCTCCGGATGTGCCAGAGCCAAGCGATGCGGACCAGATGATAGACTTAACGACGAGAATCAGCAGAATGAGTTTCAACGCGATGGTGCCTTGCAGCTCCGCGCCGATGATGTCGTACCCGACGCCGAGTGCCTGCGGGCAAATGTAGCCGCCGATACCGATGATCAGTCCACCGATAGCTGGCCACCACATCCAATGGATCGGCAGTTTCGCGAATGAGTCTTCGAAGAAGTAGACAGCGAGCGTTAGCAGGCCGCTCAGCGCGCCGGCGAGAATGCCCGCCAGGACGCAACCGGCGAGACCACCCGGTCCGATGAATGCCGGGTGTGGAGGAACCGGGAACAACGGTCCCATTCCCATGATGTAGCGACGCGCTGCAGCGGCAGCCGCGGACGCGAGTGCGACGGGAATCATGCTGCGTGGCTTCCACTCGAACAGCAACAGCTCGACGGCCAGCAAAACAGAAGCAACCGGAGCTGCAAACGTGGCGGACATTCCAGCGGCAGCGCCGGCGACGAGCAATGTCTTTCGCTCCGAGGCAGTCAGATGGAAGAACTGCGCGATCAGTGAGCCGAACGCGCCACCGGTCATGATGATCGGGCCTTCCGCGCCGAACGGACCGCCAGATCCGATCGAGATCGCCGACGAAATGGGCTTGAGTATCGCGACTTTGGGGTCCACGCGACTGCCATTGATCAGGATCGCTTCGATCGCTTCCGGGATTCCGTGACCGCGAATTCGCTCCGAGCCGTAACGCGCCATGAAACCGATGATCAGCGCGCCGATGACGGGAACGACAATGACGAACGGACCGAGGTGATGGCCGGCGGGCGAAACTAGCGCAGTGCTGAAGCGCTGAAAGAAGAAGAGATTTGTGAAAAATCCGATCAGCTTGAGGAGCGCGAGTGCAACGTAGGCGCTGATGATGCCGATGACGATTGCCATCACGCTGATGGTGATGACGCGGGGGCGAGTTGTGAAATCGCCAAGCGGAGAGGGATCGCCCTCTAGTTTATACATCGTTCAATTTTTGATTGCGAGCTGCGAGCTAACGGATCAGTCCGAGTTGCGAGCTAGTTGCGGGTTGCGAGCTAGTTGCGGGTTGCGGGCTAGCTGCGGGATGAGACCAGTGTCTTATTGATCCATTATACGCAGCATAGGGCGCACCTGAGCACAGGTGATACCCTGAACCTCCACGTTACGCAGGAATAGTGTGAACGTGCTCGCGGCGGAAGCCGAGGCCGACGAGGCGCGCGGGAATCCGCCGCAACAGATCGGACGAGCCCAGCAGCCGAATAATCCAGGGCGCTCGCATGCGTTGGCCGGCTCGCGCGAGTACTCGAGTGATGATTGAGTTTTGAATCAGCAGCTGCGCGCGCTGAACCACGCGTGTCGGCATTTCGCGTCGCTTCTGGATTTGCCGCAGAACGTCATTGGTGATTTTGCCACCGTTCCTCAAAGCCGGAACCAGAAAGTTTGCGGCAGCAACCGCGTCCTGGATGGCGAGGTTGATTCCGACGCCCGCGACGGGCGACATCGCGTGTGCAGCATCGCCGATGCACAGGCAGCCCTCGCGGTACCACTGCTTCAGTCGATCGACTTGCACCGTCAACAGCTTGATGTCGTCCCAGGATTCGAGAGCGTTGACGCGGTCGCCGAGGAATGGGGCGAGCCTGCTGATATCCTCGCGCAGAGCAGGCAGACCGCGCGCACGGATCTCATCGTATGCACCTTTGCGCACGACGAGTCCCGCCTGCCAGTAATCGCCGCGATCTATGAGAACGAAGATCTGGCCGTAATCGAGCCTGCCCAGTAGCTGAGATGGATCGCTTTGCTGGCGCGGAATCACCATCCACAGCACGTCCATCGGCGCGCCAAAATCGATCGACTCCAAGGCCGCCGACTCGCGGACCGTCGATGTTCGGCCGTCGGCGCCCACAACCAGTTCCGCGTAGATGTCGCTTACGCTGATTGGCGTTTTCGTTCGCGCTCCGACGACGCGGTCACCCTTGAAGCACAGGCTGGTTACTTCCGTCTCCATCTGGAGCGAGAACGCGGGGTACACTCGCGCGCGCTCGGCGATGAAGTTCAAAAAATCCCACTGGGGCATGAACGCGATGAACTTGGCGCGCGTTGGCAGATGCGTGAAATCAGCGAGCGTGAGACTGGTATCGCCGATTTGTCCGCTCAGTTGGCGGACTTCCTGGTGCGGCAGCTTGAGGAAGTCGTCGAGTATGCCGAGCTCGTCGAGAACCTCGAGGGTGGATGGGTGAACGGTGTCGCCGCGAAAGTCGCGAAAGAAATCGGCATGTTTCTCGAGCACACGAACGGAAATACCGGAGCGCGCGAGAAGAAAGCCCAGCATCATTCCCGCCGGGCCTCCACCAGCCACCAGTACCTGCGAATTGTCGCGATTTTGCACGCCTATTTGTCGTGCAAATCAGGCCTCAGCGCAACCGCATCGCGCAAATAAACATGATTCTCCAATCTGCGGGGCGCGCGGGGCTCGATTTCCATCAGCACTCGGATAATACGCGGCATCGCCTCGGCGACTGGAATCTCACTGGCGCAAAGCAAAGGAACGTCCACCCATCCAATCTCGCGCGCGGCGAGGGCGGGGAACGCAGAAGTGAGATCGGGGGTGACGGTGAACCAGACGGAGATGATCTCGTCGACGTCGAGCCAGTTGCGCTCGACGATTGATCCGAGCAGCTCGCGCGTGGCGTCATAGATGTGGCGTGGATCGTCCTGCTCCACGCTCGTCGCGCCGCGGACGGCATGGGTGCGGCGCCAAAGTCTCGATTCGTTCGAAACCGCCGCCACGAACCTGGTGTAGTTGTCCCGCTCGTCCTGAATTCCTTCTCCGAGCACGGCCAGGCCGTAGCGCTCGGCGGCCGCACGACTCGCAATCGCCGCCTGGGTTGCATCGCCGCGTTCGGCGACTTCACGCGCAGCCCCGGCGGTGTCGAACGCCTTCGTCGATTTGATCCACGAATGTTGCTCGAAGAATCGAGTGCACTGCGCGAGTGCGACGGGGTGGCTGGCGGCGGTGCGCAATCCCTCGAGTGTCGCGCCGCGCGGCGCCATTAGACAACAACCGACCGAGACCGAGACTTCAGCGACATTGCGCAACCCGGGATGCGAATTAAGTGCCTGCCAGCCCGCGTCGACTGTCCCGACAATGGAGTTCTCGACCGGAATCACGCACGCGTCGGCCTCGCCGTCCTCGACCGCGCGCGCGGTGGCGATGAATGTCGGATACGGGATCACTTCCACCGGGTGTCGCCAGATCTGCCCGATCGCGGCCTCACCGTAGGCGCCGCGGTCGCCCTGAAATGCGACCCGGGTGAGCGTCGCTCCCGCGCGAGGGCGATCGGCGCCGTTCAAGCGAGGTTTGGCTGGACTGACTCTTTTTGATTTCAACATCGTATCCGGTATTGAGGTGAAGAGCTGGCCGTGCGAGGTCTTAAAAACAAAAAGCCCCCGCGTTGCGGAGGCCGAGTGGTCGAGTGTGACTGGATCAGTCTACTACGCGCGAGCCGGCCTCCGGGTTCGATCGAATCCGTAGAAGTAGTTCGCGGTAAAGTAGAGGCGGGCCATGGGCCAACTATAGGAAGAGTTTGGGTGGGGGTCAAGGCGGGAAGCGGGAGGCGGGAAGCGGGAAGCGGGAAGCGGAAGCTGCGTCGTCCCGGTCCCGACGCGCCCCCCTCGCCTATCCCCTCCCGCTTCCCGCCTCCCGCTCTCCCCTCCCTCTTTACGCGCCGCGAAAGTCTCCCATCTTGGAGCCATGATTTCCAGCCTGGTTCTCTGGAGCCGTATTGGTACGGCGGCCATCCTCGTTTACAGCGGGCGTCAGAATCAGATCAACGTCAAGCTGCCCCGCATCGAGGCGGATGCGACGATTGACGGGGCGCTCACCGAGCCGGTTTGGCAACAGGCAGCGGTTCTCACGGGGTTCTCGCAGTTCTCGCCGCATGATGGGATCGAGGCGGCTGATTCGACCCAGGTGCTGGTGTGGTACTCGCCGACGGCGGTGTATTTCGGCATTCGTGCATTCGAAGCGCATGGCGGTGTGCACGCAACTCTGGCCGATCGCGACAAGATCTCGGCCGACGACAACGTCCAGATCCTGCTCGGCACATTCCACGACCATCGCCAGGCGTATGTGTTCGCGGTGAATCCCCTTGGCGTGCAGATGGACGGGATGATCGTCGAGCAGGGGCAACAGCTGACCGGGGCGTGGACGCCGACCCTCTCCGGGCGAGTCGCTCCGGATCTGAGTCAGGATTTCGTCTTCACGTCGAAGGGCCGGGTGACCGGTTACGGCTACGAAATCGAAGTGAAGATTCCGCTCAAGAGTATCAAGTATCAGTCGGCGGACGTCCAGAGCTGGGACCTCAACGTCGTGCGCCAGGTGCAGCACTCGGGCTACGAAGATTCGTGGGTGCCCGCAAAGCGCTCGAACACGTCGTTTCTCTCCCAGTCGGGCTCGCTGGACGGCTTGACCGGGTTGACTCGCGGATTGGTGCTGGACGTGAACCCTTCGGTCACGCAAAAGGTGACTGGCGCGTCCGGTCCATCGGGCTGGAATTACGATCGCGGCTCGCCGCAGCTCGGCGGGCGGGTCCAATGGGGAATCACCAACACCCTGACGCTGAACGCGGCAGTGAATCCAGATTTTGCGGAAGTCGAATCCGACGCTGGCCAGTTCGTGATCGATCCGAGGCAAGCGCTGTTCTTCCCCGAGAAGCGGCCGTTTTTCCTGGAAGGGCTCGACGCGTTCAATACTCCGAGTAACCTCATTTACACGCGACGGATAGTGCAGCCCGATGTCGCGCTCAAGCTCACGGGCAAAGTCGGCGCAAACAGTCTTGGTGTGCTCTCAGCGGCTGACGATCGCAGTCTGTCACCAACCGGTCGCGATCGGACTTTCTTCAACATCGTTCGCGCGCAGCGGGATCTGGGTGGCCAGTCGCGGATTGGCATTGCATACACCGACCGCGTGGTGGGCAACGATTACAATCGAGTTGCCGATGTCGACAGCAGACTGGTCTTTGGTGACGCATACAGTCTGCGTCTGCAGGGAGCAGGAAGTTTCGATCGCACCGCTGGGGTGACGCTCCGCGCCCCGCTGTTCGGCGCAGTGTTCGCTCGCGACGGCAAAAAGTTTGGCGCGCGTTACACCTTCACTGGACTCGGCGAGGATTTTCGCGCACGCAGCGGGTTCATCTCGCGGCCGGGAGTCGTGCGCGCCGACATCGATCATCGTGTCACCAGATTCAACGCGCCGGGCTCGCTCGTCGAGACGATCACTGCCGACTTCACCCTCGACGATCAATGGCAATACTCGCACTTCTTCCGTCGCGGCGACGCGCAGGACAAAAAGATTCACTGGAGCAGTGCTCTCGGTTTGCGCGGCGGCTGGCAGGTCGGTGCGGGCTATTACCTGGAGACGTTCGGATTCGATCAGCAACTCTATTCCGACTATCAGATCCAAACGCCGACGGGACTGATCCCGTTCACTGGTCGGCCCCGTATCACCAATCACGATTACGTTTTCTCGCTGTCGACACCGCAGTGGAAGAAGTTCAACGGCAATCTGCTCTACGTCGGCGGACAGGACGAAAACTTCTTCGAATGGGCGCAGGCCGACATCGATCTGGTGCAGCTGGGGCTGGCATTTCGGCCGAGCGATCGCGCGCGCGTCGAGGGCACGTTCGACTATCAGGATTACTGGCGGCGGAGCGATCATTCGCTGGTGGGTCGCAATATGATCCCGCGACTGAAGTTCGAGTACCAGATCACGCGCGCGATTTTCATGCGACTGGTTGGCGAGTACGACTTGAGCGAGCACGATGATCTGCGCGACGAGACGCGAACCGACTACCCGCTCGTCATCGACGGGGCCTTAGCCTCGGCGGAACGCTCGAGATCAGTGCACGGCGACTACCTGTTCTCGTATCAGCCGACACCGGGGACAGTGTTCTTCCTCGGCTATGGGAGTCGGGCGGACGGAGATCCGAATCCGATCGATCGGTTCAATTGGCAGCCGTTACGTCGCAGTGCGGATTATTTCTTCGCGAAATACAGCTATTTGTTCAGGCTTTAGGCGCTAAGGCAGGCTGTTCCACCGGGCCAGCCAAAATGCGCGCCTGTTGCGGTTACCTGCTGCGAGTTCGCTCCGTCTGCCAGGTATGCAACAGCGCTTTATCACTATCGTCCTGGCAGCTTTGGCGGCGACCGCCTGTGTACCCCACAGAGGCGAGCGCATGGTTACGTATACGCCCGAGCCAGGCCTCGGCACACTGCACATGGTGGCCGCGATCCCGGCATATAACGCGGATTCGGCGACGCACGATACAAATTCGGTGGCGATGCATGCGCTCGTCGGTACCGTGGTCAATTCAGATTCGGGTCAGCCCCTCGGTGCGACCGAAATCCTGATTCGACGTCCGGGCGACGGCAAAATCATCTCGATCATCACGGACATGCGCGGCGGGTTTGTAGTGCCGCGCATCCCGCCAGGTGACTACGCTTTGATCGTGCGCCGGGTCGGCTACGAATCTATCGGCGACATACGCTCGGCTCACGCCGGCGAAGTGGATACGCTACGTCTTAAACTGACTGAAGCGCGGGTTTTTCTACGCGGGCCGAAATGGCGCGTGGCGTCAAGTAGCTATTGATCGCATCGGCGGCGTCCCGCCCTTCCCGAATCGCCCACACGATTAACGACTGACCACGCCGCGCATCACCAGCGGCAAACACGCCATCGACTGTGGTTCGATGCGAGCCGTCGGTCTTGATGTTCCCACGTGAGTCCAGTTCTACGGCAAGCTCAGTCAGCAGGCGCGATTTTACCGGGCCAGTGAAGCCCATGGCGAGCAGCACCAGATCGGCGTCGATCTCAGTTTCTGAGCCCGGAATGCGCGCGAAATCCACGCGGCCATCGGCGAGCGTTCTCGTCTCGACCCGCGCAGTGTGCAGCCGCTGGACCCGTCCGTTGTCGCCGGAGAACGATGTGGTGGCAATGCTCCATTCGCGCTCGCAACCTTCCTCGTGCGCGTGCGACGAGCGCAACATCATCGGCCATAGGGGCCAGGGCGTGGCCGGCGCGCGATCGGCCGGAGGCTGAGGCAGAAGCTCGAACTGCGAAACGCTCCTGGCCCCCTGACGAATGCAGGTGCCGGCGCAGTCGGAGCCGGTATCGCCGCCGCCGATAATCACGACATGTCGATCGCGGGCGTTGATGTCACCGTTGATCGGCAGGATTCCGTTCAAGCGCCGATTCTGGGCAGTAAGGAAATCCATTGCGAAATGGATTCCGGCGAGCTCACGTCCGGGAACCGGCAAATCGCGCGGCGATTCGGCGCCGGTTGCGATGCAGATTGCGTCGAACCGCGCACGCAGCCTCTCGACCGTGATGTCTTCACCAACGTTGACGCCAATCTCGAATGCAATTCCCTCTGCCTCGAGCTGGGTGAGTCGCAGATCGAGTATCGACTTCTCGAGCTTGAACTCGGGAATTCCAAACCGCAGCAGGCCGCCGACCCGCTCGTTCTTCTCGAACACCACCACGCGATGACCGGCGCGGCGAAGCTGCTGCGCAGCGGCCAGACCCGCTGGCCCTGACCCGATAACGGCGACGCTGAAGCCCGTCGACCGACGCGGCGTGCGCGGGAGGACCCAGCCTTCCGAAAATGCACGATCAGCGATCTGCTGTTCGATGTGTCGAATCGCCACCGGCTCGTTGACGACGCCGAGTACGCATGCGGATTCGCAAGGAGCAGGGCAGAGCCGGCCGGTCAGTTCTGGGAAGTTGTTGGTAGAGTGCAGAGACTCGAACGCTGCACGCCAATCGCCCTGCTCGACGAGCTTGTTCCACTCGGGAATGATGTTCTGCACCGGGCAGCCGGTGTCACCCTGGCAGAAAGGAACGCCGCAATCCATGCAACGCGCCGCCTGGGTACGCACCTTCGCTTCGCCGACCGGTTGATAGAACTCGCCCCAGTGGTGGACGCGCTCCGCGATTGCCTGCCGGTCCGGCGTCGCCCTGCGCAGTGTGATGAACGCTTTCGGATCAGCCATGGCGATCGATTCTCGCATCTACGATCGCCAGCCCGCGACTGCCAACCACTCGCGTGGTTGTCTCGGCTTCGCGCTGACGCTCCATCGCCGCCCGATACTCGCGCGGCATTACCGCGTAGAACTTGCGCGCGGCCTTGTCCCACTGATTGAGCAGGCTTTTCGCGCGTGCACTGCCAGTGTATCGAGCATGCTGTTCGACGAGATGACGCAACGTCTCGCGCTCGCCGAGGTCGGCGATGGGAATGAGATCCACCATCGCAAGGTTGCACTGCTGTTTGAGCAGATCGAACTCGTCGAGCACGAACGCGAGTCCACCACTCATGCCCGCGGCGAAATTCCGCCCCGTCTTCCCGAGCACCACGACAGTCCCGCCGGTCATGTACTCGCAGCCGTGATCACCGACGCCTTCGACGACGGCGATCGCGCCGCTGTTGCGCACCGCGAATCGCTCGCCTGCGGTGCCGGCAAAATAGGACTCGCCCGACGTCGCGCCGTAGAGCACGGTGTTGCCGATCAACACCGTTTGGTCGGGGATGAACTGTGCGGTGCGTGGATGGCGCACCACGATGCGGCCGCCGGAAAGCCCTTTGCCGACATAGTCGTTGCCTTCACCCTCGAGCTCCAGGGTGAGTCCGCGCGCAGCGAACGCGCCAAAGCTCTGGCCCGCCGAGCCGGTAAAGCGGAACGTGATCGTATTGTCCGGCAGACCCTCGTCACCGTAGCGTTTAGCGATCTCTCCCGAGAGGGTCGCGCCTACCGCGCGATCCGCGTTGGTGATTGGGAGCGCCGCCTTCACCTGCTCGCCTCTCTCGAGCGCCGGCTTCGCCACTTCAACCAGAATTGCGTTAAGCGATTTCTCCGCGACGCCCGGACGCGGAGCGCGTGCCATATAGTGTCGCACAATCCGCTTCCCGCTTCCCGCTTCCCCCATCCCCCGTCCCTCCTCCGGCCTCCCGCCAAACAGCATCGCCGACAAATCCAGCGTGCTCCCCTTGGCGTGATCCTTCGGCGCCTCGAAGCTCAATAGATCAGTGCGACCGATCACTTCGTCGAGCGTTCTGAAACCGAGCTGCGCCAGGATCTCCCGCACCTCCTCAGCGACGAAGAAGAAGTAGTTCACAACGTGCTCGGGCTCGCCCGCGAAGCGCTCACGCAGCTCGGGATCCTGAGTTGCTATGCCGACCGGGCAAGTGTTGAGGTGGCACTTCCGCATCATGATGCAGCCTTCGACGATCAGCGGCGCGGTGGCAAATCCGAATTCGTCGGCGCCAAGCATGGCGGCGACGACGACATCGCGTCCGGTCTTGAGCTGACCGTCGGTCTGCACGCGAACACGCCCGCGCAGGTTGTTCATCACCAGCGTCTGCTGCGTTTCCGAGAGTCCGAGCTCCCATGGCGAGCCCGCGCGCATGATCGACGACAGTGGCGAAGCACCGGTGCCGCCAGAATCGCCAGAGATGCAAATGAGATCAGCGCGGGCCTTGGCGACGCCGGCTGCAATTGTGCCGACACCGGCCTCCGCGACCAGCTTCACCGACACCGCTGCCTGGGGGTTTATCGCTTTGAGATCGTAGATCAACTGCGCCAGATCTTCGATCGAATAGATGTCGTGATGCGGCGGCGGCGAGATCAGCGTCACTCCTGGAATCGAATAACGCGTTTTTGCGATGATCGCGTCGACCTTGTGGCCCGGCAGCTGACCGCCTTCGCCGGGCTTGGCACCCTGCGCGATCTTGATCTGCAGCTCCTGCGCGTTCATCAGGTATTCGGCGGTGACGCCGAAGCGCGCTGACGCAACCTGTTTGATCGCGCTGTTGCGATTTGTGCCGAAGCGGGAACGCTCTTCGCCGCCTTCACCGCTGTTGCTGCGGCCGCCAATGCTGTTCATCGCGATCGCGAGCGTCTGATGTGCTTCAGCGCTCAGTGATCCAAACGACATCGCGCCGGTCGTAAAGCGGCGAGTGATCGATTTGGCCGGCTCGACTTCGTCGATCGTGATCGGCTCGCGCGTCACGAAATCGAGCAGCCCACGCAAAGTGGCGCGCTGCTTCGTTTCATCGTTGGCGAGGGTCGAGAATTCCTTGAACGTCGAGTAACTGTCGGTACGCGTAGCGTGCTGGAGCTTGGAGATCGTGAGCGGATTCCAGTTGTGGTGCTCACCCTGGATCCGGTACTGATATTCTCCACCGGCATCGAGTCGCATTGCAGTCTCGTCGAATGCAGCTGCGTGCCGACGCAGAGTTTCATCGGCGATGAGATCGAGGCCGATTCCGCCAACGCGTGACGGCGTGCCGGTGAAATGCTTTTGTACCAGCTCGGAGTGGAGGCCGACCGCCTCCCAGAGCTGCGCGCCGCAATAGCTCTGAAGAGTCGAGATGCCCATCTTGGACATGATCTTCAGAAGGCCTTTTCCAACCGCCTTGATGTAGTGCTCGGCCGCATGTGAGCCGCTCAGTAACTCGACAGTCTCCAGCGCAAGATACGGATGCACAGCGCTGGCGCCGTACGACATCAGCAGTGCAATGTGTGAGACTTCGCGCGCCTCGCCGGTTTCGACGATGAGGCTCACTCGCCCGCGCAGCCCCTCTCGAATCAGACAGTGATGGACTGCGGAGACAGCGAGTGCGGCCGGAATTGACGCGTGATTTTCATCGACCGCGCGATCGCTGAGAATCAGAATCCCACAACCGGCCTTCCCCGTTTCGCCTCCCGCCTCCCGCACTGCGGCCTGACACAACGCTTCGACGGCGCGCTCCAGACCAGCTCGCTCCTCCGCGACATCGAACACTGCCGGCAACGTAACAGCACGCAACGTCGACTCGGTGACTGCACGCAGCGCAGCGATGTCGCTCGCCGTCAGCACCGGCTGCGGAATGCGAATCTGTCGCGCGTGCTCGGCACCAACCTCGAGCACATTTCCCTGGGGGCCGAGGTTCATCGCCAGCGACATCACGAGCTGCTCGCGCATCGGATCGATCGCCGGATTGGTGACCTGCGCGAACATCTGCCGGAAATACGCGAACAAGAGCTGAGGTCGGTTGGAAAGCACCGCCAGCGGGGTGTCGTTGCCCATCGAGCCAGCCGCCTCTTCGCCAACCTCGGCCATCGGAGCGAGGACCATCTTGATCTCGTCGGCGGTGTACCCGAAGAGGCGCTGGGCCAGGAACAAAGGCAACTGAACGGGATGCTGGTCGCCGGTTACTGGTTGCGCCTTGTCGTTTGCTTTCACCGTCGCGAGATCGATTCGGTGCTCGCTGACCCACCGCCCGTAGGGCCGGACCATCGCCAACTCGGTTTTGACCGCCTCGTCATCGAGCACCTGTCCTGTCGTGGTGTTGACGACGAACATCCTGCCCGGTTCGAGGCGACCTTTCGCGCGAATTCTTTCGGTCGCGATCGGGAGCGCGCCGGCTTCTGATGCAAGCACCACCAGATCATCGGAGGTCACGACGTAGCGCGCCGGCCGCAGTCCGTTGCGATCGAGGACGGCGGCAACCGAACGACCGTCGGTGAAGGCCATCGCCGCCGGACCATCCCACGGCTCCATCAGCGAGGAGTGGTACTCGTAGAATGCGCGACGATCGGGCGACATCGTCGCGTGCGACTCCCACGCTTCGGGGATGATCATCGCCATCGCGTGCGCGAGCGGCCGGCCGGCGAGCGTCAGCATCTCCAGGACGTTGTCGACCGAGGCCGAGTCGCTCTGGTTCGGCGCGCACACGGGGAAGAGCGCATCGAAACGGCCGCCGAATCGCTCGCACCCCATAGTGGCTTCCCGCACGCGCATCCAGTTCAGATTGCCGCGCAGCGTGTTGATCTCGCCATTGTGGCAGAGGAAGCGGTACGGGTGCGCGAGCCGCCACGACGGGAAGGTGTTGGTGGAGAATCGCGAATGTACGAGCGCGATCGCGCTGACCAGATCTGGATCCTGCAGATCGCGATAAAACCTTGCCAGCTGATCGGGCGTCAGCATGCCCTTGTAGACGATGGTGCGCGACGAGAACGATGCGAGGTAACAATCGGCGCCGTCGGGCGTCGCTCGCAGCGCGGCTTCGATCTTTCGCCGCATCACGTAGAGCGCGACCTCGAACGCCGAGTCGCTGCTGATGTCGCGATCGACGAAGAGTCGGGTGACGAAGACTTGCCGGATGACCGGACGTGAGCGCTTGGTCGACGGAGATAGAACGGAATCGTCGACCGGCACGTCGCGCCAACCAAGCACGGAGTAGCCTTCCGCCGAGATGGTCTGTTCGATCAATCGCTCACAGACTACCCGCGCTGAAGCGTGCGACGGGAGGAAGACCATGCCGACGCCGTAGCTGCCGGCGTCGGTAAGCGGAATTCCAGCGAACGAACACGCGCGTCGCAGAAATACGTGCGGCACCTGGAGGAGGATGCCGGCACCGTCGCCGGTGCATGCATCGGCGGCGACCGCGCTGCGGTGCGAAAGATTCACCAGCAGCTGGAGCGATTTGGCGACGATGTCGCGCGAGCGCACGCCGTGGATGTGGGCAACAAAGCCGATTCCACACGCGTCATGCTCGTAAGCCGGGTCGTACAGGCCCTGCTTTTTCGTCATCGCAATCCCTGGAGCAATGCTCCGGTGAATTCCAGGCAAGAAAAAAGGGCCTCGTCCTTTTGGGAGAGGCCCTGCGCGCGATTCTACAAGTCTGTCGTCAGCTTCTTCGACCGCGCGCAGCCTCTCCCGTCACCGCGATGGTAATCGCGTTGATGATGAGAAGTCGATAGGCGCGGGCGTGGCGATGCATAACTATGCAGAAGTTAGTTATGGAGCCGTGATTGGACAATAGCGGGAAGCGGGAAGCGGGAAGCGGGAAGCGGGAGGCGGGAGCGGAAAGCGGGAGGGGGAGGCGCCGGGCGGGGGGCGGGAGGCGGGCAGTTGGATTGATAGGGCGCGGTCGGAACAGATGATGCGCTTATCCGTGACGTCCTCGTGGAGAACCGATATGTCTGCGCGCTTTCTTGTCCTTAACGTCCTGCTGACCCCCCTGGTTGTCGCCTGCGACTCAGCGACCGCTCCGGCGGATTCGACGCGGCTTTTCGCTCCGTCTTCGCCGACCTATGCGGCCATTACCAGCTCGTCCCCCAATCAGGGTGGCAGCTGCAGCTTTGATCGCGGCACCAGCACCTGCGTTACGACGGAGCAGTACACTGAGACGAGCTCTCACGTCGAGTACAGCGGCTGCCTGGCGGGACCGCCGCCTGACTTCAGGACCGGCAGTCGGGCGCGCACTTTCTCTGATAGCTGGCAGGTGACGGTAACGACGACCACGCTTTACCGCGGTCGGTCTGATCGCTCCTACGACACCAGCTCGAGCACTTCGCGCCTTCTGCTCTCCTCAGTGCTGGTCTCGGACGTCTGCGAGCCAATTTAGCTCCCGCCTCCCGCCTCCCGCCTGCCGCTTCCCGCTTCTAGCGCGGGACGACGGTCGTCGAAAGCGTTCGCCTCATCGTCGTCGGAAAGAGCCAGCCGACGGCGAAGCCTGCGGTGGTCGACGCCCACATTGTCGTGTACGGGTAGCAGTGTTCGAACTGCTTAGCGCAGAGTGCGACCGCGCCGCCGAGGCCCGCGACGAAGCCTAGTGCGAT
>JBJMOW010000003.1:0-16278 GCA_045803545.1 Gemmatimonadaceae bacterium | reverse complement strand
GCGATCAGCGTGTTCGCCATGTATCTGATCGGGCAGACGTTCAACCTGATGACGCTCGGCGCGATGGCGATAGCAATCGGTCTCGTGATCGACGACTCGGTGGTTATTACAGAGAACATCGTGCGGCACCTGCGTTTAACTGCTGACCGACACCGTGCGATCAAAGATGCGGTGCACGAGCTCACATGGCCCGTGACGACCTCTACGTTGACGACGGTAGTCGTCTTCCTGCCGCTCCGACTCCTCACGGGCGTCGTCGGGCAATTCTTTGCCGCACTCTCGATAACCCTGACCATTGCAGTCCTCGTATCGCTGTTCCTGGCACTCACGATCATTCCTCTGATGGCCGATCAATTCCTGCGCGCGGAGGACGCCGATCCCGAAGAGCTGAACGCGAATGAGGCGGGACCCGCACGGACCCGAGACAGATTCGGTTTTCGCCGCATACACAATGCGCTCAACGCTCTGTCGACTCGCTACGAAGACACGCTCGAGCGCTTGCTGCACCATCCCCGCCTAGTGCTGATCGCCGGAGCGGGGCTGCTGATTGCCGGCGTCGTCGTCCAGCGTTTTGTCGGAACGGGATTTCTTCCGGAGATGGACGAGGGCGCTTTCGTGCTCGACTATTTCACGCCGGGTGGAACCGCGCTGGCCGAGACGGATCGGGAAGTCCATATCGTCGAGACAATCCTGGCGAAGACACCGGAAATCGTCGGCACCTCTCGGCGCACGGGTGCCGAGCTCGGCCTTTTCGCGACCGAGCAGAATACGGGCGACATCGTCGCTCGGCTCAAGCCGCAGAGCGACCGGTCGCGCTCGATATTCGAAGTGATCGACGATGTTCGAGTGAAGGTGCAGAGTGCGCTCCCGCGCCTCCACATCGAGTTCGTTCAGATTCTCTCGGATGTGATCAACGATCTTGCAGGGTCAGCTCGGCCCGTCGAGATAAAACTCTTCGGTCCTGACCTGAATCGTCTCGAGGCCTACGCGAAGAGCATCGAGCCAAAGCTCACCGACGTTCCGGGCATCGAGGATCTCTTCAGCGGTGTCAGCGAGCCGAGCGCGGAGCTAGACATGCGTGTGAACTCGGCGGAGGCGAATCGCGTCGGCCTCACGCCGCAGAGCGTCGCCGATGGAGCGATGGGCGCACTGCTCGGCGTACAGGCCGGCGAAGTGCGGCTGGAGGATCGTTCGATCGCAGTGCGTGTGCGGGCCCCCGACAGCGTGCGCTTCAACGCGTCCCAGCTCGCCTCCATTCCGGTAGTCTCCACTCAAACCGGCGCACCCGTTCCTCTCGGAACGCTGGCTACCTTCACTCCAATCGAAACCCGTGCTGAGCTCTTGCGAGAAGACCAACAGCAAATGATCGCGATGACGGCAGACGTGAGCGGCCGTTCGCTCGGCTCCGTGATGGGAGATGTGAAGGCGGTAATCGCCGCACAACCTCCGCCCTCCGGCATTCGCCTCGAGCTCGGCGGACAATACGCCAGCCAGCAGGAAGCGTTTCGCGGATTTCTGTTGGTGCTGGCGCTGGCGGCAGCGAGCGTCATTGCGGTGATGGTGCTCCAGTTTCAGTCTTTCGTCGAGGCGCTGATCGTGCTTCTCGCCGCTCCGCTTTCGTTCGTGGGCGCGATGGGTTTGTTGCTGATCACGGGAACGCCGCTCAACGTCTCATCCTTCATGGGGCTGATTCTTCTCGTCGGACTCATTGTCAAAAACGGAATCATCCTGCTCGATTTTACGCGGCATCGAATGCAGACCGACGATCTGCCGCTCGCCGATGCTATCGTCGAGGCGGCCCGTGTAAGGCTGCGGCCAATTCTCATGACCACCTTGTGCACTCTGTTCGGGCTGCTGCCGCTTGCGCTGGGCCTCGGCGCCGGAAGCGAGCTGCAGAAACCGCTTGCGCTGGCAGTGATCGGAGGATTGACGCTGTCGACGCCAATCACGCTTTACATGGTGCCGACGCTTCTGGTTGCGATTCGCGGCCGCAACTACAAGCTCTCTCGACCTGCGTCAGCTTCTACGTAACCCTACGTATTTGGCGACGCATTCGTCGCGCGTAATCTCCGAGTGTCACACTCACCCGGAGGTAAGATGAAGAGCTTTAACCGAGTCGTCCTGCTGACGGCTGGCAGCCTATTCCTCGCCGGAAGTCGGGACTTGACTGCGCAGATGCAGCGTACGACCGTCGACAACGCCATCGCAGCGGCGGTGACGCCTGAAGCAAGCGCGCCCACGAACATTCCGCTGCGCTCGGAGAAGCCGACGCTAATGGTGATGGGATTCGAGTCGGGCACCGTCACCGCACAGGTGCGAGACAAACGCGGGCTGGCCGCCATTTTGGCCGGAATGCGCGGAGGCACGGGAGACGAAAACTACGATCCCTCGCAGCTCGGAGTGGGAATTGCTGACATGCTCGTCGAGAAGCTTCTGGAGACTGGCGCCTTTCGTCTGCTCGAGCGCAAGCCGACACAGCCTGGCAACGGCGCGCAGTTCATCGTCAATGGATCCGTCACGAAGTTCGGATTCGAGGAGCACAACTTCGGAGGCGTCGCCGCAACCGTTGCGACTATGGGGTTGCTCAACTACAAGCAGCACAAGACAGAAGTGACACTAACGGCTCGGGTCATCAACGCCGTAACCGGCGAAATCGTGGCGAGTGTCAGCGGAGAGGGAATTTCCACGAAAGGCGGAGGGCTTCGCGTTGCCGGCATTGGAGCGAACGGCGGCGGAGGCGCGGATGTCAACACGACCAATTTTCGCGCAACCGCAATCGGCGAGGCGACTGAGCGCGCTGTATCGGATCTGGCTGCCAAGCTGGTGCAACGCAAAGCCGCGTTCTGATCGAATGGATCTCACGCAAACGGTGCCTGCGCAGGAGCGTTCCCATAGTTTTACTTCATGACTACACCAGCAATTGCGCACCCTCCGGCCACGCTCGAGGGATGGTACGCGCTGCACCAGGTTTTTCGCATCGATGGCGAGCGGCTTGGCCAGCGAAAATTCGACCCAATGATAAACGGCGCAGCTTCAGCTCTGAGGCGCGCAGCGAATCTCGGATCCGCATCAAAGTCCAGGAAGAAGACCGGCGCGAAATCGGCGAACGGCTGGAGCTGCGTTGCGCGAGTAATTGGATCGACCGCGGACATCATGGTGATCCACTTCCGTGACTCACTCGATGCTATTGGGGACGCGCAGGACGAGCTCAGAGCGACGCCTTTGTCACGCGTGCTGGCGCCTGTTTGCACGTTTCTGAGCGTCACTGAGGCGGGACTCTACCACATCACGGCCGAAATCGCGCGCGAGACTCAGTCACGCGGAGGGAAGGTGGGAGATGAAGTGTATTCGCGGTCGCTCGCCGAGCGTTCCGCAACGGAGTGGTCGAGCCCGCACGTCGCTCGTCGACTCTTCCCTGAGCTGCCATCTGACATGCCGTACGTCTGCTTTTATCCGATGTCCAAGCGACGGGACGCGTCACAGAACTGGTATACGCTTTCGCTGGACGAGCGGAGCAAACTCATGCAGGCTCACGGCCTGACTGGCCGACGCTACGCGGGAAAAGTCCAGCAGGTGATCACCGGCGCGATTGGTCTCGACGCGTGGGAATGGGGAGTCACTCTGTTTGCAAAGGACCCGCTGGAATTCAAGAAACTGGTCACCGACATGCGCTTCGACGAAGTGAGCGCGAAGTACGCGGAGTTCGGTGACTTTTACGTTGGCAAAATCGTTACGCCTTGACTCTCGGCACTTGCCTCACGTGCTCACGGGCAGGCTGAGGATGAAGGTGGAACCGACGCCCTCCACGCTGGATACTGTGAGGTTTCCTTTCATCGCCTGAGCCAGATCTCGGCTGATGGAGAGTCCGAGTCCCGTGCCTTCATGAGCGCTGCTGAAAGATCGTCCGAGCTGGACGAACGGCTCGAAGATCGTTTGCAATTTGTCCGGCGGGATACCAGAGCCAGTGTCTTTTACCGTAACGCACGCGTGGGTTGGCGTGGACTCGACATCCACCGTTATTCGACCACCGCCCTTCGTGAATTTCACCGCGTTGGACAGCAGATTCAGTAGTATCTGCGCGACCTTCGACTGGTCGGCGAGTGCGATCGCCTGCGCCGTGCTCATCCCGCGCTCGAGCTGAATTCCTTTGGAAGTCGCTTGCGGGATGACCATCGGCAACACTGTGTCGACGACGTTGGACAACACCACCGGTGCGATGGTATAGCTGATCTGACCGGCCTCGATCCGGCTGAAGTTCAGAATGTCGGTGATAATCCCCATTAGATGTTGCTGACTGCGCCGGATCCGGTCGAGATATTGTGCCTGTTCGGCGGTCATGGGACCGCCGAGCCCAAGGGTGAGCAGGTCTGCATAGCCGCCAATCGCGTTCAGTGGAGTGCGCAGCTCGTGGGACATCGCCGTCAGAAATTCGCTCTTTGCTGAACTGGCGGCCTCTGCTTCGGCGAGGCGCCGTGCGTCAGCGATCGCCCGCTGCTGGGCAGCGCGGCGCTCCGTCAGGTCGCGTGTGACCTTGGCGTACCCGACGAGCGCTCCGTCGTCGTCCCGCACCGCCGTAAGAACGACGCTCGCCCAGAATGCAGTTCCATCTTTCCGAAGACGAATCCCTTCTTCCTCGAATCGTCCCTCGCGGGCTGCAATCTCGAGCTCGAGAGCGGGCTTGCCGGCGTCGATCTCCGACTGCGGATAGAACACTGAAAAATGTCTGCCGATGATTTCGTCGGCCGTGTATCCCTTGATACGCTGGGCGCCGACGTTCCAGCTCGCGATGTAGCCACGCGGATCCAGCATGAAGATGGCGTAATCGCGCACGCTCTCGACCATGAGCTGGTAGATGCGGCTGCCATGCTTGATCGCCTCCGATAGACCGGAGTTGCCTATCGGAGTGATTGGCGTTGTTGACTCCGGATCACGGTTGCCGGAGGCGCGCCCGGAATTCGGGTGCTTCTTTGCTTTATCGTTCATCTACGCTCTGATGAATACACAAATCGACGACTCGGTAGAACTCTGGTAATCGGCAATAGTTCTCGGCAAGCCGAACCTTCTGGAGACCGGCCCGCACCGAGAACTTGCAATTTGTCCCCTCTGCATGCAAAAACGCGTCCGCAGGGACGGCCTTCGGCGAGCGGTAGCAGGCATCAGGTTCGAAGTCCCGATGAATTCATTCGGGTTGTAGAGGCCGAGGCGAGCCACTATACTCCCACTCTCTTGTTCCCCGAAGAATTGGGGACGGAAAACGGGACGTGGCGCAGCTCGGTAGCGCACCTGAATGGGGTTCAGGGGGTCGCGGGTTCAAATCCCGCCGTCCCGATTTGCCTCCCGCGCAGAGCGCGGGGGCAAACGGTCCGCCGGTATTTTGCAAACGCCTCTCGCTTCGCTCGAGGCTTTTTGTCAAATCCCCTCCTCTCCGTTCGCCGATATTTCGCAAAACCCTCTCGAGCGACGCCTGACTTCTTCTGATCTGCGCGACCAGCTTCAGGCGACCCTGAGCGGACGCTACACGCTCGAGCGCGAGCTCGGCGGCGGTGGGATGTCACGCGTGTTCGTCGCCGAGGAGGCGGCGCTCGGCCGCAAGGTCGTGATCAAGGTGCTCCCGCCGGAGACCGCAGCCCAGGTCTCGCTCGAACGTTTCAAGCGCGAGATCCTCCTCGCGGCCAAGCTCCAGCATCCACACATTGTGCCGCTGCTCACCGCGGGCGAGTCGAACGGCCTGCCGTACTTCACGATGCCGTTCGTGGACGGCGAGTCGCTGCGGGTTCGCCTCGCGCGTCACGGCGAGCTGCCCGTCAACACTGCGATTCGCATTCTGCGCGAGGTCGCGTCCGCGCTCGCGTATGCGCACGAACACGGAATCGTGCACCGCGACCTCAAGCCCGACAACGTGCTTCTCTCTGGGGGGAGCGCAATGGTCACGGATTTCGGCGTCGCGAAGGCGCTGACCGCATCGACCAACGCTGAGCACGCCGGCATCACGTCGGTCGGTGTCGCGCTCGGCACGCCAGCCTACATGTCGCCCGAGCAGGCGAGCGGCGATCCCAGTGTGGACCACCGCGCGGACATCTATTCGTTTGGCGTATTCGCTTACGAGCTGCTCACGGGGCAGCCGCCGTTCGCGGGCCGCACGCCGCAGAACTTGCTGGCGGCGCACGTGGCCGAAGCGCCCGAGGCAATCAACAAGCGGCGCGCCTCACTGCCGCCCGCGCTCGCGGCGCTGGTGATGCGCTGCCTGGAGAAACGTCCAGCCGATCGCCCGCAGAGCGCAGACGAGGTGGTGCACGCGCTGGACGAGATCGCGACTCCGAGTGGGGGAATGATTCCAACTGGCACGCAGACAGCGCCGGTGATGGCTCCTTCGAGCCGAGGTGCGCGCCGCTGGGCTGCGCTCGCAACGGCGGCGGTCGTTCTCATCGTCATCGCGAGCTGGCTCCTTGCAACGCGCACCGGCGGCGCGGCCAGGCTGCGCAGCATCGCTGTGCTTCCGACGGACATCGGCGCCGACACTGCACACGCCTTTCTCGCCGATGGTCTGTCGAGCGACTTGACCACCAAGCTGTCGAAGATCCCGGGGCTATCGGTGCGAGCCTACACCCCGTTGAGCGTCATGCATGGGCGCACGGTGGGTGAGGCCGGGAAGGAGCTGGGCGTCGGTGCGATCGTAATGGTAAGGATGGCGCGTTCAGGGACGCGATTTCGCGCGACGGCGTCGCTCGTCAATGTCGCGAACGACGACCTCCTCTGGTCGGATGCGTTCGACGCGAGTGACCAGGATCAGTTCGCGCTGCAAGACGAGCTCGTCACTGCCATTGCGCGCGCGCTCAATCTTTCTCTGTCACCTGCGACCTCCACCGCTGTGCGGGCCCGCGGTACTCGCAGCAACGAAGCGCACGAACTCGTGCAACGCGCGCGGCTCGAGACGGATCAGTTCACGGCCAGCTCGCTCCGTTCCGCCATCTCGCACGCCGAAGCTGCCATCGCGCTCGACTCGACCTACGCCGATGCGTGGGCCGCGCTGGCCGATGCGTGGGGCTACATGGCGGATGATTTCGTGCCGGCGGCGATGGCGGGTCCGCAAATGCGGCGCGCTGCCGATCGCGCGCTGGCGCTCGACCCCACACTCGCCGACGCGCACGCACAGGTGGGCTTGTGGTCGATGACATACGGCTATGATCCCGCGGGCGCCTCGAAGCAGATGGAGCAGGCCCTGAAACTGGATTCCGCCAATGTCGCGGCAGGCGGGTGGTACCCCTTCCTACTCACGACCTATCTGCATCTACCAGACTCTGCGCGGGCGGTTGCTCAGCGGGCGCAGCGACTCAACCCACTGTCGTTCGGAGTTTGGAACCCCTTCATCCTTTCGCTCGATTTCGCGAAACTGTCGCCCGACAGTGCGCGCGCGATCTGCGTTCGGGCCGCGCGGATTCAGGACCGGCTCGCAGCGCAATGCGAAGCCCTCCGTAGTCAGGCTGCAAACGACCGAAGCGGAGCCGTCGCGGCGTGGCGGCGCTGGAGCGGTCCGACCCCGAGCGGGCGGGATCTAGCCTACTTGGCTGTAAACCTCATTAGTGCGGGCGACTCGTCGGGTGGACGTGAGGTGCTACGGCAGGCGCTCGCGCGTGCCAACACCGAGTACGTTCGCGAAGACCTGCTCGCAAACGCGTTCATGAGGCTCGGCGACAGGGAATCGGCGACCCAGTGGCTGGTGAAGGCCGCCGCGTCGAACGTTGGTGGAATTATGTTCTCGCTCGAGGACCCGCTCTATGCTCCCATTAGGTCCGACCCCCGCATCCGGGCCATCGTCGAGCGCCTGAAGGTGCGATGAGCACGTTGGTGCGCGAGACGCAACATTCGTCGCGCTCACAGCTTTAGCTCCCAGGTCTGTCCAACCAGGTCTTTGCCGAAGCTGTGATGGGGCTTTGAATCGACGAGCTCGAATCCCGCCTGCTCGTAAATGCGGCGCGCGGAGTGCAGCACGCTGTTCGTCCAGAGCGAGAGCTTCTTGTAGCCGACACGACCAGCGAAACTGATGCATTCGTCGACGAGACGCGTCCCGATACCGAGTCCGCGCGCTGAGGCCTCGACGTATAGCAGTCGCAAGGCCGCCACGCTTTTCGTTTTCTCCGCACAAAAGACCGAGCCGACAATCTCGCCATCGCGCTCGGCGATCCACGAACGCTCACGCTTCGGATTGAAGTTGACAATGAATTTCGAGAGGACATCGGCTGCGAGCGCGTCGAAAGTCTCATCCCATCCGTACTCTACGTTGTAAATGATGCCCTGCCGGTGGATGATCCACCCGATGTCTCCCGGCTGGTGTGGACGCAGCAGGTAAGGCGTCGCCCGGGCAGGGGAGAGACCCAGGACGCGCTCGATCTTGTGCATTGCGCCGATAAGCTGACTACGCTCGGCGCTGGACATGTGCTCGAGCATTTGCAACACCACTCGGCGTTGGCGCTCGTCGATTTCCTCCAGTGCGCGGCGCCCGGCTGCCGAGAGGCGGAGAAAAGTCCGGCGACCGTCCGTAGACGAGGGCTCCTTTCCAAGAAGGCGCCTGCGATTGAATCCCCGTAGGATGCGACTCAGGTAGCCTGGATCGAGGCCCAGTTCCTGGCCAATGGCGCTCGCAGTCATTGGCCCGTGATGATACAGCTCGTATAGAACCCTTCCCTCGGCCAGAGAAAACGGGGTCTGGAGGAATTCGCGGTTGAGCACGCCCAGGTGCTTCGTGTACGAGCGATTGAATTCCCGGATGACCGCGATCTGGTCTATGGTCATACGACTGCGCGCCTTACTCACAAGCTTCGCACCTCATCGTCTCCCCACACGCTCGACTTTTGCTATTATCAAGTAGATGGTTGACGTTGTCAAGCATCACGTCGCCGTCGCCCTACTCGAGGCTTCGCCTCCGAGTCGGAACTGCATGGCCTTCGTCGCGTCGGGCGATGCGGTGTTCGGACTCCTACGGAAATATCAACTTCACGCCGAGACTCTCGGACAAGTTTCGGGTCTTCCGCAACCTGAAGGAAGCAGAGGCCTGGCTCGGTATCTAGTCACGATGCAAGAAGGGCGCGGAATTCCGCGCCCTTCTCGAAAAGCAAACTGCATTCGTCAGCCACCCATTAGTGCGGCAGCGCGAAGGTTATTCCGAAGCTGAAAGACGTGTCGTCGATATAGTCCGCGGCTGCCGCGAGGGAGAGCGCAGGACGCAGTACGAGCGAAGGCGTCAACTGGAAACCCGCGCCTGCGCCAAAGAGGATGTAGCTGTCGCCGAGTGAGGACGAATTGCCGTTGCCGCTCTGCGCAAAACGGGTGTGTCCGAACGCTACCGAGCCGAAGGGAAGCAGGTTCGTGCTCTTCGTCAGCGGCATCGCCGTACCGAACGACGCTCCCATCGTGATAGTCTGCGATGAACCGTGCACGGGTCCAAAATTTGGCCCGAAGCCGAGCGTCAGCGTTCCGCCGGGACACACCTGCCACTTGCTCTTCTGCATCGGCATCGCGTAACCAAGTCCGCCACCAACGGCGATGGCACTGCCGGTCGGGTCATAGCTCACCACACCGAGTGATCCGCCGCCGTACCAACCCTGCGAGTGCCCGACGCTGAGTCCACCGCCGAACGACGTCGCGTTGTCCGACATCCCCAGCGCGCCGCCGATATGTTTCGAGCTGCCGCGGAAGGAGAGGTCACCCTGACAAACTTGCGCCGACGACACCGTCGCGCAAACCGCGACGCCTAAAACTGCACCAACGAGAGAATGGAACTTCACATGGCCTCCGGGCCAGGAGTAATCGCGATCGCGAGCTCGGAAAGCGTTGGTACATATGAAGCTCGCACGTCCATTGGACGACGAGCTCGGCTGTGGCGTCACTGGCCTGGACCCTGCTTTGCTGCTGGCGTCGTGACGTTCATCTCACACATCAATCTATGACAACACAACTCAGCGTCGGCGTTTTTGTCGGCAGTTTGCGCAAGGATTCCTTTACACGCAAAGTTGCAAATGCCATCATCGGTCTCGCGCCGCCTTCGCTGCGACTCGAAACGCTCGAAATCTCGCAGCTCCCGCACTACAACCAGGATCTCGAGTCGAATCCGCCCGCCGAGTGGATAGCGTTCCGCGAGAGAGTGACGGCGCTCGACGCCGTACTGTTCGCTACTCCCGAATACAACCGCTCTGTGCCGGGCGCACTCAAGAACGCAATCGATGTCGGATCGCGGCCTCGCGAAAAGAGCGCCTGGAACGGAAAGCCTGGTGCTGTTGTGAGCGTGTCTCCCGGCGCCATCGGCGGGTTCGGCGCGAACCACCATCTCCGACAGATGCTCGTGTTCCTCAACGTGCTCACCCTGCAGCAGCCCGAGGCCTACGTTGGCGGAGCCGCCGGCCTTTTCGACAACGCGGGGAATCTCACTAACGACTCGACGCGGGAGTTCCTGAAAAAGTTCATTGACGAATTCGCCCGATGGATCGAGCTCCTTCGCGGACGAAGCACGTAGTCACAGGACTGTAGACAGGTCGTCCGGAAGTCGAGAGCGCATCGACTGGGCGTGGACCAATCGCGGCATCTCGGCGTACTATAGAGGTGAGTCACACCCACTTTTTTGGAGCTCCGGTGCACAACTATAGAGTATTGCGCGTGTTCGATCTCCCGGCTTTGACCTCTCTCGCTGCTGCTGGCTTCTTGCTTTGCTGTGTCAGCGCCGCGCTGTCGGCCCAGTCCACGCATCCAGCTCCAGCAGCCACTGCTGCGGTTCGCCGTGTTTTCGTGAAGCCTCCCGACGCCGAGCTGAGAAAGAAACTGACGCCGCTCCAGTACGCCGTAACGCAGCGTGCAGCCACCGAGACTCCCTTCAACAACCCTTACTGGGACAACCACGAGGCTGGCATTTACGTCGACGTGGTGTCGGGCGAGCCACTTTTCAGCTCCCTCGACAAGTACGAGTCCGGCACAGGTTGGCCGAGCTTCACCAGGCCTTTGGCACCGGAGAACATCAAGACGAAAACGGACAGGCTACTGGGCTTCGCTCGTACTGAACTCAGATCGGCGACCGCCGATTCACACCTCGGACACGTTTTCGACGACGGTCCGCGCCCGACCGGACTTCGCTACTGCATGAATTCGGCAGCTATGCGATTCATTCCAGTCTCGCGTCTCGCGGCCGAAGGTTACGGCCAGTATCTCCCGTTGTTCCAGGGGAAAGGGACCGGAACCGCGACCAAATAAGATTGTCTTGCGCCCCGCGGGCAAAACCAAGACTTTCTGAGCGGAGCAACACAAGCTCGTTCCCCGCTTCCCGGTGCGCATGCGCGGCAGCAGAAAAGGCTTCACGCTGGTCGAGCTGATTGTTGTCGTTGTCGTTATTGGCGTACTGGCGGGGATTGCAATTGCCCGCTTCGTCAGCGCCAAGGAAGCCGCCTACGTCGCGTCGATGAAGTCCGATCTCCGGAACTTTGTCCTCTATGAGCAGTTCTACGCCGAGGACAATTCAGGCGCGTACTTTTCGGGCGATGGCGTCGCGCAGGGTTTCAAACCCACCGTCGATGTAACCATCAACGCGGTGGCAAGCGCCGGAACGCCACCCAGCTGGCAAGCAACCGCTTCGCATTCAAAGACTTCCAAAACGTGTTCCGTTGATGCGGCCGCGGCCTCGTCGCTGTTGGTCACCTGTCCGTAACTGCGAAGCGAAATTTTGGACTGGACGCGACCATTCGTCAGGCGCAGATTGCGCTCCTTGTATCCACAACATCTCAATTCGCGCTCAATGGAATGCTGGCTCATAACGTCACGTGCCGAAGTCTTGCGATTGGAGTTCGGCGACGAGCCACCCCCCGAGATCTGTCTCCCGGATAAGCCTTTATCCGATATCCAGGATGATTGCGTGAAGCTCTCGATCCAGGATGCACCTTACATCGTTTACAAGCGGCACCACTTGGCTCATGAGAGCTGGCGGCTGGGAATTGTTTACTCCCTCGCGGTGCCCACGGTGGGGGATATCCAGATCTTGTCGGCCTATCGAGCGGGACACGAGGCCCGACCGCACCTGGTCTAGCGGGCCCCGTTTCGGACTATCGGTGCCGCAGCTTGTCCACCGCGGCATCCAGCAGCTTCTGCAATCGCTGATATTCCTCGTCGATTTTCTTGGCTGCAGCCGGAAGCTCCGCCTTTCCCTTTTCTGCGAGCTCGGCCAGTCGCTTCCCCGCGTTGGTGAGCTCGTCCCGCAGCTTGTCCAGCGTCTGCTTCAGATCATCCATTGGTGCGCTCCGGTTGAAAGACGCGCGTCAGTCGCGTCTGAGGTACCATACTATTTCTTTGCGGGCTTCACCAGCAGACGCTGTCCGATCTTGACGCGATCTCCCTCGATCTGATTCCATTGCCGGATCTGATCCGCGGTCGCTCCGAACTTGGTGGCGATCAGGGAAAGAGCGTCGCCACGTTTGACGGTATAGTAGATGGGCTGGCGGATGAGGGCCGCCACTGCTTCCCGTAGACGGTGTTCCTCGGCGGCGGACGCACGCTGCGCGTCGTGTATCGCGTTGACGTAGTTGGTGAGGGAATCGAGCGCCGACTCCTGACCGCTTATCGCGGCAAACTGGCCGCGCGGGACCCCGGGGCGAGTGACGTCGACGCCATGGGCGGTGAGGAAGTACAGCCGACGGCTCTGCAGCCGAAGGAGGGTGTCGTTGGGAAATTCCTGCGTGAGGATGGTTGGAGGCGCGTCGGGATTGTCGGTCTTTTCGCTGGGCGCGACGCCGATAAAGATCACTCGATCGTTCGTCGCGTAGAGAATGCCGTTGGCCCCGCGATAGTAATCGCTCGGACGGCGCACGAACACCTTTGCTTGCCGTTCCAGCTTCTCGCCGTAGTGGAGCATGCCTCCCTGAAGCTCACGGTCGGCGGCAGCCCACGCTTTCGGAGCATCGACATGGCGCATGAAGAAGAAATATCCAAACAGCACCAGGGCCACGACTACGAGTGCAATACCAAGCAACGCTTTTTTGAGGAAGCGGAAGGTACGGTAAAGTCCCTCAGACTCTTTCATCGCCGGTCAGTGTAATGGGGGGTGCGCACGGGCGGGAGGGCAATCTCCATACCGGGTTTGGCATGTGAGGTGCAACCGAAGCTGGCATGGCCGACCTCGAGAACGACAAGCGCCAGTCAGGGGCCGGAAATCCCTTCACCAATGTGGCAGTTCGGAGACCTATCAAGCCTCCGGCCCAACGTTGGAAGAGGGTGCTGAAGACGGGTCTCCACGCACTTGGAGCGGTGGTCCTTCTCGCTGCCGGAACTGTGTGGACTCTCCGGATGCAGCATCCCCAATTCGTGAAACCTGGGGAGCTGCTTCATCTGCCACCCGCACTGGTAACCGCGACGACGCCTGGAACAGAGCCCTATGTCGCGCCGACCGATGCCAAGGCCCAGGAAGAAATTCAGAAGGTCGCCTTCTCTCTCCACAAATACACGAGTGATACCGTTCTCGCTCGTCGCATTGCCTCGGCCATAGTGGTCCAGGGTGGTAAGAAAAACATCGATCCAGCGTTGCTCGTTGGAGTCGTCCTTACTGAAGACGCGAAGCTGGATCCCAAGGCGAAAAGTTTTGTGGGCGCCCGCGGGCTGATGCAGGTGATGCCTTTCCACGCTGGGAAATGGGCGGGCTGTCCATCCACGGATCTCTTTGCGATCGACAACAATATCTGCCATGGGGTGAGCATCCTCGCGGATTTGATCAAGCGATCGCCCAACGTTGCCCAGGCGCTCCAGCGCTACAACGGCTGCGTGCGCGGCACGAACACTCCGAACTGCCACACCTATTCGGGGAAAGTCCTCAAGTTCGCGGAGCAGGCGGCGACATCGATGCTCAGTTTTGGGGCGTCCGAGTAGGTCGCGCGCAACCTCTCTAAACATCTGAGTAGCGCCGCAGGTTAGCACTGCAGTATTGCAAGTCGCTCTGCCACAGCCACTTGCGCACATCCAACACACATTGATGTCTTTTGCGCGGTTGGGTGTCCCACCCTTCGGCAAAACTTTTTCTTGACCGAATGCGTCAATACTGGTACCGTTATACGTATCTCAGCAGCCGCATTACCACAATAGATTTGCAATGGCAGAATGGATAGGACGGGAACTCGAGCGAATCAGAAAGCTCAGAGGTCTACGTCGTGAAGACGTTGCGGCACGTATGGCCAGACCAGTGTCGCCGTCCACAATTCGCAATATCGAGCACGACGAGGACTACAATGTCTCGCTCGATCTTTTGCAGCAGATAGCGGCGGTGCTAGGCGCCAAGATCCAGGTCTCGCTTGAGGCCGAGGATCTGAGGCGATGGCAGACGCCACCGGGGCAGAGGCCAGCGTTTGTGGTGGCCGAGCCGCCGGATGAAGGGCAAGAAAGGCTGATCGACAACGAGTATTTCATCAGGTACATCCGGGCGCGTTATCCCGATTGTCCGCTGACGAACTCGCAGATCGGTCGAAGAATGTGGGACTTCGCCAAGCCCAGAGGAGCGGAGCTGGTGAAGGGACGAATGCAGGTGAAGAAACTGCCGGCGACGGAGAGCATCGCTACTTACAGGCTCCCGACGACAGCAGCGCAGTACCGCGTTCGTGAGCGGGATATGGAAGTGTTGCACGGTTTTGCGGATCGGTTGGGCCGGGCGTACCGCGACGAGAAGGGAAGGGTGCTTGTCCCTCTCGTTTAAGCGCACTCGGGCTGTACTAATTCCAGGAGAACCTGTGAAGAAGTCACTTAGACCGCTTGATGCACCTCCGCCGAAGCTGGCTTCGCCAATGAAGTCGGCGCTGCGCGCAGCTTCCCACGCGATTGCGTTGGGCGGGTTGCTCGTTGGCGGCGCAGTGTGGACGATATCGCAGCAGCATCCGCTGTACGCCAACCCCGGCAAGCTTCTCAGATTGCCGGCGGCGATCGTCGACGCCTCACAGCCCACCGAGCAGGCATTTCGCA
This sequence comes from Gemmatimonadaceae bacterium, assembly GCA_045803545.1. GTDB lineage: Bacteria > Gemmatimonadota > Gemmatimonadetes > Gemmatimonadales > Gemmatimonadaceae > UBA4720. The sequence continues at coordinate 1,308 of JBJMOW010000003.1, read as the reverse complement.
TCGGTGAGGTCCTGAATCAGTACACCCATGACCGTGGTCTTGCCTTCCGCATTGCCGACGCGATCGTCGAGCAGGGCGAGAAGGAGAAGATCGACCCCGCACTTCTCGTCGGCGTGCTGCTCACCGAAGATGCGGACCTGAATCCGCACGCCAAGAGCTCGGTCGGCGCCCGCGGCCTGATGCAGGTGATGCCGCTTCACGGCGGCAAGTGGGGATGCGGATCGTCGGACCTGTTCGACGTCGAGAGCAATATCTGTCACGGCGTTCAGATTCTTAAGGCGGCCCTCGATGGGTCACCGAACACGCGCGTTGCGCTACTGCGCTACAACGGCTGCGTGAGAGGACGCAACACGCCGAACTGTCACCAGTACGACGACAAGGTGCTCAAGCACGCGGGACGGGCGGCGGCAGAGATGCGATTGGTCAAGACGCCCAAGTCTGAGTAAAGGTTCGTGGGAAGAAAAAAGAAGCCGGCGCTCGCGCGCCGGCTTCTTTTTTTTATCCCAGCTCACTGTGAGCTGACTGGCAACTGGCATCTGTGCAGTCTGGCAACTCGCAACGCGCAGTTCGCTGTTCCTTGCTCTCGCACTAAGTTGCTCTCGATGCAGCGCAACCCTTATCCGGTCCTAGCGATCTCGCTACTCGGCATCTCGCTCGCAGGGCCGCTCGTGCGCCTGTCGAATGCAGATCCCGCCGTGATCGCGGTTTGGCGCCTGGGATTTTCGCTTGTGATCGTCGCGGGTTTCCTCATTGCAACAGGCGAGTGGCGCGACTGGGCTCGCATGAATTCGCGCGAGGCCGCGCTCGCGGCGGCGGGAGGACTCGCGCTGGCACTCCACTTTTGGGCATGGAATGCTTCGATCCATCTAACTACCATTGCGGCTTCGGTGACTCTGGTGAGTCTGCAGCCAGCGGTCGTGGCGGCGATATCCGCCGTGGCCCTCAGGGAAGTGCCATCCAATCGACAGATCGCAGGGATTGCCGTCGCAATCCTCGGCGCCTGCATTATCGCTGCGCCCGATCTTGGTGGCGGGTTGGCATCCGGCAATCGCCCTCTCGTCGGCAATCTGCTCGCCCTTTCCGCCGCTGTGACAGCAGCCATCTACTATACGATTGGCCGCAGACTGCGCGCGACCCTCGGCATATGGGCCTATGTCGCGATCGTGTATAGCACTGCATTTGTCGCCCTGTCGGTGATCGCAGTTTCGCGTGGCGCCGCCGTCGGTCCTCAGCCTCCACGCGAAATCGCGATATTCGCCGCACTCGCGATTGGCCCGATGCTGCTTGGACATACCGGAATGAATTGGG